>NZ_VIYG01000014.1 GCF_009389585.1 Oceanobacillus sp. CFH 90083 | reverse complement strand
TCAAATCAAGTTAGCCTTTTATTCCCACTCAATAGGTATCATCATTAGTTACAGACACAAAGATTGATTTAACAGTATTTTATCGCGTGAAAAGTAGTTAAATCTTTGGAATTGTCCCCAAACTATCCCCGCCCTTATTCTTAAATAATAAGTGATGCTCAATTCGATTTGCTACATTTACAGTATGGAAACTGAATTAAGACATTAATGTGAAAACCTTACGTTCAAAGTTAATTATTTCCTCATGTTTGTATTCAAACGCAATATTGTCTGTATCATTAAGAATAAAATTTAGGAAAAAGAGACAAAAATAAGATTGTCTAAACTCTGGTTGAAACTTTAGATGAAAAATAGCGAAAAGACTTGTTAGCCCTTCGTCAAATTCCCCTGCTATATACCTCTTATAATAGAAATAATTATGATGTACGTCTAATTCGTTCCAAATAAATTTGAAAAAATCGTAGAAGAAAACATATTTACCTGCAGTCTCCCAATCGATATACCACAAAGTTCTCTCCCCTGCTTCATCGTTTAAAAGAATATTATCAGACCACAAATCGCCATGTAAGTTGATAAACGGCAAATTCAGAGAAAATAATTCCGGGGCAACTTTTTCTATTATTTTTTCAAACTGATGGATATGAATCACATTTGAGCTTCTGTCTAATAAGCTATTCAAAGTTTGATAATCAATCTTTGTATGAAGAGTTAGATAACTGAAATAGCTACGATAATCATCATATATTGTTTTTAAAATGAATGCTTCATCGTTATCTGTTTTATCTTCAAAATGAATGAATGCTTCCGTCAACATATTATGCTTAGCGTCTTGACTGATTAATGCAGGAATACGGAAGAAAGATGAAAAATAAGTATAGTTTGCTATTTTCCTTTGATAACTTTCTTTATCGGTACAAATGACAAGTATTTCATCATCTGAAAAAATTCTGATATCGCCATTAATACAGAACCATAAGATACTTCCATTAAAATACTTCTGTCTAGTATCTTCAATTTCCAGTGAAAGTTGATCTTCTTTTTTTGTATTTTTAAGATTATTAATCATAGGGTGACTGGTTTTTGCTGTGTTAAAAACAGTTCTAAGATCCTCATCAAAAGTATATAATCCGTTTTCTAAGTACGTACTCAGTTCTTTTATTTTGGCTTTTTTCTCCTGGACTACTTTATTATATTTTTTAAATTCTTTTGTCATCTATTATCTCCTAATCTTTCATTCTAAGATTCATTGAAATATGGCTTTCTCAGGCATTTCAGCATCTCATCCAAACTATTTCTTATTTCATTGTGTAAATGGACAATTTGACTTTTATAAAGTTTATTACTTAACAATCTGATCCTATTGAGGAATTATGTTTTCCATAAAAACGCACTTTGGACACATTGTAACCAAAGGTATAAAACGGTACAATTATTTTAAGAACCATCAAGCTTTTTATGGTGGTTATTTAATAATAATATAACTAAGTGCTTGTATATAAAATAAAAGCATTTTCTCTATGTTTTACAATCAAGTGTGAGACAACTTCCTAACCTCTGTGCTTAAAAGAAATTCCATCCAGCTTTCCAATACAATAAGTGATTCCTTCTTGCTCTTTTTCTAATAAATTAATCAGTTTAATTAATTCGGGAATAGCGTGTTCCACTGTATATAAATCATCAGAAATTAAATAATACGTAACAGCAACTAATCTTTCTTGCATTTCCGCAATGTATAATTTGTGATTCAATTCTTTTTCTAATATCTCTTGTGCCTCTGGATCAGTAATCATGAAATCTCTCCTTTTAATAAGATTAATTTGTACTTTTATAGGTACACTATTAATGCAATTATACTGTACGCTTTAAGGTACAGTCAATATAAAAGGAGGGATTTAACATTGAAAAAAGTACATTTGCAGCTAAATCAATTACTACATCGTCATGATTTATCCATCACACAGTTACATATTAAAACAGGCATCCGACGTGCAACGCTTAGTGAACTGGCAAGTGGCAAGCGTCAACGAATCCAATTAGAACACATAGATAAAATTGTAAGTGCATTAAATATTAAAGATATGAATGATTTATTCCGTATTGAAGAAGAGGATGAATAACATAAATAATTGAGTGGCACGAATTCTAAGATAGTTAAAATTCGCGCCATATGTTTTGTTCTACAATCATCCAATTAAAATCTTGATTGCTGACAGGATGCTCTTTCCACTTATAATAGCTGTTCAATTCAGATATAAAAAAATGGATTATAGAGAACTCTTACAAACCTACTCTCTAACAAGGAGTAAACGAAATTTCTATATCCTATCTTTTTACAATTTTTCAAACATATAGAAATATATTTTATCAATCTATCAACATATCGACCTGTCGGCAAATTTTTTGATGGAACCTAAAATGGTTGAATAGCTATATAGAAGGAGGAGATAGCATTATTCTTTCAAAACAAGTAAAACGGGACTTAAAATGTTTCTGTTTGTTTCTATCATTTGGGGAATTGCCCTAACAAGTATAACCATTTCCCATAATGTAGTAGAAGCAGCAAACACGCGCATTTATATCGATCCAGGACATGGCGGATCTGACCCAGGAGCATCAGCGAACGGTTTACAGGAAAAGGATATAATGTTGGAAATCGCCTTGAAAACCAGAGACATTTTAAATGAGCAGTATAGCGGTCACACGATTAAGCTTTCTCGAACGTCCGATGTTACCAAATCATTAAATGCGAGAACAAATGAAGCAAATAATTGGGGAGCTAACTTTTTTGTTTCCATACATATTAATGCAGGTAATCCTACAGGCTATGAATCTTTTACATGGAACGGAAGCTATGATAATAAGGAAAGAACGAACGCTACAAGAAAAACAATCCACAATGAAACAGTGGAACAAACAGGATTCACCGATCGCGGGGAAAAAGAAGCCAATTTACATGTTTTACGTGAATCGAGTTCACCAGCCACCTTAACGGAAAATGGGGTTATCGATAATGCAGAAGATGCAGATAAGCTGAAAAACGAAGCTTTTATAGAAGAAATAGCACAAGGACATGCGGAGGGAATAGCCAAAGGGCTTGGTTTACCTGCTAAGTAACCTTTGTCTGTTTTGTTATCCTAAGCAAAATTAGAGCAGATGGAAAAAATCAATAATGTTTGATGGAAATCGTACTGCTAATCTACTAATGAAGAGGGCAGTACGATTTATGTGTCCTTCAAGCATAGATTATACGTTTGATGGATTATTCAAGCTGATGTAAGGTCTTACAGCATGCAAAACATTCTGTCACTATTTAATCTTAAAATATTACATTTATATTCATGGCAAAATAAAAAGTTTAGTCATTGATAAGAAAAAAGTGATGGATTAATTTGTTATTTCAGCTAAAAAGAAACCTTGCTTAGGAAAATCATTACAGAGTTTCTTTTTTAATAGTTACTTATTAAACCAAATGCTTATACTATCTCTAATACTTTCCATTATAGGAGACAACAAGTCTTTCAAAGGATAGTAGAGAAATGAGCTTTGTAACAAAAGAAGTATAAAAAAGCACGATAAAGCTAAAGAAAAATAGCTTGATTTTGAATTCTCTCTAAAATTTTGGATTTTTCGAATAAAAGTTTTCTTAGGAAATTTGTTAAGAATTAAGCTAGTTAAAAATACAGTACCTACAATCCTTAATAATAGAACAATTCCGACATTAAACATTTCATCTTTATTCAGGCTACTCAATATTATTTTTACAGAATCAGTTAGCCAATCAATAAAAAAGCTAAATCCATTAACATTAAAGGGTTTAAATTGGCCTAGTAAATTTTTAAGCTGTTCCGGCATATATAATGCAAATAGGACTATTATAGAAAGGAAAACATGTTCAATAATGACAAAGAAAATTTCTTGCGATGTTAATCTATACTTTTTTGTTCGAGCAACATTTAAAAGTAGAGAAATAACAATTAAAACTGACAGAATAGCCACTATATAGGTATTAAATGTTAAAATAAACACAATTCCAATTATGAAGCATAAAATGCGTAAAAGCATTAAAACTACTTCGTTTTCTGAAGAATTAGAGTTATTATTAGAGTTTTTTGGAGGGATAATAACTGTTTTGGTAGTTTTAGAAATGTTAGTTGTATTTTTTTCATTTTTTATTTTAGCGGTGTTGTTATTCCCTTCAATATTAATAGTTGGTTTACTTGAACTGAAAAACAATGTTTTTATAGCTACAGCAATAGAGAATAAAACTCCTATAATTGTAATAATATCTTTTATTTCCATAAAAAGCTTAATCCTTTCATTTTTAATATATAGTTTATTTCGTTGTAAAGAGTACAAAAAAGTATGAGAAGCAATAACTTATGAGTCTTGATTCCATAGAGTAAAATTTCTAACTATCTTTATTTAACATCAACCTAGAACATCGTTATATTTTTTTCAAAATAAGACCCTGCTAAGAAAAATCTTGGCAGGGATTTATTTTTTAGTTTTTTAGTCTATTTCACGTTTCAATAAATGTTGTATAATAGCCTTTTTTACTTTAATTTATGTTAACAATTTACTCCCACTCTATCGTAGCTGGAGGCTTAGAGGTAACATCATAAACTACTCTGTTTATATTATCCACATCATTCACCAAACGAGTAGAAATCTTCTCCAACACATCCCAAGGGATCCGCGCCCAATCCGAAGTCATTCCATCAATTGAAGTTACCGCACGAATACCAATCGTATGTGCATACGTACGGGCATCTCCCATTACACCAACACTCTTAATGTTTGGAAGGACAGTGAAGTATTGCCAGATATCGCGGTCAAGACCAGCTTTTGCAATTTCCTCACGAAGGATTGCATCCGATTCACGAACGATTTCTAAATGCTCTTCTGTTACTTCACCGAGGATACGGATAGCGAGTCCTGGTCCCGGGAATGGCTGACGCCAAACGATGCGGTCAGGAATTCCAAGCTGCGAACCTAATTCACGTACCTCATCTTTAAATAATGTATTTAATGGTTCGATTAATTCAAATTGCATATCTTCCGGCAGGCCGCCTACATTGTGATGTGATTTGATGGTTTGTGCTGTTTCTGTACCACTCTCAATCACATCTGTGTATAGTGTTCCCTGTGCCAGGAAGTCAATATCCTTTAATTTGGCTGCTTCATCATCAAATACGTAGATGAATTCATTTCCGATGATTTTACGTTTTTGTTCCGGATCGGAAACACCTGCTAATTTAGATAAGAATCGGTCCTTTGCATCCACTTTGATAATGTTCATCTGGAAGTCTTCTGCAAAGACGTCCATGACATCATCTGCTTCATTTTTACGAAGAAGACCGTGATCAACGAAAATACAAGTCAGCTGGTCACCGATTGCTTTATGAATTAACGCTGCAACAACAGAAGAATCTACGCCGCCGCTTAATGCACAAAGTACTTTACGGTCGCCGACGGTTTCCTTGATTTTTTCTGTTTCCATTTCGATAAAGTTGGCAATTGTCCAGTCGCCTGTACATTTACATACATCGAAAACGAAGCTGTTTAATAAATCATTTCCATACTCGGAATGACGTACTTCCGGATGGAATTGTACTCCATACATCTGCTTATCTGTATCGCTGATTGCAGCAACTGGTGTGGACGGGCTTGTTGCATCTACCACGAAGGAAGGCGGTGCTGCTGTTACTTTATCGCCGTGGCTCATCCATACCGTCTGTTTTGTCGGCGTGTCTTTAAACAGAGCCGGGCTTTCATTTAATTCAATTAATGCTTTTCCATATTCGCGGTTTTTAGATGCTTCTACTTTTCCGCCAAAGTGCAGGGACATTAATTGCATGCCATAGCAAATTCCCAGGACAGGAATTCCCAAGTTAAAGATTTCCTCATCACAGCGGAAGCTGTCTTCGCCGTAAACGCTGTGCGGTCCGCCGGAAAGAATGATTCCTTTTGGATTCATTTCCTTAATTTCTGCAGCAGTTAATTTATGTGAATGAAGCTCACTGTACACACCGAACTCACGGATACGACGTGTAATTAATTGGTTATATTGACTGCCAAAATCTAAAACCAGTACTAATTCATTATTTTCCATAACTAGACTCCAATCTGTATCTTTTCTAAAGGATAGATGATGAACGATTCGTTCCTTTACCTTTGCTTCGCCTATTAAAAATCCCGGATTCACCTTTCTACTTCTGCAACTGACGCACAAAAAACATAGAAAGGCAGAATCCGGGAAGCATAAATGAACCTTCTTCTGCCTTCATAGTCGGATCATTTACGGTGATCCGGTAGAAACTTTCGAACCTTATTTTCGAGGATATACGAAAGGCATATTTAAAATGGATAATTTTTTCATTACGCAGAGGGATGCTCTTCCATCGTCCTCACAGTATTTCCTTTTTCATTCTACTAATTGATGCGCTCCGGGTCAAGGCATTATTTGATTGATTAAATTTTTCCATAATTGAATTATTTCTTCTCTGTCATCTGTCAACCCTTTGCTGTAAACCATCTGTTCATAGACTTTGGTCAGCTTGCTCATTTCCTCCGTATGGAGGTTCTCATCTATTCTTTGGGCATATTCTCTTAATGTTTCATCACTGCTGCGCGAATAGCCTGTTTTATGTGCCAGCTTTAACAGATAGAGATATGCTGTCTGGAATGCAGCTTCGTCAAAATGATGCTCCAGTTTCCTTTGTAAGAAAAAGATGCGTATCGCTCTTCTCTTTTTGTAAAGGACAAATAAAATCAGTAAAAGAATAATTCCTATTCCAATAAGAAGATAGAATGTTTGTACAGAATTTCCTGTATCTTCATCCGAAGCGGCTGTATCTCCGTCCTGCTCTTCGGCTTCATTGGTTCCTTCTTCCTCTTCTACCTCTTCATTCTGATCAAATTCTGGTGCTTCCAGCGCATCTTCTTCCTCCGTAACAGGTGTATCATTTTCATCCATATCGGTATGGAAATCAGCCATATTTGTGAATCCCTGTGTCGGCTCAAATGGTACCCAGCCTACCTCCGGAAAATATACCTCCACCCATGAATGAGCATTGCTGTTCGTAACCTGATTCACATGCGTTTCTTCCTCGAGATTCGAGTCTATCCTTTCACCGCTTGTAAATCCCTTCACCCATCTTGCCGGGATATCCTCAGACCGGAGCATGACAACCATTGCTGTCGAGAAGTTATCACAATAGCCTGCTTGTGTCTCAAATAAAAATTGATCCACATAGTCTTCCTCTTCTCCCGGAACCGGGATATCTGTTGTCTGATATTCAAAGTCATTTGCACTGAAATAACGCTCAATTGCCCGTGCTTTATCATACCTTGTCTCATATCCTGCTGTTATTTCTGCTGCTAAATCCCCCACTCTTTCCGGAAGATTATCCGGCAGCTGTGTATAACGGTTAGAAATCGATCTTGGCTCCTCTTCCGGACTATTTCGCAGAGCGTTAATATCAAAGGATGGATTCTCATAGTTTATTTCATAGGAACTTATAACGCTATTTTGGCCATTCCGTGTCGTTTCGATTGCTTCCAGGCTTTCATTCAGGTGAAAATCAATATTATCCTCCGCTGAAATAGAAGCAACCCCATAAGGATACACCAGCCTGGGTAAACGGCTGCTCCCGGTAAAATTGATTTCTGTATTTAATGAATCCGTATCCACACTGTCCTGAAAGGTTGTTAATGTAATCTGCCCATTTGCCTGGTCAAGCAGGCTTCTATCCTGAGATGTCTCCCAGCCCTTTCCTGTATAAACATCCTTTGTTTCAATCCGCCAATAGTGGTCTTCTTCCACCACAGCTTCGAAAAGAACGGTATTGTCCTGAGCAAAGGAGCCTCCTAATTGGGAATCATCTTCTCCATAGCCTACCCGCCCCATTCCTGATCCATCATCACCCCTCATATTACCTGCCGCATTTTCTAAAAACGGCACAGGGTCCGGCCATTGCGGGCCCGCTTTCGGTGCCTGATAGCCGATAAAGGTTACAACCGCCACTAGCAGAACAAGCGGGAGAAGCCAATATTTTAACCGCTCGGCAACAGAGATCGGAATACGTTTATTTTCAACCTCCTTACTCAGGCTCGACATTCCAAGCGCAATAAAAGAAATAACGAAAATACGTACAATTGCGGCTGCACCTTCATATACAGTAAATGTATCTAAAATTCCAATATATACAAAGGTCAAAATAATAAATAAGATAATGTTCTTCATTCTGACAAACCAATAATAAAGCAGATAGCTCATCAGCCAAATAAGAAGCAGGAATAACAGACTTCTGAAAAAGGTAGTGAGCATATACCATTGTCCGGAAAACATCAGCCCAATATTATAAGTTATTTCCTGCAAGGTTTCTGCGATCCATTGCAGATCTAAAAAGCTTGTTTCAAAGTAAAGCAGGTGAACAATCAACAGCAAACCGAAGCCCTTTACAGGAAAACTGACCAGCCAATGTAACTGAAAATAGGAAATGAAAAAGCAATATAGTGCAAATAAAATAAACACGCCAATGCTTGTTTCCGAAATATCCTCAAGCGGATAAAGCCATTCTAAGAAAAGGCAAAATCCTGCAATATATAATAGAAGTGTATGCAGCGTTTTTGTTTGTGTCGGGTTTCTGGTCATTTAAATATCACCTCAACAGGGTCCGTTGCAAGCTGCTCCAGACTTAATTCCTGCACAGCTATACCTGAGAAACGGAGCGGCTCCAGCATATGCTTTTCCTCTTCAGACAGAAGTTTTCCAGGATGGATATAAAGGACGGATAAATGCTTCATACGCTGCTTTACCTCCTGAATGGTCTGTACGACATGAGAATCCATCGATGTTACAATGAGAAAAATAATATCTGCTTGATGGAAGCGAACCATTTCTTCACGGAATCGCATCGAAAAATCCCCCTGTTCTTCCGGTCTCGCAGTCAAAAGATAATCCTTCACCAGCTCTATTTGCTGCTCATGATGTCCTAATTCAAATAAATGCGCCTTCTTCCCAATAGAAACAAAGCTTGTCTGATAGTCTTTCTTTTCCAGCTGCTCCATAAGAGATAAACTCATTTCAATCGAAGCTTCATAGATTAGCTGATTTTTCTTCTGATGCATAAAACTATCATGAACCAGCAGAATATCCATGCTTTTCTCCCGGTCAAATTCCTTTGTCATCATCGTTTGCTTTCTCGCTGTCTGCTTCCAGTCAATCCATGTAAAACGATCACCCGGAGCATATTCTCTGACACCTGAGGCAATCGTTGTATGCATTTGCTGTAATTGATTGGATACAACGCCCCCCTGTTCATAGCTTGTGAGATCGCTCATGAAACGGATATCATGTACATATGGATAGACAACAAATCTATTTTCGACCTGAAAATCACGGCTTTTCTTGATAAAACCAAATATTTCTCCCGTTTGAATCGTTACTTTATCCAATACATGCTCTCCACGCGGCAGAGATTGCAGGGAGTAGCTGAATGTGAAATGTCTGCGAAAGAGAGGAAACAACATGCGTATCAGCCTGCGGGAGACCGTCATTTGTTCTGACATTTGGGAAGAATGATATTTCGCCTTCTTCGTATCTTCCTTCATTAAAGACGGAGGAAATTTTTCTTCAAAAGTACAATATAATAAGGGAAAAGGAAGATTCCGTTTCATATGTACCTTCACTACGATTTCATCACCGGCTTGCCGGACCGGGTTCTCAATTTCCCGGTAAACCTGCCATGCACGCAAGGGATAGCAAGCAAAGAGAAGCTGGTATACCCCAATTGGCAGGTAGCCATAAAATAAAAACCAGCTTACAAATCCCCCTTGAAACATCGCGTAGCAGAAGAGAATAATCATCAATGCCAACACACCGACACTGCGAAAAAGGACACGGAGATTTTCCTTCATTCTGCCAGACCTTTCTTAATCGGGATATGGGCAGACTGAATAATCGAATCAATCACTGCTTCATTTGATTTCCCCTGATAACGTGCTTCTGCTGTCAAATTAATTCGATGAGCCAACACAAAGGGAGCCAAATACTTTACATCATCCGGGATGACATAATCTCTGTCCTCAATATACGCATATGCCTTCGAAGCTTCCATTAAGGCAAGTGACCCTCTTGGACTTACTCCTAAATAAATCGAGCTGTGTGCTCTGGTACGAGTGACTATATTCAGAATGTATTGCTGAATCGTTTCATCTATATAAACATTTTTCGCTTCTTCCTGTGCCAACAGCAGCTCATCCTGCGACATCACTGCTTGAATTTCTTCGATGGGATGATGGTTTCTATTTCTCGACAGCATTTCTAATTCATCATTATAGGTCGGATAGCCCATACGCAGTTTTAATAGAAAACGGTCCAGCTGTGCTTCCGGCAAAGGATAGGTTCCCTCATATTCAATTGGGTTTTGCGTTGCCATCACAAAGAAGGGACTTTTCAACCGTCGTGTCTTCCCATCCACCGTGACACTTTTTTCTTCCATCGCTTCCAGTAATGCCGACTGGGTCTTTGGCGATGTCCGATTAATTTCATCTGCTAACAGAATATTTCCAAAAACGGGACCTTCCCGAAACTCAAATTCTAATTCCTTCGGGTTATAGATAGATACGCCTGTCACATCCGATGGAAGTAAGTCCGGTGTAAATTGAATTCTAGTAAAATCACAATTTACCGATTTTGCCAACGTACGGACCAGCATGGTTTTCCCTACACCGGGAACATCCTCTAATAAGACATGCCCTTCTGTTAGTAATGCCACCAGACTAAGCTTGATAATTTCCTCTTTACCGAAAATAACGTTATTGACATTATTTAAAACGTCTTGAATCTGACTGCTTTCTAATACCTTCTCCTGTTCCATCATCACCCTCCTTATCTGCCTGAACCTTTCTATCATTTATGTTACTATAACAGGTCCAATATTTAAACGAATTGCTTTTTTAAATTAGTTATCTTTTATTATTGACAAATTACTCTATGAATATTCAGCAGCTCTCTTTCCACTGTGATAATGAAACTTCACAAGATAAAGTAGACTTCATGTCAACGAATAACTCCGTCTGTTTTTTAACCTATATTCTGTTCACGGACATATAGTGGCGTAATCCTAAAAAAGCAGCCGGGGTTCCTCTTCCCTGACTGCTCCTATCCTGATATACTATGAAAATTCTTTATTACTTTACCTACCATAACGTTAGCGGCTGCTTGGAGAGAGGCTCCGGATACACAGCATCGATTTGCTTTAAATCCTGCTCTGTTAATGAAATACCCGCTGCTTTCTATGTTTGCTCCACTATTGAATGGAAGTGAAACACCAAAGAAGTGATTAAGGAAAATCAGCTGGTTCCTATACAGGTCTAATTGAATCGACTAAAGTAAAGGTTTGTTCCTCTGTATCAAATTCATACTTAAATATACAGCAATTGGTGAAACCTTTATTTAGTTCTTCGGTTGCGTCCATCCACTTGCGCATAAAATGCAAACAGGCACCTGCATGGGATACAACCAACACGGATTGATGTCCATCTTTATTCATAATATCCAAACAGCTTTCTACCACTCTGTCTTTGACTTGTTCTCTCGATTCCCCACCATATTGAAGAAAAAAAGTGCTTTTATCTTTCGGATTTAAGTCCTCGCTTTCTCCTTCAAATACACCAAAATTCATTTCCTTCAAACCCTTTAATCGTTTATAAGGTAAATCCGTAATCAATTCCAATGTATCGCAGCATCTTTCCGAAGTGGAACTGTATGCTTCGTCGAGGGTAATATCACGAAAGTACCCGCTTGCTATTTGCGCTTGCTTTATTCCTTCTTCTGTCAAGGGTGAGTCACACGCTCCTTGAATTTTCCTGCGTATATTAAAAAGCGTCTGACCGTGTCGCATCATATACATCGTTTTTTTCATTTTTATCCCTGCTCCCCGACATTATTTTGATTAGTTATAGCGCGTGTTCAAAAAGCCAGATAAAAAAGAACCAGTCGGTTAAAGTCGCAACGTCCTAACGCCGACACTAGCACGTCCTGGAATTGGGACTGAGACTGGGACTGCGATTATTCGCCCCACCGAAGAGCTTTTGGGACTGCGGTTACTCGTCCCATCGAAAACCATTGCGATTACTCACCCCACCAAAAACATTTGTGCGTCGAATGTTCAAGGCGACGTATTTTTTACGAATGAACTTTCACAAGCTGCTCCGACTTCTATGCTGCTCACACGATGTGAGTGTTCTTAGCAGAAGGTCCTTTTTAGCACTTTGTCCTTTTATTGGACTTTTTGTACATTCTCTGTAAAGTGAATTTTATTAATGATTCTATTAGCTTCCCACTCAAAGTTATTTAATAGTTACTTTTGGGATTAGAAAGAGCTCCAACTACTGGATGAGGAATATATAATTCTTCCAGATAATGCATCTCCATAGGCGCTAACTTAATATCCAGTGCGGCTACTGAGCTTTCAATATGGCTTTCTTTTTGTGCACCGATGATTGGAGCAACCACTTGGTCCTGATTGAGAAGCCAGGCTAACGCAACTTTATCTTTTGTTGTATGACGATTTTTTGCTACTTCACCCAAACGTTTCACAATACCATAATCCGATTCCATCATCGTATCATACTTGGATTGTTGTACAGTGTCTGTTTCAGAGCGAAATGTCGTTTGAGACCAATCACGTGTCAATCTCCCTGAAGCAAGTGGACTATACGGCGTAATTGCTATTTTCTCATCCTGGCAAAACGGAATCATTTCACGTTCCTCTTCCCGATAGATTAAATTATAATGATTTTGCATCGAAACAAATTTCGTCCAGCCATTTCGCTCTGCCACCCGTTGTGCTTTTTGAAATTGCCAAGCATACATGGCACTGGCTCCGATATAACGTGCTTTACCGGATTTGACCACGTCATGCAGTGCTTCCATTGTTTCTTCAATTGGCGTATCGTAGTCCCAACGATGAATAATATATAAATCTACATAATCTGTCTCAAGGCGTTCTAAACTATGATCTATTTCACTCATGATTACTTTTCGGGATAAACCTCCCCCATTCGGACGATTAGGACGCATGGTCTGGTGAACTTTGGTAGCAAGAACAATATCATCACGGTTTGCGTAATCTTTTAAAGCTTTACCAAGAATCCTTTCACTTTCCCCCATGGAATAGATATTGGCAGTATCAAAGAAATTAATACCTAAATCGATTGCTTTTTTTATGACGGGCCGGCTTTTTTCTTCATCTAAAACCCACTTATGAATCCACTTTTCGGGATCACCAAATCCCATTGCTCCTAAACAGATACGTGATACATCTAAACCGGTATTACCGAACTTTACATATTCCATTAAAAACATCCTCCTTTTGGTTAAGAATATACACTTTTTCTAATGATTGCTAATAATTCTATTTCGAATAACCTTTGTTATCTTCTATACGTGTCAGAATAGTAGAAACCTCTTCATTTTTAAATAGAGTAAAGTATCCAATCAACACTTCAATAGAAATCCCTGCTATACGTATTTGACAAGAAATTTTAGACTAACTTGTTCATAATATCAAATCGTATCCGCTTTTCTGTAAGCTAAAATAATAGTGATCACTTTATTTTATCCTCTACATTTGCTATAAATTTTGCTGGATTCCCGCCAACAATCGTATCCGGTGCAACATCCCTGGTAACGACTGATCCAGCGGCAACGACTGCATTTTCACCAACAGTAACACCTGGAAGAATCGTCGAATGCGAACCAATCCACGTTCTTTTTTTCAATTCAATCGGTTTTAGATACATCGTTCCCCTGTTTAAAGGATTAAAATCATGATTTATGGTTGCAAAAACAACATTATGACCGATTAAGCTTTCGTCTCCAATGATGATTTTCCCTTGGTCCTGGAACTTACATCCAGCATTAATGAATACATTTGCCCTATTTTAATGTTCTTTCCAAAATCTGATATGAAGGGTACAAATAAAGAAAAGCCTTCATCCAATTCCTGTCCAATAATTTCAGACACCTGCTGCCTGATCTCTTCACTTGTATACACACCATTATTCAATTGTGCGCATAAGCGTCTTGTTTCACTTGATACCGCGACCATTGCCTTATTCACATCTGAACCGCCATGAATGACACCTTCTGTCTCCATTTTTGATAGAAGCTCTTCCAAATTCATATTCATCGATCCTTTCCAACTGTATTTTTACATTCATCTTACTGTTCGGGTTTATTTCCATAGTATCTATGTTCCCAATCACCGATATTAAAAACAGTATTCCGTTCTTTATCAAAGTTTAATAATGAACAAATTATTTCAAGGGAAATACATATTTTCACACTTTCTCAGCACAAAAAAAGTTCACAGATATAAGCATATACCTGCAAACTTTTTTCTTTATCACTTATTTCGCAGCTTCGTAATTACTAGCTACTTTATCCCAGCTTACTACATTCCAGAATGCAGAAATATATTCCGGGCGTCTGTTTTGATAGTTAAGATAGTATGCATGCTCCCATACATCCAATCCTAGTAATGGTGTCTTCCCTTCTGTTAATGGGGAATCCTGGTTTGGCGTGCTTGTAATTTCAAGCTCACCATTATTTAATACGAGCCATGCCCAGCCTGAACCGAAGCGTCCTGCTGCTGCCGCTGCAAAATCTTCTTTAAATTGATCGAAGGAGCCGAATTTGCTGTTGATTTTATCAGCCAGCTCTCCTGTTGGCTCGCCGCCGCCATTTGGAGATAGTAACGTCCAGAAAAAGCTGTGGTTAGCATGTCCGCCGCCGTTGTTGCGTACTGCCGTACGAATGCTTTCCGGAACGGCATCCAGATCAGCCACAAGCGCATCAATGGATTTGTTCTGCAGATCTTCATGTCCTTCCAGTGCATCATTTAATTTCGTCACGTAGGTGTTGTGATGCTTCGTATGATGAATGTTCATTGTTTCTTTGTCGATCGATGGTTCCAATGCATCGTATGCGTAAGGTAGTTCTGGTAATTCAAATTTTGCCATGTGTAACTCCTCCTAAATATATTTTAATAATTTTCAGTTTATATGATTTTATATACTTTTTCAACCCATAAGTATAAATATATTTTTTACGCTTTTTAATCTTTGCTATAGCCTTGACTTTAAAATTCACTATTATTATACTTTTAGGTATAAAAAGTGTAATAACATGGTTTTTATTTGAGATTTCTACAAATAAAGCTACTCATTTTTTTATCGCCATGTAACTGATTGTATGCAGCAAATCCTATAACATTTCATTAAAGAAAAGAGGTATTGTATGGTGAAAGTTTTTGATGTAACCATTATTGGAGCTGGACCGACCGGATTATTTACTGCCTTTTACGGGGGGATGCGCCAGGTAAGTGTAAAGATCATTGAAAGCCTGCCTCACATTGGCGGACAGTTAACAGCGCTTTATCCGGAAAAATATATTTATGATGTTGCCGGGTTCCCAAAAATACGGGCGCAGGAGCTTATCAATCAATTGGAAGAACAAGCAAGGATGTTTGACCCTGAAATTGTACTCGGGCAGTCTGTCGAAACCGTAGAGCGTTTAGACGATCATACATTTCGCCTTATTTCCAATACAGGGGAAGAGCATTTAACGAAAACAATGATTATCACAGCCGGTAACGGTGCTTTTCAACCAAGAAAATTAAATGTTGGCGATAGCGAGGCATTTGAAGGCACAAATCTGCATTATTATGTACAGGATATGAATAAATACAAAGATAAGCATGTAGCGATTCTAGGCGGTGGAGATTCTGCCGTAGACTGGGCACTCATGCTGGAAAAAGTTGCTGCAAAGGTTACATTAATTCATCGCAGAGATCAATTTCGTGCGCATGAACACAGTGTCCATCAATTACATACATCCAGCATTGAAAAGCTTACTCCATTTGCTCCAACAGCAATTGTTGCCAAAAATCGTATTGAAAAGCTCCTTCTGCAGGAGGTAAAGGGCAAAGAGCTGATCGAGCTGGAGATAGACGATATTATTTGTAACTATGGCTTTATATCGAGCCTTGGCTCCATTAAAAACTGGGGATTAGCAATCGAACGAAACAGTATTGTTGTGAATTCCAAAATGGAAACCAACATCCCCGGCATCTATGCAGCCGGTGATATTTGTACGTATGATGGTAAAGTAAAATTAATCGCTACAGGATTCGGCGAGGGCCCGACAGCGATTAATAATGCCAAAAATTATATAGATCCAAAAGCACGAATTCAGCCAAAGCATTCGACAGCTATATTTTGAAAATAAGCAATGATGCTTCTGCGTCTGCATTTAATCATGACGAAACCAGATATAACAAATTGTAATCCTATATAAGAATAGCAAGCTAACAAATAATGGAGGAGGATGCTCTATGAAAATAGTTGGAATCTCCGGCTCCACAGTCGGGTCAAAAACAAGGATTGCTGTCGAACAGGCTTTACATTATATGCAACAGGAATATACAGAAGTAGATTTAGAGCTTATTGATTTAAAAGAATACGATGTCGTATTTAGTGACGGTCGTCCATATCAGGATTATACGGGCGATACCAATATTTTATTGAAAAAAATCATGCAGGCAGATGGGCTTTTAATTGGCATGCCTGTTTTTCAAGCCTCGATACCGGGAACACTGAAAAATATTTTTGACCTGTTGCCCGTAGACGCATTTCAACATAAAATCGTTGGTATTTTGGCGACAGCAGGTACTGCAAAGCATTATTTAGTTCCCGAGCAGCATTTAAAACCAATCCTCGATTATATGCATGCCTGGGTGCTTCCTAAATATGTGTTTATGGAAGAAAGTGATTATACAAATAATATTATCGTAAACCAAAATATAATTAACCGTATCTCGAAACTATCTGATGAGCTGGTTTACTATGTTGATGTTGTACAAAAGCACGCAGGGATTACTCCTTTTGTTTAAAGGATATATTCTTATTGCGCCTGGATTTTTAGACACAGCTAAAAATCCAGCTACTTTCTAACATGCTGCTCAAAATGAAGCTTCCCCCCATGAATACCCTGGAAAGAAAAAAGGATTGGTTCTGTACAATCACACAGAATTCAATCCTTTACCAGGCAACTTCCATTGAGCCTAACCCTATCCATATTCCTTTATGCTTCTTCCCGTGTCTGCTTAAAATCAACCAAAAACTTGCAATAATTATCTCCATCGCTCTTACAGCAGACCCTTTTTACATTATCTGTTTCCAATACATTTTTAAACATTTGTGTCTCACAATTGCAGGCTGCTTTGAATTCGCTGGCTACGGCCAGAATCGGGCAATTATACTCGATTAATTCATAGGTATTTTCATCAATTTGCGATAATTTTGTCATATAGCCTTTTTCCGTTTGAATATTTGAAAGCTCATTTATTTTATCATGATTCGATTTTTGCTCGATTCTGTTCATGTATTCTTTTGTCAGCCGCAGCTCTCTTCTTTTAAAAAGATCGCGAATTGCTTCCTCTCCATACATATCTTCAATATCGTACAGAAATTCAACACTGATCCCTTCGTAGTTTTTAGGAAAAAGCCGCTCCCCTTTTTCTGTCAACGAATATATTTGCGAAGGTCTTCCCACCGGCTGCTTCACTTCTTTACGGATAATTAAACCGTCCCGCTCTAATATACTAAGATGCTTTCTTATCGCCATATGCGTCATATCTAATAAATCTGTCAAATCGCTGACAGCTAATGATTTTTCCTTTTTCAGATAATCAAGGATCTTATCCTTCGTTGTTTTTTGTGTCATATTCATATGCTGAATACCTCACTTTAAAGAATTCATATTGTAGTAGTTAATTATACTATACCACTGCTGTAATTAAAACGATACCGTATTGTCGGCTGCATAGTTATTTATAGAAAAGCTTCACATCTGTCTAGACTTTTCTGCTCCACTATCACATATGGATAAAAAGATCCCAAACTCCATTTTCCTACCCTGTTTCCAGGAGAATGCAACGATAACAGCAAAGTATGTCATACATGGCAAGAGAATATTTGTGGTTATTAGATAAAAAAAGAAAAAATTGGGCGAAAGAGACGCAGCCAATTTTTTCTTTTTATTCTTTACATTGGGTGTCAAGAAGATAATTTTTCTGTTTTTACAGTATGCAAGGCTTGCTCAAAATCACTGATAATATCATCGATAGCTTCAATGCCGCATGAAACACGGATAAGTCCTTCAGGAATACCAAGCGCTGCTCGTTCTTCCGGTGTGCATTCAACGTGGCTGGTTGTTCTTGCCGGTCCCACCGTTGTTTCCACTGCTCCCAGATTCGCAGCCCGATGTGCATATTGCAGCTTGGGAAGAACTTTACGGACTGTATCTATCCCTCCTTTTACGGAAAAGCTCAGCATCCCTCCAAAATCGTCCATTTGCTTCCTGGCGATGTCATGATTTGGATGTTCTGGTAATCCAGGATAAAATACATCTTCTACTATATCCTGCTTTTGCAGGTATAATGCCAGCTCCATCGCATTTTTACATTGTTCCCGGACGCGCAGATGCAATGTTTTCATACCACGTAATACGAGATAAGCTGCCATTGGGTCCATCGTTGCACCATTTATTTCCCGATAATGGTAAATCGGTCCAATAAGCTCCTTCTTCCCGCAAACCACACCGCCTAAAGCATCAGCATGCCCCCCAAGAAACTTTGTCGCACTGTGAATAACAAGGTCAGCACCCAATGTCAGCGGACGTTGATTCATTGGTGTCGCAAACGTATTATCAACAACCACCAATGCTCCAGCCTCTTTGCCAATCACGGCCATTCTTTCTATATCTGTTATTTTTACGGTTGGATTGGTCGGTGTCTCTAAATATAAAATCTTGCACCCCTTTTTTATCTCCTGTTCCATTTCCTCCATATTTCCAGTTTCACATAGATGGACATCAATTTGCTGCCGCGGCAGAAACTCTGAAAATATTTTATTGGTTCCGCCATAGGTATCCTTAATGGAAACAATACGATCACCGGGGACTAAAAAAGCAGCTAGCGTATTACTGATGGCTGCCATTCCTGTTGAAAAGCTCGTTGCCGCTTCTGCCCCTTCCATTTCCTTGATTTTATCCTCAAAGGATTGTACGGTTGGATTGGTATTCCGTCCATAAATATGGCCCGATTTTTTCCCTGTGGCCACCTCATACCATTCATCGATATCATCATAGTTATAGGCGACACTTAAAACAACTGGTACTTGTGTTGCTCCATGGACCAGATAATCTGCTTCTCCTGCCCAAACAGTTTTTGTCGCTAACTTCATTTCCTTCTTATGCGTCATCTTGTTTCAGCCTCCTCTAATTTCTTAGCTATTTCTCAGTCAGCAGGATCATCATTTTTAGCTTCTCCTATATCTATCGATGCCATTTGCCCCTTTACATGCAGTTCTCTCGGCATCTGGACAAATGTCTCGCAGCCTGCTTCAGTCACATAGATCGATTCGCTGACTTCAAAGCTTTCCCCTTCAGACCAGATGGCAGGAATCAGATGAAAGGTCATGTTGGGTCGAAGAATTGTTTTATCTCCTGTTCGGATGCTCGCTGTATGCTCTCCCCAGTCCGGCGGATAATTCAATCCCATCGAATAACCAAGACGGGACTCTTTGAACAAACCATATTTCTCTACAGCCTTGCGCCATACAACCTCAATCTCCTCACAGGTGACTCCCGGTTTAATAAAATCAAGACAGGCATGCAATCCTTCCAAAACAATCGATGATAAATCTTGCATAGCTGCAGAAGGCTGCCCTATTTGAACAGTGCGCGCAATAGGAGCATGGTAACGCTGATAACAGCCGGACAGCTCCAGAATAACTGTTTCATTCGACTGATAGGGCTGATCCGTCCATGTTAAATGAGGTGTTGAGGTGCGCTCCCCGGCTGGAAGCAGTGGCACAATCGCCGGGTAATCCCCGCCAAAATGCGGTGTTCCCCGAAATTGTGCATAACTGATTTGTGCAGCCACATCACAGCCTCTGACACCTTCATTCACCAATTCGATCCCTGCCTGCATCGCTTGTTCAGAAATTATTGCAGCACGCTGCATCATGGCTAATTCCACAGGCGATTTCTCGATACGCAGCCAATTGACTAATAAAGTTGCATCCTTAAACCGCGCATCCGGCATACCTTTTGTTAATCTGGCAAAACACTTTGCTGTAAAATAGTAACTATCCATTTCTACACCAATATGACAGGTACTTAAGCCGATTTCTTTTAAAATTGCTGCGATAAAATCCATTGGATGCGTTATCATTGAATGCACATACGTATCTGGATAGGCAATAATATGTTCTTCATGCAGCCACGTTGTTACCTTTGCAGCGTTGGCGTCTGCAGTTCTCCCTATCCATATCGGCTGCTCCTCCTCATCAATGACAACAAGCATCTGATCCACATAAAATGACCAGCCATCAAATCCTGTTAAATAATACATATTTGCCGGATCGGTAATCAATAAAACTTCGAGTTCCTGCTTTGCCATACTCTCCTTCGTCTTTGCCAAACGCTCCCGATACTCCTCCAGTTTCACTTTCATACAAACAGCCCCTTATCATCCTTATGCTTTTTGAAAATGAACTTCTGTGACTTGACTACCCTTTCTATATAAGTTCATTATATATTCCCACTATTCTATAAATCATCTGACAATATGTATGAAAGAAACAACGCTTTTTTATACAACGAGGAAAATAAAAAAAGAAGGCTGGTTCGCCCTCTTTTTTTATTTTCCTCAATCATCTTCATAATCCACTTCTAAGGAAAGGATATCTCCGGTTTCTCCGTGGATGTCAAATTCTGCTTCCTGGTTTCCATTCACAAGCTCCAGCTCATAAACATATCTGCCATCATCATCATCTAATTCTATATCGACTACTTCTCCATCAAATTCCTGTTTTGCAATGTTAATGGCTTCCTCTTGCGCTATAACATTACGCTTATTGTCCGTGTTCTTATTTTCTACGGATGCTTCTGGCTGCTCGCCTTCCAGATGTCTGTCATCATCATTGCGATCGTCATCGTCCACTTCTTCATAGACAATCTCTCCTGATTCCGCATCCATTTTTACATCATATTCTTTGCTTTCCACAAAAATTTCTGCTTCATAATATAATTTATTTCCTTCTTTATCCAGCTCTAATTCTTTAATCTTTCCCTGATATTCTTCTTCCAGCTTTTTGGTAGCTTCCTCCATTTTCAGGGTTCCTGTTTCAACAATTTGCAGATTCTCTTCATTTGAGCTCGATGCTTCCGCATGATAAATTCCTGTACCGACCACTCCTGCTAATGCAACTGCTCCTGCAATCATTCCAATTTTTTTGTTCATTTGTTTTTCCTCCTTATTTGTTATTAACTACATCTTACCCCGCAATCATGACAGTACCATTGGAGTAAGATTAGAATTTCATGAGAAATAAATAGGATGAGAAAAAACGCTAACGTGTCTTCTCAGAGGCTGGAAGCCAGAGGTCGGATTGGATAAAATCGGCGAAATAGCCGATTTCTTTATTTACACTTTAAAAAAGCATGATCTACCACCACGCGGATCATACTTCTTCCTCTATTATTTATTCATTTCCCAGGTTTTCATACTTAACTCTAATAAAAATAAATGATTAGAGTCATGCAGGGATAAACCTGTCAAGGCTTCAATTTTTCGAAGCCGATATAATAATGATTGACGGTGAAGGCTGAGATGCTTTGCTGTTTTACTGACATTGCCCCGGTATTGCTGGTAAGCAATAAACGTTTCGATCAAATTGATTTTCCTTTCTTCTTGATAGGCCAGCAACGGATCTAATATATTCTCTCTAAGCATACCTATTTCCGGAATGTCCGGAAGCTGTAATAATATTCGCTCCAGCACCGCCTCCTCATACCATGTGCGCTGATTCCCTTTCTTTTCTCCAATGTGCACGGCTTGCTTCGCTTCTATGTATGTCTTATGAAAATCAGCAAATGTCTGTACTCTGCCGCTAATTCCCCATCGTAATGTTACTTCAGGAAAGAAATGCTTGAGGCGGCGGTCAACCAAATCCAGAAAATCGGTTGCATGCTGATAATCCGTCTGGTGTTCGATATGCAGATAGATTAAAAATGCTTCTTCTATATGTGTTATCATCGCTTCCTGTTTTAAAGCCTGCGCCGCATACACCAGTTCTTCCTCTAAATAGCGGAGCATGGCCCTCTCCCAGGGCTTATAAGATCCTAAAGCCTTGTTCCTGTGTTCATAAATTTCCTGCAGCTTCTCCGGCTGGGCAATAATACATACATAAGAGCGTTGAACAGCATACCCCAAAGGGCTTGCACGCAATGAAGCCTCCTCCGCATTACGAAATCTTCCTTTAGCCAGCTCCTCGACAAAATCACTGCGCAATTTATTTTCGGTTGCTTCCACTGCATTTTTTTTGGACAGCCACAGCGCAATCGTTGTAGCGGCATGCTCCAATATTTGACTATATTTATTTAAAAAGGGCTCGTAAGCAGCTTTATCTGGAAGCTCGATAAATAAATATCCCTGTGCTGCTCCGGTTACTTGCAAAATAGGAATTTGTATCAGTTCTTTATTTAAGAAGGCGACTAAATCAAATTTTTTCATATACGGATCTCGTATAAATTGATCCAGATGAATGGTCACTTCCTCTTGAAAAGCCTGCTGCCATTTTTCCTGTGCTTCCTTTGAATATTGTTCTAAATCATAGAGACGGTAATGCTGATCCGTCAGATACACATCCGCAGCTACCTGCATTTGAATAAAGGCAAGAATTTCATGGAGCCGTTTTTCTTCCAGGATAAATTGCAGAAAATCCTGCTGCATTTTCACATGCTGGATCATTTCCGTATTTTTTCTTTGTGCTAATTCATCCAGTACCATCTCCACAATATTTGCAAAACGCACCTCCCAAGGAATACGAATAAGGCTAAATTGACGGGCTTCTGCCACAGCTTTTACTTCAGGAGGTATATCGTCAATATGCCGGCCTGTTGCAATCACTAAAGCACTTGCCTCTGCCTGCATAACATCTTCTACAAATCGCTGAAAGGCATCCAAATCATCTTTACAGCCAAGTGCTGTTGTCAGAACAAGCTCATTTTTTCGGACAAAATTTTCTACAGGCATTTCAATGACAGAGACCCACTGAATATTCTTATCAGCAAGGGTTGATGCTCCTGTTTCCACAACAGCCTGTGCAAATAATTCCTTTTGCAAAATATCCTGAACAGTAATCTTCATTTGGACCCTCCTTCAGCTCTTCTTTTATTCTATTTACGGTACTTTTTCATTATTCTAACAGAAAGCTGGTGCGGAATGGAACCAGAAAAATCCCTCTTGGAAGCTGCTTTTCTCTGTCAGCTTCCAAGAGGGATAAAAGAACTAACCTTGAAAATAAGGATTCCCGTGCATTCCCTTCCATAAGTCGCTTTGCTCTGTTTCGTGAGCAAGCTGCAGGAGGCGATGCTCCTCCCCTTTTCCTGCCATGACCTGGACGCCGATTGGCAATCCATTCTCTGTCAGATAAAGAGGCAGAGAAATAGCAGGCTGTCCGGTTAAATTAGCAAGCTGTGTAAAAGGTGTATACGTTAAGCTTGGTAAAAACATCTCATAAATAATATCCTGCTTATCCTTTTCAGCGGCTATTCTTTCCTTAAACTCCTGTTCTTTTCGGTCTGTCATGGTCAGCTCTCCAACTTTTGGAGCGTGGAAAGCGGTTGCTGGAGAGATATAAAAATCATATGTCTGATGAAAGCTGGACATCGCTTCTGCTGCCCGATCCCATGCTGCCAGGCTATCTGAATAATCCGCTGCTGTTAAGGTTTTTCCAGCCTGATGAAGCAGCCATGATTCGATTTCCATATCCTCTGCCGTCAAGTCAACTCCCATTGCTTTCTCCAGTCCCCGAACAACAGCATTCATTTCGCCGCTGTTCATGACATAGTAATCCCGCATTAATTGCACACCGTCATTTGGCGTCTGCCTTTCCTCCACGATATGCCCATTCTGTTCCAAATAACGGACAAATTGCAGCACTGCTTTTTTCGCATCGTCAGAGATCGGCGTACCTACTGGGGATTCCGTACTGAAAGCAATCCGCAGCTGCTTGGGAAGCTTTTCAGAAAAGGTATGCCGATACCCCTTTTCATATAACGGCGTCTGAAAGGCTGCATGAGGCTCTACTACCTGTAATTGATCGAGCAGCACTGCACAATCGCGAACCGTTTTTGTCAATACAAAATTAATAGATGCTCCCTGCCACTGTCTGCCAGCTCCCGGACCTACTGGTGTTCGGCCCCGTGTCGGCTTTAACCCGACCAATCCGCTGAAGGATGCAGGTATCCGAATTGATCCGCCACCATCACTAGCTCCGGCGACAGGAATAACTCCGGCAGCAATTGCAGCTGCCGCTCCTCCGCTTGAGCCGCCTGGTGAATAAGCCGGATTCCAAGGGTTTCTCGTTGGACCGTATAGCTTTGGCTCCGTAATATTTTTCAAACCAAACTCAGGGCTGTTTGTATGCCCCATAAATAAAAATCCCGCTTCCCGAAATTTTTTAACAAAATAATTATCGTGCTGCTCCACTTGATTTTGCAAAAGCCTTGAGCCTGAGGTTAATTTTTCTCCTTCAATAGACTGGGATATATTTTTCATTAAAATCGGTACACCTGAAAAAGCAGCATCCCTGACAGGGAAATGACCTGCTTCCTTTTTTACTGCTTCCTCCCGGTGATGTGTTATCATGTTTAATGCAGGATTCACATGATGCAGCCGCTTAAAAGCAATATCCACTAATTCAGATGGGTGGACCTCTTTCCGACGAATAAGCTCTGCCAGACCTGTTGCATCATAGTTTTTATATTCATCAAACTGCACCTAACTCCTCCTTTTACCGTTAAAAAATGTTGAAAGTGATACCTGTCCAAAACGAATATATCGTTATTCTTCCTTGATAAGTATTGGTGTTGTCAATTTTTCAATCCCAACCAGACTAAGAATAAGTAAAAAATGCTTTTGCACAGCAAGATAAGCATCTGCAGGATCAAACCATTCATTTAAGGTATGTGCCCCGCCGGCTTTTCCGCCTAAACCAGAAGTAATCGATGGAATTCCGAGACTCATTGGATAGTTCGCATCTGTACTGCTGGGCTGACCATATATTGGTTTCTTCCCGACACACTTAATTGCTTCTGCCAATGCCTGGACAATTGGAGCTTTATCACTTTGGGCTGCCGGTGGACGATTCCCGAATTTCTCAACTGTCACTGTCATCGAATCCTTTCCCCAGCGCTCATTTTCTTTACGGCATGCTTCCGCTACAATATTATTGAATTTTTTATCAAGAACGATTAATTCCTCCATAGCATTTGACCGCAAATCTACTTCCATCGATGCCTGTTCAGAAATCGCATTGACAGAGGAGCCGCCTGCAATCGGCCCGACCGAAAAAGTTGTTTTTGGATCTGCCTTCGTTTCCAAATCTGCGATTGCCGCTATCGCTCTTCCTAAAGCATGGGTTGCACTTGGCGTTCCAAAATCTCCAAAGCTGTGCCCACCTTTTCCTTGGAAGGTAACACGATACCGGAAGCTTCCTGTTCCTAAATAAGTCATTGTCTCTAGGCTGGAACCATCAATAGAAATATAACCATCCGCTTTATTTTCATTAAAATATGCTTTTACACCGCGTAAATCGCCAGCGCCTTCTTCACCGACTGTTCCGCCAATGATAATATCACCGATGGTTTGCAGCTCAGAAGCTTGAAGCGCCCGGACAACAGCCAGTACCTCTGCCAATCCCCTCGTATCATCTCCAATACCAGGTGCAAAAAGCTTGCCATCCTTTTCTTTTACAGTGGTATCTGTTCCCTCTGGAAAAACCGTATCTAAATGAGCAGAAACAACCAATACCGGTCCATTTCCCGTACCGCTCCGTTTCCCAAATACGTTTCCTTCCTCATCCATATGTACATCTTCTAAATCATAATCTTCTAATAGCTTTTTAAATGCTTCCGCCCGCTTCTCTTCTTTAAAAGGAGGCGCAGGAATTTCTGTCAGCATAATCTGCTGCTCCCGGGTAAGTTGATCCTCCGCTTTGATTTGCTGCAATGTTTTTTGTACACGTGCGTTTGCATGAATCTTCTGCATTTGTTCTGAAATCGTCATCAGACTTCTCCTCCAATATCTTTATCTATTTTGTTTTGCTTTATGGACTGCTGATACTACTTTATTTTAGCGTATTTATCATATGAACGATACAGCATAAACTCCTAAGAAAGATTCAGTCAAGATCTTGCCGTTATTTAAAAATAAAGTTAGAAAACAAAATATATCGTGCTGACACGGATTTTAAGTTCATAAAAGTACCTTTGAAATAAAGATTTTATGAACCAAATCAACTACATGAAGCATTAGGATTTATAACTAGTAAATTAACAATCAAGAAAGACTGAAAAATATGAACAACACTTTTCCTTCATTTCATTAATAATAGATTGTTTGAATGGTTGTAGTTGACATGTTTCCTAAGAGCTTAACTAGCCCCTCTTACTTTAAATAAGCTATTCATTCCTATACCCAGCCTTATAAGGTCTTTTTACCATTCCGTCTTCTTACACATAAGATGCAAAAAACAGATGACTATCCAAAATAATAGTCATCTGCTACACCATATCTTAACTTTCCCCTTCTACTACCAATTATGCTGGCTTGTGCCATTCCTTCTTCTGTTAGTTGTATTAAATCATGGCTTACCATGCCTCACGATATAGATAACTAACTCATCCTGCTTCTCTGTTAATTCCTTTAAAAGCTGCAGCGACTTTATTCGATGATGTATCCAAATTACTCAAGTATGCTGTCAATAGCAGTAAGATTACCATTTTTTAAAAATTAAAAATTATTCATTCATCCTATAAACTTGTACCATTGGATTGAATAACTTTCTTGTACCATTCAAAGGAATCTTTTTTAAATCGATTTAATGTTCCTTTCCCATTGTCATCTAAATCTACATAAATGAAGCCATAACGTTTACTCATCTGTCCGGTCGTAGCACTTACTAAATCAATTGGTCCCCAGGTAAGATATCCTAAACAATCCACCTGGTCGATCTCAATAGCTTTCTTCATTTCATTAATATGTTGTTTTAGATAATCAATCCTATAGTCATCATGAATTTTTCCATCAGGAGTTATTTCATCTACAGCACCCAAACCATTTTCTGTAACCATAATTGGTAATCCATATTTTCTATAAGTGTAATTCAAAAGATATCTCAATCCAACAGGGTCAATTGCCCACCCCCATTTGGTTGATACAAGATAAGGATTTTGTAAACCACCGAATAGAGTATTTTTTCCTTTGTCCGCTCCTTTATAATCTGCAACTGAAGAAGCATAGTAATTTATTCCAATAAAATCAAGCTTTCCTTCTGAAAATGCTGACCGATCCTTTTGAGTTATTGAAATTTCAATGCCTTGATCCTGATATTCTTGAAATTTATATTCCGGAAATGCACCATTACACATGGCATCTATTTGATAAAAATCCCTGTCCGTTTGTTTAAAAGCATTTAACACATTAATGGGATTGCTATCAATTGGATAGACTGGTTCAATACCAAAGACACAGCCAACTTTACTATCTTTAATAATTTCATGACCTAACTTAACTGCTAAGCAACTTGCAAGGGTCATATTATATCCAACCGTAGCTAGAGTTTGAGATTTATTCTCTAATTCCGAATACTTTAATCCAGCAATCATATAAGTAAAGAAATCACTAGTATCTGTTTGAGGGTCAATATGGTTCATTTCATTAAATGTTACCCAATACTTTACTTTATGTTTAAATGATTCAAACATTGTTTCACAATATTTCAAATAAAAATCAATGACTTTTCTGTTGGTCCACGAACCATACTCCTTCACTAAATGGAGAGGCATTTCGAAATGATATAAAGTGATAATAGGCTCTATATGATATTTTTTCAACTCGTCTACAACATTATGATAAAAATTTAACCCTGCTTGATTAGGCTCTTTCTCATCGCCATTAGGATAAATTCTTGCCCAATCAATAGATAAACGTAATGCCTTAAAACCCATCTCCGCAAAAAGTGCAATATCATTTTTATATCTATGATAAAAGTCAATGCCTTGATGGGAAGGATAGCGAATAGCTGCATCTAAACTCTTATGAATTTCTCTGGGTGTTTCGTGACTACCTGCAGTCACCAAATCCATAATAGCTAAACCTTTGTTGTCTTCCCTACAACTGCCTTCACATTGATGAGCAGCTATACTCCCGCCCCACAAAAAATCCTTCTTTATTTTCATAACTTATTTTCAACTCCTATTCATCAACTGTATCCATAAACAATATGGAATTAAATATATCTAACTTCTAAGCTGTGGGTTATCGCTCCAGAAAGAAATGAACATTACTTCTAATTAACAAATCATTTTTCCTCTAATTTTTTTATTCTTTGATCGAATGTTTTGGAAATTCTTAATAGATTTCTAGCTATATTCCATTCACTCATAACTGTCATTAAATGGTCCTGAGCATGAGTAAATAGCGTAGAATAAGGAATCGTTTCTGATCTTGCTTCTTCTTGTATTGTCTCCGTTTGAGCTGAATGAGCCTTTGACATATGTTTTTTTGCTTGTGCTAATTTCGCTTCTGCTTCTTCAAATTCAAACATTTCAATATTCTTCAAAGCAGCTTGAATTTCCGCCCGAGCATCACCAGCCCCTAATATAATTTTCATGGATATTTCTTGTAAACGTTCTGTATTATGTTGGCTCAAATCAAGCCCTCCTTAAATTGAATTAAACTTGCTCCTCCTGTTTTTCTTCCATTACTTTTTGATTATCATAAACTTTCACAAAAGGATACCAGATGATAAATGATATCACGATGTTAATCAACAATAGTACTAACCCTCTTAAATCGGTATTAACAAGATAGGTGGAAACTCCAACTGGTAAATACCATAGCTGCATTACCTCAGCAGGAATTGCAATCACACCTAGTGAAAGGACAATATAGGTGATTGCCGGGATGATAATTGCATTTAACCACATTGGTATCATCAGAATTGGATTAAAAGCGATAGGAGCACCAAATACAACAGGTTCATTAATGTTAAAAATAGATGGAATAATCGTAACTCTGCTGATTGCTTTTAAATGCTTAGATTTAGCACCTAACATAATAATTACCAAAGGCAATGTTGCTCCTACTCCTCCAATTAATATCCAAGCTGCTAATGTTTCTTGTGTATGAATAAGAGAAGGTTCTAATCCTCGGCTTAATTGTCTTGCGTTTTGTTCAATTCCTGATATTATTATCGGAAAAGCAACAGGCATTAAGGCCCAAGAACTAATTCCGAACGAATATAAAAACGCAGTAATAAAACAGATAAGAACAAAGCCCACAAAACTTTGACCAATATTGATGAGTGGTTCAAACAGGCTGATAATAGAAGCGTAAAGATCAAAGTTTCCTAATATTGTCGCAAACCATCCTGCTAATAGCAAAATCGTAATTGGTATAATCGTATCAAACCAGATAATAATAAAGTCGGGTAATGAACTTGTCTCTTTAAAAAAGGAGACTTTACTGGATTGATGGAATACCACACCAACGAGCAGTCCGATAATTATAGCTACAAACATTCCGCTTGCCCCAAATCTTTCAAATGAAAATATAATTTGCCCTTCGTCATTAAAAGAAGGAGAAAGCACAAGGAAAAACATAGCTGTACCTGTTAAGCCAGCAACTAATTTACGATCACTTTTCTTTAGTTTTTCCATAACAAAATATGGAATCAGAAAAGAAATAAATAGACTCATTAAACCAAATGAAAAATCACTAATAGGTTGTAAATTAGGCATATTTGGTATAAAATCATTTAAAATCATAATAAGTGTGATTAATGATCCTACCAAAATTAGTGGTAACACACCCATAATGGATTCTTGTATGGCAGAAATCCAAGCATTTCTTGTTATCTTATTCATTTTAGGTGCAAATGACCGATTCATATACGCGATGAATTTTTTCATAATAATCCTCCTCGAATTATTCTAATCCCAGTTCCTTAACGATAATGTCAAGACCTTTGTCGCCATTCAATGTTCCATACGTCATTTGATCAATGACCTGATGAGGAATATTTGTATTGGAAAGCTGTTCCGCAATATCATCTTGAACATAGCTTAAATGTGGTGCAATTAATACCATGCTGATTCGATCAATATATTCGACTAATTCGGATTCCCCTCTTGCTATCACTTCTATTTCAAGTCCCCTTTTCTTAGCAGACTTGCGGATATTTTGAGCTAGAAATCCACTGGAAGCTCCACCACTGCAAATTAATAAAATTGTTTTTTTCATTTTGTTTTCCCCCTTGTTTTCGATGTACTTATATTATGCCAAGGAAAAGGAATACTAACGAATATTCCTTTTGCCTACCTGCTGGCAATAGATTTATTTTCTTATGAGGCATCATTAGGATTATAATAAAAATACTTTGAAGAACTATGTTTAAACATAAGGGTGGGAATGATAATGAAGGAAAAGAATATAGAAGCGCTCATTCATTTATTTGAAGAACATGATGACTGGATGAAATCAAAACAAATACTAACTTATTTAAATATTTCTCCACGAACTTTGAGGAATTATATCCAGCATATTAATGAATATTATAATCATTTGTTTATCATAGAATCTTCAAGTGCAGGTTATCGTCTGAAAAAAAGAGGGAATAAAGAAACCATACAAACAGAGAATAAACCATTTGAAAATAGAATGCATTTCATTTTACAAAGGCTCATTTTGGCCGATAATGGTGTGGATATATTTGATTTGAGCGATGATTTATTTGTAAGCGTTCCAACTATTGAGAAAGAATTAATAGAATGTCGAAAATTTATTAAGAGTTACGATTTATACATTGAAAGAGCCAAAGATTACTTGTTTTTAAAAGGAAAAGAAATAGATAAGCGCAAAATAATGCGTGTGATTTATTCCAAAGAATATAATACAACTTTTTACAATATTATTGACTTAGAGAAAATATTTGGTTATGAATTACATGACTTTAAAAAACAGCTGCTGCAAATTATTCAAAGTCACGATTATGATATTAATGAATATACGCTTGGCAATATTATTTATCATATTGTTGTTTCCATTGAGCGGATGCAGGATAATCAATATGTACATTACCATGTCTATCCTTTTAAAGAAAAATTTATTTCAATAAAAATTGTTCATGAAATAAAACACCTAATTGAATCCTATTTTCATGTTCAACTGGATGAAAATGAATTATATTATCTGCAAGCACTAATAAGCAGTAAAGCAACAAATACTGTTGAAGATACCAGAAATGGTACTAAGTCACGATATATTAATCTCATCAATCAGATCATACAAAAGGTAAATGAGAGCTATTTAATTAGCTTAGACGATGAAGAATTTAAGACAAAATTTGCTTTACATGTTCAAAATATGGTGATTAGGGCTTCAAATAATTTCTCATTCGAAAATCCGCTTACACAGTCTATTAAGAGCTCTTCTCCACTTATTTATGACCTATCTGTATATATTGCAAATCTGCTCTCTGAAGAATTGAACATTCGTTTGCCTGAGGATGAAATAACTTATATTGCTTTACATGTAGGGAGCTGTCTAGAGTTAAAGCAAAAAAATAACGATTCGATAAATGTGATTCTTATTTGTCCAGCGTATAACAATCTGCATCAGGTGATACTGGAGAAATTAGAACGCTATTTTGCCCATCAATTAATAATCACAAAAGTAATAACAAGGGTTGATAAGGAATTATCAATGGCGCAGGGAGATTTAATTATTTCTACCGTTCCTATTCCATTTGACATTGAGATAAAGGAAGTACTTATAAATACCTTTATGGATGCGGATGATATTTTAAAAATACAAATGCAAATAAACAAGATAAAACACGAAAAAAAACAGCAGCAAATTAAACAAAATCTTATTTCATTATTTGATAAAAGGCTTTTTATACTGAGCAATGAAGCTTTTAAAAATGAATTTGAAGTCATACGTTTTATTACCAATAAAATGACTTCATTACAGCTGGTTAAACAAAATTTCGCCCAGGATGTCATCAAAAGAGAAAATCTATCGTCAACTGCTTTTAATAATATCGTTGCCGTCCCCCACTCCATAAATATGGACGCATTGCAAACTACAATTGCTGTACTGATACCAAAACACCCTATCCAGTGGGGAAATGCTTCGAATATTAAAATTGTTTCATTAATTGCAATGAATTATAAAGAACGAAATATTTACCGAGATATCTATGATGAATATATAAAAATCCTGTCAAATCCTGAAAATGTCAATAAGCTTGCTTATTCAAGCTCTTACGAGGAATTTATTGATCAGTTAATTGATTTTATAGACCAGCAGACTAACTAAAAGAAGGAAGCCGTATCACAACTGCCCTAATCCAACTATCTAAGTATGAAATTCCTTAGCGACTAAAAATATGATTTTTAGTCGCTAAGAGTAAATAATGCCCAAGCTCACTGTTAAAAAAGTTATTAGCAAGGAGAGATTTCAAAATCAGTTATAGTCCTCATCCTCTTTTCTGAAAACTGACAAAGCTATCAGCAGAAAGCTTTATTAACCTCTATTTTTTATACTTTAACATAGTTATTACCGTCTAATTAATGCTGAAAGCTCGCCTTTAAATACCTTTTCTTCTTTATCGTTGTAAGTCGTTAATAATACAGTGATAATCCCGAATTCTTCTTTTATCTCCTTCTTATCAATAACTTCCGCAATGGTATATAATTCATTTCCAGGATACACCGGTTTTTTGAACTACCCCCACTTATCAACCTTAATGGTTGCTTGAAGTGGGAGATTCCTAAGAACACCAACCCATCGGTCAGTTATGGATTAGGCTATCCCCGCAGTCCCTGCGGTTAATCGCAATGCTTCCTTACGAAGATTGATACTTGCGTTAAGATCTCTCTGGTGATGGTATTTACATATGTCACACGTCCATTCACGCAGAGCGAGATGTTTAACGTCTTTGTTTTGGTGTCCACAATGAGAGCACAGCTGACTGGATGGATAGTTTTTAGCAACCGCAACCACCTGCTTGCCATACCAGTCAGCTTTGTATTCAAGCATGGTTCTGAACGCTGACCATGACACTTCACTAATAGCCTTTGCAAGATGGTGATTTTTCAACATGTTTTTTACAGACAGATCTTCTATCCCAATGATATCGTGGTTTTTGACTATCTCGGTGGAGATCTTATCTAACATATCCTTTCTTGCATTCGCAATTTTTTCGTGAAGCCGGGCTACTTTTCTTTTTTGTTTATGCCAATTAGCAGAACCAATTTGTCGCCTGGACAGAATCACCTGCGCTTTTGCCAGCTTCTTTTCTAATGTCCGGAAAAATCGTGGGTTCTCATACACGGTTCCATCTGAAAGGGTTACAAAATCAGTTAATCCGACGTCGATGCCTACAAATGAACCTGTTTTTTCATGATATCCGGCTTCGGTTTCGACTACTATTGAAACAAAGTATTTACCTGATGGGTTGCGCCTGACCGTTACATTGATAAGGCGACCTTCCACTTCCCGACTTTTGGCAAAACGAACAAGCCCAAGCTTGGGTAGTTTGATATGTTTATCCAAGACAGCAATATTTCCATTGACATATTTGGTGGTATACGATTGAACAGGGTTATTCTTTGATTTAAAACGAGGTTCATCGTTCTGTTTCCTATAATAGCGAGTATAGGAATCATGTACGTTTTCCACTGCTTTTTGAAGGGCAATACTATCTACCTCTTTTAGGAAGGGATAATGTCCCTTTAATTCCGGAATCGCTTTGATAGCCGCATTTTTCTGGAAAAACCCACCCTTCCAATTATTTTGAAGGAGCTGCCCGTTTTGCACCATTTCGTTCACCGTATACCAGTAACTGTCTTTCTCTTTTTGTTTTCCTGTAAAATAGTTATAGACAAAGCGGGCACAGCCTATTGTTTTATGGATAAACGTTATTTGGCTTGTGTTCGGATAGATTCGAAAACGAAAGGTTTTTTTACTTTCATGGCTTTTCACCTCCTCCTATCCATTATACCAAATGAAACCACAGAAAGGAACACTTGTTCTTTTTTGAGAAATAGAATTATCAAAGACCTGCCCTTACCCTTAGGCGATTCATCTCCCCCTCACCATAGACACCCTGCTCAACCCAAAGTTTAAATGAAATACCCAGCCTATGTACGCCAGAAGCAATAATTCCATTGAAACTCCCTTGCTTTGCTTTTTCTTCGTCTAAATGCATATATTGAGGATCAAATTCTTCTGCAAATCCCATTATAGAGGATGTTCAAAAAGTCCAACAAAAATGACACGGCGAATTTCTGCGTTAGCTTGCTTTTCCGTTACTCAAAGCCGCGCTGCCTTGAACTTCTTGGTCCTATTTATCGGACTTTTTGAACACGCACCTATATTCTCTTTTGTTAACTTAAAAGACTTGGATTTAAACACCTGCCCTATTTCAAACGCATCAAACTTCATAATCAACCCTCTTATCTTTATGATTGTTGAAATAATCCTTATTTTAGAAACCTTCCCCTGTGAGAAAAAAACGCTAGCGTGTCTTTTCAGAGGCAGGAAGCCAGAGGTCAGATTGGATAAAACCGGCGAGATAGCCGATTTCTTTATGTAAAAGTCCCGTTCTGGCAGGAAGAAAATTTTATACTTTCCAAACGTACATGCAAGCAAAAAGAGAGCAATTCTTTTGATAGCATCGCACTCCTTTTACGTAAGATTATTTCATGATTTACTTGGTTAAATAAAAGCTCTGCTCAATTAAATCATAAACTTCTTCTAAATCTACATGCTCTAAAACAAGTGAAATCCAATTTTCCTTATCCATATGATATCCGGGTAAAATACTTCTTCCATCCCTTAAACTGTCACTTATTTCAGGCGGACATTTTACATTCAAAATATCTATTTCGCCGGTTCCATCTAATCCTAATTTTTCAGGGTGAACATTCATGACAAGACCATACCACTTTTTGTTATTTTTATGTCTTAAAGCAGCATAGGTTGGAAATTTTTGAAATGGGTAGTCAGGGGAGGTGCCGAAGTTTTTTTTGACATGATTAAAAATATCTTCTCTTGTTAACATACTGATTCATTCCTCCAATCATTGAAATATATGCCGGTATTTGCCAACTCAAACTGAAATCGTACGAAAACCTCTTGAGGTACTAAAAGAATAACAATACATTGTGAAATCTCAAACCAAATATGAACGTATGTTCCTTTTGATGATATTTTAACATGGTAATTCCTTGTTAACAATAGACTTCAGGTAAATATAATCCTTCATTACTAGCACGCCTATTCGTCGGAAGGTCAAAACAATGTGTTTACGAGCGGGCTTCCCGGGTATTGTGGTGACTTCAACGTTGCCCACACGACATGGGCGTTCTTAGTAGAAGATCATCACCTCATCGCTTAACATTTAAGGGCTTTTAGAACATCTTCTAAAAGCGCCTTGAAACGAGTAAAATTGTTCTAAGGCGCTTCTGCCATACTGCCGTTTATTTCCCATCCTAATATGTGATATACTTAGCGAAGATTAATAGATATATAAACACCGTTGAGTTTTTTCAAAAAATAATTTTAAATGCTGATTTAACACTATTTTAATTTATACAATCATGCTCGTAACTGCAGGGATAGAACAATGATTTCCAGTATGATGAACTGGGTAAAATATCTCCGGACGTGCTTTTTGTCAACCAGATTATGTACACGCTGCAGCTACTGCATTTCATGCTCGGTGTTATACACGAATATCATGAAAAGGAGCTGGTCTGATGCAAGTCAAAGATGCTATCCAAAAGGCAGGGGAATGGGTGCAGGCAATAGCACAAAAGGAAGCTGGATTTATCGGGGCCTATCTGGCAGGATCGATTATTCAAAAGCATATGGATGAAGCTTGGCCAATTCATTCTGATGTAGATATTATGATTGTTACCTCCAATGTACCTGAACTAAAAATCGGAAAGTTTATTTATGACGGTGTACTGTTAGAAGCAACACACTTGGATAGTGCACTATTTCATAGTAAAGAGGTAATATTAAGTGACTATCATCTTAGTTTCAGCTTTGCTCATACTTTTATCTTAGCTGATCCAGAAGGAATACTTACCCCATTACAGAGAAATGCAGCAGAGGATTATGATAAGATATATTGGGTGCATAAGCGTTGTCATCATATTAAAGATAAAATAGATTCAGGTCTTAGCTCCATTCCTAAAGAGAAGCCTTTTTATGAACAAGTAATGAGCTGGTTATTTCCGACCAGTGTGCTTACCCATTTATTTTTAACTGCTGGATTGGAAAATCCCACTGTGCGCCGACGTTATGAAGCAGCAGAGCAAATTCTCAAAAGCTATCACATGAATGATGTTTACCAGGCGCTGTTAAAAGAAATCAATATCATTTCCCTGAAGAAAAACGATGTGCAAATAAGCTTAGATGTCTTGAATGACACCTTTGACCTGGCTGTGACTTATGCACAGACACCTATTTTCTTTTTATCTGATATATCATTATCAGCAAAGCCCCTATCTATTGATGGATGCCAAGCATTAATTGATAAAAACAAGCATAGAGAGAGCTTTTTTTGGATTATTGCTACTTTTTGCCGTTGCCACATTATCTTGGCAACAGACGCTCCTGAGATCCATGCAGAGAGACTTCCTTATTTTATGAAAACTTTAAGCATGATTGACATGTATACTAGTGAGGATTTGTTTGAAAAAGCAAAGATAACGAAGTCGAATCTTCCTTACTTCTGGGAAAAAACAGAGAAACTTATTTCTATCAATCCTGCTATTAAACGCTAGGCACTAATGATTCGCGTAAAAAAAACAAAAACACACTTGTGAATTAGAGCTTATTGCCCTCACAAGTGCATTTCTGCTATCCTTTTTATTTACAATTATTTCATTTCTTCCAAAGCATGCTCTGCCTGGGCTTTAGGGTTTTTCCAAACCATCGCAACAGCAATTCCGGCAAGCAATACCATCGCTGCAAAATAATATGGATAATTTAAATTTATATCAAATAAAATCCCGCCAATAATTGGTCCAAATACATTTCCGATACTTGTAAACATGGAGTTCATTCCACCGACAAAGCCTTGTTCGTTTCCAGCCACTTTGGATAAATAAGAAGTAACAGCCGGTCTTAATAAATCAAAACCGATAAAGACAACAATGGTTACGAATAAAATCATCGCATAGCTTTCCACAACCGTCATCGCCATCACCAGAATGGCTGAGAAAATCAGACAATAGCGAATTAACCGGATTTCCCCCCATTTATTTGCCAGTCTTCCAAATAAGATAACCTGTGCAATCGTACCAACAATCGCTCCCCCGGTAATAATAATCGCAATATCCTTTGGTGTGAATGCAAATTTATGATCCACAAATAAAGAAAATAACGATTCAAAGGAAGATAAACCGAATGCCGTAATAAAAATAATAATAAACGCGATAAAGTACATTGGAACAAAGATTCTTCCTAAGCCAGGTTTTGGAGCTGCTGCTTTTTCTCCCTGTCCCTCATGACTTCTTTCTGGCTCACGCAGTGTAATTGTTGATAGAATCGCAGTAAACAGTGCTAGGCCTGCTGCTGCGAAAAATGGCACTCTTGGTCCTACTTCGGCCAGCAATCCGCCAACACCAGGACCGATAATAAACCCGGTGTTAATCGCTGCAGACATATAGCCCAGCGCTTTTGGTCTGGACGCAAGTGTTGTAATATCGGCAATAAATGCAGTAACTGCAGGCATTATAAAAGCAGCACTCACTCCACCTAAGATTCTGGAAACAAATAAAATTTCGACGGTCCTCCCAATAGCGAATAAAAACTCACTAAAACTAAAAATCAAGAGGCCGATAACGATCATGCGTTTACGTCCAAACGCATCAACCCATCTTCCAGAAAGCGGTGAAACAATAAGCTGCGCAACAGCAAAAGCGGCTACCAGATAACCTACAACAGATCCAGACAAATTCATCTCATTCATAATCGTAGGTAAAACCGGAATAACCAAACCAATACCTAAAAATGCAATAAACAAATTCATCAGCAAGATAGACAATGTCATATTTTGTTTTTTCATTTCTTCATTTCTCCTTAACTAAAATTTCATGTAAAACCTCCCTTAGGAATCTGATACATCATATCACAACTTTTTTATTTCAGATATACTTTTGCTCAAAATTTTTTTGCCTTTTTTCCGGCTTTCATTCATTGATTTTTGCTAAATGCATGTTTATAAAAATATTGCTCCAATACCTTTTGCTGCAGCAATGTTCCTATCATTTCAAAGTGCATAAAAAAAGATTGCATCGGGTAATCATGCAATCTTTCTCCAGAAAATATTTCTTTAAAATGCGTGTTCAAAAAGTTAGCAAATGAGAAGCAGGAAGATCAAGACGACGTAGAAATTAGCCGCCGATCATTTGGGATTGGAACTGGGACTCACCCCACCGAAGTGCTTTTGCGGTTACCCTTCCCGCTGAAAAGCATTGTGATTACGGCTTCCACGCAAGAAAGCTGGCGACTTCTTGAACAGTCTCTTAAAAAGTTACTTTCACCCAGCCACGGACACTATTAACCAGCCATACCTCTTCAAAGGAAGGAATATCTTTCTTCCGCAGGACTTTTTCTTTTATTTCTCCTTGCTCCAGCAGCTCTTCCCGATAGGTTCCGGCGAGCAATCCCGAAGCAAGTGGCGGTGTATAGTAATGTCCATGCTGTTTCACGACTAAATTGCCAATCGTAAACTCAGTCAGCTGGCCCTCTTCATTCCATAAAAGCACATCAAATGACGTACTGTCTTGCTCCCGGAAAACAGCATACATTTGCCGGTTCGTCGTTTTGTAATAGTAAAAAATGTTTTCCCGATCTATAGGAGACAAAGCTAAACTGACTTTCCGTACAACTGCCGGTTCTTCTCTAAGTGGCGTACACGTTATATCCAGCCCGCCGTCCTGATCCAGCAAAAGCCGTATCCGATGTGCTCCAGAACATTTTTTTGTATGCTCCATTAATTGCTGTTTGATTTCTTCCATAGCGTACGGATACCCGAACTGATGTGCTGCCCGTTTCAACCTGGCCAAATGCCTGTCCAGACGAAGAAGCTCTATGCCATCATATTTCATTGTTTCTAAAAGCTGAAAGGCAGAAGAGGCTCCTTTTAAAATAGCTGCTTTAGCTAAAGCTTCCTCATATTCACTTTCTGCATCAGAATCCCAGGTAATGCCCCCGCCTATTCCATAGACAGCTGGTTTCTCCTTTTCCATCCATGCAGTCCGGATTGCCACATTAAATAATGCTTCCTGATTTGGTGTGATAAATCCGATGCTCCCGCAATAAATATCCCTTGGCGAATCCTCCAGCTCCTTAATGATCTCCATGGTACTCTGCTTGGGAGCACCGGTGATAGAACCACAGGGAAATAAAGCTTTAAAAAGATTGAAGCTGCTGCAGTTCTCCTTTAATTTTGCTGTAACTGTTGACGTCATTTGGTACACAGTGGGATATTTCTCTATTTCAAACAGCTTGGGGACCTGAACAGAACCGGTTGCAGCAATTTTAGATAAATCATTTCGCAGCAGATCAACAATCATTAAATTTTCTGCCCGATCCTTTTCTGATTGAGATAACAGTCTTTGATTCTGCGCATCCTCTTCCGGTGTCTGCCCTCGTTTAATTGTTCCTTTCATAGGCTTGGTACGGATGGTTTGCTGTCTCCGTTCAAAAAACAGCTCTGGAGAAGCAGATACAATATGATAATCACCTATTTGCAGGTGTGCTCCATACTTTGCCTGCTGTGCGCCGGATAATTGTTCATATAGTAAATCTGCAGCGACTGCCCGATCCGCTTCCATACGAACAGTATAATTCACCTGGTATGTATCTCCTTCAGCAATAGCAGCTTTTATTGATTCGATATTTTGCTGATACTGCTGTCTGGTTGTTGTCATCTCCCAATTTACCGGCGGATAGGTGCGATTGGCAGCTGGCATCGGGTTTTCTAGTTGAACATTTTTAAAAACGCCCATCACCATAAGTGGCAGGCTGCCTTTTCGATGTATAACCAGATGTTTATCAAATGCAGCCGCAGCTTCATAAGAAATATAGCCGGCCAGATAGAAGCCCTTCTGCTGGTATGCTTCCATTTTCGTAAATATACCGGCAATCTCGGCATGGGATTGTGCAATTAGAATTTCTTCCGGATTTTCAAAAATACGACGGACACCCTCTTCTTCTTCAAAGGAAAAATCAAAGATCATTTTTGTATTCTCTATCATCTTTGCAGTGCACCTGCCTCTTTATATTGCTTCAAAAAGTTATTTAATACCGCATAGCCATGTTCTGTGCAAATAGATTCCGGATGAAACTGCACGCCTTCCACAGGATACGTGTTATGGCGGATTCCCATTATCGTTCCATCCTCTGCTGTTGCACTTACAGTAAGACTATCCGGTACAGCTTCCGGATCAATACTTAAAGAGTGGTATCTTGTTACTGCAAAGCTTTTCGGGAGCTGTGAAAAAACCCCCTGCTGATCGTTTAGAATAAGTGATTGCTTTCCATGAACAGGAGCATTTTTTATTACTGCTGCTCCAAAGACTTGCCCAATAGCCTGATGCCCGAGACAGATACCCAGAATCGGAGTGCTTCCTTTAAAATGTTCGATAACTTTTAAAGTGATTCCTGCCTCTTCCGGTGTATGTGGTCCTGGTGATAAGACTATGTAATCCGGCTTCCATTGTTCTATCTCTTCGATGGTTAGCTGGTCATTATATTTTACAACCACTTTCTCTCCCAGTTTCTCCAAATAATGAACGATATTGTAGGTAAACGAATCATAGTTATCAATCATCAATAACATTTCTCCACCTCTGTCTTACTAAATTTAGTTAATGCTTACACATCTTCATCATCTAACAGCTCCCAATTATCCTGAAGCCCTTGAATGACGTGAAACAATTCATTATCGCCTTTAATTTCATAGTGCTCTTCATGCCCGTCCATATCAATATACCCATCTTTATCAACTGTCATCGTATAATATTCTTTAGAGCCTTGAAGCAGGAGCAGGTAGCCGGAGTTTACAAATTCATTGGCTTCTTTGAGCTCCATCGCTTCACCAGCCTTTAAAATCTTCGTAATGTCCTCTTTCTCCGTTAGTGAAATCGATCTTGGCTTTCCGGTCGGCTTCACTTCATATATGGTAATCTCTTTAATCTCATTTGTTTCATTCATATTAGAAGGTAATGCATTTGCAAATAATTTACTATCTCCTTCCAGCTTTCCAACGAGGAAAAACACACCGACTGCAACGATAAATGAAATAATAAGTAGCTTTTTCATACTGACTTCCACCTTTTACTGTAATTTCATAGTCTGTTTTTATTATTGATATTATAAACGATTTTGTCCATCAGAAAGGCTGTTGAATTTATTCAAGGTAAAAGAACAGGAGCAACCAGCTGCTCCTGTTCCTCTCTACCGTTCCATTATATTTTTATCCCTGATATCATAAATGTGATCCGCTACATTTTCAATAAAGGCCGCATCGTGGGAAACAAAAATAATTGTACCCGGATAGCCTTCAAAAAATGCTTCTAATGCCTTCGTTGTTGGAATATCTAAAAAGTTCGTCGGCTCATCTAACAGCAAAATATGATAGGAGCCCAGAAATAATCTGCACAGCTGCAATCGGATTGCTTCCCCGCCGCTTAAATGACAAAGTTTTTTATGAATGTCATTTCCTTTAAAATACATCGTGTGAAGAATACTGCGTAAAAAACCTTCTTCATAATCTGTTGTTTCCTTTAAGCTGCTTAAGACTGTTTCATCTGACTTTTTCTGATAAGCAAGCTGGTCAAAGAAGCCGAATTCCACTTTAGATGAAATCTCCAGTCCTTCCTGGCGTTGATAAATCGCTTGAAGCAATGTACTTTTTCCTGAACCATTCGCTCCAGTAATCGCAATTTTCTTACCTAAAGGAAATTGAAAGCGGACTTCCTCTAAAAGAATTTTATCCCCAGCCTTTAACGTCAGCTGATTTCCCATTACCGGAAAGGAATGGTGAAGTTCCAGCGCTTTAGAGCGGTTAAACTGAATGGCCCGTTCATGCTGGACAGCATCGACTTTTTCCAATTGTTCTATCCGTTTTTCCATCGCTTTGGCACTTTTTTGCATTGCCTTTTGCGAAACATCCTTAGGCTTTGTCGCCAGACGCCGATCTGCACCTTCTTTTTTTCGGGCACTTGCTTTAGCGCCCTTCATCATCTTTGCAGCTTTTTGCTTTTTATCCTGCGCCGCTGCCTCTAAACGAGCTTTTTCCTTCAGATATTGTTCATGTGCCTCCTGCTGCTGATGTTCTTCCAATGCTTTCTGTTCTTCATAATCGGTATAGTTACCTGAATAAACATGAATTTGCCCATCTCGTATTTCCCAAATTGTTGTGACAAGCTGGTCCAAAAGCTTCCTGTCATGACTGATTAAAATAAGTGTTCCATAATAATTTTCCAGTTCTCTCCGTAAATACCGGATTCCCTGCTGATCAAGATGTGTTGTTGGTTCGTCAATCAGCAATGCTTCATTATAATCCGCCAAAAGCTGTGCTATTTTTATTTTTGTCTGCTCGCCTCCGCTGATGCCTTTTTCTAAATCTGGCACATGGAGTTTACCGAGAACCTTTGGGTCTACCGCTTCTTCATCAGGTGTTTCCATTTGCTTGAAATAAGCAAAGCTCGCATGTCTGTGAATTTTTCCCTTTGCCGGTTCTAATTCTCCTGCCAACAGGCGAAGCAAGCTGGTTTTTCCTGAACCATTTGGACCAACAATACCAATTCGATCCATAAAATGAATCGCTAATCTACTAATTGAAAAAATATCCTTATCTAAATACGTTAATTCCACATCTTTTATCTCAAATTGAATGTTTTGCATTTTTGCTACCTCCGAGATTTTTGTTTTCCCGTACCGATAGCTGTAGCTGTATCGATACGAGCTTGTATCTTTCTTATGACAAGCCCGTATCCATTAAAAGAATAATAGCATCTGCATAGGTATCTCCCCTTTTGTTTTGATCAGAACGAATGCCTGCTTTCTTACACAAAAAATAGAAGTTCTATAATATTTGGATTAAAAAAGAACAGCAAATAGTCTGCTGTCCTTTTTACATACCTCATTCAGGAAAAAGGGTATACCTTATGTATATCATTATAGTAGCTGAAAAAAGACAAACGACTCCTATTTCTCTGCAGGTGTAAAAGCACAGGCAGAGCTTGAACATGTTATCAAATAAATGTTCAAGTTAAGGAATCGAAATCTCATCTTAGCACATTTTCCCTTCCGTTCTAAATTTGACTCCATTATAAGACGTTTACCCGTTTGCGTCAAATATTTTTCTTTTCACAGCTCAATCATCGGATCCTGCTTATTCCTTTTAGCAGCTTCCTCTTCATAAGAATGAACACTATAAGGAACACCTATATCACGGGCAACAGATTCATCATAAGCAACAAGATCATCCTTGTTCACTTCCGTTAATGCTGTTTTCCCCATCATCCGAATACCTTCTTCCATCTCTTTTACAGAAGCATTCATAAAATTGACTAATGCTTTTGTTCCTTCCTCTCTGTTAAAATCATCCTTGTATTTGCCATCGTACCAGACAACCTGTGTAGGCGGCTCAAAGGGAACAGCCTTAAGTACCTGCTTATGGGAGATCGTAAATAGAACAGCCGATCCTAAATACACCGCATCCGCTCCTAATGCGATTGCTTTTAAAAATTGTCCGGGCGTAAACATACCGCCTGAAATAATCAGGCTGACATCCTCCCTCGCCTTCCGTTTTTGCAGATGCTGATGCGCACGATGTAAACCATGTATCGTCGGGATGCCAAAATCCTCCGATAAGATTGGCGGTGCACCGTGTGTTGCGGCCTGTGCACCATCGATCGCAATATAGTCTACTCCAATTTCTAACAGTGCATCAATGTCCTCTTCAATTTTCCCTCCTGCACCAATCTTCGCCCCAATCGGTACACCGCTGGTAATATCCTTTAATTCCTGAACAAGATTCCTGAAATCCGCTAATGTCTGATTCTCGAAGAAATGATTGTGAATAATTGCTTCCTCTCCATCATCTAAGTTTAATACCTTTCGAATGTCTCCCTGCAGATCACCTGCGGGAATGACGACACCTGAACTCATTAATGCGCCTTGTCCGAATTTAATTTCAATCATGGATGCTTTCTTCATCAGCTCTTTTTCCTTCGACCAGCTGGTTTTGGAAAATTGTAATATATATTTATCTGTCCCATCAATTTCTTCATCCATCACGCCGCCCTCGCCAGAATTCAATGCCGTGCCAAGCTCATTGACTGCATCAACCAGCGCCAGCCGTACCTCTTTGCTTAAAGCAATCCCATAAGCCATTCCGCTAACCATTAAAGGAATATCTAAACGCATTGGTTGTTTCGCCTTTGGACCGATAGTTACTTTCATATCTACTTTCTCGGTGTATTCTGTTGGAAATGTTGCCACTTGAGCTGGTATAAAGGTCAGCTTATCAAAATTCGGCCATGTTTTCGAAGAGCCCAGTGGACGATGCAGGACATCTCCGGATTCTGCCCGTAAATTATTCTCAAAGGTTTGCTGGACTCCCATATGCTTAAAGCCCGCTACCATTTCAAACAAATTTTCCTGATAACGATCTTCCATCAGGATTTTTCCATACTTATAAACCATTCGCTTTGCCAAACGCCGCCACATGAACAAAATCAAAAGACCGCTTACTAACAACAAGACCAGCAGAATAAGAATAATTATATCGAGCATTATCTTCACACTCCTTTATACCTTGTCTTTTTGTTTTTCCTGTTCTTTTCTCTTTTTTTTCCAGCCAGGGTCAGCGGATTCATGATACTTCTTGTTCATCCAATATATTGCAGTTGGAATAACAATGCACAAAATCAAACAAATAATCGCCAGCGTAGAGATTCTGTTTTCTATAAAATTCATCCATATCATGTTCTTCACCCGCTCTATATCAATTCGTATTGCCAGGTTCGCGAATTGTTACATCAACATTTAACGTAATATCCACATTGGAAAAATAATTTTTTCCGCTGTCCCAGTCGTTTTCTACCTGCTTCCAAATTTCCGGATGCTTTCTAAATAAAAACTCATGCAATTCTAAGATATCTACACGATATTCATCCCGCAGCTTCCGGATTGTTTTCATCATGACTTTTTCTGCTTCCAGCCTTAATTTTTTCTTCAATTCCTCCATATTCTCTTCCTTAATAAAATCCATTCCTTGAAAAGCTTCCACAAGCTCTCCAGTTAAAAAGACATCAAATTGAAAATGAAGATTTTCCGGGTCACGGTTAATTAATTTTATTTCAGTTCGTCCATCAGGTACTGTAAATGATGCCTTTTGTCCGTTATGATCCACAATCAAGGTCTCTGTATAATCGCGGTGTGTTAATAGCAGACCTGATACTTCCTCTTCTGTCAATGTGCCGACCATTTTTCCATTCTCTCCTTTAAACACAGCTGCACCTTCTAATTCAACTCCGTTTGATGCGTCTATGCTGACCAAATACGGCAGATAAAAGCTTCTATTCTCTATAAAGTAATACTGCATATCTCCTGCCCGTCTTGGATCTCTATTTGCCAGATTGTAATTCGAAATAATTAATTCTGTCATATATTGAGAAGGAAGCTTTACATTTTCCGGGTCGATATTCAACAAATCCTCTGCACTTCCATCTGCTATTGCTAAAATAATGTCTCTGTTCATTCTGCTTTCCCGCATAAAGACGTCCAGAATATCTGATAATTTATATTCACTTTTTACAAGCTCATCCGAGATAATGACCAATTCAATATGGCTGTTATCCAAATTCCCATCTTCTTTTTCTTCAATTGCTGACTTTACTTCAAATATGGTTTTTCCTGTATCTGAAAGATTCCGGTAGCTTTTACCTCCCCCGTTACCATTATTAGGAAGAGAAACGAGTCCATTAGGAATAACAATTTGTGTCATCATTTTCAGGTTCTTATCTTCATTATTCTCCCCCGGGTCAATGGCAACCCCAGAAACAAAAGCCCGATTTTCTATTTCTAAACTGTCCCAGCAGCCTGCCAGTAAAAGCAGGATTGGTAAGTAAAATAAGAAAAAAAGATATCTCATGACCTCTCTCCCTTTCTTTTTCTGCCCTTTATTCCATACATCAGCCATAAGCCGGCCAAAACTGCTATGGTTAAGCCCTTTGCTGTATAACCGATGATTGTACCTAATTTGGCTATTTGAAAATGATCTGTCGGGAGAAGGGAAATCAAATACATAACCGGCAATAGACTAAAAGCGACAAAGGTTTTATTTGCTTTTGGAAAAATATCTGTAATGATTAGTACACTGATATCAAAAGCCAGAGCTGTTGTCATAAATACAGTGGTTATCCAAATAATAAAATATAAAGATTCAATTCTGTCTAAAAAGCCTACTGTCCGTACGGTGTTTGCCAACTCAACTAATGGATAAACCGTATTAGCAGTGGATACATTTCCAAGCACCGCAATACACATCAGATAAACGGTTATATAAAATACGGTGACACCTGCCGCCCCAATCACTGCAGACTTGACGCTTTTTTCCGGAGTCCGTGTCAATTTCATATAAAAAAATAAGATAAAAACACCAGAATAAGACAGAATACTATCTGGTAATTCACCTAAATAAGATTTAACATCGGTGGTCAATACAGGAAGCATCCGATTCCAGTCAGCTGCTGGAAGTGCAGTAACAACCAGGATAACTGTCGCAACAGCTGTTAAGATCATAATTCCAAATCCCATCCGGAAAATGGCTACACGTTCCCCGACGACAGCATATAGAACCACCAGCAGAAAGGCCAGGTTAATTGCTTCTGTCGGGGTTTTTTCAAATAAATAGTGATGCGATATATTTGCAATAAATGCAGTTTCATAACTGACAATGGTAACTGCCAATAAGAAAAATAAGATACTTGAAAGGAAAGCAACCGGCTTTGTCAGCATGGCAGATGTATACGTATAAAAAGACTGTCCAGGAAACAAAGAGGCAATTTTAGTAATAAGAAATGCAGTTAATGCACAAACTGCCCCTCCGATTAATAAGGTAACCCAGCCATCAGCTCCCTCGGTCTGTTCAGCTAGTGTACGCGGATAAGTCAATATCCCCACAGCAATGACGATGCTGGGAACAATTACTAATATGGTAAAGTTCGATATTTTATCATCTGCATACCTTACTGTTCGCATCTATCTTTCAGTCCTTTTTCATTTGGATTTCTTTAACTGATTCTGCAAAAAGATATACTGTTCCTCTACTTTCGTTATTGGCCCCCTGATAATGTTATCCATAAGCTCGTGCTTGACAGTTGGTAAAACAGTAAAACTGTATGGAACGCCAAAGCTTTTTAAATTCGTTACATGGATAACCAGAACAAGAAAAGCAAGGATTAGCCCAAATAACCCCAAAAACGCAGAGACAAGCATGATTCCAAAACGGACAGCACGAAAGCTGATAGCCACACTATAATAAGGTGAGCAAAAGCTGGCAATGGCAGTTAATGCTGTAATAATGACAATAATTGGACTTGCTATGCCGGCACTTACCGCAGCTTCTCCAATAACAATACCGCCAACAATACCAATGGTTTGTCCGATAATCCGCGGCAGCCGGATAGCAGCCTCCTGCAGCATTTCAAAGGTCGCCGCCATTAACAAGATCTCTGCTATGGCTGAAAAAGGCATCCCTTCACGGCTTGCTGCAATGGAAAATACCAGTGTGGTCGGCAGCATACCCGGATGAAATAAAACCATGGCAATATAGATTCCCGGCAGGAATAATGCAATCAAGCTTGCTATAACTCTAAGAATCCGTAATAAAGAAGCGGTAATCCACCTCTGATTATAGTCTTCCATTGATTTGTTAATATCACTGAGAACCACCGGCCCTAATGCTGTAAACGGTGTTCCGTCCACAAAAATAGCAAAACGGCCGTGTAAAACTTCAAATGCCACCTTATCAGGTCTTTCCGTACTCAGCATCTGCGGGAACGGAGAAAGAGAACTATCCTCAATCCATTGTTCAATTTGAGAAACATCTGTAATATATTCCAGTTCAATCGATTCGAGACGATAGATGACTTCCTCCAGAATTTTGGGATTAATAACATCTTCAACATAGCAAAGGACAAGCTTTTGCTTCGACCTTGTTCCAACCTCATATGTTTTAAAGCGCAGGCTGGGATCACGGATATTACGGCGGACCAGGGCTAAATTTACTTCTAAACTTTCCACAAATCCTTCCCGGGGACCTTGTATCAGATTTTCTGACTGCGGGTTCTCAATAGCACGCTTATCTCCGCCAGCTGTACCAATGATTAATGCCTGCTCTTCTTCTTCCAAAAAGAAAACGGTCTGCCCATCCAATACAAAATCAATGATTTTTTTCATATCATCCAACTCTGTCACTGAGGAGACAGCAATCATTTCCAGCTTTATATTTTCTAAAGGACTTCCATCTACCTCTTGCAGGTTTTGCTGCAATGTCTGGATAATTTCCTGGTTAATCATATTTGTGTCCGTTATTCCGGATAAATAAGCAATCCCGCATTTTTTTTGAAATTTTCCAATGGTGATATAGCGGAGATTTAAATCCTCTGGATCACCAATCGCTTTTTTCAACGTATTTAAATTGTCACTGACTTTATCTGAAAGTGCCGATTTCACTTTTGCTTCGACTGAATTCGTACCTAATTGTTTCTCTGTTTCCTTTCCCTCCTGCTGCTTTAATTTTGTAAATATGGATTGACGCATAAGATTTACCTCCTCCCCAGCCCTGCTTGTATTTCTGTGATACTCTAATCATAAACAAGCCTGTAAAGTCCTTATTTACGTTTCCTCAAAATAAAATATTTATACTTGCCGGATACAACGCAAAAACACTCTTTGCGTCGTTTATTGATCGACATAAAGAGTGTTTTTGCGTTTTTATCAGTCATCTGCGAACATTTTCACAGCAGCTTTATTTTTTCAACAAATAGGGTATATCTTGATCCTCAGGAAGTAGCGAATCATAGTTGTCCGGTCCTGCTTCACGATCACGAAGTTCTTTGGCAGCATCCGCCAGCACCTCTGGATTTTGTAAAACATCAATAATCGTTGAGGCAATCGCTTTTCCTGCATACAGCATGCCTTTTTTGGCATAGGACGTTTTCCCTTGAGATACCACCTGCCACGTATGGAATGGGGTACCGAAAGTCCAGGTTGCTGCCATCAGCTGTGCAGTAGGTGTTACCCAGCTGACAGCCCCTACATCAGTAGAGCCTGAGCCCTTGACATATTCCGGTGCCTCGCGATAGTCATCCACTTCATAAACCAGAGGACGATCGGCAAGCTCCTTCGCCTTTTCCTTACCGACCAGCGATGCAGCAAAAGCTTTATCATCTTCATTAAGGGTGTTAAAGTATTTCCTGCTTAATTCCAGCTCTTCTTCTGTGAAATGCGGACGTTCCAAAGCTTTCATATTTTTATGAAGCAATTTATCTAATGTAGCATTTTGAACCAGGTTAGAGCACACGCCTTCAATCCGATACTCCACCTGAGTTTCCGTCATTAAGGCAGCACCTTCCGCAATTTTTGTCAGTCGTTTAAACAAAGCACGAGCCTGATCTGCATGGGGAGCACGAACAAAATAAGAGACCTCTGCTTCTTTTTGGACAACGTTTGGAGACATTCCTCCAGAGTTTGTGATGGCATAATGAACACGTGCTTCGTCAATCATGTGCTCCCGCATATAGTTGGCACCGATATTCATTAATTCCACAGCATCTAATGCACTTCGTCCCAATTCCGGCGAGGCTGCTGCATGCGAGCTTATCCCTTTAAAGGTAAAAGTAGAATGAATCACCGCCAAGGCTGGTCCGTGAAACAGGCTGTTCGTGTAATGCGGATGCCACGAAAAGGATGCAGCCACATCGTCAAACAATCCTGCTTTCACCATATATGTCTTCGCATAGCCGCTTTCCTCTGCCGGGCAGCCATAATAACGGATCGTTCCTTCCAAATGATTTTTCTCTAAGTATTCTTTTACAGCAACAGCTGCAGACATCGAGCCTACTCCCAGCAGATTATGACCGCAGCCATGCCCGGGACCGTAGGCTTCCACCGGATCGTATTCCGTCACTCCGGCTTTTTGGCTTAAATCCGGTAAAGCATCATATTCTCCTAAAATTGCAATGACAGGACCACTGCTTCCAAAGCTTGCCGTGAATGCTGTAGGAATATTTGCTACTCCGCGTTCTACCTGGAAGCCCTGCTCCTCCATAAAATCAGCAGAGCATTGGAAAGATTCTTCTTCTTCATAACGGATTTCAGGCATTTCCCAAATTTGGTCACTAATTTTAAAGAAAGCTTCCCGCTTCTGTTCGATAATTTTCTCTATTTCTTTAACAACATTTTCACTCATCGTTACCATACATTCCTTTCTATGATAGCTTTATTATCTATTTTATAGCAAAACCCGGCAGTATGTATAATGATTGGATTTCATATTTTAAAAAGTAAAGAATTATGTTTGCTATCACTGTAACATATGGTGTTTGTCTCTATGCCATGCCGCACAAATTGAACGGAAAAACACAAAGTGACTTAACAGATCCCTCGTCAGTCTGCGATTGCTCAGCCTGGTAAAAAGTGGTTGCACTTATGCAATTTTGAAAGTTTTCAATTTTCTTATTTAGCAAAATAACATGACGGTTACTCTATACACTGAAGTAACCGTCATGTTATTTTATGCACTGAATTCCATAACTATAGCTATAGCTCTTCTTATCTTTGAACAGAGCCGTTAAAGTTCGCAACGTCCTAGGTTTACGACTACTCCCCCCATCGAAAAGAGTTGTCGCACCGCCTTTGTGTCCTACATTCTATAGATTCAAACGAATCGGGTTGTTACTGGCTACCCTTTAGAATTTTCGAGTTCCCTCCATTCTTGAAGTGGAGCCTTACAGCCTGTTATACTACTACGATAAATCACTCAGTATGTGTAATTAACAGTCATACGAGCTGTTGCAGTTGATACTATTCCAGTTGTAGTAATTGACACTTTCCAAGTACCATATGGATCAGTATGGTTGAATTGGTCAAATGTTACTGACTTATTACCAGTACCCGTAATATAGTGCTGCACTACACTGCCATCAGGATGTTTTACATTCAAATAAAATGGTGCACTACCGCTACTTACATTGACATTTAATGTCACGCCGCTTACCTTTGCCAAAGAAGGTGTTGTCCCTGAAGAAATATTAAAAAGGGTAGATTCATTTCCATAGAGGGAATTCATCGTACCTGTACTACCTGAAAAATAATTCGTAGCGAATATACTGATTGTATCATCAGACATAAACGTTGTATCCTCAGCAGAAACAGAGACAGAGACAGATAAAGTAAACATCATGACAATTGCTACAATAAAAGAATAAATTCGTTTATACATATACTCCCCTCCTAAATTCACACTTTGATATCTACATTTGGACTTTTATAAACTTCTTCTAAAATTTCAGTTTTGACGGGCTTTCCCCAATCCCATGAGGGGTCTTTTACTCTAACGAAATCTACAAGACGCTGTGCCTCGTTTCTATAAATTTCAGTGAGTGTCCAACTAGCTGAAAGGCGTTCCGATTTTGGTAATGAATTCAAATACGTTTGTTTGATTCTATGGATCGGATCCTTTTCCTCATTTGCATGTCTCATCCCCCCGTTCTGCTCCATTGTTTCTTTTACGGCATTAATCAAATCTTGCTTTACTTTATCCGGAACAGGTACAATCTTTTTCCAATCTGTTCGATTCGTAATATTCATTGGATCATTATCATACGTTCCAGGATAACGAGGTGAGCTTTGTGAATCAACAAGCTCTTTCATCTGTGCTATTTTTACTGATTGATGCAGATTACCAATTGATGAAAAATTCATTTGTATCCTCCTCCCTTTCAGAATTATGTTATTGATACTTTATTTATCGTCTGTTTACTTAAACTTGTTAAGCCTTCTTTATAAGTATTTATGGAATTATTAAAATAATGTTCCCTGTTAATAATAGTGAGTCTATCAAGGAAAGTTACTTGGAAATCTTCAAAGCTCATCGTATAATCCTGATGCATTTAGACACAATAAGATGAAATATTACTATATTACTATTGATTATGTATGTTTTATTATCCAAGAATCAAAATAAAAAAAGCCGCGTGAAAAATGATTATGAATTCTCACACGGCTATTTATTATAACTAAAATGAATATAGCATCGTTTTCGACGTTCCTGCTGTTTCCACATCTTCAAATCCTAACTGATGATACAGGCTGATTGCACCAATATTTTTTAAATCTACACTGAGAGACAGCCCAATGTATCCTGCCTTGTTTGCTTCTTTTATGATCTCTATCAGCAACTGTTTCCCCAATCCTTTGCCTCTTTCACTTTCCACAATTGCTATACCAAGCTCAGGAATATCAGGACTGACAAAGCCATATCCTTTTTCCCTTTCACTAAACAAGCGATACCACACCGCTCCAACAGCTTGATTCTGTGGATTTACCGCAATAAGTGCTGTATCTCCCGTTCTCCCCCAATGCTGATGATATTTGCGCAAATGCGCTGCATGAAGCAGTTTTTCTTTGGGCGGCTTATCCGATGGAATATATATGGATTCGTATAACATATCCGTTAAGAAATCTAAATCTTTCTGGTCGTCCACTATCTTTCTGATTGTAAACATCATGATTCTCCTACTTTTCCGGGTATTTCTCCTGCAAAAACCGTACAGACTGCTTAATTAATTCTTTTAATACTTCTTCATCAATATCTGCTACTTTATTAATATATACACAGGCCTTACCTGCTGTATGTTTGCCAAATTTCGGGAGTAAGTGTTCACGCTCTGTATCTCCTGTCGCAAAGTAAAGGCTTATTTTTGCTTTACGCGGGGAGAAGCCAACTAATGGTGCATCTCCCTCATGCCCCGAATCATATTTATAATGGTACTTCCCGAAGCCGATAATACTCGGTCCCCACATGGCTGCCTCAAAACCCGTTGTTTCCGTAAATATATCCAGCAGACGATAGGCATCCTCCCGCTTCTTCGGCTGCTCAACCTGCTCAATAAATTCCATCACACTATTATCTGTTTCTTTTGTTTTTAATTCATACATTTATCTGCCCTCATATGCCTTTCGTAATGTTTCGATATCCAATTTTTTCATCGGCATCATGGCCTTGTTCACTCTGTCAATTTGTTCCTGTGTTGACTTATTGCTCATCATTTCGTCCATTTCTCTTGGCGCAATTTGCCAGGATACACCATACTTGTCCTTTAGCCAGCCACACTGTTCTGCCTCAGGTACTGCTGACAGTTTTTCAAAATAATGATCGATTTCTTCCTGTGTATCGCAATTCACTAACAGAGAGACTGCTTCGTTAAATTGAAAGCCATGCTCTAAGCCGCTATCCATTGCTGTCAACCAGACATTTTCAAGCATAAAATCAGAAAACATGACTGTACCTTCCTGATTAGGCTCCATTCCGGCAGCGTACTTAGCTGATATCCCCTCTTTACTATTTTTAAAAATAGACAAATAAAATTGTACCGCTTCTTCCGCTTTACCGACATTTTCACCTATAAACATCATGGATGGCAATATTGGCGGTCTTTCTTCTCCCTCTGGATTTGTTAAGATAAGCTGCCAGGAAAGGCCGTATTTATCCTGAATCCATCCGTATTTTTTACTGAAGGGATACGAATCAAGCGGCATCAGCGGAATCCCGCCATCAGACAGCTTCTCCCAAACTGCTTCAAGCTGTTCAGCAGCATCCTTATCCCTTGACGGATCAAAGTTTACCATAAAGGAAATCGATGGATTAAATGAAAAATATGGTCCAGCACTAATCGCCATAAATCGTTGTCCCCATAAATCAAAGGAAACCAGATCACAATCTCCTGACGGTGTATCCTTGATAACCACTTCACTGACTACCTGTGAATCTGGAAAAACAGACGTGTAAAAGGCGGCTGCCTCTTTTGCTTCCTTGTCAAACCAAAGATGTGGTACGATATTTTTCGAGCCTGCTGTCATTATTTTTCCTCCTTGTCAATATCATGATGCTTTTATTATACCATTATTATCCCCATTCCACTTCTCCTCATTTGCTCCATTGCACTTTTTTAACACGTCATTTCCAGCATTCTTCCTGTGCATGACGCTTCCATTAATCTGAAAATTATTTCTTTATTTTTTTCAAACAGATGCCTAGACAACAGACTTCTGTTCCACTATGATAGTGCTATTGTTTTTTCATGAGATAGAAAGGAAGTGTTAAAATGGCTTTAAAATTCTCCCGTAATATGATTCTATCTGTATTTATGATTGGTACATTTGCGATTGGCATGACAGAGTATGCAGTTACCGGTTTATTAACGCAGTTTGCTGCTGATTTAGATGTAGCCGTTTCTACAACTGGATTATTGCTCAGCGTTTACGCGATCAGTGTTGCTGTCTGTGGTCCGCTGCTTCGGATATTAACGGTTAAATATTCACCAAAGCCCCTGTTAATCGCACTTATGTCCATCTTTATAATAAGTAATATCATTGCTGCCACAGCACCAACTTTTGAGATCCTGCTTCTCTCCAGACTTTTCTCTGCAACTATGCATGCCCCATTCTTTGGATTATGCATGAGTATGGCTGTTGACATTTCGCCGCCTCATAAACGCACAAGCGCGATTGCTGCGGTACAGGGCGGACTCACGATTGCAATTATGCTCGGGGTTCCTTTTGGTTCCTATATCGGCGGCATGCTTGACTGGAGATTGGTATTCTGGTTTATTACAGCAATGGGAATAATCAATTTAATCGGGCTTATCATCGTTACACCAAATATCAAACAAAAAGAAGTTCCTAAACTGAAGAATGAGATGGCTATATTAAAGAATAAAAATGTCTGGATGCTGATTGCCGTTATTGTCTTTGGCTTTTCCGGTGTATTTACAGCTTATACCTTCAAGGAACCGATGCTTCGGGAAATCGCAGGCTTCGATGTAACAGGTATAACGATTGGTTTATTCCTGTTCGGACTCGGCGCTGTGATCGGGAATTTCGTTTCCGGGCGTATTCAGCCTGAAGTATTAACAGAGCGTTTAATTGTGGCAATGACTATTTTAGGATCGGTGCTGATTGCTTTTACATTCTTATTAGCGAACCCATTCTTTACCTATGCTGCCTGCTTCTTATTTGGCGCCGGAACATTTGGAACAACACCAATATTAAACGCAAAGATTATCTTAGCAGCAAAAGAAGCTCCGGCTTTATCAGGAACTATTGCGGCATCTGTGTTTAATTTAGCAAACTCGATTGGAGCTACTTTGGGAAGTCTCTTATTAACCAATCAATTTTCATTCAGGGAAATCACCTTTGTTGCCGGGGGTATGATTTTCTTTGGAGTGGTGTTGATGTTTGTTACGCATAAGATTGAGGATAAGTCTTTATTCAGATCAGCTGAAAGAGCTTATGAATGAAATATAGTTATAGAGAAAACGAACGGTCGATTGCACTAACTGACCGTTCGTTTTCATTTTGTTAAATGATGTTTCAATCATCATATGCTTTAAACCAATGATACGGCTGAAGCTCTTTCAATGTTTTAAATATAAGCTCATTACCCGGATTGGTTACAGCAGCTTGGACCTCTTCTCCCCAATAAAAAAGCCGCTCCTGACAAACACCGCATGGCGTTAAAATGAGAAATGGGGCGTTTTCATCCTCTCTGGCGACACAAATGGAATGGGTTACTTTAGTATCCAGCTTATGCGCTTCTAAAATCGCTCCTGTTTCCATACATAATTCCGTAGAAGCATTTATGACTTCAGGAGCTACACTTGTTAATATTTGACCGGATTCTGTGTACATGGCTGCTGCACCGCCCCAGCCTGCCGGGTATCTTTTTTTGATTAAATCCACAGCCGCTTTATACAGCTTTTGTTCTATATCCATAGCATTCGCTCCAACTTTTATTTATATAACATTGTGATCCTGCTCTTATCTAATAAACAGGATAATCTTTTATATGAAACAGTGTTTCTGTCACACTGACAAATAGATCTCTTTGTTCCTTCCGCTCCCAATCCTCTTCTACCTCAGCCATCAGCCACATGACTTCGTCCAAAAACACATGCAGGACCGTTTCTTCCCAAGCTTTTATTTCTGTATTTGTTAAAATCTGATGCTTCAAATAACCTGCTAAGAATAACTTCCATTCCTTTGGTGTAAACGTACGGTCAGGAGCTGAAGGAAATTCATTATGAAATAATAATAACGCCAATGCCAGATCAAATGTACGTGGAATCCATACAGCATTATCGGGATCTATAAGAACAGGCTTGCTTTGAAACACAAGATTATTCGCTTTATAATCGTGCGGGGTCTCTACCCATTTTAATGAAGTCTTTTTTAATTTTTCCTGATTCTTCACTGCTGTATGTAATAAATCTTTCAGCTTCTGAATAGGGATATTGACTTGATAGATACTGACGAAATCACTAATCTTTTTCATATGATCATCTACTTCATGATGGTAAAAATCAAAAACATTATAATCGCTTAAATCAAATGTATTTTGAGAAGAGGAAAGTGCATGGATACGGCCAAGAAGCTCTCCCGCCCCGATAATTTCTTTTTCTGTTCCTTGATAATGGCTCCCATTTATAAACGGGTAACAAATATAGCATGCGTCCTCTATTTGTTTGGGATTGCTGGTGGTTAAGCTTACCGGAGTTACAACAGGGATACCTTTTTCTTGTAAATACTTCGTATACCTGACAAGCTTCCGGGCTTTCTCCAAAGGGTACTGTGTTTTTTTGATAATATAATCCTGAAGCTTATAGACTGGAGAAAATGGATAAATGCTTTCCTGCTCTTCTGCTACGTAAAATCCAAATTCTTTTAAAATAGCTATGCTGTTCATCCTTCCTCACCTCCTGATTTAGAAAATATTTGCTCTACTATTCAACTGACAATTTTGTTTAACATAATGATTATAACTTAAAATTCCTAAAAATTGAAATAAATCCACTAAAATAAAAAACGCTCTTCCTGTTTACTTCAGAAGAGCACTTTTGAGCTGCTATACCTGTTGACTGACCCTGAGCCGGAAAACTTCATTCAGTAATCGATATGAATAACGGATGAATAAGGATTTAGACATCCTTTTTATATGCAGAATAGGATTTCCAAACAGTGTATCCTAATTTATTATAGAAGGAAATCAATCCAGTCCAATCAATCACAATACGTGAATGGCCCCGTTCTCTTAAAAAATTTATTCCAGCTTCAACAATTGCCAAGCCATATCCTTGTCCACGCTCCCTCTTATCCACCCCTAAAGGTCCAATCCCTCCTAACTTCTCCTTAAACAAAGGCGCCCAGTATACATTTTGAGCAATTAACACTGATTGTTCATCATTCATTCGACAGAACCCGATAATTTTTTTCTCTTTTTTCATAATGGCAAATTCTCTTCCTGTTCCACCTTTTCGAAAATAATGAATCGCTTCATATTCCCACCTTCCTGGGAAACAGCGATGCAGGAAATCAAGAAATAACTCCTTATCTGCGAGATCTAATACGCAGCATTCTACACCGTTCATATTTGGGATTTTTATTTCATCATGAACACTGTATTTTCTAATCATGTCATGCTCTGTACCGGTGTTTTCATATCCTTTACGTTCAAACCAGGCTTTTGTTTCTTTTAGTTCCACCGGAATGCCGGGAAAATAATGCCACGGGTCGCGTCCGAGCAGAATTAGTTTTGCACCAGCTTTCTTTAAGTATTTTTCAGCGTTTGCTAATAATGTTGAGCCAATTCCTTGATTTCTCTGCGACTCTCCAACAAGAAGTACTTGAATCCAGCCTGTTGTCCTGCTGATGTCGACCTTGTGTTTTTCCTGATATATTTTAGCGACAACAAACCCGGCAACGTTACCTTCATCATCCACGGCAATAGCCGAGGCTTGTTTACATATATTTTCATCCTCGAAGCTATTTTGTTTAAACAACTCCTTTCGCATTGGAAAGTCCGTTCCAATTTCCCCGTTCCATAATTGAACAACTGCTTCTATTCGTCTGGCACTCCATGGTTCTAACCTTATCATTGATATATCCCTTCCTTTTGATGACATTGATCCTAAAAATTCTTATAGTATCGCTATGATATTCTCCTGGAGCAGCTTGCCTTATTTTTTTATCTTTTCATTTCCTTTTTTAAAGAAATCAACGGCAGCTCTTGTTTCGTCGAGATGCTTCACTGTAACATGATATTGTAATGCAGCGACATTCATAAACAAGATATCCATGACCTGCAGCTGTGCGATCCGGGAGGATGTTGCTCCGCTTCGGAAAATCGGTTCCCTTGTCGTAGATGTATACAATTTTATATCTGCATGCTCCGTAACAGGCCATTTTCCGTATTTGGTCAGGCTGATTGTTTTGATACCTCGTTTTTTGGCAAGGTGAAGCATATTGGCAATTTCAATGGTTTCTCCGGAAAAAGAAATACCAACAACGACATCATTTTTGCTCATATTGGCAATCACTGTCGCGGTCATATGCATATCCTCAAATGCATAAGCATTTTTATTAATCCGGATAAACTTTTGTACTGCATCCCGGGCAATCATTCCTGATGCACCAACGCCGATAAACAGGATTTTAGCTGCATCATTCAGAAATTCCACTCCCGCTTGCAGCTGATCCATATCGATTAATTGTGCGGTTTCCCGTATGGTTTGAATACTGTTATTCGTCATTTTATCAATAATGGATACAGATGTTTCATTGGGATCAATATCACGAAATTCATATTCGTCTTTTCTTTGCAAATCGCCTGCGATACGGATTTTCAGATCATGGAAGCCTTTCAGGTTCAGGGACTTACATAATCGAATCACTGCTGCCCCGCTTGTTTCACTGCGTTTCCCAAGCTCCTTTGCAGTCAATGAAATCGCTTCTTCCGGATGCTTTAAAATATAAGCAGCAATCTTTTTTTCAGATGGCGGGAGGCTGGAAAGCATCTCATTCATTCTTGTTATTCCACCGTTTATAAAAGGCACTATGATCAACTCATTTCTTAGTCTCTCTGCTTAGAAAAAGCTGGCTTGTTACCATCAAATCAGTACGTATATCTGCCCTCAACGATATAAAAGATATTTTTTCCGCTTATTCTTAAAATTTTCCAGCTCTTGCTGGCTTTCGTCCAAATAACCTTCTGCTTCCCCATCTAAAATATATTTCCTTAATCGTTTTGTTCCTGCCAGTAAATCAAAGAAATACTTCCCGTTTTCATTTTGGGTAAATTGAAATTGATCCGGATAGACATTGGCGATTGCTTCCACTAAGGCTATCCCTGCCCGCAAGGAATGAAGTGTATGACGATTCTCAATATGAAGCTGGATGCCGCCGCAGATTGCACCTTCATGTTTTTGATAGGCAGGCACAAAGGATACCGGGCGGGCAAGCACTCCAGGTATTTTTTTATCGTTATATACTTTCGCAAGCTTCTGTCCCTCAATAAATGGAGCTCCAATCCATTCAAATGGTTTTGCGGTCCCTCTTCCCTCGGATACGTTCGTCCCTTCGATAAGACAAGTGCCCGGATATAAAATAGCCATGTCTATCGTAGGTGTGTTCGGAGACGGAGGAACCCAAAATAAATTCGTATCGTCAAAATACATGCTGCGCCTCCAGCCTTCCATCGGTATAACAGTGAGGTCACATCGATAACCGAATTCATTTTTAAATAATCGTGCCAGCTCTCCTACTGTCATGCTATGCCGGTTTGGGATGGGGAGCAGCCCGACAAAGGAACGCAGGTCGGCTTCAACCAGATTTCCTTCTGTATTCAGCCCGGAAACAGGATTGGGCCGATCAAGGACTATCAGCTTTTTTCCGTATTCCATACATGCTTCCATCACATAGGCCATCGTATAAATATATGTGTAGTATCTGGAGCCGATATCCTGTAAATCAAATACAAGCACATCCACATTTGCCAGCATTTCTTTACTTGGTTTTCTCGTCTGCCCATACAAGCTGTACACAGGCAGTCCTGTAGCATCATCCATTGCAGAGGTTACCTTCTGCCCTTCCTTCGCATCTCCGCGGATCCCATGCTCTGGAGCGTATAAGGCAACAAGATTTATTGCCGGATGCTCAGCGAACAAATCAATGGCGGGCTGAAGCTTTCCGTTTACGCCTGTCATATTAGTAACCAGACCAATCCGCAGGCCTTCCACCCGCTTATATCCTTTTTCTAAAAATATATCCAGACCTAATCGTACCAATCCTGCACACCTCCACATCTATTTTATACAAGGCTTTTTTCCATTTTTGAAAAGGTTAACTGAACGCCCCACATGATGATATATGCAATCACACTCCCCCCAAAGAAAAAGAATAAAGCAGGGATCGTCATAAACGAAAGATAGCTGATTGCAATAACGATTCCAAAAAGAAACACCGTTAATAAAGGATGCCCGATGCCAATCAGCAGTGCCCATTTAATATAATCCAATGACCGTAATTGAAAATGTGCAAAAACCGGAAAAATATAAAGCATAATAACAGCTAACAGCAGAAATAACCCGATGATTGCAAAGCTGGCTATCGTGTATGCGATATGCTCCTGCGTCCGTAAAATTTGAAATTCCATTGTCATCACATAGCCTGCTGCTGCAAGAATATATCCTAACACATTAATTTTCAAAAACTCTCTTTTATAGGACTTCCAAAAAACAGCCAGGATCGGAATATCTTTCTCTCCCTGAACCCATTTTCGTACAACAGCAAACATCGATGCTGTAGCCGGAAATAGTCCAAATAAACCAAGTCCAAGCAGTGAGAAAGCAATCCAGAGTAAGTTTAGGTAAGCAAATCTTGTCACCCATACAGCGAATCGATAATATCCATCAATAAATCCACTCATCACCATTCTCTCCCGTCCTCTAAAAACTCCTTTCACATCAGCCTGATTCTCCCTATTCTTTAATCGAGCCTATCAAAACTCCCTGTACAAAAAAACGTTGGACAAATGGATAAATTAATAATAATGGCAGCGATGATACAATAATCACTGCATATTTAATCAGACCGGCTGTTTTCACCTGGTCGACCAGGGATTCCGCTGATCCGCCCGGGTCATTCAGCTGCATCTGGTTTACAACGAGAATCTCTCTTAAAATTAATTGCAGCGGGTACTTATCGCGGTCTGATAAATAAATTAATGCGTTAAAATACTGATTCCATAAATTAACTGCATGGAACAGTGCCATGACTGCAATAATTGGCAGAGACAACGGTAATACCACCCGGATAAAAATATAGAAATCAGAGGCACCATCAATTTTGGATGCTTCTACTAATTGGTCCGGGATACTTTGCTGAAAAAAAGCTCTCGCAACCAGAATAGACCAGGCTCCGACAACGTTCGGGATAATAATTGCCCACATCGTATCAAGCATCCCCATTGATTTCACAACAAGGTAAGTAGGAATTAACCCTCCGTTAAACAGCATGGTAAATAAAATAAACCAGAGGATAAGCTTCTTTGCCATTAATTCTTTACGTGATAAAGCATATGCGCAAGGCAATAAAACAAATAAATGAATGGCCGTTCCAACGACGGTGTATATAATGGTATTTTTGTATCCGAGCCAGATGGCATCATTGGCAAATACACGCTCATATCCTTTAAACGTAATATCGACCGGCCAGAGCCACATTTTACCCGAGCTGACTGCCTGCGGATCACTGATAGAGGCACTTAAAACAAAGACCAGAGGATAGACAATTAATATTAAAATAATAAAAAGAAATATTGTATTAACTACATCAAACCCTCGGTCTGACAGCGTGAATCTTTTCATCCTTCAAACCTCCTTACCAGAGACTGTTGTCGCTTACTTTTCTGGCTACATAGTTAAATAAGATGAGCAGCGCAATGTTGATTGCCGAGTCAAACAGTCCGATAGCCGCAGCAAAACTGTATTGTCCTTCCAAGAGACCCGTTTGATACACAAATGTCTGAATCACATCAGATGTTTTTGCATTTAAATTATTTTGCATAAGCAGCACTTTTTCAAAACCAACTGTCATAAAGCTGCCAATGTTTAGAATAAATAACACAACAATCGTTGGCAGAATGCTTGGGATATTAATATGAAAAATACGCTGCAGACGCGAGGCACCATCCACTTTTGCCGCCTCATGTAATTCCGGATTAACACCGGATAACGCTGCCAGATAAATAATGGAGCCCCACCCGAGCGTCTGCCAGACACCGGACCAGGTAAAAATGTGTCTGAACCAGCTTGGACTCGTCAGAAAATCAATCGGACTTCCACCAAAAGCAACAATAAGACGATTTACTAATCCTGTTGTAGGGTCTAAAAAAATAACAATCATTCCGACGACAACGACAACAGAAATAAAATGTGGAGCATAGGTTAATGTTTGAGCCCATCTTTTAAATACTCTATTTCTAACTTCATGCAGGGAGAGTGCGAGAATAATAGGCAACGGAAATAAGATTAATTGATACGCACTTAATATCAGTGTGTTTTTAAGCAGTCTCCAAAAATAGTACGAATTAAAAAAACGCTCGAAGTGATCAAATCCTACCCATGGGCTCCCCCAGATTCCTAGGTTGGCAAAAAAGTTTTTGAAAGCGATCTGGACACCGTACATCGGTATATAATGCAATAAAATGAAATAGGTAATCGCCGGAAGTAAGAAGACATATATTTGCCAATTTCGAGCGAAGTTCTTTTTCACTTGATAAAATTTACTTTGAGCTGATACAGAAACTTCATTTTTTACTCCCTTCATTCTTCAACCTCCTATTTACCACCAGCTGGACATAAATCCAGCCGGTGATAAATTCAACTTCTGTTCAGGATGACAGGCATTTAATTTTCTTTATAGCGTTCATAAGCAGCTTGTTGAATTTCCATATATTCGTCATAGCCCATCTCTTTAATGGTATCCACATACGTATCCCAGTCAGAGAAATCAATTTCCCCTGTAATAAAACCGGCCTGCATTTCTTCTACATATTTTTGCAGATCTGTTTCTAATACAGTAATACGGTCATTTTCTTCTGCTGTATACGTAAATGCCGGCCAAATTTCGTCAATTAAATACGGCTCTAATTGCTCGGCAGCTTCTACATCGGTTGGTGCATTCTCCGAGCCGGTAAAGAACTCATCCGTGATAATCACGGGATGATTGCCGCCAGGGTTAATAATATATTCTGCCAGTGCCTGCGTCAGTGTTAAACCATCCGGATTATTCGTCATTTCTTCTGTCAGTTTCGGACCTTCCTCTGTTTCCTCATAGGTCACACCTTCAATGCCCATAAAAAACATCTTTTGCCCTTCCTCACTCCAGAAATAATCGATCCATCTTAATGTAGCTTCCGGATTTTCATTTTCACTGGTAATCAGGAAATTCCCCAGTGAAAGGACAGGAGAAGTAATTCCTGTGTACATTTTCGTACCATCCGGACCTTCTAAGGCATTGCCCGGGATAAACTGCTCCCCTACTTCTTTTCCATATAACTCCACCGGATTATAGAATTGTACAGCCCCATAGAGGTTATCTGCTGCACTTGCTAAATGCTGGTCGACCTCTAAGGAATAAATATTTTGCTCAATCAATTCCTCTTCATAAAGCTTATTCAGATACATCAACATTTCTTTATATTGATCGTCGATAGGGTAAAAACGTATACCCCCTGAATCTGGGTCACTGTCAATAAGTGTATGAAGCTGACCACGATTTTGAACGCCGAATGCTCCGGAAATCCAATGGATGATACGGGACATTTCAGCAACACTGCTTAAAGGAATTTCATCATTTTCTCCATTCCCATTTAAATCTGTTTCTTTCACCGCTTTTAAATATTCATAGAATTCTTCCGTTGTCTCTGGGTTATCCATCTCTAATTGTTCTAGCCAATCTCCATTAATCCATCCTTTTGCACCAATTAATAAGGAAGAAAAGTCTGGTGAATATACAGTCGGAATCGAATAGATATTACCATCAGGAAACGTAATTCCTTTACGGATATCGGGGTTTTCATCCAGAACTTTTTTGACATTCGGCGCATATTCTTCAATCAAATCATTTAAAGGGATAAATGTTCCTTGACTTCCGTACCTTTGAACATCGGAAACAGGCAGATTCGCAGCATAGAAAACATCCGGCAAATCCCCGCTTGCAAGCGCCAGGTTTCTTCTTTCTTCCAATCCATCTGCCGGCACCATATTCCAGGTAATGTCCATATTTGTCATTTCTTCATATTCATTTAAAAGTAGAACATCATTCCAATCATCCGCTGTTGTTGCTGCCTTGCCGGCAAATATTTCTAATTCAATCTTCTCTTCCACAATTGGCATGCCTTCTGTATTTAAGTTATTTAAAGCCTCTTCACTGCCACCGATCTCATCATTGTTATCGTTATTGCATGCAGCTAATGCAATGAACGGCACTGCTGCAAAGATAATAATTTTCTTTTTGATTTTCACAGGAAATACCTCCAAGCTTTTTATTCTTTTATGAGGCGATTCATCATAGAACACTTTACTGTCCTTCTTTATAACGTTTCAGTGCTTCCTTTTGGATTTCCATATATTCATCGAGACCCATCTCTTCCAGTGTTTTCACATAATTGTCCCACTCGTCAAATGACGCTTCTCCTGTAACGAATTGCGCTTCCATCTCCGCCACGTACTTCTGAATATCTGCTCCTAAGGAATCCAAAATTGCCTGCTCCTCTTCCTCATAAAAGAAAAACGGCCAGGGCTCTTCAATCAGGTAAGGAGCCATATTCTCCGCGTTTTCAAGATCTTCCGGCTGAAACTCAGGTGCTGTCGAATATTTCGGATTTTCAATAACCGGATGTCCTCCGCCAGGATTAATAATATACGTAGCCAGTGCTTCCTGTACCGTTAAACCATTGGGGTTATTCGTAATTTCTTCTGTTAATTCCGGCCCATCGGGAGTTTCTTCATACGTTTCTCCTTCCAGTCCCATAAAGAACATCTTCGCGCCTTCATCACTCCAGAAATAATCAATCCAGCGAATCGTTGCTTCCGGGTTTTCATTGACATTAGTTATAGAAAAATGCCCGAGACTGTTTACAGGTGAAATAACGGAGGTAAACAGCTTATCTCCATTCGGACCTTCCAGTGCGTTACCAGGAATGTAGCGTCCGCCGACTTCTTCTCCAAAATAATCTTTAGGATTGAAGAAGTTCATTGCTGCATATTTTCCTTCTGCACCGTTTGCCAGAAAATGGTCCACTTCAATCGAGTAAATATTTTGTTCAATCAGACCTTCTGTGTACAGTTTGTTCATATATTCAAGCAATTGTTTGTACTCATCTGCTGCCCGGTAAAAACGCAATTCTCCCGTTTCCGGATCTTCATCAATGGATGGATGCAATATCCCTTTATTTGATACACCAAATGAACCAGTCAGCCAATGGAATAAGCGGTCCATAGACACACTGCTGAATGGAATCACATCATTGCCATCAACGGATAGTTCTTTTGCCGCTTTTAAATATTCATAAAACTCATCCGTGGTTTCCGGGTTATCCATCCCAACTTCATCCAGAATTTCTTTGTTAATCCAGGGTTTATCATCCATCAGTGATGTCGGTGAGTCCGGATCTCTTAATCTGGGAATGGCGTAGATGTTTCCGTCCGGGAAGGTGATTCCTTTTTTTATCTCCGGATATTCATCCAGGTATGCCTTAATATTTGGAGCATATTCATCAATTAAATCGTTCAGTGGAATAAAGATACCCTGCTCCCCATATTTATATAGATCTGAATTTGGCATATAAGAACCGTAGAAAAGATCTGGCAAATCACCACTTGCAAGCGCTAAATTTCTTTTTTCCTGTAATCCGTCAATAGGAACTTGATTCCAATTCATGTTCATATTCGTCATTTTTTCATATTCATTTAAAACAGGAACATCATTCCAATCATCCGCTGTTGAAGCCGCATGACCTGCAAATACATCCAATGTAATCTCATTCTCCACAATTGGCATTCCTTCTTGATTCACATTCTCGAGTGCTTCTTCACTTCCGCCCACATTATCTTTTTCATCGTTACTGCAGGCAGCCAGCACGAATAAAAAGGAAGCGCATAATAGAAACAGGACTTTTCTCTGGTATTTCATCCTAAAATCCCCCCTCTGATTTCCTTTATTGATTCATTAGCATTTGTAGCACATTTTTTATCCCCCTTTCCTTAACAAATCAAAGCAAATCAAATGTTAACTGGCAATGTTCCTTTTGCTTCTTCTACACCAAAAATGGCTCCTGCAGCAATTTGCAATGCAGGGTAGCTGAATTCGTATGTGTTGATAAATGCTTGCACATTTTGCAGAAAATGAAAATCATATGGATTCCGCATGCCGACTCCAATAATCTTCTTATTTCTTTTCAGTAATTGATTTACGAGCGTAATCACCGGACTATGTTCCGTCACGGTGATTGTCCCTAAAATGATATAATCATAGTTCCTTGCACGGGCAATAATTCCGTTCATAGCCTCCTCGATTTCATTCACGTCATATATCTCTACAGCTGCATCCGGAACATACTCTCTTACCGCAGAGCCGAGTGATTTTTGATTTCTTTTATTATCTTCTACCTGCATCACAGCTCCATGAGCCGGTTCCAGCACAAGTATTTCCGGCTGCTCCCCTGTATTTAATGGCAGCAGCTGATGATTATGAACCATCGTTACACTTTCCCGATAAACTGTTTGTGCCAGCTGTCGATGTTTTTTTGATCCAACAATTTGCAATGCAGCTTTGGCTTCAGGAAAATGCAAACCCTCCCAGCTTGTATATTTTTCTTTCAACAGCTGGATGCGCTGAATCGATTTTTCGATACGGGAAAGAGGTAATTTTCCGCTTTCAACAGCACTGGCGATTGCTTGAATAGCACCTTCCTGAACAGCATACGTATGAGAAATCATGACAAAATCCGTACCTGCCTGCAGAGCCTTTACAGCTCCTTTTTCGGTTCCAATTGTTTTTGATATCGCTTTCATCTCCATACAATCTGTTGTAATGACTCTGGTAAATCCAAGCTTTTTACGTAAAAGATCAACATAGACCTGCTTCGATAAGGTTGCCGGTGTATTTTCCCCCGGTGCAATCGCCGGAAAATAAACATGAGCCGTCATCACAGAATCTGCACCTGCCTGAATACATGCTTTAAACGGTACCAATTCTATTTTTTCCAGCCGCTCCATCTCATGTGAAATCACCGGCAGCTCCAAATGCGAATCTACATTGGTATCCCCATGCCCGGGGAAATGTTTTAAGGTTGTCATAACACCGGCGTCTTGCAGCCCTTTCATCATGGCTTCACCAAATTGCGCTACTTTTTCAGGATTTTCGCCAAAGGAACGAACACCAATGACAGGATTACCCGGATTATTGTTCACATCTAATACAGGTGCCAAATTCCAGTTAATCCCCAGCGCTTTTAGTTCTTTCCCCGTTGCCAGGCCTATTTTATAAGCATAGTGCGGATTATCTGTTGCCCCTAATGCCATCGAACCGGGAAATGGACTCATCCCTTGATGAATTCTGCTGACAACACCATTCTCCTGATCCAGACAAATAAGCAATGGCTTTTCATATCCGGCAGCTTTTGCTTCTTTCTGTAAACCGGAAGTTAATTGCAGAACCTCTTCCGGCTCCCCGATATTTCTGCTAAACAAAATAATGGAACCAACGTGATAATCATGAATTAATTTCCTTATTTCCGGCGTCACTGATTTTCCATTAAATCCGACAACAAGCAGCTGCCCAATTTTTCTTTCTAATTTTTTATTGCTCACGGAGCATCCTCCTTCAATCTATTTCGCTTTAAGATAAATTACCCGCTGTTACAATGCGATGATATAAATTTCTGCCTAATGAACCTTCCGACATCGGATACGGACCTTCAAAATGCAGCCGTTCTTCTTCCAGCTCATCGATTTTGCTGATTTCTCCTTTGATATATTGATGCAGGCGGTAAATTACAGTATCTATGCGTACCAGCACGCCGCCATAGCGAATCTCAATAATTTCCCAGCCAAAGGGCTTATTGAGTGCAAACCATAGGGTGCGATGAGCTTTTCTCAATGTATCGACACGATCTTTTACATCCTCTAAAGCCGGCATCGTATTCTGAAGCTTACTTCGATCCTGCTTATCATACATTTCTTTCAAACGTCTTCCTAATTCCGCTTTCACACTCAAAACATGCGATAATTGCTTATAGAAATCAAATAATAAATCCCAATCCGTATTTCTTTCAGCTGCTTTTTCAAGCTTGGCTGTCAGCTCTGTATAATGTTTGTTCAGCGACAAATTTTTGATATTCGCATCGTATAAACCAATCAAAATATCTTGCCATAATAACAGCTTGGAAGGATTGGATGTCTGTAAATTGTCCTTACTTACCCCAGGTGTTTCATCCAATTGGCTGAAGAGCATAAAATCATCAAAATGAGCTCCTGTACAAAAGCGGAAACGTTTCTGTAAATGTGCTTCTGAAAATGATTCATGGTAAGTATGTTCAGCAAATAGCTGTAAGACTGGCAAAGCTGTCATCATTGGCGTTTCAGCCCCATTATCTCCCCACATGGTGACAAAGACCTCATTGATCTTCTCTTTCTTACAGGCACGTAATGCTGCTTCAGTTGTGGCAAAGGCTTTTCCATAATTAGGAGCGATTCCATTCCACGTCCACACACCCCCGGCAAATACAGGATCGGATTTTAATGCTTTATGCTTTTGAATAAAAGCACGGTAAAATTTTTCATCATCATGGTAATAATCCCAATAAACAAGCTGTGTTTCCGGAATAGATGATATAACGGACTGCGGAATATCAGCTTCTAAATCATAATAGCCTCCATACTTGGAGCCGAGACGGAAATACATATCGCTCCAAATCATCGGCTTTAATTTTTTCTTGTCCGTAATGGTAACAACTTCTTGAAGATGTTGATTCATGATGTCAAATCTTTTTTTATAACCATATTTATCGAGATATTTTCCTAACCCAAGCTGATGTGCTTCATCCATCCCGATATGAATCCGTTTCGATTGAAATGGACGGCTTGCAGCTTCAATGAGATGCTCTAAAAAAATGTACGTTTCTTTTGATCCCGCCAATAAAATGTCCGCAGTATCCCGTATATCGATTGCATAATTCCATTTCAATGCTTCTGTTAAATGAGCCAGTGTCTGAATACATGGAATCATTTCAATTCCTAACTCTGCGGCATATTGATCACATTCCTTCAGTTCCTCCGCTGTATATCTTCCACGCATGTAGCCAAAATAAGGGTATTCTTCTACTTCATATGTATCTTCTGTATATACCATCAGTGTGTTTAATCCCATTACTGCTATTTTTCGCAATAAATCCTTTATCCCGTCTACCTTGATTACTGCATTACGGGAAGCATCCAGCATGGCACCATTCATTGTAAACCTTGGACTCTCAACAAGATTAAAAATTTTTTCCGAATAAAAATGCTCCAGCCATAATCCAAGCCCTCTGAAAAAATGAATCTTTTCCTGAAATACAATTTCACCTGTTCCGTTATTATTTTTCACAAAAAGAGGACCTTCTCTTTGCGTCACATGGATTCGATGTCCTTCCTTGGCCATTTCAATACCGAAATCGTCCAGAAGATGATTCAGTCCAGTTTTCACATGTGCCAAATCCCCAGTGAAATGAAGTTTCATTTACTATCTGACCCCGCTTTTCTATCATTTGGTGTTTCTGTTTGGAGCTTGAAAATACTTATCAGAAAATGGAAGGACTTCTCTTTTATTTGTATTAGGATATGCTTGTTAATATTGAAATAGAATATCAGATTATCATCGGAAAAATTGTTATTCTGTTTTATGGTTTTCCAGAAAATAAAAGAGATGGCAGGAGCTGTTCTCCCGTCATCTCTTCATATTCTGTGTAATAATCATCCCGGTGTTGTGTTTTATTATGGCATGGCTACGCAGTATGAGCATGCACAGAAAAGGAAAAAGCCAGTTTAAATTTCCAGCTGATTCGGAACGCATCCTTCTTTTTTTATCATTCCATTTAATGCCAGTTTGCAATGAGCATAATGTACAACTGGGCTCTGTTCTATCGCTTCTTTTGACAGAAAGAAGCTAAGCGAACTGCTTTCTGTTTTTACTTTTACATCCTTGACTTTCCACGGTTCATGCTGAATATCTCCACGGTATAGTTGACCTTTTTGATCAGACCAGAAAACATATCGCTCCAGCAGCCAATAATCAAGACTCTGTTTTTCCGGATAAAAAGCTTCTCCTGCCGGCGTATAGCTTGCTTGAAATTTTGCTGCTATCTTGCCTTTGCGTGAGCTATCTATGTGATATGTATTTCCTGATCGGCTCATCTTCATATCTGCATGAAGAAAAGGAGCCTTTACTATTTTACCTCCCAAAACGACAGATAATTTGTTGGTATCCATCGTAAAGAAATAGACGCCTCCTTCTCCTTTTCTCTTCACATATGTTCTGATATTTAGTTGCAGCATTGGACGTATATAAGGAATGACTGGTAAATAACGAAAACGATTCCTGCTCACTTTAAAGGCAACTATACTGATCCATGCCTGTCCATCATATATATCCAATTCCAATCCCTTTGGCAGCTGTCCTCTTAAAGCATCAGGCGATACTGGCAGATGAATAAATAATAAATGCTCCCATTTTTGCAGCAGAATCCAGGGGGAAATATGATGCATATCTGTTGTTGTTTTTTTTATTATCATATCTATTTTTCCTGTTCATATTTTTTTAAATAATGCATGCATCCCTTATTCTAAGCTTGTTTGAACTTCATTATTCACTGGCCTTAAAATTTTTATTTAAAGATGATAACCAGACCTACTCATCAATAATCTTCCCTCTCCGCTTCCATAGCACATATTCCAACGTCCCCGTCCCGATAAATATCCCGCACAGAATGAATACAAATCCAATTAAATGATATAAAGTAATCGATTCATTCAAGAAAAGTACGGAACCTACTATCGCAAAAAGCGTATTTAGATTCATAAATAATGTTGTTTCCGCAGGTCCGACTTGTTTAATCGCAAAATTATAAACGATATGTCCAAAGGCTGTACATAACAATGCACTAAACAGAAAAACCAGTCCCAGCTTCCAGGAAAACAGCTGTGTCAAATCAGAAACAGGATTATCAAAAAACTGACTTGTCAGGAAGATAAAACCGGAACCAATTAGAAGCATAAAGCCTGTACTTAATATCGAATCAAAATCGTCATGATACTTGCCGATTAAAATAAAGCTAAATGCCTGCACCAAAACAGCAAGAAAGATCATCAAATCACCGATCGTAATACTTTGAAAACCTCCTCCTGAGCTGGTCGTAAGAAAAATGCCAATAAAACCTAACAAAAATCCGAACAAGCGCAATTTGGGAACACGCTGCTTCAGGAACAAAATAGCTAATAAAACAGCTAATAATGGACCTGTCCCTAAAATCAAGCTGCTGTTTACTCCTGAAGTATACTTTAACCCTATACTTAACAATGTATGATGGAGCACAACGTTAAATAAGCCGACATAGAGGATAACCTTCCATTCTTTTTTATTCGGCCACCGGAACATGCCCATAAACAAACAAATCAGAAGCACGGCAGCTCCTGCAGTAAAAATTCGGACCGAGGTTACTAAAATCGGATCAATGTCTGTCACTAAAACTTTAATAGCAGAAAGATTAAATCCCCAAAGTAGCATTACAACAAATAAAAGAATGTATATATTTTTCAATGAAACACCTGATTTCTAATTAAAATTCTGAGAAAATTCATATGTATTACTACTTTCTCTTATATTAAACTACCATATTAAATATCTAATCTCCAAATATGTAACTCGCTATTTCGGTTCTCTTAAACAAACATTATTTCTTCTAACAAAATAATAACCCCAGCTATCTCCATGAAATCTCATATTTACAAATGAATATAAATTCTTTATTATGTATAAATATACAAAAATAAAGGGAGAGATTATATGGAGAATGAGAATGATACTGATTTGATTTATCAAATTGAAAAATTAGCTGTAAACGCCTGGCCATCACTGATTCAAATGGATTTGGAGAATTGGCGTTTGCGAGCAGCCTTTGGAGTAACCAAACGAGCTAACAGCGTACATACGATAGGTCCCATGCCGGAAAAGGAAGGTTGGCTGGCATCTGTTGAACAGTTTTATCAAGAAAAATCCATCAGTCCCTGCTTCTATATAAGTGACGTATCTCCACCAGAACTGGATTCTCTGCTCGAAACAAAAGGATATCAAAAATTAGATCCGTCTTTTATTATGGGAGCATCATGCATGAAGGTATTACAGAATACATTTCCAAATGAAGCATTCACCATACAGTCATCTTCTGAAATAGATGCAGATTGGATTCATCACTTTATCCGTTTAAGTGAATCTTCGCCGGATAACTACGAAGCTTATTCCCAAATACTCTCTGCTATTAAACCTGTTAAAAATTTTATATCTATTTATACAGAAGGTAAAGTTGTTGGTGTTGGTTCCAATGTAGTTGAAAATGGATGGGGATGTATCAGTAATATTGTTGTCGATAAAAATTATCGCCGAAGAGGAATTGCCGTACAGCTGATTAAGCAGCTTACAGAATGGGCTGTTATGCATGATGCTTCTCATGTTTATTTACAGGTTATAGGAGAAAATAATCCTGCCCGGAAGCTATACGATAAGCTTGGATTACATATGATTTCCGGGTATCATTACCGGATGCTGGTGGAGTCTTGAGAAAAAATGGGTGCTGTCACAAAATGTTATGATATGCATTTTGCGACAACCCCTTTCCCTTATAATTTCTTATACGTATGAACTACATTTTCAACGGTGTAACCGTACCTTGCAATCACTTCATTCCCGGGAGCAGATGCGCCAAAAGAATCAATACTCATGACAATTCCGCTATCGCCGACATATTCTCTCCAGCCAAGCTTGGATCCCATTTCAACAGAAACACGTTTTTTAATACTTTTGGGAAGAACACTGTCTTTATAAGCTTCTGATTGTTTTTCAAAACGGTCCCAGCTTGGCATACTTACCACATTCACAAATATCCCTTGCTTTTCTAATTCCTTTTGGGCTTCCATGGCTAAGCTGACTTCTGAGCCGGCAGCAATTAGAATTCCTTCTGGTTCTTGAGCTGCTTTAGAAATCACATAAGCCCCCTTTTCCACACCAGCTTTGGCAAGCTCCGCCGAATTCTCTAGCGTAGGCAATCCTTGTCTTCCAAGCACAAGCATTGTCGGCTGAGAAGTATTTTGAACAGCCAGCTTCCACGCTTCCTTCGTTTCATTTGCATCTGCCGGACGGATAACAGACAACCCCGGCATTGCCCGGAAGGATGCCAAATGCTCGATTGGCTGGTGCGTCGGGCCATCCTGTCCTACTGCAACAGTATCATGGGTGAATACATACGTAACTGGCAGCTCCATTAAAGAAGCTAACCGGATTGCCGGGCGCAAGTAATCGGAAAATACAAAGAATGTACTGACAAATGGACGCAAATGATGAAGTGCCAAGCCATTGGCAATCGCTCCCATTGCAAACTCCCGGACACCAAAACGCAGGTTTCTTCCTTGATACTGCCCTCTTTTAAAATCCTCCTCATTTGTTAATCGTGTTTTCGTAGAGGAATCTAAGTCCGCAGACCCGCCTATCAGCTCAGGGAGTTTTTGTGCCAGTTTATTCAATGTATCCCCTGATGCTACCCGTGTCGCCAGTGTATCTTCTGAAGAATACGTTGGAAGATCTGTATCCCAGTCCTCAGCCAGCTCTCCTGCTATAATACGATTTAACTGTTCAGCAAGCTCCGGATAATCTGCTTTATACATTTCAAACAATTTATGCCAGTTCTGCTCGGCAGCCTCCCCTTTTTCTTTAATGGAAGCAAAATCCGCATACACTTCTTCTGGTACATGAAAAGGCTCATACTCCCATCCATATACTTCTTTCGTACGCTCTATTTCCTCTTTTCCTAATGGATCGCTATGTGCATGATGCGTTCCTTGTAAGCTTGGAGAGCCATAGCCAATGGTTGTTTTTATTTCAATAACGGTTGGGCGCTCTTTATCTTGCTTTGCCTCTTCTATTGCTTTCGAAATCGTCTCTACATCATTTCCATCCTCCACTTTCAGATATTGCCAGCGAGCTGCTTCAAAACGTTTTTGAATATGGTCGCTAAATGAAATACCTAAATCACCATCCAAGCTGATATCATTAGAATCATAGAGAACAACAAGCTTATCCAGCTGAAGGTGTCCTGCTAATGAAATAGCTTCATAGGAAACCCCTTCCATTAAATCACCGTCGCCACAAATCGTATACGTATAATGATCTACCAGTTTATAATTTGGCTTGTTATAGACTTCCGCTAAATGCTTTTCCGCAATTGCCATGCCCACACTTACCGGAATGCCCTGGCCTAATGGACCTGTAGTTGCCTCTACTCCGGGAGTGATGCCATATTCCGGATGGCCAGGGGTTTTACTTCCCCATTGCCTGGTCTCCTTTAAATCTTCCATCGTAACAGGATAACCGGACAGATGTAATAAATTATAAAGAAGATTGGAGCCGTGCCCTGCTGAAAGTACAAAGCGATCCCGATTAAACCAGCTTGGATTTTCCGGATTAATCGTTAAATGCTTCTTCCATAAAGCATAAGCCATTGCTGCTGCTCCCATTGGCATTCCTGCATGTCCATGCTGCGCTTTCTCCACACTGTCAATGGTTAATGTTCGAATCGTGTTAATGGATAATTCAGAAATAGTGTAATCCTTCGTAGTCATAAAAATCTGCCTCCAATATAGGGTAAAATTCGTTTGATAATATAGCAGAACAAGTGCATATAATTACTGCTCTCTTATATTTGCATGCTGCTTAACCTGCTTTCGACTCTTCTGGTTGATTATTATTTTTCTTTTTCCCCGGGATTATCATGAGAAGAATAATCACCACTAAGCTGATCGTAATAGCAATTGGTCCTGCATAGTTTGCCAGACTTCCAAAAAAGATGCCAGATACACCGAAATCTGCATCAGAGAAGGTTGTATTAGCAAAGCCTAAATCTCCGAGCACCGGCATTAAAAATACTGGTAAGAACGAAATGATAATCCCGTTGACAAATGCACCGGCAACGGACCCTTTAAATCCACCGGTAGCATTACCAAATACCCCTGCTGCCGCTCCAGTAAAGAAATGAGGAACGACACCCGGAAGAATAATAACACCTCCCAGGAAAATCATGATGACCATACTTGCAATTCCACCTAAGAAACTGGCAAAAAAGCCAATTAATACAGCGTTTGGAGCATAAGTGAAAATAATCGGTACATCCAATGCCGGTTTCGCATTTGGCACAAGCTTTGTAGAGATACCTTTAAATGCTGGTACAATTTCAGCCAGAACAAGGCGCACTCCGGAAAGAATGACGAATACTCCCGCAGCAAATGTGCCTGCCTGAATGAATGAAAATACAAGGAAGTTCGTTCCTCCGCTTAATTCCGCTTCAATAAATGCCGGACCGGCAAAGAAAGCAACAATTAAATACATGACAATCATCGTTAAAGCAATACTTACTGTACTGTCCCGCAAAAAACCTAGACCATTTGGGAATTTGATATTCTCTGTAGATGTTTCTTTACTCCCTTTAAATAATTTTCCAACCAACCCGCTTGCTGCATATCCAACAGCACTGAAATGACCCAGCGCTACATTATCGTTTCCAGTTAATTGGCGCATAAAAGGCTGCAAGATTGCTGGAGATAATGTCATCACAATACCTAAAGCAACTGATCCTGCTGCAATTAATCCGACTGTATTAAAACCGGCAACTGCCATAATAACAGCCAGCATACAGGCTAAATAAAGTGTGTGATGCCCGGTTAAGAAGATATATTTATACCTGGTGAAACGGGCAATTAATATATTGACAATCATCCCAAAAAACATAATCAGGGCTGTTGTCGTTCCATACTCGGTTAGCGCCAAAGCTACAACAGCTTCATTATTCGGTACTACTCCAGACACATTAAAAGCCTCTTCAAACATCGCTCCAAATGGCGTTAAGGAACCGGAAAGAATACCAGCACCGGCTGCAATAACGAGAAAACCAACAAAGGTTTTGGTCGTACCTTTGACAGTATCTGCAATACCCTTCTTCTGAGCAATTAATCCAATTAAAGCAATTAAAGCTACGAGTATCGCCGGTTCACTTAAAATATCAATCATTGTACCCATACGGAAATCTCCTCCTTTTCAGTTAAGCAGTTTTATAGATACCCTTTTTCACGCACCACTTTCTCCACCTTTTCACGCAGCTCATCCATATCAATAATACTTTCCAAAACCACAACCTCCCCTAAATGACTGCCGCCATCAGCAATATCCTTAGCAAGGAAAAAGACATCCGCATCCCCCGGCGTTGCAGAGCTCAAATCGGAATGAGCAACCTCTATACCGTCTACACCCAATTCTTGTAAAATCTGATTAATATTCATTTCTACCATAAAGCTCGTACCTAACCCTGATCCACACACTGTTAAAAATTTCATCATACCTTCTCCCCTTCTTGGATAATAGATTGAATTTCATCGATAGATTCTGCCTCTTTCAAACGCTTCATTAAAGCTGTATTTCCTAATATTCTAGTTAATTGGGCCAAAGCTTTTAAATGGGCTTCATTGTCCACCGCGGCCAAGCAAATAAATACATCAATTTGATGGTCCTCTTTGCCTAACAATGCAATGGGCTGTTTTAACTTAAGCAATGACATCCCTAACTTATTCACACCATTTTCAGGTCTTGCATGCGGGATACCGACACCCTTGCCAACATGGATGTAAGTTCCTAATTCTCTCACATTTTTAATCATCGCCTCTATATATGATTCTTGAATAATATGCTGGTCGAGTAATGGAATAGAAGCTTTGCGAATGGCCTCTTCCCAGTCAAGTTCCTCTTCTGTAAATTGAATCATATCTTCAGTTAGTAATTCGGATAACATCGGTTTATACACCTCTTTTTGATTACTTGTTGCATAAAATAATTGAACGAGATTTCCATACAGTTTTTCTTCATTGGTGACTGTTGCATTTTTTTTGATGACACGCATAATTTCATCAATCATCAAATGCTTTGAATGGCTCGACAAATCAGGAAAATGTCGATAAACTGACTGCAGTAAATGCTTTTTTTCCACCAGGGTCATCAATGGCTTGACTACAAATGTCGGCTTAGGAGATTCTACCGGTATGGTTGAAAATACTAAATCATAGTTTTGTACAGATATATCTGCAAATTGATCTCCATTAAACACCTCAGAGAAATAAATTTCCGGAAACAATTCTTTCAATTGAGAAGCAAGCATCATAGACGAACTGATTCCATTTGCACAGACAATTAATCCGGTAATCCGCCTAATCTCCATTGTATTTTGGCGATCAATAATACTGCCAAAATGCATGGTGAAGAATCCAATTTCATCATCACTAATTTCTTTTTTTGTCCAGCTTGCTAATGGAGACAGGGAGTGTTTCACAAATTGGAACAGCTCCGCATACTCCGATTGGATAGTCGTTGATAAAGGACTATGAAAAGGAATTTCAAATAAGATTCGAAAGTAGGCAGGAACTAAGTGATTAAACAAACTCTCTTTCAAGAGCTGCTTATTTTTCACAGGAAGGAGCGTATTTTTTTCAAATTCCTCAATAATCTGCTCGGATAATGTTAATAGTTCAGGGTTGTCAACCCGTTGCAGATGTTCAATTGCTGTTAATAATAAAACCGTTACCAGATATATTTCGTTATCTGATCTATCTTCCCCATGCAGCTGTTCGGTAAGAGCGTTTGCAGGATTGAATAACGATTGCTTTTCTAACAGCCCCTTCTCTTGCTCTGAAAAGAAAAGCTCACCTTTTTCACCTGCTTGAAAGAATGTAAAATAATAAATTAATTCAATTTTTCTTGTTTTAACGAATTGCACCCCATGCTCTGCAAGCCATTTTTGCATGACATCCTTGGTCCGGTTAAAAAAATTCTCCTGATTCCACGCCCTTAGAATATAAATGATAAATTCTTCTCCCATGGATTGGCTTAATAATTGATGGATACATGAAATAACACTTCTCCGTTTCTCTATCTCATTTCCTTCCATACAATATCCTTCATTTCGGCTGTACCTGAAGATCAGCCCCTTCGTCTGACAATACTTTTTTAATCTGCGTACATCACTTAATGCAGTGTTTTTACTTACTTTAAACAGAGATTGCAAGTGAAAATTAGATACAGGCTCTTTTCGGATATAAACATAGAGATACATCATATAAAATCGATTATCCTCAGAAAAGTTATATTGGCCTATGCTTCTGTCAGAATGTAATTTTTCTCTTAAAACCTCTTTGGCTTCTGCCGAAATCTGAAAGCGCTGCTGACTGATTTCTAACTTCGGAATATTGAAATCCTCCAAAATTCCATTTACCTTCTCAAAGTCATACATCAGCTGTCGATCAGATAATTTTAATTGCTGCATCAACTCCGGCTTTGTAATCTGTTCATGATTCATTATTTCTTCAACTAGTCGAATTGAGCGCTGATCTAACATGTTACTTTCACCTCTCATCATTATTATAAAACGCTTACAATGCTCTCACAACAACGTTTAGGCACAACTTATGACGGGATAAATTACATAGATTGTGCTTTCCTTTTCTTGTTAAAATGCTTTTTGGTTGGTATAGAAGCTCCCATGAAATATGGATATTCGGTAGCTTGAAACTATATAATTATTCTAAAAGCAGTATATTAAAAAAGCTTGATATAAATAAAAATTGTCCAAGCTTGTGCTATATTAGTGCTAAATAAACCTACAAAGTAAAGAGCCTGCCCGCAAGCAAGCTCTTATTCCTTTTATTCAAGTGTGAGAGACATAATCCTTTTTGCCGATTTAATAAATCATAGCCTTTTCCTTTTTATCCAAGAATTTTCCAAGCAATCCAATCATGCTTATTAGGACAAATAATAATAAACTGTAAACATGAAAGAAATGGATAATCATTTGGACTTTAAAATAAAGTTTGATAAAATTACGTCTATAAGATGAGATGGGGTACGATACAATGAAACAACAATTACTTCAACAAAAGTTGGATATTGTGAAAGCTGAGCTGGGTCAACTATCTTATCAAAATCTTGAATTCATAACCACAGGCTGTGAAAAAGACGTTATTATTTTTGATAAAAAAACAGTTATTTCCTTCTTTCGTGATGGACTCCAGATAGATAACTATAGACTAAGACAAGATCTAATTCATATATTAAGAAAACAGACAGAGTTTTTTTTGCCAGAATGTTTATATATTTCTCCAACTCAGGATTTCGTTGTGGAAAAATATGTACCTGGGTATCATATTACACCTCATTATATAAAGACGCATATGGAAAAAACACAATGCCTCGGAACAGCAGTAGGAAGGTTTTTGAGACAGCTTCACACGACAGCAAAACAAGGATTAGACTTACCACAAGGAATTTTTGCGCAGGATGTTTGGAAGGACATGAAAGAAAATCTTAATCTTCTAAGGACTAAACTTTCTGATGCTGAAATGAATCAAGTGAACGATTTCCTGGATGAGTATTATAGCATTTCAGCATCCATTCAGCAATGTGTTGTTCATGGAGATTTTCATTACGATAACATCTTTTGGGATGAAAGCACTGGACACTTTGGAGCGATAGATTTCAGCGAGGCAGGATTGGAAGACCCTGCTTTAGATTTTATGTATATGTGTTATTACCCTGAAGCATTTCGGAATGCAGTATTTGAAGAATACGATTCAAAAGATAGCAGTTTGTATGAGAGAAGCCAAATGTATGATAGAATTTATGGCCTATATGACATGATTGAAAATTTACAAAATAACCTGCGTAAACCGGATTTTCGAACAGGATATTCAAGATTTTTTAAAAAGGGATAAAGTGAACCATTGCAGTTATTTCATTACTTTTTCTTCGAGAGGGATTTGGCCAAAACATTTCCCGTCTTCTTTAGAATAGGTAGAAACAATATGAAATAGTTTACCTTATCTTATTTTCAGACGATTGACTATACCTATGTTAAAATAAGCTAAAAGAGAAAAGTAGGTGCTAATAGTGAAGGAAAAAAAAACAAGGTCCCCTGTTTCTAAAGTGAAATCTAGTGCAAAAAGGAAAGTTAAAAAATCAGTTACACCTGGTTATGGCAAAGGTGGAGCGGCTGCTGCAAGCAATCCAAAGAAATACGTTAAGAAAAAAACGCCGGGACAACCACTTTCAAAAAAGAAGAGAAATCATGTCCAAAATATTACTATAAACATTGAAACTGAACAAAAACCGTCGATAGAAACTATCAGAAGAGAAAACAAGAAGAAAACAGGATGTGCTTCGACGGCATTGCTATTAATTTCTGTACCTGGAATCATTTTGAGTTCAATTTATTATCTTTTTTAAATAAGCTAAAAAGAGAAAGCAGATGGTAATAGTGAAGTTAAAAAACCAAGATCCCCTGTTTCTAAAGCGAAATCCAGTGTAAAAAGGAAAGTTAAAAAATCAGTTACATCTGGTTATGGCAAAGGTGGAGCGGCTGCTGCAAGCAATCCAAAGAAATACGTTAAGAAAAAAAGGGCTTTTTTCAGTGTTTAAGTAATTATCATTTAAGCAACAAACTATAAAATCAATCATCAACTGAGGGTGTGCATAAGCATGCCCTCTATTATAACTTCAAATCGAACGTACATTCTTGGAATTAGGGGTTTTAATTTTTACTCACGCCAAGAGGATTACATTTATGAATTATATTTAAAAATCGGCATCACTAAACCAACTGGCCATGCAAACTACTATAAAAATTTATACCCACGTGGCAAAGAAAATGAAAAAAGACGCTTCCGAAAAAGTCAAAACTTTATACGAAAACGCCCTTCAAGATATTGTTTTGAAATAAAATGTGATATTTCTGTGATATTTTAGGGTTTCAGAAACATTATACAGCTTCGGAACCCTTATATATCAAAGGTTCGAGCGAATGACTTACATCATTCCGCCCATGCCACCCATGCCGCCCATATCAGGCATTGCAGGTGCTCCGCCTTCTTCCGGCTTATCTGCTACAACAGCTTCTGTAGTTAAGAACATCGCTGCAACAGATGCTGCATTTTGAAGTGCAGAACGAGTTACTTTTGTTGGGTCAACAATACCAGCTTCAACCATATTTACCCACTCATCAGTAGCTGCATTGTAGCCAATACCGACTTTTTCGCCTTTTAGACGCTCTACAATAATAGAACCTTCTAATCCGGCATTGTGAACAATTTGACGAACCGGCTCTTCTAATGCACGTAATACGATGCTTGCACCAGTTGCTTCATCGCCCTCAAGGTTAAGCTCGCTAACTTTACCATGAATATTTACAAGTGCAGTACCGCCTCCAGGTACCATTCCTTCTTCTACACCTGCACGGGTAGAGTTAAGTGCATCTTCAATACGAAGTTTACGTTCTTTTAATTCTGTTTCTGTAGCTGCACCAACTTTGATTACTGCTACACCGCCAGATAATTTAGCTAAGCGCTCTTGTAATTTTTCTTTATCGAAATCAGAAGTTGTTTCTTCTGCTTGTGCACGGATTTGTGCAACACGGCTGGAGATCGTTTCCGGATTTCCAGAACCTTCAACAATTGTTGTATCTTCTTTTGTTACAACAACTTTGGTAGCACGGCCTAATTGATCAATTGTTGCTGATTTAAGATCCAGACCAAGATCTTCTGTAATTACCTCTGCACCAGTCAGAACAGCGATATCTTCCAGCATTGCTTTACGGCGGTCACCGAAGCCTGGCGCTTTAACAGCTACAGCGTTGAATGTACCGCGCAGTTTGTTTACTACTAATGTAGCAAGTGCTTCACCTTCTACATCTTCAGCGATCATAAGAAGCGGTTTACCTTGCTGAACAACCTGCTCCAATACCGGTAATACTTCCTGGATATTTCCAATTTTCTTATCTGTAATTAAGATATACGGATCTTCTAAGACTGCTTCCATTTTATCCTGGTCAGTAACCATGTAAGGAGAAGCGTATCCACGATCGAATTGCATACCTTCGACTACTTCAAGCTCCGTGTTGAAGCCTTTGGATTCTTCAATAGTAATAACACCGTCATTACCTACACGTTCCATCGCTTCCGCAATTAATTGACCTACTTCATTATCCCCTGAAGATACAGCTGCAATTTGAGAAATCGCTTCTTTGCTTTCAATTGGCTGAGAAATACCTTTTAACTCATCTACAGCCAGTGCTACTGCTTTTTCAATACCACGGCGGATTCCAACTGGATTCGCACCAGAAGTTACGTTTTTAAGTCCTTCACGGATCATTGCCTGAGCAAGTACAGTTGCAGTTGTTGTACCATCACCGGCAACATCGTTTGTTTTAGAAGCTACTTCGGATACAAGCTGTGCACCCATGTTTTCAAATGCATCTTCTAATTCAATTTCTTTTGCGATCGTTACACCGTCATTTGTAATTAGCGGTGAACCGAACTTTTTATCTAAAACGACATTACGGCCCTTTGGTCCCAATGTTACTTTCACTGCATCTGCCAATGTATCTACACCACGCAGCATTGCACGGCGTGCATCTTCACCAAATTTAATATCTTTAGCCATTTAAAAATTCCTCCTTCAAATTCATTCAAGGTTTCATTTAATGTGTAAACTTCTTCTTAAAGATTCATCGTATATTTTGGTTTAGCCTACAACAGCTAAAATATCATTTTCACGAAGAATTAAGTATTCAGTACCTTCATATTTAACTTCAGTACCAGCAAATTTAGAGAAAATAATGCGGTCTCCTTCAGAAACTTCCAATGCAACCTTTTCTCCATTTTCCACACGTCCAGATCCCACTGCAACAACTTCACCTTCTTGCGGTTTTTCCTTTGCAGAGTCTGGAAGTACGATTCCGCTTGCAGTTGTTTCTTCTTGTTCAACAAGTTTGATAACAACACGATCTCCTAATGGTTTAATCATGTAGAATTGCCTCCTTAATTCCAAATCATTTTATTTTTATTAGCACTCTTGTTCCTTGAGTGCTAACTCCAATTAATATAATAATTAATTCTTGGGAAAAATGCAAGTAGGATGATAAAGAATTTTTAAATTAGCTTTTTTATACTTTCTTGCATGTTTTCACGTACTTCTGATTATAATTTTCAGTGACAGTTATGTTAGAATATACCTTATGATAATTATACTTTAAGGAGCGTTTTTATGACTCGAAGATATATATATGTCATACTTACATATATCATTATTCTATTTTCAGTTTTACTTGCGGCACCGCTGATTGAATTAATTTTTGGTATAGATATTGTGCTTGCCAGCATTTATTGGTCTGTCTTTAGCTTCGCTGCCGGTCTGATTATTATCCTCTGGATTATAAAACCAGATATGCAGGTCCGTGCCCACCCTGATGCTGCCGGAGTTGGCGGTATTATTATCTGGTCTGTTTTAGGTATTATTATGGCTCTCCTTGCTCAAGGACTCGCTGCAACGATTGAAATGGAGGTATTCGGAATAGATCCCGGCTCGGAAAATACGCAGGGGATTATGAATATGGCCCGTGCGGTGCCACTCTTTGTTGTTCTACCGGCAATTCTTGCACCTATATTAGAGGAGATAATTTTCCGGAAAATCATTTTTGGATCACTTTATAAAAAAATGAACTTTTTCTTTGCCGCACTTATTTCATCCCTTGTCTTTGCCGTGATTCATTGGGATTTCTTGCATATACTGGTGTATGCGTCCATGGGATTTGTTTTCGCTTTTCTATACGTACAGACAAAACGTATTCTTGTGCCAATCATCGTACATGCCGGAATGAACACCCTTGTCGTGCTGGTTCAATATTCGTTGGACCCCGAAGAAATTCAAAGACAGCTTGACCAACTACAATTTATCTTCTTTGGAGGTTAACATGCATCGTCCTTATTTAATAAAAGCAATTGTTTATGTCCTATTCGGTGTTTTATTTGTTTATTTCGGCGTTCTCAGTAAAAAAGACACCGTATGGGACATCGTAACACTCTTATTTGCCGGATTTGGAGCATTAAATTTTTATGCTGGGTTCCGGATGCTCGGATTCTATTTTAAAATTAAAAAGAAAAAGTAAAATAGGGCTGGGACATTAATAAAATGTACCTGGCCCTATCTCGTTGAAGATATATTTCACAAACTACTTTTTATAGCTGTAATTAATCAGGGTTACTCCTCTTCCAAGGGATAATGCTTTAAAAAATAGACAAGTGACTGAAGCTCTACTGCTAAATCAATATGATGGACACGAATATTACTTGGAACAGTAATTCGGGCGGGGGTGAAATTTAAAATTCCTTTGATCCCGAGATCTATAAGCCGATTCGTCATGACATCCGCTTCTTCTGCCGGTATGGTCAGAATAGCTACTTCTATTTTATCCAGCCGTTCTTCTAATTCACTGATTGGATAGATGGGAATGCCGCCAACCTCGGTACCAATTTTTGCTTCATCTGCATCAAACGCCATCGTAATACGGATATTATTGTTCTTCAAAAAATTATAATGTAAAAATGCCGTTCCCAGATTTCCAACACCAATTAAAGCAACTTCTGTAATTTCATGCTGATCCAGGGTACTTTTAAAAAAGCCTAATAAATATTCAACATTATATCCGTAACCCTTTTTTCCAAGAGCACCAAAATAGGAAAAGTCTCTGCGGATGGTTGCTGAATCAACTTTAACAGCCTCGCTCAACTCTTTCGATGATACACGCAGCTTCCCTTGTTGATATAAATTATTGAGAAATCGATAGTATAAAGGCAAACGCTTTGCTGTTGCCTGTGGAATTTTATTTTGTTCCATAGAAAAAGCCTCTCTTCAATTAATAAAATATAGAGTCACTCACATTTTATTAAATCTGCATCCTCACATTAGAATGTCACATTTTCCATAAATGAAGACGGTGAATCAGGATAAGATATGTAAGTTTTCCCAGTATAAAATATGTACTAACGCATTCTGCTTTATTAATTTTAACAGAAAAATAGCCAAGATGGCGAACTTTATCATAATTTTATTGTAGCTTCTATTTCGATACGTTACACTTATAGAAGGTATCCTTCTTTCCTTTTACAGGATTCTTTAAAAAGAAAGGATAGTAACTACATTTATCTATTAATTATTTTCACTTACTTTTTGAACAGATTTTTACATGTTAGGAAAGTATAAACGTTTAAACCAGAAGGATTTCGACCTAGTAAAAATTTTTAGGTACCAGGTATAAGTGCTGGCAAGGCTGTTACCTAAAAGCCTGGTGACAGCCACGTTTTATAATGACCAGAAAGGATGGCAATAATGATTTTAATGCAATTAAATGGAATCTCAAAATCCTTTGGAGCAGAAGAGATTCTTTCCAATATAAAAATAGAAGTAAAAGACAATGAACGTATTGCAATAGTCGGCCGGAATGGAGCCGGAAAATCCACTCTTTTAAAAATCATGGCAGGTGACATGCCCTTTGATGATGGAGAAATCTTTAAACCAAAGGATTTAACATTCGGTTATCTCTCGCAGCATATGACGTTAGAATCCGGAAAAACCATTTGGAAAGAGATGCTGGATGTCTTTTCCCCGCTTCTCGCTATGGAGACAAAGTTACGTGAGCTTGAAGCACAGATGACCGATTCCTCCAGCATGGATGAATCAGCTTATCAGCAGCTGCTCACGAAATATGACAAGCTTCAACATGACTATCAATCAAGCGGCGGTTACACCTATCAGGCCGAAATAAAGGCTGTATTGCATGGGTTATCCTTCGGTGATTATGATTACGATACATTGATTACAGACCTGAGCGGTGGACAGAAAACAAGACTTGCTCTTGGAAAGCTTCTTCTGCAGAAACCGCAGCTGCTTATTTTGGATGAGCCGACAAACCACTTGGATATTGATACACTCACATGGCTGGAAGGGTATTTAGTAAACTACCCGGGCGCTATCATTATCGTTTCCCATGACCGCTACTTTTTAGACAAAACGGTGTCGATTGTGTATGAAATTTCCAGACATCATTCAAAAAAGTTCCATGGGACTTATAGTAACTATTTAACCCAAAAAGCACTGGACTATGAGCAGGAGAAAAAAGAATTTGAAAAACAGCAGACAGAAATCAAACGAATGGAAGATTTTATTCAGCGCAATTTAGCGCGTGCTTCTACAACCAAACGGGCACAGAGCAGACGAAAAAAACTGGAGAAAATCGAGCGTCTCGACCGTCCTGCAGGTGATGAATCTTCTGCATCTATTTCCTTCCAGGTTAACCGCCAGAGCGGAAATGATGTACTGAAAATAAAAGATTTATCCTATCAATATCCGGATACGAATCAGCCGATTTTTAAAAATATTACCCTGCATGCCAATCGCGGTGACCGCATCGCATTAGTCGGTCCCAATGGTGTCGGCAAAACAACCTTATTAAAAAATATTATTGGCAGGAATCAGCCGAATCAAGGCGAAATTCAACTCGGGACAAATGTTCAGATCGGCTACTACGATCAGGAGCAGGCCAATCTAAATTCGAATAAAACCGTACTTCAGGAGCTTTGGGATGATTATCCACTGATTAATGAGAAGGATATTCGCACTATTTTAGGAAATTTTCTATTTTCTGGTGAAGATGTTTTAAAACCTGTATCCGCCTTAAGCGGCGGTGAAAAATCAAGACTGGCTCTGGCAAAATTAAAAATGCAAAAGGCAAATTTGCTTATCCTCGATGAACCGACGAATCATTTGGATATTGACAGCAAAGAAGTATTAGAAAGTGCATTAATTGATTTTCCAGGAACAATTGTTTTTGTTTCGCATGACCGCTACTTTATTAACCGAATTGCTGACCAGGTTGCCGAAATGCAAGCCGATGGTGTGAACATGTATCTTGGTGACTATGATTATTATTTAGAGAAAAAAGCAGAGGAAGAAGAGAGACGTCTGTTAGAACTGCAAAAACAGCAGCAACAAACAGAAAAGCCTGCCGTCTCCTCTAAAAAGCTCAGCTTTCAGGAAGAAAAACAGCGCCAGCGGGAAGAGCGCAAACGCAAGCGCCGGATTGAGGAGCTGGAAGCATTAATTGAACAGAAAGAAGAAGAAATAGCAGCCATTGAACTGGACATGACGAAGCCTGATGTATTTGATGACCATAAAAAAACAATGGAACTAACCGATACATTATCCGTTTTAAAAGAGGAATTAGATCATCTTATGGATGAGTGGGCTGTTTTAGAAGAGAGCTGAGCAATTGATATAATTTTCAGATTGTTGTATAATGAAAGCAGGCAATCATTCTGCCTGCTTTTTATATCTTATATTTCTTCTCAGGACAATCATAAATAATAATTTAATGTGATAAATGGAGGTTGTTATCCCGTGGCGATACCCATCGTTACTTTTTTATTTTTCCTACTTGCCAGTATGGTGTACTTTGCTCTCAAAGAAACTATTTTATCCCGTTCACCCAGGGTAGAAGTACGTTCAAATTCCTTTCTTCATTTCCTTCCCTTTGCACTCGTATTTATCGGTCTTTTCAGCAGTACATGGCTTACTGTGGCTGCTACCCTCCAGCTCGGTCAGATTTTCTCAGATGCTGTTTTACCTTTTTCACAAACAATAAATGAATTTATTATGATATTGGCGTCCAGTCTTCTATTATTTGGTGTTTGGACTAGTTTTGGGTACCTTTTGCCAAAATGGCTGGCAAAGCATCGTCAACGGTTCACTGTAAAAGGATTATCCCGATTATTTCCTAATCTGTTCACAGACACACTAATAAGTGCAGAAGAACATTCATATCAGACTCAAAATATTATCGAATTCAGCGGCAAGGATGTAGGCGAAATCGCAACACACCGCACAGACTTAACCGTGCTGCAAATAGATGCAACGCTTGATGAAGTATTTTCTATCATTCAGGAGACAGAATTCACCAGAATTCCGGTTTATGATGAAGATATTGACCAAATTGCAGGAATATTACATGTGAAGGATTTCTTTCACAGCTTAAAATCAGGTGGATCTTCCGCTTTCTTTTCTTTAAAAAACCTGCTTCGTCCTGCTTCTTACGTCAGAATGAACCAGGAAATTGATGCAGTTTTTAAAGATATGAGAGAAAGAGATTACAGTATTGCCATTGTTCTCGATGAATTTGGAGGAACATATGGATTAATTACCTTAGAAGATATTATTAGAGACATAACGAAGGACTTGTTAGAAGAACAAAGACCAATAACAGCCGAGTCAAAGGACATTCTGCCGCTTTCGGGTAATCGCTATCTGATCAGTGGATCAGCAAGTCTGTTTATGTTAGAAGGGACACTTGGAGTTGCTTTTCCAATTAATACACCGCATCAGACATTGGACGGATTTTTATCCGAATTAATCGGACAGCAGTCTGATCGTAACAAAAATACAGTACACTATAAGCATCTGTTATTTACGATACAGTCTGTAAAAGACAATCAGATTGAATCGGTGATTGTTGCAGTGCATGATGAAGAAGTGGTTGAGCATCAATTTATCGGCTAGTTTCAGGATAATCGCTAAAAAAAGTGCGTGGAGATATTTTTCTCACGCACTTTTTTTATACTATCTTATTTAAATAAATAGTCATTCTGGATGGTCTCTTCCACCGCTACTCTATAAACCACTGCCATGCCCAGCATCGTTGACATAATGGAGCTTCCTCCATAACTAATTAAAAGTAAAGGAATTCCGGTAACCGGCATAATTCCAACTGTCATACCAATGTTTTGAAAAATATGGACAAGCATTAAGCTTAAAAATCCAAAACAGAAGTAAGCCCCAAACGGCGAATGCTTATAAATATTTAATCCAAGCGTTACGAGTTTATATAAAAGCATAAAATAGAGCAGAACAACAAAAGCAGTGCCGACAAAACCGAAGCTTTCTCCTATGACGGAAAAGATAAAATCGGTATGCGCTTCTGGATAATTTACCTCGATGCTTCCCATTCCTTTTCCAAACAGCTGTCCTGATCCAAGTGCCATATGCGAGCGCTCAAAGTGAAAATTGGCATCTGGCGATTGCTGCGATGGATCGAACCAGGTCATCACACGGTCAATTTGATAAGCCTGTACCCCCAGTGTTTCTTCCGCAAAACCCGGAAACTCAATCACAATAAATAAAGCACTGGCTATAACAGCAACTCCGGTAATAATCAAGGAAAAGATGATTTTCCAATTAATCCCGGATAAAATAATCAGCATTCCTGCAATAAACAGATACACCATCGCTGTTCCAAAGTCCGGCTGCAGCATAATCAAAAATACAGGGATTGCTGTATACAATAGCAGTTTCCCGAGCAGCTGAATATCTGTCTTTAAGGTGCTTACTTCAAATTTTTCCTTATGCCTGCTGATTACTGCCGACAAAAAAAGAATCGTGGATATTTTGACAAACTCGGCAGGCTGCAGTGTCAATCCCGGTATAAAGGTATACCAGCTTTTTGCACCGTTTCTAGGGGCTGCAATAAAATCTGGACTGATAGGGAGAATTCCCAGCAGTACAATTCCACCTATATAAATATAAAGACTTGTTTTATACAACTGCTCTAAATCCAGAAATTGAACAGCTGCAATCATACCGACTCCAATGGCATAAAAGAACATCTGCCGTATCAGAAAGTTTGTGCTATACTGCTCCAGCTGCTGCGCATTATATACCGCCAAAAAACTTATTATTGCAAAAGCAAGCAATAATAAGATTAAATCAGTTTGAAAATAATAATTTTGTTTTTTATTCATCGGATTCTCACCAAATTTCTCCTGTCGTTCCCCTGAATTTCATGAAATAATCACACATCATCAAATCATAAACGATAATTTCGACATAACTGATTTTCTCTAAAACTTACTAACAAATTACAAACTTTTATCAGTTACTACCCCTATTCTAACATTAAAGAAGGATTTGCGTTTAAATCAAGTGCAGCAAATTTTTCTTTTTCATATAAAATTGTTCCAGCCGCTGCAATCATCGCTGCATTATCTGTGCATAAATGCATCGGGGGAAAATACAAATCAACATCTTCATTACTAAAACGATTTTTCAAGCTCGTCCGTAAGCCTTTATTGGCCGCAACGCCGCCAGCCACAATCACCTGCTTCACCTGATATGCTTGTGCTGCCCGATATGTTTTCTCCGTCAATACGTCAATAACACTTTGCTGGAAGCTCGCTGCAACCTCTGCAGGAGCCAGTGCTTCCCCACGCTGTTCTGCGTTATGAAGTGTATTGATAACAGCTGATTTTAATCCGCTAAAGCTAAAATCATAGCTTCCTTCCTCCAGCCATGCACGTGGAAAGTCAATTGTTGCCTCTCCTTCTGCGCTTAAACGGTCAATTTCCGGTCCTCCTGGATAAGGAAGCTTCAGCATTCTTGCTACTTTATCATATGCTTCCCCAGCAGCGTCATCCCTTGTTTCACCAATTACCTCATAGTCATAGTGATCTTTCATCATCACAAGCTCCGTATGCCCTCCAGAAACAATCAATGCTAATAGCGGAAATTCGAATTCATTTTCCAGGCGATTTGCATAGATATGTCCGGCAATATGATGTACACCAATAAGCGGCTTATTTTTGGCAAAGGCGAGAGCTTTCGCTGCATTGACGCCAACGAGAAGTGCTCCTACTAATCCCGGTCCTTCTGTGACAGCAATCCCATCAATATCATCCCAGGTTACTTCTGCTTTATGGACTGCTTCTTCCAAGACCATTGTCATTTGCTCCACATGATGTCTGGAAGCTATTTCAGGGACCACACCGCCAAAGCGTTTATGGCTTTCAATTTGTGAAGCGACCACATTAGAAAGAATTTCGCGTCCATTCTTGACAATCGATGCAGCTGTTTCATCACAGCTTGTTTCTATGCCTAATATCATTGTATCTTTTTTCATTTTAAATTCACCCACATTACAATAGCATCTTCAAAATTATCCGTGTAATAATGCTTTCGGATCCCGCCAGAGACAAGTCCAAACTTCCTATATAAGGATTGCGCAACGATGTTGGAAACACGCACCTCTAAAGAGAGCCGCTCTACACCTTTGTCAGCCATAAATGTTACAGCATATCCAAATAGCATTTCGCCGATTTTGCGTCCACGCAAATCAGGATGAACAGCAAAGTTTGTAATTTGTCCATCTTCAAAGACAATCCACGAACCAATATAGCCAATAACCCTATCCTCTATGCAGGCCACAAAATAATAAGCATGTTTATTTTCACACAGCTCTTTATGAAAAATCTCCGCATCCCATGGTCCTGCAAAAGACGCCTCTTCTACCTCTAATACTCCTGAAATATCCTCCAGATTCATTGGACGAATAATAACCTCGCTCATGAGTCTGTTTTTTCCTTCTGCTGCTTTTGCCAATTTGCTTCTGCTTCTGCTAAGCGAAGATAATTCGGAACAAGTCCATGCACAGAGCCGGCTTCTTTTTCTCTGCCTAAGAGAGCCAAATGTACCGCTCGTGGCAGCTGGAATGATGTATCAGCAATCACAGCCTGATCCTGTAAATGTTCTTTAATCAATGCTTTAAACAGCTCGATATCCTGGCTCAGGAAAAGCACTTTTTCTCCTGATGTCTTCAGCTTTGCCAGCCATTCTGTCATTAAAATATTTTCTTCTTCCATCACCGCTTCAAGCTTTTCATTTTTCCATTGATAGGCACCTGTATAAACTAAACCGCGTCTGGCATCAAAAAATGGACAGATGATTCCATCAAATAACATTCCCTGATAAGCCAATGCCTCCAAGCTCGATACACCAACAACTGGTATATTTAATGCCCAGGCCATTGTTTTCGCTGTAGCCAAACCAATTCGCACTCCAGTATAAGAGCCGGGTCCTTTTGCAACGACAATTCGATCTAATTCAGAAGGTGTAACATTGACATCCTTCATCAGCTTTTCTACTGCCGGCATTAAACGTACAGAATGGTTTTTTGTAATATTTGTCGTTATTTCACCAATGATTTGTTTATCCTCTAATAATGCCACACTTAAAACTTGATTGGAAGTATCCATCGCAAGTATTTTCATAAAAAAACTCCTAACTCAATGCTTTGACAACCTGTTTAAAATGCTCCCCGAAAGGAGTAAGTGTTATTTCACGTTGATTTTCATTACCAGTATACTGAAGTGTAATATCCAGCCGCTCCTTTGGGAGAAAATCTTCAATAAAACTTGCCCATTCAATCACGGTGATGCCACCACCAAAGAAATAGTCATCAAAGCCGATATCCTCCATTGCATTTTCCAAGCGATACACATCCATATGATATAGCGGTAAACGCCCGCGATATTCCTTTACAATCGTAAAAGTCGGACTGCTGATATTCCTTTTAATATCCAGCCCCTTTGCCAGACCTTTTGTAAATGTCGTCTTGCCGACACCTAATTGACCTTCCAGGGTCAAAACATCATTCGGCTGTAATTTTTGCGCCAGCCGGCCCGCAAAATCCTGTGTATCCTTTTCTGTTTTTAACACCTTCTGCAACGCATTCACCTACTTTAAATGTGTGTATCCACTTTTCGTTAACTGCTTCGTCTCTCCATCTGATTGAATAAGAACACAGGGCTTTTCAGCCTTACGGACATAGCCAATCTGATGAACTGACGTACCCGCTAGAGAAGCCACTTCCTGCATCCTTGGCCAATGTACCTCTGACACTGTCCCTAACAGCTCAAAGTCTTCTCCGCCAGACAGCTTCCACTCGTGCTGCTGCGCTTCAGAAAACTGATGGAAGCTGTCAGAAACAGGAATTTTTTCTTCTATAATGGTAAGCTCCACGCCGGAAGCTTCTGCTATTTCATTCGCTTCATTTGAAATTCCATCACTAATATCATTTAACGCCATACGGTCTATTTCCCTTAAGTCCAGTACGAATCCGACTCTTGGTTCCGGCAATCGGTGGCGTTTTATAAAATAATCCTTATCTTTATATTCCTTCCCCTGCAGCAGTATCTCTAACCCTGCCCGGGAATCTCCTAAAGTCCCTGTCGTAAAGACAATGTCGTCAGGCTTTGCATCACTTCTATATCTTGCTCTCTCTTTTGGTACATACCCAATAGCTGTAATGGAAATCATGAGACAATCACTGGACACTGTATCGCCGCCAATCAGATCCATTCGATACTTCGAGGCAAGCTCATCCATCCCTCGGTAAATTTCTTCTAACGCATGCTGCTTCCACTTTTTTGGAATACACATTGAAACCAAATAAAAGGCAGGCTCTGCCCCCATGGCCGCTAAATCACTAATATTTGCAGCCAGCACACGATATCCGATATGAAAAGGATCCATTGTTTCTAAGGAAAAATGAATATTTTCAACAAATGTATCTACTGTTGTCACAATGTCTGATGTACTGCGAAAAACAGCTGCATCATCTCCAATTCCTTTAATTAATGCAGACTGTTTATAGGCTGTTGGTTTAATGGCGTCAATAAATGAAAATTCATCCATGCTATCACCGATTCCTTTATTTCACATTGAGAAAATCTAAAAACTTGTATATATGCTTTTGGTGAGTCGAGTAATCGCAATCTCATCAAAAGCAATATCTTCAACGAAATAATATCTTCATGCTCTAAAGCTCCAGTCGCTTTAGAGCAAATGAATACGACCTGTTGTAATCTACTACTTATCATAGCAAATCGAAGAAAAAAATAAAAATTTATGTCATCAAATTTAATATAAATAATTGGTATATGTTTAATTTATTTTCAAAGTCATAAGCAGCTGTGCTCATTTACGGCATTAAAAAAACACATGTTTCTTATCGGAAACCATGTGCTGGTGACTACTATTATTTTTAAAATCATGGCGGTCCGGACGGGACTCGAACCCGCGACCTCCTGCGTGACAGGCAGGCATTCTAACCAACTGAACTACCGGACCTAAATTATGTATTCTCTCTATCCAGTACTTTAATGGTGAATCTGGATCTTATTTGGTTGCGGGGGCAGGATTTGAACCTACGACCTTTGGGTTATGAGCCCAACGAGCTACCAGACTGCTCCACCCCGCGATATGAATAATTAGTATTTTTTTCTATCCATTAATTAAGGACAAGGTTTATTATATCTCCTTTTCAGGAATAATGCAATACCTTTTTAAAACTTTTTTATTTTTATTTGTCTATCTGTCAGGTTAACCCAAATGAGTATTATTTATAAGTATTTTATTGGAGATATATTAGTCAATCTGCTCCTAAGATCATTAGTTATCCTTTTTGTACTTTTTAAACATAAATAAAATAATGGTCTTCCACTGATGAAATGGAAAACCACTATTTTTCATGCAAGACCAGGCTCTCCCTGTCCCCTGTTTATATCATTTATTAATTTAGCAAGCTTTTCAATTAATGGACATATTTCTTTATAACAAGTGTCTGTACAATCATAAACAGTCCGCTAACTGCCCAATACAAAGGCAGTGCTGCAGGAACATTAAAGGAAACAACTGCAATCATAACTGGAGATATGAAACTCATTATTGCCATTTGCTTTCGCTGAGCTTCTTCCAGCCCGATAAGACTTACTCTTGCCTGGATATAGTAAATAAGCGCAGCAAAAACAACGAATAAAATATCTGTTTCACCTAAACTAAACCATAGAAAAGAATGTTCAGCTATTTCCGGAGTTCGCATAATCGCATAATAAAACCCGATGAGAATAGGCATTTGAAGAAGCAGCGGCAAACACCCTGCAGCCATTTTTACAGGATTAAAATCATGCTTTTTATAAAGCTCACTTAACTCTCTCTGCATATTTAACTGATCTTCTGTACTGCTCTTTCCTTTATAATTCTTTTGAATCTGATCCATCTCCGGCTTCATGACTGCCATTTTCTTTTGCGAGTCTTTACTATTCTTTGCCTGCCTGATAAAGAACGGCATTAACACAAATCGAATAATGATTGTAATTAATACAATAGCAATCCCGTAGTTGCCTTGAAACACAAAGGCTATCTTTTTTATCAAGAGAGAAAAAGGGTATACAAAATAATGGTCAAAGACCCCTGCAGATGAGCTGTCAATAGGTGTGGTATTACCTCCACATCCTGCAAGTACAAAGATAAGCAATAGCGCTAAAATGATAAGTCGATATTTTTTAAAGGCTGTGAGTAAGCCATTTCTTTCCATAATTGTCCTCCTCTTATTTTAAACTCTTTGTTAAAATAAGAGAAAACATTGTCATTTTTATCATCTTTTTCATCTATTCTCTTACATGTTATGATAAACCAAATGATAAAAGGTTCATTAATAATTAACGTCTTTTCCAGATGGCTGATATTGATTTTAATATCTTGACGGTTATCATCAAAAACATAATTATATACAACCGGATGATTATGATGGAGTTTAACAAAGTACATAATACCCATCGTCATCAAGATAACACCAAAATACATATAAAAGATGGAAGAGTCTATAAAAGCATTATGAAACAGTTCCAGAAACACACTTACTCACCTCCTTTGCATATGTAGAAACGAAAATGTAAACTTATTATAATTATATCAAAAAAATGGGGTGTTTCCTATCTCCAGCTGCTTAGAGGAGAAATTAGATTACTATGATTGATCCTTAACAGAAAACGTACAATAGGACAAAGAATATCTCTTTAAATACATTCAAGGAGTTGTTGACATATGCACGCATATATTGCACTGCTGCGAGGTATTAATGTAGGCGGCAAAAACAAAATGAAAATGGCGGCATTACGAGAGTCACTTGCATCAATCGGTTTAGAAAACGTCCGAACATATATTCAAAGTGGAAATATCATATTCCAATCGGATAAGCAGGAAATGATATTAAAAGAGGAAATACAGAATAAAATTATGCAAGATTATGGACTTTCTATTCCTGTGATTTTAAGAACAGCAGAAGAATGGGAGCAGTTAACGACAGATTGTCCATTTTCTGCTAATGAGATCATGGAAGCGGAAGCAGCATCTATCGGAGAGAGCCTTTATGTGGCTTGTTTTCTTACTTCTCCTTCCAAGAAAGATTTAGAAAACTTACAGGGATTTCAAAATGAAAAGGAAAAGTATCATATTCAAAACAAAGAAATCTATCTTCTTTTTCATGCTAGTATCCGCAATGCTAAACTAGCAATTCAACTACAGAAATTAAATGTGCCATTTACAATTCGTAATTGGAAAACAGTCAATAAATTGGCGGCAATGGTCAAAACAATGAAATGATGAGGCTGAGATAAGAAGTGTTTCAACCTAACAAATTTTGAACATAGATTGCGCGTGTATAACTTTGACAGGTTTCGATGGGGCAATACTTTTCCTTTCTTAATTCAAGAAAAAAGAGCTAAGCAGAATCTGCTTAACTCTTTTTTAATGTGCCTGGCA
>NZ_VIYG01000013.1 GCF_009389585.1 Oceanobacillus sp. CFH 90083 | reverse complement strand
TTTATCACCTCTGTAGGAATTGATAGATTTTGTGTCAATGAATGAAAAACGCATGAAATCGAAGCTTCTAAAATTGATCTCATACGTTTTTTATTTTCATGGATGCTGTCCCGATTCTTCTTTTTAATAATGAATGCCTTTATCCAGCCATTTTGCAGCTGCTTCAAACATTGCTTCTGATAAGGTTGGATGCGGAAAAATCATATCCTCCAGTTCTTCTACAGTACCTTCCAAGTACATAAAGGAGGTTGCCTGGCTGATAATTTCTGTAACATGAGCACCGGCCATGATGACACCAAGAATTTCTCCATATTTTTTTTCCGATATAATCTTCATAAATCCGCTATTTTCTGCTGAGGCAATTCCCTTTCCATTAGCAGCTAAATCTACTTTTTGAGATTTCACCTGATACCCTTCTGCTTTAGCCTGCTCTTCGGTCATACCAACACTTGCAATCTCGGGGAAGGTGTAAATACAACGGGGCATAATAAAATCCTTTGGATGCTTTTCGCCCAAAATATGATTCACTGCCCGGATACCTTCCTCACTTGCCGCATGTGCAAGCTGATAACCGCCAATTAAGTCACCAATTGCATAAATACCTTTTACATTCGTCTGCATATGTTTATCCACTTTAATAAACTTGCCGTCATAATCAACAGAAAGGTCGTCTAATCCTGTTAAATTAGGCTCGCGTCCGACAGAAACCAGCACCTTGTCCGTCTCCAGGTTTATTTCCTGCCCGTTCTTTTCTAACTGGACAATGGTTTTCTGACCCTTTTTAAAAGCAAGCACTTTGGCATTCGTATGCATCAGAATCCCTTTTCTTTGCAGCTCTTTTGCAAGAAAATCAGCTGCATCCTTGTCTTCGGCAGGAATAATCCGATCCGCCATTTCAATAATTTCGACTTTTGTTCCTAAGCTTTGAAAAATACAGGCAATTTCTAATCCGATGACGCCGCCACCGACAATAACTAAATGATCAGGCACTTCTTCGATATCAAAAATCGTGTCACTGGTATCATAAGGAATCTCAGAAAGTCCAGGAAGGCTGGGAACGAACGGTTTCGATCCATTTGCAAGAATAATCGATTCCGCCTCCAGATTTTCTGTCTTTTCTCCCAAATCAACAGAGATTCTCTTTTGGGCAGCGACTGTACCATAACCGTTATATACTTTTATTTTATTCGCTTTTAATAAGCTGTTAATCCCGTTACGAAGCTGCCCGATAACCTGATTCTTTCTTTTAATCATAGTGTTTATATCAATAGAGTAATAGTCAATTTGAACACCAAATTGCTTCGCTTCTTTCACTTGATTGATAACTTCCGCATTTTTTAATAAGGTTTTAGAAGGAATACAACCACGGTTTAAACAGGTTCCTCCCAAATCCCTGCCTTCCACCAATGCTACAGATAGACCCAGCTTTGCAGCACGGATTGCTGCAACATATCCTCCGGGACCTCCGCCAATTATCGCTACATCAAATTTTGTCATTTACTCAGCCCCTTAAACTAATAAACTATAAGGATTCTCTAGATTTGCCTTCAAATCCGTTAAAAATGCTGCAGCCGGTGCACCATCAATAGCCCGATGGTCAAAGGACAAGCTAAGCACCATCATCGGACGTGCTACCAGTTGTCCATCTACGACAACAGGTTTTTCGATGATTCTTCCGACACCCAAAATCGCTGTTTCAGGTCCGTTTATAATTGGTGTAAAGGCATCAATCGCATACATTCCCAAATTACTGATTGTAAAGGTACTTCCCCGCATCTCATCCGGCTTCAATTTATTTTCTCTTGCCTTCCTGCCCAGTTCTTTACTAACCTGTGTCAGTTCAGCCAGACCCTTCTGATTTACATTTTTCACAGAGGGCACAATTAAGCCATTTTCTACTGCAACAGCAAGTCCAATATTTACTTCCTTGTTCATTACAATTTCATCACCGATTAAAGAAGCATTTAATTTGGGATGCTTGGCCAGTGCGTTGGCAGCTGCTTTCATAATGACCTCTGTAAAGGATAAACGGTATCCTGTATCTTTTTCGATGACAGGCAGCAATGATTTACGCAGATCCATAACATTTGTCATATCGACATCACTTGTCAATGTTACATGCGGAATAGTTTGCACACTTTCCACCATCTTATCAGCAACCGCTTTTCTAAGCCCTTTCAGCTTGATACGTTCTGCTTGAGGTGCATGTGCTTCTGATACGGTTCCCTTAGCAGATTCAAGGTAAGCAAGCACATCCTGCTTTTCAATTTTCCCGCGGGCTCCCGTTCCAATTACCTGCTTCAAATCTACCCCATGATCAGCTGCTATTTTCTCCGCCAGCGGAGTTACTGCTATCGCACCCTTCGCAATTGCTGTCTCAACATCCTGCTGATGTACTCTGCCGTTTGGACCAGATCCGGGAACTGTTGATAAGGAAATATCATTTTCCCGGGAAACACGACGGGCTGCCGGCGTTGCTCTAACTTTTCCACCTTTATTTTCTGCCGGATCAGAATGAGCACTTGCTGCTTCCCCATTCTCCTCAACAGATACCTCTTCCCGGGCTTCTTCTGCGTCCGATTCTCCAGAAGCTGCCGGCGGTGTATCAGGAACTTTTTCACCTGCTTCGCCAATATAACCGATACAGGCATTCACTTCGACCTCGTCATCCACGTTAAAATATTTCTTTAACAATACCCCTTCTTCATAGGACTCTACTTCGATATTAATTTTATCCGTCATAATCTCGAATAGGGGTTCTCCCATTTCCACAGAATCTCCCTCTTCTTTAAACCATTGAAGCAGAGTTCCTACTTCCATCGTACTGCTTAACTTGGGCATAAATATTTCTTTCGCCACCTGAAATCCTCCTTTCTATGCTTTATTTAATGTTTCTTTAACTGCCTGAATAATATCTGGAACCTGTGGAACATGCATTTTTTCTAATTCCGGATTATATGGAATTGGTGAGGACGCACCGCCCAATCGTTTAATTGGTGCATCTAAGTAATCAAATGCTTCACTCTCTGCAATCATACTTGCAATCTCTGCTCCATAACCGCCTCTTTTTACGGCTTCATGGACAACGACTAAACGGGATGTTTTAGATACAGATTGAATAATGGTTTCTGTATCTAATGGAACTAATGTACGTGGGTCGACAACTTCTACACTGATTCCTTCCTTCTCCAGCTCCTCTGCCGCCTCTAAAGCACGATGGACCATAATAGCTGTAGCTACAATCGTTACATCCGTTCCTTCCCGTTTTACATCTGCTTTTCCTAACGGGATGCTGTATTGTTCTTCTGGTACATCGCCTTTTGTTTTATAGAGCAATTTATGCTCATAGAAAATAACCGGATTATCATCATCCATCGCTGCTTTTAACAGCCCTTTTACATCATGCGCTGTGGAAGGCTGGACTACTTTTAACCCCGGAATATGAGCTACCCAGGCTTCTAAGCTCTGTGAATGCTGTGCAGCAGCCCCCGTACCTGATCCGCTTGGCGTACGCAAAACCATCGGAACCTTCCCTTTTCCACCATACATATAACGAATCTTTGCCGCCTGATTCACCATTTGATCCATTGCAATGGTAATAAAATCAGAGAATTGCAGCTCTAAAATTGGGCGCATTCCAGTCAATGCTGCACCAACTGCTGCACCGGCAATACCTGATTCACTAATCGGTGTATTACGTATCCGTTCAGGTCCAAATTCTTCGATCATTCCACGGGTGACTCCAAAAGCACCACCGTATACACCTATATCTTCACCAAGAATAAAAACATCTTCATTTGCACGCATCTCCTGACTCATTGCTTCCCGAACAGCTTCTAAATACGTTATCTCTCTCATTATTTCTTTCCTCCTTTTTGAACATTCTCTTTAAGCGAATACATCTGTTAATAAGTCATCTTTTGTTGGCATTGGACCTTCTTCGGCAAACGCCACTGCATCCTCAATTTCCTTTAATGCTTCTTTCCGCAGTGCTTCTGCCTTTTCTTCTGTAAAAATGGATTCACTAATTAAAAGTTCCTTTAACCGTTTAATCGGATCTTTTTCTCTCCATTCATTTTCCTCATCACGGGTACGATACTTTTTGGCATCGCTTTTCGAATGACCCTTCCAGCGATATGTTTTTGCTTCAATCAATGTTGGACCTTCACCGTTTTTAGCACGTGCAATGGCTTCGTCTGTGACATTGATCATCTCAATAATGTCATTTCCATCGGCAACGACTCCTGGAATACCGTAGGCTTTTGCTCTTGTTGCAATATCCTCCACCTTAACCATCTCTTTCACAGAACCTGACATTCCATATTGATTATTTTCACAAACAAAAATAACAGGTAAATTCCAAACAGCTGCAAGGTTTACTGCTTCATGAAAGCTTCCTTCATTAGTAGCGCCATCTCCAAAAAAGCATACGGTTACATAATTTAACTTTTTCATCGATGCAGTTAAGGCAGAGCCGACTGCTAATGGAATACCGCCGCCAACGATGCCGTTAGCACCAAGATTTCCCATTTCTACATCGGCAATATGCATGGAACCGCCTTTTCCTTTACAATAGCCTGTCGTTCTTCCAAAGAGCTCAGCCATCATCTTATCTGGTGTTGCTCCTTTGGCGATACAATGACCATGCCCGCGATGCGTACTGGTAATTTTATCTTCCTTGTCTAATAAAGCGCATACACCGGCAGCGCTTGCTTCCTGTCCTACAGCTAAGTGTGTTGTTCCATGGATTTTCCCTTTTGCAAAAAATTGGTCTACTTTTTCCTCAAAATAGCGGATTAACCACATTTGTTTGTAGAGTTCTACTAGCTTATTTTCTGTTATTTTCTCTGGAACCTTTAAATGATTCATTTTTTCGCCTCCTACTTACATATGTTCTATATAGTTACCTTTGTAAATAGTGTATGTTTTTTTTGGTGAAAGGTCAAGATAATTCTCTGATAAATCTCGAATTTATTGATTATTTTTTAATTTATAGTAAACTTTACATTAAAGAATTTCTCTTATATCAATTGTAATAGGAATGCTAATTTGAATGGATGTGAGTATATGCTTAGCTGGGAAGAAAGACGTTCATTGGTAAAAATCGCCAACCTTTATTATAATGATGGCTGGACGCAGGAACAGATTGCCAAGAAACTTGGTGTTTCACGACCAGTCATATCAAAATCATTACAAAAAGCACGCGAGCATAAAATTATTGAGATTTTTATTAAAGATGAAACGGTTCATACAGTAAATTTAGAAAAAAAATTAGAGGAACGCTTTGGGTTAGAAGATGCTATTGTTGTCCCTATTTCCGGGCAAACACCAGATGTAGTCAAGTTATCTGTTGCACAGGCAGGAGCTTATTATCTATCGAAAAATATCAAAAAAGCAAATAAAATCGGGATATCATGGGGAACAACTCTAGAAGCATTAGTCCAGGAATATCCCTATGAAATGAAAAAAAACATCACCATCTTCCCATTAGAAGGCGGCATGGGACGTGAGAAAGTAGAGATCCACTCTAACCAATTAGCATATGAACTCGCTAAAAGGGTAGGCGGTACATGCTCTTACCTCTATGCACCAGCTATGACGGAAACCAGCGAATTGCGTGAGCGCTTAATGAAGATGGATGATATTAATGAAGTTCTCCAGGAAGCGGCAACTGTTGATATTGCATTAGTCGGCTTAGCTAATCCATACGTACAATCAACTCTGGAAGAGATTGGCTATCTTAATCAAAATGATTTAGAACAGCTTCGGCAATTTGGGGTAGTTGGTGATATGGGTTTCCGCTTCTTTGATTTAAACGGTAAACAGGTCGATAGTTCATTTAATAAAAAAGTAATCGGAATATCGCTTGAACAATTGCGCCATATCCAAAAAGTAATCGGCGTTGTTTCAGGAGCTCATAAGGCAGAGAGCGTATCAGCAGCTTTAAAAGGCAATTATATTAATGTATTGGTTCTCGATGAGCAAATAGCAACAGAATTATTATATGCGAGTGAGTAATCTCCTAATCTCCTATCGATGAAACAAATGCCTGCTAAAAAACTCTTTGGCAGCCAGTCCGGTCTATCCAAAGAGTCTTTTTAGCTAGGAAATATATTTCAATACTTCGTTTATTACATGATCTATCCCTATTCCCGTTATAAACGGAACACCATCAATCGTAGGAATTTCAGTATCCAGCTTATTGACACCGACAAGAACAATAACATCTGGATTTATATCCTCCACATTCGTTTCATAAATATTTTCTGCTACAATTTCAGCTTCCATGTTTCTATCAGCTAAACCAGACTTTAATAATTCTACTACTTTGTTCATTTTATTTTGTGAGGTTCCTGTTGCAACTAAAACTTTCGCCAACTTAATCTCTCCTTTATTTACGTTAAATAGGTTCTTCCGCCATCCAGTAATAAAATCTGCGCCTGTATATACCGTGAATCCTCACTTGCCAAAAAATTGATAGCACTTGTCGTATCTGCTAATGTTCCAAATGTTCTAACAGGTATTTTTTGACGAAGTGCTCCCTTTGCTTCCATGGTCGGGTAAAGCACATCCAGCATTTCCGTTTCGATTACTCGTGGCGCCACAAGATTGATATGAATACCTTGATCACTGTATTCATTAGCAATTGCCCGCATTAAACCAAATGCACCTCCTTTAGAAACAGCATAATGGATACCACCTCCTGACCCGGTTATAGCAGAGCCGGAACCAACAATGACTATATCTCCTCCATAATGCTTTACCATTTCAGGAATAGCTGCTTTCAGGTTATAGAATAACCCTGTGAGATTGACATCCAGTGTAAAACGCCATTCCTTCTCTGAGATATCTTCCAATCTTTTTTGTGATGTAACCCCCGCTGAAATAATCAGCACATCAATTCTTCCATATAATGCTACTGTTTTTGCTACTACCGCTTCTGTGTCCTGCCAGGAGGTAACATTTTGTCGTAAAAAAGTCGCTTCGTAGTCCTGGCTTCTCCATTCTTTCATTAACTGATTGCCCACTTCTGCATTTATGTCCGTAAAGATTACCTTATCATTCTTTTTCAGGCGGCTTTCCGCTACCGCTTTCCCGATGCCGGCTGCTCCACCAATAATCAAAACGACCGATGCCCGTGTCATCACATCCCCTCCTTCTTTATTTATGATAATGTTTCTCCATTATCCAAAGTAATAACCTGACCATTTAAAAAGCGAATCGGCTCATGACAAGTCTGGTTTAACAGCTGAGCTATTTGTCTGACTCCATCCGGCTTCTCCCAGCACGCAGGAGATATACTAATCACGTTGGAACGAATTTTCCGCTTGGAAAGCTCTCTGGACAAACCTTTACTGAAAGCTTCCAAACCGCTTTTATGACTGGCGTAGCTTACATCTCCTGTTTCCCCGCTCACTGCTGCAGTAGAGGATATATGAATAAGCTGTCCTTTATCAGAAACATATGGAATGAATGCTTTCACTAATAAAAAAGGAAGATGAAGATTGATAAAAAGGGATTCCTGCCATTGTTCGACCGATGTTTCTGTTAGTGTCCTGCCGCTCCATTGTTCTAAGTTGTTAATTACTGCATCAAATGTCATATGGTGTTCATTTAACCAAGACTCAATAGAGGAGGCCCCATCGTCTAATAAATCAAAAGTGATTAATTGCTCTGGGTCTTGACCGCTGACATATTGGGACAGGCAGCCTTTCCCATTTAATTTATCAGTAAAGTGAAGCGCATACACTGATGGGAAGTATTCTGTCAGCACGCCAGAAATTTGATGAGACGAATCAAATAATAAAATATTCATGCAATCACCTGCTTTCGTCAGGAACTATTAACACTTTTAAAACCTCTTTCGTTGTATCATGTGCCAGTGTTATTGCTTCATTCAGCTCAGATAACGGGAATCGGTGTGTTACCATCTTATCGACATCAATAATACCTTTTTTCAAAAGCTCTAATGCCGGGATATAATTATAAGGTGTGGAAGAATATGCTCCTACAATAGAGATTTCATCCTCAAAAAAGCGATAAGCAGGGATTGGAATGTCTGTCTTCTCAAAAGGAGCAAATACTAGGACCGTTCCTCCTCGTGCCACGCAATGCAGTGCCTGCTCTAATAAAAAGCTGACTCCAGCTGAAATAATAACAATATCTGCACCATGCCCCTCTGTTAAATGATTGACTCTTTCTCGTACTGCTTCTTCATCTGCTTTGATAACATGTGTTGCACCAACCTCTTTCGCCTTCTTTAATCGATAAGGATTCACATCACTGACGATTACTTGTCCAGCTAAAAAATGGTTAGCTAACTGTACTTGTAAACAGCCGATTTGCCCTGCCCCAAGAATTAACACCTTATCACCTGGATTTATAGCAATTTGTTCAAACCCGTGTAAACAGCAAGCTAGTGGTTCGACCATAGCTCCTTCCTCATCACTTATACCATCAGGCAATTTACCCATGGTATGCTTAACATGTAAAGCAGGCACACGAATATATTCTGAAAAGCCCCCAGGGTCTACATTTGTCATTTTAAATTGAGGACATAACGAATAATGTCCCCTTTTACAATAAGTACATGTAAAACAAGGGACGTGGTGTGCGACAAATACTCGATCCCCCACTTTAAATTCCGTTACATCAGCACCTGCTTCTATCACTTCTCCTGCTATTTCATGACCTAATGTAATCGGGGCTTGTACTGTCTTATCCACCGCTTTATGAATATCTGTACCACAAAGCCCACACACCTTCATCCTGATTAACACTTCATCATTATCGATATTCAGATTACCGATCGGCTGCATCTCAAAGTGGTTTTTATCGAAATAAACACTCTTCTGCATTCGGCGTCACCTCTCCACGCTAGAAATTTTTTTCTCTACAAAGCTTTTAGATTTTAATTGTTCAAATAATTCATCAAAACCTTTGATATCGCTGTGTATCCAATAACGTCCCTTTATGATTTTATTTGTTCCAAGCCTGATATATAGTTTACCGGTTTGTTTATATACTCGTAATTGAACAAAAGATAAGTCCCTCCAGTAAAACGTATGTGTAACAAAAAAAGCATGTACAATTATTTTTTCATCATCTAATTTAATCCAGCTGGGCGTATGAATACCTGCAATGCTAAAAAATAATAGAATGCTGCTTCCATATATCAAAACCTGCGCAAATGTCATTTGTTCCCCTGAAAGAAATAAGACTGTTCCCCATAGCAGCAGCCCAATCATGATAATGACAGGTAATAATACCGTTGTTAAAAATTTCACAGTTGTATATTGATAATGCTTCATCTTTAACACCTTCCTTGACTTTTTAATAGAAAGCCTGCCAATTTATTAAAATTGCCAGGCTTTCCAGCTTACTCTAACCCCAGGATATCCATTATTTTTTGAATATCCTGATCCATTCCAACTCCTGATAGAAAAGAAACGGTTTGAACAACAGGTACGTCACCAACACCGCTAACTGGTGTAGTTGTAACAATCAGGTCAAAACTTGCTGCTTTTGAAGGAGCTTCTGCTGCTTTGCATTGATCAACATACACTTGATGACCTTTGTTTCCTAATACCTCTTCAATCTTCTTCGCTACCACTGTTGATGTTGCAATCGCTGTACCACATGCTACTAAAATTCTTTTCATCATGAAACGCCACCTTTTCTTATTTTAATGTTTTTTTATCAATACTTAACTCTTTTGCATACTCTTTCTTAATATCATTGCGAACCCAATACCATAACAAGGCATATATAACGCCAAAGATAACGGCAGTAATAAATAACGGACTCGTCGGATCTAATAAGTTATACAGAATGAAAACAAGGATATGTGAGCCTACATCAATACCAGAAATTAAACTGGATGATTCTGGCATTGCAAATCCGACTGCATCTCCCATTTTGGTAGTTAATTCTGCAATATTCGTGGCAATAAATAATACGATCATCACGGTTACAATGGCGTTAATTAAGCCCCGAATAATATTTCCTCTGGAAGCTGCTACTGCCCAAATCACTGTAAAAGGCAATACTGCTAAATCAGCGAATGGAAGCATTTCATTCCATGGTAATATAACTGCTAAAACCAGTGTAATCGGTACCATTAATAAAGCGACCGCCATATTAGCAGGGTTACCAATAACAACTGCGGCATCTAAACCAATGTATACTTCTTTACCCGGGAACCTCTTGGTAACAAAATCTCTTGTTCCTTCTGAAATTGGGATAAGTCCTTCCATTAACAGAGCAACCATTCTTGGTAACAAAATCAATACTGCTGCCATTTGAATTCCCAATGTTAAAATACCTTGTATATTGTATTCACCTAAGATTCCGATTAACAGCCCAAGAAGCAGCCCCATAACCAGTGGTTCTCCAAATACACCGAAGCGCTTTCGTAATGTTTCAGGATCAGCATGTAATTTGTTTAATCCTGGAATCTTATCTTGTACTTTATTAAGCGCATATGTGATCGGTGCGAAGTTTACTGTTTCTGAATGCGCAAGTGATACACCCTTCAAACCAAAATGATGTTCTACCACTGGTGCTGTCCAATCTGCCAGTTTTAATGTAATTCCCGTCACAATTAGCCCGATAGCAATAGCTAAAAATGCATTATTTGTAGCTATATACACCAATGAGGTAGAAAAAATTAAGTGCCAAAAATTCCAAATGTCAACATTGATTGTTTTTGTCCAGTTTAAAGCAACAAGAATAAGGTTAAAGACAATGATTATTGGTATCATGACAGGTGCTAATGTAGTTCCAAATGATATTGCCGCTCCCACTGGCCAACCCACGTCTAATATAGATAGATTTAAATTAAATCGTTCTACCATCGCTTCTGTTGCCGGACTTAAAGATGTTGTCAATAATCCAATCACCAGGTTAATACCAACAAACCCAATACCGATTGTAATACCTGCCCGAAAAGATTTGTTAAAGCCCTGTTTTAGAAGAAGTCCAAAAATGGTCATAATAATTGGCAGCATAACTGACGGACCTAAATCTAAAATAAAATCAATTGTCGATTGAAACATTGCTATCACCCTTTTCTATTTTTTGTCTACACATTTAATTTTTTACTATATTCCTGGATAATAGATATTATTTTTTCCTTATCATTAGCCAGAAGAAGACTTTGCAGCAAATCGTTATTCTGGATTAAGCCTGTGATTACTTGCAACACTCCTAATTGCTGTTCCGGCTTTTGAATAGCCAGCATAAATATTATCGATGCTTCTACTGTTTGATTCTCTGTCCCCATATGCGTAAAAGAAACAGGCTTTTCTAACACTGCCACGCCAATGGATTCTTTATTTACATGAACAGAATCAGTATGAGGTATAGCTATCCCAATCCGCTCTGTCTGGATACCTGTAGGATATACTTTTTCTCGTTCGCTTAATGCTTCTAAATAAGATTCTTTTACATACCCGAGTTCGTGCATACGTTGAAACATTTGCTTAAATATATCTTCTTGAGACGATGCATTAATAAAAAAGATAAGCTCTTCACTAAAAAAACTGTCAAAATTCATAACCTTCATTCCTCCATCACGATATAAACGTCACTTTATTCATCTTCTTCATTTTCGATAAACTGCTCTATCAGCTCTTGTATCTGCTGGTGGGAAGCAGTTGCTATAATTTGATTGATTTGTTGATTATTTTGAGCTATATCCGTTAACTGCAATAACGCCCGCAAATGCTGTTCACGATCAATAGCAGATAACAGTACAATGAAATTTGCATTCTTATTTTTTGAAAATTTAACTCCCTGTTTTACAATTAGAAAGCTCATCCCTACTTTTAAAGCTCCATACGCTGGATCTGTATGTGGTATGATAGTTTTATCTCCCAAAAACAAGTAATCGCTTTCATAATTATAATCCTTTATAACGGCATCTCTATATTCCGGTTTAATAATTTCATTCCTAATCAGCGGTTGTGCTGCAATATAAATTGCTTCCCTCCAACCTTTAACACAATCTACAAATTGAACATGGCCTGTTTCCATCATTTGTACTAAATTCCGCTTAGTAACATTTAAATGAAATTTAGAAATTTCGCTGGGACCATGCAAGTAAGCAGCTAATTCTCTTTTTAGCTTAGCTTTATCCTGGATAGTTGAACTTTCCGCAACAATTTGCATGATAATGTCCAGATCTGGTGATTGCGGTGTGTATCCGTATAAATCATTAACTACAAGTTTTTGTAACTTTTTCCATTCTGAAGTTGTTGGAAACTTATTAATGAAATATTGACGTTTAGCTGTTTGCAAACGGACATTGGTAAAAACGATATGGTAATCATGCCTATATTCATGAAACTCTCTCAACGACATAGCCCCCAGAAAGATGAAATCTGGAAATATTCGTTTCAAAGTATTCATCAGCATTTTGGAAATGGATGTGCCATGCGGGCAGACAACAATCGCTTTGATTTTCTCAGCAACGTTATCACCTTGTTTAGATAACCATCCGCCTATTAAAATACTAAAATAAATAATTTCGTTTTCAGGCATTGACTGATCAAATAACTTTGCAAAAGGAGTAAGTGTCTTTTTCACTAAATAATGTAATTCCTTAAAATCCTTTGTAAACGATGCATCAACTTGATTTAATTCACTCAAACGATATTTAATCCGATAATAAGCAGGCATTGCATGTAACAGTAATTGACTGATTAACTGCTTCTTATCCTTCAGAATCACACATGCCTGTCTCTCAAACTCAATTAAAAATAACTCAATCGCTTCTCTAATCTGCGGCAGTACACTTTCATCTGCATACTCTGAAGAATGCAATGTAGTTGAAAGCAAATGCAATGCTATATACAAGCGTTCATTTGTTGAAACATATTTATAATCTGAAAATAGCTCCTCTGTAGCAAGGTACTCTTTCGTATTCGCAATTTCTTCATAACGCAGTTGAAAATGCTCAATAGAATGCCCTAACCTGACCCTTCTTAAAATAGAGGCGATCATATAAGGCATGATTGTCATTCTATCATCAGTAAACTTTAACTGGAGTCTGTCTTCAATTTCCACCAGTCTATTTGCAATATCCTGAATATCCGCCTCCTTAACTTGTCCATATTGCTCTATAAATTGATCTCCGTTACTCATCTCCATGCATTCTCGTACGATGGAGATCAACAGCTTGCGAACAGCATACTCATCACCTGCTATTAAGTAACCGTCTGTCCGGTTATACATATAGTCAACTTCAAAAGGTTGTACATATTCTTTTACTTTCTTTAAATCATTCAAAATCGTGTTTTTACTTACCTTTAGCGATGAAGCAAAATGAATTAAGGATAGTTCTTCAGCTGAAGTTAAAGTCATCAATATGATAACTAAGATTCTTTGTTCTTCCGTGAAAAAATCCTGGTGATTCTCTGCCGCTTTGGATTGATGCTGCTGTTGGATAAACAGTTCATCAGGAATGATAAAAAGACCTGTTTTACTTCTTACTATTCTTGGAAACCCTTTCATTTTTAAATATTCATTAATTTTAGATAATGAATAGGTTAATTGTCTCTTGCTTATTTGTTGATGCTCCACTAGTTCTTTGCTTGTAATAAAAGGATTTCTCAATAGTGATTGCATAATAAGACGGCTTCTTATATCTAGCTGCATAAAATAATCCCCTTTGCTTATTAATACTGTATCATATCATTTGTTCTTTATTAACACATTTATAAACAAAGTTTTTGTAACATCATTGTACATGATTGTGATGATGTATCTTTATTATACAATAGAAGCCACAAACATTTACATACCAAATATTAGCACTTATCTTATTTGAATATATAATTCATTAAATATATCTTTTATATCTGCATAAAAACAATCGTTATACAAAAGAACTAATGTAAGAAGTATTAAAATCTTTTCCTGTTTGTTGCCGTTCATATACTATATATTCAACCAATATTGAGCATAAAAAAAGCCCGAACAGGGGCTTTTAAAGAAATATTTCTTAAATCACATTGAATTTCATAACTTAAAACCCTATGTTTTAAGTTATGAAACATACAATGCATTATTATGTAAAAATCATTGATAAACATTAGATAAATTCTATTATTCTTGATTGATGGAATAAATCAAGAATATCAATTGATAGAATTCCGATTCTGAATAATCTGGTTAGCAGTACCATGCTTCTCTATGAGCAGCTTATCATCTAAACCAGCATAATGATTCCAGCTAAGCGACAAATTAATCATCCAGTAATTGTTTTGCTGTCATTTCATCCGTTATTAAAACATGAACCAGTTCTCCACGCAGAGCAGCTTTGATAGCTCTTACTTTTTCTTTTCCTGACGCTACGCCTATTACTAATGGAATTTTTTTCAGCTTATTAATATTGGTAGAGATTGTCTTTTCATTCCATTCATTTTCTACCAATTCTCCTTCATCATTGATAAAGTTATAACAAATATCTCCAGCGATTTCTTCCACATTTAAATCATCTATAATACCATAATCTTTATAAGATTTAACCATCGTTGAATGCTCTGGAGATCCGCCGATGCCTACAAGGGCAATATCTGCCTTGTTTCCCATTTCCAGAGTGTTCTTTATAGACAACTGTTTTAACATAATTTCTTTTGTTTCTTTAGAATCAACAACAACGGGAGCATGTAAAAGATGATAGGTTGCTTTTAATGCCTCTGCAAGCTTTGCAACAATATGATTGGCATGTATATCTAACCGTTCATTACCCATTCCTCCAACAATGGGAACAAAGCATACATTTGAAAAATACTGACTGGATGCCATCGCTGTTGCAACTTCATACAAGGTCGTACCTGCGGATACTCCCACAACTTGATTATCCCTGATCATTCTTAGCAAATATTTACTTGCTGCTGCTCCCAGCTGTGCTTTCATATTGCCTTGATCTGTATCAGGCAAACAAACTGCCTCACGCAGTCCATACTTTGTTTCCAGCTTTGTTTCCAGACTGGATACCGTATGGTAATCTTCATCATGAATAATAATTTCAACGATACCTAATTCCTTGGACTTGGATAAATACTTCGATATTAATGACCGGCTAACTCCAATTTTTTGCGCAATAGTTGATTGTGTTTCTCCTGCCTCATAGTACATATGCGCAATCTTAATCAATAATCTACGATCGTCTAAATAGGACATTTTATGACACCCTGTTCTTGTTAAAAGTTGTTTACATATTATTATATCATTTTATTCAATGAAGAAAAATAATGAGTCAAAAAATACTGCCTTGATAAATCGCTCTCTGATAAATGATATACCAATAACTTCTAACTCGCACAGGCTTAGCTTACACTTATTTTTCGTTTCATTTGTTCTTCAACTCGTTTAATTGCATCTTGAACAACTAATTTATGCTTCTTCTTTTTCCAATTAATCTGTTTTATATTCTCTCCGACATATTCTTTATATTTAGCAAACCTTGAAAGAACGGTAAGCCCCGATAAAATATTACATTCTTGAATAATTCCTTCCTTATTAGTAACAACAATAGCTACCTTCCCAACCCGAAACATCTTTTTTGTCATCCCGACCCCAAGATAACCTTCACTATATTTTTGGGTAAGCTTTTTTATTTTGTTCTGATAATATTTCACATGTATCATTCCTGTAAATGCTTGAATCATAAGAACAACAATTAATAGTATAAGAAATGGTAAGGGATTCATTTCTTTCCCCTCCTATTTTGATTTATATATTTTTAATAAAAAATGGTGCAAATAAAAAACCGCGAGTGAAAGGTAAGCCATCCATTATATGGAGTAATGATTCTTTCACTTTAACTTTAACGTCTCGATAATACGTTCGCTTAATATAACTGGTGAATTGGCAAAGTTACCGACTGTCGAGCCTGCAATATGCGGTGTAATCGTAATATTATCTAAATTATTGTACGGATGGTCTTTTGGTAATGGTTCTACATTAAACACATCCACTGCCGCACCGGCAATTTTTCTATCATGTAATGCTTCAGCCAAATCCTGTTCATTAATTAATCCAGAGCGGGCAGTATTAATCAAAACCGCATTTCTCTTCATCAAATTAAAATGCTCTTTATTAATCATATTCCTTGTTTGCTCCGTCAAACGGTAGTGCATCGACAGTATATCAGCTTCTTTCACTAATTCATCCAGTGTATCAACTTGCTTATCGAGTGTACTGCCTTGATAATACTCATCGTAGAATAAAATTTTACCGCCAAAAGGACGTAGTAATTCTGCGACACGTTGACCTATGGCTCCGTAACCGATTAGACCTATGGTTGATTCCTTTAATTCCGGCGCCAGAACACCATTTGGAAAATATTTTTCCCATTTACCATTTTTCAATTTATGGTTAGCTCGAGCAATATTGCGAATTTCGGACAGAATCATTCCAACTGTAAACTCAGATACACTTGTAATGCTTCGGCCAGGCGTATTAAGAACTGTAATCCCTTTCGCTTCTGCGTATGCTTGATTTACATTTTCGATACCTGCTCGAAGGACTCCTAATAATTTCAAATTTTCACTTTGGTCAATAACTGTTTTACCAATTGGTGCAAATTGGGTAATGATAATATCAAATTCTTCCAGTCCTTCTGTTAATTCTGCTGGAAGTACAATTGCTTCACTACCTTGATACTCTAATTTAATATTATCATTTTGCAATTCTTCTAAATCCTTATGCTTCCATTCTCTCACAGTCACATTTATCCCAAATTCTTTTAGACTGGCAAGGCCTTCTACCATCATTTGCTTATCAATAAATAAATCAGCAATTGCTAAACACTTCATTTTTTCACCTTCCAATTGTAATTTTCCGCATACTTAGGAGTGAAGCAAAACAGATACACGATAATTTCCACGAGTACCCGCTTTTTCAAAGGCTTCTTGAATTCTGGTTAATGGAACCTCTTCTTCGATTAAAGGACTGACATCTATCCGGCGCTCACTTAGCATTTTAGCTGCATTATTAAAATCATCCAGACTTGATCCATACGTGCCGATAAGCTCACACTGTTTATAATGAATACTGTTAGAATCTACATTTAATTCCGGGGCTGGATAGCCTGCTGCAAATAAAAGAATCTTTCCCCCATCATCTTTAATCATATTTAAAGCTTGATCATTTGCAGAAGAAGTGCCGACTGCGACAATTACAATATCTGCACCATTACCATTTGTCCGCTTTTTTACTTCCTCTACCGGATCAGTGATATTCGCATCAATTAATTCTAAGTCCATTTGTTTCATTTTCTCTACCTTTTTTGGATTTCGTTCTGATACAATCACTCTTGCACCCATTGCTTGTGAAACTGCTGCATTCAGCAGTCCCATTGTACCTCCACCAATAACAACTACTGTATCAAACCCTGAATGTATACGAAGTTTACGTATTCCTTTTAATACGGATGATAATGGTTCCACAAAGCTTGCTTCAGGAGCAGGTAAATCGGCACTGACTTTTACAACACTTTTAGATTTCCTTATAAAATAATTTGCAAATCCAAAAATACCATAGTATTGATCGGAGTAATTTTTCCCAAATTGCTGAATATTTCTGCAAGAAGTAATGTCACCTTTTTTACAACTATCACAATCTCCGCAATAATCATATATAACACAGACTCGATCTCTAACTTTTAAAGAATTACTTACTTTTGCTCCTTTAGCAACAATTAATCCCGAACATTCATGGCCACCTGCCATCGGATAACCTTGATGCTCGCGTTTCCCTTGCCATTGTTGGTAATCAGTTGTACAGATATTACATGCTTCCTGCTTAATCAGTACTTCATCTTCTTTTAAATGAGGTAGCTTTTCTTCCCGCACTTCCATATTTCCCTTTTTTTCAAGAACCCCAAAACGAAATGAATCTGGTAACATCTCGCTTCCTCCTCACTCAAGCTTTTTACAATAAAAACGACATAAAATAGGCAATGACAACTGCTAATGGCCCTGTGATTACTCTGGAAAAAAGAATAGCCGGTGCTCCGACACTGATTGTTTCAGGCTTTGCCTCTCCTAAAGTCAAACCAACCGGAATAAAGTCTGTTCCAACTTGTGCGTTAATTGCAAATAATGCCGGCAGTGCAATACTCATATTAATGTTACCGTTCGCAATTTCATTCCCAACTAATGTACCAATAATGGCACCTATAACAGCACCTGGTGCAAGCAGCGGAGAAAGAAATGGGAGCGCTGTAATAACACCCAAAATAAGCAGCCCGCCAATATTATTTGCCAGCGGTACGAATACATTTGCTAATATTTCTCCGATACCAGTGTAGTTAATGATTCCGATTAACGCGGCAACAAACGCCATAAATGGGATGATATTTTTAATAATCGTATCAATGGTATCACGGCCTGCCTGGTACAGAATATTTATAAAATTTCCCGCAACTTTAGCAACCGTATCTATAAGACCCATGATACCTTTCTTTTTCCCATTGCCATTATTTGCACTGCTGTTTTCCGTTTGTTCAGATGCCGTGACAACCGTTTCTTCGCTCTGTTCCGTCTCTGCTTCTTTCCGTTCAGCTGTTTCATCACTTTTCGTTACTTCAGCAGCTGTTTCTCCGTCAACAGATTCAATATCATTGACAGTTGTACCTGAAACGAATATATCTTCTGTCATAAATTTCGCAAGCGGACCAGACGGGCTCATTGTTTTGATATTAACGGTAGGTATTCTTAATCTCGGATACGTTCCACAACGTGCCGTTCCGCCGCAATCAATAACCGCAACTAAGGTTTCATCCTTATCCACCGGATTTTTAAATGCATCAACAACCTCTGCTCCAGAAAGCTTCGCAATCCTTTCTGCTACCGGATGAATGCCTCCGCCAGTAACACTGATGACATATTTCTTTTCTTTCGTCGGCGTTAATTCAAGCGGTCCGCCCCAGCCATATTTCCCCTTGGATATTCTAACCGTTTTATGATTCGTCATAAGATTCCCTCCCTATATCACTTTTCATCCAGGATATTCTCATATCCTTGTTTTTTAAACATATAGGCACTGATTCTTTCTGTCACTAAGCCTCTCATTAAAATGACAAGCAGACCAGTTAATAAGAACATAAGACCTAAATGTGACTGGCTGCCGCCTGCTGCTGTATACCCAGTTGCAACACCTAACCAGATAAATAATTCGGCAGAGTTTGCATGCGGAAACAGACCAGTAATCGGATGCACGAATGAAACCGCAGAATCATAGAATGCAGGTTTATATTTTTCCGGCATAAATCGTCCAACTGTATAACACATCGGATTTGTAAAGAAGAAAACAGCTATAAATGGTACAAGGGTGTAACGCAACAAAGCATATTTTGTGATTTTTTGAAGAAATCGGTTTATCCTTTCTTCTCCAATCATTTTTGTTAATGCATTAACAGCTGTGATTAATGTTACTAATAAGGGTATAATTCCTGTCATATACCCCATAAATACTTCAGCGCCAGCTTCAAACATTCCAATAAAGCCATCAGCAACCGTTATCATAAAATCCATATAACTTCCATCCTCTCATAAAAGATTAACAACCATCCAGAAGAAACTGCCCCTAAAAAATGACGAATTTTATTTAATTACAATAGCATCACCCACAGTTAAAACTGGAAAATCACTTGGTGTTACTAAAATTGCCCCTGGTAAGATTTCTTCATTCTTGTCGTCTTTAAAATAAATGGAAAGGTGACCTAAGCTTTCTAAATTTGGATTAGCTTCATCCCCTACCTTTTCAATTTTGTATTCTTTATCTCCAATGACTAATGCTCCACCTGGTTTTAAAGCATTATCAGGTGTTTCATCAAAACGATGAACGACTGAAATATCCTTTAACTCGGGCGGAACTGTTTCATTAAAAAGTACTAATAAGTTTTCTTCTTCAAATTCCGGTACAAGCGCACCAATTTCAAGAATATGCGTTTTTACCATAATATCTTCCTCCTATTGTGTGATAACAGAAAATCTGTCAGCTTTTGATTTAAAAACATCAGATATGTCTAAATAAATACATGTTATGGAATACTCTTATCCGAAAAATTATTTTAAAGTAAAACGGCTTAAATACGATACCTTTATAGTTCATACCCTTGACATTTCCCGGCAGATTCTATATATTAACAAAGTTATTTACCGGAAAACATATGATCCTGTAATGCTCTTAATTTCCAAACTGTCGTGGAAGGATCAAGTTCAATGTCATCCAATGTTAAGAATTGACCTTCTTTAATATCTTTTTTAGCGGTTACATTTCCACTAATTAGACCAATTGGAATATGTCCATTTGCTTCCATATCCTGATGTGTTTCCAAGACACCTCGCACAGAATAACCACCGATCCCATCTAATTTTTCTCCTGCCTTAATATCTCTTTTAGCTACTGTCACCGTTTCTGAGATAGGTGCTCCCAATGGATGAATGGAAGTGTCATGCTGTAAAACTGCCTTCGCAATCGTAACCGGCGTTTCTAAACTCGCTAAATGATACGGACGATATAAGGTATAATGGTTACCATGGCTTTTATCTACTTTCAACAAATAACGCAACTCTTCATCAACAGGCTCCAAATCACTTTTTACAATAACGAAAACTCCCGGCGCTAAACCATTTACATAATCAACTATTCCTAAACTATCTAAAACGCCGCCATTCTCTTTTAAATCCAGTTTTTTAGCTACATTATCCAAATTGGCATCAACACCATGCATGCCAACCTTATCGGGAACCAAACCAATTGCATTACTTAATAAGTTCATTTCCGCCATTGTTTTTGTTCCATCCTGAAACGCAGCAAGCATATGTGCACTCATATTTTTAGATTTTGCTTCAGCAGCTGCTGTATCAGGATTAGCTGTCGGTTGAAATGGATTATTTTTACCTTTACCTGCAACAACAACTTCCATTCCCATTGTCTTAGCAAATTCATATAATTCCACAATTGCCGCGGGCTCGTCTCCAGCAGAACCAGAATAAACAAGACCGGCAGATTGGAATAATGAATTCATATAGGAACCGATCGTTATATCTACTTCTACATTCAATAAAACCAGATGTTTCCTTGAGTTTAATGCTTCTAAAGAAATATTTGCTCCAACTTCAGGTACTCCCGTTGCATCAACGACCACCTCTACATTGGAGGATTGGATAACTTCACGATAATCAGTAGATACTAATGTACTAATCTTTAAATTTTCTTGAGATTGATAAAAATCAACAGCTTTTTGCGCTCTTCCTTTATCAACATCCGATACACCGCCAACGACCATTCCAGGAATTCGGGATATTTGTGAAATCAGACCAAATCCCATTTGACCCGCACCAATAACACCTACTTTAATTGGATTATTTTCTTTTTGTCTTATTTGAAGCTCTTGATAAATTGACATGATAACTCCTCCTTATGATTTTCCAAAGTGCATACATTACATTTATAAAAAATTAATATGTAACATACGTTATAAATAATCACTTATGATTAATTTTTGTAACATATGTTACAATTCATATCATATGTGAGAATACGCTTTCATTATATGATGTTACATTTTGATTGTCAACTAAAAATTCTTGGTTTTGAAAATCATCTGTCACTATCTACTAAAAGAACTCTATTAATAAGCGTTTTTTAACCTAAAGTGAATTACCGTTTATGGAGGAGAAATGCATTATTTTTGCTATATCGTATCTGCAAAAGGTGTTTCGCAGTCTGTCTATATACAACAGGATACATATGTACTGGGTGAGCAGATGAGCGGCACTTGAATGGAAGACTAATGAACTTACTAAAGAACCTGCTGCACAAACATTTATGCAGCAGGCTCTTTTAATAGGTTTCTTTTTTTGAAATGAATTTAGCAATACCTTGTAATATTAAAACTAAAGCCACTAAAATAATTGACATTGCTGCAGCGGTATAATACTGCGTTCTTAAAATATCCTGGAAGATCGCTAAACTTAATGGTGCCCAGCTTGGAGGTGCCAAAAGTATGGTAACACTTGTCTCCTTAATAACTGTTACAAATACAAGTATCGACCCGGCAGCTATTCCCGGAAGCATTAATGGGCCAATTACTGTTAACGCTGCTGTTAAGCTGGAAGCTCCCAGATTAACTGCCGCTTCTTCAATATCTTCTTTGATCGCCTTCATGGTACCGACAGTAGATCTTACCATATAAGGCAGCCTTCTTATCGCATAGGCTATAATCAGGATCGTCGCTGTTCCAGTTAATTGCAGCGGAGCAACATTAAATGTTTGCAATAACGCAATACCTAAAGCAATACCTGGAACGATTAACGGTAAGGTGCTTAGAAAGTCCAGTCCGGAAGATTTATGCCGAACAATAAAGTATGAAATTAACACCCCTACGACAATTGCAATGACAAGTGCCCCTAAACCAAGTATTAGTGTATTTTGTATATTGGACAACGTATTTGAAAATACATTTTGATAATGCGCTAAGGTGTATCCATTTGGCAACGGATCTCTCCCCCGTGTCGTGGCAATGGATTGCAGAAATACAGTAATTAATGCTAAAAATGGAACTAATACGATAAAGCCTGAAAACACTGATAATAAAGTGGATACCAATTTATTATCATTCATCTTCAGTTTCTTTGGCTTTCCAGACAAAGAGCCATAATTCTTATTTTTAAAGATACGATTTTGCGCCCAAACACGACTCCTGCAACAGCAACCATCATAATACTAAGAATCGCAGCATTTCTAATTTTATTGCCATTCCAATGATCATCACCTCTTTTAGTAAATATAATCGATTCAATATTTGTAATATATGTTACATATAAAATCATTTGTTGCGTAAAAGTATTATAAATATAAAGCGCTTTCTGCCAATGATTATTTTAAACAATTAAAAATTTCACATTATTTGCTAATTTATCTGTTATTAAGAAAACGATATTCTATCTTTCCAAACAATATAAAAACGCTACAAACCCAAAAATCAGGTCCATAGCGCTTCTCCGGCAAATATTAATTAAAATCCTTCTGCTCTTTCAACAATACCGATACCCCTTGCGTATCTTTTTCAACCTTCCAATTAATTGAAAGCATCTGTTTTAACTCCTGGAGAGATACCTCATCCAAATCAAGTTCTTTAGCACCTGTTTCGAGCTTCTGATAGGCTTTCCCCGGTTCTTTTTGAAACTTCAGCCTCAATAATCTCTCCAGACCGCCAACTGTAACAAATTTAACTGCATACCCCTCATTAATTGCTTTTTCAAAGGATTCAAAGTCCTTCTCAGCTAATGTAATCAACTGTTCAAAATCAAACTTTTCGTGGATTTGCTTCCATTTCGATACATCTTTTACTTTTACGTCATGAATAATTTCTTCATTTGTTATTCCATTCGTGCGCAGCGTTTCAATTATATACGCTTCCATCTGAGAAATTTTTGGTCGACTCATCTACATATTCCTTTCTTCCTTAAATTTAATTATTGACTGTTGACAATCGCTTCGGTTTCCTGCGGATAAAAGCAGGCAACCTGATGATTAGGATTATTCCCATCCTTTTCTTCTAAAACAGGAATATGCTGCTTACAGAATGCTTGAGCAATCGGGCATCTCGTATGAAAAATACATCCGGATGGCGGATTAGCGGGAGACGGCAGCTCTCCTTTCAGCATAATGCGCTGGCGCTGTCTTTCCTTCTCAGGATCAGGTAATGGGATTGCTGACAGGAGTGCATTTGTATATGGATGCTTGGAATGATGATACAATGTGTCACTATCAGATAATTCCATGACTTTCCCAAGATACATTACCGCCACTTTATCAGCAATATGCTTAATTACAGATAAATCATGTGCAATAAATACATAAGTCAGCCCCAGCTCTTCCTGCAAATCTTCTAAAAGATTAATTACCTGTGCCTGCACGGATACATCCAATGCACTTACCGGTTCATCCAGAATTAACAGCTTTGGATTCAGAGCAAGTGCTCTCGCTATACCTATCCGCTGACGCTGTCCTCCAGAAAATTGATGCGGGAGTTTATCCGCATCTTCTCTTTTTAAGCCGACAAGGTCTAATAATTCATACACCCGCTCATTTAAATTACTTGTCATTTTAAATGCTTTCAGCGGTGCTGCAATAATTTCTCCAGCCTTCATTCTTGGATTCAGGCTGGTGTACGGATCCTGATATACCATTTGGATATCTCTGCGCAGCTCATGCATCTGCTTTTTGTTGTAGCCCAGAATGCTTTCTCCCTCAAAAAGAATATCACCAGATGTCGGCTCCAATAGTCCGACAATGGTACGTGCCAATGTACTTTTACCGCAGCCGGATTCACCCACAATCCCCAGGGTTTCACCTTTTCGGACAGTCAGACTGACTCCATTCACTGCTTTTACATGGTTGACAGGCTTTTTAAATACTTTTTCTTTTATGGGAAAATACATTTTTATATCTTTTAATTCCAGTAATGGCTCAGACATTATTTTACAGCTCCCTTCTGAGCATATACCTCAAGCTCTTGTTTCTTATTAGAAAATTCCTCTTCAGATAATATACAAGCTGCCCAATGTCCTTCTCCACGTTTCGTTAACGCAGGATCAATCTCTAAACATGCCTCTGTAGCAAATGGACATCTTGGCGCGAAATGACAGCCTTTAGGACGATCAATTAAATTACTCGGCTGCCCTTGAATTGGTATCAACCGATTTGATGCATCTGCATCAATACGCGGCAGGGATCGAAGTAAAGACCAGGTATAGGGCATCGTGGAGCGGTAAAATATATCCGAGACACTTCCTTTCTCGACAATTCTGCCTGAATACATAACAAGCACTTTGTCTGCAATTTGCGCTACTACTCCAAGATCATGAGTGATTAAGATAATCGCTGTTTCATATTTTTTCTGAATCGAACGCATTAATTCCAGAATTTGTGCCTGTATGGTCACATCGAGTGCTGTGGTTGGTTCATCGGCAATTAAAACTTTGGGACGACCTGCCAGTGCAATCGCGATTAAAACACGCTGGCGCATCCCTCCGGAAAATTGATGCGGATAATCGTACAGTCTCCGCTCCGGATCGGGGATGCCAACATCTGTTAAAAGCTCCAAAGCCCGCTTTTTGGCATTCTTTTTAGATACCTTTTCATGAGAACGGATTGCTTCAATCAGCTGGTCTCCAACTCTAAATACAGGGTTCAGACTGGACATAGGGTCTTGAAAAATCATAGAAATTTCATTACCTCTTATTCTGCGTAGCTCTTTCTCACTCAAATCAAGCAGATTTTTTCCTTCAAATAGTATTTCTCCTTCCGGGTGAAAGACTGGAGGAGAAGGATTTAACTGCATGATGGAATGTGCTAATACACTTTTTCCGCTTCCTGATTCACCTACAATACAGATGGTCTCTCCTGCTTCAATCTGAAAAGATACATTATCCACCGCTTTTACTGTTCCACTTCCCGTATCAATGTAGGTTTTTAGATTTTTCACCTCAAGCATGCATACTGCCTCCTCTCTTATGATGCCATTTTCGTTTTAACGAAACGCTGCTTTCTTTTTTTATTTTTCTTTGCATGCGGGTCGAATGCATCACGTAATCCATCACCAAGCATATTTAAAGAAAGTACCGTAATCACAATTGCCAGGCCTGGAAAAATAGAAATCCACGGTGCCATTGAAATATAAATTTGTGATTCCTGAAGCATATTCCCCCAGGTTGGCGTTGATGGATCTACTCCGACTCCCAAAAAGCTTAGTGCAGCTTCTGCAAGAATTGCTTTTGCAAAAATAAATGTGCCCTGGACAATTATCGGAGACAGCACATTCGGCAAAACATATTTGGATATAACAACCGGATCACTGACCCCGGACGTTTTTGCTGCTTCAATATATTGAATGGAATTAATTTGTAAAACCGCTGACCGTACAATACGTGTCATTACAGGCCAGAATGAAAAAGTTAAAGCAATAATGATATTTGTTACACTTCCCCCCAACGCTGCCACCAGTGCCAATGCAAGAAGTAAAGAAGGAAAGGCGAGCATACCATCAATAATGCGCATAATAATGAAATCTGCTTTTTTATAATAGCCTGCTATCAAACCTGTAATTGTTCCCAGTACGGTTGCTAATACAGCAACTGTAAAACCGACTGTCAAAGAGACTCTTGCTGCTACCACCGTCAGTGCAAAGACATCTCTTCCAAAATGATCAGTACCAAACCAGTGTGTCCCTGATGGAGGAAGCAGACGCTGCGCGGCATCTATAAAGCCAGGAGAAACAGGTAACCAGATATTGGCTGTTATCGTTGCTATTGTTAATAACACCAGAGCAGAAAGAGCAACAATGTTTCTTTTTTTCTTCAGCATAGGGATATCTCCTTTTTTCAATAAAATAAAACCATTTCTTTTATGGTGCACTTCCGTCTCAATCGTAACGAATTCTTGGATCAAGCAGACCGTAAAGCAAATCTACCAGTAAATTGATAACAACATAGATAACAGCAATAAATAAAACAACGCCCTGAATTACCGGGTAATCTCTCCGGTGAATCGAATCAATGAGTAGCTGGCCAATTCCCGGTATGGTAAATATCGTTTCAATAATAACTGTACCTCCTAATAATCCGGCAATCGTTACGCCAATAACGGTAGTTGTCGGGATTAGAGCATTCGCAAAAACATGCTTCATCAGTACAGCACTTTCTTTTATCCCCTTTGCCCGAGCAGTTTTCGTATAATCCTGATTTACAGCCTCTAACATCCCGTCACGCAGCATTCTCGATATTAAACCAATTTCTACTGTTGCCAGAACGAATGAAGGGAGAATTAAATGGTGTAGCCATGGAAGTACCCCCTCTGCCATTGGTATATAGCCCGCTACTGGAAAAATCGGAATACTGACGCCCAGCCCCAACACCAATAACATAGCAAACCAGAATTCCGGAATAGATGCACCTAGTAGAGATGCTGAGATAAATAACGGGTCTAAAGCAGTTTGCCGCTTCCAGACAACAAAAATCGCAACTGGTATAGCAATAACTAACGTAAAAATCATCGAAATCAGCATCACACTGAAGGTAGGTCCGATCCGATCCAATATAATAGATAGAACTGGCTCGGAGGAATAAACCGATTCTCCCAAGTCTCCTTTAAACACATTAATAACCCAGTCAAAAAACTGGACAACAATTGGCTGATTTAATCCCAGCTGCTCCTCCAGCTGCTGGACAGCCTCCTGTGAGCTGTCCTCCCCAAGAATCAGATAAGCCGGATTTCCCGGAGTCAAATGGACAATCATAAACACTATAATACTTACAACCAGCATGACTGGAATAATAGATATAAGCCGACGAATTGTATATTGTAACAAACTCCATTCACCTCATTTTCTGTTTTACCGTATCGGCTTCTGACAAGCGGATGCTGCCGGCATACGTTTACATTCGTAATAGAAAAAGAAGCCATATCAACATAATGAATGGACATGGCTTCTTTATCCTCTTATTTATTCACCCTTCCAGGCTCCCCAGAATCTCGGCCCAACCCAAGTTTCCTTTAATTGAACCTGTTCTCCTTTAATATCAAGCCTTGTTTCATTAGCCACTTTAATAAATGGGAGCTCTTCCCAAACCGTTTGATTCATCTCTGATAAAATATCTAATCTTTCTTCATCGTCCGAAGCTACGGCCCAGTCGTCAATCAAGCCTCTCCAGCGTTCACTGTCATACCAGCCGCTGCTGTTGGTATCATTGACCAGCATCCCCAGTTCATTCGGAGAGAATCGGGTTGACCAGCCGACAACAACCATATCCCAATTCGCCGGATCAGACCACTGCTCTAAATATGTTGCCCACTCCAACGGTACGAGTTCAATGGTAAATCCAACTTCCTCCAACTGCTGCTTCATCACCTGTGAAATTCGTTTATAGGTCTCTGAATCATTAGAATGCATTATTTTAAGTGACTCTCCATTATAATCAGATTCCTCCAGCAGTTCTTTAGCCTGTTCCGGATCATGGTTTAAATAATTCTCTGTACCTTCTTCGGAATAAAGCAGTGTCTGCTCCGGATCAAATAATGCTCCATCAAAGGAATAGAAATCACTGTTTCCATAGGTAGCTTCTGCAATTGCTTCTTTATCTAACGCAAGATGTAAAGCTTCTCGCACTTTAATATCATCAAATGGCGGCTCTGATTTATCCGGTGTAATCGTAGAATAGCCATTGATATAGCTGACCGGATCAATCGTAGGATCTGTTTCTACAACCTCATATAAATCATTGGGAATGGATAAAGCATAGTCATATAAATCTGTTTTAATACCGTTAATTGCGACCTGCGGATCTTTCACGATCTGAAAATCCAGCTGGTCAAAGTAAGCAACTTTTTCTCCTGTCAATCCGCCTAAATCGGCTTCTTCACGCGCAGTGTAATCTTCAAATTTAGTTAAAACAATTTCACTTCCACGATCCCAGTTATCAAATTGATAAGGTCCTGTTCCTATCAATTGCTCCGGTGTTAATGGCTGTTCTCCCGCCTCTTCAGCAATTTCAGCAGGAATAATCATCAATGCATTTTTTGGCGCTGCCATATCAGATAAAAATGCGTTATATACTTCTGACAATTGAATTTCAATTGTTTTGTCGTCTATCGCTGTAACAGATTTAATGAATCTATCAGACTCTCTGCCAACCGATGAAATCGTTCTCCATCTGTCTAAAGATGCAATTACATCTTCTACTGTCACAGTAGAACCATCATGAAAATTCACATCATCTCTTAATGTGATTGTATAAAGCGTCTCATCATCGCTGACTGTAAAATCCTCTGCAATCATTGGCTGTACCTGATAATCATTATCCAAGGCAAGTAACGGCTCAAAAATATGCCAGGCAATATCCCGTGTAGGTGTTGCTCCCGTTGCCATCCAATCAAGTGTATCGGGTTCAGAAGGGTATGCAACCGTCAAGGTGCCCCCTTCCACCGGATCTCCCGCCGGCTCCTTGTTATCCCCTGCTCCATCTGCCGACTGATCTTGATTTCCACAGGCAGCTAAAAATAATATTGTAAAAATGGAAATTAATAATCTGCTTAATCGCTTGTTCATTCTGCATTTCTCCTCGTTGTTAATGAATTATACCCGGCTGTTGTGTTTCGTTTAAAATAAATAATGACTGATAATGGAAACAAATGATTTTTCAATATTTACTAATGCGCGTTCATCAATATCGAATCTCGGATGATGATGCGGATAATGTGTTGCTTCATTCTCGTTTTGTGAGCCGACACGGAAGTAGGTTCCTGGTTTTGCTTCCAGAAAATAAGAAAAGTCTTCTGCTCCCATCGTCGGAGAAAATTCAATGACATTTTCTTCTTGAAAAGCTTCTTTAAACAGCTCTCTGGCTAAATCGGTTTCCTCCTTATGATTAAACAATGCAGGATATCCTCTTAAATAATCCAGTTGATAGGTTGCGTGAAATGCACTCGTGATTCCATCCAAAATGGAACGAATCTCTGTTTCCACCTGATCGCGAACTTCCGGATCAAAGGTACGGACAGTCCCCTCAATACGAGCGGTATTCGGGATAACATTAAATGCGTTTCCTGCTTGAAAAACACCAATTGTAACGACTGCGGATTTCAGCGGATCAATTTGACGGCTGACAATCTTTTGCAGGGCCTCGACAACACTTGTTCCAATCACAAGTGAATCCGTCGTCTGATGCGGACGGGCGCCATGACCGCCATGACCTTTAATATCGATCGCAAATTTATCTACTGCTGCCATTTGGTAGCCTTCTCCCACTCCAACTTTTCCAACTGGTATATCAGAAGCAAGATGTGCCCCGAAGACATAATCTACATCATCTAAAATTCCTTCTTCAATCATAAATTTAGCTCCGCCTGGCGGTGTTTCCTCAGCTGGCTGAAAGACAAATACGATGCTTCCTTTTAATTTTTCTTTATATTTACTGACTACTTTCGCCACGCCCAGAAGAGCTGCCGTATGCCCATCATGTCCACAGGCATGCATGATACCCGGTTTCGTGGACTTATAAGGGGTTTCTTTCTCATCCTCAATCGGCAATGCATCAAAATCAGCCCGTAATGCAATTTTCTTTCCAGGCTCTTTTCCTTCCAAAACACTAATGAGGCCATGACCGCCAATATTTTTTTGAACCTCTAATCCAAAGCTTTTTAATTTTTCTTCTATATATTCTGCTGTATGTACTTCCTGAAAAGATAGTTCAGGATGCTGGTGCATGTATCTTCTCCAGCCCCTGACCTCCTCAAAGGACTGATCAAATTCTTCAAAAATAGAATGAATTGTTTTTTCTTTGACGTTACTCATTTTCCCATCCTCCATTTACTTTTCCAATTATCTGTCTATTTCGCTTCATCTAAATAATTAATTCAAGGAATGAAATTTTATATTAGTTTAAACGCATAATTCCTAGTTGTCAACTAGGTTTAGAAAGATTATATGAAAAAAAAGAAGAAATTGTGCCTGAAAAGACATAACTTCTTCTTAAAACTGTTTCCAAATGACATATCGTTGCTATATTGCCAGTTCACTTACTCCTCTTATACCAATCCGCCTTCTCCATATGGACAAATGGCATATCCGTTTCCACCATGCCAGTAACTTCAGAAACCGGAAAATCCTCCCCATTTAACCATGAAGCAAAATCAAATTTCACCGGCTCCTGATTACCGCCGAGAGCAAGCCATGCCTCTAAGGTTGATGGAAAATAAGCAGCAGTATGTATCGTCCCGGCCCACTGTCCATATAGTTTGGAAAATACGCCGTTTTCTGTTCCATTTAACAGTTGAAAAGCTTCTTTTCCATTTAAAGAATTTGCCTGGCTGCTTTCCATTATTTCTAATCGCCTTTTCGAATCCTTCAGATAATGACGGTTTTCCTCCTCCATTATTTGAAAATGGTTTGTACAAGCTGCTCCCCTTCTCACCTCGACCTTTCTTGGCGAAGCTTCAACAATTGTTGATTCTGTATGATTTTTATCAAATAATACATAACTAAATGACCCACGATGCGGAATATGCTTCAGCAAGGAAACCGCTTCATCTGTATTGGCACAGGTTTCTAAAATCATTCGCCCGATCATATGACAGACAAAGCCGCTTTTGGGACGTTTACGATGCATAAAGGTATATCCCATTGCCAGCCCTTTTTCATTCATTCCATCACATCTGCCCGTTACTTTCTGTGTAACACCTATCACAGCATATCCTTGATCTGCGGGCTGAAACAACGAATAAATACCATCGTAAGTTTTAGGGTGATAATCATAATTTCTTACTAAATAGTCGGAACCTGTTAGAATAGAGCAGCCTGAACGGTTCAATTTAACCCGATATCCTCCAAATTCAAGCAGCACTCGCTCCATCGGCCATTTGAGCGCATCTGCAAAGCCTGATAATTCCTCCCATATTGCTGGAGCTATTTCTTGAAATATACGTTTCGTTTCTTCCAGATTAATAGAAAAGAGCGGCTTCCTTACCTTCCATTGATTTTCACGGTTTTTTAATAAAATATGATTTCTCAATAACGTACCTTGGTGATAGCCATATTGGTAATGCGTTCCCCGAAATGGAATGACTTTTGTACGAACCTTTTTCATAAAAGAACTCCTTTCCGCTTTTAGCATACTTTATATTATCAAGCATATCTGCTCAAAATGCTCGTTTCACCATCCGATACTTTTGATAATATATAGGGTAACGTTACCCACTCATGCAGCATCATTTGATAAAGCATCTCCAGAAATCAGCCATCCCCTCTCTAACCGGTTTCTTTTAAAGCACCCTTCACATGCAGACATAGAATAAGACTGAGATTGCTTCATAGCAAAAGCTTTATGCAATTGAAAATCAATAATATTACATATGCAGGAAATTTTACTACCATTTCATTTCCCCTTTAATCCTTTATTCGGAGCTGCCTTGATTCTATCGTGATAAAAATAAGAAAACAGCATATACATAAGCATGAATACCGCAAAAGAATGGAGGCTTTCTATTGAAAGATATAACTGCCATCCTGGCCGATTATTCGGATCCGGCAGCAATCCGTAAAGCTTTAGTCTCTTTAGAAAAAATTAAATTCAGATTACATTCTATTATAGTTCTTCATGCACAGGATATGTCTCTAAATAGAAGGCAGGAGAATAGCAGTTTTAAGCATATACAATGGATCCCATTGAAAGATAATGATCTTGGGAAAACATTGAATGATATAATGCATACCATCGGCAGCTCCTATGTACTATTCCTCCATGGTACGGATTATCTTTCTCCTTCTATTCAGGCTGATTCCCTTCACCTTTCCCAATCGGAACCATTCTTAAACACCGTTGACCGAAACCGAAATATTACTGTTCATCGCCCATTATTAGTATCTGCTGCCTTTCTTAAAAAGCAACGATTTTTATCAACCTTCCAGCTTCCATTTAAGGAGGCACTATTTCCTGCCTGGCTTTCCAACCATATGAATTCAAAGACATTAAACAGAAATGACCTTGTGGTCCAGTCAAGGAGGAACCGTTCTGCCAATACGATCGAAAAACAAAAATTTATGCAAAAATACCAGTTAACTAAAATACAAACAACACATCCAAGTTTATCTATCTTCATTTCCAATTATAATATGGAAAAGTATGTAGAAACAGCAGTTGCTTCCTGCCTGCTTCAAAATGAACAGCCGGAACAGGTACTCATCATAGATGATGGTTCAACAGACAACTCCTATCATCAGCTTCAATCATGGAATGATAGAAAACCAGTGAGTCTGTTTAGCAAAAAGAATGAAGGAAAAGCAATCGCCCTTAATCAATTACTGGCTCATGTGACTTCAGATTTTATCCTGGAGCTCGATGCCGATGATTGGCTGGATCCGGATGCTGTTTCTGTTATAAAAAAATACCTGGCGGATCTTACCAAAGATGTATCTGTATTATATGGCAACCTTCGCAAGTGGAAACAGTTAGAAGGAGATGTTCTCTTTAAAGGAATCACAAAAGGAAGTATGATCCACGGAAGAGCAGACCTGCTCTCGTATCCCTTTCCCCTTGGGCCGAGAATTTACCGGACTTTATCTTTAAAAAAGGTCGGCGGATTTCCAGTCATCCCCTTAAATGACGGCAGGCTTTATGAAGATGTCAGTGTGCTCAACCAATTAATCCGAAGCAATCGTTTCCAATATCATGATTTTACTGTCTATAATGTACGGGAGCATAAAGAGAGCATCACAAAAACCAACCGCCCGGACTGGAATGAATTTTTGAAATCATTGAAGTGAAATCGATTTGCTTTCTATCATAATAAGGGGGGATCCAAAAGGATAGAGAGTAGCCATTGTTTTTTCTCTATTTATGTTTGAGTTTGATGTTTTCCATCAAAAGACAGATGCTGCACTGAGCATCTGTCTTTTCAGAATTAATCTATCCCCTCTTCCTCCAACACTCTTGCTATTTTTTTCACATCAACCACAAGATTTTTAAGGACCTCATGCTCTTTAGATACAGGATTAGCATTTCTGCACTTCAAAAACCGATAATCCAAACCTATATACTGCCCCATTTTAAAAAATTCGTCTGACGTGGATGTAAATAGCTGAATCACTTTTGTCCCGGACTGACAAAACATAAGATTTGTCAGCCCGGCTCCATTCGGACTTATGATAACCTTGGCGGAAGAAAATATATCGATTTGCTCCTTGACGGTTAACGCGCTTGGTATCATTTTTTTAAATCCTTTTTTGGTCAAGAGCTCCATAAGCTTAGATTCATTAGCAACTTTTCTCCATCCGGCATCTTCCCGGCTGATATAGATTCGTTCAAAGCAATCTAAGTCAGTATAGCGCTTCTCTTTCAAAAATGTATCCCGGAGGAATTTCACTGTCCATTGCACACATGTCCCTGCATTGAATGGTATAGATGGCAAAATTAAATATTCTGCCTTCAGATGCTTTCCTGGTGTAAGCTCCAGGATTTTATCCTCAGGAATCCCAAGTATTTCTACTGTTTCCCGCTGAAATGGCAGCGTCAAGGGAGGCAGGACATATTTATCTATCTTAAAACCGCTGAGCTGAAGTAAATGATAACGTCCCAAAGTGTCATGCAGCCAATGCCAGTAATTGGTATGACCCGCCCAAGCAAGAACACCTAGCGTTCCATGGCAGGCGGAAGCGGGAGGTATCTTAGCAGCTGCAACCTTCTCAAAATAATCCCAGTATAAATGAAAGACCATATCCTGAAAGTATGTGTGTTCAGGTGCCAACGCATAAACCATCCCCTCCCCTCTATCACACATCCATACACTTCCATTTTCTATTTTGGCAACATAAGACTTATCAAATTTATGGTTCTCCCCAAACTTCGGCGGAGATACCCAATCCACCCATTCCGGTAAATCCCCTTTCGGCTGCGTATATGTTACGGTTTCATTTGTATAAAATTCCTTATAAACATCATGTATATTAGATGTTGCTGTCGTTTTTTCAAGCCAATCTTTTGTAGGAATATATAAATCTGTCATATATACATCTCCTCTTTTAATGAACAACCTTAGCCTATGCCCTATTTTTTCACATTTCACCGAGTACTCCATAATATGTAGAAAAGTCTTCATAAGTGTTGAACAAGTGTCCAGCTACACCAAATGGATACGCGCATGGGTAATAGAAACAGGAGGAGCATAGTATGATAAATATAACCGTAACCGGGGCAGGCGGATTTATCGGCAAGAATCTGGTTGACAGACTGCGCCAGGAAAAAGGAGTCTCCGTCAGACAATACCACCACAGCGATGACCTGTCGCTGCTTTATAAGTATTTAAACGATTCGGATATCATCTATCATCTGGCCGGAGTGAACAGACCCACAAATAAATCGGAGTTTGCAAGTGTTAATAAAGGACTTACAGAATCCATCGTCAACTATTTGAGAGCGCATCACAAAACACCAAAAATTGTTTTTTCATCCTCTGCACAAGCTGAAATAGATACACCTTATGGCTTAAGTAAAAAAGCTGCCGAAGAGGTTCTTCAGCATTATAGTATGGAAACAGCTGCCGAGGTGTACATTTACCGTTTGCCGGGTGTCTTCGGAAAGTGGTGCAGACCACATTATAACTCCGTAGTTGCTACCTTCTGTCATGAAATTTCGCACAATAAAGACATTGCAATCCATGATGCGGACAAAATGCTTGAACTCGTATATATTGACGATGTAGTAGACAGTTTTATCGACTGTCTGCATCAAAAAAGGACAGAAAAAACATTCTATTATTCAATCCCCCAAACCTTTCATATTACGGTGGGTGAACTCGCGCAAAAGCTTTATGAGATAAAGAACATACGAAATTCGCTGATCATACCTGATCTGTCTGATCCATTCACCAAGTACTTGTATGCAACCTATCTATCCTTTTTAGACGAAAATGATTTTTCCTATGATTTACCTGTTCATCAGGATGCAAGAGGAAGTTTAGTAGAGTTAATCAAATCACACCAGCTCGGCCAAATTTTTATGTCAACATCACGCAAGGGCGTTATCAGAGGAAATCATTACCATCATACAAAAGTAGAGAAATTCTGTGTGATTAAAGGAGAAGCGAATATTGCATTGAGAAAAATCGATTCAGATCAAAGGATTTCTTATCGTGTTACAGATCAGAACATTGAAATGGTAGACATCCCCCCGGGCTACACCCATTCAATTGAAAACGTATCAGATGATGAGATGATTGTTTTATTTTGGGCCAATGAATTGTTTGATCCGGATAACCCGGACACCTTTCCATTAGATGTACAGCCAAACAAAGTTGATAAAAAGAAAGGATGATATTTGTGCCAGCCAATAAAATATATATATGCCAGGAGGATGATATTTGCCTCGTAGCCTACCCGAAATCGGGGAACAACTTCTTACTGTTCCTTGTCGCCAAGTTATTGTACCGAAAAAATATAGACTGGGCGACAAAAGGCGAAATGATTCAGAATGTGTTAAGTGAGCCAATCGAAAACTTGCCTTCTCCGCACCTCGTATGGAGTCATGAAAGCTACTCTCCAGCTTACCCGAAAGTGATTTATCTGGTAAGAGACCCGAGGGATATTGCTATTTCCTACTATTATCATCATCTGAAATATACAGGTGAAAAAATGCCTTTTGATGCATTTTTTCACAAGTGGATGGAAGGAGATATATGGCCTGGAAAATGGGACACCAATGTCACAGGCTGGTTAGATAATCAGGAAAAGGTCAAAAATGGTTTTCTTCTGATTAAATACGAGGATCTTCTTCAAAATACTTCTAAAGAAGCATACAGAATTACTAGCTTCTTAAATGTGAACAGAACAGAGAAAGAAATTAACGAAGCTGTGAATTGGGCTTCCTTTGATAATATGAAAGCAATGGAAAAAAAGCAAAAACTTCATTTAGACGGCGAATCAGAATTTGTTGACCGCAATATCCCTTTTTTAAGAAAAGGTCAGGCAAATAAATGGAAATCTATCTTAACGGAAGATCAGCAAAAACAAATCAATCAAACTTTTGATAAGACTTTATCAAGGCTGGGGTATAAGTAAAGCGATTATTGTAAACGTCTTCTACACAAAGAAGGCGTTTTTATTTCAGGAAGGTGTGAATAACAGATGCTAAAATTATTGCTAATTGCAGCCGACACCTCTCGTTTTACAAATAATAATTATAACAATTTAGAAAAAGAATTAGCAAAAGTGACCAGCTTGACTGTTTATCGAAAATCCGGTCCTATCCGCAAAATATTACGTAAGCTTACTGATAAGCCGGATTTCATTTTAATTATTAATGATATTGGTACAAGATTTGATCCTGTCGTCACCGGTTTATCCAGTATCCAAATACCTGTAGGTCTGATGGTAACTGATGCTCACCGGTTTACAGAACAGCGAAGAAGGTATATGGAGAATAATCATATCAGGGTGTTCTTTGTCATATGCCAGCATAATTTTAATAATCATTATCGCAGGCAAAGCCAGCATCAGGTATTCTTTCTTCCTCAATTTGCGAATACCTCTATCTTTAAAGACTATAATAATGAAAAAACAATCGACTTGATGCTGCTGGGAGAAATTTCGTTTCCGAACATCTACCCATTGAGAGCAAGGATATTACAGCATTATAAAGATAATCCTGCTTTTTTCAACCGGCCTCACCCCGGGTGGAGGAATTTTACCAGGGAACAGGAGGATAAAGCTTTCATCGGTGAAAATTACGCCAGAACCATTAATCAGGCGAAGCTGTTTTTTGCATGCGGGTCTGTCCGCCAGGTTGTAACTTTTAAATATTTCGAAGTGCCGGCGTGCCGCACATTACTGATGGCTCCGGCTTTACCTGAGCTCGCGGAAATTGGTTTGATACCGGGAAAGCATTTTGTGGATATCAACACAGAAAATTTTTCGGAAAAAGCGAAATACTATCTGAAAAATACAAAAGAGCGGGAAAAGATTACCGAAGCAGGTTACCGTTTTGTTCATAACCATCATTCCACCGCTCATCGGGCAAATCAGTTAATCGACCAGATAAAAAGCGTATTATAAGTGTGTGTTCAAAAAGTTAGATAAAAAGACCGAGCTGCTAAATCCGTAACGTCCTTGTAGCAACGCTGACACTAACGTCCTGAAACTCGGAATGGGGCTGCGGTTACCCGCCCCGCCAAAGACCGTTTGCGGTTACTCCCTCTATAAAAACAACTGTACTTATAGTTACTGCCTAAAAAATTTTTACGTCGAACGACTTTTAAGCTACATTCTTCACACTCCAAACGGATTAAAAACAAAAAATAGTGTGTCTCCACCTGTAAGTGGCAACACACTATTTTGGGATTGTTTCCGATGTTTTGTCCTAATTATCTTCCTATAATTTGTATTTTAATTGTCTTTTGTACTTTACCGCAGATCGATGTGTTAAAAAAGAGCTGAAGTTGTAATAACATTTGCTTTTCTGAGAATTTGTTCAATTTCACTGGAGGACATGAGCTCATCATTGGATTGGTATTGTTTGAAGGCGACCTTTGGTAAATTCTTATACCTTTTCTTTATCTCCTCAGAAGCATTAGCAGGCAAAATAACATAATAATTTTCATCAAATTGATATGCATTTCTGGATTCAGCATTGGATACTAATACCTCATGCAGTTTTTCACCCGGACGGATGCCAACCTCATTAATATTGACTTTTTTTTCGGCAAAATGTTTTTCCAGAACATCAATTAAATCGACAATCCGGCACGCTTCCATCTTCATGACAAATACTTCTCCGCCGATTGCTTTTTCAGATGCATGTATCAGTAATTCAATGGCTTGGGAAACTGTCAGGAAGAAGCGTGTCATTTCTCTAGATGTTAGAGGAACTTCATGGCTGGTAGTTATCTGTTCCTTAAAAAACGGGATGACACTCCCATTTGTTCCAATAACATTCCCCCCGCGGACACAGACAAAACGCGTATGAGTGCTTAATTGATTGGCCTGAATGATTAATTTCTCACCAATTGCTTTTGTCATTCCATAAAAATTGATTGGTTCAACTGCTTTATCTGTGGAAACATCGATGACTTTTTTCACCTTTTGCTTTAAACTTGCTTTGATGATATTCTCAGTACCATGTACATTTGTTTTTAATGCTTCTGAGGGTTGTTCTTCACAGATTGGCACATGCTTCAGCGCCGAAAGATGGAAGAGATAATCAACGTTTTGGGCTGCTTCATCTACTGCCTCAAAATCTCTTACATCGCCAATTATAAATTTCAAACAAGCGTTATCCGAAAATAACCTTTTCATTTTCACCTGAGCAAATTCATTACGCGAAAAGATCCTTATTTCCTTTGGTTGAAAAGAAATTAGTTTTTTAACGAGTTCATGTCCCCAGGAACCTGTTCCTCCGGTAATCAATATTGTCGTATTTTGAAACACATCTAAACACTCCTCCAGGAATATTGTTTAATTGTTTATATCACCAAGATTTGAACAGCTGATGAGTTGGATGAGGGCGTTTTTCGCAAGCAGGCTTCCATATTCGTTTATTTATTCGCTGCTTGGAAACTGGCATCATTTCATTCAAATAGGTATACCTCAATCTATGAAAAAAATAGTAGACGGTACATGATATACGTTGAAGTAAGGGAAAAAGGGGCAATTGCTGTGAATCCAGTGACCCTGATTTCATTCCAGGTACCCTTCCGCCTTCAAATAGGACATGATCGTTTGCACTGATTCCTCAACACTCTGCTTATCTGTATTCACTATACATTCGGGGTTCAGCGGTGCTTCATAAGGCGCATCAATCCCGGTAAATTCTTTCACCTCACCCGCGCGTGCTTTCTTATAAAGTCCTTTTGGATCACGTGATTCACATGTTTCTATTTTCGCATTGACAAATACTTCAATAAATTCACCGTCATCCATCCTTTTTCGTATTTCATTACGGTCTGCGCGATATGGTGAAATAAATGCTGCCAGTACAACCAGCCCGGCTTCAACCATCAGCTTGGATACTTCGCCGATGCGGCGGATATTTTCTTTCCGGTCATCCGGACGGAAGCCAAGATCTTTATTCAATCCATGACGGATATTGTCACCATCCAAACAGTACGTCCGGACACCAAGGTGATGCAGTTCCTTTTCCAGTTCAACGGAAATAGTCGATTTACCGGAGCCAGACAACCCGGTGAACCAAACCACGGCACTCTTATGCTTATTTAAATGCCTCCGTTGTTCTTTCGTTACTTTTGCATGATGCCACTTCACATTTTCCGACTCAGTCATAAGCTTTTCCTCCTAAAACCATACATTATAAGCGATTAAAACAGATGTCACCATTACTAATAGACTTAGCGGGAGTCCCACTTTTACATAATCGATAAACTTATAGCCACCGGGACCATACACTATTAAGTTTGTCTGGTAACCAATCGGTGTAACGAAGCTTGCTGAAGCGGCTATCGCAATCAGGACAGCTATTCCCAGCGTATCGACATGAAGTGTATGTGCCATTTCAATTCCGACCGGAAGCATCATAACGGCTGCTGTGCTATTCGTAACAATCTCTGTAAACACATTTGTCAGGATATAGATCATAAACAAAACGACCAGTAACCCAAGCGGCTCACCAAGCTCCAGCAGACGAGCCGCAACCCATTCCGCCAGACCCGTTTTCCTCATAGCAGTTCCTATTCCCAACGAACTGGCAATCATTAATAAAACGTTGAAGTGAATATAATTCTTTGCTTCCTGAGGTGTAATCATTTTCATCGCCAAAAATACTAATACTGCCAGTGCCATCGCTTGAAACATGCTGAGCCACCCCAGCGTTACCGTCATAATCATCACAAGCAGCATGGTAATGGAAAACCAGCCCTTCTTTGTACTTTGGTGCAGAGAAGGCGGTGTATTCAATGACGACACGACAAAAAAATCATTCGACTGTTGATATTTTTCAATAAAGTCCGTACCAGCCAAAAGCAATAATGAATCCCCCGGCTTCAAAATGATGTCGCCAACCTTGCTCTTCATCCGTTCATTATTTCGGTGTACTGCAATAACACCTGCATCATATTGTGAACGGAACTGCGACTGTCTAATTGATTTAGATATCAGGGAAGACTGGTCTGATACGACCGCATCCACCAGCATGCTTGATCCATCTTTAAGCTGACCAAGCTCCATGTTTGTCCCTGTTTCCAGCTCCAAACCTTTCATCTGCTGTAAGTCAGCTATGGTTGAAATCAGCCCCGTAAAAATCAATCGGTCACCACTCTGAATTACCGCAGTTGACTTGACTGGTGAAATCCGTTCTTCACTACGGATAATCTCAATCAAGTAAAGACCCTTCAGACCACGCAGACCTGCTTGCCTGATACTCTTGCCCAGATGTTCGAAATCCTGTGTCACTAGTAGTTCAGCGATATATTCTTTGGAGTCTTCCTTCATCTTCTGATGGAAGCTTTTGTTATCCGGCAGTAATTTGTATCCGATGGTAAATAGGTAAATCAGTCCAACCAGAGTAGTCGGAATACCGACGGCAGCTAATGTGAATAATGAAAAACCCTCTAGCCCAAAGTCCAGCATCAAACCGTGAACAACGAGATTTGTCGACGTTCCGATTAATGTGATCATCCCGCCTAAAATAGTGGCATATGACAATGGGATTAAAAACTTGGAAGGAGCAATTCTGCTATCTTCGCACCATTTTTTAATCATTGGCGTAAGGGCTGCCACAATCGGTGTATTATTTAAAAATGCGGAAAACGCAGATGTCGGCACCAAAAAACGCAGCATCGCACCTGTGTGTGAACGACTGTTTTGCAGCCATTTTCCCATCATTTGATTGATTAGACCACTCTTCTGTATCGTTCCTGCAACAATGAACAATAATGCGATAGTCAGCATCCCTTCATTGGAAAATCCGGCAAGCGCCTCGTCAACTGTCAATATGCCCGATAGAAGTAATATCATCAATATGGAGAAAAGAACTATGTCAGGCCGGATTAATTCAAAAATCAGAATGGAAAACATGGTCAGCAGTAACATCAGAACAAACATCATTTCCAGCGTCATAACATTTCATCCCCTCTTTATCTGCATGCTCAAGAAAAAGAAATTAGAGCAGGATTTTTGAACAGCCTTCCTCATTTTCTTCGCATTCCTCTGATTAGTACATCCGCAACTTCCGGACGTGAAAATTCTTTGGGCGGACGTTTGCCATTACGAAGCATTTCACGTACTTTTGTGCCACTTAAATCAACATGGTTTTCCTTGTCATGCGGACAGGTTTTCCCGGATGCCATATTTTCACAAATGTTGCAGTAAAACGCATTTTCAAACTTAAAAATCCGAATACCGAGTTCTTCTTCATATTGACCGATCAGTGTTTGCGCATCATATGCACCATAATAATTACCAACACCAGCATGATCACGTCCGATGATGAAATGTGTACAGCCATAATTTTTGCGTACAATAGCATGTAAAATCGCTTCTCTCGGTCCAGCGTAGCGCATTGCTGCCGGATAGATGACAAGACGGACACGATCTTTCACATAGTAATTTTTTAAAATTATTTCATAGCTTTCCATCCGGACAGCTGCCGGAATATCATCAGGCTTTGTTTCACCGACAAGCGGATTCAGCAGTAAACCATCGACCGACTCCAGAGCAGCCTTCTGAATATATTCATGTGCGCGGTGCACCGGGTTACGTGTCTGAAAACCAACGATTGTTTTCCAATTCAAATCAGCAAACATCTGCCGTGTTTCAGATGGATCCATGTAATAAGCTGCAAATGGACTATGATCCGGCCGGCGAAGCAGTGTAATTGGCCCGCCAAGGTATACATGTCCTTTTTCATAAACTTTTTTCACACCGGGATGTGCCGCATCAGTCGTGCCATAGATATGCTGTGCTTCTTTCTTTTTGTCATATCCATATTTCTCCTCCAGCTCGAGTATCCCGTAAATGATATCATCCTTTCCTTTAAGAGCAATTTGTTCACCAACGTTAATGTTTAGAGCCTGTTGTTCGGTGACCGGCAGTGTAATGGGAATGCTCCAAATCATGCCATCTGCAAGACGTGTATTGGCAATAACATTTTCATAATCAGCTTGCTTCATAAACCCTGTCAGCGGACTAAAGCCTCCGGTCCCAATCAATTCCATATCGGAAATCACCCAGGGGTCCACAATGATTGATGGAAGCCTTTCAGCATGTCTGGCTGCTTCATCTTTTTGCTGTCCAGTTAATTCACGGCTGATTAATCTTCCGCCGTGTGGTTGATTGACCATACTATAACCTCCAAATTTCAATTTTCATATAGTAATATATTGAATAGCAACATTGGCCGAAACCGCTTATGACTCAAATTTATCGCAGTGCAATTGGCTTGATTTTTATTCGGCTCCCGTGGATAATAATAAAATACCCTGGCTGCCAAACCAGAGTATTTTTCACCTTTCTATTTCCAAAAATAGGGAGTGAAGAAAAACAAATCTTTCTTGATAAATATTTTTTCTACGCTGCTACAGGAAAGCGGACGAAATTAATAGCATCCAAAGATATATATATTTTGACATTGCCTCCATAGCCGCTTGTCACATCAATTACTAAAACCAAATCTGCGGTAACCGTTGAGAGAATACCTTCGATTAAATTGTTATCTGTAGCTAATTCCACATTTGATCCGGTTCGAGTAGATAATTCAGCAACAAACCTCGCTTCAAACATTTGGACCCCTCCCTTACATATTACTGACAAATTCAATTTTTTCTATTTGGGTCAGTACTTGTGCGCCAGAAGCTTCAATCATCGTAATATAGTCATTTTGAACATTGAGTAATGTTCCAGTTATTGTGTCAAAAGGAGTAGTGACCTGCACCTGTTCGTTTACTAAACCCAGTAAAACTTCTCTAATGGTTGTCGGGGTAGCAGGAGTTCTTCCTCTGCCGAAACCAAAATCCAAATTTAAACTCTGATCTAAATCCAGATTGAGCCCCGGTAAATTGAGAGAAAAACTGTTACTTAACGTGCTATCATCGCTGGTGCTATTGTTATTGAATGTGTTTTGTGACAAGAGGTTTAGCAACCCTAATAAATTTCTTTGACGATCTGTTAAATTAGCCAAGCTCATTCATTCCTTTCCATAATAATTTTCGGGATCTCCTGTCTATTACTACTAATAAGGAAAATCACAGCTGCTTAGAAGTCTGCCGGCATCATTCCGACGTCTTCAGATTCTTTAACGATTATCTCTCCCCCTGAGACTGGATTACTATAGACAGACTAATTCATTTTGTTTTATGGTCACACCATTTTAACGGTTATTATCACAATGATTAAGAGCACGCACCTTTTTACATTGGTCATATTGCGTGCTTTTCTGAAATCGGATTTTTTTGTTATTTTTCTTTTGGTCATAGCCTTTATTCTTACATTTATCAGTGTTTGTCCTAGTATTTGAAACTATATTCACTGCCATCGTGTTTTTTACATTTTTGATTTTTCTCAGTCTCAGATCAGCATCCATAAAGCTTGCTTCCCATTGGAATAAACTTTATGGGGGGGGGAATTTGGCAAGCCAAGCTTTGAAAAATAGCAGGTTTGCCTTTGTTGTGCTTATACTTTATTCCTTAAATTGGAACAAAGTCTATATGACCTATCATTCACACTCCTTTCTTCTTGTTATAAAATAATTTATGTTTTTTTAATTAGCGAGATTGTACATATTCATTAAAATAGTGTTTTCAAGAAATAAAGGGCTGGGGAGAAGCCGGGAAAGCATCAAAAACGGGAGCTTTTCATTTATGGACTTTGGACTGTTTCTCTTTTCGGTTCCAAAAGCTGATATGAAGAGTACGCTCTTTTTGTTCGCTAAACGAATTTATTTATAGTAAGCAATAGAGTTAAAAGGCTTCCTTATTTTATATAGAAGACAAACCGAAACTTTATAAATATTCGCAGAACAGGTTTTTGTGGGACTGCTATACTAAAATACCGAAATACTGGAAACACTATTTCAAACATTTTTCACAGAAGGTTTCCGGCCTGTTTTTTATAGCTAAAAATTTTAGTGATATGTCTATACCCATCCAGCTAACTCAGAATATATTAGTTGAGAACGTCGTATTTATCAATCTACATCTCCTACAAATACTTCTACTCCAACATTTTATAAAGAAAGGGGAATCATAATGTCCCAGCCCAGCCTGCCAAATTTCACGCCCAATATAACTTTTACTAGAGATGACGCGATTAATCTTCTTCTTGCTTCGATTGCAATGGAGGAACTAGGACTTTCTCACATCATTAACGCAGAAGGGGAAAAAATCCAATATGCGCTTGGTACAATCCCAGGCTTAACAACACCAGCAACTTTACCAGAAATACTTGAAGTGAATGAAGCTGTTCAGGATATGCTTGCAACAGCGATGAAAAAAGAACTTTTATTAGATAACAAGTTAAAACAGGTAACCAGTATTATGCCTGATGGAAGTGTTGGACCTCCAGGGCCGCCTGGCCCAACAGGACCTGCTGGACCTGCCGGTGCTACCGGACCCGCTGGACCTGCCGGTGCTACTGGACCTATTGGACCTGCTGGACCTGCTGGTGCTACTGGACCCGCTGGACCTGCCGGTGCTACCGGGCCTGCTGGACCAGCCGGTGCTACCGGTGCTACTGGACCTGCCGGCGCTACCGGCCCTATTGGACCTGCCGGTGCTACCGGGCCTGCTGGACCAGCCGGTGCTACCGGTGCTACTGGACCTGCCGGCGCTACCGGCCCTATTGGACCTGCCGGTGCTACCGGGCCTGCTGGACCAGCCGGTGCTACCGGTGCTACTGGACCTGCCGGCGCTACCGGCCCTATTGGACCTGCCGGTGCTACCGGGCCTGCTGGACCAGCCGGTGCTACCGGTGCTACTGGACCTGCTGGCGCTACCGGACCTATTGGACCTGCCGGTGCTACCGGACCTATCGGACCTGCTNGACCTATTGGACCTGCCGGTGCTACCGGACCTATCGGACCTGCTGGTGCTACCGGGCCTGCTGGACCTGCCGGTGCTACCGGTGCTACTGGACCTGCCGGCGCTACCGGACCTATTGGACCTGCCGGTGCTACCGGGCCTGCTGGACCTGCTGGTGCTACCGGACCTATTGGACCTGCTGGACCTACTGGTGCTACTGGACCCGCGTTTGCAGAGAACGGATTTGCAGCACGTCAAGGAACAATGACTGTAACTGGTTCAGAGCAATTAGTCAGCTGGTCTACTTTACCTCCTTCTTACCCTAGTCCTAACTTTAACGCTTTAGATGGAATATTTACCGTCCCTGTGACAGGTCGGTACTCCATTGATGCAACAATAAACTACCAAACAACTGCCGCACTTACCATTTCTCTTGGTGCGGGAATAGACCCTGCTTTTGCAGTTCAACGGATTACACCAAACCCTACAACATTAATAACCGGCTTATTCCCTGTACTGAATGTAAACATTGCACTGCTCCTCACCTTAAGAGCTGTATTAGGAAACGGAACCGTAACCTTAGCAGGAGAAGTCCAGCTTAATGCCGGGGATCAGATTGGTCTATTCTATATAGCTGATGGTTTAAACATTGGCTTAAACTTAGGGGGCAGCGATCAGCAAGGTATCTATTGGTCAATCAATCAAATTGCATAGCCTATTTAATCTGGAGTGTGTACACACTTCAGATTTCTTTATTACATAGCGCATGTGAAATCGAAAAAAGCTTTCATCACATCTGTCTTTCTCACTAAATCTTTCACACTTTTATTCGTTCTAAAATAGACCATTACCCAATTATGGAACAGCCTAAATGAGGCAGTCATACGATAAATGTATAGCCAATAGATTTATGTCTAAAATGAGGAGGAAACACCTTGTCACAAGCAAACATCCCAAATATTACACCGGAAATTTCTATTAACCGAGATGATGTCATTAATTTATTGTTAGCATCTATTGCATTAGAAGAGCTGGGACTGGCTCATATTATTAATGCAGAAGGAGAAAAGATCCAATACGTATTAGGTACACTGGCAACATCTCCAGAGGGTATCGCATCATTAGATGACTTAATCAGCATAAATGAGAGTGTCCAATGCACTCTGGAGACTGTATTAAAGAAAGAGCTCCTATTGCAAACTAAACTAAAAAATGTCATGGACATAATTGAATAACAGTTTTTCAGCTACTTATAGTGCATGTTCAAAAGAGACGATAAAAAGGAATAGGCAGACTTAGGTTTTAGGCGTCCTTGTTGCAACGCCGACACTAGCACGTCCTGAAACGAAAAAGCAAGCCAACACGATTTTGCAGGATGCGATGACTTCCGGGCTGCCTGCAGGCGTTCTTAACAGAGTTCCTTTTCCCGCTGTGTCATTTTTGTTGGACTTTTTTGAACATCCTCCTATAAAAATGTCCTTTCTAAATAAACAAAGCGATTTGTATGGTAATGGTTCATTTATCACCAGAATACTTATCACGCTTTCCGTAAGACAGTATGCTGGTTCATGCTATATTAGCCTTTCACAAAATCAAGTTACTATTAATACCTATGTTAAACGAAAGGAGGACACACCATGTCAATGCCAAATATCCCCAATATTACTCCTATTATCTCGTTAGATCGCTGTGAAACAATTGATTTACTATTATCTTCCATCGCTTTAGAGGAAATTGGCTTATCTCATATTCTGAATGCGGAAGGAGAAAAGCTTCAAGCATTCTTAGAAAAATCCGATCATTGCTTAAACGACTATTTGCGTATAAATGATAGTGTAAATAAAACACTGCGTACCATTGTTAAATCACAAATGCTGCTGCAGTTTAAATTGGAGGATGTTGTTGCGTTGGATGAAACTTCTATATGTTCTTGCGTATGCACATGTGAGCATCAGGAAGGAACAGGCAAAAAAAGAGGCTGCTGTCATCATCATTGTGAAGAATGCTGCTGTCATTCACAGGGTTGCAGATGTAAGCAATGTGAGAACAATAGACCTTACTCTGATTACTAAATGGTGAAAGGGAGGGAAACAGGAAATGGCATACAGTAATTCCACACTAGAGGAGAAACTAGATAAATGCGAATCCAATTATCTAACCTATACGCACATTTTCTTATACTTCCTTACCGATTACATGGAGGAGGTCCGTAAATATACACAAATAGGAGAGATTCCAGAAAAACAGCGCTTTGAAAGACAGTTGCTTTCATCTCTTACTTCCCTTGAAAAATTGCATTATCATTTTTTTCATCAACAGGAGCTGTTGGAAGAAATTTATCACCAGTCAGATACATCATTCATGGAACAGAAGGATGTTTCCAAAAAACTTGTTAAAGAGGCTATTCGAGAGGAAATATTCGAACTCAAAAAACAAATTCAGCAGCACTCTTTTTCTTTAGATACGTATAAAAACCGCTGTCTGGACTGTTTACATTTATTACTAAGCTATTATCCCAAGGTCACGATTATTCGTGATACTTCCCCGCGCGGTCCCTGGTTTTCCTCTAAAAAGGCGGGAAACCGTTCCTGACACCTATTTAAACAGGAGGAAATCAAATGGATAAAAAACCAACCATTACCTTATGTATGATTGTCAAAAATGAGGATGCTTTTCTGGAAAAATGCTTATCAAGCGTGCAGGACTTTGTAGACGAAATCATTATTGTAGATACTGGTTCAACAGATCAAACCATTCTCATTGCTAATCAATTTCATGCAAAGGTCTATCATTATCTATGGGATGATCATTTTGCGAATGCCAGAAATACAGGATTAGCTAAAGCAACAGGGGAATGGATATTATGGCTGGATGCTGACGAATGTCTGGACGTACAGAATCCTGAAGGTCAGAAGATAGCTTTAAAAAAGAAAACTGCAAATATACTTTCCCTGCCGATAACAAATTTTATCGGGGAGCATATAAATGATTCCAATCAAGCCTCCTATATGCATTATCAGCCCCGCTTATTTCGTAATCATTGCGGGATTACATTTATTCACCGAATTCATGAAACGTTAGATGGAGATCCCAGTCAAATGACTACGGATACACTAAAGCTTCCTATTCTTCATTATGGCTATATTCGTGAGATAACCATCCAGAAAAATAAATCAGCCCGTAATAGAAAGCTGTTGGAATTAGAGGCGGAAAAAGCACAGCACAGTCCCTGGATTGAATATCACCTTGCCAGTGAATATTACCGCAATCATGAATACGATCAAGCAATGGAATACGTCAATCGATCTATTTTTAACTTTTTATTAAGCGGGCAAAAACCTCCTTCCATTCTCTATAAATTAAAGTACGATATGCTCATTCAAACAAACAGTCTCGATCAAGCGTTGCCGGGCATTGAAAAGGCGCTGCTGCTTTATCCCGATTATGTTGATTTACATTTTTATAAAGGGCTGATTCTTTTCCGGCAGGCAGATTTTCAGGATGCAAAAGCATGCTTTGAAAAATGCTTAGAGCTTGGTGAAAATCATCCCGGCTACTTAATCCTTCAAGGTGTCGGGAGTTTTCGAGCCGAGCAGTACCGGGACACCTGCTTAGACCAGTTAAAAGAATCAAATGAAGGAGGAGCGTCATGAAGCATGTTATATATATCGGCTGGATTGGCTACAACAATCTGGGCGATGAATTAATGTTTGAATGCTTTAAGAAAGAATTTTTTAAACTTGGCGATACTTATAAATTGGATTTAGTAAATAATGAAAAACGTTATCTGGATAATGCAGCCCTGCAAAATTACGATTTAATCGTACTGGGCGGCGGTTCTATTCTCAGCGGTGCAGCTTATCCCATTCAGCCCTATATTATGGAGACACTTTATCAAGCACTGCAAATGAATAAAAAAGTTATGATTTGGGGCAGCGGTATTGACTGGGTGCCAAAGGATTATCTTTCTGACAGGCAGAACATAAACGTTATTACCGCTAATATGACCGATACATTTCATAAAAATCTGAACACCGTGTTTCATGAATGTGTCTGGAGCGGTGTCAGAGGTCCATTAACAAAGCAGTTCTTACAGGATGCCGGTGTTACAAATGAAGTGAAAGTTAGTGGAGATCCGGCATTCTTACTGCCGAATGCATTAGATACAGACCCATTCTCTGACAATTTTTCATCAAATGATAAAATAATTGGGGTCAATTGGGGGACTTCCTTTGATAATATTTATGGAAGAAATGAAATTACGCTGGAAAATCAGCTAGCAGCTGCTTTAAATCAGCTTATCTCTCAAGGCTATAAAATTTATTTTTATCTGATGTGGGATGCAGATTCGGAGCCTACCAAACGGCTCGCCGCAAAACTGAACGATCCCTCTTCTTATCAACTGGATAACAATGTATACACTGCAGCAGAGTCTATCGCTTTAATCAAGCATTTTACACTTACAATTAATTTTAAATTGCATGCCAATTATTTATCTCTCGCAGCGGGAGTCCCTTTTATTGCTTTAGGCTACCGGTTTAAAATATTTGATTTTGTCCGTTCTGTTGGATTGGATCAGTTGGCTATTGCTACAGATGATGCAGAACTGGAGCGCAAAATAATGGATCTCATTGAAATAATAAACAGCAGTTATACAGAACTGGTCAACACGATGGCTAAACAGCATCAATTCTATCGTTCCCAGCTGCTGGAGCCGTTTGAGCACGGTTTATATATTTAAAGTATTATCAATAAAGGAAGCGACCGTTAAAATGACAAAATTAAAAATATTATTTATGACGCGTGATGATCATGCCTATACTGTCCCTGCGTCCTACTACTTTATTCAAGAGCTGCGAAAAATAACCGATTTATTTGTATCTCATCAAGCTGGTGATATTAAACAGATTCTGGATTCCATCTCTTTTAAACCGGACTTTATCTTTTTTAATGATTATTTAGAAAATGGATCACCAATTATTACAGGACTTAAAAACCTCACTATCCCCTTTGCAGTTGGTTTGCATGACTTACATTTTCAAACAGCGCTGCGAAAAGCTATCATTGAAAAAGAAAACATACAGCATATATTTACTTTTTACCGGGATAAATTCCTGCAATGGTATCCAGAATTCAATGACCGTATGCACTGGCTTCCACACCATGCACATCAGGAAATCTACCAAGACTATCAACACCAGAAAGATATTCCGATTCTATTAACGGGACCTGTTTTGGAGGATTTTTATCCGTTACGTGCCATCATGCAAATGCGGCTGAAAAACAGAGCAGATTTTGTTCACCACCTGCATCCGGGTTACCGGACCATTCATGCTGATGAGAAGGATGCTTTTGTCGGTAAGAGCTATGCCCAAGAGCTCAATCGATCTAAAATTGTCTTGTCCTGTGACTCTATTTTCAAATATCCGCTCATGAAATATTTTGAAATTACTGCCTGCAATACCTTGCTGTTAGCCAGCTATTCTAAGGAATTAGGTGACTTAGGGTTTGTGCCCGGGGTCCATTTTGTTGCAATCGATGAGCTGAGCTTTGAAGAAAAAATTGATTACTATCTGCATCATCAGGAGGAGAGAGAGTGCATTGCCCGTAATGGTATGATGCTGACAAAAGAGCGGCATACGACCGAAAAGCGCGCAAAGGAATTTTTGGCAGAGATTGAAGCTATTTTAATGCAAGGAACTTACTAATAGTGCGAGTTCAAAAAAGGTTGATAAATAGGATGAGTCTGGAACACATGGATTTATCCTATAAAATTAACAATAAAACAAGCTTTCTCTTTTTCTCCACTCTTGCTTATTTCTTTCCCGGCACAGGTAAGCATACATCCTTTTTTTCAGTTGATACATACATTGGTAATGCAAGCATAATCTTAAATACGAGGCAGGTGGCATCAGCATGAAGCCAAAAAAGATATTAATGTGTTATGGGAAAACAAGCTTCACCCCCGGCAGATATTTAGAGGATGCATTTCAGAATATCGGCGTAAAAGTGGATGTGTATCCGTCATTTATTGATTTTTCTACGGTTACTATGGAGGATTATATCGCTGTTTTATTTGTGGAAAGCCCTGCTCTTCCGCCCGTAAAGGTAAAGCATATTGAGTTTGTCAGCATTCCAAAGCTATTCTTGATTCATCATGGAGAGAACAGGCTGGCAACAAATAAAGTGCTGGCGCAGCAGTATCAGCCGGATCTGATATTAATGGCACATTCTTTACACTTAGCCAAGCATTTCCCGATACCTGTTAAGTTCTTTCCATTTGCAATGGCGAAGAATGTTTTTAATGATGATACGCTTCTTCAAAACAGACCAGTTGATATTACATCCGTCGGGACATTGGACCATTCCCTGTATCAAAAACGGGTACAGGCAATCGAAAAAATTACAAAGAAATTCCACTCTGATTATCAATTATCCTTTCACAAACGCGTATTCCTACATGATCTTGCCAGCGCATACGGTCAATCCAAAATCGTGTTCAATCATGCCGCAGATACGATTAAAAGCCTTAATTTTCGTATCTTTGAAGGAATAGGCTGCGGTGCCCTGGTATTAAGCGACAAAGTCCCGAAGTTGGATACACTGCTTGAAGATGGCAGGCATCTGGTTTTGTTTGATTCTCATCAGGACCTTTTAGAGAAAATAGAATACTATTTAACGCATGTGGACGAAGCACAGGTGATTGCATCGGCAGGCTATCAGCATCTGTTAAAGTATCATACCTACGAGCATCGGGCAGAGATGCTGTTGGAGTGGATAAAAAAAGGATTACAGCCGAAACGAAAGTAATCCTTTTTTCACATCCGTAAAGATTTTCAAATTATTCCCCCTTATATTCCTTAAAAAACCTTTCATTATACTGTACCTGAGGATTATTTGGGTGATAGTGCTTTGCTTTTTGATTATGCTTTTGAGCCAGCTTCTTCTCTCCTAACTGCCAATAACAAACACAGAGCTGCAAGTGTGGATACCAGGTGCTATATCCATGCTGCTGAAAACCTTGTGAATCATCCAGCTCTACATCTGTAGCCAGCCGATACCAGATAATTGCTTTTTGAAATAAATGCTTTTCCTTATATAAATCTCCAATTCGGCAGGATACTTCTGGTCTTGGTACATCATAAGTAATGGAAAGCACCAGTGCCTCAATCTCTTTTTCGGCATTCCCTAACAGCCGGTAGCATTCCGCCATATTGATACATGCACGAATTTCATCTTCCACCCAGCCTTTTTTTGTTGCTAAAAACTCCCGATAATAAATAACTGCTTTTTGAAACAAATGATGATCTTTTAATTCATTGGCATAATAAAATAAATCTCTCGGGCTGAATTCCTCTCCCTGCTCTAATCTTTTTTCATAAATTTTCAAATTACGATCATTAATTGCCTTTACATCAGACTTATCCGCCTTCCGATGGGTCACAGCTATATCAGAAGAGATAATGTTTCCAGATACCTCCAGATATTCGTGAACAGGACCTATCCATGTAAAGTTCCGCTCCCGTTTTACCAGACGATTCCTCCGATAGCTGAAGGTCGGATTATCAAATTCATCAAAAGCAATATGGTAGAGCATGGAAACTGCATCAACGGAAGCGTCCAGCTCTTCTTTCAATTTTTTTAATTTTTTCTGATCCTCCTCTTTTAAAATATCATCAGCATCGAGCCATAAAATGTAGTCTGAAGCCGCCTGTTTAAAAGCAAAATTCCTGGCAGCTGAAAAATCATCGATCCATTTAAAATCCATCACTTTCTCTGTATACTCACTTGCAATTTGCTTCGTATCATCTGTTGAACCTGTGTCTACAATAATGATTTCATCACAGATTGCATTTACACTGTCCAAACATTGACGCAGCACCTCTTCTTCATTTTTCACAATCATGCAAAGACTTATTTTTACCATATTCACACCACCAACAAACAAGATATAATAATATATGTTGTGAAGGCGCTATCGGAAACAAAGTATTGAAAAATGGTTGAATGGACGACCGTAATCATCATAATCGTCAAAATCATAACTAAATTGTCTGGTTACATCTTCTTGGCTAACCCTTGCTGGTTCTCCATCAATTTCTTCAGGAATAAGCTAATAGACCTTCTATATTTCCTTCCAAATAACTTTCTGTCAAATAAGTAATTAACCGCCTGATACCTGTTTAATAGCTTGCACAAAAAGCCCTTCTCCCTCCAGCCATTCTGCCAGGAAAACATCGCGGAATTTATCGACTCCTTGGTTTTTTAGCTCTTTTTTTAACCAGTCAGAGTTCTTACCAATTTCCACTAGTTCATCATGCAGTAATTCCCCATCCCGAATTAGAGTTACTGGAACATACACTGTTTTCGGAGGCAATTGCATATCCTCCTGCTGCAGCTTCTGCTTCGGTGTTTTTTTAAGATACTGATTGATCCGTTTGCCTCAAGGTAGCAGTACGCAACTTCCCGTATTGAAAAAGTTTCAGATTGACGCAGGAGACTCTGAAGCTGGTTAATATTCATTTTATTCTTTTTAAGCTGGTCACGATTTATAATGCCATTGTGAATCAAAACCGATGGCTTACCTTCAGAAACTTTTCGGAACAGCAGGAACTTCTGACCAAGAACTTCCACAGTAAAAATCATGGCTGCCCACAATGTCATGGAAAAAATAATATATTCGACCCCGACTTCTTTATCATAGAGCGCATTCCCAAGCAGCTCACCAAAAACAATCGCCGCGATGAAGGTGAATGGTGTAATTTGTTCAATGATTTTTTTGCCAAGTATTTTAATTAAAATAAACAGGACGACAAATCCAGTAACCAGTTCTACTGCCAATGCAATAAAATTCATATGTGTCCACTCCAATCCAATAATCTTTTATCATGATTGCCAATTAAGCAAGGATTCAACCGGAGTGATGCGATTACTCGTCCCACTAAAATATTTACATCGAAAGCTTGAGCATCGTCTATCATAATTAGGCGAGAGGACTCCCAACCTCAAGCAATGTGTAGGGAATAAGATTCAAGAAAAAGGAAATCAATAAGATGGAATAAATATTACTTATGTGAGGTGACAACGATGAAATTCAAAAAGCTAACTTTATGTATGATTACTACAATTCTTTCTGCCGGGTTATTGTTTGGATGTAGTACAGTACAAGAGGAGCAGGAGCAAGACAAACCTTTTGAACATCCACAGCGAAACGATTGGGGTGGAAAAGGAAATCAATAATGGATATTCATGAAGCCTTCATTTTAGATATGATATGATATGATATGATATGATGGCTTCATGAATCAGGGAATTAACCTATCTGATCTCCCGCCTAAATAGATTTGTTTTCCCCTCTATTTGAAAGACGGCAGTTAAATCTAAGTTTTCACCCTTTAACGGAAGATTGATCTTCTTCTAAACGAAAAACATGCATGCGGAACCCTTTACTGCGCCAAAATCTTTTACATATTGTTTTGCTTTCATTGATCTATCCCCAAAAAGAACTTCACTCATAAGCACATTCTTGGGCGTGCCGGGAAATAGTTATAGAAATCTCAATGAAGCAGCTAACTCGTTTATATGCTTTTGGCTAGCCCACAATACAAAGTAATTGTACATTATTCCTTGAATGTTAACCGGTCTTGGATATCTTACAATCAAAGCAGCCTGTTCTCTCATTTCCGGTGGCTGATTAGTGGAAGGAAATATAAAACATGCCTCCTGATTTTGAATGCGAGTTTGTATGATTCGAGGTTGTGAACCGTACGGCATTAATGGATGTAAGGCTTCGTTTTGACAGACTTTATCGATATGAAGACCTGCAGAAATAGCGGAGATTTGAAAAAAGCCGTCCTCCCCCTCGTATCTTTCCGAGCTCACCTCTCTCCAATTCATCGGATATTGCAATGTCACGTTATATACCAGATTAGTATATGTTCTTCTGGAAAGTTGAATGGGTGTTGGAGACCACTTGGCAACAGTGATCCTGATGCTGCTCATTAATTGTATAGGCACAGGATGATTGAGATCAATGTACCACATTTCACTTCCAAATGGTGCATCATTGCATCCGGAAAGATAAACGACTTTTCTGCTGTCAGGTGACCAGGTGACCGGAGTCGCAAAACAATCTGAAATGGCCCAAGTACGGTCCTTCCCCCCTTTTCTTTCTGCTATTCTGATAAGAGAAAAATATCCATTTTCCTCAAAAGCGTTTGCGCTATATGCGATTCTTGTTGAATTAGGCGACCATTCAGGGTAATAATTCCTGGCAAGCGGCCCTCCTCTTACTTCAAACACTTGGCCTGTGGCAAGGTCAACCGTGTGGATGATGGAAATACTCGCACCGGGTGTCGTATACAGAGCAAACTGACCGTCAGGGGAAAGACGTACATAATTAAGACGTCCTTCTTCGTTACGGGTGATCTGATCTTTTTCTGCCGTATCTGTTCTCATACGATATAACTGGCTTATGCTGGCTGCATCAGGGGCTTGAAAGAGAATGTCAATTCCATCAGGAAACCATTGCACATCCGAAGCTCCCGGTTGGGTAAAGCTTTGGACTTCATGGGAAATGATGTCGTATAAAATGATTTGCTCTTGTTTTGTATAAGCCAATCTTCGACTATCAGGTGACCAGTCTAATGTATGGATCTCACCTTCTGCCAGTTGGTCGATTTCGGCAATTTGCCCAGTCAGAAGATCGAACACGTATATAATCCTGTATCGACCAACAAAAGCAATTCGATGACTGTCTGAAGACCAGTAAGGAATGGAAAAGACATCTGCCAATCCCTCCGTAAGCTGAGTATGTCTTCCGTCACACGGGTCATATAGCCAAATATCGTAAGCATTTCCACGATCTGATACATAACTGATTAATCCAGTCTCAAACAAAACTATCTCCTCCCTGTCTATCATAATTAGGCGAGAGCACTCCCAACCTCAAGGAATGTGTAGGGTGAAATAGAGGGGCTGGACGTTTGCAGCACGCCACTGTGTCAACTCCGCTAACGTTAAGCGTTCATCAATGTTCGATACGTTAGAAACCCCCACTTCAAACTTTTGTTAGAAAATGAAGGGGCGGGAGTATTCATAACATATTCATGGAGGCAAGATGAAGTTCTAAATAAAGAAATTGACTGTTAAAATTTTATCTTAAAGAGGAAATTCTGATACCATTGGCGAACCTGCGTCTTCACTTTACCATAGTGGAAACTTCCCCGTTAAACGTGATTCCCTTCTCCTTTAATTCTTTTACTGCAGCATAAATGTCCTCTACTTCGAAAACAGTAGTTGCTGTGGAAGGAACAACTTGCTCGGCCTCTGAAAATCCAATATAGCAATCTTTCGTATTCGTGTGTACACTTGCCATGCCATTTTCTTTGTCATAGGAATCCACCTCAAAACCTAACAGCTCCGTGGAAAACTTCAACGTGCGCTCAACATTACTGACACTGTACCATATCGTAAACCCTGGTTTGTACATGCAAAAACTCCTTTAAGAGGATGTTCAAAAAGTCCAATAAAAATGACATGGCAAATTTCTGCGTTGACGTGATTTTTCCGATGGGACTGGGACTGCGATTACTCGTCCCACCGGAGAGCTTTTGCGATTACTCGCCCCACCAAAAGCGTTACTCACGTATTTCAAAGCATAGGGGAACTTCTGTTAAGACCGTTCACGTCCTGTGGAAAACACAGAAGTCATCACATCCTGTGAAAGCCTGTTCGTAAAAATCCCGTGCCTTGAACTTCTTGGTTCTTTTTATAGAACTTTTTGAACATGCACTTATATAATAAGGTATTTTAAAACCTTTTTATAATGCTCCTTTCTAAGAATAAGATTCAAGATAAAGGAAATAAATAAGATGTAATAAATATTACTTAAGTGAGGTGATAGCGATGAAATTCAAAAAGTTAACTTTATGTATGATTACTTCAATCCTTTCTGCTGGGTTATTGTTTGGGTGTGGCACAGTACAAGATGAACAGGAACCAGATCCATCTGAAGAACCTTCTGAACAACAGCAAAACGAAATGAATGGAAATGGAAATGGAAATCAATAATTGATATTCATGAAGCCTTCATTTTAGATATGAAGGCTTCATGAATATAATCCAGATAAAAAATAAGCATGGTAATCACCAATTTATTGTGATAACCACCATGTTTATTTTTGTTCATTGAGTTTGTCCCGCTTTATGAGAGGTAACTAGCAAAAAGGAGTAATGTCTATAAGCAGGTTCTTAATACAAAAGATTAGCAAGTTAACATTTCCAACGAGCCAAAAAGGAGGTCATTTGTACTTAAAATCAACTTTCCTTTCAATTGATTAGCTATTGCTGAAAAATTCTTAGTCCCCGCATCATAAACCCCTTTTCCATTCATATTATACCTGAAACAGGTACATCCAAAGTTAGTTTGATTTAGATATCAGGGAGCTCTTTATTTTATATGCTATGCGCTCATAGTTTATTACGTGACAGAAGCAAGAATTTAATACGAGGCTTTTTTCTTAATATTCCTTAAAATGATTCCACTTTTCGGGATACTTGGTATCTTCCCCATACTAAAGCTTAAGTCTTGATTGTCAGGAACTTCATAAGATATTTAATTAGCTAAGTATTGAAGACTTACTTTCATCATTTCCATCGTAGCCCATTCACCAGTGTTCTAAGAAATAATCTCCGCCGCCTTGAGGGATGAATTTAAACGGACTGCCTGCCCAATCAGCAAATCGATTTGGATCGAATACACTCGAATGGCAGGGTCGTGATTCGTACCGTATAAATCCAATAAAGTTAATGTCCCCTCTTTAAAATGGAAGTTATTCCATGTAAAATCTTTTTTCACCAAAACAGCAACAGCTGGGAAAAATGGATAGAAACGGCGAACTTTAAAACTAAAAGCATCAATAATATGCTGTTTTTCAGGATTACTCATGCTATTCCAAAATAGTTTTGCTTGACTAAAGTGGTCTTCAAAACTTTTACTTCGAGATCGAATTTTACTTCCATCAACTTTTTCCTGATAATGAGCATAGCCGCCATTCTTTTCATCTACCGTATGTGGTTAATTACCTGCTAAAGCATTATTTCGATAAGAGACTTGTCCCTTATTAATCGTTTGCCGGTGAAATCCATCCCGTTAATTATTATGGAACGGACAAACCGGGCGATTAATCGGTATCTCATGAAAGTTTGGAACGCCAAGACGGAACAGCTGTGTATCCGTATAGGAAAATAAGCGTGTTTGCAGCAATGGATCATTGGTAAATCCGATCCCAGGTACTATATTCCCTACGTGAAAAGCAACTTGTTCGTTCTCTGCAAAGACATTATCTACATTTCGATTTAAGGTCAGTTTTCCAATAATGCGTACAGGAACATCCTCTTCCGGCCAAAGTTTCGTTGAATCAAGAATATCAAAATCAAATTTAAACTCATCTTTTTCTTCTAAAATTTGAACACCGAGCTCGTATTCAGCATAGTTACCCTTATTAATTGATTCCCAGAGATCACGCCGATTAAAGTCAGGATCTTTCCCGCCCAGTTTTTCCGCTTCGTCCCATACAAGAGAATGTGTCCCTAATACCGGTTTCCAATAAAACTTAACAAAATAAGCTTTCCCTTCATCATTCACAAATCGAAATGCATGAACACCAAACCCTTCCATCATGCGAAAGCTGCGAGGGATGGCTCTATCACTCATCAGCCACATAACCATATGGGCACTTTCCTGATTTTGTGAAACCCAATCCCAGAACGTATCATGAGCTCCACTTGCCTGAGGCATTTCATTATGTGGCTCAGGTTTGATGGCATGGACAACATCAGGAAATTTCATACCGTCTTGAATAAAAAAGACGGGCATGTTATTTGCCACTAAATCGAAGTTTCCTTCTTCTGTATAGAATTTCGTGGCAGATCCTCTAACGTCTCTCGGTGTATCCTTGGAGCCGCGTGAACCGGCAACGGTAGAAAAACGGACAAAGACTGGTGTTTTCACATTAGGATTTTGCGGGAATTTCGCTTTCGTGTAAGGTTTCATTGACTCATATAACTCGAATTCTCCGTGAGCAGAAAAACCACGTGCGTGAACAACACGTTCTGGAATACACTCATGATCGAAGTGGGTCATTTTTTCACGGAAATGGAAATTTTCCATTAAGGTTGGTCCTCTTTCTCCGGCTGTTAAAGATAATTCATCTTCCGTTAGTTTAACACCTTGGTTCGTGGTCAGTTCTCCTTGCTATCTGCACTCCGAAAATATTCTAATTGTTCGTTTTTACTATTTTCATTTATTTTATTATCTTCATTCATAGTTTGGATGAACTTCCTTTCAACATGTAGTTATATTTTATTGTTGTTTTGATCAATAATCGATTAAAATTGCAGCTGAAAAATAAGAAAGCCCCTTCAAAAATGAAAGGGCATGTTCTTTAATGTAATGGAGGTTCTTGCGATGGAACGGCAGCAGGTGCATAACCTTCCTGCATCTGCATCATATCTTGCGGCGTAAGTTGCGGTACTTGATAGTATCCGTGTTTGTTTTGATACAGAGAAATTTCATAAGCCATTTCAATACAGTTTGGAACAGAATCTGCAAGAACTCTGCGTACAACGGGATTCGTAACCTCTAGTGCTGCTCCAGCTTTGGCTGGTACAGTCGATTTAACAGCGCTTAACATGCCATTAGAAATCGTTTCATCATTTATTTCTGTTGATGCTTGCATTGGTTTTTGAGGTTGAGAAGAAGCTTTTAATCCATAAGTGAAATGATTATCTTGCTTCATTTTATAACTTTGTGTCGGCTTTGCAGGATCTTGTCCCGTTTTAAAACATTCTAACGTAATATTATATTCATCTTGCATGAACGCTTTCTGACGTTCTAAAATATCACGAAGCTCCGGGTCTCTTACATGTTCGTTTAGCATTGTATAAGTGTTCATCGTATTAATTGCTCCTGATAGCACCTCGTGGACATCAAACATTTCATGTCCACCATGATTCATTTGTGGCGGGACAGCACTTGTATTTATTTGCTCATTTTGCATTTGGTTATTTTCCATCAGAATCCTCCTAGTTAATTTTCTTTCAATAATATGTTGACTAAGTTAATGGATAATTATACGTCTTTTTTTAAGAAGTAATCTCAAACTTAACAATACCAAAATCCATAAAGTATACACTTCCACGTAAACATGGTTTTCCCTCTAACCCTTCTCACTACAATATAAGTTGTACTAAAAAGTTTTATTTTCACAAATGTAATTAAGTGGAAATAAGTCAAAAGAATAAAAAGCTTGTGTTACTGCAAAATAATAATGCGTATTAACATGGACTTATTGGTGTAATAACTGGATTATCCGCTGCAATTATCTTTGATGTCATTGGAGCTTTTAATATTTAAACCAAAGGGATAGGAGTCGATTATTAATGACTGTAGGGACACAAGTAAAAAGTTGCTATGCTTCCATAAAAAGTATTGAAGGTGCGTTAGAGTCTTTACATGAAACAACTAGAAATCCATCTCTACAAACTGCAATTGAAGATGCGAATAAGCTTGTTGCCCAAGTAAAAAATGCTATGCATCATCAAGTGATTGAATTAATGAAAAAAGAGCCACAATTTAAATCATAGGAGGATCATTATGCCAGAATGGATTATTGTCATCCTTCGTTCCTTTATTCTGATTCTATTTCTTTTTTCTTTGGTCAAATGGTTAGGGACGAAGCAATTATCTCAACTGAATATCTTTGAAACCATTGCAGGTATCGTACTTGGAGGAATTGCTGCAGTTCATACAATGGATCCTGAAACAAACTTTTTTTACGCAATACTTGCTATGTTTATCTGGTTTATTGTACCGTTCGGAATAGAAAAATTATCACTGAAAAGTAAACGAGTGAGAGATTTTACAGAAGGTAAGACTACTATATTTATTCAAGATGGTAAAATCATGGAAGAAAACTTAAAAAAAGAAGGATACTCTACTGATGAATTGATGGAAAAATTAAGAGATAAAAATATTTTTTTAGCTTCTGATGTTGAATTTGCTGTATTGGAGCCGACGGGTACATTAAATGTACTACCTAAAAAAGAAAACCGACCTTTAACTGCAAAGGATTTGGGATTAACGATAGCTCCAGATAAAGAACCTCAGACGATTATTATGGACGGAAATATGATGCTGGAATCATTAGCCAACGCTTCTCTAAATCCTGATTGGCTGAGAACAGAGTTAGAAAAACAGGATGTAGCCTTGGAGAATGTGTTTTTAGGACAAGTAGATGATCAAGGCCAATTGTATTTAGATTTATACGATGACCACCTAGCTGTTGCTGAAGCTTCGCAATCTGCATTATTACTAGCTACGATTAAGAAATGTCAAGCAGATTTGGAAATATTTGCTTTAGCTTCAGATAATCAAAACTCTAAAGAAATTTATCAGACATGCAGTAAAAATATGGATCAGGTTCAATCTATTTTGGAACCATATTTAAAATAAACCTTTACAACTAAAAAATCCACTTTATTACAGGAATACCACAGTGAGCTGTTGCTCTTCTCGCTGGAATTAAATATCTATTCATACTTATTCCAAGCTTTATATCGGGAAATTTGAAATAAATTCATATGAAGGAGAAAAATATGTTTACTAAAAATGTAAATTCAAGTATGAAGTCTAATTATTCAAATCGCTACGCCTACTCAAATCGTAATCTATGGTCGGGCTTTCTGTTCGGTCTTGGTTTTGTAGCCTTTATCGATGAAACTGTTTTTCACCAACTATTACATTGGCATCATTTCTACGATAGATCAACGACTAGCATCGGTTTAATATCAGATGGACTTTTTCATGCTTTTAGTTGGCTGGCAACTGTTGGAGCTTTATTTATGGTTGGCGACCTTAAGCGGAGAAGCGCTTGGTGGTATATGAGATGGCAGGGTGGTGTACTCATTGGAGCGGGAGGATTTAATTTATATGATGGCATTATTCAACATAAACTAATGAGAATACATCAAATTCGCTACAATGTAGATATCCTGCCTTACGATTTGGTCTGGAACATAGCTGCGGCTATTATACTGATAATAGGCATTATCATCACAATTCACATACAAAATAAATTAAAGCGTGAGCTTCATGCACATGCATAATCATATTTCACTTGAAACTGGAGATTCTATTCAGCACATAGGCGAACTTATCTTATCCACACCTTTTATACTGGCTCTTGTCAGTTATTTCGTTTCTATATTCATTTCGATTCGTCGCGAGCGACCATGGCCATTATATAGGACTGTTTTTTGGACAATTGGCGTTTTCTGCTGTCTTACTGCCGTCGCCGGTCCTTTAGCAGATCGTGCCCACATGGATTTTACAGTTCATATGGCTGGTCATCTGCTGCTCGGTATGCTGGGTCCACTTCTCATGGTTCTTGGAGCACCAATGACGCTTATTTTACGTGCTTTAAGTGTACAGCAAGCACGAAAACTCACTCGGATTTTGAGAAGTAAAGCTTTAGGTGTTATAAGTAACCCTATTATTACTTCGATCCTTAATGTTGGCGGGTTATGGATTCTTTATTCAACCGATTTATTTTTTATGATGCATGAAAATATCTTTTTGCATGTAATTGTACATATACATGTTTTTTTAGCTGGTTACTTTTTTACAGCATCATTGATTTATATTGATCCAATAGCCCATCGAACCAGCTTTCTTTTTCGTTCAATTGTTTTAGTGTTGGCTTTAGCTGGACATGGCATCCTTTCCAAATACATTTATGCTTATCCACCAAATGGAGTTCCCGAATCTCAAGCACAAAGTGGTGCGATGTTAATGTACTATGGAGGTGACATGATTGATCTTGTATTGATTATTATCCTTTGCTTTCAATGGTTTAAAGCTACAAAACCTAGAGTTACTGTTAGTCCTCTTTCAGTTTAATCCTCTGTTTAAGATTTAAAAGGATTTAGATTATATTTTCTTGATTAGTACAAATTAATGATTTAACTCTTAATTCACAGAAGATTTCTTTAATAGATATAACAGAAATCTTGCAACGGAATTATCGAATTGATGTTGTTGCTTATTACTAATAACTTTAATTATAAGGAATATAAATAGTTTATTTTCACAACCTATATTTGAACAAGCGCTTATACTCACTAAAAACAGGGAACCAAAAGCACAAAGCGCCCGTTTAAAAACATAGAGATTGCGCCCTGAACTGTGGGCTGGTTCGACATCAGTCGAACTTCCTTCCCTTAGATATAAAGGAAACACGACGACGATAGGAGTCGATGTTGACTTATCGTAGGGCGTGACGTGAAATCTCCTAGTTTTTGGCGCTTGGAGCTGGACGCGGCTGTTATTCTATAAATAGTTATCTACACGCAAACAATTTTATAATTTCCTGGACAATAAAATGACCATTAAATAAGAAGCTGAGCTCTTAATGGCAAATGATCAGAAGCTTGCGGCAGATATTTCATCACTTCTGCTTCAATAATCTTCATTTTTTGATTAACAAAAATATAGTCCAATCTTAACCTTGGATGATTAGAAGGATACGTGTATCCATGTCTGTGATTAGTTTCATACCATACATCCTTGTATGTATGATGAAGTTTCTTCCACCCTCTTGATCCGGTCCTCATATTGAAATCTCCCATTAGGATAATCGGCTGTGACTGTTTATAAATAGCTTGTTTGATATAATTGATTTGCAGCTGATGAAGATATGGATTAATGCTCAAATGAGTGACATAAACCTTCATTCGCTTCTTATTTACTTCAACTGTCGTGTCCAAAAGTGACCTTCCTTCAACAAGACCAGAAATAAAATGAAAATGAAAAACCTCTTGATGAATGATTGGATATCGGGACAAAAGTACGTTTCCATACTGTCTTTTCGAAGAGGATGACTTGTTCGCTTTTAAAGAAACAGATGAGGCAAAAGCCTTGTCCATATGTAATTGATCGGCAAGAAAGCTGATTTGATCCTCATAGTTGCTCCGCTTCGAAAAATGTTTATCCACCTCATTAAGGCCAATAATATCCGCATCACTTTTTTTAATTACTTCAGCGATTCTTGATAAATCTAATAACTTATCCGTTCCCACACCATGATGAATGTTATATGTCATAACGTTAAGCAGCAAAAAAGCATACCTCCTCATTTGCACAAGCATTATTATTTATTACCTTACCCAATCCGTTTATATAGATACGAAAATTTGGAAAGCATCGAACCGAATATTTTTTGCCGAATTAATAAAAACTAACATAGATTCTAAACGTATTTTTTAGGATCAAATAGATAAACAACGAATAAAAGGAAGGTGAATAGGATGAACAACCGCAACATGATGACTTCACTGCTTGCGCTTGGAGCTGCTGGAGTCGCTGCTTATGGAGTTACAAAGGGAATTCAAAATGGGACATTTCAAAAGCTGCCTCAAACCATTTCAAACGCACTAAATAATCAAAATGTTCAACAATTAACAAAACCCATACAAAATATGATGGGCAACCAAGGCGGTCAACAATTAACAAATGCAGTGCAGCAAGGTGCAAGTAAATTACAGCAAATGGGGAACAATAATCAAAGTATGCAATAGATGGATAAAGCAGAAGGTAATATAACATCTCTTCAAGTGTCACCATCCAATTAAAACACACTACAATAGCCGGATAATTAATTATCCGGCTATTGTAGTGTGTTTTAATTCTGCGTTATTCTTTTCAACCTCAGCATGCAGCTGCAAATCATGGTAGGTGATTTCCGGACGGCTTCCAACTCGGATGTTTACTCCTGTTTGACCTAGCCCTTCACTTATATAAAATGGTCTGCCATCTTGGTAATGTAGTCCTTTAATCATACTCTTTCGAACCAATTCTCCCATTTTTACAAGGTGATACGGTTTAGGCCAATGTATTTGCCCACCGTGAAAATGACCAGACAAAAGATAGTCAAAATCATGATTGGACATTGTAAGAACAATATTCGGGTCGTGGGTTAGAACTAAATTGTAGCCTTTTTGTATCTCTTTATAGGATTTATCTATATTACTGCGACTTGTACTAAAATCATCAATCCCAATGATATTTAAACTTTTCCCGTCAACCTCTATACTTTCATGCTCATTTTGCATCGTTTTAAATCCATATTCATTTAATAATTCTTTTAACTGATTAAAATTTACATCACGCAAAATATAATCATGGTTGCCAAAAACAACATAGGATCCATAAACAGGATTCAACTTATTTAGTACTTCTAAATATGGAACAAGCTTTGGGATGCTTCGTTTTCGATCAAGAAAATCCCCTGTCAAGGCGATAAGATCAATAGGCTGATCTTTCAAATCCGCAAATAACTGTTCTGGTGTAATGGATATGTTTTCAATATGCATATCAGAAATATGAAGTACACGCAATGAAGTGGAATCAGTTGATGAAAAATCTTTTCCTAGTTTAATATGATTGATTGCTACCGAATGTGTATTCTTATAACCTTTATATAGAAAGCACCCTATTAGTGCTGTAAATATAGTGATGACGAAATATAACATTTTTCCCCCTCCTATCCAACATTATAATAAAATTCAGGTAGAATTTTCAGTTGTAATTTATGGATAAAGAGGTGGATTTCATACATTTTTTGCTAACACATCCAATTTTAAACATATTTATGGACTTACAGAAGGTTTTGACTACAATTTTGGTTGACTATTCCCCCTGTACATGACGTCTTGCTGTCTATCTATGCAGAATTCGTCTTCTATTAACCCTTCTGATATTTGTTAAATAACTGATCCTTTGACATGAATAAATACATAGGAGTTGTTATTTTTTTCTTTATTTTATTGCACGATAATAAATAAATTGGTAAAAGAGCGATTTGTTTAAACAATTTGTAGTATCGGTTATGAATAGGATAAATTTCAAATCCTAATTTCTTACAACCTCTATGCAACATTGTGATACCAACTAACCCTTTAATTTCATTCGTATAACCTCTTTTTTGAATATAATAGATGACTTCTGGAAGTGATTCCTGTACATTCTTATAAATTGTTAATGCTCTTCTAACTTCATTACCATTGTTTTGGGTTTGCCCTAATATTTTAATATTGTGTAAATGAATTTTTAGAAGTAAATCGTTTTTATTAATTTCTGTGCCATCCGATAACGTTATTTTTCTTCCTTTGTATTTTGTTAAACGGACACGCATAATTGTCCGATTGCCAAATTTACTTTCAACATAATCTAAACGCGTAAAATGGAAATAAATTGGATCAATGACATTCCAAAGAAAAAGTCCCGTTTTTCTAAAATTAATACTCATTCTGTTCCCCCTCTTAATGATATAAGTGACAGCTTTATTTTTAATTAAACGTTGCTCAACTATTACCGGAAAAATTAGGTATCACGAATCAAAATTCTTTTATTTCACAAACTACATCTTGAAGGAGGCGAAAGCGTGATGTACAGGATTTTATTTATGCCTTTTTTACAAATTCCCTCAGGACATCATCATGTTGCTGATACGATAAAAAATCAATTAAATCAATCATCAAACGACTATCATTTTGAAAAAGTGGAAATGTTATCACATTGTTATGGTAAGGTGGAAATGTTTACTTCTTCCTTTTATTTACAATGGATTGATAAGTTTCCAAGGGTATATAGCAAAATTTATAAAGCTGTCGTAAAAAGAAGAAAAAGCAGCAAAAGCTATTATATATACGAAGTCTTATTTTTGAATAAAATAAAAAATTTAATTAAACAAACCAAGCCGGATATAATTATTTGTACACATGCCCTGCCATCCTACCTTCTAAACCGGTTAAAAAAAGAGAAGATATGGACTGAACCAGTTATTAATGTGTACACCGATTATTTTATAAATGACTTGTGGGGAATGGAACGTATCGACTATCACTTCGTACCTAGTTTGTACCACAAGCAGGAATTGATAATACGCGGAATAAAACCGAAGCAAATTTTCGTTACAGGAATTCCTATTGATTCCACATTTAAAAAGGAAATAAAAACATCCAAAAATAATGACAAATTGAATATTTTGATAAGCGGAGGTAACATGGGTGCTGGTTCCATTCAACAGCTGCTGCAAACTTTAAATCCCTCAGGTTCTATTCTTTATAAAGTATTATGTGGAAAAAATGAAATGTTATTTCAACATATAGAGCAGCTAAATTATCCATTCATTAAACCGCTTCCTTACCTAAATTCAAAAGAAGAAATGAATCAATTATACGATGAAGTAGATGCAATTATTACTAAACCTGGGGGCGTAACTATCTCAGAATGTTTGTGGAAAAAAATCCCTATATTTGTATTTGAGGCATTACCCGGACAGGAGGAATTCAATTTAAATTATTTGAAAAGTCAAGGGTTAATATTTCATTTAGATAATTGGAATTCAGTAAGTAACATAGAGGATACGATAACTGATATTTTAATGAACGATGTGTCGGATTTTAATAAACGTTTAGAGGCCTTTTGTAAGTGTCTTGAAAAAACCGATGTTTCGAAAATAATAGAAAAAATATTAATGTCTTAAAAATTGGATTTAATTTTTTATCAGAATTCAGAGGTGTTGAATGAAGAAAAAAATACGGCGTACTGTTACTTACCTGCTTCTGTCTGCTTGCTTTTTCGTACAACTCCAAGAGCAAGTGAATGCGAAAAATCGATTTGACTATGAAAAAGATGGAGATATTTTTTGGGATACTGAAACTGACGAAAAAGTAATTGCCTTAACGTTTGATGATGGTCCGCACTCAAAGTATACTCCTGCAATGCTGGATATTTTAGCGGATTACGGGGCAAAAGCTACTTTTTTCGTTCTTGGCGCCCATGCGGAAAAATTTCCAGATATTCTTTACCGGCAATTTTCAGAGGGGCATGAAATTGGTAATCATACTTACGACCACACAACAAATCTAAACAAACTCCGTCAGGAAATGAAGGAGACTTCAGATATCATCTATGCCATAACAGGTACCCGGCCAAAGCTCTTCCGGCCTGTTGGCGGTGATTATAGTGATACGATTGTTCGTATAGCTAAAGAAAATCAGTTGTCCGTTGTTTTATGGTCCTGGGATCAGGATACAAAAGATTGGAGCGACACGGATTATAAAGCCATTGCAGACCATGTCATCCAGAATGTTTCTCCGGGAGATGTTGTTCTTTTTCATGATGCAGGGGGTAACAGAGAAGAAACGGTAAAAGCTCTTCCGCTTATTCTGGATTACCTGACCGAAAATGAGTATGAAATGATTACAGTATCGGAAATGATCGAGAAAGATGAAAAATTAAAAAGAAATGAATAAGGCTGGAATAGGAATTCCGGCCTTAACCGTTTGAAAAGCGGCATATTTCTAACTTATTCAAAGCTTTTTATAGTCAATCGCAATCATTTGATGCTCACCCTCTCTTATCACGAATAATCATGGAATTCTCCATTATATGCGTTTTGACGTCATTTCTGCTTATGTTAATCTAATATGGTAAGAAAAAATCCATGCGGGAGGTGAGAGCATTAATACAAATACAACCAAAGAAATGACATTAACTGTTGAAATGGAATCTGATTTTCATTTTCGTGAGCCTTCAAAAGATGATGGGGCATCTGTTTGGGAACTGATTAAAGATACCAAGGTACTTGATCTAAATTCTTCTTACAGTTATTTAATGTGGTGTGATATCTTTTCTGAAACCTCCATCGTTGCAGAAAAAGACGGGAAGACACTCGGATTCATTTCCGGGTATAAAAATCCGAATAATCCGAATAAACTATTTATCTGGCAGGTTGCTGTAGATGCTTCTGCTCGGGGTAACGGATTAGCAACGAAAATGCTTTATCAGCTATTAAAGCGCAGAGCTTGTAAAGAGATTAATTATGTAGAAGCAACCGTTTCTCCATCCAATCACCCTTCCCAATCTTTATTTAAAGGTCTCGCTAAAAAGCTTGATACGGGTTGTCATATCAGAGATTACTTCATAACAGAAGATTTTCCGGATGAAGAGGAAGAACACGAAGATGAGTTATTATTTACAATTGGACCGATTGCTACAAAAAATAAATAATCAAAGGAATGATTTCATTGACAACAGCAACATTAAATGATGCGAAAATGAAAACGTTTGAAGAATTAGAATCAGAAGTAAGGAGCTACAGCCGAGGGTGGCCTACAGTTTTTGAAAAATCAAAAGGTTACAAGCTGTGGGATACAGATGGAAACGAATATATTGATTTCTTTGCAGGCGCAGGTACATTGAATTATGGTCACAATGATGATGTCATGCAGAAGAAATTAATTGAATATATTAAAAATGACGGTATTATTCATAGCCTGGATATGGGAACTATACCACGAAAAGAGTTTTTGGAGCGCTTTACCAATGTAATTCTTCAGCCCCGTCATCTGGATTATAAAATTATGTTTCCAGGCCCTACCGGTACGAACACCGTAGAAAGTGCGCTCAAAATTGCCAGAAAGGTCACTGGCCGGGAGACAGTTATCAGCTTCACCAATGCCTTTCACGGTATGACGATTGGATCGCTTTCTGTGACTGGAAATTCCTTTAAACGCCACGGTGCCGGTGTTCCGTTACATCATGCCGTTTCGATGCCGTTTGATAACTATGTGGAGGATCATGATTCCATTGCTTACCTGGATCGCTTTTTAGAAGACAGTGGCAGTGGTGTAGCATTACCTGCTGCAATCATTCTGGAAACGGTTCAAGGAGAAGGTGGTATAAATGCTGCACGCATGGATTGGCTGAAAAAGGTAGAAAAGCTTTGCAGACGCTGGGATATCCTTCTGATTGTAGATGATGTACAGGCTGGAAATGGACGGACCGGCACCTTCTTCAGCTTTGAACCGGCAGGAATTGAGCCGGATGTGGTCTGCCTGTCTAAATCAATTGGAGGAATTGGGCTGCCTATGGCAATTACGTTAATTAAGCCAGAATATGACAAGTGGGGACCTGGCGAGCACAACGGAACCTTCCGAGGTAACAATATGGCATTTATTGCCGCAACAGAAGCTCTGAAAAATTGGGAAAATGATGATTTCAGCAACGACATACAAGAAAAAAGTGCATTTTTGAAAAAAGAAGTACACCGTCTCATTGAAAGATATCCGGAATTAAAAGGAGAAGCCAGGGGCAGAGGTCTTATGCAGGGTATTGCAATCGAAAAAGAAGGTTTAGCAAGTGAAATTTGTGCGGAAGCATTTAACAACGGACTGATTGTGGAAACCTCTGGTCCTGACGATGAAGTAGTAAAATTCCTGCCGCCGCTGATTATTGATCGGGAAGGTTTGGAAAAAGGCTTGAAAATCTTAGAAGAGAGCATAAAATATGTACTAAAACAATAAAGTAAAGAATCCGTTTATAGAGAGGAGAATAAACAAATGATTGTAAAATCACTGGAGGATTTAATTGGTACAGAGGATGAAACAAAATCAGAAAACTGGGAAAGCCGCCGTTTTATTCTAAAGAAAGATGGGGTCGGCTTTAGCATGAATGATACGATCATTAAAGCAGGTACAGACAATTTCTTCTGGTATAAAAACCATATTGAAGCAGTTTATTGTATCGAGGGTGAAGGAGAAATTGAAAAAGTGTCCACGGGTGATGTATACCAAATTAAACCAGGAACCATGTATCTTCTAGATGAAAATGATAAGCATCGCCTCCGCGCACGTACCAAGATGCGTATGGTATGTGTATTCAATCCGCCTTTAGTGGGAACGGAAACACATAATGAAGAGGGATACTATCCGCTTTTAACAGAATAATTAACCTTAAAATCATCTGATGCTGGAAAATTCTCCAGACAGATGATTTTTTCATGGGCAATAAAATAAATGACAGGACTATCATGGCATAGATTTATTCCTTAACGATTCTCTCCCCTCTCACTTCCTCCATGTGATTCCATTTTTTACACTTCAATCTCCTCTCGATATAGCTTATTCCTATAGCAAACGATACATTTTTACAATTACCTTATAACTACTATTTCATGGTAAGATTCTTTTTAACCCTTACACTTCGATCATTTAAACGAAAGGATGTTTTAAAAATATGCGAACCGTTCAAACAACACAGGTTTTAGGTAACAGCAAATTTAATAAATTTCATTTACTTATTTTTCTTTGGTGCTTTTTCACCATTGCTTTTGATGGCTTTGATGTTGCCATCTACGGAATCGGGCTGCCATTAATGATGGAGGATTTTAATATCAGCAGAGTGGAAGCTGGAGCAATCAGCAGCTACACCTTGATCAGTGCGATGATTGGCACATTCCTGCTAGGTTCTATTTCAGATATTATTGGCCGTAAAAAGGCAATCGCTATTTGCCTCGTATTATTTAGTCTATTCACCTTTTTAGCAGGCTTCGCGCAGGATCCTACCCTATTTATGATCATGCGGGTGATAGCGGCCTTGGGCTTAGGCGGAATCATGCCGATCCTTGTTGCAATTATGGGTGAATATTCTCCGGTTAAGAAGCGGGCATTAACAATTGCTACGATGTATTGCGGCTATTCGATTGGTGCAATTATTGCCTCTTTAATAGGCATGTATTTAATGGAAATGATGGGCTGGAGGCTATTATATTGGATTAGTATTATCCCCCTATTAGCATTGCCATGGTTCTTAAAGCAATTTCCCGAATCCGTCTCTTATTATCTTTCTAAGAAAAAAGGAGATAAAATTGCTGAGATTTTAAATAAAATTAATCCGGCCGGCAACTATCAGGCATCCGATAACTTCGAATATGAAACATTCAAAGAAAGTACAAAGGAATTTCCAATTAAAAAGGTATTCTCCAATAACCGGACCAGCAGCACCATTGCTTTTTGGATTGCAGTGACCTGCTCCATGCTCGTTATTTCCGGATTGACAACCTGGCTGCCGCAAATTATGGTAGAATCGGGACACGGGCTGACGTCCAGCTTATCCTTCAATTTAATGCTCGCTGTCGGTCAAATTTCCGGTTCGATCTTTGGAGGCATGTTAGTCAGCAGACTGGGACATCGTTCCGTCTTAATCCTGATGTTTTTTATCGGTTCACTATGTTTTGTATTATTAAGTATTACATCCAATTCTCTCCTTTTATATTTAATTATTACATTAACAGGTGCCTGCACAGTAGGAACACAGAATTTAGTGAACCCGTATATTTCGGAATTTTACCCGAGAGAAATTCGGACGACTGGCTTAAGTATAGCCGTTGGTGTCGGACGAATCGGCGGGATTATGGCACCAGTAGCGATTGCTCTGCTGCTGACAACCAATTTAGACCCGCAGCATGCATTTATGGCCTTTGCGGTTCCAAGTCTGATTGGAGCCATTTGCTTTATTACCGTCCGGGAAAAGCATGCCAGCTTTGATCGGGTTGTACCGGTGAAAAAACATAAAATCGCATAAAGTAAGCTGTCATTCCGGGTGAAGGTCCTTTATTTCATCAGGAATGGATCTGCAATAAATCTCTTAGCACAATTTAAAAAGCCCGCTTCGTATAATGTATCGAAGCGGCTTTTTATAAGTGGCATTTACTGTTGGAAACAGGTATTAAACGGCTTCTCATTACTTCACAGCCATAACCCCCGTCAATATATCGGTCTGTGTTAAACTGATAATCTGCTCTTTTTCAAGAGACACCTCTTGTTGTTCTAATAACCGGTCAGATTGTGCTTGAATAATCGCTTTAACCATCTCTTCCGGCCATTGATTAACACGTTCATTGACTAATATCGGATAATGATTCTTAATAGCTTCCTTTAGATAGGCTGAATCAAATACAAATTGATGTTCCACTAATTTTTGGTAGATCATTTCTGCTATTTCCTCTGCCGTATAAAAATCAAATACAGTCTCATCACTTATTTGTTCCAGCAGTTTGGGAGCAACGGATTTTAATACATTTATTTCCGAAGCTTTTCCAGAAATAATGATTACTAATTCCTGATTAGAAAAAGTATCCTCTAATAATGCTCTGAGATTGGTATTATATTCAATTCCATTCAGCTGATCTATCCACAATAAACCGCTATTTATCTGATCTGAATTGCTTAATGATGTCATTTCAGATAACCGGAAGTATTCACCTTCCTTTATTACCCCGGCTTTCGTAAGCAGCTTTTGGGTTTGCTCAAAAAATGGCGTTAAATCATCCATTCCTTTTTGCAGCCATAGCAGTTTCCATTTCCGATTCATCGAAATCCCCTGTGCAGAGCGAATCTTATATATAGTTATTTCTTTCAAAAGTTTTTTCATGGATTCTTTATAGGCTGTCGGACCAATCAAGCTGTCAATCTGCATCGATTCTTTTTCCTTCAGTTGTGCTTCTTTCTTCTCCTTTTCGAAAGGAACAACCGGATTAACCGGCAAAAATCCCGGTGCCTTTCCTGCAATATCGTAATGCGGAATAACCATATGCGGTGAATGGATTAAATTCGATGAAAATCGGCTGCTTTTATCCTTCTCCAGCCAGGCTCTTACACTTGGATCATTAAATTGAACTTTTGCATCTGTTCCTGCTAATAATTTAAAGTGGACAGGTTCCTTTTCGATATTTCTAAATGTTAAAAAAGTCATATCAATCACACTATCCATCGAAAAAATCCCTCCGGAAAGCTGTAGTGAACTGGCATGCAGACTGCTTCGCTCCCGCAAAGAAATGGATGCTGTCTTATCAATGACCTCTATACTATCCAGTGCCACTCTGGCATTAGCAATGAAAATAGCTGCATCTACTGCTTTTGGTATATCTGAGTTTGCTTCATAGGTCGGCGAGCTGTTCAGATTATTATTTTCCAGATAGCTGTTGCGGATATCTGCCTCACCATCTTGAATGATCACCGCATTTTTATAGCAATTTTTTATCGTCAGCTGATTGGCATTTAAAATAGATTTCTGTACATAGACACCTGTATTTACTGCATCAAATGTCACATCATCCAGGTATGCGCTTTGAACGTCATCTAAATAGACAGCATCATGGAGTGAACCCTTAAGGCTTGTACCCTCCAGATGCAGGCTCCCTTGTTCCTTCATAAAAATAACCGGATAATTTTTTTCATGTTCATCCACACAATGATCAAACAAGCTATTTCTTATTATTACATTGGATTGTTCCCCAGCACTGACAGCATTATATTCCAGCTGAGTCATTTTGATATTTTCCAGTTTCACAGCAGATTGTTTTCGAATATAGATGCCCATAAACAGTTTTTTGAAAAAAGTATTGGAAGCCTCGAGTTGTGACTGATAAACTTGGATTCCATCAAACAGAGAATCTTGGATATGTACATCATCCAGCTTCACGACAGAATTATTTGTTATATAAACAGCAGGATAGCCTGCCTTCTTGTCTTTTTTCTTTATCTCACAGAAGTTTTTCATTTCCGCTTTTTCAACCGTTAATTCACTATGGTTCACTCGAAGCACATCGCGATAGGTATGATTGGTCGAAAGTGTGTTAATATAGCCTTTACTATTATCCTCGAGAATGACAGCCACACCGCCGCCAGTCATACTTATCTCTTTTAAATCAAGCTCTGCTTCTTTTGCAAAAATTCCATAACTGCTTGGATTTTTGATCGTCAGCTTCTCAGCAGTAAGCTTGCTGCCTAAGCAGGCATATATCCCAAAGCCTTTCACATTACAACCCTCAAGCGTTATCACAGATTCCTCAACATGCAGTGAATTGGATGTGTGACCAATAAGGGTGCTGTTTTTCACATGCACCTTTGATTCCAAACCTACCCACAGCGCCGGATAAGTTGTCTTTACATCCTGATAATTTTCCCCTTCAATCTGACAATCTTCCATTTTAACTTCAGAGGTTTCCTTTACATAGATGGCGTTTGTATGACCCTCCTGCTGAAAGCTGATCCCCTGAAGTGACAGTTTTGCATCTACTGTCTTTATTAATGGAATATTTTTAGTCCCTGAAATTACTACTGATCCTTTTCCTATCAACGTAATATCTCTGCCATCCAATACCAGGTTTTCTTTATATTCACCACCTTCAATATAAACTGTTCCGCCATCTATAACAGCCTCTATCCCTTGCTGTATCGTCCTATATTTATTAAAAAGTCCGCCTTTTTTTACTACTACTGAATCTTTCATATGACGTCTTTCCTTTCTAAGAGGTTTCATAAAAATAATCAATGGTCTCCAGGTTATGCATTAACTCTATTTCTCCAACTTTTATAGCATTTTCAAATCTAAATGCAGAATCGGATAATCTCTCCCCTGACCATCATGTTTTGATTCACTGATTATTTGGAATCCATTTTTAAGATAAAAAGCTGCCGCTGCTTGATTATCCTTATTTACATCGACGGATTTCACACTATCCTTTTTTATTAAATGTTTTAAAATACTGCTGCCATACCCTTTGCCTGTCTGCTCAGGATCTAAGAACAGCATTTCTAACTGACCGTCATTCACACCTGAAAATCCAAGCAACCTTTCATCTTGATACCACATTTTCATATCTAATTGCGGAAAATAAGCAGGAATCTCCGCTTTAATCGCAACTCTATCTTCTGGCTTTAAAAAATCATGTGTTGCCAAAACGGATTTCTCCCACAATAGAATTAAGCTGGTATAATCTTCATTTGTCACCCTTTTCCATTTCATTATATCTTTCCTCCATTTCTAAAAACATTGGAGCATAGTAACATATTAATACCCTTTATTGTATTATACAAAACAAACCAAAACATGCCTTGCATCGCCGGCAAGACATGTTTTTGCTATACATTTATATTCGATTCATATTTATTTTTTGTGAGCTTAGATAGGGTAAATACTGCTAAAACAAGCAGTATAACCGTTAATAATACTGTCCATGGGCTGCCAGTCATCCCAGCAACAATAAATCCGATTAACGCAATTACTGCATTGGTCAACGCATATGGAAACTGTGTTTTCACATGATCAATATGATCTGAGCCAGCTCCGGTTGATGATAAAATACTCGTATCAGAAATCGGCGAGCTGTGATCTCCAAAAATCCCACCTGATAGTACAGCACCGATGCAGACAAGCAGCTGTGCATCAAGCGCTACTGCCATTGGAATAGCAATCGGAAGCATAATCGCAAATGTTCCCCATGAAGAACCGGATGCTAAAGAAACAATTGCTCCAATAACAAACAGCAACGCTGGTATAATAAATGCCGGAACTCTCCCCTGCATTAATTCTACAATATAATTTGCTGTCCCCATCTCACCAATCACTGTCCCGAGCGACCATGCAAGTACAAGTGTCACAGCAACATAGACCATCTTCTGCATTCCGGAAGTATAAATATCAAAAATCTCTCCAAACTTTTTCAAACGGAAAACCATTAATAAAATAAAAATAGTAATTGCTGCAAATAAGTAAGCAGTTATTAAAGATACCCGGAAATCATTTCCATCTACCGGTTCAAAAGGAAAACCTTTTGTTGATAGTAAGCCGAATAAAGTAATAAACAATACCAATAAAGGCAGCCAAATTAAAATAGCTTTACTTTCTTGATTGGCATCTGCTTCATTGTCTGACCTGCGCAGCGGTTTGGAATTCTCCCAATACAACTGACCAGTCTCTCTAATTCTTCGTTCTGCTTTAGCCATAGACCCAAAATCTAATTTTAAAACAGCCATCAACGGTACCATTAAAACTGCTAAAATAGCATAGAACTGAAACGGAATAACTTGCACAAATGTGTCAAATTCTGATGCCGTAATTCCCAATCCGTCAAATTCACTCTTGATCAGCCCCATGATATATACTCCCCAGCCAATAAAAGGGATTAATACCGCAACTGGTGAAGATGTAGAATCAATGATATACGCTAATTTTTCTCTGGATATTCTTGCTTTATCAAAGATTTTTTCAAAAATAGGTCCAACAATTAAAGGTGTACCTAAATCTGAGAAGAAAATAATCAACCCGCCGCACCAGGCGGACAGCTGTGCTTTTACCCTGGAGTTAATAGATTTAACTGTCTTTGCAGCAAGTGCGGCTCCACCTCCTGACTTTTCCACTAAGGCAACAAAGCCGCCAATAAAAAACAACAGTACAAGCACAGCTGCATTGTAGCCATCCGCTACTTGCGGAAATAAGAAATTACCTATTGTTTCTGTTGTCGCCGTTAATGGATTTCCCCCTACAATAATAAGAACACCAGCAAAAGTTCCTAAAAATAATGAAATAATAACGTTTTTTGTAATAATCGCTAAAATAACTGCCAAAACTGGTGGAAGAAGCGCTAACCATCCCATGTGTTCCATCTTTTTCCCTTCTCTCCTGATACATTTACCATACGATTTACGAATGAATGATATCTGTAATAAATATTCATTGTCTACTTTATGTAATATCATAAAACAAATATGGATTCCTAACTATAATAATTGCTAATCAATATACTATATACGCTCCCTATTTTACCACGGAAAGGAGAAAAATAAATGAATCCAAATAACTAATAATTATTCGTGGTTCTGAATAATTATTAGTTATTTTCTCTTTATTATAGAAGCAGTCATCTACATATGATGGTTTTTTCCAGAATAAAATGAATAAATATAGTAAAGCGGTCAAAAATACAGATGTATCGACACAGGTTTCCTTCTATTGTTTGTGAACAATACAGGTGCAGTATGATTGTCATCACATAAAGATGTTTGATTTGCTGCAATGTTTAACTTTCCGGTTCTGACAACAACAGACTAACTTTGCAATACAATTAAAAAGGAGTGATCTAAATGGGCAGAGATGAGCATAAAAAGAGAAAAAATAATGATTTATCACAAACTCCTCAAAATCAAAAAACAGATGGTATTGATGTCGAATTTTCAGATGAACTTGCTGATGCAGAAGATAGAGAAGCTCAAGCAAGAAGCCGCGCTGCTGATAAACGGGCACATGAGAAATAATTCATAGCGCAACAAAGCGATTCATAACTAAATGGAATCGCTTTGTTGTGCTTCCCCCTTTATTTCCACTGCCCTCCCCGCATATTTCCGTTGAATTCAGGAAAAATTATACTTAGGAGGGATGGTTCTATGGAGAATGGCTTTTTATCTATTGAAGAGTTTGATGCGCTGATTCAACAATGGAACGGAAAAAGAATCAAAATTACCAAACACGAAATAGATGATATCGATCAAACGATAATAAATCTGCAAAGTATATCCTATGACCAGAACATACGCAGAATCGACAGCTATATACCAAAACACAGTTTACTTTTGAACGGTGACGGGCAAATAGAAATATTGACTGCGATGGACAATGAGCCACTTCCATCATCTAATTATGAAATCCCCTTACAGGAGGATTCCTTATATGAATTTAATGGCAAAAAATTTTTTATTACAACAGATCGGGGAGTCTATAAGATTGAATTGACTTAAACAACAATAAAGGGCTGTACAGCCCTTTATTGTTGTTAAGAAATAATCATTTCTTTTAAAAATACAGGTACTGTGTCATTTTTACGGATAGCTTTTCGTTTACCAATAATTGAATATCAAATCTTTTTAAGTATACTGCTTTATCCCTCTTTAAAGAATTCAGATTGTAGGATACTCATTCTTAACCTGTCAACAAATCCATCACCTCTTTTACGGTCTTCTCTTAGAACGCCTTCCTCTACAAAACCCGATCTTTTATATGACTTAATCGCTCTTTGATTATCCATATCTACTCTTAACCAAATTTTATGGAGATTTAATCCCTGAAATCCCCATTGCAGCATAGCCATCATGGCAGCTATTCCATATCCTCTCCCCCAAAATTCTCTCTCCCCAATAGTAATTCCCAGTTCAGCTTGCTTATTGAATGTATCAATATTTTTTAAATCCACCCAGCCAATGTGCTTTCCATTACCAGTGAGAATTGCTTTTTGTTCATAACCATTTGTTTTATCTATACATTTTCTAATCCAATTCTCTGTCTCTTCCATAGTGAATGGCGGGGATGTATCAGGAACATTTAAAAATCTTGTTACTTCTTTATCTAAGCACCACCTGTAACGATCTGCTGCGTCCTCCAGCTTTAACTCCCTCCATTTTACTTCCGGCAGATTCATTATCCATTCCCTTCTTTCTATTTTAAATAAAACTTGGCAAGCCAAGCCTGAAAGGCGCGGGATTGCCTTAGTTGCGCTTATACTTGGCACCTAAAAATTTTTACTACGTCAAATCACTTCTGTGGGACTGCGATTACTCGTCCCATCAAAAACCGTCGCTAAAATTTTATACTTTCCTAATGTGTAAAATAAGAAATTTGTTTTTCACTGCAATACCTGGAACCTAGAGGAGATAGAATTCCTGTGCTGACACAGTATTCCTGCCGTTTTCCCGGATATTTTCAGATGATTCATCAACAGCCCTTGTCTGACAAAATTAAGAAAACATCTGCTACAATAAAGTTAGATTATAAAGCAAAATTCCCTAAGGAAGTTAATTTCTATCAGTTGAAAGCACCTCCTGTTTTCAAGATGATTATAACATTTTAAAGAAACAATTAGTTGATAATAAAGGAAGGGAAACCGATGATACATAAACAAACGAAACGGCCTATTGTACTGATTGCTCTGGTATTATCTATGTTTATGTCGGCGATTGAAGGAACAATTATCGCCACCGCTATGCCAGACATTGTGTCCGACTTAGGCGGATTTACGTTGTACAGCTGGGTCTTTTCCAGCTTTTTATTAATGCAGGCAGTGACAATTATGATATACGGCAAACTGGCTGACTTATTTGGCCGCAAGCCTGTCTTTATCATAGGTGTTATTATCTTTTTGACTGGTTCCTTATTATGCGGATTGGCAGAATCAATGACTGCCCTTATTATCTTCCGGCTTATTCAGGGGTTGGGTGCCGGGGCGATTAACCCGATGGTAACAACCATGGTCGGAGATATGTATAACATAGAAGAACGCGCTAAAGTACAAGGTTATTTGGCAAGTGTCTGGGGAATATCCTCCGTTGCCGGGCCACTATTAGGGGGAATGATTGTCCAATACATGGATTGGGCCTGGATATTCTGGCTTAATATCCCTATAGGTCTAATCGGTTTAACCGGGGTTATCTTCTTCTTTCATGAAAAAGTGGATAAAGAAAAGAAAACCATCGATTATCTTGGCACAGGCTTCTTCTTTATAGCGATATCTTCGCTGATTATCATCTTTGTTCAAGCCGGAACAAATTGGGCCTGGATGTCTCTGAAAACACTTGGACTGATCATCCTGTTTGTCATTTGTATCTCTTTATTTATATGGCAGGAGAAAAGATGTACTGCACCAATGATGGCTTTAGATTTATGGAAAAATAAATTAATGGTCATTGCCAATATCGCCACCCTGCTCTCCGGCATGATTACTTTAGGTTTAACCAGCTTCCTTCCTACTTATGTACAGGGAGTAATGGGAGAATCTGCTATTGTTGCCGGTTTTACTTTAAGTACCCTATCCATTGGCTGGCCTATTTCTTCCACCATTGCCGGACACCTGGTATTACGGATCGGTTTTCGCAAAACAGCATTTCTAGGTGGTATCGCATTATTTGCCGGCACGTTTCTCTTTTTCTTGCTTGATGCGGAAAAAGGGCCCATTTATGCCGGTTTCAGTTCTTTTATCGTCGGAATTGGTATGGGGCTGACTTCGACAACCTTTATTGTTGCCATTCAAAATAATGTATCCTGGCAAGTAAGAGGTTCGGCTACATCTTTAAATATGTTTATGCGCATTATTGGCAGCGCGATTGGTACTGCTCTCTTAGGCGGTATCCTGAATCTGCGCCTGCACCAATATTACCAGCTGCAGGCAATCGATGAGACTATGCCAGATACAGATGCTGTTTTAAATGAAGGCTTGAGAGAAACCATCCCGCCAGATATACTCGCTTTGATGCAGGATGGATTAGCTTATGGATTTCATACCGTGTTCTTCGGTTTGTTTTTAATAGGTAGTCTGACCTTTGTGATTCTATGGTTTTTCCCGAAAGATGTCATATCCGATCAATAAGAGATTTACACTTCATCAGCACCTGAAATGATGATTACAATCGGTATGAACAGGATACTGGAACAGCTTTTTTTAGTATCCTGCTTCTCACCCCGTATCAACAGCTTTGATTCATTTTTCCTGATTTTCCAAAAAAGAATTGCCATCAGTTTATTTTTTTGTTATTATAATGAGTGATTACTCACTTTATTTATTTTAGAGAGGAGCAAGATAAAAATGATACAAATAAGCAACATGTCCAAAAGCTTTGGAAAACAAACTATTCTGCGGGATGTGTCTGTAGATATTGATACGAATCAAATTACCGGCTTGATTGGTCCATCAGGTACTGGTAAAACAACGCTGATTAAATGCTTGATGGGAATGGAAAAATATGATACTGGATCCATCCAGATAGATGATACAGCTGTCCCAAACCGCAAGCTCTTAAACAAAATCGGCTATATGGCACAAAGTGATTCACTCTACCATGATTTAACCGGTCTAGAAAATATCCAGTTTTTCGCCCATATGTACGGAAGGAAAATTCCCAAAAAGGCTGTTCAGTCCACACTCGATCTCGTCCAGCTTGAACAGCATAAAAAGAAATTAGTCCAGCATTATTCTGGTGGAATGAAACGTCGCCTATCTCTCGCTATCGCCCTGATTAATCAGCCTGAATATTTGATTTTAGATGAGCCGACTGTCGGGATCGACCCTGTTCTCAAATTAAACATCTGGGATCAGCTGCATGATTTAAAAAAGGACAGTACCCTGTTAATCACCACGCACATTATGGATGAGGCCATGAAATGTGACCAGCTGTTATTAATGAAAAATAAAGGAATTGCAGCAAGCGGCACCCCTCAGGAAATACTGGAGAACTTTGGTGTCAGTGATATTGATCAAGTCTTTTTGAGATTGGAGGAACAAGAATATGAGAATGCTCCAGTTAATTAAACGAATTTGCAAACAGGTGCTCCGTGATAAACGCACCCTTGCCCTGTTATTTCTGGCTCCTATTTTTGTTATCACATTATTGAATTATATTTTTCCGGACCCGGATGATGAGGTAACCATTGCTGCTGTCAATGTCAGTGATGAAGTGATCGATATTTTGGAAGACAATGATATGATTGTAAAACAAGAAAAAGCGATGGATATAAAATCTTATCTGGAGGAAGGAAATGCCAGTGCTGTTTTGGAGGAGAAAGCCGGAGAATGGACATTAACCATCCTCAATGACAACCCGATGGATGAAGGACCTGCTATCCAGGGCAGTTCACAGGCAGTAATGGAAACAAATTTAAATGATCTCTCCGATAATATCGATGACATGATCACGAATATGGAAGACATGTCAGCAAATGTAGAGGATATGATAGAAAGTATCCATGAGATGATGGAACAGCTTCCACCCGAAGTGGCACAGAACATGAATATAAATTTAGATATGGACATGGATGACACAGATATCGATACAGACATCGATTCCGAAATCGATATGGATGAAGACCCGATTACTGTTGAATATATTTACGGCGATGAAAGCTATACTTTTTTTGAAATTTTAAATCCGATTTTAGTCAGCTTCTTTGTATTCTTTTTTGTCTTCTTAATTGCCGGCATGTCCATGCTGAAGGAGAGAAGCAGCGGCACATTGGAGAAATTGCTGTCTACACCAATTAGAAAGTCTGAGATAGTATTCGGCTATTTATTCGGATATGGGATTTTTGCTATCCTGCAGACAGCTGTTATTATTTTATATTCTGTGTATATTTTAGATATGGAAATCGTCGGCTCCATTACCAACATGTTTATTATCAATATTCTATTAAGCTTTGTTGCACTTGGGCTTGGTCTTCTATTATCTACATTTGTCAGCAGCGAATTCCAGATGATTCAATTCATTCCACTCGTGATTATTCCGCAGATATTCTTCTCTGGAATGCTGAATGTAGATACAATGGAACCTTGGCTGCAATGGATTGCACCGATTATGCCATTGTATTATGCAGGAAATACGATGATTGATGTTGTTTTAAAAGGGTTCACGCTTGGAGAGATAATCGCTCCTTTATCCATTTTAATTTTATTTATTGTCATTTTTGTAACGCTGAATATTGTTGGAATGCGGCGTTATCGGAAGGTGTGAAAATAGTGTGCTTATTGTATGGTGCGGTTTGATGATAGACTAATTCAGGTTTTAATACCTGAAAACTTTAGGAAAAACTCTTTCCCTGCTTTCGTGGGAAAGAGTTTTTCTATTGTTTATATGGGTACCAATAAAGAATCTGTTTATTATTCCATTTTTCTAAATTTGAATACTGGATCAAATAATGATTAAGTCAAAGCTAATTCATAGTGATAAAATTGCGAGTCCCGGATGTATCCATTTTTTTCATATAATCTTTGAGAGGCATCGTTATCCGGTGCTGTTTCCAAACTAATACTTTTAGCACCAGTTTCCATAGCAAAATCTTTTGCCTTATGTAAAAGCATTTCTCCTATTCCTTTTCTTCTTGCTTCAGCGTCTACATACAAATCATTTAATATCCATGTCTTTTTCATAGATATGGATGAAAATGTCGGATAAAGTTGGGTAAATCCTGCATATCTTTGATTATCTTTAACTACAAATATCACTGAATCCTTGCGTTCTAAACGCTGCTTTATATACGTTTTAGCACCTTCTAAATCTGATGTTTGTTGGTAAAACACACGATACAGATTGAATAACTTCGATACTCCTTCTAAATCTTCCATTGTTGCTTGATATGCTTCCATTTGTATTTCCTCCTGTTTAATCCTCTAATTTGTAATACTAGTATGAGAAATATTCTTTGAGAAAAACTTGAAACAACCTGTTTTCTTCTGTATCCTCACGAATAATGATATAAGTAGATGCCTTTGGAAGCTTTAATTCAGGTGTTCTTACTTCCAGCAAACGTCCTTCCATCAGTTCCCGATTCAAAGATATTTTTGGAAGAAAAGAAAAACCCAGCCCCTCTTCAATAAATCTTTTCGTAATATGAACCTGTGTAACAACCATCGTACGTATCTTAGGATACTTTGCATGGATGGCACTTAATAGATCATCCCAATATTCTGGATGGTTATAAGTAAACAATGTCTGATTTTCGAATAGATTGCGGACATCAATAGGTGGGCTGCTTTCTATATCTCCACCGTCATGTGGACATACACATATTACATCATCTTCTTTTATTTTTTTCACAAATAATGTCTTTTGTAAAGGTTTCATCTGTAGCAGCCCCAGATCAGCTTCTCCTTTTTCAATCATTTCACTAATTTCTTTAGAATCTTTTACTTGCACGGTAACTTCAACATCTACATGCCGCTCCATAAATTGTCTAACAATATACGGAAGAATCGTGACAGCCAGCAATGGCGAAACAGCAATGTTCAGTTTTCTTTTATAACCTTGTTCCCAGGCCAGTAAATCGTGTGTACTCCGGTCATAGGAGGACAATATTGATCGCGCATGAGGTAAAAATCGGCGCCCCGCTTCTGTAAGAACGATACTTCGTCCAGATCGCCTAAAAAATTGTGTGCCTATATCTCTTTCAAGCTGCTTAATATGTGCTGTTACAGTTGGCTGTGCCATGTACAGCTTTTCTGCTGTTTTTCTGAAATTTTCAGTTTCTGCAGCTGTGATAAAAGTCCGCAACCAATTTATATTCATATTATCACCCAATTGATTATGATTTTTAATCTTTTATTGAATAAATAACTAATATTCATTATTATATATTTCATTTATAATATAAACAATAATAAAATTGGAGGGGTTTTATGGATTTTCGGCCTGGTCTTGAAGGTGTTATCGCAGCACAGACCAATTTGAGCTCTGTTGACGGAGAAAATGGCCGCTTGATTTTTCGTGGCGATCGTGCAGATGAATTAGCTCGCAATCATACGTTTGAAGAGGTTGTCTATTTACTTTGGTATGGGGAAATACCCGGTCCAAATGAATTAGAAAAATTAAAAAAGAAGCTTCATGAAGCAAGGAAATTACCGGCGTACATCGTTCGTATGATTGATGAATTACCGGGAGACATGGAAATGATGGCTGTTTTAAGAACATGCATATCTGCATTAAAGGCGAAACCGGAATGGCCGCCGACATTAGAAGAGGCAATCCGCATAACAGCTGTGATACCAACCATACTTGCCTATCGTTACAGATCTTTACATCATTTAGAATTTGTTCCACCGGATCATCGTTTAGATCATGTTGCTAATTATTTATATATGCTTACTGGTAAAAAACCAAAAGATGCACATGTAAGGGGGATGAATGCTTATTTTATCCTTACAGCAGAACATGGCATGAATGCTGCCACATTCACATCAAGAGTGATTGCATCTACTGAATCTGATTTGTTTTCTGCCGTTTCCGGAGCTATCGGTGCAATGAAGGGACCATTGCATGGAGGTGCACCGACTGGTGTTATCTCGATGCTAAACGATATAGGAACGATGGAAAATACCGAGGACTGTCTTAGAAACAAGCTGAACAAACAAGAAAAGCTGATGGGATTCGGTCATCGTGTTTATAAAACCAATGATCCCCGGGCTGAAGCATTAAGAGATGTAACGGAAGGTTTATCAGCGGATGATGATTGGTTTTTACTTGCAAGGCACGTGGAAGATACAGCCATCCGTCTGCTGGAAGAATATAAACCTGGACGGAGACTTTATACAAATGTTGAGTTCTATGCAGCTGCTGTATTCAAGGCTGTAGATCTGCCTGAGATGCTGTATACCCCAACATTCACTGCAAGCAGAGCAGCCGGCTGGTGTGCTCATGTTCTTGAACAGGCAGAAAACAATCGGATTTTCCGGCCTCTTTCTGAATATACTGGACCGGGGAATATTTAATTAAAAAGCATTAAATGTTGATTTCGTTTTATTATACGGATTCTATAGTCAACGCTGCTACAAGTTCAGTTTAAGCTCCTTAATTCGACAATAGATTCTCAATATGGATTGCTACCTAATGATATTTTCTTATAATCACATTTAGGGGCTGTTGCACAATCAATTACCTCATTGTGCAACAGCCCCTTTAATTAATCCCTATCATATGGCAAAAACACTATTACGGTGGTGCCCAGGTCTTTTTTTGATTGAACAGAAATCGTTCCCTGGTGCAGCTTAGCAATTTGTAAAGCAATGCTCATGCCAAGCCCTGTCCCTTCATTTCTCTCTTCTGTGTTTGTTCCCCTGTAATAGCGGGTGAATAGATGCTTTTGTGTTTCCTCATCCATTCCAATTCCATTATCGATAATTCTGATTTCCAATCCTTTACCTTCTTCAAATTCAGCTGTCTCTATCTTAACAGCTGTTTCAGGTGGATTATGCTTCCAGGCATTATATACCAGATTATCTATCATTCTTTCAAACAGCCGCTCATTGATTTCTATTTTTCTATCCGGATAAATGGATTCGTATACAACCGGATAGTCCTTGAAGGCTATATCCTTTTGAAACTTCACCAAAATTTGTTCCATATATTCATTGATATTCATTAAGCTAAAAGTTAAGCTGCTGGCATCATTTTTCAACCGAAAGCTGAGCGTAAAGTCTTCAATTAAATCAACCATATAATCACTTTTTTCATAGATTGTCTTTCCGATCTCCTGAAGCTCCTGTTTCGACCAGTCATATTCCTTATTTTCCAACAGTCGTCCATAGCCCTCCATCGTAGTTAAAGGTGTACGTAAATCATGGGAAATCCCTGCGACCCATTCCTCTCTGCTTTTTTCCAGCTGCGCTCTTTCTTTTCGAGACGCATCCAGTTTTGCTGCCATATCATCAAATGCCTGGAAAACCTCTTTATATAATTTATACCTTCTTTTTAATTTGCCGTTTTTACGATATACTTTTTTCTTTTCCTGCTCTGTCAGGACTTCTTCATAGCTGCCATTTCCCATCCGGTTTAGCCAATTAGCAAAAATAAACAGAGGGCTTCCATATCGAAAACTGCTCCAAAAAGATATAAAGAGTGTTATTAACAATATCATTCCAGCTAAAACACCAAATCCCAGTGTAATGTTTCTATACAATGTTAATGGCAAATCTTGATTTTGCTCATTCGGCACAGATAAAATCCACGAGTTTCTAGAATCTCTATCTAAGAAGGTGTACTGTTTTTCAGAGAAATAATCTGGTGAAGTCTCTCTTCTAATCATTTCCAATGGCGGTTCTTCCATTTGTTCATTACTGCCAAACTGTTGAACCAAACTACCCGTTTCATCATAAATAGCAAGTGTTCCTTCAAGTTGATTTAATTTTTCTTCTACCTCAGGTTGGTCTGCCTCCAGAATACTGCCGTTGGTATTGACATTTTCTACCATCTCATTCAGCAGGAGAGTTCCCGGATCTTTATAACCTAATACAAATAAATATGTGTTCCCATTTGCATACAAAGGTTCTTCTAATGTGTATTTTATAGCAAACTCCCCCAGCTGCGCTCTCTCCTTCATTTGTACAATGTCAAAACTATTATAACTCTCTTTTAAATCTTCAGGCACATTTTCAGACTCAATCACTTTTCCCTCTTCATCTATAATTTGCAGCCACATGTTCTCTGGTAATACATCATTAATATAGTTTCCCAATTCTTTATATTCGTATGGGTCACCAACTTCAATTGCAAGTTCCTCTAACTGCGTTTGATAATAATCCGCTTCTCTTTCCTCCATGGAAATGTAGTACAACCCGATAAAAAAAGCTAAGACAACCACAACAATCATTAACAAAGAAATAAAACCAAACTGAATCGAAAAATGAAAAAACAACCGGCTCCGTAATTTCTTCATGTGACCTTCCCTTTCACCAATTTATATCCCAATCCTCGAACAGTCAGCAGGAATTCCGGTTTACTTGGATTCACTTCAATTCTTTCCCTGATTCTTCTAATATGTACCGATACGGTATTTTCATCTGCATAATGCTCAAAACCCCAAACAGCCTCCAGTAAATCCGCTTTGGAAAAAATTCTGTTCGGATGCTTACATAAATAGAGAAGCAGTAAATAGACCTGTGTCGGACATGGAACACTTTCTCCATTAACCGTTAGTTCTCCTGCGCTTTCATCCAATGTAAAATGGCCAAAGTCATATTTATCGGACCTTTCAAGTGTGTAGGTTTCTTGTCTGGTTGACCACCTTCTTAAATAAGCTTTGATTCTTGCCGCTACTTCTAATGGGTTAAATGGTTTGGTAACATAGTCATCTCCCCCTGTTGCAAAACCCGTCAATACATCCAGATCCGACACTTTTGCGGTCAAAAAGAGAATATATGCATCCGTAAGCTCTCTGATTTTTGGACAAAAATCAAAGCCGCTTCCATCCGGCAGCATCACGTCCAAAATAATCACTGCTATTTTATTTTCTTTTAATATATCAATAGCTTCCCTCCCTGTATAAGCCTTATGTACATGCTGAAATCCTTCCTTCTTTAGCATCATTTCAAGCATATTTACAATTGCCTTTTCATCATCCACGATCAAAATATCTGTTTGTTCCTCCACATATGACACCTCCAATAGGTATCGTAACACAGCAAGTTTACCAACAGTTGAACAAATCAAAGCTTTTTTTATTTATTGGTAAAGTTCTGTTCAATCGGAAGACAGCTGCATTTGCTAGAGTAATAATCAAGAAACGTGAGAAGGAGATTTTATTTATGTTTACAGTCGGTTTAAGAGAATTTAGAAGTTTATTTACAAGTATCCGCTCTATTTTAATTATTGCCGTACTATTTGGTGTAACAGTGGGAGCTGCCAGATTAGTCCGCCAATTTGAAGCGCCCCTTCAGGAATTAGGGCTTGGACAGGATGCTTATGTGATGGGATTAATGCTTTTATTGATTTTAGCTGCGCCTTTGTTTGTAACCAGCTTATCCCACAGCATTGTCAATAAAGAAATAGATACACGAACCATCCGTTTTTTAGCAACAAAGACAAGCCGGAGTAATATTATCCTCGGCAAATTTATCGGAAGCTTTTTATTTTGGTCTGTATGTATTACCGTTGCTTTGTTACTTATCATTCCATTTTCAAAATCGTTTTCTGTTTTAAATCTGATTCAAGCGATTATTTTTGTATCTTACTTTATCGGCTTGACGCTGTTTCTATCAACTATCATTTCAAAGCCATCTTTAAGTATGTTTTTAGGAATCATTATTTCGATTGCATTGCCGGTGCTTGGTTTATGGAGTACAGGGACAGATAACCTTTTTATTAAAACACTCGGTTACGTAACACCTTATTTTTACTACATGCAGGAAGAAAACGATCATTACTATACCTATTTCGTAGCGTTTTTCCCCATTTTATTTATTGTATTAAGCTTATTTATTTTTAGAAAGAGGGATTTATAATGGATGCTCTGCAAACAAATCAGTTAACCAAAACATATGGAAAGAAAACCGTTGTCAATTCGGTTGATTTACACATTCCCCGGGGAGCGATATTTGGTTTTCTCGGTAAAAATGGGGCAGGTAAATCCACTTTCATCAATATGGTAACCGGACTTATTAAACCCAGTTCCGGTTCCTTTAAAGTTTTAGGGCATTCTGAAAACAGACTGGAGTCTATTCAAAAAGAAGTTGGCGTACTGCCGGATTACTCCACATTCTATGATGATCTGACTGCATTCAGTCATTTAAACTACTTTCAGAAATTATTAAAACAATCTCTTTCCAAGCAGGATATTCTACGTGTTCTCTCACAAGTCGGTTTAGAGGAGGCTATGCATATAAAAGTGAAAAATTACTCGTTTGGAATGAAAAAGAAACTGGGAATTGCCCAAAGCATCATTCATCAGCCTAAACTGCTCTTCCTTGATGAACCAACATCCGGTGTGGATGCCAATGCCGTTTTAAATATCCATTCTTTAATCAAGGAAATTGCTGCACAAGGAACGACGATTTTCTTAACATCTCATAATTTATATGAAGTGGAGAAGCTATGTGATGAAATTGCGATAATGAACCATGGAAGCATTCAAACTCAGGGAACGATGGAGCAGCTGCGGGCACAGTATCAACAGAACATTGTGATTCATATCCATCATCGCACCCTCTCTGAAAAAGAGCAGATACGCTTGCAGACTTCCTTCACAGGGCTTACCGTGAAAATCCAAATTGGAGAAACTGTTTCAGAAATCACTGTGCCATCAAAGGAACTCATTCCGCAAGTAAATAAACTATTTGTAGGGCAGGACATAGATGTATTCCGGCTAGAGGTAGAAGAACCGTCACTTGAGGAAATTTTTCTAAATTTAGAGTAAACAAAGTCGGCATAACTTAGAACGATTTTATTCGAAAACTTGGTTGTTACCAAGTTTTCAGGTGGCAACCTTAGTTGCACTTATGCAGTTAAGAAAGTATAAACATTCTTTCTTAACTGCCAAATAAAGCGGAAGAACGAAAGGTGATTGAATTTGATAAAAGATATTCCATCCGTAAAACGCAGTCTATCCAAAGAAAGTATCAAAGTTTGGCTTATTAATGACATCCTGTCGAATATTATCGGCTTATTTATATTTGCTCTATCACTCTATCTTTCCTATTATTTTTCATGGAAAGAATGGATAGGCCTGATAATGATTGGACTCATCATCTTAACAGTTATCGATATGAGTTTCTCTCCTTTTAAAATTAAAAGGCGTTATAAGTATTGGCGTTTTGGAATTAATGAGGAGTTTTTACAATTAAAGTCGGGATCGATTTATCAAAAGCATCAAATTATACCGATGGCTAAAATACAAGCCGTATCCATTCACCAGAGTCCATTATTAAGGAAATATAATCTTTATAAGGTGAAGGTGAACACAATAACGACCACGCACATTATTCCAGTTTTACATGGGAAAGAAGCAATGGAAGTACGCCAACAAATTGCTAGTTATGCAAATGTAAAGGAGCCAGAAGCATGAATCAAGAAAAACATTATCATCCACTGCTTATGCTTTATGATGTTTGGCACCTTGTTAAAAATACGTTCTTCTTATTCATTTTCTTATTTGTTGTTCAGGCGAGTTCCGGATTTTGGCTGTTTACATATGGACGTTTTGCAATCGCTTTGTTATTTCTGGTTGTTCTGTTATTTATCCCGGTTAGATGGGCTACAAGTAAATATAAAATCGAAAATAAAAACCTGCAGCTAAACCGGCGTCTCCTGATAACAAGCAGCCGAACCGTGCCTTATGTAAATATCCAACATATCAAACGGAGAGATACTTTATTCCATCGCCTGTTCAACATAACCTCACTTACACTGGAAACCAGTACTGCAGGAGATAATAGTACAGTTACATTTCATGTTCTGACTCAAAAAGAAGCACAGGAAATAGAAAAACAAATTCGTACAAATGAGAAAGATAATCGTACAGAGATTTCATATAAAGAAGATCTTGATCAAGCAAATGAAACTGTTAAAATCAAAAAAGAAAATGATAAGTATGAAATCATCCATTTCTCGCCAACAAAATATGATATTTTCAAAGCTGCCCTGGCATCATTTAGTTTTATTGCAGTGATTCCCATTGCATGGTCACTAATGTCAAACCTTATACAAGTATTTCCTATTGGAGGACAGCTGGAAGATGCTTTCACGAATATCTTACACTCCTGGCCGTGGTGGATGTTTCTCTTCTCGCTAATTTTAATTATACTGGCAGCTATCGCTGGCGGCATTATTCTAACAATATTTCGATACGGTAAATATGAAATTGCTTCTGATTTCGAGAAGATTTATATTACGCAAGGATTTTCGGAGAGAACCACTTTCAGCCTGTTCAAAGCAAATGTTCAAGCTGTCAGTGTACATCAGTCATTAATAAAAAGAATCCTTGGTCTTGCGGAAGTAAAATTGATTTGTGCTGGAGATACAGGCAGTGATGATTTAGAAGCTAACAGACTTTATCCATTTCTTCCCGTACAACGTGCTTATACGATGATTCATGAGATATTACCATCTTATCAGGTAACTCCGGTAATGAATCGCTTGCCTAAAAAAGCTGTATGGATTCAGATATTAAAACCTAGCTGGCTTTGGATGATTGCTACAGGATTTTTATATTATTTCAGACCTGACTTTTTAGGATTTGAAATACCCTGGTGGATACTTTCAACCCTTATTTTCATATTGATAATGGTGTCAGGATTGCTTCATTTCTATCAGACTCGCTATACGGTGAACAATCAATTTGTACAGTTTAAGACCGGCGGGTTTAACACAAGACTTTTCCTGTCAAAGAAAGATAAGATAGCAGAATTACAGCTGACAAGCAATATCGTACAACAAAAGCTTGGACTGGCTTCTGTTATGGTAAGTAATCATGCAAAGCCTGTCATGTATACAAAAATAAATCATCTTCCAGTTGAATGGTGTAAGGATTTTTATACATGGTATATGTTAAAAGAATAATTAAGAGAAGTTTTATCTAAGTGACGCACATTCTCCAATCCCCCTAAAGGGCTTTCTTACGGTACAGGAAACCATATCATATCTGCTTGCTTGGAAAATCTGTAACTTCTCTTCATGTATGAGAAAAACAGCTTGAAGAACGCTTCATGTATGTGTAGCATAAATCATTTCAGGGTATATAAATGGTGAAGCATCCAATAAATAGCGTTAAATTATTTATTGAAAGAAGGCGAATCAAAATGAAAATACTACAGAGTGTGTTATATGGTTTCTGCTTTGTTTTGATTTATATTTTGATTATCCTTTCTTCACCATTAATCCTGAAATTAATTGATATATTAAGTATAACTCAGCTTACCAATATCTTTGGAATTGGTTTATTTACAACGGAGGCAAGTCAAGACGGACTTTACTCTCAGCTATCTTTATTTGGAGGCATTCTTTCCTTCTTAACAGGGATTATCTTTTATTTCATTATATATCCAATAAAGGAAAATCGCAGAAAAAGAAGTTAAGATTTTTTCTTTTGATAAAATCTAACTATCCCCAAACCTTCACATCCACATCGAGGTCCGGGGATATTTGCAGTAGAAAAACAAAGATATTTCCCATTATTTTTTCCGTATAATACCACTTTCCAATATTTGAATAATTCTCTCTGTCTCAATCTCTTCCTCATCCCAATTGGCTTCCGGAAGAAACACATAACGTGCCACAATATACGATAGAATAGATGTAGCAACAGTTCGTATAATCGTATCTGCCTCCATATCAACCAGCTGACCTTTGTCTTGATAATATTTGACAATCTCCCGCAGCTTGGCAAAAATTTCTTTACCAACATATTCAATAAACTGTTCTTTCAAATCGGTGTGAAAAGGAATTTCCTGCACTAATATACGCAGCATTGGCAGATTCTTTTGGATAAATTCTTTTCGATTTTCAATCATTGCCCGAATAAAATCCTGAAAATATTCAAATTCCTGATCAAGCACCTTATTCAGGTCTTTTTTTATCATCGGTGCAATCAATTTCACCATCATTGGCGAAACAATGGCCAGCAGCAGTCCTTTTTTCGATTTAAAATGCTTAAAAATGGTTCCTTCTGCGACCTCTGCTTTATTTGCAATTTCACTTGTTGAAGTTCCCGCATACCCCTGCTCTGCAAATAATTCCGTAGCAGCTTCTAATATTGCTATTTGTTTTTTCGTTAATTTAGGTTCCTTATCTGTCATCTTATCACGCCTCTTATTCACTTTAACTATCATCTATATATGCGATAACAGTTGTTATATCAACACTTTACTATGAAGCAGGCTAAAGTGCAAATACATACAAAGATATCAAGATAAGCTGCTTTCAAGCCAACAATTAATAAAATCAACATTTCACTCAAGACAACCGCCAATCCATTAAATCCCTTTTTGAATATAGATATCTAGAACTTACATTAAAGGAGGAAATTAAAATGTGGAGAAAATATAACTCAAGAAATTTTGATGAGAATGGAAACCAAAGCTGGAGTATTTCTCGAGCTAATGCCGACGCGGATGTCGATTTTGATAGTGATATTTATGTAGACAATGACAACGATAACGATAATGACAACGACCTTAGAAACAAAAACCGAAATTTTGCTATTGCAAAAATAAGTAACAGCGGCAATTCTTATGTAGATGTTAAATCCGATTCGGATGATCGCAAAAGAAAGTATTAAGACTATATGCTGAGGGATTTCTTAGTTCCTCAGCATGTATTCAAGGCGGTGATGATTTGAAGAAAAAGATTAGAAATTTATCTCTTGCTGATTCTATTGAAACCACTTCCCATGTCAGCCATAGTGGTAATTCAGATGTAGATGTAAAGGTAATAGTTGATACCACCCCTATAGCCTACGCTATGCTCTGCACACTTCTGTCCACAAAACAAATTACGAACAGTGAATTTAAGAGATCTATCAAACAGCTTGAAGATTTGATTCAACATGGGAACAGCCATTGGATCGAAAATTCTAATGATGTATCAAATGTAAATTTAAACCAAAGACTATTAAGAGGGTGAATACCTTCTTAATTTTACATAGCTGTATTCGTAAATATTGCTTTATTATGTGTTAAACTGGTATTATATAAAAAATGAATATTCCGACTTTTTTCAAGGAAGGTGCATTTATGAATTTGATTAATATAAACGATCAGAATCTGGAAATTCTATGTAAAGGGACAAGTAAACCGACAATATGTATACTCTCTGGAATGGGGTCTCCCTTTTATGAATGGGAGGAAATATCGTCTGCGTTGGCAAGAAAATATCAAATTATCATGTATCATCGTCCGGGATTAGGCGGCAGCGAATACATAGATGTTACAAGAGCCACCGAAAATGTTACAAATGAAATTATGCAAATAGTAACCAAATTGAATATAACAGAGCCTATCATTCTTATTGGTCACTCCTATGGCGGACTGTGTGCACAGCATTTTTCAAAATTATATCCAGCCAGAATAAGAGGTTTATTACTCCTGGATTCGACTTCTGTTGATTTACACAGGCTGGACCAATTAGATTTACCCTATCTCGATGAAAATGATTCGGATGCTGCCTGGATTGAAAAGTGTAAAGAATATGCCGCCTTATCTCCCAAGGAGCTTTCTAAACAGTTAGATCCTATTTTAACAGAAGAACAAAAACAGCTGCCACACTATATACAAGAGAAATTAATTGCATTCTATACAAATCCTTCATTATATAAAACAATGCTTCAGGAAATCACAAGCTGGGAACAGGATGCTTCCATCATTAAATCTTTATCATTTAAAGGAGAATTTCCAGTAACCATTATTGGTCGAGATAAGAAAAAATGTCTATCAAATCATATTGCTGACGGAGTTCCAAAAGAGGAAGCTGAACTTTTGGAAGATACCTGGCATCAATTGATTATGGAGCAGGCAGATATTTATAAAAATGCTAAGCTGATTTTTGCTTTGAATGCCGGTCATGATATCCATTTAGATCAGCCTCAGCTAGTTATTGATGAAATAACTCAACTTATACATGACTTCCGTAGCTATAAGTGATTTCAAAGTCAAAAGGCGTATCAACCAAACAGCCGTTGATACGCCGTTCTATTTCAGCAGTTGGCTTAAAGCGAGCTGGCAGTTCCTTCATTTGGATATTAAAATGCAGGCATATCGTAATGAGAATAGTTCAGCAACCACTATTTCAAATAGTGTACTTCGGGATAAAGACAATATGAGATCGGCATTTCCATTTTGTATGTGATAAACTTGAACTATTGATATTACCGCCTCCTATTCATCTGATATTGGCTTGCGACACCATTATCATTCTAGCATAGGAGGCTTTTTTTATGTTCGGTGTACCACTACTGCTTACTCTATTCTCCCGGCATAGCTGAGGGATTAAGTTTTTCATTCAGCTTTTCAACTATAACATTATCCTCAATATCCTTTTCGAATATCTACCTTATTTTCTAATACCTGCTCCGATTCAACCCTTCTTAGCGTATCAACAAAACAATCCACCGCTTCCTTTGCTGTCGTCACAGCTGATATATGCGGTGTTATTGTGATGTCAGGATGCTTCCAAAAAGGATGCGATGCAGGTAATGGCTCTTCACGAAAAACATCCAGCACAGCGAACCGCACCTGTTCTTTTTCTAGCGCGTCCATTAAATCCGTATCAACCAGCGAATTTCCCCTGCCAGCATTGATAAATCCAATCCTCCTCACCTGCTCAAAAAGGTTTTTATCAAAGAAATCTGCTGTATTGTCTGTCAATGGCAGAGTATTAATCACATAATCTGCCTCTTTAATAACCGATCCATGCGAATCAATAGCTGCTACTTGATGAAATTCTGCCTTCGGTTTCCCGCTTAAAGAAATACCTTGAACCTTCATTCCAAATGCCGATAGAATTCCAGCCACCTTTTGCCCAATTTCACCTGTTCCATAAATAACCGCCTGCTTCCCACCCAATAATTCAGGGGTAATTGGGCGCCATACTTTCTCGCTCTGCTGCTCTGCAAACTTCTGATGGGCTTGGACATCTTTTAAAATATAGCTTAAACAATATTCTCCAATACGCTGTCCAAACGAGCAAACGGTCCGTGTTAGCAGTACATTTTCATCCCAATCCTGACTATACAAAAATCCATCCACACCGGCACCTAAAGAATGTACCCACTTTACTTTGCTGTAGTCTGTGTTTTTCTTGATTTGAAAGCCGCAGAAAGCATCGGCCCATTCCAAATCATCTTCTGTTAAAGTGTCTTCTGTTAAGTAACGGAATTCTTTATCCAGATTATAATGTTCTAAGTATGCTGCCAGTTCCTTTATCATAGGACTGACAATAATTATTTTTTGAATATCCATTTAGTCTGCCTCCTTTACTTCTACTTCATATTATACAGTCTACTTACCGATTCACTAAAAAGCCAGTCTTTGAAACAGGTTGACTTTTTATTTTCAATCGTTTACTATTGTGATTAATTTAAAATCAAATTCAATGATGGGACAGAGTAGTTATCTCCCTCTTATCTACAGAGAGTTGACCCTGTGCTGAAAGTCAACGTTAAGAAAGATAATGAAAATCCTCCCTGAGAAGCAAAGTTGAAGAGAAAAGTGGAAAGTGTCCGTTTAAAAACGTAGAGATTGGAGCGGCACAACTGAGATAAAGGAAACACGGTGAGGTGACGAACCGATGTTGACTTATCGTACGGCGTGACGTGAAATCTCCTCGTTTTTGGCGCTTGGAACTAGACAGTAAATTAAACTTTGACGGCATTCTACCGATATCCGGAACGCGTATGATAGTACGTAGTGAAAATCCATTCCGAAAACCACTGCTTATGATGGTTTTTTATTTTTATCAAGAATGATGCATCCCGATTCTCCCTGCGCAGAATCGGGATTTTTTTAAATTTATGAAGAGGTGAGAAAATTGAAGGAATCAAGTTCAGAACGTGAATTAAAAATTCGAGATCATTGGAAGAAAGATCATACTTTCCAGCGTTCTATTTCCAACAGAGAAGGCAGAGAAACCTTTGTCTTTTACGAGGGGCCGCCGACAGCAAACGGACTGCCTCATGCGGGTCACGCACTTGGCAGAACTATAAAGGACTTTGTAGCAAGATACAAAACCATGTCCGGCTATCAGGTTTTACGAAAAGCAGGATGGGATACCCATGGCTTGCCGGTTGAGCTGGAGGTTGAAAAGCAATTAAACATCCGCGGCAAGGAACAGATTGAGGAATACGGTATCGAAAATTTTATCGCGCAATGTAAAAAAAGTGTCTTTACCTATGAAAATGAATGGAAGCAATTCACCGAGGCGCTCGGGTATTGGGTCGATATGAAAAACCCTTATGTCACACTGAATAATGACTATATTGAATCGGTCTGGCATATCCTTTCCCATATTCATAAGAGGGATTATTTATATCAAGGGCATCGTGTTGTTCCCTATTGCCCGCATTGTGAGACGTCCTTAAGCTCCCATGAGGTGGCTCAAGGGTATAAAGCTGTTACAGATTTATCTGCTACTGCCAAGTTTCAGATTGCGGGGAAAGATAATGAGTATCTGTTAGGCTGGACCACAACACCTTGGACACTGCCAGCCAATGTGGCTCTTGCTGTGAATCCGGAAATGGAGTATGTGCGTGTGCAACAGGAAAACGACGTATATATCGTGGCGAAACCGTTAGCCCGGGATGTTATGAAGGAAGGTTATCATATTTTGGAAGTTATCAAAGGGCAGGATTTAATTGGCCTCTCCTATCATCCGCCATTTGATTTTATAACAGTTTCTAATGGTCATGTGGTGCTTGGTGCTGATTTTGTTACAGATACAAGCGGAACTGGCATTGTTCATTTAGCTCCGGCGCACGGTGAAGATGACTATAAAGCAATTCAGGAAAATAACCTTGATTTTATCCAGGTTGTCGATACAAAAGGACGCTATAAAGATGTGATTGCGCCGCTTGCAGGAAAATTTGTCAAGGACTGTGACGTAGACATTATAAAAATGCTTGCTGAAAAAGACCTTCTATTTGATAAAGAAAAATATGAACACAGCTACCCGCATTGCTGGCGTTGTGACACTCCCCTTCTCTATTATGCAATGGAAGGATGGTTTATTAAGACAACAGCAGTAAAAGAAAAGATGATAGAGAACAACCAAGGCGTCGAGTGGTTCCCTGCTCATATGAAAGAAGGCAGATTCGGCAACTTCCTAGAGAATATGGTCGATTGGAATATCGGGCGAAACCGCTACTGGGGAACGCCGCTTAACGTCTGGGTCTGTGATGACTGCGGCGCTCAAAAATCCCCAGGCTCTATCAAAGAATTACGGGAGCTTTCTGTCGATCCGCTCCCTGAGGATATTGAATTGCATAAGCCTTATGTAGATAACATCCATTTTGCCTGTGACTGCGGAGGAAAAATGTACCGTACGAGTGAAGTGATTGATGTCTGGTTTGACAGTGGATCCATGCCTTTTGCCCAGTATCATTATCCTTTTGAAAATGAAGCGTTATTCCAGAGCCAATACCCTGCTGATGTTGTTATCGAAGGTGTTGATCAGACAAGAGGCTGGTTTTACAGTTTATTGGCCGTTTCCACCTTATTCACTAGTAAAGCACCTTACAAACGTGTGCTGTCACTAGGACATATCTTAGATGAAAACGGACAGAAAATGTCCAAGAGTAAAGGAAATGCCCTATCACCGATCGACCTAATCAATGAATTTGGCGCGGATGCACTCAGATGGGCTTTGCTTGCTGACAGCTCCCCATGGAATAATAAACGTTTTTCCAAAAAGACAGTCAGTCAGGCTAAATCAAAAGTGCTGGATACATTGCTAAACGTGTATTCCTTCTACCAGATGTATGCGAAAATCGATGACTTTCAGCCTGAAAAAGAATCAGATGGCAATCCAACCATGCTTGACAGATGGATTCTTTCCCGTTTGCATACCGTTATTCAAGAGGTTACTCAAAGCTTGGATGCCTATGATATTACCAAAGGTGCCAGAGCGATTTCGTTATTTATCGATGAACTCAGCAACTGGTATGTCAGACGTTCCAGGCAGCGTTTTTGGAGTGAAGGAATGACGGAGGATAAACGGGCTGCATTCCATACCTTATTTGAAGTGCTGACCAGGCTCACGCAAATCATGGCGCCTTATACACCATTTGTGACAGAGGAAATATACTCTGATTTAACTGGTGTGAGTGTCCACCTGTCTGATTATCCGGCATCTGATCAAACACAAATTGATACAGACCTCGAAAAGGATATGGATGCTGTATTACAGATTATTGAGCAAGGGCGTTCCCTGCGAAATACGGTTGGAATAAAAACAAAACAACCATTATCTCAGCTGATTGTAATATCAAAAGAAGATATCGATTTGTCTGCATTAACAAACTACAAATCGATTATCAAGGAAGAGCTAAATATCAAAGATGTGCTATTCAAGTGGACAGATAATAAGCTCGTACATTTCGTCTTTAAATTAAACTTTTCTGTTGCTGGTCCAAAGATCGGCAAAGCTGTCAATGAATTAAAAAATAAAGTAGAGGCACTATCTCACGCTGAAAAAGAAAAATTTATGACAGACAAACAATATTCATTTTCCCTGCAATCTGGAGAAACCATCACTTTGGCAACAGAGGATGTGTTTATCGAAAAGCAAGGAACAAATGGATTTGCATTAGCAGAAGGAAATACATTTATGACGCTGTTGGATATCCGCTTAACAGAGGAATTAAAAGAAGAAGGCTTTGTCAGAGAATTTGTCCGTGCTGTTCAGACCTATCGCAAAGAATTGAATTTGCCCGTTGAACAGCGTGTGCAGTTGTTCGTGCATTCGGATATAGCTTTGCAAAGCATTTTAACAAAATTTGATAAGCTGGTGCATAAGCATCTCCTCCTTGATTCTATCCACTTTGAGAAAAAGGTTGATATGAAACCATATAAAGTAGAAGGATATGAAATAGAATTATTTATTCAGGGTTAATGAGGAAAAAAGCAGATTGTTTGATCTGCTTTTTTCGATGTTTCCTCTAGATAAGAAAGCAGATGAATTGACTTTAGCATCTAAACGAAACAAAACTGGACTTATCAATACATCATACCAGTACCAGAACAATAGCAATCGGTGAAGCAAATAAAATATCCATTGGAGAACCATAAACAATCATGGCTCTCTGGAAATTCTGCTCCATATCTCCGCCTACAATCAATGTAAGAATCAACGATACGACAGAATACACATCAATAAACCAATCACACCAGCAATAATTAAAATATAAAAATCAATCGTAC
>NZ_VIYG01000012.1 GCF_009389585.1 Oceanobacillus sp. CFH 90083 | reverse complement strand
TTAAAGAGCTTCAAAGTCTTGGTATGGATGTGAAGATGCTCTCCAGTACAGAAGATGAGATTGATATGCGTGAATTAGAGGATGAAGAAGGTCAAACATCAACGAAGCTTAACATCGAAGTGGAAGAACCACTAAATCAATAAAATTTTGTGCAGGAATGGCTTCACAGGATCGGGACTGGGGCTGGAACTGCGATTACTCGTCCCACCGAAGAGCTTTTGCGAATACTCGCCTCACCGAAAACAGTTGTGGGGATATCTACATTACCCACACGGCGTGAGCGCTCTTAGTGGAAGTTCCTGTTTCATAGAGCCATTCTGCACTTCACATAAAATAAAACTTGGTTCAGGGGGGATTCCCGCTGAATTTAGCTTCAGTTATACAGGAATGCAGTGCCCGTTTTCCCCGGCAGATTTATAATAGTTATCTAACTAGATAAAGGCAGGGGAAATTACGGACACTCACGCTGTGATAAATTTCGTTTAAAGAAACCTCCGACTTTCGCCAAGATATGACGATAAGCCAGGTTTTTTCAAACTTTCTTAACTTGTAAAAGGGAGGATTGCCCCTTGTTGGATGTAAATAATTTTGAGTATATGAAAATAGGGCTTGCTTCACCAGAAAAGATTCGTTCTTGGTCTTACGGTGAAGTGAAAAAACCAGAAACAATTAACTATCGTACGTTAAAACCGGAAAAAGATGGTTTGTTCTGTGAGCGTATCTTTGGGCCGACAAAGGATTGGGAATGTCACTGTGGCAAGTACAAACGTGTCCGTTACAAAGGTGTTGTCTGTGACCGGTGCGGTGTAGAAGTGACAAAGGCTAAAGTACGCCGTGAGCGTATGGGGCATATTGAGCTTGCTGCTCCCGTATCCCATATTTGGTATTTTAAAGGGATTCCGAGCCGGATGGGATTAGTATTAGATATGTCTCCTCGTGCATTAGAGGAAGTTATCTATTTTGCAGCATACATTGTAACCGATCCGGGAAGCACACCTCTTGAGAAGAAGCAATTGCTTTCTGAAAAAGAGTTCCGCTCTTATTATGATAAATACGGTAATAATTTCAAAGCTCAAATGGGAGCAGAAGCTATCCGTAAATTATTACAGGATCTTGACTTAGAAAAAGAAGTCGACGCACTGCGTGAAGAGCTGAAAACAGCTCACGGTCAACGCCGTACGCGTGCTATTAAACGTTTGGAAGTAATGGAAGCATTCCGTAACTCTGGAAACGAAGCAAGCTGGATGATTTTAGATGTCCTTCCAGTTATCCCTCCAGAAATTCGTCCAATGGTTCAATTAGATGGCGGACGTTTCGCTACTTCTGATTTAAATGACCTTTACCGTCGTGTTATTAACCGTAACAACCGCTTAAAACGCCTGCTTGACTTAGGTGCTCCAAGCATTATCGTTCAAAACGAGAAGCGGATGCTTCAAGAAGCTGTCGATGCTTTGATCGATAATGGCCGTCGCGGACGTCCTGTTACAGGACCAGGTAACCGTCCATTAAAATCTCTTTCTCATATGTTGAAAGGGAAGCAGGGCCGTTTCCGTCAAAATCTATTAGGTAAACGTGTTGATTATTCCGGACGTTCTGTTATTGTCGTTGGACCTCATTTGAAGATGTATCAGTGCGGTCTGCCAAGAGAAATGGCGCTGGAACTATTTAAACCGTTTATTATGAAGGAATTAGTATCCAGAGGTCTCGCACACAATATTAAATCAGCGAAGCGAAAAATTGAAAGAGTGCACCCTGATGTATGGGATGTTCTTGAAGATGTTATTAAGGAGCACCCGGTACTGCTTAACCGTGCACCGACCCTTCACAGATTGGGGATTCAAGCATTTGAACCTACGTTGGTTGATGGGCGTGCAATCCGACTGCATCCACTAGTATGTACGGCATATAACGCCGACTTTGATGGGGACCAGATGGCTGTACACGTTCCACTTGGGGCAGAAGCGCAGGCAGAAGCAAGAATTTTAATGCTGGCAGCGCAAAATATTCTTAACCCGAAGGATGGAAAACCAGTTGTTACACCATCACAGGATATGGTGCTTGGAAACTACTACCTTACATTAGAACGTGAAGGTGCCATTGGAGAAGGCTCTTACTTCAAAGATACAAACGAAGCATTAATTGCTTATCAAACTGGATATGCTCATCTGCATACACGTATTGCCGTGCAGGCATCCAGCTTAAATAATAAAACATTTACAGAAAAACAAAACAGCCAGCTGTTGTTAACAACGGTCGGTAAATTAATCTTTAATGAAATTCTTCCAGATTCCTTCCCGTACATGAATGAACCTACAAAAGGGAATTTAGAAGAAAAAACACCGGAAAAATATTTCATTGATTCTGGTACGAATATTAAAGAAGAAATTAAAAAACGTGATGTGATTAAGCCATTTAAGAAAGGCTTCCTGGGTGATATTATCGCTGAAGTATTCAAGCGGTTCAAAATCACGGAAACCTCTAAAATGCTTGACCGTATGAAAGACCTTGGGTTCAGCTACTCTACAAAAGCTGGTATGACAGTTGGTATCTCTGATATCGTTGTACTTGCTGAAAAACAAGGTATCTTAGACGAAGCACAAGTAAAAGTAGATAAAGTGTTAAAACAATTCCGTCGTGGTCTGATAACAGAAGAAGAGCGTTATGACCGTGTTATTGCTATCTGGTCAGAGGCGAAAGATGTTATTCAGGATCGTCTGATGGGGTCATTAAGCGAACGAAATCCGATCTATATGATGAGTGATTCCGGTGCCCGCGGTAACGCATCAAACTTCACCCAGCTTGCTGGTATGCGTGGATTGATGGCTGACCCATCCGGTAAAATTATAGAAATCCCGATCAAGTCCAGTTTCCGTGAAGGGCTAACGGTAATGGAATACTTTATTTCTACGCATGGTGCCCGTAAAGGTCTTGCTGATACAGCACTGAAAACAGCTGATTCAGGCTACTTGACCCGCCGACTTGTAGATGTTGCGCAGGATGTTATCATTCGTGAGGCAGATTGTGGAACGGATCGCGGTCTGAAGGTTGCTGCACTTGTAGATGGATCAGAAGTGATTGAACCGCTATTAGACCGTTTGATCGGCAGAACAGCATTCGAAAATGTACAGCACCCTGAAACTGGTGAATTCATTGTGAAGAAAAATGAACTCATCCACGAAGATCAGGCCAAAGCTATTGTGGAAGCTGGTATTGAAGAAGTAACAATCCGTACAGCCTTCACTTGTAACACGAAGCATGGCGTATGTCAGAAATGTTATGGCCGTAATTTAGCTACTGGATCAGATGTAGAGGTTGGCGAAGCGGTAGGAATTATCGCAGCTCAATCTATCGGAGAGCCGGGTACACAGCTGACAATGCGTACCTTCCATACAGGCGGAGTTGCCGGAGATGATATTACACAAGGTTTACCGCGTATCCAAGAATTATTTGAAGCGCGTAATCCGAAAGGGCAGGCAGTCATTACGGAAATTGCCGGTACGGTTCTGGAAATGAAGGAAGTAAAGGATAGACAAGAAATTGTTATTCAGGGTAGTGTAGAACAACGCAGCTATGCTGTTCCGTACAACGCCCGTTTGAAAGTGCAAGAAGGAGATCAAGTGGAAACCGGGCAAGAGCTTACAGAAGGTTCGGTGGATCCGAAAGAGCTTCTTCGCGTAAAAGGTGTAGAAGGCGTTCAAGACTACCTGCTGAAAGAAGTACAGCGAGTATATCGTATGCAAGGGGTAGAAATCGGAGATAAACACGTAGAGGTAATGGTTCGCCAGATGCTTCGTAAGATCCGTGTTACGTCCTCTGGAGATACAGACGTATTGCCAGGCTCCTTACTTGAATTGCACCAATTCAGGGATGCAAACGAAAAAGTATTTAAAGACGGCGCAGACCCTGCAACAGGGCGTCCGGTATTACTTGGTATCACCAAAGCATCTCTTGAAACGGATTCCTTCTTATCAGCTGCATCCTTCCAGGAAACGACACGTGTCTTGACTGATGCTGCTATTAAAGGAAAACGTGATGAGTTACTTGGCTTAAAAGAGAATGTTATTATCGGTAAGCTTGTCCCGGCTGGTACAGGAATGCCGCAATACCGTACTTTAGAAGCCGAGCTTGATCTGCCGGAATCTGATGAAGAAACAGCAGATGAAGAGAGCACACAAAGAGTATAAAATGGAATGCTGATCAAGAAGGGGATATCCCCTTCTTGTAATCACATTGTAAGTTATTTTTGGGAGCGCCGAAAAAATACCAAGAATATATTGACAAACAATATAGAGGGTGGTATTATATTCAAGGTGCTTCTGATTATGCTTGCAAAAGTAATCTTTAGAAGCAATCCATCATCGGAACGTCGGTTTATTTTAAACAATAATAACAAAAGCAATCTAAGTATGAGATGAACGATTTTTTCGCAAGGATTTTGTGAGAGATTTTTTTATCACTAAAAATGAACCACCTGGATGTGTGGTATTACAAAAGATTGTTATTTGATTACTAAATTCATATTGAGAGGAGGAAAACTCAATGCCAACAATTAATCAGCTAGTTCGTAAAGGCCGTGTGTCTAAGACAAAAAAGTCTGACTCACCTGCACTTAATAAAGGCTATAACAGCTTTAAAAAGAAAATGACTGATCAGAGCTCTCCGCAAAAGCGTGGTGTATGTACTCGTGTAGGTACATTAACTCCTAAGAAACCAAACTCTGCACTTCGTAAATATGCGCGTGTACGTTTGTCTAACAACATGGAGGTAACTGCATACATCCCTGGTATTGGCCATAACCTGCAAGAACACAGTGTTGTTCTTATCCGTGGCGGCCGTGTAAAAGACTTACCGGGGGTACGTTATCACATCGTACGTGGAGCACTTGATACTGCTGGAGTAGAAGGCCGTATGCAAGGACGCTCTAAATATGGAACGAAAAGACCTAAAAAATAAGTAATAGAAATAACATAAGGGAAAGGAGGATGTACAATGCCTCGTAAAGGTCCAGTACCAAAGCGTGATGTATTACCAGATCCGCTTTATAACTCAAAATTAGTTACACGCCTCATCAACCAAATCATGATCGATGGGAAACGTGGTAAAGCACAAAAAATCCTTTATAATGCGTTTGAATTAGTTGCTGAAAGAAGCGGCCAAAACGCAATGGAAGTTTTTGAGCAAGCAATGAAAAATGTTATGCCAGTACTTGAAGTACGTGCCCGCCGTGTTGGTGGTTCAAACTATCAAGTGCCAGTGGAGGTTCGTCCAGAACGTCGTCAGGCTTTAGGATTACGTTATATTGTTAATTACTCTCGCCTGCGCGGAGAAAAAACAATGGAAGAACGTCTTGCTAATGAAATTCTTGATGCTTCTAACAACACAGGAGCTGCTGTTAAGAAAAGAGAAGACATGCATAAAATGGCAGAAGCGAACAAAGCATTCGCTCACTACCGTTGGTAATATAAATCAAAGCATTTTTTTCTATAGGAAGGAGAAGAATACATGGCTAGAGAGTTCTCCTTGGAAAAGACACGTAATATCGGTATTATGGCGCACATTGATGCAGGAAAAACCACTACTACTGAGCGTATTCTTTTCTATACAGGACGTATTCATAAAATTGGTGAAACTCATGAAGGTGCATCGCAAATGGACTGGATGGAGCAGGAGCAGGAGCGTGGAATTACAATTACTTCCGCTGCAACAACTGCTGCCTGGAAAGACCACCGTATTAATATCATCGATACACCGGGACACGTAGACTTCACAGTTGAGGTTGAACGTTCTCTTCGTGTACTGGATGGTGCGGTAACTGTACTAGATGCGCAATCTGGTGTTGAACCACAAACGGAAACAGTATGGCGTCAAGCGACAACATATGGTGTTCCACGTATTGTTTTCATTAACAAAATGGACAAAACAGGTGCAGATTTCTTGTATTCAACAAATACATTAAAAGAGCGCCTTGGTGCAAATGCACATCCAATCCAAATGCCTATCGGTGCTGAGGATGAATTCAGTGGAATTATTGACTTGGTTAAGATGGAAGCTCATATCTATCTGGATGATTTAGGTCAAACTGCTGAGACTACTGAAATTCCTGCCGAGTTAAAAGACGAAGCAGAAGAGCTGCGTGCTAACTTGGTGGAAGCAGTAGCTGAAACTGATGAAGAGCTAATGATGAAGTATCTTGAAGGAGAAGAAATTTCTAACGAGGAACTTGCAAATGCTATTCGTCAAGCAACATTAAATGTAGACTTCTATCCGGTACTTTGCGGATCTGCATTTAAAAACAAAGGTGTTCAGTTAATGCTTGATGCCGTACTTGCTTATCTTCCTGCTCCAACAGACGTACCTCCAATTGAAGGTATCGTTCCTGGAACAGAAGAGAAAGTAACCCGCCCATCTTCTGATGATGCGCCGTTCTCTGCATTAGCATTTAAAGTTATGACGGACCCTTATGTTGGTAAACTGACATTCTTCCGTGTGTACTCTGGTACACTTAACTCAGGTTCTTACGTAAAGAACTCTGTAAAAGATAAACGTGAGCGTATCGGACGTATCCTGCAAATGCACGCAAACTCCCGTGAAGAGATCTCTGTTGCTTATTCAGGTGAAATTGCTGCTGCAGTAGGTTTAAAAGATACAACCACAGGGGATACACTATGTGACGAAAAGAATCTTGTTATTCTTGAGTCTATGGAGTTCCCTGAACCAGTTATCTCTGTTGCGATTGAGCCAGAAACAAAAGCAGACCAGGATAAAATGGGAATTGCGCTATCTAAGCTTGCGGAAGAGGATCCAACTTTCCGTACAGAAACTAATACAGAAACGGGACAAACTATCATCTCTGGTATGGGTGAACTTCACCTGGATATCATTGTTGACCGTTTGAAACGTGAATTTAAAGTTGGTGCAACAGTTGGTGCTCCACAGGTTTCTTACAGAGAAACTTTCCGTGCTGCTGCTGAAGTAGAAGGTAAATTCGTACGTCAGTCTGGTGGACGCGGACAATTCGGTCACGTTTGGATTAAATTTGAGCCAAACGAAGAAGGCGCCGGATTCGAATTCGTTAATAATATCGTTGGTGGGGTTGTTCCTCGTGAGTACATCCCGGCTGTTCAACAAGGTGTTGAAGAAGCAATGGACAATGGTGTCCTTGCCGGATATCCATTAATCGATGTAAAAGCTACATTATATGATGGAAGCTATCACGATGTCGATTCCAACGAAATGGCGTTTAAAGTAGCTGCTTCTATGGCACTTAAAGCTGCTAAAAACAAATGTAACCCAGTTCTGCTTGAGCCAATGATGAGAGTAGAAATTGTTGTTCCAGAAGAATACATGGGAGACATCATGGGTGATGTTACATCTCGTCGTGGGCGCGTAGAAGGTATGGAAGCACGCGGAACTGCGCAAGTAGTTAAAGCATTCGTACCGCTTGCAGAAATGTTTGGCTATGCAACTTCATTACGTTCAAACACGCAAGGTCGCGGAGTGTATACAATGCACTTTGATCACTACGAAGAAACACCGAAAAGCATTACAGAAGAAATTATCAAGAAAAATGCAGGTGAATAATTGATTTTTTCTTCAATCTAACGTATAACATTTAATAAAGGCTGGGAAATTCTAATAGAACTTCCTGGCTCATAAAAATTGCTATATATTTAAAGGAGGAACTATAAATGGCTAAAGAAAAATTCGACCGCTCGAAAAGTCACGTAAACATTGGAACAATTGGTCACGTTGACCATGGTAAAACAACTTTAACTGCTGCAATCACTACTGTTATGGCAAAACGTAATGGTGATGGTACTGCAATGGCATACGATCAAATCGATGGTGCTCCAGAAGAGAAAGAACGCGGAATTACAATCGCAACTTCTCACGTAGAGTATGAAACAGAAACTCGTCACTATGCACACGTTGACTGCCCAGGTCACGCTGACTACGTTAAAAACATGATCACTGGTGCTGCACAAATGGATGGAGCTATCCTTGTAGTATCTGCTGCAGATGGTCCAATGCCACAAACTCGTGAGCACATCCTATTATCTCGTAACGTTGGGGTACCTTCTATCGTAGTATTCCTTAACAAAACAGATATGGTAGACGATGAAGAGCTACTTGAATTAGTTGAAATGGAAGTTCGTGATTTACTATCTGAGTATGACTTCCCTGGTGATGATGTACCAGTTGTTGCTGGTTCTGCTCTTAAAGCACTTGAAGGCGACGAAGAATATGAAGAGAAAATTGTTGAGCTTATGGCTGCAGTTGATGAGTATGTACCAACTCCAGAACGTGATACAGAAAAACCATTCATGATGCCGGTTGAGGATGTATTCTCTATCACTGGTCGTGGTACTGTTGCTACAGGTCGTGTTGAACGTGGACAAGTTAGCGTTGGGGACGAAGTAGAAATCATCGGTCTTGCTGAAGAGTCTTCTAAAACAACTGTAACTGGAGTAGAAATGTTCCGTAAGCTTCTTGATTATGCAGAAGCTGGAGATAACATTGGTGCTTTACTACGTGGTGTGGCTCGTGAAGATATCAACCGTGGTCAAGTATTGGCTAAGCCTGGTACAATCACTCCACACACAAACTTCAAAGCGGAAGTTTATGTATTATCAAAAGAGGAAGGTGGACGTCATACGCCATTCTTCTCTAACTACCGCCCTCAGTTCTACTTCCGTACTACGGACGTAACTGGAGTAATTCAACTTCCAGAAGGAACTGAAATGGTAATGCCTGGAGATAACATCGAAATGACTGTAGAACTTATTTCACCAATCGCGATCGAAGACGGTACTCGTTTCTCTATCCGTGAAGGTGGACGTACAGTTGGATCTGGCGTTGTATCTTCTATCCAAAAATAATAATTGCTTAAAATAAAAAGGCAGCGTGACGACGCTGTCTTTTTTGCACTTTAAGAAAGTATTTAAGGAATAAAGTATAAGCGTAAGGATTTTCGGTGGGGCGAGTAATCGCAGTTCCAGTCCCAACTAAGGCAATCCTGCGCCTTTCAGGCTTGGCTTGCCAAATCTTCTTTAATGGCTTCCCCATTCATTTGGCGATTACTCAAAATCTTAATTCGTAATATCAGTATGGAAATAACGAGGGTCAGGTACCTTCGTTATTTTTGTCGGGCTCTTTACATTCTCTTAGATAGAAGGTTTAGCATGCTCTGTTGTTATTAGACGAAAACATTTATCTAGCCCATTTAAAACAATAGAATGCGTCGTAAAAGCATTCTGGTTATTTTCTATTCCTGGTAATAGCATATTGCCGGTAATGCTTGTTGCGATAAAAGCACATTCATCTGTAGCAACTAATTGATGATGCGAAAGAGCTTTATTTGGAGACGTGAGTCCCATCGACACACAGCGATTCCATTGCTCATCTGTATTAGGAAGTAATCTTGCCTGCATTTCTCCGCCTAGACTTTTGACACCGACAGCTGCAAGAACTCCTTCAGGCGCGCCGCCAATGCCAATAAATAAGTCTGCATCACTTCGATGGATACATGTTGCAATGGCAGGAATAACATCTCCTTCTTCAAATAATTCTGTTCTAACGCCTAAAGCATGTGCCTGTTCTACCCAATGGCTATGCCTCTCTCGATCCTGAATAATCAATTTTAATTCCTCAACCTTTTTCCCTTTTGCCTCTGCAATAATACGTAAATTTTTCTCCAGCGAAAAATCAATGTTAATCTTACCTGCTGCCTCAGGCCCAGTTACAATCTTCTCCATATACATATCAGGAGCATGAAGCAATGTACCTTCCTTAGCAACAGCAATGACAGCAATTGCGTTATTTTTTCCTTTAGAAGTAGAGGTAGTGCCATCAATTGGATCAACAGCGACATCAATACCTGCACCATTTCCCGTTCCCACTTTTTCGCCGATAAATAACATGGGAGCTTCGTCAACTTCTCCTTCACCAATAACAACCTTGCCATCCATAGGTATTCTGTTAAGTAAAGTGCGCATGGCATCTGTAGCTGCCTGATCAGCCTCTATTTTATTTCCTGTTCCAATCCATGGGTACGTTGCAAGTGCTGCGGACTCAGTAACATGTAGAAAATCTTGAATAAACGGGTTCATAACTGCCATCTCCTTTAAGGTTTTATCCTTTAAAATAACTATCTATAATTAAATACCTCATTTAATTTTCACTATTTTAAAATACCAGCTAAATGAGTATTTAAATTAATAGTAATATAATTTTCGTTTTATATCAATATCTTTCGTTTATTATTATTTTTTATTTATATCTTTTGTTTTGTGGAAGTGAAGATTAGAAAATCAATATGTGGTGATATAAAGAATAATGACGATAACAATTAATGAAGGAAGTACGATACAAAAATGCAAACACTTTAATAATTTGTACTCCTCTATGAAAAAGGCATTCCTCCGATAGACAAGAGTTTGGTATGATAAAAACAACAGGTTTAAAATGTGAACAATAAGAGTGGGTTTAATGGGTGTAAAATCATGAGCTGTGGGATAGGGGAGAAAAGATGCTTTTTAATAATAAATACAGAGAAGAGATCATTGAAGCTGTTTTTGAAAAAACGAATTTTTGTTTTGTTGTTGTTAACGAGCGGGGATTAGTTACATATTTAAATAAAAATTATTGTGATTTTATCGAAGTCAGGCTGGAGGACGTATTGGGGAAACATGTCACAGATGTTATTGAAAATACCAGAATGCATATTGTTGCACAAACAGGTAAGGAGGAAATTGCTGATCTGCAATATATAAAAGGGAATCATATGATTGCTAATCGTATCCCGTTGTTTGCTGATGGGAAATTAGTTGGTGCTGTTGGAACAGTACTATATAGAGATACAGAAGAATGGAAGAAAATGAATTCTCATATCAAGAATTTATTATTAGAAATTGAAAACTATCAGAAGAAGTTAAGTAATCCAAGGGGAGCAACTTATTCATTACAAGATGTTGTCGGCAGCTCTGTCCAAATCAATGAAATTAAAGAAAAGATTAAGAAGGTTTCATCAGGAGATGCTTCCATATTATTAGAAGGAGGCAGTGGTACAGGAAAAGAGCTTTTTGCGCATAGTATTCACCATTTAAGTGAGCGCAGTGCGAAGCCATTTATAAAAGTAAACTGTGCAGCAATCCCGGTGGATTTGCTGGAGTCTGAATTATTTGGTTATGAAGGTGGTGCATTTACAGGAGCTAAAAAAGAAGGGAAGCTGGGTAAATTTCAGTTGGCCGATGGAGGTACTCTTTTTTTGGATGAGATTGGAGATATGCCATTAAATGCACAAGTGAAGATCCTTCGTGTTCTGCAGGAAGGGGAGGTTGAAGCAATCGGTGCGGAAAGGACACAGAAAATTGATGTACGAATTATTTCTGCAACAAATCAGTCAATTGAAAAACTAATTAAGGAAAATCGCTTTCGGGAAGACCTTTATTATCGTATTAATGTAATTTCTATTAAAATTCCTCCTCTAAAGGAAAGGGCAGAAGATATTCGTGTAACTGCAAAATTTTTACTTGATAAAATTACCCAACGTACGGGAAAGAGAGTAATCAGCTTCAGTGATTCTGTCATGAAGTTTTTTATGCACTATGATTGGCCGGGAAATGTTCGGGAGCTGGAAAATGTGATTGAATCTGCAGTGCACCTGACAAATACAGAAATTATCGAATTGGAAGATTTACCGGACCATATGCAACAAAGTCTTTATATAACAAAAGAGGGCATGGGTTTGAAGGAGATTTTGGCCAATGCAGAAAAACAGGCAATTGCCGGCGCTGTCAGTCAATCGAATGGAGATAAAATAAAAGCTGCTGAGTTGCTAGGTATCAGCAAATCCAGTTTTTATGAAAAAATAAAAAAGTATGACTTATAAATTCCTGAAATATGGAATGCATTCCGTAAAGCTGGAAATGTTAAGATTTTAGATTTGAAAGGGTTTACAAAGTCCTGAATTAGAAGGGAAAGTCTATAGTCCATGAATCTGGAATATAGGCTTTTCAATTTGTAGTTACTTTTATTGCCTGCTCTTTATTTCCTTATATAATCAATATTGGCACATTTTTTGCTAGTATATTATGGAGGGAGAGATGCAGATGAAAACAATTTATACATCTTTTGAAGAAGCTGTAAAAAATATTCAAGATGGTTCTACCATTATGGTAGGTGGCTTTGGACTTGTGGGGATTCCCGAGAATCTTATTTTGGCTCTGGTAAACTCACGGGTTAAGCATCTCACAGTTATATCAAATAATTGTGGTGTAGATGACTGGGGGCTTGGATTACTTCTGAAAAATAAGCAGATTGATAAAATGATTGGTTCTTATGTAGGCGAGAATAAGGAGTTTGAGCGGCAGGTGCTGGCAGGAGAATTAGAGGTTGAATTGACACCTCAAGGCACACTGGCAGAGAGAATTCGAGCTGGCGGAGCAGGGATTCCGGCATTTTATACACCTGCTGGAGTCGGGACGCCCATTGCGGAAGCAGGAGAGATACGCGTCTTTAACGATAAAGAATATTTACTGCAAACAGCATTAAAGGCAGACTTCAGTTTGATCAGAGCTGCTGTTGGCGATGATGCAGGGAATTTGGTTTATAACAAGACGGCGAGAAATTTTAATCCGATGATGGCAGCAGCAGGGAAAGTAACGATTGCAGAAGTGGAGCAGCTGGTTGAAACAGGTTCTATTGACCCGGATCATGTTCATACACCAGGAATCTATGTTCAGGCTATGATTGAAGGTAAACAGGAAAAACGTATAGAGCGTTTAACCGTAAGGCAGGAAATATAAACCGGGCGGAGGATAAAATAGGTGGTAAAACAATTAGATAAAGTATCTGTCAGAGAAAGAATTGCAAAACGGGCTGAGCAGGAAATCGAAAGCGGTTACTATGTCAATTTAGGAATCGGAATGCCGACAATGGTTGCCAACTATATTCAAGAGGGAAAGCAAGTTGTGCTTCAATCGGAAAATGGTCTGCTTGGTATAGGTAAGTCTCCTTTAGAAACAGAGGTTGACCCGGATTTAATTAATGCAGGCAAGGAAACAGTAACGGCACAAAGAGGGGCGTCCTGCTTCAGTAATGCAGAATCGTTTGCAATGATTCGAGGTGAGCATTTAGACCTTGCTATTCTGGGAGGGATGGAAGTTTCCCAAACGGGAGATTTGGCTAACTGGATGATTCCGGGAAAGATGATTAAAGGGATGGGCGGCGCGATGGATATTGTGCATGGTGCTAAAAAAATCGTCGTTATTATGGATCATGTGAATAAGTATAACGAGCCGAAGATATTGAAAAAATGCAGTCTACCCTTAACCGGGAAGCAGGTAGTGAACAGGATAATTACGGATCGTGCGGTAATTGATGTAGAGAAAAATAATCTTGTGCTGGTTGAAGTGGCAGAAGGATGGACGGTTGAAGAGGTTTTAGCATCAACGGAAGCGGAGCTCAGAATCAGTGATTATTTACAAACAGGAGCTTATTAAAATAATTCATTGGCATGAAGATAGGTTCAGTTAAAAAGGGGGATCTTTGAAATGGTAGAAAATAAGGTAGTTTTTATAACAGGAGCAGCCAGCGGTATTGGATATGAAATTGGTCGCGAATTTGCAAATAATGGCGCAAAGGTAGCTTTATCAGATGTAAATGCGGAGAAAGTGAAGGAGGTTTCGGAAGATTTAAAGCAGAAGGGCTATGAATGTATCGGCCTGAAATGCGATGTTACCAATGAAGAAGAGCTTAAACAGGCTTTAGATAGAACAATAGAAAAATATGGGAAAATAGATGTTTTAATTAATAATGCTGGATTACAGCATGTATCCTCTATTGAAGATTTTCCAACTGAAAAGTTTGAGTTCATGATAAAGGTAATGCTGGTGGCTCCATTTATGGCAACAAAACATATTTTTCCGCTTATGAAAGAGCAGGGGTTTGGACGAATTATTAATATGGCATCCATTAATGGGCTGATTGGTTTTGCGGGAAAAGCGGCATATAACAGTGCCAAGCATGGAGTGATTGGTTTAACCAAAGTGGCTGCCTTAGAGGGCGCAGCAGACGGAATCACGGTGAATGCTATCTGCCCGGGATATGTGGATACACCGCTTGTACGCGGGCAATTTGAAGACCTGGCCAAAAACCGGAATATTCCGGTGGAAAAAGTATTGGAGGAGGTATTATACCCGCTTGTACCGCAGAAACGCCTTTTGGCTGTACAGGAAATTGCGGATTATGCGATGTTTTTAGCCAGTGATAAAGCAAAAGGAGTTACTGGGCAGGCAATTGTATTAGATGGGGGATATACAGCGCAATAAAAAAGTGAAGAGGTGATAAAATGACAAACATTTATCTGATTGAAGGGGCGAGATCCCCGTTTGGTACATTCGGCGGCAGCCTAAAGGATGCTGATCCGACTGAACTAGGTGTAGCAGTAAGTAAGGAAGCAATGCGCCGCAGCGGTATTCGTGGCGAAGATATAGATCTATGTGTTTTCGGAAATGTCATTCATTCCGGAAAGAATGCACCGTATCTTACAAGACATATTGCATTGCGGGCAGGCGTACCGTTATCCAGTCCTGCACTTACAGTAAATCGTTTGTGCGGGTCAGGGCTGCAATCGGTAGTCTCGGCAGGTCAATCGATTTTGCTGGGTGAAGGAAAGGTAGCCTTGGCTGGAGGAGTCGAAAATATGAGTCAGTCTCCTTTTGCATTAAGAGGGAGCAGATTCGGCACCAAATTAAGAACTCCGCAAGTGGATGACATGCTTTGGGCAGCTTTAACAGATGAATATATCGGTTCAGGAATGGGCATTACAGCAGAAAATATAGCTGAAAAATATCAAATTTCCCGCGAGGAGCAGGATGTATATGCTTATCTGAGTCACCAGCGGGCGGCAAAAGCACAAAAAGCAGGAAAGCTGGAGGAGGAAATTATCCCGATTGAATTAAAATCCAGAAAAGGTACAACGATTGTAAATACGGATGAACATATTCGTGAACATACAACGGTGGAGAAGCTGGCTGGCTTAAAACCCTCCTTTAAGAAGGATGGAACGGTTACAGGAGGTAATGCAAGCGGAATTAATGACGGGGCTGGGGCAGTTGTTGTGGCGAATGAAAGTTATGTTGAGCAGCATCAGCTGCAGCCGCTGGCAAGAATTGTATCTTGGGGCATTGCAGGTGTTGAACCGGAATATATGGGAATTGGACCTGTTCCAGCAATAAAGCAAGCTTTACAAAAGGCTGAGCTTACACTGGATGATATTGATTTATTTGAAGTAAATGAAGCATTTGCTGCGCAGTATTTAGCTGTTGAGAAGGTGCTCGGCTTACATCGTGAGCAAGTAAATGTTAATGGAGGGGCTATCGCCCTGGGGCATCCGATTGGAGCCAGCGGCACAAGAGTGCTTTACTCGCTGGTGAAAGAGTTGAAGAGAAGCGGAAAAAAATACGGTATTGTCTCGCTTTGCGTTGGAGGAGGACAGGGGATTGCGATGATAGTGGAAGCAGGATAAATCAATATGATGAAGCGGGGAATATGTTCTTTTCGAATTCTGGAGGGGCTGGCATATGGATGGGCAGCTATAAAGATCTGCTCCTCCTGCATAGAACAACATGAGAGTTTGAGAAACGGAGGGGTAGAATAATGTTTGGAATTATTTTAGGTCTCGTTGTTTTAATGGTTCTTGCTTATTTAGGGTGGTCCATTATTTGGATTGCTCCCATTGCGGCGGGAGTTGTTGCGTTAACGGGAGGGCTGGATCTTTTAGAAGCATATACAGACACCTATATGAGCGGATTTGTTAATTTTGCTAAACAATGGTTTCCTGTCTTCATGCTAGGAGCGGTTTTCGGAAAGCTGATGGAAGACACAGGAATGGCGAAGTCCGTCGCTGTTGCATTAACAAAAGTAATCGGTACGGGGCGAGCCATATTAGGAGTGCTTGTTTCCTGTGCTGTTTTAACCTACGGAGGCGTGAGCTTATTTGTTGTAGTGTTTGCAGTCTATCCGCTTGCATTGACATTATTCAAAGAAGCAAATATCAGCAGGCGCTTAATTCCTGGTACAGTTGCATTAGGGTCCTTTACATTTACGATGACAGCTATTCCGGGAACACCGCAAATTCAAAATTTAATTCCGGTTACGTATTTTGATACAAATGCAATGGCAGCACCGGTCATGGGGATTACGGCAGCGATTATTATGGCTGTCGGGGGTTATTTTTATATGCGGTGGAGAGAAAAGCAGCTTACTGCAAAAGGAGAAGTCTATACAGAACCGAAAGATAATAAAATTGTTGATGTAGAAGGGGAAACACCGCATTTTATTTTATCAATCTTACCGTTGATTACTGTTGTGGTAACTTTAAATATTTTTGGATGGGATATTGTGGTTGCTTTATTATCGGGAATTCTTTTATTGCTTCTATTGAATATCACAAAGTTCAAAGGGTTTGTGAAAGCTATTAACAATGGTGCAGTAGGTTCAGTTACTGCCATTGTCAACACGAGTGCTGCTGTTGGATTTGGTACTGTTGTCCAGGCAGTTCCCGGTTTTGACCGGCTTACAGCACTATTGATGGGGGTTAAAGGAAACCCGCTAATTTCAGAAGCAATTGCTGTTAATATTCTGGCTGGTGCGACAGGGTCTGCGTCAGGAGGAATGGGAATTGCACTGGAAGCCTTAGGTGAGCGATATTACGAGCTGGCACTTAGTTCAGGTATTGATCCGGAGGCGTTTCACCGGATTGCCTCCCTGTCATCAGGAGGACTGGATGCAATGCCGCATAATGGTGCAGTTATCACATTGCTTACCATTACAGGGATGACGCATAAAAACAGCTATAAAGATATTTTTGTAGTAGCGGTAGCTATTCCGATTCTGGCAATTGTTGCAGCAATCATTCTGGCATCTTTCGGCATCTACTAATGTTCTATAGATAAAAGCGAATGTCTCTGCTGCGTTATAATAGAGTGAATCCTCATCCTGGCAGGGGATGAGGAGAGCAGTCTTGGCTGATTAAGTGTCATTTTTATAGGATAGTTGATAAAGAAGAGGCATGATAGAATATAGATAGGGTGCTCAAAAAGCCAAACAAAAATGACGCGCTAGGAAAAGGGATCTCTGCTAATCACTTCCATATCATACGGATAACGCAGGAGGCATCACGTCCTGTGAAAGTGCGTCGGCTTGCTTTTCCGGTTATTCAGGTATGTAAAAGCATACGCTCCGTTGAGGTCTTAGCCGACTCAGCTCTTTTGACCGGACTTTTTGAACACCACACATAGAACCGATTCTGTAATTTTTGGGGGATTCGGTTGACATATCAGCACACAGGGGGGGAGTTCTATTGAAAGTTTTAACGGGGTTCTTTGACAGATTGGTACAGAGGTATTTACCAGATGCTTTTTTATTTGCTATTATTTTGACAATTTTTGTTTACTTATTAGGTGTTTTTTTTACAAATAGTGGTCCGATGGAAATGATAGCCTATTGGGGGGATGGTTTTTGGGATTTGCTTGCATTTGGCATGCAAATGTCGCTTGTAGTTGTTACGGGATACATTTTAGCAAGTACACCTGTAGTGAAACGTTTCTTGGCTAAAATCAGCAGATTAGCTAAAACTCCGGGACAAGCGGTGATGCTTGTAACTTTCGTAGCTTTAATTGCCTGTTTAATAAACTATGGCTTTGGACTTGTTGTAGGAGCATTATTTGCTGTGCATGTTGCAAAGCGAATTCCAACAGTGGATTACCGAATACTTATTGCCAGTGCATACAGCGGCATGGTTATCTGGCATGGCGGCTTTTCCGGATCAGTACCATTGCTTATTGCCACTCCGGGTCATTTCTTAGAAGATGCCATTGGGCTAATTCCTGTAACAGAGACATTGTTCAGCTCATTTAATGTATTTATTGTTATTACACTATTAATTACACTTCCGCTTTTTAATCGATACTTACTAAAAGGTGCAGACCCTTTAAGTAAAATTAATCCATCGTTATGGAAGGATGAGTCAGAAGAGAAAACAGAAGCTGAGGCTCATCAGCCTGTAACACCGGCAGAGAGGGTAGAAAACAGCCAGGTTTTATCGCTTCTGATTGGTGTTATGGGTCTCGTTTTTATCGGATATCATTTCGTTACAAATGGATTTGACCTGAATATAAACATTGTCAATTTTATTTTTCTTTTCTTGGGAATTATTCTCCATAGAACACCGAAGCGTTTTCTGGAAACGGTAGGGAACGGTGTGAAGAATGCTGGGGGGATTATTGTACAGTTTCCTTTCTACGCAGGGATTATGGGAATGATGGTAGCATCAGGGTTATCCGATCAGATTTCATTATGGTTTGTCAGTTTTTCCACCGAATATACATTACCAATTTTTACATTTCTCAGCGCCGGTCTTGTAAATGTTTTTGTACCATCTGGCGGAGGGCAGTGGGCTGTGCAAGGTCCAATTATGATCCAAGCAGCTCTTGAAATTGGTGCGGATACAGCAAAAACAGCAATGGCTGTTGCCTGGGGGGATGCTTGGACAAATATGATTCAGCCATTTTGGGCTTTACCTGTACTTGCGATCGCAGGATTGAAGATACGAGATATTATGGGTTTTTGTGTCATGATTCTACTGTTTAGTTTTATTCCAATTGCAATCGGCTTTTTACTATTGTAATAGACACTCCTTGCGAGATATATTGAAGCGGAACGGTAAACTAGCCGGTTCCGCTTATTATTATTATTGTGGAATGTAAGAGATCTTGTGAAATCAGATGAGCAGGAATTCTTCTATTATATAAGGAAAACAAAAAAACTTTTAAATTCCTCTTGCAATCGTACAGGGAACTATGTATAATATAAAAATGTGCAAACTTATAGGTGGTTATCTATGAGCTTGCTATGATTAACTATTTCTAGTATAATAAAATGGTTGGTCAATTAATGCGATGATGCGGAAGGTTGTTGGCACACCCGGCCCCTTTGCCATGGCGGAGTGCTAAGGAATTTTCGCTGAGAATGTCTATAATTATATAGGCGAGAAGGAGGGAAAATGATGGCAAAAGAGAAAATCAGAATTCGTTTAAAAGCATACGATCACCGTATTTTAGATCAGTCTGCTGAAAAGATTGTGGAAACTGCAAAGCGTTCCGGAGCAAAAGTGTCTGGTCCAATTCCACTGCCGACTGAGAAATCTGTTTACACAATTCTTCGTGCAGTTCATAAGTACAAAGATTCTCGTGAGCAGTTCGAAATGCGTACGCACAAGCGTCTGATCGATATTCTTGAGCCTACACCAAAAACGGTTGATGCGCTGATGCGTTTAGATCTTCCATCTGGTGTAGATATTGAAATTAAATTATAATTCGTTTTAAATACAGGAGGTGTAACGGATGACGAAAGGAATCTTAGGTCGTAAAATCGGCATGACTCAGCTTTTCTCTGAAAATGGAGAACTTGTACCAGTAACAGTCGTTCAAGCTGAGGCAAATGTTGTGTTGCAAAAGAAGACATTAGAAAATGATGGTTATGAAGCGTTGCAAATCGGTTTTGCTGATAAAAAGGAATCACGTACAAATAAAGCGGAAAAAGGTCATGCTGAGAAAGCAGGCACTGCCCCTAAGCGCTACGTTCGTGAAATCCGTGGCGCAGAAGTTGCCAACTATGAAGTTGGGCAAGAAATCAAAGTGGACATCTTTGAAGCTGGAGAAAAAATTGATGTGACAGGTACATCTAAAGGGAAAGGATTCCAAGGTGCTATCAAGCGTCACAATCAACAACGCGGACCAATGTCTCACGGTTCTCATTATCATAGAGGCCCTGGTGCAATGGGAGCAATTGATGCAATGCGCGTTTTCAAAGGCAAGAAATTACCAGGTCACATGGGTTCTGAACAAGTAACTATTCAAAACCTTGAAGTAGTTAGTGTAGATGCTGAAAAGAATTTACTGCTAATCAAAGGAAATATCCCTGGTGCAAAAAAATCTTACGTGAAAATTACGAGTGCAGTAAAAGGTAACTAATCACATAAACGAAGGGAGGATATGTCATGCCTAAAGTAGCACTTTTAAAACAGGATGGAAGTAATGTTGGAGAAATCGAATTAAATGACGCTGTTTTTGGTATTGAACCAAACACACATGTACTTCATGAAGCGGTTGTTATGCAACGTGCATCTTTACGTCAAGGTACACATGCTGTAAAAAATCGTTCTGAAGTTCGTGGTGGAGGTCGCAAGCCATGGCGTCAAAAAGGAACTGGTCGTGCACGTCAAGGGTCAATCCGTTCACCACAATGGGTTGGCGGTGGAACTGTTTTCGGACCAACTCCACGTAGCTATAGCTACAAATTACCAAAGAAAGTTCGTCGCTTAGCGTTGAAGTCTGCATTATCTTCTAAAGTGAAAGAAGAAGGTTTGTTTGTTTTAGAAGCAATCACAATTGATGCTCCAAAAACAAAAGAAATTGTTAACATCCTAAACGGATTGAAAGTTGAAGAGAAAGCACTTATCGTTCTTTCTGAGAATGATGAAACAGTTGCACGTTCTGCAAACAACTTACAAAACGTAAAGGTATTAACGGTAGAAGGATTGAATGTACTTGACTTGCTTACGCATGACAAGCTGATCATCACAAAGGATGCAGCTGAAAAAGCAGGGGAGGTGCTCGCATAATGAAAGATCTGCGCGATGTAATTAAACGCCCTGTCATTACAGAGAATTCTGCTGACCTAATGGCAGAGAAAAAATATACGTTTGAAGTAGCTGTAAAAGCGAACAAAACAGAAATCAAAGATGCTGTAGAAGCCATCTTTGGTGTTAAAGTTGAAAAAGTAAACACAATGAACCTTAAAGGTAAATTTAAGCGAATGGGCCGTTACGGTGGATATCGCCCTGACCGCAAAAAAGCTATCGTTCAGTTAACAGAGGATAGCAAAGAATTAGATTTCTTTGAGGCTTAATCATAACAACGAATAAATACAATTTAAACTAAAAGGAGGGACAACGATGGCGATTAAAAAGTATAAACCAACCTCAAACGGTAGACGTAATATGTCTGGCTCAGATTTTGCAGAGATTACTACGAGTACCCCAGAGAAATCCCTTTTAGCTCCATTATCTAAACGTGGTGGACGTAATAACCAAGGGAAATTAACGGTTCGTCATCAAGGCGGCGGTCACAAGCGCCAATACCGTATTATCGACTTCAAGCGCGATAAAGATGGTGTGCCAGGACGCGTTGCTACAATCGAATACGATCCTAACCGTTCAGCAAACATTGCATTAATTCATTATGCTGATGGTGAGAAACGTTATATCCTTGCTCCGAAAAACATCCAAGTAGGGCAAGTTATTGAATCTGGTGAAAATGCAGATATTAAAGTAGGTAACGCATTACCACTGGGAAGCATTCCTGTAGGTACAGTTATCCACAATATTGAATTAAAACCAGGACGCGGAGGACAATTAGCACGTTCTGCAGGTGCAGAAGCTCAAATCCTTGGACGCGAAGAAAAGTATACTTTAGTACGTCTTGCTTCTGGAGAAGTTCGTTTAATCTTAACAACTTGCCGTGCTACAATCGGCCAGGTAGGTAACATTGAGCATGAACTTATCCGTATAGGTAAAGCTGGTCGTTCCCGTTGGAAAGGTAAACGCCCAACTGTCCGCGGTTCTGTAATGAACCCTAATGATCACCCGCATGGTGGTGGTGAAGGACGCGCACCAATCGGACGTAAATCACCAGTATCACCTTGGGGTAAACCAACACTTGGTTACAAAACGCGTAAACGCAATAAACCATCTGATAAGTATATCGTTCGTAGACGTAAAAAATAAACGGAAAAACGGGCGGGCACTAAAACCCGTCTCTAATCCCTGGAAGGAGGCTTATCCATGGGTCGTAGCTTGAAAAAAGGACCTTTTGCAGATGACCATCTAATGAAGAAAATTGAAGTGTTAAACACAGAAGACAAGAAGCAAGTTATAAAAACCTGGTCTCGTCGCTCTACAATTTTCCCGCAGTTCGTTGGTCACACAATTGCAGTATATGATGGACGTAAGCATGTACCAGTATATATCACTGAAGATATGGTCGGTCATAAATTAGGTGAGTTCGCACCAACTCGTACGTATAGAGGACACGCTGGTGACGATAAAAAAACAAGACGTTAATGAGAGGAGGTACTAGGCATGCAAGCTAAAGCCGTTGCGAAATCAGTTCGTATTGCTCCTCGTAAGGTTCGTTTAGTTGTAGATCTAATTCGAGGAAAAGAGGTTGGCGAAGCAATCGCTATTTTAAAACATACACAGCGCGGAGCTTCTCCAGTCGTAGAAAAGGTATTAAATTCTGCAGTTGCTAATGCAGAGCATAACTATGAAATGGATGCAGACAATCTGGTAGTATCTGAAGTATTTGTAAACGAAGGCGCTACTTTGAAACGTTTCCGTCCACGTGCACAAGGACGTGCAAGCAGAATCAATAAACGTACTAGCCACATTACAGTTGTGGTAACTGAAAAGAAGGAGGGATAGTCAGTGGGTCAAAAAGTAAATCCAACAGGTCTTCGCGTAGGTGTCATTAAAGACTGGGAGTCTAAATGGTACGCTGGTAAAGACTATGCAGACTTACTACATGAAGATATTAAAATCAGAGAATATCTTGAAGGACGTCTTAAAACGGCTGCTGTTTCTTCTATTGAAATCGAACGCGCAGCAAACCGTGTAAACATTACGATTCATACTGGTAAGCCAGGAATGGTAATTGGTAAAGGCGGATCTGAAGTTGAAGCTTTACGTAAATCTTTAAATAACTTAACTGGCAAACGAGTTCATATCAATATCGTTGAAATTAAAAAAGTAGATATTGATGCAACACTTGTAGCTGATAATATTGCTCGTCAATTAGAAAACCGTATCTCATTCCGTCGTGCTCAAAAGCAAGCTATCCAACGTGCGATGCGTGCTGGAGCAAAAGGAATTAAAACACAAGTATCTGGACGTCTGGGCGGTGCGGATATCGCTCGTGCAGAACATTATAGTGAAGGAACAGTACCACTTCATACTTTACGTGCTGACATTGATTACGGTACAGCAGAAGCTGATACTACGTATGGTAAATTAGGTGTTAAAGTATGGATCTATCGTGGAGAAGTCCTTCCAACAAAAACCGATAAATAAGGGAGGGGGCTCATTACTATGTTAATGCCTAAACGTGTTAAATATCGTAGACAACATCGTGGTAAAATGAGAGGCCAAGCAAAAGGCGGTACAACTGTTTCTTTCGGAGAATATGGTTTACAAGCTCTTGAGGCTTCTTGGATCACAAGCCGCCAAATCGAGGCAGCGCGTATCGCAATGACTCGTTACATGAAGCGTGGCGGTAAAGTTTGGATTAAAATCTTTCCAGACAAACCATACACTGCAAAGCCTTTAGAAGTTCGAATGGGTTCCGGTAAAGGTGCTCCAGAAGGATGGGTAGCAGTTGTAAAACCAGGTAAAATTATGTTTGAAATCGCAGGTGTATCTGAAGAAGTAGCCCGTGAAGCACTTCGCTTAGCTTCTCATAAATTACCTGTTAAAACGAAATTCGTAAAACGTGAAGAAATTGGTGGTGAAAGCAATGAAGGCTAAAGAAATTAGAGATTTAACCACTGCCGAAATTGAACAGAATGTAAAAACATTAAAAGAAGAATTATTTAATTTACGTTTCCAATTAGCTACCGGCCAATTGGAAAACACTGCACGTATCCGTGAAGTACGTAAATCAATTGCTCGTCTTAAAACGGTTGTTCGCCAACGCGAACTAAGCGCAAATAACTAAAGATTCCAGAGGGGAGGTTAACCTCAATGTCTGAACGTAATGATCGTAAAGTTTATACTGGTCGTGTTGTATCCGACAAAATGGATAAAACTATTACAGTTTTAGTTGAAACTTACAAGTTCCATAAGCTTTATGGAAAACGTGTTAAGTATTCTAAGAAATTCAAAACACATGATGAAAACAATGTTGCAAAAACTGGTGACATCGTACGTATCATGGAAACTCGCCCGCTATCAGCTACAAAGCGTTTCCGCTTAGTAGAAGTAGTCGAAGAAGCGGTAATTATTTAATAAAGTTCGCTCGGAAGGTATCCGAAGGGAGGTCACAGTGTTATGATTCAACAAGAAACTCGTTTGAAGGTTGCAGATAACTCTGGTGCTCGTGAAGTATTAACCATTAAAGTATTAGGCGGTTCCGGTCGTAAAACTGCCAACATTGGTGATGTCATTGTTTGTACGGTCAAACAAGCAACACCAGGGGGCGTTGTCAAAAAAGGTGACGTTGTAAAAGCAGTAATTGTACGTTCTAAATCTGGCGCTCGTCGTAAAGATGGTTCTTACATCCGTTTTGATGAAAATGCTGCCGTAATTATTCGTGATGATAAAAGTCCAAGAGGAACTCGTATCTTCGGACCTGTTGCACGTGAATTACGTGATGCTCAGTTCATGAAAATCGTATCTCTAGCTCCAGAAGTTTTATAAATGTTTGTTCAAAATAGGCGATAAAAAGGACCGAGAAGTTCGAGGCAGCGCAGGTTTGAGCAGCGGAGTGTATGCAATTAGATACATGAGCAGCGGAAAGCCAAGCTAACGAAGAAATTAGGTGCGTCATTTTTATTGGTGGTTTGAACATCCTAAGTAGAAATTTCCTCATCAAGGAGGTGCGTAAAGCATGCATGTAAAAAAAGGTGATAAAGTCAAAGTGTTATCCGGTAAAGACCGCGGTAAAGAGGGTACTGTATTAGAAGCATTCCCAAAGAAAGAGCGTGTATTAGTAGAAGGCGTGAACATGATTCAAAAACATGCGAAACCTTCTCAAGATAATCCGCAAGGCGGAATCTTGAATATCGAAGCTCCAATTCATGTTTCTAATGTATTGCCAATCGATCCGAAGTCCGGAGAACCAACTCGTGTTGGCTATGAAATAAAAGATGGTAAAAAAATCCGTATTGCAAAAAAATCCGGTGAAGCATTAGATAAATAAGTTTTTCTGTGAAAGGAGGGCTAACACATGAATGAATTAAAACAAAAATATCAAGATGAAATCACTTCATCTTTAATGAATAAATTTAATTATAATTCCGTAATGGAAGTACCTAAAGTAGAGAAAATCGTGATCAACATGGGTGTTGGTGACGCAGTACAAAACTCCAAAGCATTAGATAGCGCTGTGGAAGAATTAGCTTTAGTTTCTGGTCAAAAACCATTAATCACTCGTGCAAAGAAATCCATCGCAGGTTTCCGCCTTCGTGAAGGTATGCCAATTGGTGCAAAGGTTACTCTACGTGGAGAACGCATGTATGAGTTCCTGCAAAAACTGATTGCTGTATCACTTCCACGTGTACGTGACTTCCGCGGTATTTCTAAAAAAGCATTTGATGGACGTGGAAACTACACGTTAGGTGTAAAAGAACAGTTAATTTTCCCAGAAATTAATTATGATAAAGTAAGTAAAGTTCGTGGTATGGACATTGTTATTGTAACAACATCTAATACAGACGAAGAAGCTCGTGAACTTTTAGCTGGATTGGGCATGCCTTTCCAAAAGTAGACATGAGCTAATAAAAGGAGGGAAAGTTTTGGCTAAAAAATCTATGGTAGCGAAACAAAAGCGCCCGCAAAAGTATAAAGTACAAGAGTATACACGCTGTGAACGCTGTGGTCGCCCGCATTCAGTAATTCGTAAATTTAAACTTTGCCGTATTTGTTTCCGTGAACTTGCCTATAAAGGTCAAATTCCTGGTGTCAAAAAAGCAAGTTGGTAATCCCCGATTCGGGAAGGAGGTAATTAGTAATGGTTATGACAGATCCAATTGCAGATATGCTTACTCGCATTCGTAATGCGAACATGGTTAAACATGAACAATTAGAGCTTCCTGCTTCTAAAATTAAAAAAGAGATCGCTGATATCCTGAAACGCGAAGGCTTTGTGAAGGATTATGAGCTCGTTGAAGACAATAAGCAAGGTATATTACGTATCTTCTTAAAATACAGTGCAAACGAAGATAGAGTTATTACAGGAATTAAACGTATCAGTAAACCAGGTTTACGCGTATATGCTAAAGCAGATGAAGTACCACGTGTATTAAACGGACTTGGCATTGCTATCGTATCAACTTCTAACGGAATGCTTTCTGACAAAGAAGCACGTTCTCAAGCAGTTGGCGGCGAAGTACTAGCATACGTTTGGTAAAAACTTATAAGTTATAAGAGGAGGTGCAGGGAATGTCTCGTGTCGGACTTAAGCCTATTGAAATTCCAGAAGGTGTAGAGTTGAAGTTCAACGGAACTACACTAACAGTTAAAGGACCAAAGGGTGAATTAACAAGAGATTTTCATCCAGATATTAAAATCAACGTTGAGGGTAATATCGTAACTGTAGAACGCCCAAGTGATCATAAAGATCACCGTGCACTACATGGTACTACTCGCAGTTTAATCAATAATATGGTAGTTGGAGTAAGCAAAGGTTTTGAAAAATCATTAGAAATCAACGGTGTTGGTTACCGTGCTCAAAAGCAAGGAAACAAAACAGTTGTTAACGCTGGTTATTCACATCCTGTTGAGCTTGACCCAATTGACGGTATTGAAATCGAAGTACCTAAAAACACACAAATCGTTGTGAAAGGTATCGATAAAGAATTAGTAGGAGCAGTTGCTGCTAATATCCGAGCAATCCGCCCGCCGGAGCCTTATAAAGGTAAAGGAATTAAATATGCGGATGAATATGTACGTCGTAAAGAAGGTAAAACTGCTAAGTAAGTTTTTTAGCCCGAGAAAGGAGTGACCCAGATGATCACAAAGCCTGACAAAAATGTTATTCGTAAAAAACGTCACAATCGTGTGCGTAAAACATTATCAGGAACTGCAGAACGTCCACGTTTAAATGTGTTCCGTTCTAACAAAAACATTTATGCTCAACTGATTGACGATGTAAATGGCGTAACGCTTGCAAGTGCTTCTACAGTTGATAAAGAACTTGGAATCAATGGCGGTAATGTCGATGCTGCTAAGCAAGTCGGAGCAGCTATTGCAAAACGTGCAGTTGAGAAAGGATATAAATCCGTCGTATTTGATCGTGGTGGTTATTTATATCATGGACGTATCAAAGCTTTAGCAGAGGCAGCTCGTGAGGAAGGCCTTGAATTTTAAGAGTAAAAGGAGGTAACCATCTATAATGATTATGAATATTGATCCGAGCAAATTAGATCTTGAAGAACGTGTTGTTACGGTCAACCGTGTTGCAAAGGTTGTAAAAGGTGGACGTCGTTTCCGCTTTGCAGCATTAGTAGTTGTAGGTGACAAAAACGGTCATGTAGGTTTCGGTACTGGTAAAGCACAAGAAGTACCTGAAGCTATTAAAAAAGCAGTAGATGATGCGAAGAAAAACTTAATTACTGTACCAATCGTAGGCACAACCATTCCACATGAAATTCATGGACAGTTTGGTTCTGGTAACGTATTGATGAAGCCAGCTTCTGAAGGTACTGGAGTTATCTCTGGTGGTCCGGTACGTGCGATTTTAGAGCTTGCTGGTGTAGGTGATATCCTGACAAAATCATTAGGATCAAACACACCAATCAACGTTATCCGTGCTACATTGAACGGTTTAACAAATTTAAAAACAGCTGAGGACGTAGCGAAATTACGCGGGAAGTCTGTTGAAGAACTGTTAGGATAAGGAGGGAATCACGATGTCTAAAAAATTAGAAATAACCCTCACTCGCAGTGTTATCGGTGGCACTGACGTTCAACGTAAAACGGTTGAAGCGTTAGGGTTGAAGAAAATTCGTCAATCGGTTGTACGTGAAGATACTCCAGCCGTTCGCGGTATGGTTAACAGAGTGTCCCACTTATTGACAGTTAAAGAAGTTTAATAAATTTTGTGTAAAGAGGAGGTGCTCGCATGAAACTTCATGAATTAAAAGCAGCTGAAGGATCCCGTAAAGAAAGAAACCGTGTAGGCCGCGGAACTTCTTCTGGTAACGGGAAGACTTCTGGTCGTGGACATAAAGGTCAAAAAGCGCGTTCCGGTGGTGGAGTAAGACCTGGTTTCGAAGGTGGACAAATGCCTTTATTCCAACGTTTACCTAAACGTGGTTTTACAAACATTAACCGTAAGGAATATGCTATTGTGAACCTTGACACGCTTAATCGCTTTGAAGAAGGAACTGAAGTTACGCCGGAGCTATTACTAGAAACTGGTGTCGTAAGCAAATTAAATGCTGGAGTTAAGATTCTTGGAAAAGGGAAATTAGAAAAGAAACTGACTGTTAAAGCTCATAAATTCTCTGCATCTGCAAAAGAAGCAATTGAAGCAGCGGGCGGTCAATCTGAGGTGATCTAATTTGTTTCAGACACTCTCCAACTTTTTGCGTGTAAAAGATATAAGAAATAAAATTATATTTACACTGCTTATGCTTATTATATTCCGTATCGGCACGTTTATTACTGTGCCTTTTGCAGATAAATCAGCAATTGAGTTTATGATGAACCAGCAAAATATGTTTGGTTTCATCAATACATTTGGTGGTGGGGCGCTTGAAAATTTCTCTATCTTTGCGATGGGAATCATGCCTTACATCACCGCATCAATTATCATGCAGCTGCTGCAAATGGATGTTGTTCCGAAGTTCGCTGAATGGAAGAAGCAGGGGGAAATGGGGCGGAAGAAAATTGCGCAAGTAACACGCTATGCAGCTATTGGTATCGCCTTTATTCAAGCAATTGCTATGTCTATTGGCTTTAATGCCATGGCAGGCGGATTACTTATCCATGATCCCGGCGTCATCAAATTCTTAATGATTGCTATCGTATTAACTGGCGGAACAGCTTTTCTTATGTGGTTAGGTGAACAGATTACTGCTCACGGTGTAGGTAATGGTATTTCTATTATTATCTTTGCCGGTATCGTTGCTGCTATTCCAAATGGCGCGGCTCAATTATACAATCAATACTTCTCTAATCCGGGAAGTGAATTGTTTATCAATATTGTTATTGTAACGTTAATTGTATTAGTAGTTATCGCTGTTACGGTTGGAATTATATTTGTCAACGAAGGTTTGCGGAAAATTCCAATTCAGTATGCAAAGAAGGTAGTCAATCGTACACCAGTAGGCGGACAGTCAACGCATCTGCCAATTAAGGTAAATGCGGCAGGGGTAATTCCAGTAATTTTTGCAATTGCCTTTATGATTGCACCTACAACGATTGCCGGTTTTTTTGAAGGCAACCAAATAGCAAGTACAGTGACGTACATTTTCGATTACACACAGCCAGTAGGTATGGTAATCTATGTTGCACTGATTATTGCTTTCTCCTATTTCTATACATTTGTTCAGGTTAATCCGGAACAAATGTCAGAGAACTTGCAAAGGCAAGGCGGTTATATCCCTGGTATTCGTCCGGGACACAATACAGAGGAATATTTAACAAGGGTTATTCGCAGATTGACTTTTGTTGGGTCCATATTCTTAGCATCTGTTGCCGTATTCCCAATTATCTTGGGTGGTCTTGCAAATCTGCCACAAACAGTTCAAATCGGCGGTACGAGTCTGATCATCGTTGTCGGTGTTGCATTAACAACAATGAAACAGCTGGAAGGTCAGCTTGTGAAGCGACATTATAAAGGGTTTATTAAGTAAATTTCCTGCCTACAAAAGCGAGGGGAAACAATGAATTTAATCTTAATGGGGCTACCTGGTGCCGGGAAAGGTACCCAGGCCGAAAAAATGGAAGAAAGATATAATATCCCTCACATTTCAACAGGGGATATGTTCCGATTAGCTATTAAAGAAGGCACAGACCTTGGAAAAAAAGCGAAGGAATATATGGATCAGGGAAATCTTGTTCCAGATGAAGTAACAATCGGTATCGTCAAGGAGCGCTTAGCAAAGGATGATTGTGCAGAAGGATTTCTATTAGATGGATTTCCGCGTACCATCGCTCAAGCTGAAGCACTGCAAGAGTTGACAGCTGATTTGAATAGAACCATCGACTATTGTATACATGTTGATGTACCAGAAGAAAAATTGGTAGAGCGTTTAACTGGACGGAGAATTTGTCCGACTTGCGGAACAACTTATCATGTTATCTATAATCCTCCAAAAGAGGAAGGTATCTGTGATAAGGATGGCTCCCAGTTAATTCAGCGAGATGATGATCAACCTGAAACGGTGAAGAAACGGTTAGCCGTTAACGTAGAGCAAACACAGCCATTACTTGATTTTTATCAAGATAAAGGATATCTTGTGAAGGTAGACGGTGATCGTGATATTAACGACGTCTTCTCCGACATTGAGTCCATTTTGGATAAATAAGTCAGCTATTTAATAAACAGAATAGGTGCAAAACCTACATTTGCGAGTTATAATAGGTGAGATAATGTGTAATGCTTTTATCAAACACGATAAAAAATTGGTTCATCAACCTTTTGATATAAAACGAACAATTGCCTAGGTGATGGTGAGAGCAGATATACGTTAACAAATTGATTTTCTGAACTTAAGATCCATTTGTACGTATGATGCAGGATAGTGATTCAGGTCAGTACAATTGATATCTCGGTTGTGAACGGCCGGTTGTCCTACGCTGGCCAATGGAGGAAGCAGTGCTCTGATCAATCATTTCAAATGATGATGGTGCGCTACATGTACGTTTGATATTTCCCTGAAAAGACCTTAAAGTCTGGTAAAACCATGGCTTGTCACAAAAGGGAAATGAGGCTTTATCCCAAATTAAGATAAGGTTGTAACTGATTTGAAGAAGGGAGATCACACACAATGGCGAAAGACGATGTTATTGAAGTAGAAGGTACAGTGACAGATACATTGCCGAATGCGATGTTTAAAGTTGAGCTTGAAAATGGCCATACAGTATTGGCGCATGTATCTGGTAAAATCCGTATGCACTTTATCCGCATTTTACCAGGCGATAAAGTAACGGTTGAACTTTCTCCGTATGATTTAACCAAGGGACGAATTACGTACCGTTATAAATAAACGAGCTCCGATCTAAAAGGAGGTAATGGTGATGAAGGTAAGAGCATCTGTAAAACCAATTTGCGAGAAATGCAAAGTCATCAAACGCAAAGGTAAAGTAATGGTAATTTGTGAAAATCCAAAACACAAGCAAAAACAAGGCTAAAAAACAGGAGGTGCTAGTATTCTATGGCACGTATTGCAGGTATTGATATTCCACGTGATAAGCGTGTAGTAATTTCCTTAACATATGTTTATGGTATTGGAAAAGCTACTGCACAGGAAGTCCTTAAAGAAGCAGGCGTTTCTGAAGATACTCGTGTCCGTGATTTAACGGAAGACGAATTAGCAAGAATCCGTCAAGCAATTGATAGCTACACTACAGAAGGTGATCTTCGTCGTGAAGTATCTTTAAACATCAAACGCTTGATTGAAATCGGTGCTTACAGAGGTATCCGTCATCGTCGCGGATTACCAGTCCGTGGACAAAAAACAAAGAACAACTCTCGTACACGTAAAGGCCCACGTAAAACAATGGCTAACAAGAAAAAGTAATGTAAGGAGGTAAGCTTACAAATGGCACGTAAAACAAATACGCGTAAACGTCGTGTGAAAAAGAATATAGAATCAGGCATTGCTCATATCCGTTCTACTTTTAACAATACAATTGTTACAATTACGGATACGCAAGGTAATGCTATTGGATGGAGCTCTGCTGGTGCTCTGGGCTTTAAAGGATCTAAAAAATCAACTCCGTTTGCTGCACAAATGGCTGCTGAAACAGCTGCGAAGTCTGCAATCGAAAACGGCATGAAAACATTAGAAGTTACTGTTAAAGGACCTGGCGCTGGCCGAGAAGCTGCAATTCGTTCTTTACAGGCTGCTGGATTAGAAGTTACAGCAATTGTTGACGTAACTCCAGTTCCTCATAATGGTTGCCGCCCGCCAAAACGTCGTCGTGTTTAATTTAACCGTATAGAATTTGTCAATCTGTTAATAATGATTGGTAAAACGTACGGTTTCTACATGTGTAGATAAACAGATTCCAAGGACAGTTCGTACGAAAGATTTTTAGGTAGCGCAGAAACGCCAACTGCCTATTTGAGGAATTTCGGTTAGACTATGTTGTCTAGCCGGGGTTTCGACGTTTTAAAGGAGGTTTTGTTAAATGATCGAGATAGAAAAGCCAAAAATTGAAACGGTTGAAATTAGCGATGATGCTATGTTTGGTAAATTTGTAGTTGAACCGCTAGAACGTGGATATGGTGCCACACTTGGAAACTCCTTGCGTCGTATCTTACTATCCTCACTACCAGGTGCTGCTGTGACAACCGTTCACATCGACGGAGCACTGCATGAATTTTCAACGATTGACGGGGTTGTGGAGGATGTAACTACTATCATTCTTAACTTGAAAAAGCTTGCACTGAAAATCTACTCTGATGAGCCGAAAACATTGGAAATTGATGTTCAAGGTGAAGGAGCAGTAACTGCTGCAGACTTAACATATGATAGTGATGTGGAAGTAATGAACCCTGATCTTCATATTGCGACATTAAACAGTAAGGCTAATCTTCATATGAAGTTAACAGCTGAAAGGGGTCGCGGTTATCGTCCGGCAGAAGAAAACAAGTTTGATGATCAACCAATTGGCGTGATTCCAATTGATTCCATTTTCACACCAGTATCACGTGTTACCTATCAGGTAGAGAATACACGTGTAGGTCAAATCGCTAATTATGATAAACTGACATTGGATGTTTCGACGGATGGTAGTATTCGTCCGGAAGAAGCTGTTTCTTTAGGTGCGAAAATTATTACGGAGCATTTAAATATTTTTGTCGGCTTAACCGATGAAGCACAGAACGTTGAGATTATGGTTGAAAAAGAAGAAGATCAAAAAGAAAAAGTAATGGAAATGACCATTGAAGAGCTTGATCTTTCTGTTCGTTCTTACAACTGTTTGAAGCGTGCTGGCATCAACACGGTTCAAGAGCTTGCAAATAAATCAGAAGAAGATATGATGAAGGTTCGTAATTTAGGACGTAAATCATTAGAAGAAGTAAAAGTAAAATTAGAGGATCTGGGATTAGGTCTTCGAGATGATGACTGATTAGACCAGTCACCTGTAGAGTTTCGAAAAAGGGAGGGATAGTCCGTGGCTAGAAAATTAGGACGTACAACAGATAGTCGTATGGCTCTTCTTCGCAACCTTGCATCTGATTTGATTATTCATGAACGTATTGAAACAACAGAAGCAAAAGCGAAAGAGTTAAGATCGATTGTAGATAAAATGATTACTCTTGGTAAGCGTGGCGATTTACATGCACGCCGTCAAGCTGCAGCATTTTTATACAATAAAGAAGCGGATGAAGAAAACAACGTAGTTCAAAAATTATTTGATGATGTTGCTGCGCGCTATGAAGATAGACAAGGTGGATATACACGCGTTCTTAAACTTGGTGAACGCCAAGGCGATGGCGCTAAAATGGCAATCATTGAGTTGGTTTAATTTACTACAAACGGCAAGGGGCAGGACTCAATCTCTCTCAGAGGTTATCCAAGCCCTTTTTTTGTATTGAAAAATGGTTATTAACTAGGCTCTTGACCAAAATCTATGGTTGACAAATTAGAGGTAAATTTGATATCAGCGGAAAAACACTACGCTTTCCCATAGGAGTCTACGTGTTTTTCCTCCGCTAGATAGTTTCAATACCATATTTACTCTTTAATTTTAACCATTGATTTTGGTGTAGACCCATTAACTAGCTAATAAATTAGTTTTTGTTTAAAGAAATCGGCAAATATTTCTATAGTTTTTGTGTGATAAAGAGAACCTAAAAGATATTTTAGTAAGTACCCAGCGGAAGAAATACACGGAGACTCCCGTGGGAATGCGCAGTGTGAAGACCCCGCAGAAAAGCGGTTTTCTTTTCGAGGAGGCTGAGGACAAGCCCACAGGAAAGCGTAGTGTATTTCTGGGGCTGCGATTACTCGCCCCATCAAAAAGAGTTGGAGCGTTGGCTAGAAATACTATCAAACTTCATTAGCCAGGGTTTTTGAACAAATACTTTCATTCATCAACTGCTATGAGTAAAATAATAACCATGACAGATAAAGCAAATTACATAATAGAAAAAACAGGAGGAGGGGGTGTCTGGATGGATAGAAAAAAGCTGGTAGAGTTTAAGAATGTTTCCTTTCAATATGAAGAAGAAGGGGCACTTGTATTAAATCAGGTTTCTTTTGAGATTTATGAAGGTGAATGGGTTGCTATTATAGGCCATAACGGCTCTGGAAAGTCCACTATCGCCAAGCTGCTGAATGGACTATTAATGCCAAAGGACGGAGAAATCATTGTCGATGGTCAAAAAGTAGATGAGGATACAGTGTGGAATATACGTAAAGATATAGGAATGGTCTTTCAAAATCCAGATAATCAATTTGTTGGTGCAACCGTTCAAGATGATGTGGCATTTGGAATGGAAAACAGAGGAGTTCCCAGAGAAGAGATGAGAGAGAGAATCCAGCGCACCTTATCCGCTGTCCGTATGCAGGATTATTTAATCACAGAACCGCACCGTCTATCCGGCGGGCAAAAGCAGCGTGTAGCTATTGCCAGTGTTTTAGCGATAGCTCCAAAGGTATTAATTTTAGATGAAGCAACTGCTATGCTTGATCCGACAGGCAGAAAGGAAATTATGCACACGGTAAACGATATTCAGGAATCAGAAGGGCTGTCTCTGATTACGATAACACATGACCTGCAGGAGATTGTCCAGGCTGATCGTGTGATTGTCATGAATAAGGGACAAATTTGGGAAGAAACAACACCAAGAGAGCTATTCTTACAGCGGGAAGCATTACGTGAAATTGGGTTGGATGTGCCATTTGTTGCACAATTAACCGATGAGCTGATGAAGCAGGGAGTCGAATTAACAGAAGCAGCATTAAACCACGAAGAGTTGTTGGAGGAATTATGGAAATTCAATTCAAAGATGTAAGTTACATTTATCAAGAGAATAGCCCTTTTGCCCACCAGGCCCTTGAGAATATTTCCTTTACAGTCGAATCTGGCTCCTTTGTAGCTGTTATCGGTCATACAGGCTCCGGGAAATCAACCCTTATTCAGCATTTAAATGGTTTAAGTCTGCCAAGCAGGGGTGAGATAACAATTGGTGATTTCCGGCTTACTTCAGAAGGAAAGCCTAAGGACATCCGTGATTTAAGAAAAAAAGTTGGCGTTGTCTTTCAATATCCGGAACATCAGTTATTTGAAGAGACCGTTGCCAAAGATATTGCCTTTGGCCCTAAAAATTTTGATGTAGGACAGGAAGAAATTGATGCCAGGATAGAGAAGCTCCTCCCTGCTGTCGGTCTCCCTGAAGAAATACTGGAGCGATCGCCATTTGATTTAAGTGGCGGACAGAAGCGGCGTGTAGCCATAGCGGGTGTGCTGGCAATGGGACCGGAAGTCTTAGTATTGGACGAACCGACTGCCGGACTCGATCCGCGCGGGCAGCGTGAAATCATGGATATGTTTTATCAGCTGCATCAGGAGCGTAATCTGACTACTGTATTAGTGACACATAGTATGGAGGATGCGCTGGCTTACGCAGATAAAATCATTATCTTAAATAAGGGACAAAAATATATGGAAGGTGCGCCGCTTGATGTGTTTAAGCAAGTAGATAAGCTGCAAGAGGTACAATTAGGTATCCCGGAGGTTATTCATTTTCTGAATCAGTATAATGAACGCTTTGGAACTTCTTTAAACTATCAGTATCAACCCCTGCAAGAATTAGCAAATGAGATAAAAAGGCAGCTGGGGGTGGGTTCGGATGAATAATGCTTTAATCATTGGTCAATATGTCCCTGGAAGCTCCTTTATTCACCGGTTAGATCCAAGAACGAAAATCACGGTCGTCTTTTTCTTTGTGATTGTTGTCTTTTTTGCAAATAATATACCGACTTATAGCTTATTAACAGCTTTTTCATTGCTTTGTGTGCTGAATTCAAGAGTACCATTGCGGTTTATATTAAAAGGGCTGCTGCCTGTCTGGTTTTTAATTATTTTTACATTTATTCTGCATCTGATTATCACAAATGAAGGAAATCTCTTGGTAGATTGGGGATTTATTCAGATTTACAGCGGGGGAATTATCCAGGGGGCTGCCATCTCCTTACGCTTTTTTCTGCTGATCCTGACGACTTCTTTATTAACCTTGACAACAACACCAATTGAAATCACGGATGCAATGGAGGAGATGCTTCATCCCTTGAAAAAAATTAAATTTCCTGTCCATGAGCTGGCGTTGATGATGTCGATTTCCTTACGCTTTATCCCAACGCTGATGCAGGAAACAGATAAAATTTCCCGTGCGCAGGCTGCACGTGGTGTTGATTTTCGTACAGGTCCAGTCAAAGATCGGATTATGGCAGTAATTCCGTTGCTGGTTCCTTTGTTTGTCAGCGCATTTAAGCGTGCCGAGGATTTGGCAATGGCGATGGAAGCACGCGGTTATCAAGGTGGAGAAGGAAGAAGCAAGCTCCGTGAATTGCATGTAGGTGCCAAGGATATTCTGGTTCTGATCGGTTTTGCACTGATGCTGGCGGCATTATTTATACTGAGACAGTAATAGTTGGAAGGAAAGGGTAGATATAATGGAAAGGATAAAATGTACAATTGCGTATGATGGCTCCGGATTTGCCGGCTTTCAGGTACAGCCTGATCACCGGACTGTCCAGGGCATGCTGGAAAAAGTCTTGGCCAAAATGCATAAAGGCGAAATGATCCGCATTCAGGCATCAGGACGGACAGATACTGGTGTTCATGCCGTCGGGCAGGTGATTCATTTTGATACCCCTTTAACGATTCCTGAGCGCAATTGGAAGCAGGCTATCAATACACTTCTGCCAGATGATGTCTGGATAACCACTGTCGAGAAGGTCCCTGATACATTTCATGCCCGCTACAGTGTGAAGCAGAAGGAGTATCATTATATTGTTTTAAACAGGGAAGATCCGGATGTGTTCCGCCGGAATTATGCATTGCACTTTCCAAAAAGCCTTGATATGAAAGCCATACAAGCTGCCTGTAAGCATTTAGAGGGTGCACACGACTTTACCACCTTTTCTTCTGCAAAATCATCTGTGAAAGGCTCTAAAGTACGCACATTATTCCAAGCATCCTGTATGAAAAAGGAAGATGACATTGAATTTGTTTTCCGGGGCAGCGGCTTTTTATACAATATGGTGCGAATTATGGTCAGTGCACTTTTGGATGTAGGGATTGGAAAGCGGAACCCTGAGGATATACCAGCACTTTTAGCTGCAAAAGAAAGAGGCCAGCTGGGGAAGACGATTTCTCCAAATGGGTTGTATTTATGGAAAGTAAGCTATAATGAACCCGAAGAAGAGAAGCTTTCTGTTGACTAAATGAATATGGCTAATAAAAGCAATATTTTTTTCAATTACTTGCATACTAGGCTTGACTTTTAGTCCGGAAAGTTATAATATGATATATGGCATTTTATTTCTAAACCATGATTAGCCCCGGAATCTAATTATGTTAAGAATAAAAATATGATTACGAATAGTAAAGAATGATTGATATATGGAGGGAAAAAATTATGCGCACAACTTTCATGGCAAATGAAGCGAATATCGAACGCAAATGGTTGGTTGTGGATGCGGAAGGGCAACGTTTAGGACGTTTAGCAAGCGAAGTAGCTGCTATCTTACGTGGTAAACATAAACCTACGTACACACCACATGCAGACACTGGTGATTATGTAATTATCATCAATGCAGACAAAATTGAACTATCAGGAAACAAAATCAATGACAAAATGTACTACAATCATTCCCATCATCCAGGTGGGCTGAGAACACGTAACGCATACGAAATGCGTACAAAGTATCCTGAAGAAATGCTTGAAGTTGCAGTTAAAGGGATGCTTCCAAAAGGACCTTTAGGTCGCAAAATGAAAAAGAAATTGCACGTATATAGAGGCGCTGAGCACAACCATCAAGCTCAAAAACCAGAAGTTTACGAACTTCGCGGATAATTAAAGGGAGGTAAATGAATTGGCACAAGTACAATACTACGGCACAGGTCGCCGTAAAAAGTCAACTGCCCGCGTACGTCTAGTACCCGGTACAGGAAATGTTACAATCAATGGTCGCGATGCTAGAGACTATTTTCCATATGAAACACAACTTTTAATCTTGAACCAGCCGCTTGCTACTACAGAAACTCAAGGAACTTACGATGTTCTTGTAAATGTACACGGCGGAGGATTCACTGGTCAAGCAGGTGCAATCCGTCACGGAATCGCACGTGCATTATTACAAGCAGATCCAGAGTATCGTGCTTCTTTAAAAACAGAAGGATACCTTACTCGTGATGCTCGTATGAAAGAGCGTAAGAAATACGGTCTTAAGAAAGCTCGTCGTGCACCTCAGTTCTCAAAGCGTTAATATTTCAAGAAGCCCTCAGCCGTTGTGGTTGGTGGGCTTTTTTATTTAATATAGCTGTATTAGTTACATGGTAAGTTATGAAAAATTAAAAAACAGATTGAAGAATATATCCACTGGTATAATCATGAACGAGCAAAAGAAAAATTGGCTGGATTGAGTCCAGTCAAAATATCGAACTCAATCCAGCCAATCAACTGCATAATATAACTTTTGGGTAACCACCTATTTTAGCCTTTATTTGAATGGATAACCTTGATTTGTATATAATACGGGGTACTTTTTCAACCATGCTATGACATCATCATTAGGCTTTCATCGCTGTCATGTTGGTTCGTTGAATGCCTTACTCATTCATCCACGCGAGGTGTTTAAATCAGCAATACTTAATAACGCAGCTTGTACATCAGCATCCAAGTGGCGACATCACACCATCGATGGAAGACATTAATGTTACAAAGAGATTAGTCGATGCTGGAAAGCTACTTGGCATCGAAGTACCCGATCACTTAGTAGTAAATATAATAACAGCTTTACTTGCCTAAAAGAAAGAGACTATATTTAAAAAGGGAGATCTGACTCCCTTCTTTTCTTCCAGATATATTCGTATTTAATAAATGCAGGTTTTGGTAGTATGATTGTTAGAGTTAATATATCATATAGAATATTGAACATTACATATTAAGGTGTTTTTATTCAATGAAATTCTCAAAGCTTACGCACAACAGTTTAGTAGAAGAAGAAAAAGGTTAAGTTTTTGAGTAAATTATGATAGTATAAATTTAATTTGTATTATATGAGGTGAGTTTAGTTGAGTAGAGTTGAGCAGAGTACAAAATTAGATTTAGAACGAATTGTTTTTATTGGAAGAACCTTTGAAGAGTATTTGGATATGTTTTCGCTTTCAAAAGAAGAACTAGAAGGAAAAAAAATACTCGATTGTCCAGCAGGAGCTTGTTCATTTACTGCTGTTGGTAACAAACAAGATTTAGATATAACAGCTGCTGACATTGCATATTATCATTCAAAGGAAGATCTATATAATAAAGGTCTTCAGGATATTGAACACACTATGGAACTTATGGAAAAAGCGCAAAGCAATTATATTTGGGATTATTTTAAAGATGTTGAAAGTCTTAGAAAACATCGTTTGAGTGCCTTGAAAAATTGTGCTAACGATATGGGGGAATCGAGTGAACGATACGTTCCAGTCACTTTGCCTTCCATACCGTTTAAGGATGGAGAATTTGATATTCTTCTTTCTGCACATTTTCTATTTATGTATGCTGACCGATTAGATTACCAATTTCATATAAAAACGCTAAATGAATTATTGAGAGTTACTAAAGAGGAGATCCGCATTTTTCCTTTAGTTGATTTGGAAGGCAAACGATATGAGCATTTAGATAAATTAATAAGTTATCTTGCTGAAAATGGATGCACAGTTGAAGAAGTAAAAGTGCCATATGAATTTCAGGCAAATGCTAACTTGATGTTAAAAATAAAAAAAGGGTAACAAAGAAAGAGACTGTACAAAACCCAGTAAAAATAGAAAAAATGACTTTTTATATATATGGTAGAAAGTCACTTTTTTAATTTGATTAAAAAATGAAATAAATGTACAAAAAAAGGATACCTTCTGATAAAGTTAAAGTACCACTACAAAAACAGAATCGGAAAAGAAATTATTCCAGAAATCAAACGGGAAAGCCCAGAAGAAATATCGACAAAAGAANTAGAAAAAATGACTTTTTATATATATGGTAGAAAGTCACTTTTTTAATTTGATTAAAAAATGAAATAAATGTACAAAAAAAAGATACCTTTTGATAAAGTTAAAGTACCACTACAAAAACAGAATCGGAAAAGAAATTATTCCAGAAATCAAACGGGAAAGCCCAGAAGAAATATCGACAAAAGAACTTCAACAGATAGCAGGGAAATTGGACAAGTCTGTCCAAACCTATACGGAACAAATCGAATCGAGTGAAAAAGCACAGGCTNAGATAGCAGGGAAATTGGACAAGTCTGTCCAAACCTATACGGAACAAATCGAATCGAGTGAAAAAGCACAGGCTCGAAAATACCTGCGTTCGGAACGAAAGCAGCCACAAACCTTGAAATAGGTACAAGATTTTATTCGTCGTAAAGAAAAACAGGAAAAAGCGTTAGAGATTTTAGAAGAACGCAATAGCTATTCGAAGACCGACCATGACGCCACCTTTATGCGGCTGAAAGATGATTACATGAAAAACGGACAACTGAAAGCTGCTTATGGAAGTGAACAAAATATCAAAGACGTCACCCTGAACCGGTTACGAACCGCCCTAATTACTTACAATATGTATCGTAAAGAGAAGAAGAAAAAATACAAAAACAATCCCTTTAACACCGCTAACTGGGATTATGACGCAGAAAAAGATGCTCCAAACGGTCAAGCAGTTACCTATTTTCTATAGAGAAATCGGCCTTTTCATAGTTTATCAACAGCTATTAAAAGCTGCTCAATATTTTCCATGAAAAACGTAGAACTTGAAAAATGCCATTCTGAATAGGAGGCCCTAAACTTTGAAATGGGTTGTACGAGGTCTTACATGCGATGAGGGAGATCGATTGAGACATGTATTGTTCCCCCCAACAGAACCCCATCCAGTCAACTGTCGGGGGTTCTGTCGGAGGGCAATACTAGTTCAGTTTTTGAAGTCATTGAAAACCATTTTGTTTTGCTATGATTTTTCCAAAATCACTGAGTAGTTTAGGGACATCCATTCTTTCCATTGTTACTTCAATAAAAACAAGCTTATCCTGGTTATTAGCTAGATGAAATGCATCAGCAAGTTCTTTTTCAGTTGTAGCAACTATGCTGATACTGTTCGCACCCAGATCTAATACTTCGGGTAATTGGTTGTATTTCCACATATTAATATCGTTATATGCTTCATTTGGTCCATGAATGACCCGTTCGATAGAATAGCCGTCATTGTTTATCAGAATAATAATTGGTTTTAATTGATGTCTAAGCAGGGTGGATAACTCCTGAACAGTCAGTTGGAGTGATCCATCACCGATGACTAGAATATTACGACGGTGAGGGTTGGCAATTTGTGTGCCGAGTAAAGCGGGCAATGTATAACCAATCGACCCCCATAATGGTTGTCCGATAAACGTTGACTTTTCAGGAAGAAGCAGGTTAGAGGCACCAAAGAATGGCGTACCTTGTTCGACCAAGAGAATATCCTCCTGAGCTAAGAAATGATTAAATTGCTTCCAAAAGCGTGCTTGGCTTAGTGTTTGATTTGACGGGATAAAAGGATCATCTGTTTCTCTATTATAGAGAGATTGAATATTGGAGTTGTCATTGTTCTTATTTTCAATTTCTTCAGTTAATACTGCCAATACATCACTCATAGAAACGATACTAAAGTTTTTTTGATCTATTTTTGCGTAAGAAGGGTGAATTTCGATTAATTTGCCTGGCTCTAGCTGATGTGTAAACCCGCCTGTTACAGAATCTGTAAGTTTGACACCGATACTGATGATACAGTCTGCATCTTCCACCTGTTCTCGAACATATGGATCGCTTAATGCCCCGGTGTACACACCAATAAATTGAGGATGGTTTTCATCGATGACTCCTTTCCCCATACTGAAAGAAGCAATAGGGTAGCCAGATTGATGAACAAATGCTTTTAATTGTTCGTTTAGCTGATAACGACTCACTTCGTAATCAGCTAAAATCACAGGGGATGTTGCCTGCCTGATTTTTTCTAAAGCAAGGCTGAGAAATGCATTTAATTGATCGATGTTACTTTTAAACTCAGGGAGTTGTAATGGGTTTTTCGGTGTATCGATTTCTTTATGAGCGACATCGGAAGGAAGATTAATATAAACAGGCCGCTTATGTAACCAACAGGCTTGAAGCACACGATCAATTTCGTCTGAAGCATTTTCCGCTGTCAATGTTGTTTGAGAGACGGTTACTTCTCTGAACATTCTTTCAAAGTGTGTAAAGTCCCCATCTCCAAGTGTATGATGGATATATGCGCCAGATTGAGCGACATTTGTTGCTGGAGAACCAGTGATTTTGATAACAGGTAGTTGTTCTGCATAAGCACCTGCAATGCCATTGATGGCACTTAGTTCTCCGACCCCAAATGTAGTGACCACTGCTGAAATTCCGTTGATACGGGCATAACCATCTGCTGCATATGCAGCATTCAATTCATTACAGTTACCAATCCATTCTAAATCCTCTGTTCGTTCGATTTGATCTAAAAATCCAAGGTTAAAATCACCAGGCATCCCAAAGATATGCCTAACGCCTAATTCTTTTAGACGTAAAATTAAATAATCACCAACTGTACATATCATTAGACCACACTCCTTAAAGGTAAACCATATTTATATGCCATATGACAACAAATAGCCCAGTTACATACTACATTACCTATTATTGTAAAACAAAATATCCATAGAGTAAATACTCAAAATTGTATGAATGATAATTATGTGTTTGAAATTCTGAATATTATTATTACCCGAACAAGGACGTTTGAACCACTCGCGACCAAAGTCACCAGCGGCTAAATGATAAAATAACTAACAGAACAGGCACAACGCATATTTGTATGTGCTGTGCCTGTTTAAAGTCGCATATGGAAAACTTCTTCGTGGTCCGTCGTGATCAGTACTTCCTTCATTTGGTGGCTGTTATTCTACTTCGAAAAATTCATTCCTCTGGACTTTCTTCGGCATCCAGTTTTTCTTTTTTGATGAATTGAGCAACCCCACCCAAAAGAAGTGTCAACGTGATTCCAATCCCGCTTAGTAAGTAGAGCAACATAAATATTTCTGCATAAGTACTTTCGGGTGTGTAGTTTACCTGTATTGAAGTAGGAAGTAGAATAATGACACTTGTATATAGTGCCTCGGTAAATCGCATGCCTTCTGTATGCATAAAGAAAACGATGCCACCAACTACGATAAAAAATAACATGAATAACAATGCACGAAGTGATTCATTTTTTAAAATTCGAATTAAATTTTGTAAATTTCGGCGAACAGCCAATAATAATGAAATCATCCACTCACTCCTTTAAAAAATCTTTTATTCGTTTTTTGATTCATTTCATCGAGCTCTAATCATTCCACGAACCTCTGTTTACTACAGCAGCACAAGAGATTCGATTTACATTATACCAAATAGGGGGAGAGATTTATGATGAGTATGTTGGTCAGGAAGCGACATATTGATTGAAAGCCTTATTTTGTTAAGCCTATAAACAATGTTAATGTAGAAACAAATTATGGTAAAGAAGATTTTAAAAGATGAAACCAAAATCTAGGGTATAAAAAGATTTTTCTATTTTTCATTTTCTTTACAACAAAATTACAAAATGTTCACAAAGGTAGAATTCAAGTTTATAAGCTGAGAAGATGGGTAGACATTAACTATTACATAGAAAAGGAGTTGTTATTATCAAGTATAAGTATATTTCTTCCATCATTCTTTCTTTGGCTGGATTCGTGCTCTTTGCGGGGACAGCAGCAGCTGAAAAGCATTATGAAGTACAATCAGGGGATAATGTGTACCGTATCGCTCAAAACTATCAAGTAGATGTAAATGCGGTCATTGCGGCAAACCCAACTATATTGGATCCTGCCCATATCCAACCGGGACAAATATTAAACATACCGGATGAAACGGGGACTCCTTTTACAGTTACAGCTTATACTGCTGGACCTGAATCTACTGGAAAAGAACCTGGTGATCCTGCTTATGGTATCACAGCATCTGGTGAAGTGGTAAAAGAAGAGCATACCATTGCATGCCCGCAATCTCTTCCTTTTGGGACGAAAATACATATCCCGGAGCTAGATGAAACTTACGTGTGTGAAGACCGGGGAAGTGCAATTACCAATGGTCATTTGGATATCTATAAGGAAGATTTAGACGATGCACTGGAATTTGGAGTACAAGAGCTTCAAGCTAAAGTGTGGACATATTAAGCTTAGGAACTAGAATAGAGATTTATTGTGTTACCACAACAGAAAGTAACCACCTATACTGCATTTAGGTTGGTTGCTTTCTTTGTGTGAGCTGTCTTTTTAAATTGCGCATCAATTTCAGTACTTGGACCTTTCTATCATAATTAGGCGAAAGGACTCTCATAGAGGGGTGGGTGTTTGCAACACGCCATTACTTCATAGTAAACTACACACCAATTATAAACGAATAAAAGAGAATAAATCATTACTTCCCCAATAGATGAGAAATGACAGAAAATATGTAAATTAAAATCCTTTTATGGTAAAATCATCTTATATTATCATAAGATACTATATAAAAGGAAGTGGTTTTTCATGTCTTGGGAGATACAAAGTAACACAGAGGCAGCTAGGCAAATTGCTACGAATATCGCAATGTCATTAGATAACCTTTCCAGTGCTGGTATAGTGACTAAGGATTCGGAAACAACTGTGGCTGGGAATGAATCAGCGCATGAAGCGATTGACGCATCATTACATGCTCGTCAAAATATTGTTGAAGTCATTAGAAATTCATGCCAGAATCTCCAACTTGTAGCTGAAGAATTTGAAGCCATCGATCAAGAGATTAGTAACCATATAACTTCCTCCCCACTTTCCACCAGACTGGGAGGGAACTGGTGATGGAACAAAAGAAAGAACTGGTGTTACAAAAAATCACACAACAAATGACGCAATTAGAACAAACGTATGATAACGTGGAAAAATCAAATAAATCGATTGCTAATCTACAAGAGGATTATCACGATTTTTTCCAGCGTATTTCATCTTTATACAGGGATTTAGAACATGAACATCAAGAAGAAATGGAATCTTTCTTTCGAGAACAACGGGATGGTATACACTATCAGCAACAAGTCATCTTTACCCATTTGGATGAGGAAATAGATGTATTACAACATCAGAAGCGAAAACTGCTGCAAAAGGAAGATGACCTGGCACATCAAAAACGTCGAATATTCCTTGTTGAGGATTCCTTATGAGTATCGATATGTATGTACAAGCTGCTACTAGTCAGGGTGAAAATGTAGCTACTGTTTGTCAGCGTGAAATAGCACATTATCAAATGTTAATAAATAATATGGAAACATTCGTGTCTGAAACACAATTACGATCCAAAACCTACTTTAATGCCAAACAGTTTTATGGACAGGTACTCATTCCTTTAGCAAAGGCAGGAATATTATTGTCGGAGGCTGTAAACGCTGCTTGTCAAAAGTTCCCGAACCAGTATCTGGCGACAGTAGATACCAGTAATTTGAGTTCAACCAAATTGGAATCTCAAATTCAGCAATTAGAACAGAATATAATGTACCTTCAAGATATTCAGGCTACGTTGGAAACGACAGATATGGACGATGTTTTAAAAGATGTCTCTTTAAGCGTAAATAATAAATTAATGGACAACTTAATGACCTCCAAAAGAATCTTAGAAGAAAAATTGTATTTATTGTTAGATTTTCATCAACGTTCGCCACAGTTTTTTCGGAAATCAAGGAACTGGAGGACATTGTTAACCATGGAGTACAACAAGCAGAAACCTCTTGGAGTGCAGCAAGTGGCAGTTTTAACATTCCACCTGCAAGTGATTTAACATGGACAAAAGATATTGAAACAAAGTGGGATGTCAGAGCAGAAAGAATAAAGCGTGAAAAGCTGGAAGCCGAAGAAGCGGAAGACGCCTACCATTTTCAAATGATCGATGAATTAAGTAAATACGATCTTCGGTTATGGGAATATAAGCAAGGTTTTGATGATCCTACATTCTCTTGGTTTATTGAGAAGAATGGCGAGCGAGTATTTAATGATGAGTTAGAAGCTTACTTAGATGAATATGGCGAGTTTCTGGATGAAAATATGTATATGCAAGTGGACCATCATTATCTTGAAGAAAAAGAGTTAGAAGCACAAAAGAACGGTAAGTCCTATATAACCAATCAGCAATTTGATGGACTCCAAAAAACAATGATACAAGCCAGCAGTAATTTCACTACTATTGCAAGACAAGGTATGGCTTTATCGCCATTAGCAGCATTAAGAGGACCAAAAGGTCACAACAATCATATATCATCAAATCCGAACAAAAAGAAGAGTAAAGATGAAGGTAATGTTGCCTCTAATGTTAAGAGGAACATGAGTCTTGATTCCAATGGAAAATTCGCTGATCCTGTAGTAGAATCGCAATATCGAACCTATGTAAATAGAAAAGAAAAAACGCGAAAAAATGGACAAGCGGTGGTCATTAGAGATCGTTTAGATTGGAAACAAGCCAGTGATTATTGGACTAAGGATTCACCAATGGCAAGAGGAAATAGATTTAATCAGACGGCTAGAGATTCTGCTATCCTTACCATGAAGTTCATTTAAAATCTGGGAGACGATTAGATTCATACGATCCTTTAACTGGTGAAATTATCTCTAGAAAGACGACAGACTTGGATAAGATTACGGAGAAAACTTATAGAGGATATTTATCGGAATTTAAAACAAAGTATTCCGTAGATACAGAGATAAGAAGTAATGCACATCCAAATTTAGATGGAAAGACGTTGCAGGGGGATTACATTCTTGAAATACCAGCTTCCAATCTTAAAAGTAAAAATATAAATCATTATAAAGAAATAGCAGCAGAATATGATGTCACATTACGATTTTTGGAGGAATGATAACATGGGATTTGATTTAAAACCAGAGATTAAGCAGGCTCTAAATGATATAGGTTTTGTAAAAAAATATGAAGAGATATCCAGTAAATATAATTCTAAAAAAGTTAAACTAGAAGACAGGCTTATTTACTTAGATATTGATACAGTTATAGATATGATAGAAGATTTAGGTTATTCCGTTTCGATTGATAAAAAAGAAAAATTTTTAAAAATTGAAGAGGAAATCGAAGAAAGATTAACATTTGGTGTTTATATTATTATAAAAGGTGGAACCACAGAACTTACTTGGGTAGTAAAACGTGATGGAGAATTAAGACTAGGAGACCCTTGGTCAATTTATTCCAGATTATTAATTGATCCAAAATATATAATCAGATTGCCAGCTTTTAGAGACTATGATGAGCTGGAAGGTATATTAAAAGTATCATTTGAAATGTATGAGGAATTTAAAGCGATTTTGATTAAAGAATATCTAGGCTAAATATTTCACAGCAAACCCTAGAGGGATGTTAAACCTTATTTTATAAGGCATAACATCCCTCTTTGTTTGGTAATAGACTATATCTGAATTGAAAACAAAGTGTGCTGTAGACAAAGTAATTCACTCAAGGAACTGGACGGACTGACATTAGAAGGAGAATATATTTTAGAAATACCGGCTTCCAATATTAAAAGCGAAAAGCTTGACTATTTCAAAGATATGGCAACAGAATATGATGTCACATTACGATTTTTAGAGGAGTGATCAGATGGGTTTGGATTTAAAACCAGAGATTAAGCAGGCACTAATAGAGATGGATTTAATAAGGAAATTTGAGAAATTATCGAAAAAATATAGTGCAGAAAATATCAAAAAAGAAGAGCAGTTAGATGATGAGGATAGACATGGTAATAGTTGTGGAAGCATTAGAAAGAGAAGCTCATCAACGAGGCTATACGGTTACCTATGATAGAAGAGAAAACTTTTTTAGAGTGGAGGATGTAGTAGATGAAGAGTTAGTAATGGCTGTTCATATAATATTTGTTACTGATAGAGTAGATCTTATATGGACTGTGGTACGTAATGGGGAAGTAAGGTTAGGTAGCTCATGGACAGTTTATTCTCGATTATTAATTGATCCAAAATATAGAATAAAAATGCCGGCGTTTAAAAATTATGATGAATTGGAAGGGATACTGGAAGAATCGTTTGAAATGTATGAGGAATTTAAAGCGATCTTGATAAAAGAATATCTAGGCTAGTTATTTTACAGCAAACTATTAGAGGGAAGTTAAAACAAGGTAAATTTTGAAGCAGGATACGAAAAAAAGATTAAAAGTAAGCACTCCTGTATTTGTTTTGTCAGGTATTTATCCTCAGATGTTTTAGGTGGAGCAGCAGTAATCAGTGTGCTTACGTGAAAAGTTTTCTCTATTGATTTAAAATAACATTCCAATTATGGCTCACTGTGTTCAAAAACGAGCCCCTCTAAACGAATTATATCCTCCATGATACCTTCCTGTTCATAATCTAATAATCGAATAATTCTTATTAAGTCGGGAAGTGCATCATCTATTGTATATAGCTTATCTGAAGCCAGGTTATAAGTGACATGAAGCAATTTTTCTTCCATCTCCGAAAAATATAATTTGCGGCTCAATTGAGTGATTAATAGATCTTTCGGTGTTTTATCCTGTGTCATTTCATTCATCATTCCTTTCTAAGAAGATTCCTTAGTCAATACCTTTCATGTTATACTTTATTATGAATAGTTAAACTTTATTGAAGAAATGAAAATAAATCGGATATTCATTTTCCGCCGGATCCTTTTAATTCATTTAATAATTGATTTATCGGCCAGCTTCTAGCAAATTATTTTTGATAAGGATTCATTTTATTCGAAATCACTTCTTTCACTCCCTTCCAAGTATCTATATAGGTTATTTGTTAATAATAGTAACATATTTAGCTCCCTTAGTAAACGTATGTTCCCCTTTTTGTTTGGAAATAAATCATATTGCTTTTAAAAGAGAGGTAATCAAATGGACATCGATAAAAATGTAGGAAAGAATATGAAAAGAGTCCGAAAAGAACGGAATCTGACACAAGAAGAATTAGCAAACAGGGTAGGGTCTATCAAACAGACCATTTCAAAAATAGAACGTGGTGTTTTCTCTCCTTCCTTTTCGCTGTTAGTTAAAATATGTAATGAACTATATACAACGCCAAACGAACTGCTGTTAGATGACTCACAACGATTGCAGTGGGTGGCAGAGAGTCCGAATCAATTAGAATATTCCATAAAAGGTTTGGAGCAAGAAATGATGATTGTAGAAGATTTATGGGCAAAAGCAGAAAAATATAAAGAAGATGGGGAAGAACAGCGAGAAGCAAAAGTATTACATGAAATTATTGATCGCTTTGCATGGGAAAATGAACATTTTAGAGATATAGCTGAATATCTTTATAAAAAAAGATTAAATGATTATCTGGCTAATACATCAAAAGAACTAAGAAATAATAAAGTGATGAATTTAAGGACTATGGAGAAAAAGGCATTCAGGCAAGAGGGTAACCAAGAGTAAATTATCAGCGGAGCCGTCTACCTTTGTTTGCTATTGGTTAGTTTATAGGATACATCTCGTTGTTCTATCGCTTTTGAACTGGTAGACCTTATAGAAAGACACTTTAAATGGCAGGTGATCCTAAAGAGCCTGAACAAGAATGCAGAAAAACAAAGATGAAGAAATCACTTATTTTGCTAAAAAGATGAATTATCACTACTTGCTTTTATCTATGGAACAAGTAGTGATAAAAATCCTTTTATAGAAATTCATTATGAAAACAGCTTTAAACCGACAGCTGCTCCTAATACCATTGCTATAAACACGATTCTTTTCCATTCCTTTGGTTCATCATAAAAAATCATTCCTGCTATTGCCCCCCCAGAAGCGCCGATACCAGTCCATACGGCATAAGCAGTACCCATAGGCAATGTTTCCATAGCGTATGCAAGGAAAAAGAAACTCGCTCCAAATCCAAGCACCAGCAAGGCGAATGCCTGCCAGTTACGATCTTTGTGCAGTTTATTTATCATCGTCACACCAACCACTTCAAACAACCCCGCGATAATTAATGAAGTCCAAGCCATTATGATTCAGCTCCTTCTTTTATTTTATCTTTTGTTACTAATTTCAAACCAATGACACCAGTCAATAAAATGGCAATCAAAAGAACCTTTACCAGCTGAAATGGTTCACCAAAGAAAGCAATATCTGCAAAAGTTGTTCCTGCTGTCCCCAGTCCGACAAAAACGGCATAAACTGTCCCGACAGGAAGCTTCTTCCCAGCCATAATCATTAAATAGAAACTGAGAATAATCGCGATAACTGTCCCGGTCCAAGTCCAAAAATCATAGGCATGCTTTAGCCCAATTACCCAAAAAACTTCAATAACTGCTGCAATAATTACTTTTAACCACTGCATATTCATTTAAATACCCCCTCCAACTTTATTCTTTCCAGGAAAAAACAAAAAAACCTGAGAGACAACTGTATAAACAGTATCTCCCAGGCTTTTATCCTTCCGTGGCACAGGTTAAGCTGTGAGTTTTCTCTCGGACCAGACCAACCATTGTTGCGGAACCCTAGAAAACATTTCATATAATGAAGTTAATTTACATTATACATAAAATTAACTTTTATTCAAGTCTTATAGAGAGTGGCATCACCAATTGGACTTGTTCAGAATCTCATTACAAATAGAAAGCTATTGATGTTAATATGGAAATATAATGAATTAATATGTAACCTGACGAGTCAGATTGTAGAGTAATGGAGGAGAGTGATGATGGATATTTTAAAGCTTTTCGTGGCCTTAGCATGTGGTTACCTTTTAGGGAGTCTTAATACGGCAGTGGTTATAGGAAAGATATACGGCAAAGACATAAGAAGTCATGGAAGCAATAGCGCCGGGCTTACTAATACTCTGAGGGTACTTGGGAAATCTGCTGCCGTATTTGTACTTTTAGGAGATATATTAAAAGGGGTAATTGCCTGTTTTATAGGCTTGTTACTCGGCGTTTACTTTTATTCGGGAGGATCAATGGAGTCTGTAAGCCTTTTAGTTGCAGGTGCAGGAGCAGTTATAGGGCATAACTGGCCGGTATATTTCAAATTTAAAGGGGGAAAGGGAGCGCTGACAGCAGTGGCTGTGCTATTTATGATTGACTGGGTTATGGCTCTTTTATGCCTTGCTTTTTTTGTAATCATAATAGCTGTAACACGTTATGTTTCTTTAGGCACCATATGTGCTACAATGCTTATAGCGGTTATTTCGTTTATGCCTGTTTTTGACCATACTCTATATTTTAATCTATTTGTAAGCCTGATGGCTCTTATAATTATTTTTAAACACAGGGAGAATATAAAAAGGCTGCTTTCAGGGACAGAAAATAAATTAACTTTTTGAATTTCCTAGTGTGGAGCAATTTCTTTTTCTCAAACAAGTACGATTGTGAAATAAATGAAAAAACAATTCGCTATTATAAAATAACGGATTGTTTTTTCACTTATAATATCTATGTGTTCTTCTCTCTCACTTTCCCAGGAAGCTTAAACGCCAGAGCAACGACAAATACACAGAAAACAAAACAGATCATCGCAACAAGATGCAGGTGCTCTGTATCTAAATGACGATTAAATGTTAACCCAAGCAAGCTGGATGATACAATCGAGCCCAGATAGCGGCTGGTTTGAAATAAACCTGATGCGGAGCCAGTGTCCTCTGGATTCACGTGTTCATAAAGTGCGGTTTGTGCAGAAATATTATTAAATCCATTGCTCATGCCAAGAACTGCCATAATAATAACGAGCCAGATTAAAGGAGACGCATCATTATATGTTAATAGCAGTCCGGTACCTGCTAAAAGCAAACATGCACCGATGACCATAGGCAGCTTCGAACCGTATTTATCAATTAGACGGCCGGCTAAGGGGGAAACAATCACGCCAAATCCTGCCAACGACAGCATAATGAGTCCAGTATGCTGTTCACTGTAATGACGAACCTGCTGCAGATAAGTCGGGAATCCAAAAAAGAAACAATAATGAATCAAGTTAATACATATGAATTGCAAATAAATAAACGAAACATAACGGTTTTTCGTTAACCCTTTTACATCGATGAAGGGCTCTTCCTGCTTCAGCTCGAAGAAGTAAAAAATGGCAGCAGCAGCAAAAAAGAGCAGTAGCGCCCACCAGCGAATGTTCTGATCAAGGGAGAGCAGGAACAGGATTAATCCCACAATTGCAATAATAAAGAGGATAATCCCACTGAAATCAATCCGTTTCGCCTCAAATTGCCCTTGTGCCGTATTTGGTAAAATAAAAACAGCCAGCAAAAAGGATACAATAATAAACGGAAAATTAACCAGGAAAATCGACTGCCAATCCCAGGACGCAACTAAAAAGCCGCCGATAGAAGGGCCAAAAGCCGCTGATGTGGAAGCAAAGATAGATAAGACAGCTAGTGCTTTCCCCTGTCCTTCTGTAATATATGTCCGCACCATACTCATACCGCTGGGAAATAAAGTCGAGCTGCCAATCGCCTGTAAAGCACGGCATCCTAAAAGAAAGAGATAGTTTGGTGAAAAGGGAGCTAATATTGATGCAGCTGCTACGATGCCAAGCCCTGCTATAAACAATTTTTTTGGGCCGAACATGTCACTTAATTTCCCCATGACAGGCTGTCCGGCAGCACTGGCAAGATAAAAAATCGAAATCAGCCAGGAAGCATCTGCAAAGGTTAATGCAAATTCATTTTGCAGCCTTGTTAATGCCACTGAAATCATCGATGAGTTTAAAGGATTGAGCAGTGTGCCAAGCCCTATAGTCAGAACGAGCAGCCATGGCTTGTGTATGTTTTCTTTCATTTGTTCATCACCTTGTTTGTATATGTAAGTTTAAGTCATATTTTCTGCTGCAGAAAGAAACAGCTGAACGAATATGTCGAATCAAAGTGCAATTGCACTTTGGTTAAGGGTTTATTTGACTATTTTATTCCTTTTTCGCATGTATTGCAAAATGGATTTCATATCCAATTGTTCATTGTCATAGAAAGTCATTTTACCAAGAAAGAGCGTAGGATTAAACAAAAGGCTGATTGGGTATCACAACCTGCATGGAAGAGTTTTAATTCAGTTGGAATATATAAATCCCCCAGTATTAGATTTTTGCTCAGTCATCTGGGGTGCAGGACCTTATAAGAGCTTTTGAATTTGACGCTATAAATAATACCACTGAGACATCTAACTAAATAAATTAATTAATATTTAGATATTCCTGATATATCTGAGTTTTAAAGCCAAAGAAAGGTATTTGAAAAAATTCTTCTCAGAGTTAAGAAAATAAAAAAAACATTGACAAATTGATTGGGCTATAATTATAATGTTGATAATCTTAATCGATTAGATTATCTATGAAAGGTATCTTAAGACTTATGGCAAATGTAAAAGATGTTGCAAAACGGGCAGAAGTTTCAACAGCTACTGTTTCCAGAGTGCTGACAGGAAGAAATAAAGTAAATGAAGAAACGAAACAAAAAGTTTTAGCTGCCATGAAAGAGCTGAACTATCAGCCCAATTATCTTGGCAAGCAACTTCGTGAACTTCGTAGTAATAACATCTTAGTGGTTGTACCTGATTTCGGTAATACATTTTTTTATGAGGTATTACAAGGGATAGAGATTCAGGCATTAGAGCATCATTATGAAATATTAATTAAAAATATGAAAAATAAAGAGGGTGAAAATTTAGATTATTTCAAATACCTGCATCAAAAACAAGTTGCTGGAATTATAATGTTGACAGTAGGAGAAAAAGAGAAATTAGAAATTATCGGCAATGATCGTGTTGTGATTGCAACTTCACATTTAAAAGGAGTAGATATTCCTAGTATCCATGTAGATAATGAAAAAAGTGCCTACAAAATGACAAACTATTTATTAGCGTTGAATCATAGAAAGATAGCTTTTATATCTGGAGGATTCGATACTATTTCCAGTAGTAATCGATTGATTGGGTTCCAAAAGGCATTGAAGGAATATGGTTTAGAGATGAATCCCCAGTATATTCGTGAAGGCGATTATAGTTTTGAATCAGGGATTAGAGAAGCAAATAACTTATTGGAGTTAGATACACCACCAACTGCAATTTTTGCAGCGAGTGATCATATGGCTGCAGGAGTTATCAAAAGCATTCAACGAAAAGGATTGCGAGTTCCTGATGATATTAGTGTGGCAGGCTTTGATGATATAGAATTAGCCTCTGCTGTCACTCCAGAACTCACAACAATTTCACAGCCTGCTTTTCAAATTGGAGAGCATGCTATGGATATGATGCACCAGCTGATAACAGGTAAAAAAATACAGAATAAACGAAGGATTGTAGAAGGAAAATTAATCATTAGGGAGTCTTGTAAAATATATAAAGGATAATTTATCTATTTCATGTAATCGATTACTTGAGAGCGTATTTCTTCGGTTATCGGATACATGGAGGCATAATGTTTGTAATCGATTACATAAAGGAGTGTTTGGATATGACTTTGAAAATAGGAATTATTGGTTGTGGAGGAATTGCTTTTAGTAAGCATATGCCATCCTTAAGTAGATTCAGTGACTTAGTAGAATTAAAAGCATTTTGTGACCTAGATGGACAAAAAGCTGAGCATGCAAAAGAGAAATTTGGAAATAGTGAAGCATTAGTTTATAACGACTATATTCAATTACTAAAAAATCAAGAAATTGATGTGGTTCATGTCCTTACTCCAAATGCTTCTCATGCCGAAATTACGATAAAGGCATTAGAAGCAGGCAAACATGTTATGTGTGAAAAACCAATGGCTATTAATTCAGAAGAAGCAAAAAAGATGGTAGAAGCTGCAGAAAGAACCGGTAAAAAACTGACAATTGGTTATCAGAACCGCTTTAGAGAAGATGCTCAAATTTTATATCAAGCATGTAAAGAAGGAAAACTTGGAGAGATTTATTATAGCAAAGCCCATGCTGTAAGAAGAAGAGCTGTACCAACATGGGGGGTGTTTACTAATAAAGAAGCACAAGGTGGAGGTGCATTAATTGATATTGGAACACATGCTTTGGATTTGGCTTTATGGATGATGAATAATTATCGGCCCAAACTAGTGGTCGGGACAGCAAGCCAAAAATTAAAGGATAAGACAGAGGGAAATCTTTTTGGTGATTGGGATCCAACTACCTTTGACGTAGAAGATTTTGCAACAGCATTTATAAAAATGGAGAATGGGGCAACTATTTCATTGGAGGCATCATGGGCATTAAATATAGAAAAAGGAAGAGAAGCGGAAGTAACTCTCTGTGGAACAGAAGCAGGTGGTGAATTAAAGAGAAGAGAGGATGAAAAAGAAAGATATGTTAGTTTTTACTCTAGTGAATATGGAAAATTAACAGATACGCATACCGCTGCAGGGTCTTCTATTGCTTATTTCGGCGGAGAAAACTTGAATGAAGGAGAACAAGAAGCAAAAATGTGGATAGAAGCTATTTTAGAAGATAAAAGTCCGCTGGTTCAACCGAAAGAAGCATTAGTTGTTACACAAATTCTAGAAGCAATCTATCAATCGGCATTGACAGGGAAGGCAGTGGAATTTGATTGAGGAAAATGAAAATAGGTATTGTTGGATGTGGAATGATTAGTAAAAGTTATTTAAATACATTTAGCCGGTGCGACTTTATAGAAGTGATTGCTTGTTGTGATTTAGATAAAAAAAGAGCTGAAGAAATAGCGCTATCTTATAACATTCCTAGAGTATATGATATAGAAGATTTTTTTCAAGACAATGAAATTGAATTGGTTGTCAATTTAACGGTCCCATCTGCACATGGAGAAATACATCTGCGTGCGTTACATGCTGGAAAACATACATTTGGAGAAAAGCCATTAGCTGCTAATACCAAAGAGGGAAAAGAAATTTTAGATTTAGCAGCTAAAAAAGGATTACGAGTTGGATCGGCACCAGATACATTTTTAGGAGCAGGCATTCAAATGTGTCAACAAATAATAGATGATGGACAAATTGGAGAACCTGTAGGGGCAACAGCATTTATGATGTCACATGGACCAGAAAGCTTTCATCCCAGACCACAGTTTTTATATCAATCAGGGGCGGGACCGCTGTTTGATATGGGACCTTACTATTTAACTGCAATGATTGCGCTTCTTGGTCCCGTCAAAAAAGTAACCGCGTCAGCTAATATGAGATTTACGAAACGCATGATAACAGCATCTGAAAATTATGGAGAATGGTTTGCGGTTAGTACACCAACAAATGTTGCTAGCATATTAGATTTCCATAATGGTTCGATCGGGAATATGATTATGAGTTTTGATGTATGGGGGACAGGACATGAAAAATTAGAAATTTATGGAACCAAGGGTACAATATCTGTACCGGATCCTAATCGTTTTAGTGGAGAGGTGAAATTGCAGAAGGAGGGGGAAGCGCACTTTTCTTCTTACCCAATTACTTCCGGTTATATAGATAATACACGAGGAATTGGTGTTATTGATATGGTGCGTGCCATTTTTCAAAAAAAGCCTCATCGAGCATCTGGAGAGTTAGCTTTTCATGTGTTAGAGATTATGGAGAGTGTTCTAAAGTCCTCCCAGGAAGCAAGGCACTGTAACATCCAAAGTATATGTGATAAACCGGTGATATTACCAGTTTCAGGGATTCAAACAGATCAAGATACAATAAATTAACTGATAACTAGGAGGAATTATTGTGGGCGAATTAAAAATTGCTTTACAGCTGTATTCTGTAAAGGATGCACTGGCGCAAGATTTAGAAGGAACATTAAAAGAAGTTTCGGAAATTGGCTATCGTTATGTCGAGTATCCTGTACGAAATCAAGGAAAAGCGGGAGAATTTATTCCAGAAGTTTCTGCTGATACTTTAAAGAAATACTTGGATAAGTATGATTTAAAAGCAATAGGTACACATACAGGTTATGAAAATGATTTAAATATACAGCAAGTTGGGGAGTATAATCTTGCGATAGGTAGTCAGAAAGTTATTATACCAGCATATTTCTTTACCGAAGAAGACTCGATTGAAACTTTCTCAGCGTGGTTGAATGAGGCTGGAAAACAGTTAAAAGAGATGGGAATCGGGTTATACTATCATAATCATTATCATGAATTTCAAAAAATTTCCGGAGAGGTTGTTTTAGAAGGTTTGGTAGAACGTACTGATTCAAAGTACGTAAATTTTGAATTAGATACTTTTTGGGCATTAAGAGCAGGATATGATCCATTAGAATTAATGGATAGACTGGGAAATCGTATACATCTCATTCATCAAAAGGATTTAAATAAACAAGTGAAAGAAGTAAACTTATTGCAGAAAGTAGAAGGAAAATTAAGTGCAGACAAAGTGTTTGGAGTTGTAGAAGCGACAGACTTTGTAGAAATAGGTGACGGTATCATGGAAGTACAAAGTATTGTAGAAAAGGCAAAAACTTCTGATGTAATCGAATACATTGTTGTAGAACAGGATAGAACGACTAAAGGAGAGTTAGAAAGCGCTCAATTGAGCTTCCAACGTTTAAACGAAATTATCTAATATAAGGGGGATATGAAATGAAATCATTTAGATGGGTAGTAGTTGGCTTACTTACAGTTTTAGTCCTATCTGCATGTGGAGGAGACAATAATTCAGATGGAGATACGAAGGAAATTGAGTTCTGGCATATGTTAGATAATGATGCAAAAGAATGGGTAGAAAGAAAAGCGACAGAATTTGAAGAAGAGAATCCAGGAGTGAAAATTAATACAGTTGCCAATACTGGGGATGCATTTAAGCAAAAAATGACTGTGGCAATGAATGGCGGGAATCCACCAGATGTGTTCTTGAACTATGGCGGCGGCTGGTTAGGCCAATTTGTAGAACAGGGTAACGTATTGGAGATTACAGATAGTATTGATAAAGATATCTATGTAGAATCAGCTTTATCAGCAGTAACATATAACGATGGACAAGTTTACGGGGTTCCGCTGAGTTTAACAATGGATGTTATCTGGTACAATAAAGAAATTTTTGCGGATCTTGGTTTGGAAGAGCCGGAAACATATGAAGAATTTCAAGAAATTATAACAGTTTTAAAAGAAAATGATATTTATCCAATTGCATTAGCGAATAAATCGAAATGGCCAGGGTCGTACATGTTTATGAATATGGTTTCTAAACTCGGTGGTCATGAATTGTTTGACGATGCATTGAACCGAAATGGAAAAGGGTTCGATGATGCCATTTTTGTAGAAGCTGGAGAGAATATTAAAGAGCTTGTAGAAATGGATGCTTATAATCCCGGGTTTAACGGATTGCCATATAATGAAGGTGGAAGCAGGCAACTCTTTTATTCTGGAGAAGCAGCAATGTTTAATATGCATAATGCAGTGCTAAATGATTTCAGAATTGAAGCACCTGATTTTGTTGATAAAGTAGGATTCTTTATGTTTCCTGATATGGAAGGCGGTGTAAACAATCCTGGAGAAATTGGCGGAGCAATATCTCCGGCATGGTCTGTATCTTCTAAAGCAGAACATCCTGAAATAGCTACTGAATTTGTAAAATTCTTAACAACTCCAGAAGCAGCACAAGAATATGCAGATGAAACCGGGAGTGTAACAGCGCTAAAAGGTATTTCTCCAGAAGGGGAATTAGAAGAGCAATTTGCAGAAGTTATTTTGAATTCAACGAGCATTCAATCACCTTATGATCAAGCACTTCCGCCAGAATTAGCGGAATTGCATAAGGATACACTGCAATCTATATATGGGTTATCCATGACACCAGAAGAAGCAGCGAAACAGATGGAGGAAAAAGCAAAAGAAATATTGGGTGAATAAATGAAGGGGATTAGGACAAAAGGAAATGCTTTAGTCAAAAGTGTAGGAAGCATAAACTGCTGGTAGAAATATATGCAGACATCTGGAGCATTTTGTGATTTTTTACGGGAAGGACAAGAAGCAGAATTGCTGGAACTATGATGACTTGTCCCGCCATAGATCAGCGGGACGGATATTTGTACAAATTCTTGCTTGAAATTTGCCAGGTTAAAGTACTTTTGTTCTATCCTTTTCACCTAAAACCATAAGCTGGAATGATGTTACTATTGCTAGCTTACGCAATACATAAGTACTGTGCGATGAAAAGAAAGGTTCTTTTTATTGTGAGGTGCTGAATTTGTTTCATTCTTTTTTGAACTCGCATTAGGAGGGTTAGTATGCCGATACCATCAGATATATATGAAGAAAAAAAGATATCATCATCTAAAGGTAAATGGAAAAATGGTTTAGTTATCTTTCTTTTTATTGCACCAGCTTTATTTATTTACTTGCTTTATGTTGTGTATCCGATTATAGCTACATTTGAATATAGTTTTCATACATGGACAACCGCTGGAGAAAAGATGTTTGTGGGATTAGAAAATTATGCAAATTTATTTGCTGATCCTGTGTTTTGGACATCATTGAAAAATAATATTTGGGTGGTACTTACATCTGTATTTATTCAGATTCCCTTAGGATTAATTATGGCTTTGCTGCTTGTATCACCAATAAAGGGAATTCGTTTCTTTAATAGTGTTTATTTCTTACCATTTCTTGTCTCAACAGTAGCAACGGGAATGCTGTGGGTATTTATGTTTGATCCATTAAATGGAATCATGAGCCAAATTGTCAGTATTTTTGGGATTGAGAATATCTTTTGGTTAAGTGCTCCAGAAACAGCCATGTTATCTATTTTATTTGTAGTTGTTTGGCAAGGTGCCCCATTCTATATGATTTTATTACGTTCAGCAATTGTTGGTATACCAGAAGAGTTATATGAAGCGGCGAAGATTGATGGTGCAAGCAGTTGGCAAAACTTCAAACATATTACGTTGCCACTTCTTATGCCAACAATTGTGACATCATCCATTCTTGCAATTGTCGGATCATTGAAAGCCTTTGATTTATTCTTTGTTATGACAGAGGGTGGGCCAAATGGTGCAACGGAAATTATGGGGACATTTATGTTTAAACAAGTATTTATGAATTATAACACAGGATATGCTAGTGCGATTGCTTTTGTCATGTTCTTTATTGCACTTACTGTGACAATTGTTATTCAGTCAATAAATAGTTCGAAGCGAAGAAAGGAGATGCTGTAAATGGTAATGAAAAAAGTTGGATTATATATATTAGCAATTGTTTTTCTGATCTATGCCGCATATCCAATTGTTTATCTGATTTCAACATCGTTAAAGTCGCAGCCAGCATTTTTTGAGTCTCCTTTTAGCTTATTTACGCATTTTACATTAGATAACTATGTAGCAGTTATTCAACAAGGGTTATTAGTAAACTTTTTAAACAGTATTATTGTTTCTGTTATCTCTGTGTTTGTTGTTATGCTAATTGCTTCATTAGCCAGCTATCCATTAAGTAGAATGAAGTTCAAATTGAATCGCGCTGTTTTCTTACTCTTTATTGTTGGAATGATGCTTCCTGTCCATGCTACATTAATACCTATATTTAGATTCTCGAATTCAATTGGAATTTATGATAGTTTAGTAGCTATAATTGGTCCTTATATTGCTTTTGCATTACCAATATCCATTTTTATTTTGACGCAGTTTATGAGTGAAATACCGAAATCATTGGAAGAGTCGGCGATGATGGATGGTGCAAATAAGTTAAAGATATTTTTCCATATTATTTTACCAATGACCCGTCCAGCATTAATGACGGTATTTATTTATAACTTTATTCATATATGGAATGAATTTATTTTTGCTCTTGTGCTAATCTCTAATAATGAAAATATGACGCTCCCACTAGGTTTGAGGAATTTCTTTGGAGAGTATTCAACCAATGTTCCGGCAGTAATGGCTGCAATCTCCTTGGCTAGTATTCCAATGCTCTTGGCATATATTTTTACACAAGAGAAAGTAACCAAAGGACTAACAGATGGTGCTGTAAAAGGTTAAAGAACAGTACCTTGACGGGAAGCCTCCAATTAACCCGGTTCTGCTTTTTACATGAAACACCAGCATGTCAGTGTTCATTCTATTATGTAATCTGTTAAAGCAATTCATCATTATGTTCACTTATAGAGGAAGTCCATAACGAGTATATTTATGCTGATGGTAAAGTATACAAAATAGATAAATGAAAAACGGAAGCTATCTAATTCATTGAGGAGAAATAACGCCGTTTGTGATATTTTACTAAAAAAATCACAAACGGCTAAGCTTTTTAAAAAAGTCCTGCTTCTCTTGCGGCTGCATTGCTGGCTCTTGCAAACTCAAATGGACTCATTCCAACATTCTCCCAGTGCATATACATTAGCCGAGGCTCTTCAAACAGCCAATGATTATGAAATGCTGTTATGGTAATTCCTCTTCTTCGCAATGCATCAATCATTGGATTAACTTCCTTCTGAAGGAGTACAGATTCACCTAAGTTCAGACCGTTATCTTCAAAGGATAGCATAAATGGAAGTGCTAACGGAGATTGAGTCCGACGACCTAAAATAGTAGCTTGCAGATCTCGAAGGCGCATAACTACACAAACAGGAGTCGCTTGTATAACCTCACCACCGATAATATCTGCAAGCTTTTGACAAGTTGATGCTTCTCTGTCTTCCGTATGATCGTGAGAAACATCTTTATGCATTTTATTTGATTCAGATTCATTATAACAATCTAAGTTTCTATCCATTTCATAGTCCGTATCATGCCATTCTGAACGTCTAAAAGCCTTTTGATTTCTATAATTATATTTTCTTCTGCCCACTAAAACCCATCTCCTTTTTATATTCTCGCTATTTAGTGTATTCGGAGATATTAGATAAGCATAGACACATAAATTAGAACAAGTGCCTTTTTATGAAACAACTGATTTTTTTGTTTCATAAAAAGGCTTGATCCGTTCGTTGAATGGGTTTTCCAATGAATTAATAATTTAATTCATCATCTCTATACCATCCTCTTTTTAGGATAAATGTTTTCTCTGCTTCAGAATCTGGAATGTTAAAGCCAATTGGTTTTTTTATATCCGATTTCCTTTCCCATTAAGATACATTCATTACTCGAATTATTGAGTGCGAATAAAAAGAATCGTTCATCACGTTTACATTCTGCGTAGCTGCGATCTTATTCCTCTACGGTTGCATGTAACCCATTGTTCCTAATCACATCTTGATACCAGTAAAAACTATCCTTCTTAATCCGTCGCAATTCTTTGAGATCAAAATCATCTCTGTCAACATAAATCAAACCATAGCGTTTCATAAAGCCCTGGCGGGAGCTTAACAGATCCATTACTGACCATGGGCAATACCCAAACAGCTCTACACCATCGGAAATGGCATCATTACATGCCGCAATATGATCTTTCAAGTAGTTAATCCGGTAATCATCATGTATTTTACCATCTTCCGTTAACTGATCGCCGGTTCCCAAGCCGTTTTCTGTGATAATCATCGGTAATCGGTACTTTTCATAATAGTCATTGAGCAGGAGCCTTAAGCCTGTCGGATCTACTTGAATACCGTAATCTGTTACAACGAGATTTGGGTTTTTCTCGATTTTAAAGTATCCATATAAGTCGAAATCAATATCATTTACCTTTGTGCCGACTGGATGAGCTTCATCAGCAGGAAGGTAGCTGGCTACTAATGTACGATAGTAGTTTACGGCAATATAATCAGGTTTTGATGCTTTTAATATTTCTTCATCCTCTAGTTCTGTTTCTGGATAAATATCGCATTTCTTAAGGTACTCTTTATAATATCCTGGATATTCTCCAAAGCAATACATTTCTAAGGCATAATTTGTTTTAAAGTTATCATTCATTCTGGCTGCCCACACATCTTCCGGACGATTCGAGCTTGGATATGTCATTGTAGAAGAGACTGCCGGACCAATCTGGGCATCTGGAAGTATGTCGCGGCAGGCATTCGTAGCAAGTGCATGTGCTAAAAACATATGATAATCCATTTGTGCTCTTACTTTTTCTGCCTGTTCACCTGGTACGTCATACATATTCATTCGAATATCCACACGAATCATCAGGTTTTGTTCATTATGAACCTGCCAATGCTTTACGCGATCACCGAAAGCTTCAAAGCAGGTTTTTGCAAATTTTTCAAAAGCATAGGCACAATCACGATTTTCCCAGCCATTGTACTTATCGACAAGAGCAAATGGGAGATCAAAGTGGTACAGGGTCACAAACGGGATAATATCATTTTCTAATAAGAAGTCAATCACATTGTTGTAAAAATCAATACCCTTTTGATTTACTTCGCCATCCCCATCCGGAATAATTCTTGCCCAGGAAATCGAGAAACGGTAAGCTTTTAGGCCAAGTTCCTTCATTAAAAGAATATCTTCCTTGTAGTTATGATAGAAATCACTGGCAACTCTGGTGTCTGCTTGTACATCTGCTTTTTGGAAAGCATTGTAATCCGCTACTGTTTTACCTTTGCCATCTTCGTCCCATGCTCCCTCAATTTGGAAGGCGGAGGAGGAAGCTCCCCACCAGAAATCTTTGCTGAAATAATTTGTCATCATCGTCACTCCAATACATTTATTAAGATTAAGCAGTTCAATCTTTCTTACTTTCTACAATAGAAACACCTTGAAACTGCGAAGAATTGGTGATAACTATTGGGGTACAAAGATCATATCCTTTTGCTTCTATTTCTTCTATATTAAATGAGACAATTTTCGTCCCCTTGCTTATCTCATCTCCAGCACTTACATGGGCTTCAAATCCTTCTCTATTTAATTCTACGGTATTAAAGCCGATATGAATTAACAATTCAACGCCATTTTCCAGCTGTAAGCCGATAGCATGTAATGTCGGGTAAAGAACAGATACCTTACAATTGGCTGGTGCTGTCACTTCCCCGGCCGCCGGACAAACCGCAACTCCTGCTCCTAACGCGCCGGATGAGAATGCTTCATCCTTTACCTCAGACAATGGAATGAGCTTTCCCTGAATCGGTGAAGGAAGGCTTATTTCTGCGTCTGTTCCCGTGGCCGGAGTATCCTTGTTACTGTTTCCTAATCCTGCATCGGTAGCATCGTCTTCTTCAGGAATATCCTTAAAGCCCAATATCATTGTCATAGCTGCTGCTCCAAAGAAGGCAATGGCAATACCAATAATATAACATAGAAAAGCTTTTGTCCCGGCTTCGATATAGACCGGGATGGTTAAAAGTCCCTGGTTGGCAAAGGCTGTACCATAGGAGCCGCCCCAGCCCATCAGCCCGCCGCCTATCGCTCCGCTGATTACCGCATAAACCATCGGTCTTCTCAGGCGGAGGTTAACTCCATAAATAGCTGGTTCGGTAATGCCGAAAAGAGCTGTTACTGTTGCCGTTGCGGATAATGTTTTTAATTTCTTATTTTTTGTCTTTAAAAAGACACCCGCAGCTGCTCCCGCTTGAGAAAAGTTAGCTGCTCCTGCAAAGGCTAAAAGGTTTTGTTGACCTGTTTGTGCCACATCATTAATGCCGATTGGCACGATTGCTTTGTGAGCGCCAAAGATAACAAGCACACACCAGATGCCGCCAATGAAAGCTCCTAATAATGTTGGGCTGACATCCATAATGATATAATACAGCCAGTTAATAAAGTTACCTAAATGAATGCCGAGCGGTCCGAAAATAATTAAGGTCGCAGGTACCATCACTAACAGCGTAAAGGTTGGTACCATAATAATTTTCAGAACTTCAGGTGTTATACGCTCGAAAAAGCGCTGTGCGTATGCCATGAAAAAGACAGCAATAATAATTGGGATAACAGTGGATGTGTAATTTGCCAATGTTACGTTAATTCCCAAAAAGGTAACAGGTACATCACCTGTCATTAATGCAACCAGGTCAGGATAGCACAGGGTTGCTGCCAACACCATGGCAATTAATTCGTTTGCTTTAAACACTTTCGCCGCTACATAACCAATCATAATGGGGAAGAAATAAAATACAGCATTGGAAGTTGCATCTAATATACGATAGGTATTATATTCTTTAATATCCACATTCCAATAGTAAGCAGCAATCATGACAGCAAGAGCCAGGATTCCTTTTAACATTCCGGATGCAGCAATTGCCGGGATAATTGGGATAAATATAGATGTGAATGTATTTAAAATGCGGCTCCCGATCGACCCTTTATTCGTTTCTTTTTTATTTTCTTCATTGTTTAAATCACCTAAAAGCTTTTGAATCTGATCATGTACTGGCTTCACTTTATTCCCAATAACAACTTGAAATTGTCCGCCATTCTCCACAACGGAAATGACTTCATCCATGTTTTCTAAATGAGTCTTATTTGCTTTTTGGTTGTCATATAAAGTGAAACGCAAACGTGTATAGCAGTGAGTTAATTCGGAAACATTTTCTTTTCCGCCTACATTACTTAAGATGTCTTTTGCAGCTTGTTGATCGTTCATAATTTTTCCTCCATCGTTCATCGTTAAAAATTAATCTATGGGTCATCGGGATAAGAAAAAAACATCATAACACAAAAAAGACCAAACATACACCAAATATCCCTCCAGGAAAAATCGAAATTTCCTTTCCGCAGTTATTAAAGTGTACATTTGATCTTATCTGCATTCAGTAACAGGTCAAATGTATTCTGATATGAATCTTTGTGAACTCACTAACATGCTTTCATTTTTGAAGCAAGTGCTTTTTGGTTATTCGTAAAAAGCCATGCATAAATTAGGCCATTCATCAAAATCCATGGTTATCAATCTAGATTTAGATTGATAAGGGCAACCGCTACGGAAAGCGCCGTTTTTTCCTCTGGGAGCCTGGGACTGGGATTACTCGTCTCACCTAAACCTGTCGTTTGTTAGTCATCTCTATCATATTTATTCTAAGCATTGGACTCATCAATTAAAATAAACATTTTCACATTAAAACACACCCTGTACCAAAAACATATAAAACACCGTCCCGCCTGCAATAGACAGCAGCATACTCCGTTTCCAATAATGCAGGACAATAATTAATCCGATCGCCAGAAGCTCTGGCACAAAGCCATCCAAGGATGTGAGGCTTACATTCTTTAACGAATAAACAACCAATAATCCAAATACAGCCGGTGGTAAGACGTATCCTAAGTATTTAATGTATGATGGTGTCGGCTTATCCGGTTTAAATATCATAAACGGCAAGAATCTTGTTAATAGAGTGCCGATAACGACAGAAGCAATAATAATGATTTGCTGCGTTATTGTCATCATGATGAAATCACCTCGTTTTTGGTGATGAATTTTTTAATGAAGGTCAGAAAAATTAATATAATAAGCATGGCAGGAATAATAAAATGTTCTGTACCAAATATCATTAAACATAAAACGGAAGCCGCAATCCCGATCACGGAGCTGATATGATTACGCTCTTTTATCCATTGGTCTAAAAAGATCACCACAAACAGTGCTGTCATAACAAATTCCAGGCCATCCGTATTAAACGTAATCATCGAACCAAATAAACTGCCAATGGTCGTACCGCTGACCCAATAGATTTGATTTAACAAGGTAACATAGAACATAAACCAGCCCTTATTTATATTAGTGGGTATGCGGGAAGTATTATTAATAACAAATGACTCGTCACACATTCCATAGATGAGATAAACCTTTTTCTTGCCGCTTCCTTTGAATTTATCTAACATCGAGATACCATAGAAAAGATGTCTGGCATTTATCATTAAGGTTAATAGAAACGCACTTAACGGGTTAAATGCTCCTAATAATAAACTTCCAGCTACAAATTCCATCGAGCCGGCAAAGATGAGTATGCTCATTAAGATGGCATAGATTGGCTGAAACCCTAGGGAATGCATGTAAACGCCATAAGCAATGCCTAAAAAAGCGAACCCGGCCAAAATCGGCAGCGTTTTTGGGAAGGCATACTTCAATGTTAATAGATGATCGTCAAAAGACATTTTTCATTCACTCACTTTCAAACAATGGTAAATATTTATTTTGCATAGTAGATTAATACAAGAAGGTGAAGTACGTTGTCGCCGGTATTTCTATAAATATGTGTTTGATTTCCATCAAATATAATTGCTTCATCTTCAGCAATTGTTTCGACTGTACCGTCAATATCCATTTCTAATCGCCCTTTTTTGACAAATACATGCTCCTCGACACCAGGATTGTGCGGTGACGATTTGTGTTCATTTTTAGGGTCTATCTCGACCGCGAAAACTTCAAATTGCTTTTCAGGTGAAAACGGTACCACCGCATGCACCCTATAATGGTTTTCTTCTTCCGTAACCAGATGCCGGTCTTGCTTTGTGATCACTCTGATAGGATTTGTCTGTTGACTGATCAGGGATGAGAAGGATACTTTAAGGCCATTGGCAATTTTCCAGAGCGTTGTTACTGTTGGAACAGAGTCTCCTCTTTCTATTTGCGCGAGCATAGCTTTACTTACTTCCGTGATTTTCGCAGTTTTATCTAAACTCAAGCCTCGTTCTTTACGAATCGTTTGCAAGTTTTTACTGATATAATCAGTGATTTCTTTCATCGATTTTCCTCCAATATAACGATTATCCTTTCATTTAGGAATGCTATATTTGACAATATAACATATTTTTGTTTGTTATAACATACAAACGAAAAAATATCCAGGAAAATATATGAGTATCCCTAATAAATTATTGACCAAAGAATAGCTTATTTTCATAAAATCATGATAATCCTTTGTCAGATTCAACCCATTTTCTTACGTGATAAAATGATATGATATACAAAATGATATAAATATTTTTTAGCATATTCATCCATCCTACATTTTTCGTCATTATTTCCCCGGAAATATTTTTTATTAATGGAAGAACAGGAAAAAAAAGAAAGATTATTTCCCACTAGAACTTCTATTGATTCATCAATTTAGCAGTTTTAAAAAATTAAACAGGTTTAAATTGAGTATTTTGAATATTTGCTTATATTTCTCGAGTATACGTTGGATTCCTATTCCTTTTTAGTTGTAAAAAAACATCCTCTTTAAGAAAAATTTAAGAAATGCTTTAGAAATGGATAAGATATGCAAGGTAATCTTTTAATTATAGAAAAAATTACAGGAGCAGCGTATTTATATCTTATTCAGAAAGGAACAGATGAAAATGACAAATAATCAAGCAAAGCAACAAAATATAGCCCTTATTTTAGGTTTAGGAGCCTTAGCACTTATCAGACCACTAATGAAAATAACTGGATTCATTCATATCTTTGGCAATGAAGCCATTGGAAGCATTGCGATGACAGTATTGATTTCGATAGCCTGGATTCTGATAGTTATCTGGAAAAGGGTCCAAAATCCAATCAAAGTTTTAGTTTTTGCAGGTGTCAGCTATGCTGCTTTTGCTACTATCCTGAGCGGTATATTATCACCTATTCTCAATGGCAGTTTGCAAGGACCATTAACGAATCCTATGGCGCTCGTCAGTGTTTTTATGACCAATATCGTGTGGGGCTTGGTATTAGGCGCTATTGCTTTTGTGATACCTTATCAAAAGAATGTCAGCTGATAGCTGTTTGGAAGGGCGCTTTTTTTTCTGACTGGAGGAAAAGCGTCTTTTCATAGATTTGGGATATTTCGTCAAGACTGATAAGAACGAGCGGCTGTTTTTAAAAAGCATGGCTGTCTAAATTCTATTATAATGGAGAGGAAAGAAGGTGTATTAAGGTGTCTATCAGAAAACGGTTAATTTTATCCAATATAGCCATGATTCTTATCCCGGGTGCTTTATTATTGATAGCAGAGATTGTTTTGGGATATGTTTTATTTGTTATTTTTAATGGCAATCCGCAGGGGGAAGATTTAAGGATCTTTGTCCAATTTCGATTTATTGCGATAGCACTTATTTTAATACTGACCAATGGATTACTGACCTATTTTATGTCCAAAAGTATTATCAACCCTATTTCCAAATTATCTACGGCATCAAAGAAAATCAGTGAAGGCGATCTGGAATACAGCGTCCAGTCGGATAAAAAAGACGAGTTAGGTGAACTTGCTAATACATTTGAAACGATGCGCCTTAGATTAAAAGAAGCGGATAGGGAGCAAAAACGGTATGAACAGAATCGTCAGGAGTTGATTGCTAGCATTTCCCATGACTTAAAAACACCGCTGACCTCCATCAAAGGCTATGTGAAGGGGATTCAGGATGGTGTGGCGAATACGCCAGAGAAGCTGGACAGGTATATGGACACTATTTATAGAACAGCAAATGATATGGATGGTCTGATTGATGAATTATTTCTATATTCAAAGCTCGATTTAAAAAAAGAAGCCTTTCAGCTTGAAAAAGTAGATTTATACGCTTTTTTTGCTGACTTTATTGAAGAATTGGCATTTAATCTGGAAAAGGAACAAGGAAAAGCGATTTTATATGCTGACCAGGAGAAAGCCTATATTGTGGAGGTAGATCGGGAAAAATTAAGACGAGTTGTTATGAATATTATTCAAAACAGCCTAAAATATATGGATAAAGAACAAAAGGAAATCCAGGTGAATTTAACATCTGAGCCTGACAAAATAGTCGTGGAGATGAAGGACAATGGAAGCGGAATAAAGGCAGAAGATATTCCCTATATTTTCGAAAGCTTTTACCGGGCAGATGCTTCGAGAAACTCTGCGACAGGAGGAAGCGGTCTTGGGTTATCGATTGTTCAGAAAATCATTCAGGAGCATGGCGGGGAGATTTGGGCAGAGAGCCGGCCAAATCAAGGAACAAGTATCTATTTTACATTGAAGAAGGTGAAATAAATGCAGCGCATATTGATCATTGAAGATGAGAAGGATATTGCTGAATTGGAAAGGGACTATTTAGAGATTAATGGATTCCAAAGTGATATTGCTGCAACAGGAGAACAAGGATTAAAACTTGCAGCCGCGAATTCTTACAGTCTTATTTTAATAGACTTAATGCTGCCGGGGATAGATGGCTTTGATTTGTGTGAACAGCTGCGTGAGAAATTGGACGTGCCAATATTAATGGTGACGGCGAGAAAAGAAGATATCGACAAGATTCGCGGCTTCGGCAGAGGTGCAGATGATTATATCGTCAAGCCATTTAATCCGAATGAGCTGGTAGCAAGAGTAAAAGCGCATATGACAAGATACGACCGTTTAACCAATCGGAACAAGAAACCGAATGAGATTCATATAAAAAACCTGATGATGGACCATAATTCACGACGCGTTTTTATAAATCAGGAGGAAAAAATATTTACCGCAAAAGAATATGATTTATTGTATTTTTTGGCGTCTAATCCGAATATCGTATTTACGAAGGAGCATTTATTCGAGCAAATATGGGGATATGATGCGATTGGGGATAATACGACAGTGACGGTACATATTCGCAAAATTCGGGAGAAGATAGAGGAGAATCCTTCTTTGCCGCAATTTATTGAGACTGTTTGGGGTGTGGGGTATCGGTTTCGAGGGAGTTGAAACGGATAAGATGAGAGATTTGGCGTTTGGATGAATAGTGATACTCCGGAAATAAACATCCTTCACCATATGCTATACTAAGGTAAAATATATATTTATAACAAGGCAGGTGCAAAATATGCCCAAAAAACTGCTATTAACAGGGTTTGAACCTTTTCTCGATTTCTCTATTAATCCAACGATGAAAATCGCAGAAGAATTAAATGGTGCAACGATTGGCGAGTACAAGGTTATTTCCTATATCCTATCTGTAGATTTCCATAAGGCAGGAAAACAGCTCCTGCAATTAATAGACGAAACAAAACCGGATGCGATTATTTCTCTTGGACTCGCCGGCGGCAGATTCAAAATTAATCCGGAGCGTATTGCCATTAATGTGAATGATGGATCAAAGGATAACCAGGGGCACAAGCCGGATAATGAAGTGATTTGGAAGGATGGGGCAGACGGCATGTTCTCTACCTTGCCAATCAGCAGGATGGTCAAGCAATTGAAAGTACAGGGGCTTCCAGCAGAAATTTCTAACACAGCTGGAACATATTTATGTAATCATGTGATGTATCAGGCTTTATATTACACGAAAACGAATAATCTCCATCTTCCAGCTGGTTTTATCCATATCCCTGCATCACATGAGCTTGCCATCGAGCATGGAAAAATACCGAGCTGGAGTCATGATGATTTGAAGAGAGCTGTTACTATTTGTATTGAAATGTTGTCAGAAGCGGACAGCTGAAGCTTGATTTATCTTTCATATATTAGAGGGTGTATATCGTTTTGATAATGCTTGAGCAGTGGCAGAGTTTTCAAAGGAGGAAAAGCGATGAGCACTTGGATATACATGGTACGTCATGCAGAGTCTCCTTTTAAGTTTGGAGAAGAGAGGACGAGAAGGCTTTCTGCAGAAGGTGAAATAGATGCACAAAAAGTGTGCAACGTTTTACTAGACAAACAGGTTGATAGCATTGTTTCAAGCCCTTATACCAGAGCAGTTCAAACGGTACAAGTGCTGGCGGAACAAAAAGGTCTGGCTATAACAGAATATGAAGCATTGAAGGAAAGAGCTATTAAAGGATTGAATTATAAGCTGTCTGAACAGGAGCTTTTGAAAGCGGTTAAAAAATCCTTTGAGGATAAAAATTACTGCCTGTCAGGAGGAGAATCTACCTTTCAGGCGCAAAATCGTTCCATTCCAATTATCAAAAGGTTATTAGAGGATTATGCGGGAAAGCATATCGTTATTGGAACACATGGGAACATTATGACAATCATTATGAATTACTTTGATGATGCTTATGGCTATGATTTTTGGAAAAGTACCTCAAAGCCTGATATATACAGATTAGAGTTTGAAGGTGAACATCTAAAAGCAGTTGAAAGGCTGTGGCGTTCATAAGCAAGTATACTATTTAACATGAAGGAGATGGCTATGAAGCTTCGACAAATGGCAGTCGCTTTTCTTTTTAATGATAAGCAAGAGGTTTTACTTCTACAGAAAAAATCCAATAGCGCCTTTCTTTCTGGACGTAAGGTTCCGATTGGCGGGCATATGGAAGAGGCTGAAATAAATGCGCCCTATCATGCATGTATAAGAGAAATTGGAGAAGAAACGGGGCTTACAGCAGAACATTTAAATAATCTGACACTCCGCTATATTGTTCATAGAATCAGAAAAAACAGCGAGATTAGAATCCAATATGTCTATTTTGGTCATGTGTCAGCGGATTCCGGTCTGATTGAAAGTGATGAAGGGAAGTTGTCTTGGGTGGATCAGCAGGAGATAATCCACCAAGAGGTTACAGCTACAACGAAAGAAATGATGAAACATTATATTGAAACAGGCAGGTCAACAAATAAAATATATGTAGGCACTATGAAATCTTTGCGTGGAGAACCAGATATTACCTGGGGGGAATTAGAGGATTGGGAAGCATAACAGGAGCGGGATATAATAATAGCATGCATTATCTTAGCTCGATAACTTTTTAAGAAATGAGGAATAGTCCATGAAAAAAGCATTGATAAATATTGATTATACCATTGATTTTGTGGCAGATGACGGTGCTTTAACATGCGGTAAGCCCGGTCAGGATTTGGAAAATACGATTGTTTCGCTAACGGAGCAATTTATCAGGGCAGGCGATTATACAGTATTTGCTGTAGATGTTCATGATGAAGGTGATGCCTGCCATCCAGAATCGAAGCTGTTCCCACCTCATAATCTTCGCGGGACAAGCGGAAGAGATTTATATGGACGTTTGCAGGAAACATATGAAGAAAATAGCGACAAAGAAAACGTATATTACATGGATAAAACGAGATATTCCGCTTTTGCCGGAACAGATTTAGAAATAAAATTGCGGGAAAGAAATATTGAAGAAGTACATCTGGTTGGAGTATGTACAGATATTTGTGTGCTGCATACGGCGGTGGATGCCTATAATAAAGGATTTCGTATTGTTGTGTATAAAGATGCTGTTGCTTCGTTTAATCAGGCAGGTCATGATTGGGCGCTGGGGCATTTTGAAGGTTCACTGGGAGCGGCAGTGGAGAGGTTTGGGAATAAATAAAAATAGCCGCTATTTTCTCGGCATATTTGCGAAAGTATTGTTCACAATCCCTTTAATTCCCGTTAATAGCATAAGCAATGCTTTACAATTAAACAGTGATAGTATTTTTATTATAGATTCATATAATTAGGAAGATGCTCAAATATGCAAAATATTAATAAAATTACGGAGAGGGGAAAAGTTATGTATCAAAATATTCTGAGACACCCAGGTCCTACACCAATTCCTAAAAAAGTGGAATTGGCAATGGCGCAAAATATGATTAGCCATCGTTCAGAGGAATTTACCAGGCTATATCAGGAAACAACGGAACGTGTGAAAACCATATTCGGAACAAAGCAGGATATTATGCTTCTTCCTTCAGGCGGGACAGCAGCTTTAGAAGCGGCTGTAGCTAATACTGCTTCCGCTGGTGATGAAGTAGTCGTTGTCACGATAGGTGCTTTTGGGGATTATTTCGTTTCAATATGTGAAAAGCATGGGCTTAATGTTCATAAGCTTGAAAAAGGCTGGGGCGAAGCTTGTACAAAAGAAGAGCTCGCTGACTTTTTAAAACCCTTATCAAATATCAAGGCAGTTTTTGCTACCTATAATGAAACTTCTACGGGGATATTAAATCCGGTCGAGCAGTTGGCAGAGGCGGTACACGAGCACTCAGACGCTTTATTTATAGTTGATGGGGTAAGCTGTATTGGAGGAGCTCCTGCAGAGATGGACAAATGGGGTATCGATATTTTAGTAACAGGTTCACAAAAAGCACTCATGCTTCCTCCGGGACTTGCTTTAGCAGCTGTAAGTGAAAGGGCTTGGAGGGTCATCGAGGCAAACCGCACAACTGTCTATTATTTAGATTTATTAAGTTATCGTGAGTGGGCAGCAAAATCAATGACACCTAATACACCGGCAATTTCATTGATTATGGGATTATCTGCTGTGTGCGATTTAATTGAGGAGGAGGGTGGATTTTCGAAAACCGTAAAACGTCATGAAGTCATGAAAAATATGGTTCGGGAAGCCATGAAGGCTCTTTCCATTGAATTGTTGGCAGATGATGAGTATGCATCACCAACATTAACGACAATTCGTACCCCTAAGGGACTGGATCTGTCAGTCTTTTTAACACATTTAAAGAAGAAATATCACCTTGATTTTGCCGGTGGTCTTGGCCAGCTACAAGGCAAAGTTTTTAGATTTGGACATATGGGGTATTGCTTTCCAAGCGATATACTTCAGGCAGTTTCCCTCATGGAAGCAGGCTTGCAGGACTTTTCCTATCCATTTGAGAGTGGTGCTGGAGTAAAGGCAGCACAGAATGTTTTCTTGTCCTCAATACAAAAATAATATATTAATTGCAAATGAAAGAGTTCATTCTATAAATATGAAGGCTTCCCATAAGCTGAGTAAACTTGTGGGAAGCCTTCATATTTTTAACAAAAACAGGAGCACTCGTGATGTCAGTTGGAAATGATGTCTTCATCAAAGGAAAAATACGTTGGCTTCCAAAAATTGAAGCAAGGGTACCCTGGGCTGAAAAGATTTTATTTATGCACTGGATTCGTCTCCTTCACGTTCTCTTTGCACATCATGTCGTTCTTGTATTATTGCACATGATCCCATGATTCCTCCAGAGAAAGCGAGCAGTAGCGGGATAAAACTTCCGAGAAACAAAGATAAGATGATGGCAATAATGGCTACGGATAAAAGCGGTTTGATTAACATGATAATCCCGAGAAAAAAGACAACAATAGCTGTAAATATAACAATGGTGGTATATAGTATATATCCTGTATGAAAGAGTCCGCTTATGATATCAAAGAGTCCGAAAGTCACCTCAATGATTGGGAAGAACGGAAAAACAATTCCTATCCCGGTAAACTCATAACTATCTAAGCTGGAATAGATAAAAAAGAATTGAACAGCAGAGAAAAGACCTCCTAAAGAAATAAGTAATCCAGAAATCATTTTTAGTTTATGCATACGAAGAATCTCCTTTATTGCTTCTTCCTGATACTATCTGAATGAAAAGGAGAACCTTCCACCTCGTTTACTACACTAAAAGGATTTCCATCCAAATCAAAAAAGTCAAAGCATTTCATACCGCCAAAATCATCTATTTCGGTGGTTAGTACATTATTATTTTTAAAATGCTGATGGGTAGCTTCAATGTCATCAACAACAAAATTATAATAGGAATTCTTCTGGCGTTCTTTGGTAATAAACTCTGTAGGCTGCACGGATTCTACTCTTACTAGGGCTAATTGTGTTGAACCAATTGGTAAATAAAATCCCGCGCCATCTCCCCAACTATCAATTTTCTTTGCTCCAAGATATTTCTCATACCAAGCTGCAGCATTCTCAATATTGGTTACGGGGATAAAGATACTGCCGATTTTAAACATGTACATCTTCCTTTCTCTATAGCGAATTTTTTACTCAAAACGTATATAATTGTACTAAAATTATATCAAAAATGAAGAGTCCGTATATTATCAAGCGCTCTCCATTCAGAGGAGGAATTTCTATGACTTTTGATAAGGAATTAATGCATCATCATATAAATGTTTTATTTAAGCACGATATGGAAGATCGGATGACTTTTGTGAATGAGCCACCATATCATCCTGCGCCCAAGATTTTTATTGGAACTACTAAGAAAGGATGTGTCGTAAAATACGCAGATACATTGCCTGCCTCTTGTATAGCAAAACTGGAAAAGGCTATACAGAAAAGCTCCAGCATTGATTTAGCAGAGATCATCAAAATCTTTCAACAGAAATATGAAATAAACCAGCTATGGATGGGGCGGGCATATGTATTTCCTGATAAGGTGAAAATAGATTACCCGCAAGCCATACAAATAACACATGAAAATAAAGACATGTTAAAATCACAATTCCCGTATACCTTTGAGGATTTTACGTATAAACAGCCTTGTTTTGTAATAATAGAAGAAAATGTTATTGCCTCTATTTGCTGTGGTGCACGAAAAAGTATAAAAGCAGATGAGGCCAGCCTTTTCACAAATGAAGCTTATCGTGGAAAAGGTTATGGTGCAGCTGTGACAAAGGCATGGGCTCAGGAAGTGCAGAGGCAGGGGCGTATTGCATTATACAGTACATCCTGGGATAATTTGGGATCTCAATCTGTGGCAAGCAGGCTGAGTCTTTATTTGTATGGTACGGATATACATATAAGCTAATTGTGTTATTTTATACACAGGTAAATCTAATGCCTTCCTTATTAGTTATTTCTTCATAAGCGATAAGTGGAAAATAGAAAGGATGGACCATATGCAAGATAAATATTAGCTCATTAGACTTCCAGCACTTATGAATATGTATTTTAAGAAATCCTTGTTTTTTGATTACAAATTCACTTTCTCACTGTTCCTATCCGCTTCAGGCGGAGTTTTTTAGCAACGTTTACGTGGCAGGGATTCGTATCTTTCCAAAACAAGATGATTAATTATGACTGCAAAATATTAAATGTCATTTTGTTTAAGAATCCAATCTATGCAATATGAAAGGAAGTAATGGCTTAATAAAACCTTCTGGAGACAGTGTGCTTTTTTTCCATTCCACCGAGGCTCCATAAATGGTCCAGCTGAGGATTGCTGCCATTTTACGAAGGATGTCTTCTTCTTTGGCAGGAGTATCTTTCTGCAGCAGCGGATAGATAATAACGGACAGATGTTCTCTAATAATACGCGCAATAGTTTCCTCATACCCTTGATGGCAGCGTGAGGATAAAGTGTTTTGGAAGTCTGCCACGGCGGTAAATAGCTGGATAACAGCCTGATTTCCCCACGTCATTTGATTTAATGCTTTTTTGTCTAGATTAAAAAGCAGGACTTCAGACAAAACTTTTTCTAATAAATCGTATTTGTCTTCGTAGTGATAGTAGAAAGTGGCCCGATTGATCATCGCTTCTTCTGTAATATCAGTAATACGGATGTCGCTGAATTCTTTCTTTTCGGAAAGAGAAATAAATGCATCCATAATCAGCCTTCGGGTCCGCAATATTCTGAGATCTGTTTTTTCTTCTGTCATCGGAATCTCCTCCTGTTTTTCAACAGTTTTCGAAATTTGTTGTATATACTATAAATCATGAAGATTATTGGTTTTTAGGTTGTTGCTTATGTTCTATAATAGAATAATAATCAAGCAAACAAAAGAAATTACTATGGAATAGATAAAGCTTTAAAAAATTTATGAGAAGGAGAATGAAGAATGAGTCAAAAAAATAGGCTTTGTGATATAGAAACAGGGCTTTGCGGTGAAGCGGATGGGGAGGAAATGGAGGCTGTTCAATTTAATCAGCCAAAGAAAGAGATCGATATCTATTATGTGACCGATCCGATTTGTTCTCATTGCTGGGCGCTCGAGCCTGTATTACGACGTTTTCTGATCCAATTTGGACATTACTTTAAGCTCCATACCATGATGGGCGGACTTTTGGAAAAATGGAGCGATACCCCAGTAGACCCTGCCAATGGTATATCAGGTCCGGCTGATGTCGTAGAACACTGGAAAGAGGTTGGACAGCATTCGAGAATGCCGATTGATGGTTCATTAATGGCTGATGACTATGTCACGTCATCTTATCCGCCATCCCGTGTCTTTAAAGTAATTCAAAAAGAGTATAATGAAAATTTGGCATCTACGTTTTTGAGACAGGCACGGGAAGAATTATTTGCCTTTAATCGCAATATCTCAGACCCTAAAGTAATGATTGATATTATAGGGCAGCTCGGACTTGATGGAGAAAAAATTGTCCAGCAGGCAGATTCAGCGTTGGGTCATCAATTGCTGGAGGAAGATTTTAATTTGAAAGACAGTCTTGGTGTAAGAGGATTTCCATCGATTATTATGGTAAATCAGGAAGGGCAGGGAGTAAGAATTGTTGGTGCCCGTACGTTTGAGGATTATGTGAGAGGACTTCAGCAGGTACTTCCAGAAGAAAAACTGCAGCCAAAACAGACACCTGCTTTGGCAGATTTACTGAAACAGGAAAATCTTTTATTTTCCAAAGAAGTGGAAGCACTGTATGATGTAGAGCCCGTTCAAGTCCGTGACTTTGCAGAAAAAGAACTGGCTGCGGAAGATTATCAGGTTCACGAGCTTCTCGGAGAAAATTATTATACGCTTAAAAAATAAGAGAGGTGTATAAGGATGGCGCATATATTACAGATAGATTTTACAATGGAAGGGCCGTTTGGCGAAGAAATGGCATCTACATTCCATGACTTGGCAATGAGCATTCGTGAAGAAGAAGGATTCAAATGGAAAATATGGACGGAAAATCCGGATGCACATGAAGCCGGCGGTATTTATGCTTTTGAAACAAAAGAAGCTGCCGAAAAATATTTAGATATGCATACAAAGCGGTTGAAGCAATTTGGATTGACTAAGATCCGGGCGAAAGTGTTCGGGGTTAATGAGCCGCTTACGAAGGTTACAGCTGGTCCGGTTAATTAATAATCAAAAGGTTATGATTGTGAGAAGTTGACAGTCATGGCCTTTTTTACGTTAGCGTAAAATATAACATTTTAGCAACGGTTTTCATGGAGTGGGTAAGTGCAATGGTTTTCTGTGGGACGAATAATCAAAATCCCAAGTCTCTGTTTCACAGAAGAATTTCGCTGCAGAAAAGTGTTAAAGTGCCAAGTATAAGAAAAAAGTTGTAGAGAGTGACGAATATTATATGGGTGTTACTGATGGACGCTTGGCAGCAGGCAGCGTGTTGAACGACATCGGGTGGACATTTAAGCAAAGTGAGATGAAATAAAAAAGGGGGAGTAAGCAGTGGATTTAGCAATTAGAAAAAGTCGTTGTGTGTTTTTGTTGTAAATACAACAAAAATAAATTAAAATTTAAATATACGAAAAACACTAGAGGTGAGGGAATGGCTGAAATCCTGCGTGAAATTGGAATGATTGCGAGAGCGCTTGACTCTATCAGCAATGTTGAATTTAAAGAATATGATCTTACCAAAGGCCAATATTTATATCTGATCCGTATTTGTGAAAATCCCGGCATTATTCAAGAAAAGCTGGCTGAAATGATTAAAGTAGACCGGACCACAGCAGCTCGCGCTATCAAAAAGCTGGAAGCGAATGGTTTTATTCAAAAGGTGGCTGATGCAAATAACAGAAAGATAAAAAAGCTCATGCCAACCGAAAAAGGAGAAAGCATCTATCCGATGATAAAAAAGGAAAACGATTACTCCAATCAGGTTGCTCTGGAAGGGCTGACGGAAAAAGAGGCAGAGGCACTTGTTTATTTACTCGAAAAGGTTCGGAAAAATATTGAGGTGGACTGGGAGTTTGTGAAGAAAGGGAACAAGCGGAAGTATTAAATGGGATGAAGGGAAGATGAGGAAATGACAATCAAAATAGAAGTGTGCAGCCAGGATGATTTGCAGGCACTTCAAGAAATCAGTATCGAAACATTTCAGGAAACATTTCAGGAGCAGAATACACCAGAGAACATGCAAGCCTATCTGGAAGGTGCATATACATTAGGAAAGCTCCAAAAGGAAATGGCACATAAAAATTCGGCGTTCTTTTTCATCTATTACAAGAATCAGCTGGCTGGATATATGAAGGTGAACACAGATGATGCGCAATCAGAAGAGGTTGGAGAGGATGCACTGGAGATAGAACGGATTTATATTCGCAGCGGTTTCCAGCGAAAGGGTTTAGGAAAATGTTTGATGGACGAAGCAATCGAGATAGCAAAGGAAAAAAAGAAGGAGAAAATATGGCTTGGCGTTTGGGAACATAATGAGCAGGCGCTTCTTTTTTACAGAAAGAATGGTTTTGTACAGACGGGATCGCATTCTTTTTTTATGGGAGATGATGAGCAGACAGATTACATTATGATGAAAACATTGAAAATATACTCTTAAAGGGGGAAGACGATGTATGTACCTAAGCGTTTCAAAGTGACAGATACAAAAGAAATTTGGGAATTCGTTCATCAGCATTCTTTTGCGACACTGGTGACGACAGAAAATAATATACCTGTTGCAACACATTTGCCGGTAATGGTGAATAAACAAGCCGATGATTTTCTGATTACTGGTCATGTAGCTTATGCAAATCCACAGTGGAAAACGTTTGAAAAGGGAGCGGATGCACTGGTGATATTTCAAGGTCCACATGCCTATGTATCATCAACCTGGTATTCTCATGAGAATGTTCCAACATGGAATTATCAGGCTGTACATATGTATGGAACGCCACGAATATTGGAAAAGGATGAGCTTAAAGAATCGTTGAAAATACTGTCAGATAAGTATGAAAAGCACAGGGATCCTTCTTTTTCGATGGAGAATTTTACACCAAAACTGCTGGAGGCACAACTGAAAGCAATTGTTGGATTTGAAGTCAGAGTGACAGAGATTCAGGCTGCCTACAAATTAAGTCAAAATCGAAATGAAGCTGATTATAAAAGCGTTATTAAGCATTTAAAGGAGGAAGGGGATTTTGATTCCCGGCAAGTTGCGGAGCAGATGGAAAAGAGGCTTTAGCTGTGATTGGAATATCTGGTAGACTAAGAGCCTTTTATGTAGCACATTACTTTTTTTGGAAGTTTGAATCATCAAGTCCTTCAATTTATATAAACTCTTGATTTTTTAAGATATCCATTAGTGGGTATAGATTGAAAGAATATAAAAATACATCATAAATTAAAAAAGTGCATAGCAAAATAAGTCTTTAATTCAAGACTTTTTTGGATATATTGTAAATTATAAACACTAGATTTCTACACCTTTATCAGTTATTTGATAACCTAACGTTTCTAAATAACGAATGGTCAAATCTTCTGTAATTTGTGGTGAATAAGTCTGTTTTGGTTTGAAATCGATTTGATATAATTCTTCGTTAAATGGCTCATTCTGATTAAGCAATAACGGTCTATTTTAGTTTAGCAGTTACAGCCATTTAGTTGAACAAGAGGTTTCAAATTTTATGGAAACATATTGGCAATGTGTTAAAGGGGGAGAAAGATGAAGTTTTGTATGAATTTTGGTGATACAAATTTTATTGGAGTAGCAAATGCTGATACATACAAATCATTCGTAGACGAAGATTGGGAGTTGGATAATCTCTTGCAACATTTTGGAGACGAGATGAAGCGAGGGCATATTTTAGTTTTTCAAATGACCAACGAAGGAATTGAGTATTCCTCGAGAGTGGATGTTAGAGTGGGGGCAGAAGAATTTGTTCATACATGCTTTAGGAAAGCAGTAGGGTATATAGAAGTAACGGAAAGTCAACTATATTTAGTTGACTATGACTGCCTTACAATGGCTGCTCAGTTTGAAGATAACAAAGTCCCCGATCAAAATTGTTCCAAATATAAGATGGAGATAGAAAATGGATTTTATAAGGTTGAAATAGTTCAATATTATAACGTAGATAAAGATGAATATGTTGGAATGAGAGAGACTGACGTTTTGATGAATTTTATAAGGGCATCGGACATTGAAACAATTGCTGAAAGTGTTTTTTGGTGTACATATTAATTGATAATTGGGATGCTACCGGCTCATTTCTTCAACTAACGAGTGCGATTGTTTAATTAAGAACAGTTGTTTCTTATGTTAACCGAAGACTAGTATAGTAAGTAAATAATAAGGGTGGGTGATTTTAATGGGATTATTTATTCTTAATCGCTTTAATGGTATAGAAAAGTATAATATCTCTGAAGCAATAATTTATGCAGTAAAAAATTCCGAAAATAAAATAATGTTATGGTTAGAAGTAGAAACAAGGGAGGAACCAATTCAAACAGTACCCGATACAGCTGATCTTAACATGAATCCAAGTGGTGAAATAACTGTCTTCTTGGATAACTTAAATCTCAATAAATTTGGAGAAATGGAATTCTATATTTATAATGGTTACGATGAGGAAAGAAACGATTTACTTGCTAGAATTTATTATTTCGAACACCAAGAAGTTAACAGTAATAGATTGAAATTGAAATACAAAGGAGATGGAATTTTTGATATAAATTGGAGAGGAGTAACCACAGATATTTCATATTATGACGGAAGTAAACCAGATACTATTATAGAGGTAACTGGGGAATTTACTTTTGAAGAATATCTGGATTGGATGTAGTATTCTTTACTGATAAAAACTTTTATAGGCATTTAAAAAGATTGAAAAGTATTTATATATTTATCAAAGAGGGTGTATTAATGAGAAAGAAACCTAAGTTATTAATCTTCATTATCCTGTTCTGTATGAGTTTGATAATTAATGTCTATTTAGGAATTAATAGTTACATCAAGAGTACTTATACTCCTAATATAGATGATCAAGATTTCTTGGCGGAAATGACAAAAATGGTGCTCGATAGTAAGCAATATAAGGAAATTTCCTCCAAGGAACAAGTTTATGCGATTAAACAAGGCGTAAATCGTTTTAATGTTGTTGACCCATCTTCTGTTTTTCACTATGAGATTTATGTGAAAACTAATAAACAAAGCTATATCTTTTCGTGTAAAGATGAAGTATGTTCCGATGTAGAAAATAGTGGCACGATGTATTCAAGGTATAGTGATGAAGAGCCCATACTTCCTTTAGATAATTAAATCTATTAGATTTACAATCAGTATTCAGCAAACGGGTGCGATTGTTTAACAACAATGGTAGAAAATGATTAATCTTTTATATAAAAATTGTATAATACTTCACAAAGAATGAATCTGTTTTGATCAAATTTTATTTCAAAGCTACAAATATTGCAATAAAACATTGTTTCATAATAAGCGGGGCAATAATGAAAATACTTAAGAGAATAGCTACGATAATAAGGTTTGCAGAAGAATTGCTCTCAACAAGAACAATTCCTATGTAATCTCGAATAGCTGATATTTTTATTTGTGGATAAGGATTGATTGGATGCATGAGATAAATTGATGGAATGATGATAATACTTAGAAGATGTTTCATATATATTTATCAATATGCGGAAAGGAATGAATTAAGATAAGGAGAGTAAAATTAACAGAGGCAGGGTGGTATTGGTTTATAAAAAGAAACCCAGGCACGCCCAGATTTCTTTTTAACAATTTTCTTCACTTTATTCTGCAAATACCTTATGCCATTCTGCTTTATGCTCCAGCAGTTCTTTTGCCAATTCTTTGGCACCTTCTAAACTGTGGCTCGCAGCCCAGCCGCATTGAACTTCATTACATGCAGGAACCTCTTCTGCTTTCAGTACATCCTCTAATGTTTTTTCTACTGTTTCCAGAAGACTATCGTAATTGTCATCGTTTAAAATAGTTAAATAGAATCCAGTCTGGCAGCCCATTGGACTAAAATCTACTACTGTATCATGATGGTTTCTAATCAATTCAGCCATTAAATGCTCCAGCGAATGAAGTGCCGGCATCTCCATATGTGCCTTATTTGGCTGCTTCAAACGCAGGTCGTACTTATAAATAACATCGCCATTAGTTCCTTTAGTTGTTCCAGCCAAACGGATATAGGGTGCTTCTACTTTTGTATGATCCAGATTAAAACTTTCTACATTCATTGCTTTTACCATAATTGATACGCTCCTTCTTTTTTCTTTAGTTTAACATGTTCTACCTGATTTTTTTAGTTTCTACCTTTTTTAAATTTAGGAAAACCGATTAATATGGCGATGATACCACAAATTCCTAATGTCATCGGATAAACAGAATAAGCCATAATACTGACTGGTGAAATAGCTGCAAGACCGGCAGCTGCCAGCATTTGTCCGCCATAAGGAACAAGACCCTGCCAGCAGCTTGAAAAGATATCCAGCAGACTGGCTGACTTCCGGGGATCTACGTTATATTCATCTGCAATATTTTTGGCCAATGGCCCCGTCATAATAATGGAAATGGTATTGTTGGCTGTTGCAATGTCTGCTGTACTTACTAACCCGGCAATACCAAATTCTGCTCCTTTTTTTGTTTTAATTCTGCTGGTTACGGCATTTAGCAGCCATTGGATGCCACCGTTATGCTGGATAATACCAATCATTCCGCCAATAAAAATAGCGACTAGCGCAATATCCTGCATGTTTAAGACCCCTTGGGAAACAGCTTGGATAAGTCCTGTTCCGGTAAAAGAACCATTAAGCAATCCAATAATACCGGCCAGAATAGTTCCTCCGAAAAGAACAATAAGTACATTAATTCCAGCAAGAGCACAAACTAAAACAACAATATAAGGCAAAACCTGGATGAATTCATAAGGGTATTCCCCAAGCGTTTCGACTGAGTTTCCACGTGTAAGAAACCAAAGAATAATAGCTGTCACAATTGCACCTGGTAAAATGATAAAAAAGTTTGTCTTAAATTTATCGCTCATTTTTGTATGCTGTGTGCGGACCGCGGCAATCGTTGTATCTGAAATCATAGACAGGTTGTCCCCGAACATTGCTCCGCTTATTACTGTTCCCATCGCTAATGCCATTGGAATACCTGTCTGATCAGCAATCCCTATGCCAATAGGGGCAAGTGCAGCTACAGTTCCCATGGATGTCCCCATGGAAAGAGAGATAAAACAGCCGACAATAAACAAGCCGACCATTAAATAATTACTTGGAATAAATGACAGCCCCATATTAACTGTTGATTCAACTGCTCCCATTTCTGAAGCAGTCTGAGCAAATGCTCCAGCCAAAATAAAGATAACAACCATTAACATAATATTTGGATGCCCTGCGCCCTTGGTGAATATATCCAGCTTTGCAGTTAGTTTTTCTTTTCGGTTCATTGCTAATGCGACAGCTGATGCAATAATGATGGCAACATTAATTGGCATATTGGAAAAGTCTCCTGTAATTAATCCTGTGCCGATAAATAAAAGTACAAAAATAAGTAATGGTAAAAGCGCCAATAGGCTTCCTTTATTTTCTTGATTAGCCATGGAAATTTCCTCCTGATTTTTTATCTGCTTAAGATAATGAAATAAAAAAACGATTAGTTCATAGTCATACCACCGGTAACATTGATTCCCTGCCCTGTCATATAATCCGAATAAGCAGATGCCAGAAAGATAACAACATTGGCAATGTCCTGCGGCACGGCTGTTCTTCCTAAAGGAACCTGGGAATTATCTTCAAGTTCAATCGCTTTTGCATTGACTTTTCGAAGCTCTCCGCCGATGACTCTTTCTGTCCGTTTCATATCTGTTTCAACGATGCCTGGACAGACGGCATTTACATTAATTTTATCCTTTGCTAATTCCAAAGCAGCAACCTTTGTCATGCCAAGCACAGCATGTTTTGAGGCAACATAGCTTCCCATCAGCTGATAGCCGTTTTTGCCGGCCTGAGAAGAAATATTGATAATCTTTCCGCCTTCTCCCTGCTGTTTAAGAATATTCGCAGCTGCCTGCATGCAAAGATACACACCTTTTGCGTTCACATCCATGGTTTTATCCCAATCATTTTCCTTTATATCCACAAAATAATCCATTGTAGAGATCCCGGCATTATTTACTAAAATATCCAGTCTGCCAAAATGGTCTGTTACTTGCTTAACCATTTTGTCTACCTGATCGCTTTTGGATACATCTGCAGAAACATATAAAACGTTATCTGTTGAATTTGTTTGCATCTCTATTTTGTCAGCTACAGCAACTTTTGCACCACAATCCAGGAGCGCATTAACAATTGCTTTGCCAATTCCATTTGCTCCACCAGTTACAATCGCAATCTTTCCTGTTAAATCCATTGTATACATTATTGACCTTCCTCTCTCCGAAACAAAGCAAAATAAAAACCCCTTCTTAAGTCAAAAGAAGAGGTTAAATGAAATAAATTATTTTTCTCTTCTTATCTTTAAGCTTGCATGCTGCTGGAATTGGCACAGTACTGATATAGTCCGCTGCCGAGGCTTCAAAGGGCCAGTCCCTCCACCTCTCTGGATAAGAAATTATATACTTGTAGAATATGAAATTTCGCAGTTAATAGTAATAAGATACAAGAAATACATTTGAAAGTCAATATTTGCTTTTGCTTACTGAAAAATCTAATATCCTGGTTGTTACAATATATTTTATCAGCTAAAATTAGAAGCATGATAATAAGGAGCTGAGAAGCGATATGATTATTGGATTACAAATCGGCTTATGCCTGTGTGTGTTTGTTATATGTGCCGCTTTTGCCTGGTATGAAGGAAGCGGAATAATCCTCCATTCTGATGCGTGGAATACTTCTATGACAATGTTTAATTCGTTAAATGGAATAATTACAAAAGCAAGTGATTTGGTTGTGTGGGATTTCTTTGTTTATGCAGCAAAGTACTCACCAGCTTATCTAATTATCATGATAGTGGCAGGTTTATATTTACTGACCTTGACCGGATATCTGCTTTTCAATAAGCGGAATAGATTTCACCTTTATTTATGGGGCTTGTCAGCTATATTATTAATTTTTAGCACGTTATTTATTGGGGTAGAGGCGATCGATGGCAGGAGCTTTTTCTCTACATTTTTGCTAAGTGGAATTGCATGCTGTATTGGCGGATGGATTGTTAAAAATAAATCGGCTGTCCAGTCCTTGTTTGTGAAGACAAATATAAGCTGAATTTATTTTAACGCAGCCGATCATAGAGACAGCAGCCTGATGATTAAGCAGAAGGAAAAGCTATTATTTCTTGATTGGATAGTTGTTCCAGCCTGGGTATCATAAATAACCAAATATAATTTATCAAACATAAAGTGAGCAGCTCTTATATAGAGTTACTCACTTTTTTTGTCCTTCTGAACATCCCTATTAACAGCAGTTTAGATGCGGGTAGATCTGAAGGCTTAGATAAAGATATTTCTCAGGCTCATTACGGAAAAATGCCGGAACCGGTAAGATAAAGATACGATAACGAAAGGGGAAAACAAAATGAAAAAATTCATGTTGTTTATCGGAGGGCTTATTGCAATAGTTGTCCTTCTCGCAAATTTAGGTCCAATGGTATTACTGGCATTAAGCGTAGGGTTACTATATATATGCTTTAAAAAATTTATTCGTACCGATTCTACTGCTGCTAAAGTAGGATGGGTGATTCTTGGATTAATCGTATTAAGCATTACATTCTCTAACCTCTATGCCGTTTTAGGAGTTGCAGCAGCCTATGCACTTTACCTTATCTATAAAAACTGGAACACACCGGAAAACAATGTTGTCCACGAAATAAAGGAAGATGATGATCCATTTACGAACTTTGAAAAACAGTGGGCAGAGTTAAATAAATAAAACTTAAAGGAGAGATTAGTTATGTCAACAAATATTTTTACTCGAATAAAGGATTCTATTTCAGCAGATTTACACACCATGATGGATAAGAAAGAACAAAAAAATCCAATTGTTGCGCTTAATCATTATTTACGCCAAAGTGAACAGGAAAAAGAAAAAGTGAGAAAGCTGATTGACCGTCAATATAAATTAAAAGAAGAGTTTGCACGTGAGTATGTGAAAGCGCAGGAGCTTGCAGATAAACGCCTGAAACAGGCACAAATCGCAGAGCGTGCCCAGGAAGAGGAAATGCATGAGTTTGCTTTAAAAGAGCATGAAGAGTATCAAAGCCGTGCAGACCGCATGAAAGCATCCAGAGAAGAAGCTATTACCCAGCTGGAAAGTCTGGAGCAGAAATACGAAGAAATGAAGCATCGCTTAAAAGATATGCATCTGCGCCGGATGGAGTTAATGGGGCGTGAAAATATTGCCAAGGCGAATCACCAAATTAACCGTGTGGTGGATGAATCGCCGGAAAAGCCATTTTCCAAATTTGAAGAGATGGAGCAATATATTGAAAATCTGGAGTACAAAGTAAACAGTGCGTACTATCAAAGTACGTTTGACAGTAAAATTGCAGCAATCGAGAAGAAATTAGATGAAAAGGAAGTAAACCAGGATTAGCCGGGTAGAAGTGAATAATCATCACATTTCTCTTAACAGACTTAATTAATTTTAAAGACGAAACTCCTCTGCATTGCGTATTATAATGGGAGGAGTTGTGCGTTTTAAAAGATATATATAAGCCAATCAGAGTAGATTAATAGTGGATTTTTCATGCGAATATTGGTAAAATAAAGATAATTCTATAGAAAGGGAGTGCTTAATTGTTCACAGCACCTGTTATTCTAGAAGAAAAAGCAGACTACATGAAGCACGATCGCCTGTTTAAAAAGCTGATACAAGAGTTTTTTGAAGAGTTCATTGAAGGTTTTTTCCCCAATCTCCATCCCTGCATTGATTTCTCCAAAGTGACATTCCTCGAACAGGAAGTATACCTGGACTACATCAATGGCCGTAAGAAGGAAATAGACATTCTCGCTGAAGTAAAGTTGAACGACCAAGACAAAATCCTCCATATTCATACGGAAGCACAGGCCACCCACGAAGCGGATTTCCCTGAAAGAATGTTTCTCTACTTCAGTTATTTCTATGTAAAACACCGCAAACCCATTCAACCCATCGCCGTTTTGAGTTATAATAGGGAACAGGAAGAACCACCCCAACTCAGAATAGATACTCCCCAACAAAATGTACTTCAATTTAACTTTTTACAACTGCATCTAATCAAGGAAAAACTGGAAAAAGTATATTCAATCAGACAATCCCGCTGTAGCAGCATTGCTCAGTCAGATGGGCTATGAAGAGCATGAGCGTGTGCAGGTGAAGCTCGAGTTTCTGCGGATGATTAGCCGAATGAAAATCGACCCGGCTAAAATGGCATTCTTATATGGTTTTTTTGAGGCATATTTGAAACTAAATGAAAAGGAGGAGGAACAGGTGATGCAAAAAATCGATAACTTGCCGGAGGAGGAAAAAGAAGTGGTGCTGCAGCTGCCAAATTCATATTTTGATAAAGGAAAACAAGAAGGATTAGAAAAAGGAAGACAAGAAATAGCATTAAAATTGATAGCAAAAGGAATGCCAATCAGCCAAATAGCGGAAATTACAAACTTAAGCAAAGAAGAAATTGAAAAGCTTGCCGATGCATGACCACATATAGTGGAACTAGAAAAGTGAGTGAACGGATTTCTATACAAGAGGTGGCTCACTTTTCTTTTGTCTTATTGTTCCAACAACCTTTCATTTATATCTTCCTGCCTAAAAAAGTTAAATCGGCTTATTTCTTCAAACGCTTTTATCAAATCTTCATAAGTGTGTTCAAAATCACTATCGACCCATTTCATCAGAATATTCCACATTCCGCCTGCATTAAAGGCTAAGGCAAATTCCATATGTTCCTCACTGATAGAATAAGCAAACTGGCCTTTGGTCAGTCGGTGGATAGAAGGTAAGTGCTTGTTAAAAGTCTTCAATAGCAGGCTATCTAAATCGTTTGCTCGAGCCAGCCGAATAAAGTCTAAATGCTCTATCCAGAATGCGATGAAAATTTTAGCTACTTTCCCCATATCCATATTTTCTCCGGTATCCAGCCTTTGTAAGTATTCTTGCGCCAGCTGATCGAGGTGTCGTTCCAGTACGGCCTCTTTAGAAGTAAAATGGCGGTAAAAGGTACTCCGGTCTAATTCAGCTTTTTCAGCAATTTCCTTGATGGTGATTTTACGATAAGGTTTTTCTGCCATAAGGGATAAAAGTGCTTCCACCAGCCATCCCTGGGATCTGATGGCAGAGGGATTGTTGCCTGTGTGAGCCATCATTTTTCGCTCCTCTCTAAAGGTCCACATATCATAGTGGTTTGTAGGACTTATTCAAATTGTATTGCTAATTCGTTATGACTAGTATACGATAGCCTTAAAAATGCAACAAATGTTGTACTTGCTCCATGTAATGAACCGTTTTTCAAGGAAGAAGGCAGATTATTAAGGGAGGAGAATAGATATGGCGAAACTGGTCAATAAAGGTATCGTGAAAGCGGCGGGAATGATGAAGATGGATAATCGAATAAATTATTTTAAAGTGTCTCCAGCTGCATTGGAAACCATTATGGAGTCTGAGAAATATGTACGGAAAACCTCCATTGACAGAAAGCTGAAAGAGCTTATTAAAATTAGGGTGTCTCAAATTAATGGGTGTTCTTATTGCTTGAATATGCACACTAAAGCAGCCAAAAAGTTAAAAGTGTCTGATGAACAGATTAATGCTTTAGAGGATTGGAAAGCAGCGGGAATATTCCGTGAAGAAGAACAGGCAGCACTTGAATTAGCCGAAAATATGACCCTAATTGCTGAAAATGGTGTCAGCGATGCACTATATACACATGTGAGGGAATATTATAATGAAAAAGAATATGTGGAACTGGTAATGGTTATTTTGCAGATTAATACGTGGAACAGATTGTCCATTGCGATGGGAAATCATGCTGACGTATAACGTATAGCGAAGAATGCAGGTTGGTGCTCTAGATGGAATATGTGACAAAGAATCTATGCATTCCTCTGAATAATAGTTCCCTTTATTAGAAGCTATTTCTATAAAAGGAAACTTCCATCATCGGGGTGTGATAAAATGAAATGTAAAAAGGGGAGGGAAGTCAATGCATTTTCAGTTTGACCACCTTGTTCATTTTGTTGATAGTCCGGAAGAAGCCAGAGATGCGTTGCAGGAGCTTGGGTTCCATGCTGTTGATGGAGGAAAGCATGATAATGGCGGAACCTATAACGCACTCAGTTATTTTGATTTAAGCTATATCGAGCTGATTGGCGTATTTGATCAGCATCTAGCGGACCAGCCTGCTGAAGCATATAGCCTGAGAGATACATTTCAAAAAGATAATTATGCGTCAGGCTTATCACGAATTGCATTAAGGTCGTGTAATCTTGAGGAGGCTGCGAAACGTTTTAAATCACTCGGTCTGGAGGTAATTGGTCCCGTTCCTTTAGGCAGAAAAAGACCAGATGGCAGTATGATAAGCTGGAAGCTGTTATTTGCAGGGAATCCGGAAGAACAGCTGGACTTGCCATTCTTTATAGAATGGGAAGAAGCCGATGAAGAACGCAGGCAAGGCTTAAAAGAACAAGGGGCAATTACTGCTCATAACCGGGGAGCTGTTTCTCTGGAATCTGTCGGACTTGCTGTAGAGGATGCGAAAGCTGCCATAGAAAAGTGGGCCGCTTATTTGAATTTGGAGCAGGGGGAATCGTTCACCGATGAAGCTTTACATGCAACGGGATACCGCTTAAAGCTGGCTGGTGGAGACATTATCTTTTATGAACCGAATGGAGAAGGAATTGTTTCTGATACGCTGAAACAAAGAGGAGAGAAACCTTTTATCGTCAACTTCTCAGGAGGGAATAAAAAAGAACAATTTGAAGTAAAGCATGCTGTGTACCGATTTATGTAAAATGTTACTCATTTAGCATAAGTTATTTTTCTTCTATGTGTGTTTAACGAAGTATAACCCCTTTTAATCAGGGGTTATTTTTTATGGGACAGATATGATGAAAGGGTGATTTCTTGAACCTATTTTTCAGAGAAAGCTATCTGCAAAAACTTGATATATTTATTTCTGATCTATTTATATAGATAATTTTCTATTTCATTTCAGATCAGGAATAAATGCCGCTCTTTTTATCTGTTGAAAAGATCTGTTACATAATATTTTAGTATTTTTTTCTTTGAAATATGATACAGTAATATCAATGCTGTTTCTATGAAAAATCAATGTTTACAATTCCTAGTTGAAAGGTTATAATTGAGGCACTATTCAATGTATACGTGGGTTGTATGGATTTGTGATTAGGTATGCATAGCAAGGATTTGCTCTAATTGGTTCTGGTTTTTACTAGGTTTTCAAAATCTGTTTTCATTTTTTGTGAATAAAATTGAAACAGTATTATGATGGTGAATATGGGAAAGGCAGCTAGTTGAAGGATACATATAAAGGGGGCACAATCAGTGAAAAAGAATAAATGGTATAATAACCAGCTATTTCCTTGGTTATTGCCGATTGTTATTGTGATTTTATGGCAGGTGCTTGGCCAGCTTAATCTAATTAAGTCCACCATGCTGCCGACGCCAATCGAAGTCGTTGAAGCTGGAATCCGTTTATTCCAGACGGGAGAGCTGCAGGAGCATGTATACATTAGTACAGAACGCGCTGTTATTGGATTTGCAATTGGCGGTGCTGTCGGTTTTCTGCTTGGGTTATTTAATGGAACCGTTCTATTTTTTGAAAAATTGACGGATACATCTATTCAAATGATACGGACTATTCCCCATTTAGCGCTTATTCCACTCGTGATTTTATGGTTTGGAATTGGAGAGAGCGCCAAAATATTCCTTGTTGCAGTCGGGGTCATGTTCCCTATATATATCAATACGTTTAGCGGTATCAAGAATGTAGACCGCAAATTAATTGAGATGGGAAAAGTGTACGGCATGTCGAAGTGGCAATTATTCACCAATATCATTTTGCCGGGTGCGATGCCGAATATTTTAGTCGGGATTCGCTATGCACTGGGAGTGACATGGATTTCGTTAATTGTTGCGGAAACCATTGGCGCTGACGCAGGGATTGGATATATGGCAACGACAGCCCGCGAATTTATGCAGATGGATATTGTTGTATTAACGATTGTGCTTTATGCCATTTTAGGAAAGCTATCCGATTTTATTGCGAAGGTTTGTGAACGACGTTTCCTGAAATGGAATCCAGCTTACCGGAAGCATTAACTGCCAGGGTCAGACAGGAGGGGTTAGATGTTTGGTATTGAATTAAAAAAAGTAGGCAAAAGCTTTGGAGATAATGAGGTTTTACGGGATATTAATGTATCCATACCAAAAGGAAGCTTCACGGCAATAGTAGGAAAAAGCGGCTGTGGGAAAAGTACGCTGTTAAGAGTGATTGCCGGACTTGAGGATGTGACGAGTGGCTCTTTAGCTTACACGGATGGAGAAGCAAAAAAATCAAATATACGCATTATGTTCCAGGATGACCGTCTGATTCCCTGGAAAAGTATTTTAAAGAATGTCGCTATTGGTGGAGTGGATAAGAAGGAGGCAGAAGAAGCATTAGAAAAAGTAGGATTAAATGGCAAAAAAGATGCATGGCCCGATGAATTATCCGGCGGGCAGAAGCAGCGTGTAGCGCTTGCGAGAGCTTTAGCCAGTAAACCGGACGTTTTATTATTTGATGAACCTTTGGGGGCGCTGGATGCGTTAACACGGATGGAGATGCAGCATTTAATTGAAGAACTGTGGCAGGAACAAAATTTCACTTCTATTTTAGTGACGCATGATGTATCTGAGGCAGTACATTTAGCGGATCGTGTGATTGTACTTGATGAAGGCGGTATTCAATTAGATCAGGAGATTGATTTGCAGAGACCGCGCGAACGAGATGAAAGATTTACAAGCTATGAAAAGAAAATACTAGATAAAATCGTAGGGGGATGAAGAATGAAGAAATTACTCTTTGTACTTATTACATGTAGTTTAGTAGTTATATTGGCAGCCTGCAGCGGTAATTCAGATGCAGATGCGTCTGAAGATGGGGATACTATTCGCTTAGGTTATCAAAAAGGAAATACGATGAATCTGTTGAAGGCACGCGGAACTTTAGATGAGGCATTAAATGAGGCGGGCTATAACGTAGAGTGGAAAGAATTCTCGATGGGTGCACCGTTAATCGAGGCGTTAAATACAGATAATATTGATTTTGGCCATTCATCAGATGTGCACAGCGTTCTGATGCAATCCGGCGGACATAATGTCAATTATGTGGCTTCGGAATCACCTTATCCAGAGGGTGTTGCATTATTAGCGAGAGAAGGTTCAGGCATTGAAACATTAGAGGATGTAAAGGGGAAAGTGGTAGGTGTTACTAACGGGGGGAACCAGCACTACCTTCTATTAGAATCTTTAAAGCAGGCTGGTATTGGCTGGGACGAAGTAGATATGAAGTTTTATAAGGATGCCTCTGAAGGCTTAATGGCTTTTTCTAACGATGAATTTGAGGTATTTGGAACCTGGGATCCATTCTATGCAATTGTGGAAGATCAAAATGAAACACATATGATTCTGGATGGAACAGATTTAATTGAAAACCGTACTTTCTATTTGGCAAGAGATGGTTTTGCTGATGAACAGCGGGAAGCACTTACCATCATTTTAGAGGAACTAGAAAATATGGATCAATGGGCTAATGAAGAGAAGCGGGAAGCGGCTGAAATACTAGCTGATGAGTTAGGGCTCGAACCGGAACCGCTTGAGGTTGCACACGAACGTCGCCAGTTCGGCGTTCAAAAAATGACTGAAGAAATAATTGCCAATCAGCAGCAGCTGGCAGATACATTCTATGAAGCAGGGCTGATTGATCATGAAATCAGTGTGCAGGAAGCGGTAGATGCATATGATTTAGATGAATCTATCTTTCCGGATAATATTGAATAGGTTAGAAGAACAGCTTTAATGGGGAGAAAGGTAATAAAGTCAGGAAATAAAACTATTTTTTCTGTACTTAAATATGTCGAAAGAATAGTTTTATTCCCTGGTTCTCCTTACAAAAATTTCATAGGCCGGCTGCAAATAATTGGCATATTTCTACAAACTTCATGGCTGCTGGAGAGGGATAGGTGTTTCGTTTATGTGCAATCCCGACTGTTCGTGCATAATGCTTTGAAAAGCTTTTTTGAATCAGGTCTGCCGGCGCATGAAGTAATATGGATTTTGGAACGATCGAAATACCTAAATTTTCAGATACCATCGTTAAAATGGCTTGATCAACAGATAATTCATAGACCACATTTGGTTCGATTTTATGCTCTGATAAGATTCGTAATACATCACGATCAATATTTTGCTTCGGCATAATCCAGCGTTCATCCTTTAATTGGTTCAGCGTAAGATGCTCCACAGCGGCCAGAGGATGATTTTTTGCCATAATACACAGGAGCTCATCCTGAAAGATGCGGTCAAATACTAAATTTTCAGACACAGGCTTTGCGATAAAGCCAATATCAACTACACCATGCTGGAGCCAATTTTCAATTTGATCATAATCTCCTTCCATCAGACGGATAGTGACTTCTGGGTAATGCTGTTCAAAATAGGACAAAACCTTTGGAAGTAATACGAGTGAAATACTGGGAAGTACACCAACTGTAATCGTCCCGCCAATTAAATTCTTCAAGTTAGCAACCGTATTTTCAAGTTTTTGCTGTTCTTGCAGAATTTTCGAAACATGTTCATAGACCATTTTACCATTGCTTGTTAAAATAACATTATTCCTATTACGAATGATTAAGGAAAGATCCAGCTCTTTCTCTAAATTGTTCATTGCATGGGTAATGGATGATTGAGTCAGATTTAATTTTAGTCCCGTCTCTGTAAAATTTCCGGTTTCGATTAATGTGTGAAGAGCGATATATTGAGCTAATGTAGGCATAATCAAACTCCTTTTAACAAATTTTTTGGATGTATACTTTTATGAATTTTTTTCATGGTTCCATATTAAAATATTCATTCGATTTATAGTTTGTTTTATTTTATAATAGATTGAATACCAAGTAAACTAATAAGGATTTAAAGGAGATGGATAAGATGAGTGAAGAAAAGCTAATGATGAAAGCTTTATCAATGGATATTATTACGGCGAAAATGTTTACTGAACTTCATCTCTCGATTACGGAAGCATATGGTGAAGAGGAAGGACGTAAGCTGGTACAGCAAGGCTTGGAAGCATTCGGTCTGAAAGATGCAGAAACAATGGCGAAAAAAGCAACAGCAGAAGGACAAAATCACGCATTTTATGACTATTTACCACAGGTTGTTGAAGGAGAAGAAAAGTATGCGGACTTAACGACGTTTGCACGTTTTTCAAAAATGTTTGCTCAAATTGCAAAGCAGGTCGTGGATAAATATGATGAAGAGGGCGAAGATGTTATCAGACGTGCTGTTGAAAGATATGGCAGAAAACGCGGAGAGGGTATAGCCCAGCGTGCCCGTGCCAATGGCTTGGAAAATACATCTGATAATTATTTGAAAAACTATGATATGGCGCGCAGTGAACTGTTTGAAGTAGATACAGTGTATAAAGAAAATGAAGTAGAGCAAACCTTTACGTTTTGTCCGTTTGGTCAGCAGTGGGCAGATGATGACATGGGGAAATATGGCATTCTGTATTGCCAGGTGATCGATCCTTCTGTAGCGAAAGGATACAATAAGAATTTTGAAGTCATCCATGACCAATATGTTCTTCGTGAAGGACAATGTCATTTCCAGTTTCAGATGAAGGAGTAAGTATTGTAGTAAATGCCAGTTGGTTACTTACTTCAAAAATTAACTTACTAAAAACGTTGATTTTATGCTGATGAAGTTTGTTATTTTTGTAGGCAGAAATGCAATGCTCCTAAAAATAAGGATTTCAGATATTTGATAGGCTCTGAAATCCTTATTGAATTTCAAAGATGCTTTATAAATTATTTATCTCTTATTTGTTTTAATATTTCATAAATCTTGAACATGATGATTAATAATTCACAATAAACGCGTACTAAAAGGGTTCCGACAATAATAATGATAAGGCCTGTTAAAATAAGTAAAAATTCTTCCTCAACTATTCCCGAAAAAATAGTGGTTAGCCCAAATAGCACGGACGCAGCAAGTCCAACCCAAAATAATACTTTAATGATTATGGGCGTAATCATTTCTTCAAAACTGAAGAATTTGTTCATGAAAATTCCTCCTTTTCTCTTTTTTTACAGAATATACGAAAAACAGATAATTTTACAAGAGTATATAGATTCAGGGCGTAAATATCTGTTGATAGCATATAGAAGTTTAGTATAGTCTTTTTTATAGATCATTTAGCTATCAACCATTTTGATTTCTGGGAGTAAAGACCTGTTTTGGGAATACAATACTTCCAACCTATCTGTTATCATATACGCTGTTTATCTGTTTTTGTTTGAAAACAACCCACTTATATTATGTTCAACAGCAATAACCAGCCATTTCCATATCCTTTTCTACAAATTTTTTAATAATGCTATATCTGTATGTGGAGCTCTTCTAAAATGTATATTGTTGACAGACGGCAATACATGCTCTGTTAATAAAGCTTTAATTAATTTATTAAAATCTCGCATAAAGGTATTGTCATAAAATGTATAATGTTGTAACATTGTATTACAAGTTAAATTGAAAGCGCATACAAAGGGGTGTTTGAATGAAAGGGAAGCAATTTTTATTTGCAGTACTTATTTTTGCCTTTGTTTTATCCGGATGTAATTTTGAGAAAAAAGAAATTTATAACATAGCAACAGCCACGACAGGAGGTACATATTATCCGATAGGTGTTGGAATGGGGCAGCTTTGGACAGAGCATTACCGCAATCAAAACATTAAATTTAATGGACAGGCTTCAGCAGGGTCTGTAGAAAACATTGATTTACTCCGAAATGGAGAAGCTGATTTTGCTATACTTCAGGGGCTGATTTCGACACAGGCAGCGGAGGGAAGTGGTATTTATGAGGGAAATCAGTATGAGGAGCTCCGATCTGTAGGTATGATTTGGCCAAATGTAGAACACTTCGTATTAATGGAAAATTTTGTGGAGTCCGGAGATATCTCTGATATCGAGGGAAGATCCTTCTCGGTAGGTCCACAGGCGAGTGGAACCGAGCAATCTACAGTAACCATGATGGAAGGGATTGGACTTGGGAAAAGCGATATCAGGACAGAATATCTTGGCTATGATGATACTATTTCATCAATGAGAGATGGCCGGTTAAACGGCGGATCTCTGCCTGCGGGGGTACCCGTGTCTGCTATTACTGATATGTATGCAAGTGGATTAAATGCGGCTATTTTAGAGGTTACCGACGAACAAATGGATGATATTAATGATATTGTCAATACCTGGTACCGCTATACGATTGAAGCAGGCTCTTATCCAAGACAGGAAGAAGATATTGAGACGATTGCCCAGCCTAATATTTTAGTTACAACTTCAGATATGGATGAAGAAATGATTTATAACCTGACAAAAATCCTGTTTGAGAATCAAGAATATATGATTAATATTCATAACTCTGCCAGAGAAATGCAGGTGGAAACAGCATTGGAGGGCTTGAATACACCACTCCATGCTGGTGCTTACCGCTATTTTGAAGAACAGGGTGTAGAGATTGAAGATCATCTTAAACCAGAAGAGCTGAGAGAGGAGGAAAATTAATGGGAAACGCTCATGCAACGAAGATGGATTTAGAAAAAAATCCAAAAGATAATCCGGTTATAGACCGTAAATCAATGCGTAATAAAATCATTGCGGTTGTCGGGATTATTCTATCTGTCTTTGTTTTACTTACATCCAGCTATTTAAACATTCAGGAATTTTATAGAAATACAATCTTTTTAATTTTAATCTTTGTCATGGGATTTTTACTTCACCCGTCAAACAAAAATAAGGCCAGGAAAATATCATCGATTGATGTCATCATGATTTTTCTGTCGGTTATTTCCATCGGCTACATTACTGTGACATATACAAATCTGCATGTGGATCGCTTATCACAGGCGAATACAATAGATTATGTATTTGCTGTCTTATGTATTTTAGTATTGTTTGAGATAACGCGCCGATCTATTGGCTGGTTTATTCCTGTTTTGAGCGTAATAGCTTTACTTTATGGTATTTATGGTGCTTATTTCCCTATTGATTTTGCTCATTCTGGCTTCACATTCGAAAGACTGCTGTATCGGATTTACATGACGTCTGATGGAATATTTGGCAGTACGTTATCGATTGCTTCGACCTATATTGTATTGTTTATCTTATTTGGTTCATTCCTTACCGTGAGCGGTGCAAGTAATTTGTTTAATGATTTGGCTCTGGCGATTGCGGGGCAGCGTCGTGGAGGGCCTGCACAGGTTGCTGTTATTACAAGTGCGTTGACAGGGTCATTAAACGGGAGTGCCGTAGCGAATGTAGCGACAACTGGTGCATTTACCATCCCGCTGATGAAAAGTATCGGGCTCAAGCCGAGATTTGCAGGTGGAGTAGAAGCTGCTGCTTCGACTGGAGGCATGCTGATGCCGCCTATTATGGGTGCGGCAGCATTTATTATGGCAGGATTTTTGGGAATTCCTTATACGGCAATTGTTTTGGCCAGTATTCTGCCCTCCCTTCTGTACTTTATTGCCTTAGTGTTTGCCATTGATACAGAAGCGAAGAAGCTTGGATTGAAAGGTATCAGTAAAGAAAATATTCCAGATATCAAAAAAGTGTTATTGGAAAGAGGAGCATTACTTCTGCCGATTATTGTTGTCATGGGTGTACTTCTGTTAGGAAGAACAGCGATTTTTGCCGGGTTTGCCGGAATTATTGCTACAATTTTTACTTCTTATTTAACTAAAGATAAAACGAACCGGATTACCATCTCTAAGTTTTTTGAAGCACTTATTGATGGAGCAAGAAACTCGGTTCAGGTTGCTATTGCCTGTGCCTCTGTAGGAATTATTATTGCTGTTGTATCGATGAGCGGTGTAGGGTCAATGCTTGCATATAATGTAGCAGATCTTGCAGGTGGAAATTTATTTATTATATTGATGCTGGTTATGGTTACTTGTATTGTGCTCAGTCTGGGCCTTCCGTCAACGGCTTTATACATTGTGGTAGCGGTAACAGCTGCACCAGCTCTTGTTCAAGTAGGGGTTAACCCTTTAGCAGCTCACTTTTTTGTATTTTATTATGGTGCAATGTCTAATGTGACTCCACCTGTAGCTCTAGCAGCATATACCGGGGCAGGAATTGCCAAAGCAAACCCCATGCAAACTGCTTGGACGGCTTTACGGTTGGCATTGCCTGGTTTTATTATTCCGATCATTATTGCTTATGATCCAATCTTGCTGCTGCAGACGGATGAAGGTCCGATTAATTACTTTGTATTAGCACAAGCATTTATTTCAGCTGTTATTGGTGTCTATGCACTCGCGGTTGGATTCGGTAACTATATTCGAGTAAAATTAACTATAGTAGAAAGAATCTTAATAATCGGAGTGGCCTTCTTATTGATTTCAACGAATCAATTATTAGACATCATTGGTTTAGCATTATTTGCATTGATACTTATTTTCCATTTTATAAGAAGCAAGCGGCTCCTGGAGGCAGGATGATTGAATGAAACCGTTCAAAAAAGAAAAGTTATCTGATCTTATTTTTTCCCAGTTAGAAAATATGATTAAAACCGGCGAATACTCAGAAGGGCAAAAGCTTCCTTCTGAGAATGAGCTGGCAAAATATTTTGATGTCAGCAGAGTCCCGATTCGTGAAGCGATTAGTAAACTAGTTTCTGTAGGGTACGTCGAGTCGATACAGGGAAAAGGCAGTTATGTTAAACGCATGGATGCAGCAGATGAATTTAAGGCCTATACTTATGGCGAATTTACGAAAAAAGAGTTATTTGATCTTTTAGAGATGCGGGCACTGTTGGAAGTGGAAGCAGCAGGATTCAGTGCAGTGAGACGTACGCAGGAAGCACTTCTGGAAATTGAGCAGGCTCTGAAAGATTTTGAAGAAATCAGGAGTAATGAATATTCAATCGGGTTAAAGGCTGATTATAATTTTCATAAAGCAATTATACAATCGACAAAAAATAATTATATTATCCAAACCTTTCAAAATTTAGAGCGTGTACACAGAAATGCATTGGAGTATTCACTGAAACTGAATATAGGGAAGCCCAGAAAGAGAGAAGAGGTTTATAGTGAGCATGAACGAATTTATTTAGCAATAAAATCTCAAAATGCAGCTGAAGCAAAAGAAGCAATGCGATTACATCTGACAAACATGCGCAGGAAATTGGGTGACGACAGAAATTAGGTGAGTTTAATGTTAAAAGAAAAAATAATAGAAAAATTATCAGAAATCGTGGGAGAACGGTTATTAACAGATGTTGATGAGCGTGTTTCTTATGGCTATGATGCGTCCTTTGGCCAATATATGCCTGATTATGTTGTCCAAGTAATGTCGACGGAAGAAGTGCAAAAAATTGTGCAGCTGGCTAACATCTATGAAATTCCGATTTATCCAAGAGGGGCAAGCACGAGTCTTTCGGGAGGACCATTACCAGTACATGCTGGTATTGTGATGGATTTTTCCCAGTGGAATCAGTATTTGGAAATCTTCCCGGATGATTTATTAATTAAAGCAAGCCCTGGTGTGAAAACAGGAGATATTCATCAATTGGCAGAGGAGCATAATTTAATGTATGCGCCAGATCCTTCCTCCTCCTCTGTCTGTACTATTGGCGGAAATTTAGCGGAAAATGCAGGAGGACCCCGCGGAGTAAAGTATGGAGTTACAAAGGATTATGTATTAGGTCTGGAAGTGGTTACTGCTGAGGGAGAAATTATCCGCACTGGGGGAAATACCATTAAAAATGTAACCGGCTATGACTTAACGAAGCTTCTAATTGGTTCAGAGGGGACACTTGGCATTATTACAGAAGCAACATTAAGGCTGATTCCAAAGCCTATGGATACGAAAACAGCAATGGTTATATTTGATGACTTATACACAGCAGGGAAATCTATTTCCAGGATATTAACATCTGGGGTAAGACCATCTAAAATGGAAATCCTTGATCAGAATGCGATCAATAAAGTAGAAGACTATGCCGGGCTTGATTTACCAAGAACAGCTGCAGCGATTCTGCTGGTAGAAGTGGACGGAGATCCGGATGTGCTGACCAAAGAATTAAATGTCATTCAGCGTGCACTTTTAGAAATTGGTGTAGATAATGTACAAATCGCTAAAACGAAAGAGGAAGAAGCAAAACTGTGGCAAGTGAGAAAATTAGTTTCACCAGCAATTGTCCAAAGCGGTTATACCAAAATATCAGAGGATGCAACTGTACCGCTAAGCAAGATTCCAGACATGTTTCGGAAAATTGATGAAGTGAAGAAAAAGTATAATCTGAATATTGTTGTATTTGGTCATGCCGGCGATGGCAATCTTCATCCAACCATTAATACGAATATGCAGGATACAGATGAGGTTTCCCGGGTGGAGGATGCCGTGGAAGAAATTTTTCGTTATGCGATTGAATTAGGAGGTACGTTATCAGGGGAGCATGGAATCGGGACGATGAAAAAACCCTTCTTTCCCATAGAAGCAGGAGAAGCCGGTATGCTGTTCCAAAAAGCTATTAAACAAGCACTTGATCCGAAGAACATCTTGAATCCAGGAAAAATATTCCCGGAAGCGGGAGAGAAAAGGTTAGTGTTAAAAAATGACTGAATCATTAATGGAAAAATTAGATTATCAGGCAACCTTTGACTGTGTACAATGTGGCTACTGCTTACCTGCATGCCCGACCTATCTGGCTTTCAAAAAAGAAAAGCATTCTCCGAGAGGCCGTATCAATTTAGTGAAGATGGCGGCTGAAGGGAAAATTGATATAGAGGATATGCGGGAAGGTATTGATTTATGTCTGGGTTGCCGGGCATGTGAGACGGTCTGTCCAACCAATGTCCGTTATGGAGACATTCTAATGTCAGCAGTGGAAGTATTAAAAGATAATAAGAAGATGGGGCTGTTTGAAAAGGGTGTAAGGACGGCTACTTTTAAAGTGGTTCTGAAAAATAAACAGATTCTGAGACTTGTAAACAAAGGCATATATGCTTATCAAATTACAGGAGTGAAGCGTCTGATTAATCGTCGTAATCTTCTGAAGTCAATGAGGAAATATCATGATTTAAATCAAGCAATGCCGGAAGTCAGGTTAAGTAAGCGGCTGAAAAATCCGCGGAATCCTTTTAGGAAATCGGAAATCCATGTCGGCTTCTTTCAAGGGTGTATTATGGACGTTTTTTTCAGCCGGATTAATGATTTGGCTGTCAAAATATTAAGTAGGCATGGAATGGAAGTAGCGAACATTCCGTCGCAAACATGCTGTGGTGCTCTGCAGCATCATGCAGGAGAACACGATCAGACTGTAAAACTGGCGATGAAAAACATCGAAGCTTATGAAGCGTATGACTTTGATTATATTGTAAATACGATTGGCGGCTGTGGAGCGACCTTAAAAGAATATCCGAAGCTATTTAAAGAAGGAACAGAATGGCATCAGCGGGCAGTGGCATTTACAGCAAAGGTCCGAGATATCTCCGAGATGATGGCAATGGTTGATTTAAAATTTCAATATGAAGTTTCTAAGAACGCTGTATTTCAGCCATCCTGTCATTTGGAAAATGTCCAGAAGGTGTTTGAGGACCCCTTGAAAATAATTAAAAGTATTCCCGGTCTAAACTATATGGAATTAAAGGATAAAGCACTCTGCTGCGGGTCAGCAGGAGTTTATAATATCCTGCATTTCGAGGAATCGATGCAAATTTTAGACATGAAGATGAAAAACGTTAAAACAGCAAGACCGGAATTAATCATTACTTCCAATCCTGGTTGTCATATTCAAATGCAGTTAGGTGTAGAAAGAGAAGGCCTATCTGACGCGATTTCAGTGAAGCATATTGTGGAAGTAGTCGCAGAAGCCTGCGGTATTGAAATAAATTAAGAAGAGGCAGGAGGGGAGTACAGTGAAAGTAGATATACTAATTGTTGGAGCAGGGATTATTGGCTTAAGCACCGCTTACCAGCTATCAAAAGTGCATAAAGATAAAAAAATTGTAGTCGTAGATAAAGAGTCGGAGGTAGCGAAGCATCAGACAGGGCATAATAGCGGTGTGATTCATTCAGGCATCTATTATAAACCGGGATCCTACAAAGCAAGATTTGCCCGAAACGGCTCCAAATCCATGGTGGAATTCTGCGAGGAGCATCATATAGATTACAATCGATGTGGAAAAGTGATTGTGGCTACCAGCGAGTCCGAGCTTGCGAATATGAATAAGTTATATGAAAGAGGAATAGAAAATGATTTAGATGTAGAGCTCTTAACCGGTAATGAGGTTAAAGAAATAGAACCATTTGTAAATACAGTTGGCGGAATACATGTCAAAAATACCGGAATTGTTGATTTTAAAAAAGTTACCGAAAAGTATGGAGAGCTTTTCATAGAGAATGGCGGGGAGCTGCATTTACATAATGAAGTAAAAGATATACAAATTGAGAAAGAAAAAATAACTGTAGTGACCAGCCAGGAGAATTTTGAAGCAAATTATTTGATTAATTGCGCCGGACTATATAGTGATAAGCTGGCCCGCATGGCTAATATCAAAACAGATGTTCAAATTATTCCATTTCGAGGTGAATATTTTGAATTGGACGAGCGTATTGAACATTATGTAAAGACGCTCATTTATCCAGTACCCAACCCTGATTTGCCATTCTTGGGTGTGCATTTTACAAATATGATTGGCGGCGGTGTAGATGTAGGTCCCAATGCAGTGCTGGGATTTAAGAAAGAAGCGTACCAGAAAATCGGCTTTAATCTGAAAGAAACATCACAAATCCTAACCTTTCCTGGTCTTTATCGAATGGGCTTAAAAAATATTAAGGAAGCAATTGGTGAATATTACCGTTCATTTAATAAAAAAGCATTTGTTAAAGAAGCGCAAAAATTAATTCCTTCCTTAAATGCAGAGGATATCAAGCCGATGGAAGCCGGGGTACGTGCACAAGCGATGAAGCCGGACGGAACAATGCTGGATGATTTTTATTTTGAAGAAAATGCGTACAGCCTGCATGTATTGAATGCACCGTCTCCCGCTGCTACATGCTCGATTGAAATTGGGAAAGAAATAGCTAAGCGTTTTAATCAAAAAATAATAACTGTAACTTGATTAGAAAAAGCTAGTATCAAACTAAAATAATTTAGAATGTTTTTATATCTGCTCTTGTCTGTAAGTATATTCTAACAGGCAAGAGCATTTTTTGAGATTACTAAATAAAATCAAACAGCTGCCTATATTCCATTATCTCAGGGTAAATTCACATAAAAATAGGTTTTTATATCAAACCGAGTATGATGAGTGTACATAGTCTATAGAGAAGGCTGAAGAAAAAGAAGGGAGGTCCTTTACGATGAGAGGTAGTAAGCATCATCAAGGACAATTTAATCAAGGCTGGGGAAATCAACAGGTACAAGGAGCTTCTATGAATGGAAATTGCCATAATATGTCACATCAGATGCCAATGCAACAGATGCAGCCGGAATACTGTCCTCCGCAAGTATCGCCTACACAACAAGGTCCAACACAAGTATCGCCGACAAAGCAATTTGTAAAAACAAATATCTCCAATACCGAAGTAAAGCATATTCACCCCAGCCATACAACAAATGTTAATCAGCATATGACAACACACAAGCACTACTTCCCACATACAGAATCCGTTGTAAATAACATTCAAGAGCAGCATGTTATGTGCGGAAAGCCGCATCATCCTTGTCCGCCATGTCCTCCGAAAGGGCATTGCGGCTGTAGATAAAAAGTAGATTTAAAAAAACATCGATTCGCAGTATGTGATGCTGTGAGTTGATGTTTTTTACTTAGTCAGCAAATATATCTATTTTCATAAATAATGGCATGATTGCTATCAAAATATAAGGGATACTACGTTCATTTTAAAAGACATAAAACACAATTTTTGCTTACTTCCACTTAAAATGAACGTATTTTCACAAAATTTCTGCTTTATTCGTTGAAAAAATATCATGAAGATTGGTTTCTATAGAAAAAATCCGTTATAATAAGAAAAGGTTTATTTTTAAATTATTAGGCAGAGAGGAACGAGTATATATGAAGCAAGAAATTGGTGTTATTGGCTTAGCTGTAATGGGAAAAAATATCGCATTAAATATAGAGAGCCGGGGATTTGCGGTATCTGTTTTTAATCGTTCATATGAGAAGACAGAAGATTTTATGGCAAACGAGGCAAAAGGGAAAAATTTCTATGGTGCCAAAACGATAGAAGAATTTGTACAATCCCTTGAAAAGCCCCGCCGCATTATGCTTATGGTGAAAGCTGGTCCTGCGACAGATGCAACGATTGCTTCTCTGCAGCCATACTTAGAGGATGGCGATATCTTAATCGATGGTGGAAATACACTCTATGAAGATACGATGCGCCGTAATGAAGAATTAGATAAGACAGGTATTCATTTCATTGGAACGGGTGTATCCGGCGGGGAAGAAGGAGCTTTAAAAGGACCTTCTATGATGCCTGGCGGACAAAAAGAAGCATATGACCTTGTGGCACCAATCTTTGAAGCCATTTCTGCCAAAGTAGATGGTGATCCATGTGTTACTTATATTGGTCCAAATGGTGCCGGACATTTTGTCAAAATGGTCCATAATGGTATTGAGTATGGGGATATGCAGCTAATTGCAGAAGCATACGATTTAATGAAGAATGTTGTCGGCTTGGATGCAAAAGAATTGCATGAAGTATTTAAAGAATGGAATAAAGGAGAACTGGACAGCTTCCTGATTGAAATTACAGCAAATATTTTCACGAAAACAGATGATGAAACAGGCAAGCCATTAGTAGAAGTAATTCTTGATAAAGCAGGTCAAAAAGGTACTGGAAAATGGACAAGTAAAAATGCACTTGATTTAGGTGTGCCGCTTCCATTAATCACAGAGTCCGTATTTGCACGCTTTATTTCTTCCTTAAAAGAAGAGCGTGTGCAAGCAAGTAAGGTATTTTCAGGTCCTGCTCAAGCAGATGTCTCTGAGAGCAAAGAAGAGCTGATTGAAGCAATTCGCCAAGCGCTTTACATGAGTAAAATCGTCTCTTATGCACAAGGGTTTGCACAAATGCGTGCGGCATCTGAAGAAAATAACTGGAACTTGAAATATGGAGATATCGCCATGATCTGGCGCGGTGGATGTATTATCCGTGCAAACTTCCTGCAAAAAATTAAAGATGCGTATGATCGAGATGCAGATTTGCCAAATCTTATGCTGGACCCTTATTTCAAAGAGATTGTAGAAGGATATCAAGCGTCCCTTCGTAAGGTGGTTTCCTTAGCAGTGCAGCAGGGTGTGGCTGTTCCAACATTTGCAAGTGCAATTGCTTACTATGACAGCTACCGTTCAGAAAACCTGCCAGCTAACTTAATCCAGGCACAGCGTGATTATTTCGGTGCGCATACGTATGAGCGTAAGGATAAAGATGGTGTTTTCCACTCACAGTGGTTCTAATCGTGTTGTAAGGAAGATTTCTGTAATTAATAATAAAAAAATGTCCCGGGGTCAATGACTTTTGATTCTGGGGCTTTTTATTAGAATTCGGGACAATCAGCAATACCTATTGATAAAACAATCAGAAAAGTGTCAGAGGTGGAATCAAGTTGAGAAAAAGATTAGGGTGCTTGCACGCTCACTATTCAAATATAGAATATATCAATCGTGCATTCTCTGCATTTAACATGGAACTCATTCATTTTGTTGATCCAGCATTAATGTATCATGTTACCGCAGATGAAACATTCCAGGAATCAGATGCCAGACGTAAGGTGAAGGAGCAAATAGAGTGGATTGCTCAATGTGATGTGGATGCTATCCTTATTACTTGTACAAACTATATTGCCATACTGAACGAAGATCAGCTTTCACTGCCCGTACCAATTATTAAAATCGATGAACCTTTCTTTGATGCCATTTGCAATGTCCAGCGCCCTCAGTCGATTCTTTTTACAAATCCTGCAACAGTTGCTGGAACGATGGAGCGTCTTAAACAGCATGCTGCACATCATCAAAAATCCTTAAACTTAGAGGTAATTGTTGTGAATCATGCTTTTGAATTAATCATGCAAGGATTAAAAGAAGAATACGATAAAAAAATTTCTGCGTTTTTAAAGCAAATCATGAAAGATGAACATAAAGTTATTTCTGTTGCTCAATTATCTATGGTGGATGCATCGCAGCAAGTGGAGAATAAAACCTCTAAGCCGATTATAAATCCATTGAATACACTGGTTCCTTTTCTTGCCGATTTGTTAAAGTTAGAAAAGAAATTAATTAATGATGAGGAGTGAAAATCATGTCAATCGTCGATAAATTAAATCTCAAAAAATACACAAACATGGCTGTTCTCAATCAGCCGAGTGACTATGATGTATTCGCAGCACAAGTGCAATCGCTTCAGCAGGAGCATGACGCCATTTTTATTTTTGTAGAAACCCTGGATGAAATGGTTGCACATACGAATCAAATAATAGAACGTCAATTATTGCTTCCAAAAGGATACTTATTCTTTGCTTATCCCAAAAAAGGAAATACCCGATATAACACATATATCCATAGGGATGAGATTTTTCCAGCTATGGCAGTTGACGAAGAAGGTTATGTGGCAGGAAGTGATTTGAAGTTCTCTCGTATGGTACGAATGGATGACGTATTTACGGTTATTGGCTTAAAGCACGAGAAGCGGAAAGCCAAGAAAAAGTCTGTTTCAGCAAGTCAGCGTGTGGGTGATTATACTGATAATGTAAAAGATATTGAAGCATTATTAGCTGATGATCCAGAGGTGCTTGCATTTTACCAGAGCCTGACACCAGGTTATCAAAAAGATTGGGCGCGCTATCTTTTCTCTGCGAAACAGCAAAAGACACGTGACAAGCGTAAACAGCAAATGCTTGATATTCTGTCGCAAGGGTATAAATCGATGGATCTGTACCGGCAGCAGAAGAAATAAAATCGCTTTACCAAAAGAGGAGGATGGTTATGATTAAACAAATTCCAGTAACGAATGATGAAATTTATGAGTTATCCGCTTTTGCCTTTCAGGTTAAGCTAACTCCAGAACAAGTCGAGAAGAAAAAGAAAGAAAAGCAAAATGAAACAGTTTGGGGCTGGCTGGAAGGAGAAAATCTGGCTGCTAAGGTACATCTGATTCCACTGGAAACACGTATTCATGGTCAGGTTATGAAAATGGGAGGTATTGCCTCTGTTGCGACATGGCCGGAATACCGGCGGAATGGAGCTGTACGGCAGCTGCTTACCCATGCTATTGGCGAAATGAAAAAAGCAGGCTGCCTTATTTCGTATTTAGCACCATTTAGTGTACCGTTTTACCGGAAATTTGGCTGGGAAATGACCATCAATGAAATGCAGTTTACCATTCCAATGGAGCACATACCCAAATTTAAGGATGTAACAGGTTATGTGCGGCGCATGAAAAAGGATGAAGAAGCGATCTTAAAGGAGGTTTATCAGGCCTATACCGAGCAATATACAGGAATGCTTGTCCGTGATGATCATTGGTGGAAATATAAGGTTTTCAGTAAAGAAGAGCTCATTACAGTCATTAGTTATGATGATGGCGGGAATGCAGATGGGTATTTGCGTTATAAGGTAAAAGGCGGGAAGGTGGACATTGATGAATGGGCAGCGGTTACCCCGGATAGTAAAAAGCGTCTGCTGCAATTTATAGCGAACCATGATTCAATGGCAAAGGAAGTACACATGACACTCCCGGATGACGATTTACTTCCGCTCTTTTTGGAAGAGCCAAGCGTAAAGCAGGAGCAAAAGCCATATTTTATGACAAGAATTGTAGATGCAGAAGCCTTTTTGAAGGTATATCCATTCCAAATATTATCGGAAAAGGAAGAAACGTATATAATCAAAGTGGAAGATGCTGTTTTTGGAGAGAATAGCGGGGTTTATCATATTCATTTTCAAAACGGCTCACATCATGTGGAAAAAACAGCAGATATGGCAGGACAGAATGTGACTGCATCGTTGACGATTCAACAATTAGCAATGATTTTATTAGGAAAGCAAACGTTGGAGCAGCTCTACAGCCAAGCATTTATTTCCGGTGATTTAGAGAATATCGTGAAGCTGGATGCCTATATCCCTAAAAAAAGACATCCGTATCTTGCAGATTTTTTCTAAATAGTCTAACGGTAACAATTAAAAACCAAAGCCCTGTCTTCATATCAAGAAGGAAGGCTTTGGTTTATTAACCTTATTTTTCGTTAGCACTTGCTGTTTCTTTTCTTGCCGCTGTGGAATCATCTATTTTTTTCTGATGATACATACTGTTAAGCAGTGCCCCCACCAGAAGGATGACGCCAGTTAGGAAGAACCAGACCATCAGGATGATAATTCCGCCAAGGCTTCCATACGTCGCTGAATAATTGCCAAAGTTAGATACATAAATGGAGAAAGCAAACGAGCTTACCAGCCATAGAATACTTGCTGTTAGTGTCCCGGGCAGAATATGCTTGAAAGGGAGATGTTTGTTTGGGGCAAAACGATACAGCCCCAGTAAAATAATAGTAACAATAATAATGACCATCACTAAGCGTGATATTTGCAGGATAATTCCCGTGCCTTCACTGATGCCGGCAAAGGAAATTAAGAAACTGACAATTGTATCCCCAAATACAAGCAGAATAATCGATGAAATGGCAGCTAAAAGTACCCCAATCGTCAACAGGACAGCTATTCCGCGAGCCTTGATAAATGACCTTGTTTCTGCCACTTCAAAAGCCTGATTTGATACTTGAATAAATGCGTTAATCCCGTTTGAAGCAGACCAGATTGTCCCCAAAATTCCGACCGTTAACAGTCCGCCACGGGGCGTTTCAACCAGGTTGATGATATTTTCTTCAAAGGTCGTTGCAAGTTCCTGTGGTAAGATGGAACCGATAAACCCGACAGCATCATCCGGACTTATGTTAAAATAAGGAATAATTGCAAAGCCGACGATAAGAAGCGGGAAGACGGCTAATAGAAAATAATAAGCAAGTGCAGCTGCAAGTAATGTCGTATTATTTTCGGAAAAACGTTTCATAAAATCCTTAAAGAATTGTTTGATACCCATAGTCGCCTCCAATAAAAATTTTTGATACCTTTCCCATTTTAGAGAGAACTCCAAAAAAATGAAATAAATATACGGTATATGAACTCTTTACCCGAAAGTCAGAAGATATAATCTTGACTTATACATTCTTTCAGACTGCATAAGTATAACAAAGATATCAGTCAGTCAAGGTTTGGCGAATGTGAGGTTTTCCATTATTATAGAAAAGAAACGTTTTATTTATTTTATCAGGTGGTATAATATTGTTTATAGAGGCTGTTCAAAAAGTCCGGTTAAAAATGGATGTATGAAAGAGATGCGGGCAAATGCTTGAATGAAATGGCCAGTCCATTTTATCCTTTTGAACATGCAATGAAAAAGGAGGGATTTTTACATATGCCTATTATTTCCATAGGGATTTTACTTATTGCAATTGCGTTTGCTGTCGTTTGTTGTTATATAGCTTTTACGTTAAATCGGCTTACCTACAACATTCGTTCGCTTGGGCGGTCAGTCGTGAAAATGGAAGAAGACATGAACCATATCACACCAGAAATTTCGACATCCTTACAAGAGGTCGGTCATTTAATCGATGATACACAAGAGAAACTGCAAGCTACAGACAGTGTCTTCGGTTCTTTAGAAGACGTGGGTACCTCTGTCCAGAGCCTCCATGAAGCTTATAAAGTGAAGCGGCAGGCATTGGATGATGCCCAGCTGGAGAAAAAATTAAATCTGGCGATGAAAGGAATCACCTGGAGTGAAGCAGCGATACAAATTTATAAAACCTATCAGACAAGTAAAACAAATAAAGTCAGCGAGAAGGAGGAAGTAAAATGACATTAATCGGAATCGGCGTCATTATCATTGGAGTCGCATGCGTTATTTTAGCTATTTTCATTGGTCATTTATTAAATAACTTAGCAAGTGTATTAAGCGGCGTTGATAAGACTGTCCAGCAGTTACCAGAACAATTGGACGGGATTGTCAAAGAGACAACGAGTATTATTCATGAAAGTAATCAGGCTCTAGCAGATATAAATGATAAAATGGAGCAATTAAGCCCATTATTTTATATTGTTGGTGATGTTGGTAATGCAACAAGGAAGCTATCTTCTTCCTTAGTGGACGTAACGGATTCTGTGAAGACAAAAACAGAAGCCGGTCAGGAGATTTCCGGTAAAAATAACTTAGGCGGCGTATATGGTGGAGTGGCTCTTGGTTATTACTGGTTAAAGAAAAAGCGGGAGCTAAAACGTGAGAAACGAGCATACACCCATGAACAATAAAGGATATCAGACAGGGATTGTTATCAGTTCGATTGCTGGTGCAGTATTAGGCTGGGCAGCAAGCTCCTATGTGGAAAAGAAAAGAAATTTAGAAGAGAATACATCATTATTAACCCGTCTGCGTGATTTTGAACAGCGCCTTTATCAGGACGGCTTTCAAAAATCGACAGAGCTTCAGGAAATACGTCAGGAAGTTGAAAATAAAATAGCAGAAGAGCATTAAAAAAATCGCTTGGAATAAAAGTTCCAAGCGATTTTTTTAGGTCGGGTTTATTTTTTATTTCGTTTGACAAGGAAATAACCAATAGTTGCTAAGCCATAAATGCCCTGCAAATTTTTATTTGCTATTGTCATATTCGCTTCTTCGGTTGTCTCCTGTAATTGATTTGCTGTTTTAAGTACAGATGATGACATGTTATGGGTAGCTCGTCCTGCATCACCAATTAAATAGAATAAAGGAGATAATTCCTTCATTTGTTGATTCACCTGCTGTAATGTTTTATTCCCTGTTTGCAGGATATCTGTTATTTGCGAGGTGATGCCTTCTATCTGCTCGGGCAGCTGATCCGTTGTTTTTTGTGCACTGGCAATAAGCTTGCCTGCTCCTCCCAGCTTTACAAAAAGAAAAGCAGCTACTGCCAGTAAACCTACCCCGATCAGAACAGCGCCAATACCTAATAAAATTAATATCCAATCCGCCATAATAATACCTCCGAATGATTATTCCTAAATATACAATATCACATGAGAAATAGTTTAGAGGAAATTCAAAAAGCCCAACAAAAATGACACGGCGAATTTCTGCGTTGACGTCATTTTTCCGATACTCACGTATTTAAAACCATACGCTCCGTTCGTAAAAATGACGTCGCCTTGAACTTCTTGGTCCTTTTTATCGCCCTTTTTGAACACTCAATTTAAAACATTTATTTTTATTTTAGCATACTACAAAAGATAAGTCATAAACCTAGCAATGAGCCCATAAATTTTTAATAGAAGGCTTTTGCTGTTTATATTTTTTAGAGTTGTACATGCTGTAAGAAAAAGCTTTGTAATAAAAGGTGCTTTTGAGAGTCCGGCTCCAGCAGAAATAGGCACAATAAAAATATACCCCCTAAAGATGGGAACGAAAGGGACGAAGCGATATGTCAAAAAATAAGAAGCTGGCATTTTGGTTTCTTGGCTTGTTCATACTTATTTTCTTATTACAGTATCCCACGAAAGAAGCAATTAATTCTTCTAATTCTACTTGGTCGCTTCCATTAAACGGAAAAGTAATTGTGATTGATCCCGGACATGGCGGACCAGACGGTGGTGCAGTCGGTTCAGACGGCACCGTAGAAAAGGATATTGCGCTCTCTGTATCTAAAATGGTTCAATCATACTTGATGCAGCATGGGGCAATTGTTCATTTAACCCGTGAGGAGGATGTTGATTTAGCTGCAGAGGGGACAAGTGGTCTGGCTAATCGTAAATCTGAGGATATACGGAATCGATTAGCGTTTATTCATGAGAAAGAAGCTGAATTTTTTATCTCCATTCATTTAAATGCATTGCCTGATTCCAGGTGGCATGGCGCTCAGACCTTCTATTATCCGAAATTTAGGGAGGGAGAGCATCTGGCCACCATGATTCAGGAAGAAATTATTCGTAATCTGGAAAATACGGATAGACAACCGCTTGCTATTGATCAAATGTATTTGTTGAAGCATGCAGAGGTTCCTGGAGCATTAGTAGAGATTGGATTTTTATCGAATGAGACGGAGCGGGAGCTATTAAAGGATGATGCCTATCAGCGACAAATGGCAGCCAGCATATATGAAGGAATTTTGCGTTACGTTACAGAGGATTCGGAGGAAGAAGAAAGCGAGTAAAAAAGGTGCTGAATAGATAAGGGTTGCCAATTATTTTACAATGAAGAGGCTTGGCTGGTTCCAAGCCTTTTCTAATGGATAATCTTTGCTTTTTCGGGAATTGCCAGGTTGAAGCAAACCGCCTGAATGAAGTTTCGTTTTATCACAGCACGAGTGTCCGTAATTTCCCCAAGTAATAATGCAGAAGGATGTAAATAAGTATGGGGAAAAACGGTCACTACATCTCCTGATTAACTCAAGCTAACATTCAAACGGTTAAAGAGCAAACCACCTGAATGAAGTTTCGTTTTATGTTATACTTGGCATTGGACAGACTCATAAAGGATGGTGAAAACATGTTAGCACAAGAAGAGGTTATAGAGTTACTGAGCTCTGTGAAGGATCCTTTTTTACATAGAAACTTGCAGGAATTAGATGCGATTAAATCCGTTACCATTAAGGAAGAGAAAAAGCATATCAGTGTGAAGATTGGAATTTCCAAAATGAATACAGGCGAGCAGATGCAGATGCAGCAAGAGATTGTTGGCATTTTAAAACGTAATGGTGCCAATACAGTTGGATTGCGATTTGAACAGCTGCCGGAGGAGACAGTGAAGAAGTATCAGTCTGAAGCGGAAAAAGCAAAAGAAGAAACGTTAATCAGCGGTGCTTCCAATACGAAATTTATCGCCGTAGCCAGTGGAAAAGGCGGGGTTGGTAAATCAACTGTAACCGTTAACTTAGCGGTTTCCTTGATGCGCCTGGGTAAAAAAGTAGGCATTATCGATGCGGATATTTATGGTTTTAGTGTGCCGGATATGATGGGCATAGAAGAAAGACCAGTCGTTCGCGGGGAGAAAATTATTCCGGTTGAGCGCTTTGGTGTCAAAGTTGTTTCCATGGGATTCTTTGTGGAAGATAATTCGCCGATTATCTGGCGTGGACCAATGCTTGGCAAAATGTTAAACAGCTTTTTCACAGAAGTAGAATGGGGCGATTTAGATTATCTATTGCTTGATTTACCGCCAGGAACAGGTGATATTGCCATGGATGTGCATGAGCTCTTACCATCCTGTAAAGAGGTTATTGTGACAACACCGCATCCAACAGCAGCTTTTGTAGCAGCTCGTGCAGGACAAATGGCTCTAAAAACAGATCATGAGATTCTCGGTGTTGTGGAGAATATGGCGTACTTTGAAAGCAAGAAAACAGGTGAGAAGGAATATGTTTTCGGAAAAGGCGGCGGCAAGAAGCTTGCGGATGTGCTGAAAACAAAGGTTCTTGGTCAATTGTCACTTCAACAGCCGTATGAAGAAGAGGATGAATTTGCTCCATCTGTTTACCAGGAGGATCATCCAAATGGAAAAGAGTATCATAAGATTGCCGCAAAAATAGTGGCGAAATTAGAGGAATAGGATAGTAAACAAATAGGATGCTGTTTAAATGAACAGCATCCTATTTGTTTTAAAAAGACATGGTTCCTTATTGAGATGAGGATGAGTTTTCATTTTCGTTATTATTCGAGGAACCTTGGTTGCCTTCTCCATTGCCGCCGGATGAATTTTGCTTGGCAGCTTCTTTAAGAGCCTGGTCTATTTTTTCTTGAAATAGGGGAGACTGAAGTGTTTCTTGAATTGTTTTCTCTAGATGGGCACGAAATTTTTGGCTTGTCATAATCGAAAGGATCTGCTCATCCACTTCGGGGTTATTCAATATTTCAATCATTTGCTCTTGAAATTGGCTGTCCTTCATCAGGTCTTTCATCAAATCTTTTTGCTCTGTGGAAATAGACTGTGCATAAGTTTTTATGAACTCAGGGTCCTGGAACATTTTCTTCCAATTTTCTTTACTTTCTTCAGATGATAAAGCCTTCGTTACCGCATCTTTTACTTGATCAGATTCGATAATTACGAGCTCTTGTAACTCGTCATCAGCCAGTATATCCTTTAATGCTTTTTTACCCTCCTCTGTCTGGAGGATATCAACAACCATTTTTTTAGTGGTTTCATACTCTGCCTCGCGAGAATCGTTATTATTTCCGCAAGCAGAGATCAGAGTTATGGATAAGACTAGAAATATAATGAATAAGTGACGTTTCATACATACGCCCCCCTTTCTTAATGAAATCAGAAGTATACCTTTTTATTTTCAGGTTAAGGATAGAGTGGTTTGCCATATGCTTCCCAATGCAGCAGTTTCTTTTGTTAACATGGGTACTTTTCTCAGTAAAGATTGGTCCAAGTTTCTCTGTCTTTCTTACATGAAGAACATAATCTATACCCTTAATATGTTTGATAATTTAACAAAATATACACAGCAATGAAGAAAAATGGTGCGCTTCATGTTAAAATACGAATGGTTACTTCTTTAGGAGGTGAAGAATTTGAACACAAAAATATTAGTTAATTTCTTTTGGAAAGCATTCTGGCTCGGTGGTCTTGCTGGCTTAATTGCGAGTTTTTTTATACGGCCAGAGGAATATCTTACATATATGTCTCCTTTTGATTTGTTGGAGCTGCTCGGGGTATTTCTTTTCTTTTTAGTACTTGGTCTGACATTTGCAGCTATAAGCATGACAGGTTTTTTTGCGTATTTATTTGTGAATCGGATGGGGCTGAATTTATTTAAGGGGTACTGGCCTTTAGTCCAGGTTGGTCTGATTGTTTTTATCTTATTTGATCTTATCTACTTCCCATATCGTGCTGCAGGGGGAGATGTGGCGATATATTGGTTTATACTGATTGCTGCAGCGATGCTGGTTATTGGATGGATTGTTGCAAAGTTAAAAACAAAAGAGACCAATTCGACAGCTTTTATTCCAGCACTATTTTTCATGATTGTTTTTACAACTGTTGAATGGGTTCCCGGATTAATGGTAGATGGTACGGATTATGCCTGGTTAATGGTTATTCCATTATTGGTATGTAATACATATCAGATTTTAACACTTCATCGGCTGCCTTTTGTGGAAAAAGAACGGAAACAGGAACAAAAATCCGTATCAAAGTCGAGAAAGAAGCAAGCGAAAAAGGCATAAAGCAATCTGGTTTCTTTCTTAACATGGAAGTAATGCAGAGTCGGCTCTATCGGGTTTGATTTATTGTGAAGTTTTTTCAGTTCAGAGATAACTTCTTATATATTATAAACAGCGGGCATCACTCCACACTAGGAGAGATGCCCGCTGTTTATATTTGTGTGACCATCTATATTTAAAGGACTTAAGTCTAAGCTTGTGAATGAAGGTCTATTGAAAGAAAGAGCAGGATGAACAAATGGCGGTAAAGGTTAATCAATAAGCTCCGTATCTGCTTTTGCCTGATTAATCATTTCTGATATCGTAATCAGTCCATATCCTTTGTTTTTTAAACCGGGAAGAACCGTTTCTAAAGCTTCAGCAGTTTGTTTGGCACTATCAGAAGCGTGCAGCAGAATAATATCACCGTTTTCAGTCTGCTCCATTACCTCATCAACGATAGATTCTACACCAGGATTCTCCCAATCATCCGGGTTCACATTCCAATGCACAACCTGAAATTGCATATTTTCCGCCAGTTCAATAATTTCTTCGTTTAAATGACCGTGGGGTGTGCGAAGAAGTTGGATGTCTTCATATCCTAGCTTATTCATTACCTCCTGTGCTTTTAGCAAGTCCTTTCTTATTTGTTCCGGTTCTTGATCTAAATAACTTTTATAGCGGTAGCCAAGTAATCCAATTTCATGTGTTCCTTCAGAAATGGCTTCTAATAAATCTGGATGTCGTTCAGCCCACTCACCACTGACAAAAAATGTAGCTTGGACCTCTTCTTTTGCTAATACATCAAGAATACTCTCTACCCTCTCTTCTCCCCAGCTGATATTGAAGGTGACTGCAACATCTTCTAAATTTTCATTTCCCTTTGAAAGAGCGGCCGGCTCATCCTTTGTGAACATAGTTATCATAGATGGCGTTTGCGTCCAAATCAGAATGGCTGCTGTTAACATGATAGCTGCTGTTAATATCATTTTCTTCCGGTTCAAACGAATTGTATAGAAGTGATTCAATTTTGTTCCTCCTTTTTGGTGTAGTGAAATACATGGAAAGCATTATTAGTAGTGCGAGATAACTCGTTCCAGTATATATATATGTTGTATTTTCGGAGATATGTACAAGCTTTTATTATGCTATCGAGAAAATTGTTATCTCAGTGAAGGAAGCTGATGCATAAATAAAATAATATAGATGGAAGAATAACAGTATGTACAGTGGAAGAAAAGGAGGAGATAGAGATGGAATCTGAGTTAATGGGCTTACGATACATGCCTGTTTAAAATTAATTAAATGAGAAGCAGGAAGATCCAGACAACGTGTTTTTACGAATGAGCTCTCTCACGTAATGTGGTGACTTCTGTGTTGTTTAGTAGAATGTCATTAACTTACCACTTATCATTGGGGATTCTTAAACATTCTCTATAAAATAGTTTTAAATCCGGAGTCCGAAAAGGTATGAATTATCTATAATAGAACGAAGCAGAAAGCCGATATAATAGTGTTTTAGGATAGTTTATAAATGGAATGTAAAAAAAGTAATCTATTTCGTAATTTTTTTGTAAAAAAGTATTGCCCTTCTTAAATTTCTATGGTATATTAATTTTTGTTGTCGGAAGCAAACGAAATAAGACGAAATTGCTTCAAAAAACATTAAAAAAAGTGTTGACAACAAAGTGGAAATATGATAAATTATATCTTGTCGCTAAAAACGACGAAATTAAAAATTGCTCTTTGAAAACTGAACAAAACAA
>NZ_VIYG01000011.1 GCF_009389585.1 Oceanobacillus sp. CFH 90083 | reverse complement strand
AGAGATAACAACTTAAGAGTAAATGGTATAGCAGATGAAAGAACTTTAGCAGCTATTGATGAAGCTATCAATAATCGCTGGGTAATTAACCATGAAACGTATAATGTAACACTCGATCAAGCATTAAACATCCAAATGAACCAACTGCAGCAAACTGATATGTATCGCAACAGTGCGGCTTATGTGCATAAGAATTATGTGAATGCATCCGGTTCTACGGGAACAACGACTGCTAATGTAAATGTCCGATCATCAGCAAGTAATACAAGTCATATTTATGGACAGATCAGCAGTGGAACAACAGTCACTATTGTTGGTTCTACAGGTGATTGGTACAGAATCAACTACAGTGTTTGGAGAAATCCAACTAGAGATGATGTGAGAAATTATCTGAATCCAGAGAATAATGATATATTCCAGCACTTAGACTTGACCAGCAGTGCTGGTGTAACAGCTTCTTCTTTAAATAGCACAGTTTTACGCGGTAGAGGAATTCTGGCTGACAAAGGATCAGCTTTTATAACGGCAGGCAGACAGCATAGTGTTAACGAGATCTACTTGATTTCCCATGCTTTATTAGAAACCGGCAACGGAAGTTCAGCTTTAGCAAGAGGAATTGAAGTAGGCTTAAATAGCAGTGGAAATCCTGTTGTTGTAACAGCGTCTAATCGAGGCAGCCTTACAAATATCAGAACGACTTATAATATGTATGGGATTGGGGCTGTGGATGGTAATGCCCATAACGGTGGAGCGATTCGAGCTTACAATGAAGGCTGGTTTACACCAGAGCAAGCAATCATTGGCGGTGCCAGATTTATTGGAAACAGCTATATTCACAATCAGTATAATCAAAATACGCTATACAAAATGAGGTGGAATCCTGCAAATCCTGGCTATCCGCAATATGCAACAGATATTGCCTGGGCTGTGAAACAGGTTCCAAACATAAAGAGATTATATGATATGCTGGATAATCCGGTATTTAAATTTAATATCGCGCAATATCGCTAGATACTTTAACACTCGAGTCCTTCTCTAAATTGAAGCTCGAGTGTTTTTTACGTTTTTCTGTCACAGTTATCGTCGAATTATGATAGAATAAACGAAAGAAGAGTAATAGAATAGGAAGGTAATCATTTACTAGACTAAAATGAAGCAGGTGAACAACTATGTGGAGTGTTACAGAATTGCTAATAGCGTTTCTGATCGCACTTTTGACAGCAATCATCACGATACCAATTATTATCTGGGCGTCTAAAAAATTAAATCTGGTAGATCAGCCTGATCAAAGAAAGCAACATCAAAGGGCTGTCCCAAGTATTGGCGGTTTGTCCATCTTTCTAGGTATTGCCGCAGGTTTTTTATATCTGCAGCCGGAAGATCCGCAGATGACGGCCATTATTATTGGTGGGATTATCATGCTATTAACTGGGCTTCTGGACGATATTTTTGACCTTCGTCCCGGTACAAAGCTCTTAGGTCAAATAGTCGCTGCTTCCATTGTAGCTTATTCAGGACTAGTCATTGAGAAATTGACATTACCTTTTATGGGCACGGTATTCCTGGGAGAATATGTCGGCATAGCTCTTACTATTTTCTGGATTGTTGCTGCTGCCAATGCAATTAATTTAATCGATGGATTAGACGGACTGGCTGCAGGTGTGTCAACTATTGCTTTCATCAGTATTTTGATTATGGCTATCATGGATTATCGTGTTGTCGTTATTGGATTATCTGTACTATTAATCGGCTCCACACTCGGATTTTTGGTGTTTAATTTTCACCCGGCTAAAATCTTCATGGGAGATACGGGTGCATTATTTTTAGGGTATTCGATTGCGGTTATATCCATGCTCGGATTATTCAAAAATGTAGCCTTCTTTAGCTTTGTTATTCCCATTATTGTTATTGCGTTACCGGTATTTGATACTCTGCTTGCAATTATCCGGAGAATTCATAATCGACAAGGAATTTCTGTAGCGGATCGAAATCATATTCACTATCGATTATTAAAAAATGGCTATTCCCATAGACAATCCGTATGGATTATCTATGCGTTCAGTATGTTCTTTGGAGCAATGGCGATTGTAGTTAACAATGCACAGCTGATGACCTCCTTAGCTGTATTTTGTATCGTCATATTGGGGATACATCTATTCTCGATTATATGTGGCATCAGCTTGAATTGGAGATCCATATTATATGCAAGTAAAAAGAGTGGAATAAATAAGAGAAAATCGAATTAAGTTTAACATAAAAATATGATTTCAAAGCCTTCTATTCTGGAGATTGAAGAATAAGAAGGCTTGTTATTTCGGCTTATTTTTGATAGTGCCAGACAATCACAAAAAAACCTCTTTCCCAAAATAAATCCCGGGAAAGAGGTTTTTGTTAATAAGGACTTCCATCTGAATTATATTCATCTGTTTCTTCTTGATAAGGATCTTCTTGAGCAGGAGCTTCCTGGTAAGTTTCACCTTGTTCTTCATAAGAACCTTCTTCTTCTGAGTAAGTTTCTTCACCTTCTTGATATCCTTCTGCCTCATTCGTTACCCCTTCTTCTTCAGCAAGGGAATTAGAGATTTCTAAATGATTTTGCAGTATAGCTCTGGTCTCTTCCAAGGCAAATTCGTCAAGCAGCCAATAATAAGTGGAGCCTGGTTGATAATCACTACCCTCTAAGGTGAAGTTTTCGATATCAAGACCGCCGGTGCCAAATGTAATAAAGGTCATCATTTCATTGAATGTCATATTAGTATTCATGTTGTTGCCGACAGCTGCAATCAAATCATCGAATCGAAATACAGATCCGAGCGAGGTTGCTTTATTTGCTACAGCATTAACCACTTCCATTTGCCGTTTTCCGCGTTCAATATCATTGTCCAATTTACGGGTTCGTGCAAACGCTAGTGCTTCTTCGCCATCAAGCGTTTGTTTTCCAGGATAAAGATGGATCGAATCTCGTTTATCCATGGAATCAGACTCCTGGAATTCATATGGTACATCCACATCAACGCCGCCAATAGCATCCACCACATCTACAAATGCGTGGAAATTAACACGCACATAATAATCAACCGGGATATTCATTAAATTTTCGACTGTTTCAATTGTTGCTTTTGGACCGCCATAGGCATGAGCATGTGTAATTTTATCCTCGCGGCCTACTTCCGGAACATACAGAAGTGTATCTCGAGGGATACTTACTAATTTAACGCTTTTTTCATCTCGATTAAAAGTCGCTAACATAAGCGTATCTGAACGGGAGGTTTCTGCATTATCCCGATGATCATTTTCATCAACACCAATAATAAGGACAGAAACATTATCAATATTCGGATCAACCTCAAAATCTCTTAAATCTGATTTTTCACGACCATCATCTTCAAAAGAACCCGTGACAGCATTATTTGCTTTAACATATAAATAACTTCCATAACCAACAACACTTAGTAAAGCCAAGCCTGCAATAATTAAGGTGACTAAGACCCCTTTTCTGAGTTTACGTTTTTTGCGTGTAACCCTGCGAGCTTGCACATTTTTCTGTTTTGCCATTACAAATCTCCTTTTTTTACAAGAAATATCGACTGATTTCTTTGTAAACCACACTCAATTTTACTATGGAATGAACAATTAGTAAATTTACAATTACGTTACATCTTTATTCTTTGCTGACAGTATAGAAAATACAAGGTTTTCTATTGCATATGCTCCATATATCTAAAAATTTCCTCTTAAGTTATCCTTAATAATTGTGGAGGAGATACCATCTGTCCGGGGAAGGTATATGACTTCACAAAAGGACTTCAGCTCATCAAATTTTCCTGTCCAGTCATGTCCCATAACGAATGTGTCGACCTGATATTTTAAAATATCCTTCTCTTTTTGTTCCCAGGATACCTCAGGGATCACTTTATCGACATAACGTACAGATTCAAGAATAACTTTTCGGTCTGGATAGGAATAAAAAGACTGCTTATGCTTGAGTATATTAAAATCATCGGTGGATAATCCTACGATAAGATAATCCCCCATTTCTTTTGCTCGCTTTAATAAATTCACATGACCAACATGCAATAAATCAAAAGTACCATAGGTGATAACAGTACGTATTATTTTCACCCCCTAAAAGCTTATTAAAGTAATAGTAACATAAGAAAAGAAGAAAGAAGAAACGAGAGTTACAAAAAATACGTTTTTTCGATAGGAAGAACGGGTAGGGTGGTTTGATGAGGTTTTATTTTGAAGTATAAAGAAGCTAAGGAAAAAAGTATAAGTGCAATGATTTTCGGTGGGACGAGTAATCGCAAAAGCTCTTCGGTGGGACGAGTAATCGCAGTTCCAGTTCCAGTTCCAGTCCCAACTAAGGCAATCCTCCGCCTTTCAGGCTTGGCTTGCCAAGTTTTCTTATAGATGCCAGAAATTGCGCAATATGATTTAAGTAAAGTTGGATTCCTGGCATCTTAAGAAGAATTTATATACACTGCCTTATGAAACAGGGCTAATGGATCATAATGGACTTTAAGCTAATTCTTTTGGAATGCGTTTTGTATTTTGATCTAATAAATAAGTATAATAATCTGTACGTAACCTAGCGGCTTCTTCCTTCAGTAAAGAAGCATCTGGAGCACTGTTTGATTCGAAAAGGAAGAGGTTCTGGTTTTTATCAATGCCGATATCAAGACCTAGTGTTGCTAATTCTTTTTTGCGTGTTTTTTCTATCTTCTTTGCGATATTTAATGCAAACGAATCAAGATAATCATCTATCATTGCAGTATCCTCTTTAAATGTTTGTTTTAAAAATACATCGGTATCAAATGTGGCGGCTTCGTGCTGATTATTGGGCGAGATCTGCTGTGCTGTTCCTACTCGAATATATTTTTTCACTATGACCCAGTGACCTTCTTTATTTTTCTCCAAATGAATGTGGCAATTAAATGGTTCCCCTTGTTCTGTTTCGGAAGGAATATATTTTTGGACAATATATTTGTGTTTAGAAATAATATCCTGAAAATACGCGAAAGTCTCTTTCATGGTCATTTCTGCACTGGAATTCTGGTGGCAGACTACAAATGCATCTTTATCTACCTGAGAAATTTTATAAACGTTTTCTCCTGGTGGACTATAGACTGGCTTTACCATCACTTCGCCATATTTCATTAAGAAGCCTTTAATAATCGAGAATGTCTTACATCTGGCTGTTGGAATCGCATGCTTTTGGAAGTGTAAATCCTCTTCCAGCATTTTCTGTACACTTTCCTTGGAGATTTTATTTTTTCCGTCCTCTGTTAAATAAGCACGCTCTTGCAAATAGCTGATTTTTTGTTTGTATTTCAAGCAAAAAGCAGAAACATCAATAATCTCAGGGATATTTCTTTCTGCCATTTCCCAAGTATCTCCATCTAAAATCAATCCGGATGCAGTATGGTTATCTTCGTTAATATCGCTTGGGTTCATATACAGAATGCTGATTCCTTTTGATTTTGCTTCAATAGATATCTCTTTTGCAAGGTCTGTTGGTTCTTTAAAAGGCTGCATTAATCCTACAATCATGGAATCTTCTCTCCCCTTGTTCACTTGTTTTACGCATAATCTACAATCAATTTTACCATAAATAAAGACGATTTGAAGTACCATTTTTGAAATGAGAAACAGAATGCTGCATTTGTCAAGTAAAAGAAATGACAGGTTTTGTTAAAAAAAGTATTGAAATAATTATTCAGCAAGAATAAGGATGATAATTGTAAATAATTAGTTTATTTTGTTGTCGAAATGATTTTTTTCATGTAAAGTTATACATTATCAAAGTTTGAATTTTTTCTAAAAATGGCAAAGAAAAAGGAGCTCACATATGAAAGAGAACAGAGAAACATTGCAAAAAACGCTTAAACCGCATTGGGTATGGGCACTTGCTTTAGGGTCAGCGATTGGCTGGGGGGCATTTGTACAGCCGATTACCTGGATGGAGTCGGCAGGGCCATTAGGCGTTATTATCGGTTTCTTTATTGGCGCTTTATTAATGCTGTTAATTGCTGTAAGCTTTGGATTCCTTATTAAAAGCTTTCCGGTATCAGGCGGCGGCTTTGCATATGCATATATCAGCCTAGGAAGGACGCATGCTTTTATTTCTGGATGGTTCCTTACATTAGGATATATTTGCATTGTAGCGTTAAATGCATCGGCATTTGCACTCATGATTAAATTTATTTTCCCGCGTGTTATTGAGAACCTGCCTTTATATCAAGTCGCTGGCTGGGATGTCTATTTAACAGAAATCATTGTTGCAACATTGATTCTTATTCTATTTGGTGTTTCCAATTTGAGAGGCTCCAGTTTATCAGGAAGGATTCAATTTATTTTTTGTGTCATTATGATTGGTGCTATTTTTGCGTTATTATTACTTGTTGGAATTCAGCCGAGCGCAGGCTTGCAAAATATTACGCCCATGTTTCCTAGTGACACGACAGCGATTGCCGCCATCATTTCCATTGTAGCGATTGCGCCTTGGGCATATGTCGGATTTGATAATGTTCCGCAGACGGCAGAAGAGTTTAATTTCCCTGCGAAAAAAGCATTCAGTCTGATTGTTTTTGCTATTTTAGCAGCCGCTGCATTGTACAGCTTGATGATTATTGTTACAGCAATGGTCAGACCCTGGGAAGATGTTGCTGCAGAAGGGCATATCTGGGGAACAGGCTATATCATTCAGGAACTGCTCGGACCTCTGGGAATGGCGATTCTTGCTGTAGCTCTGGCAATGGGAATATTCACAGGCTTAAATGGCTTTATTATTTCCTCCAGCCGGTTGATGCTTTCCATGGCCCGTGCGAGTATACTGCCTAAAAGCTTTGGAAAGCTGCATCCCAAATATAATACTCCTTATGTAGGCATTATATTTGCGGTCATCATTTCTATGGCAGCACCATGGTTTGGAAGAGAAGCTTTACTATGGGTAGTGGATATGTCATCTATTGGTGTAACCATCGCTTATTTATATACATGTTATGCAGGGTTTACTTTATTTAAAATGAAGAAGGATCAGACCTTTAACGAAAAACGGCATATTGTAGCCCCAGGTAAAAAAATCTTGTCTTTCCTAGGAATGGTTGCAAGTGTCGTATTCTTGGCACTCTTGTTAATTCCAGGCTCACCGGCCTTTTTGGGAGCGGAGTCCAGAATTTCATTAGCGATATGGATTATATTGGGGCTTGTCTTTTATCTGATAAAAAGAAAGGATTTTAACAGCATCCCGGAAAAAGAAATGAATTATCGGATATTAGGGAAAGAGGAAATTGAAATAGAGAAAGATAGAGAGTAGTATAAGCGGAAGGAAAGGTATCTCTGAGAGGGATAGAGCCAAATATCTTTTCTTATAACAGTATTGGATCAATATAAAAATCTGTACCAAGGGTTCTTTTTAGAACGACAAGGTACAGATTTTTTTCACTTTGTAAATAGAATTAATAGAAGCGTTTAAAGCTATCGAAATGAGCGCTCCAGTAAGAGTTATCCAGAGATGTTATCGTAACACCGGTAGACGAGCCTGCATGCAGGAACTGATTATTTCCAAGGTAGATCCCCATATGGGAAGGGCCGGACTTATATGTTCCAGAGAAGAACACGAGATCTCCTACCTGCGGATTGCTGACAGTCTGTGATCGATCATAGTATCCTGCTACACTTGTACGAGGGATACTTTTTCCGGCTTGATTATATACATAATAGATAAAGCCACTGCAATCAAAACCGGCGCTTGGAGTTGATCCGCCCCATACATACGGTTTACCCTGCTGGCTTTTACCAGTTGAGATTAGCGTATTCACATCATAACCTGCACTAGCTGATGAGCTGCTTGTGCTGGAGCTGCTGTTACTGCTTGAACTGCTTCCGGAAGAACTTGAGTTAGAGCTGGAACTGCTGGACCCATTTACACTTAACTTTTGCCCAACAATAATTAAATCAGAAGACAAATTATTGATAGATTTTAAGTTAGATACTGTTGTACCATGCTGGCGGGCAATTTTAGAAAGACTGTCTCCGGATTTTACTGTATATGTGCTGGCAGAAGAACTGGAGCCAGAACCAGAACTCGAATTAGAGCGGTTGGAACTACCAGAGCTGTTACTGCTTGAGCCGCTGCTGCTGACAGTTAATTTATTTCCTGGAAAAATTAATGTAGTAGATAGATTGTTCCACTTCATTAAGTTATTTAAAGAAATACCGTGCCGAGAAGCAATACCGCTTAATGTATCACCAGACTTTACTGTATATGTACTTCCGCCTGAACGATTAGAGCTTGAGCTGGAACTTGAACTAGAGCTGGAGTTTGAATTCGAACTTGAAGATCCAGATGTTTTTAAAACCTGATTCGGGAAAATAAGATCCGAAGAAAGGTTATTAAGAGATTTCAATTTGGAGACAGTAGTCCCCTGGCTCTGTGCGATTTTCCATAGGTTGTCGCCGCTTTTTACTTTGTAAGATGCTGCGTCAGCACTGTCTGTTGCTACAAGAGCAGAGGCAATTGCTGCAGATGCAGTAACGGAAAAGATGATTTTCTTGTTCGCCATTTGTGTGTTTCCTCCTTAGATTTTAATACATGGGGTGTTATAGATGTGTTTGAATATGATTTGTAAGGAGACCAAAGAGGAGTGCATAGAGAAAAAGTCAATCTCTAAACGCATTGCCCCGTACATAAAAAATAAAGAAATTAGTTCTAAACTGTGTACGTAACAAATCTTGGTATAAGTACAAATCCAATATTCTATCAACCAATAAAGATGTATTTTACTCCCGGATGTTTATCTATTATCGTTTTTAGAGTGTGATTTGTTAGTGTTTGAACGAAGTATAAATACTAGTTTATTTAGTTACAAACATAAGACAAAAATATTTTTACCATTCTGTCTATGCAAAATAATCCAGTAAATACATCTTTATAGAATTATATCGTTTTATAGATAATAATGGTAGATGATAGACAAAATTGTAACATGTTTGTAATGTTCTTCGGGTTGAGTCTTAAGGACTATTTGAGGGATGGTTTTATATAGAAGTATAGATGTGTATATAAGTTAATAGTATTGGATTAGTAAATAAAAATAGATATTAAAGGGTTTATAAATCTATTATCTGTATAGAAATACCTTGTAAATGATTAATCGAAGCTTGATTTATCCCAGTTTATCTGCTGGTATGAGCCCGATTTCACTTAACTAACAACGGCTTTGAGAGGAGTAATCCCAGTTTCACTAACGAAGTGAATAGGAAATTCTACTGAATAAAATTTCACCTTACATCATTTCAATGAATTTATTTCGATAAATTATGTCATTTCCCGGGAAATAAAAGCAAAATATACATTTATTCAAAAGTTAACGTTATAATGAATAATAGTAAACTATTAACTATAAAAAGATAAAACGGAGGTATAGATTATGGGACAATCAACTTTACTTATAAAAAATATTCAAGAAGCCTATTTGCCTCAGGGAATGGTGAAAAAAGTATCTATTATGATAGAGAACGGAAAAATAGCACAAATTCTAACACAAGAAGAAGCAGCTGATCTATCATTTTCGGGAAAAGTCATTGATGCAAAGTATAAACTAAAGTTACTCCCAGGATTTATTGATGCGCATATTCATGGAGGCTATGGTGTTGATATGATGGATGCTACACCGGAGACCTTACAGACACTTGCAGACAACCTGCCATCAGAAGGAACGACCAGTTATCTTGCAACGACAATTACCCAATCAGATGAAAACATTTCAAATGCATTAAAAAATGTTGCCGCATGGGCAGCTAATGGAAAAAAACAAGGAGCGGATCTAGTCGGTATTCATTTGGAAGGTCCATTTGTGGAAGTTTCCAAAGCAGGAGCACAGCCGAAGCAATATATTACAGAACCAGATCTATCGAAATTTCTAGCATGGCAGGATGATGCAAACGGACAGATTCGGACAATTACAATGGCTCCTGAGCATGATAAAACTGGTGAATTTATTAAAACATTAGCTGAATCTGGCGTAAATGTATCTGCCGGCCATACAGACGCTTCCTTTCAGCAGATCAAACATGCAACAAATGCAGGAGTCAGGCAGCTGACACATTTATGTAATGCGATGAACGGTATTCACCATCGTGATATTGGAGCAGTAGGTGCTGCATTTCAATTAGAAGGGTTACGTGCAGAATTAATTGCAGACGGCATTCATGTTGTACCAGAAATGCTGCAATTAATTTTTGATAATGTTGGACCGGATCGAATCATTATGATTACAGATTCTATGCGGGCAAAAGGATTGAAAGAAGGAAAGTACGAGCTTGGCGGGCAGCCTGTTTATGTAAAAGACGGACAGGCCACATTGGATAACGGTTCACTTGCGGGAAGTATTTTAACAATGATTGATGCAGTGAAAATGATGCTGCAGTTAGATGGTGTGACTTTACAGGATATTGTAAAGATGACAGCTGTTAATCCGGCGCAGCAAGTTGGTATTTTTGATACGAAAGGAAGTATTGAGCTTGGGAAGGATGCGGATCTTGTTTTATTAAATGAGGAGATGGATATTGCTTATACTGTTTGTAGGGGAGAAGTAGTGTATCAGGAGGAATAAGTGATATTCCAGTAACAGATTGAAACAGTTAAAATCAGAGAAATACTTGATAAAAATTGTTTTTATGTAAAGGTTTGCTAAATCTATTATTTTAAGGAGTTATGCCAACTAATAGCACTTGTAATATAATTGTAAAAAAGAGTCGAAACTTGTCAGAACAGTGTCTGTTAACGGTTTCGTTATGAGGTAACGAAAACTTAATAAAAAAAATATGGTAAAATGCATTCGATATGATATAATTCGACTTATTGTAAAAACACCTGTGTCAATTATTGTAGTGATAAATTAATATGAGTATATAACTAGAAGGGATATTTGTCATTCATTTTAGCCACACACAATAAAATAGAAATTCTAATGGATACAATTATTTTCATAATAAGTAAGTTTAGTAAGGTTTTAAGACAAGAGTTTAATAAGTAACGGAGGTAAAGAAATGGAAGAAACGATATCTTTAAAGGAGATCGCTGAGGTTATTAAGAAACGGCTGCTACTTATATTGACATTTATTTTAGGTGTTGCTTTTATTGCAGCTGTTATCAGTTATTTTGTGTTAACTCCAACATATCAAAGCAGTTCACAGTTTATTGTTAATCAAACGCAGGAACAAGAGATGGGGCAGTTTACGCAGCAAGATTTAAGAACAAACGTTGAAATAATAAATACATACAATGTTATCATTAGCAGTGCTGCTATATTAGAGCCGGTTATTGATGAACTTGGCTTGGATTTATCACCAGGACAGCTTGCTAATAAAATCAGTGTCAGTAGCGAAGAAAATTCTCAAGTAGTAACCGTAACAGCAACAGATGAAAACCCAGCACAAGCAGTGAATATTGCCAATACCACCGTAGAAATATTTCAAGAAGAGATTCCAGGCATTATGAATGTAGATAATGTTGCTATCTTAACACACGCAGAATTAGTTGCGAACCCATCCCCGGTTGCCCCGAATCCAATCCTAAATATTGCAATTGGTATCGTACTTGGAGCTATGCTTGGTGTAGTAATTGCATTCTTACTGGAGTATTTAGATAATACTATTAAAACGGAACAGGATATTATAAAACAATTAGGAGTACCAGTACTTGGAGTTATCTCTCATGTCGATGAAAATGATATTCAGGCGCATCAACGTACAGATTTAGAACAAACTGGGACGACAGGAAGGAGAGCTTTAAATGGCGCGAAAAAAACAGTTTAACTTAGGAAGCAAAATGCGGCATTTAATTACGCATACGAATCCCCGATCCCCGATTTCGGAGCAATACCGTACGGTCAGAACAAATTTACAATTTGCATCTGTAGATAATGAAATAACAAGTATGCTCTTAACTTCTGCCGGACCTGCAGAAGGAAAGTCTATGACAACGGCAAATTTAGCTGTTGTGTATGCACAGCAGGGAAAGAAGGTTTTGTTAATTGACGCTGATTTACGGAAGCCGACGATTCACTATACCTTCCGTTTAGATAATTTGCGTGGACTAAGTAATATTTTAGTAGGTGAAACGACATTGGAAGAGACGGTGGAATCCTCGGACATTACTAATTTAGATGTCATTTCCTGTGGTCCAATACCGCCAAATCCATCTGAGCTGTTAGGTTCAAGAAGAATGCAGGCTTTTATCGAAGCAGCAAAACAAAAATATGATATGGTTATTTTTGATATGCCCCCGGTACTGGCTGTAACAGATGCGCAAATTCTATCTAATTATGTAGATGGTGCCATCTTGGTTGTCCGCAGCAAAAAAACAGAGAATGATGCAGCGAAGCAGGCATTAGAAGCATTGGAATCAGTCCATGCGAATGTTCTCGGTGTTGTCTTAAATGATAGAGATAAAAAAGAAGCAAATTATTATTATTACTATGGCAACTGAAAATAAAAAGAGTTCTTTTAAAAGAGCTCTTTTTATTGAAATTGGGTAGCTGTTTATAGCTTGAAGCGCAAGGGCGTGTGCGAAAACGTACATTGTGATTACTTAGTGCATAAGATATAATTCAACTAAATAGAATGAGTATTTATAGGAAAAACGTTTCATTTATCGATGTTGGGAGAGAAAAATAATGATAGATATACACACACATATTTTACCAGGTGTAGATGATGGAGCAAAATCGGAAGAAGATAGTATTGCCATGGCTAAGCAGGCTGTAGAGCAAGGTATCCAGACAATCATTGCAACACCGCATCATAATAATGGATCCTATTTTAATGATAAGGCATCTGTTCTTCGTAGTGTCTCTATCTTAAATGAATTATTCGGGAACGAAGGTATTCCTTTAGAAGTATTGCCTGGTCAGGAAACAAGAATATATGGTGAAATCTTACAAGGTATAGAAGATGATGAGATTCTTTCCTTAAATGAAACCAAATTTCTTTTTATTGAATTCCCTTCAGCGAGTGTACCACGATACGCAAAGCAGGTACTTTTTGATATTCAAATGAAGGGATATACACCTGTGATTGTTCATCCCGAACGCAATCAGGAATTACTGGAAAATCCTAATCTGCTATATGATTTTGTGAAAAATGGAGCATTGAGCCAAGTTACTGCTGCAAGTTTAATAGGTAAGTTTGGCAAGGATATAAAAAAATATGCAGAGCAGCTGATTGAATGTAACCAGACCCATTTTATTGCATCTGATGCACATAATGTAAAATCACGAAGGTTTGTGATGGATGAAGCATTTGATGCTGTCAAAAAAAACTATGGTTCTGATTTTGTCTATCTGTTTCAAGAAAATAGCCAGCTGCTCATAAATAATAAAAATGTGAATCGTATGGAACCGAGCTTGCCAAAAAAGAAAAAGTTCTTAGGGTTATTCTAAAGAAATAATTCTGCTTAGCATATATAAAGTTTCTATACAGAAACAAATTAAAGAAGGGAGAGTTATCCCAAATGACTTACAAAAAAAGGTTAGCAATGTTGATATTACTGGACTCACTAATAGTAACTTCATCTATATTCATTGCTTTTTGGGTGGTCTATCCATCTTATCCGGATAACTTCTTAACAAATGAACTTTGGTTTAGTGCGATTGCATTCTTAATCTTTCATCATATATTTGCTTTTATTTTTAAGTTATATCATAAAATTTGGTCTTATGCTAGTATAAGGGAATTGATTGCGATCGTAAAGGCTGTAACATTTACAATTATTTCAGTTGGTGCTGTTCAGTTCCTTGTCAATGACCAAATTTATCGACGGGCATTAATCGTAACATGGCTTCTGCATATTGTTTTAATTGGAGGATCTCGTTTTGTATGGCGATTGACAAGGGATAGCAATATTAGTAAAAAAACGGAGCTCCAAAAACGAACCTTAATTATTGGTGCTGGAGCTGCCGGGGTGATGATTGCTCGTCAATTACAAAATGAAAGTGAGACAGCAGAACTTTATCCAGTAGCCTTTATCGATGATGATTTAACAAAACAAAAGATGGAGATACTTAGCTTGCCAGTTATTGGAATGACTAAAGATATCCCGGAAACTGTAGGAAAAATGCAGATTGAGCATATTGTTATTGCAATACCTTCATTACATAATGGAGCTTTAAAGAAGTTGATTAATCGATGTAATGAAACTGGAGCGTCTGTACAGCTGCTTCCAAGAATTGAAGACTTAATGACAGGGAAAATTTCTGTCAGCCATCTAAAAAATGTTGAGGTAGAGGACTTATTAGGAAGAGCTCCAGTTAAATTAGATATTGGTGCCATCTCTGAATATGTAACAGGAACAACAGTAATGGTGACAGGGGCGGGCGGGTCGATTGGTTCAGAAATCTGTCGTCAGCTGATGCGTTTCTCACCAAAAAAACTGTTACTTGTTGGGCATGGGGAGTTTAGTATTTATAACATTGATATGGAATTAAAAACAACCTTAGAACAATACGATACAGAAGTTATTCCTATTATAGGTGACATTCAAGATAGAGAGCGTATTTTTAATATTGTTCAGGAGTATCATCCTTCTATTATTTACCATGCAGCAGCGCATAAACATGTTCCTCTGATGGAATATAATCCACATGAAGCTGTAAAAAATAATATCATCGGTACGAAAAATGTTGCTGAAGCAGCGGATACGTTTGGTGTGTCAAAATTTGTGATGGTATCTACAGATAAAGCGGTAAACCCAACCAATGTTATGGGGGCAAGCAAACGAATTGCAGAGATGATTGTTCAAGGGCTGGCGCAGCAAAGTACAACGAAATTTGTTGCAGTACGGTTTGGAAATGTGCTCGGCAGCCGGGGCAGTGTTATTCCATTGTTTAAGAAGCAAATTGCCAATGGTGGTCCGATTACGGTAACACATGAGGATATGACAAGATATTTTATGACAATTCCAGAGGCTTCCCGTCTCGTGATTCAAGCGGGAACACTTGCTAAAGGTGGAGAGATTTTTGTGCTGGATATGGGAGAGCCAGTCAAAATATCTGACTTAGCCAAGAATTTAATCAAGTTATCTGGTTATACAGAAGCAGAAATTCCAATTAAATATTCTGGCTTACGCCCTGGAGAGAAGATGTTTGAAGAGCTTCTCAATGAAGATGAAGTATTCCCTGATCAAGTTTATGAAAAAATCTACGTTGGTCGTACGGTGGAAGTAGATCGACAATTGATTATAGATTTGTTAGAGAAGTACGACAATTTTAATAATGTCGAGCTGAAAGAAGAAATGATGAAGATTGTTTTTGCAGAGCGGAAAGTACTTGAAGCGATGAAAGCATAGTTCCATCATTATCAATCTAGGAGCGTGTGAAATGAAAACTATAAAAAAAGCGATTATTCCAGCAGCCGGCCTAGGAACAAGATTTTTACCAGCAACCAAAGCAATGCCAAAGGAAATGCTGCCAATCGTTGATAAACCAACGATTCAATATATTATTGAAGAAGCGATTGAATCAGGGATTGAGGATATTATTATTGTAACTGGAAAAGGAAAGCGTGCGATTGAGGATCATTTTGATCATAACTTTGAATTAGAAGATAATCTGATGAAAAAAGAGAAATTTGATATTTTGGAGCAAGTAAACTATGCATCCAATGTTGATTTGCACTATATTCGTCAGAAAGAGCCTAAAGGGTTAGGTCATGCTGTTTGGAGTGCCCGTAAGTTTATCGGTAATGAGCCATTTGCGGTACTGCTTGGTGATGATATTGTAAAAGCTGAAACACCAGGATTACGTCAATTAATTAACCAGTATGAGGAAACACAGAGCTCGATTGTAGGTGTGCAGCAGGTTCCAGAGGAAGATACATCACGATATGGTATTGTTGACCCGAGAACTACTGAAGGTCGCCGTTATATGGTGAATAACTTTGTCGAAAAGCCGAAACAAGGTACTGCACCTTCTAATTTAGCTATAATGGGGAGATATGTATTCAACCCGGAAATATTCCAATTTCTTGATAAGCAACAAATTGGTGCAGGCGGGGAGATTCAATTAACAGATGCGATTCAGATGTTGAATGAAATTCAGCCTGTTTATGCTTATGATTTTGAAGGACGTCGTTATGATGTTGGCGAGAAGTTAGGATTTGTGAAGACGACAGTTGAGTTGGCTTTGGAAAATGATGAGATTAAAGATGAGTTATATCAGTTTTTGGTAGACATTGTAAAAAACGTGAAAGTGAAATAAAACGAATATTTAGAGTGATTAATTTGAAATAGCTACATGAAGAAATATACACCTTGAGGAAGGAAGTTTTTAACCATGTCTGAACGTATTTTTCTTTCTTCACCGCATATGAGTGAAGAAGGCTATGAACAACAATATGTGCAAGAAGCATTTGATACAAATTGGATAGCACCATTAGGCACCAACGTCAATGAATTTGAAAAAGAATTAGCAGAAAAAGTTGGGATCAAATCAGCTGCAGCTCTATCTTCTGGAACGGCAGCAATTCATCTTGCTTTAAAAGCCGCTGGAGTGGAAGAAGGAGATATTGTATTCTGTTCAACTTTAACATTTTCAGCTACAGCTAATCCAATTATTTATCAGCATGCTACTCCTGTTTTTATTGATAGTGATGAAAAAACATGGAATATGGATCCGAAAGCTTTAGAAGAAGCGTTTCAAAAATATCCGGAAGTAAAGGCTGTTATTGTTGTTCATTTGTATGGCTTGTCCGCTGATATGGATAGAATTATGGAAATCTGCGATAAGCATGATGTAGTGGTTATAGAGGATGCTGCAGAATCACTAGGTACTTACTATAAAGGAAAGCATACTGGAACTTTTGGTAACTACGGTGTTTTTTCTTTTAACGGTAATAAAATTATTACTACATCCGGAGGTGGCATGCTTGTTTCGAATAACGAAGAAAAGGTTGCGAAAGCACGTTTTTGGGCAACCCAATCTAGAGATCAAGCAAGGCATTATCAGCACAGTGAATTAGGTTTCAATTATAGAATGAGTAATATTGTTGCTGGAATTGGTAGAGGACAGTTAAAGGTGTTGAATACACGAGTAGAGAAAAAACGCTATATTTATCAGTTTTATAAACAAAAGTTAGATGGACTGAAAGGTGTAAAGTTTATGCCTTGGAATGAGTGGGATGACCCGAACTTTTGGTTAAGCTCAATGACTCTGACAGGAGATGTTCGCCCAATTGATATCATGGATGCGTTAGAAAAGGAAAATATTGAATCGCGCCCTATTTGGAAACCAATGCATTTACAACCTTATTTTGAAAAGTACGATTTTATTGGTAATGGTATTGCAGAAAGTTTGTTTGAAAATGGAGTTTGTTTACCGTCTGATACAAAGATGACAGATGAGGAATTATTGCGTGTTACCAATATTATTAAGGGTTTATTCTAATTGAATCAAATAATGCTATGTAATTGTGAAATGAGGGTGTGGAATGAGCTTTAAGAAAAGACTTTGGCATACGTTAAGATTATGTTTAATTCGTTCCGGGATAAAGCGTGCTGAGTATATAAAACAAAAAGACGTATATGGAGGTATCGGGGATAATTGTATGATTATGCCTAGAAAAGTCCCATTATACCCAAAATTAATAAGGATAGGAAATAACGTAAGAATTGCATCAAATGTTACTTTTGTAACTCACGATGATGTTCATAATATGTTAAATACTAAGTTTAGAGACGTAACTTTTATCGAAAAAATTGGTTGTATTGATATCTGGGATAATGTATTTGTTGGGGCGGATACGAAGATTATGTATAATGTGAGAATTGGTTCAAATGTCATAATAGCTTCTGGAAGTGTTGTAACAAAAGATGTGCCATCAAATACAATTGTAGCAGGAATTCCCGCAAAACCTATTGGAACTTTTGAAGATTTTGTACAGCGAAAAAGATTAAATAATAATGATTATCCAATTGAAATAAAGCCAAGAAAACAGCATATAAAAGAAGAATTAGTAAATTTAATGTGGGCACAATTTGAAAAAAAAAGGGAGCAATAATAGTGCACAAGAAATTAAATAAGTGAAATTTATGTATAAAAAAGGAAGGTGTGTTAATGTATAGAAATTTCTTCAAAAGGTTTTTTGATGTTTTGTTTTCATTTCTTGCCATTGTATTTTTATCACCAATCTTATTGATCGTAGCACTACTAGTAAGAGCTAAACTCGGGAGTCCAATTATTTTTACACAAGACCGCCCCGGAATGAATGAGAAAGTGTTTACTCTTTATAAATTTAGAACAATGACAGACGCAAAGAATGGAAATGGTGAGTTATTGGCAGATCATTTAAGACTAACTAAGTTTGGTAAATTACTGCGTTCATCATCTCTTGATGAATTGCCAGAGTTATTTAATATTTTAAAAGGAGATATGTCATTTATTGGACCAAGACCCTTACTGGTAGAATATCTTCCACTTTACAATGAACATCAAAAGAGACGGCACAAAGTTAGACCAGGATTATCAGGACTAGCACAAATTAGTGGGAGAAATGCTATAGACTGGGAGGAGAAATTTAATTTAGACGTTAAGTATGTTGATAACTTAACACTTGTTCAGGATATTAAAATATTTTTATTAACAATAAAGAAAGTGTTCGTTAGAGAAGGAATTAACTTTGAAAATTCACAACAAAGTAATAAATTTAAAGGATCAAGCTCTAAATAAATCGTCAATTTAGAATAGGTGTGAATGGAAAGATGGAAAAACTATTTGTTATTGGTAGTGGTGGTTTTTGTAAACAAGTTATAGAGATTACAGAAGAAATAAACAAGGTGAAAAAAGAATATGAATTAATTGGAATTATCGATGATAATAAAGCTAGGCTAGGTGAAAATGTATTAGGATACTCTGTTGTTGGAACCACAGAATATCTAAAAGAAATTAGTGAAAAAGAAGTAATATATGGTGTTATTGCAATTGCTGATGCTAATATCCGAGAAAAAATCGTAAATGAACTGAAACTTGTTAAATGGGCAAATTTAATCCATCCCAAAGCAACTATTAGTAAATATTTTAATTTAGGCGTTGGCAATGTGGTTTGTGGGGGAGTAGTGATTAATCCAGATAGTAGTTTAGGTAATCACTGCCATATTAATATTGGTACAACCTTTGGTCATGATGTCAGATTGGAGGATTATGTAACTATTATGCCTGGATGCCATATTTCAGGCAATGTATATTTGAAAAATAAAGCAATAGTAGGAACGGGTGCAACTATTATACAAGGTATAACAGTAGAAACGGGAGCAGAGCTTGGAGCGGGTGCTGTAATTGTTAAAAATACTGAGGAAAAGGTGCTTTACGTAGGTGTTCCAGCAAAAAAATTAAGGGATTTGAAATGAATCAAATTTAGATTAAAAAGGAGATTTTGGGATGTTAAGTTTAGTGAGAAAAAATTCATTTTGGACTTTAGATAAAGCAAAAGGAAGTAAAATAAGAAGTGCATATGAAGATATCAAAAGATTTTATGAGCTAGATAGTACATCTCCATATTCATATAAATTTCAATCTCAACAAATTAAAAGGTTATTTGCAGAAGCGACTAACCACACTAAATTTTACCAAGAATATGCTGATAGGTTAGAACTAGCAGATTTTCCTGTAGTAAATAAAAATTTTATTCGAGATAATCAAGAATCTTTTATGTCCCAAAAATATCAAACAAATGAATTGTTTAAAATGTCAACTAGTGGTTCTACAGGTACACCCTTTACATCCTATCAAAATCTAGAGAAAAAAAGAAGAGTAAATGCAGAAGCAATTTTCTTTAATGGATTAGCAGGATATGAAGTTGGTAATAAGTTAATACATCTAAGATCATTAAATATCATAAATCAAAAGAGTAAACTGAAACAATTTGTTCAAAATGAAAGGTTAATCGATATTGATAAATTAGATAATCCAAACATTAGGATGATTTGCAAGGAAATTGAAAATCTTACACAAAATTCTGGGGGTACTGCGTTATCGTATGCATCTACATACGATGCTTTAGCAGATTATTTTAATAAAAACGGAACGGATATAATTGGTAAATCAAAAATAAACGGAATCATTAGTACTTCAGAATTATTATACGATAATACACGCCATACAATGATGAAAGCATTTGCTTGTGATGCATATTCAAGATACGCAAATATGGAAAATGGAATATTAGGTCAGGATAATCCAAACCATCCAAATACATTTATCATGAATGAAGCAAGTTATTATTTTGAAATACTTAAGATGGGTAGTGATGAACCAGTTGAGCAAGGAGAGTTAGGTAGGATAGTTGTTACAGATTTATTTAACTATGCAATGCCAATGATTAGATATGATACTGGTGATGTTGGTACTTTTACAATGGTGAAAGTAAATGGGAAAGAAAAAAAAGGCATAACGGATTTCGGTGGTCGTCAAATTGATATGATTTTTGATAGTAATGGTCAATATATTTCACCTCATAAAATCTCAGTAACATTTTGGGAATTTGAAGAGGTGAAAGAATTTCAATTCATTCAAGTTAGCAAAAAAGATTATCAGGTATTATTAAATATTGAAGGAGAATTTACGAAACAAAATTTACTTAAAGATAAACTACTTGAAGTATTGGGAGTAAATGCCAATATTATGTTCAAAAAGGTAAAGGCAATTCCTACCCTTAATTCTGGTAAAAGAAAATATATTATGAATAAAACTTTATAGGATAGAGGATGAAAATGTCTAAAGTAAACTATATTAAAGAACGTATTAGAAAAATAAAAAGAATGATGAATGACTTTACTGATTATGAATTAAATTTAATCCAAAAGTTAATTATTTTATTGGATATGGGAATAAGCATGATGGTTTATGGAGCGGGAATCAATGATTATTTCCAATATCAATTCTATAAAAGAAAACATGTTGATAGAAAAACTTTTATCGTTCATCGTAAGCGTATGAAGATTGTAAGTCATTTTAATAATTCGAATGGAAAAGCTTTATTTGATTCTAAACCGGATTTTAATACAAAGTATAAAGACTTCATTGGACGTGATTGGTTGGATATTTCAAATTCAACTTTTGAGGAATTTGAGGTATTTGTTAAAAAACACCCAAAATTTATTGAAAAACCAGTTGATGGTAGTCATGGAAAAGGTATTAAAATAATCGATTTAAATGAAGAAAATAATAAAATTAATGATGTATATAGCGAATTAAAACGTGATAACCCTATTATTGAAGAAATTATAGTTCAACATGAAGAATTAGCAGCATTTAATCCAACATCAGTAAATACTCTAAGAGTTGTGACTTTAAAATGTAATGATGGAAATGTGCGGGTAATGACTGCAAACTTAAGGGTGGGAAATGGTCAGAAATATGCGGATAACTTTCACCATAATGGAATTGCATCTTTGTTAAATGTTGATAAAGGTATTGTTATTACTTCAGGTATTGATATGAACTTTAAAAGATACTATGTACACCCAGTTTCAGGAAAACAAATAATCGGTTTTAATATACCTTACTGGAATAAAGTTGTTGAAACATGTAAGAACGCTGCGCTTGTAACGCCTTCAGTTGGCTATGTTGGTTGGGACGTTGCGATTGGTAAAGAAGGTAAAATTATGATTATTGAAGGAAATGCAGCAGCAGATCCTGATGTATCACAAATGCCAGATCAAATTGGTAAGTGGCCACTTTATGAACCGTTTGTTTTGAAGAAAAAGAATCAATAATTTTATCGATTTTAGATTAATAAATTGAAAGAATAAAAACTAATTTACTTACTTTAAATATTAAATAAAACATGGAGTTAGAAAGGAATTAAATAGATGAAGGTATGCTTTTTTGCACACTATAGTAAGACATACCAAAATGGGGCGACACTATCTCTTATAAATATTGCAAATGAAATGGCTAATAAAGGTATTGAAGTAATTATTATTATACCGAATAGAAATTTAAAAATTCCTTTGGATAATAAAAATATAAAATGTATTACTGTACCTGCATTTACAATGCGTGTTCCCATTAATTACAAGAATAGTGTTAGTAAAGCTAAGGGAATAGTGAAATCTTTATATAATTGGTTTGCTATGAAAAAAGCTTTATCCATATTAAAAAAAGAAAAACCGGATATTATCCATATTAATGGTCTGGATTTAAGTATGGGGGCTGAAATAGCTTTAAAACTTAACATACCATACGTATGGCATATTAGACAATTATTAGAAGAAGATTTTGGTATGAGGCTTCGTAATGAAAAGAAAATTTATAAACTATTAAATAAATCAGATGCTATTATTGCTATTTCAGAAACAGTTAAGAAAAAGTATGAAAAGAAATTAAATAGAGATATTATATTGATATATAATGGAATTCCAATTGAAAAATATATAATTGAAGATAAAAAGAATTTTTCTAGCGAGACAATTAATTTATTACTTGCAGGGAGAATCGTAGGACAAAAGGGACAACTTGATGCAATAAAAGCAATAAACTATTTAGTAAAATCGGGGATTGAAAACGTAAATTTAGTTATAGCTGGAAATATGGAAGATATTCATTATGCTAAGAGAATTAAAGACTACATTAGTGAACATATGTTACATGACTATATTGAAATTATTGAATATGTTAATGATTTAAAGCAGTTAAGGAAAAAATGTGATATAGGTTTAGTATGTTCGAAAAAAGAAGCATTTGGGAGAGTTACAATTGAAACCATGGTATCTAGAATGTTAGTTATAGGAGCTAATACAGGAGGTACCATTGAAATAATTCAAGATAATGTTAATGGCTTACTCTATCAAGAGGGTGACTATACAAGTCTAGCAAATCGTATAAAATATGCTGTAGATAATAAGAATGAAATAAGCATTCTTATAGAGAAAGGCTATACGTCTGCAATTGAACGATATTCTATTACTAATGTTGTTGAGCAGATAATGAAGGTTTACCACACTTCACAAATCGAAAGTCCTGAGAAATAAGTAAGGTACATATAAATCAAAAAAGATAAGTTTAAGTTCTTTGATATTATAGGAGAGTAACTATGGGAAATGTAGAAAATTCATTAAATAGCAGGCTTATAAATAAAGGATTGTCATTTAATTTAACAACAATAGGAATTTTTTTATTCACTCTTTATTTTAGTATTGTAAAGAGTTTTATAGGGTTTGAACTCGCATTTTCATTACTGTTGGTATCAATTGTTATTCTGCTATTCAGCTGTTTAGTTATTAATCAAAAAGGCATTACAATCACTAGAGTAGATATTATGTGGCTTCTGTTTTTTATAGGATTCATTTTAAATATAGCTTCAAATAATTTAATTACTATATCAACTATAATAGATATTCTAATTTATGCCTCGGCATTATTCTTTTTGCTGCTTGTAAAAGTGAATATCGATTATTATGATTCTTCACTAAAATTAATTAAAGTATTGGGAATAATTTATGCGTGTAGTGCTATTTTTCAATATCTATATACTGACATATATTTAAGTAATGTACTACCATTGTTTGGAGAAACAGAACAAACAAATATTTTAAGTCTACTTAGAGCTAATTCATATGCAGGATTTACTGATCAAACTGCTCACCTAGCCGGATATACTGTTAGTGGAATTGGAATTATTATTTTCTCAAAATGGAAGAATAAATTATCAGCTAATTTTTTATTACTTTTAGCTATGTTTGTATTATTTATAGGCTTGTTATTAACTGCCAAAAGGGCTCACTTGATTTTTATGATTATAGCAATAATATTAACTACTTTATTTTCAATAAATAATAAAAAGCTGATTAAAGAAGTAATGAAATTATTATTAGGCATACTAACAGTGATATTACTTGTAGTTATATTACTTAGCTCTACGAATTCAAGAGAGGAATCCCCCATCATAGACTTTTTTAATGATATTGAAAATACAGCTATTGGATTTATGGAAGGAGAAGATGTAACTAGTGGAAGAACAGTGTTATATAGTCGTGCTTGGGAGCTATTTTATGAAAATTCAATTACAGGTATTGGTTGGAAACAGTTTATAAATAATTCTATAGGATTAATAAATAGTGACCGTGGTTCACATCCACATAATATTTACTTGCAGCTGCTTGCAGAGCTAGGGATAATAGGGTTTGTATTATTTTTGCTCCCAGTTTTATATGTATATTACAAGACTTTTCGAATGCTGAGGATCTTAAATGTTGAGAGTAAATCATTTCAAAAATGGAAATATGGAATCCAATTTTCTTTTTTTTCACAGACATTTTTCATTTTATATGGAATAACAGGAAACCTTTTAACGGATTATAATTTTTTATTGTTGTATTTCTTTGCTTGTTCAATTAGTTTATCAGCTTTAGTTAAATTAAAACCTAATAATTAATATAGAGATATTAACTCTACTTTTATTTAATCATTTGAGAGAATGTATCTTTAATTTATCTTATAAAAAAGGGAGATATCATGAATAACCCATTGATTTCAGTGATTATACCAGTTTACAACGTTGAAGAATATTTAGAAGAATGTATAGATTCAGTGCTTAAACAAACATATAAAGAATTTGAAATTATCGCTATCAACGACGGCAGCACTGATGCTAGCTTGAGTATACTTGAAAATTATGCCTTAAAGTATGATAGAATTGAAATTATAACTCAAGAAAATTCAGGACAGTCAGTCGCTCGAAATGTTGGAATTAATAAAGCGAAGGGCACTTACATATATTTTTTGGATTCAGATGACTATATTATTCCGGAAACATTTGAAAAATTAATTAATGCAATAGAAAAACATAATTTAGATTTGATTCGATTCTCAGCCGAAGCCTTTGTCGACAATATGGATAAGACTGTAAATAACAAGCAATATGATTATAAAGAAGTTTTTGATTCTAACAAAGTATATAGTAAAGAGGACTTTTTAAAGGTCAATATAAAGACATATTGGCCTTCACCTGTTTTATACATTGTCAGAAAAGACACGTTAATAAACAATAGCATTCTATTTAAATCAGGGATAATACATGAAGATGTATTATTTACTTTAGAAGTATTTCTGAATTCTAATTTGGGTATGTATGATCCAAATTATTACTATAAGAGAAGATATAGACCAAATTCAACAATGACTAGTCAATCTATGGAGAAAAGAAAGAAATCTTTTGATTCAAGGTGTATTATTTTAAATGAATTAAATATAATGTTGAAGAGTTATAGGAATAGACTTGAAGTTAAATTCATTAAGAAAAGAATTCGCTCAGTTACTACTATGTTAATTTATAATTATAAAGATATAGATAAAATTTATAGAAAGAATAAAATTAAAAGTTTAGAAAGCTTCTCTGTGTTTCAATATTATTACTGTATACTACGTAAAAATATCATGAATCCATTAGCCTGGATTCATAAATTGAACAAAAATAAGATGTAATAACTTTATAAGTTAAGCTAGTATTATGACATTCGAAAAAGGAAGTTACTAATAACTGAGAACAATAATATTTCTCGAAGAAAGTATTAGATAATAGAGTATGTCATTTGCTTGAATATAATATGATTATGAGAGGATATATATTTATGAAAAAAATTGCTATACTAACCTTAAATGGATATTTTAATTATGGAAATAGATTACAAAACTATGCTTTACAAGAAGTATTAAAAAGTATGGACTTCGAAGTCGATACAGTAATAAATGAAACCAGAAAACTTAATTTAAAAAATTTACAAACTAATAAAGTTGAGAGATTAAAGGCACTTAGAAAAAAAAATATTAGAGAATTATTTCAACTTTTATATATAAAAGTTGAAAATAAGCTGTATAAAGAAAAGTTGAAACAACAGAGAAAAGATATATTTAAAGATTTTTCAGTTTCATTTATTAATGAAACAGATTATAGTATTTCAGACAATAATATACCTGAAGATTTATCGAATAGATATGATTATTTTGTAACAGGTAGTGACCAAGTATGGAATCCTAATCTTAGAGATGGATCCCCAATTGACTTCCTGACTTTTGCCCCCTCAGAAAAACGTATTTCTTATGCAGCAAGCTTTGGCATTTCGGAAGTTCCAGAGGAATATAGTAAAAATTATCAATTATGGTTATCTGAAATGGCTCATATTTCTGTAAGGGAGAAAGCGGGAGCAGATATTGTTAAGGGATTAACAGGTAGAAATGCAGAGGTTGTATTAGATCCAACAATGATGCTTTCTAAAGAACAATGGCTATCAATAGCAAAAGTACCATCTCATAAACCTATAAAAAGATACCTATTAACGTATTTTTTAGGAGAAATATCTAAAGAGAGGAAGAGCTTTTTAAAAGATCTTGCTAATAAAAATGATTTAGAAATTGTTAATCTTGCCCAAGCCAACGATAAAATACCATATTTATCTGGCCCTAGTGAGTTTATTGACTATATTAATTCTGCAAGTGTATTTTGTACAGATTCATTTCACGGAGCAGTCTTTTCTATTTTATTAGATACACCATTTATTGTTTTTAATAGAAAAGAAAAAAAATCGCCTTCTATGAATTCAAGAATTGAAACTCTACTAAAAACATTTAATTTAGAATCTAGATTAGCTGAAAATATTAAAACGAATGAACAGATATTTGATATAGATTATTCACATACAGTTCCTATTTTAGAAGCAGAACGAAAGAAAGCTTTTGTTTATTTGGAAAAAGCTTTAGGTATAGAAAAATAAATATAATATAACTTCTATGCCAGGAATAATAGAAAGAAGTTGTTAAAATTGAGTCAGATGAAAAAAGGTGCTATTTTATCCTATCTATCTATGTTTATTACTATAATAATAGCATTATTGTATACTCCAATAATGATTCGATTACTTGGACAATCTGAATATGGACTATACGCATTGATTGGCTCTGTGGCTGCATATTTTAGTATATTGGATTTAGGGCTAGGTAATGCTATTGTTAGATATACATCTAGAAATAGAGCTATTGGAGATAAAGAAGCGGAGTCTAAACTTAATGGGATGTTTTTAATCTTATATTCAATTATAGGGCTGATTACTATAATAGCAGGAATTGTTTTCTATAATATAATAGATACTATATTTGCAGCGGGATTATCAACTGTTGAGTTAAAAAAGGCTAAAATAATGGTGATTATTTTAACTATTAACTTTGCACTTTCATTTCCATTAGCAGTATTTGGGTCTATCATGCAAGCTTATGAAAGGTTTGTTATTGTTAAAACAATTGAAATCGTAAGGGCATTGGCAATACCTATTATTACTTTACCAATATTATTTTTGGGATATGGATCTATTGCTATGGTTATTATTATGTCTTTTGTAAATATTTCTTGTTTGTTATTTAATGTTTTATATAGTTTTAAACATTTAAAAATAAATTTTTATTTTGGAAAAATAGATACTTCTTTATTGAAAGAAATATTAGGTTACTCATTTTTTGTTTTTTTAGGTGTTATAGTTGATCAAATATATTGGAACACAGATCAATTTATTTTAGGCGCGATAGCTGGGACGGTACCTGTGGCAGTTTATGCAATAGCTATGCAATTTATCAACATATATAAGAAATTTTCTACATCTATTAGTAGTTTGTTTCTGCCAAGAGCTTCTATAATGGTTGCTAATCATTCAAGCAATACAGAAATGACAAAGAGTATGATTAAATATGGAAGAATCCAGTATATAATAATGGCATATATACTAACTGGTTTTATATTATTTGGTCGTGTATTTGTAAATCATTGGGCAGGTAGTAATTATGATAATGCTTATTACATCACTTTAATAATAATGGTTCCCTTAATGATACCTTTAATCCAAAATTTTGGTATTTCTGTGCTTTATGCAAAAAATATGCAAAAATTTAGATCAGTAGTGCTTATTTTTATTGCTGTTTTAAACATTATTATCACTATACCTTTAGTTCAAAGTTATGGAGGCATTGGGGCAGCAGTTGCGACAGCTATTTCTTTAACAATAGGTAATACTATTATTATGAATATTTATTATCATAATAAAATTGGTATTAATATGTTACATTTTTGGAGGAATATTTTAGGAATGTCATTACCAGTATTACTAGCTCTATGTGTTGGTTTTGGAATGAAGTTCATACTTGATTTTAATGATTTATTATTAATGCCTTTTAACATTTTAATATATTCACTGATCTATATGTCTTTAATGTGGTATCTTGGTTTTAATGTATATGAAAAAGATTTATTTTCATCGACACTTGCTAGATTCAGAAAGCTATTATTGAGAAAGTAGCCTTCATAAAATTAATTTAAAGGTTGTGAGGACTTGAATGTGGATATTAAAGAGTTATTGGGGACTGTAGTTGAAAATGATTATTGTATTGGTTGTGGTTTATGTGCAAGCCTAACAGATTCCCCCTTAACAATGAAAATAAATGAGAATGGCAAATATGAACCATATTTATATGAGAATAGAGTGCAGGATGAAATGGAAATTAGTCCGCTATCTGTATGTCCGTTTGCAAAGAATAATAATAAAGAAACAGAAATCGGCAAAAGTGTTTTTGGAGATATTAAAAATATTAGGTATGATGAGTATTCTGGCTACTATATTAAGAGTTATGCAGGTTATGTAAAAGAAGGCGATTATAGATCAAAAGGAAGCTCTGGAGGAATGGGAAACTGGATTGCGTCACAGCTTTTAAAAGAAAACCTTATTGACGGAGTAATTCATGTGAAATCAAATTCAAACGATAATGAAGTATTATTTGATTATCAAATTTCGAACACCATTGATGAATTGTCAAGAGGGGCTAAATCAAAATACTATCCAATAGAGATGTCCCAAGTACTTCAATTTGTAAAAGAAAATAACGGCAAATATGCATTAATCGGAATACCTTGTTATATTAAAGGAGTACGATTATTAGCAGAACAAGACGAAGTAATAAATGAAAGAATTAAATTCTTTATTGGTCTTGTATGTGGACATTTAAAAAGTGATATGTTTGCAAAATCTATAGGTTGGCAAATGGGAATAAAACCAGATGAATTGACTGAAATAGATTTTAGAAAAAAGCTAGAAGATAGAGCTGCAAATAACTATGGCGTTGAAGTTAAAGGTGAAAATAATGGTGATGAAATAGTACGAAGTTCACCAACAAAAGAATTGTATACAACTAATTGGGGACAAGGAATGTTTAAGTATAACGCATGTGAATTTTGCGATGATGTATTAGCGGAAACTGCGGATGTAACAGTGGGTGATGCATGGCTGCCTGAGTATTCGAAGGATAGTAAAGGAACAAATGTAATTGTTATTAGAAACCCTATTATCCAGAAAATATTTGCAAATAATATGGATGATTCTATTTACATTGAAGAACTAAGTTCCGAAAAGGTTTATCAGTCACAAGCTGGAGGATTTAGACATAGAAGAGATGGCTTATCTTATCGTTTATATGTAAAAGACCAAAATAGTGAATGGCGTCCGAATAAGAGAGTGAAGCCAAGTAATAAGCATTCTTCTAAAAGAAAGAAAATTTATGTGAAGAGAATGCAGCTATCTCAAGAGAGTTTTAAGGCCTATAAAATTGCAGAAAAAGAGAACGATTTTAATGCGTATATTGATTATATGGACCCTTTATTAAAAGATTATAAAAAACTAAATACGCCATCCCTTGCAAGAAGAGCTTTAAGGAAAGTCAAAAGAGAAGCTGAAAAGTTAGTTAGAAAATAACAGATTTTTATTAGGCAGCCCTTAGATTAGAAGCTAATCTTCAGATCATTAGTAATGAGTTAAATAAATCTCAATTTTATTTGATAAATGAGGTTTATTTAACGCTTTATTTTCAAGCATGTATTGAAAGGTAATTTCGGGGCGAATATAAATTGATGGTTTACTAATATTGCTGTGATAGTATCATTTTGAAAAATTAAAAGTTATTATTGAAATAAGAATTAAATAATTAAACGCATAGATTTTTATAAAAGAAATTAATTTGATAGGAGAGAGCTCTTTGAAAAACCTAGCAGTAGCCGGCACAGGTTACGTCGGGCTTGTAACCGGCGTATGTATGGCAGAAAACGGACATAACGTAACATGCGTTGATATAGATGAACAAAAAGTAATAACGATGCGTGAAGGGACTTCCCCAATTTATGAAGCTGGATTGGAAGAATTAATGCGCAAAAACATCGAAGCTGGTAGATTGCATTTTACTATAGACTATCAAACTGCGTATAAAGAAGCAGATGCCGTATTCATTGGGGTAGGCACACCAGAAAAAGAAGATGGATCAGCGGATTTGCAATATGTAGAAACAGTGGCAAAACAAATTGCTGAATCTGTTGCAAAAGATTGTTTAGTTGTAATCAAATCAACAGTCCCAATTGGCACGAATGATAAAATAGAAGAACTTATCAATGACTCGCTTGTTAATAATGTGAGAGTAGAAGTGGCATCTAACCCTGAGTTTCTTGCACAAGGTTCAGCGGTGAAAGATACATTAGAGGCAGCTCGTATTGTCATTGGTACGGAGAGTGAGTGGGCAGAAAACCTCTTAACAGAAATTTATACACCGTTTTACCTACCAATTGTGTCTGTTAATCGTCGTTCTGCGGAAATGATTAAATATGCTTCCAATGATTTCCTTGCTTTAAAAATTTCTTATATGAATGATATTGCCAACCTTTGTGAGCTGGTTGGGGCAGATATTCAGGATGTTGCTAAAGGAATGAGTTATGATGATCGGATTGGCAGCAAGTTTTTAAACGCTGGTATTGGTTACGGAGGATCTTGCTTCCCGAAAGATACAAGTGCGTTAGAGTTTCTTGCAAGACAATATGGGTATGACCTGCGAACAATGCAAGCAACGATTAAGATAAATTCTGAGCAGAAATTAAAGTTGTATGAAAAAGCGAAAAAGCGATTAGCAACATTCGATGGCATCAAAGTAGCAGTACTTGGCTTAACTTTTAAACCAGGTACAGACGACCTTCGTGAAGCGCCATCACTTGCAAATGTGCCGCTGCTTTTGGAGCAAGGGGCAGATATTTATGCATATGACCCAATTGGTGTGGATAACTTTAAGCAATTCTATTCTGAAGGAAGTCATGGACAGGGGAACATTACTTATGTAGGCAGTCCAGAAGATGCGCTAGAAGGAGCGACTGCTTGCCTCATCTTTACAGAGTGGGGAGAGATTAAAGCAGTTACTCCAAAGCAATATAAAGATTTAATGCAGACGCCGTTAGTGTTTGATGGTAGAAATATTTATGATGTACAGGAAATGGCTGATAGTGGAGTGGAGTATCATTCAATTGGTAGACCGGTCAGTAGTATATAAATAGACTAGCAAATTTTAATTAGACTAACATACTACGGACCAAAGGGAAGATCAGATGGCATATTTCGGGTTTACAAACAAATTCTTTAACAACGAACCGATCCCAATCTTTAACGATGGAGACTTTACGAATGATTTATATCTCGACTTCACATATATCGTTGATATGGTAGAAGGAATTGAACGGTTGATTAGTCATGCTCCACCATGTGGAGATAATGGTGAAGTGAAGCACAAAGTATTTAACATAGGAAATAACAGTCCTGAGAAGCTGATGATCTTTATTGAAACATTGGAAAAATGTATTTGTAAATCATTAGGAAAATAAGTAGCGCTCAATAAACAATTTGAAGCGATTAAACCGGGTGATGTTCCTGCCACTTATGCGTCTACTGATCGACTTCAGGAGGCTGTTTGATTTTAAGCCGCAGATTTCAATTGAAGATGGATTGCAACGGTTTACGGATTGATATGTGGAGTATTATGCGGTAAATGGTTGATATAAAGCCGGGGTATAGAGAATGCTGGAGTCCGGCTTTATATCAACGTTTTATTCTGAAGTATGAATAATTCAGGAGTATATTAACAAAAAGAATATATGTTCTTTTTTGATTAAAAATTTTTATGATCAAACCACTCAATTACTCCCAGCGGATCAAAGCAGATTGTATAATTATCATAATTAACAGATAGACCATATTTATCTCTATATCTTTGCAAAGCAGCTTCTAAAAACGGCTCAGTAACCTCTAAGTGATTGGCTAATTCGTATTTGTTTCTCAAGTTTAGTCGATGTGCTTCTATAATTTTTGAGATAGGAATAGTCTGTTCGTAGGCCCAGGTTCTGGCACGTAACTCTTGTTTTTGATTTGCAATTTTAGATTGGTCTATTATATCTCCGACTGTAGTATGGTAGTGACCCAATTCTTCTGCTAAAATAGAGCCTTTGTCTGCGGAGGTTTTTAAATAATTTTTATTTATCCATATGATATTATCTGCATATAATCCTTTCACATTTTTTACCATCGGCTTTTCATAAACTTCAACATTATATTTACTGGCGTGTTCTAATAATTTTTCATACATACTATTCCTCATTTCTCTTAGAACGTATATAAGCTTTAAACCGCTCAATTTCTTCTAATTCCTCTGCTGTCCAATCTTCTCCATCATGATGTGCCGCAATCGTATCTATTTTGTCTTTTTCTACTTCGCTTCTGTCAGCAGGAATGCGTTCTTTATGCGTGTCATAGCCCATTAGCCAGGCTTCATTTACATTTAAAGCCTCTGCTAATATATATAATTTATCCTGTCTGGGCTCCGTCTTACCATTCACATATTGGCTGAGATCCGTTTTAGATATTTTTATATGATCATGAGCGTATTTTGTAGTTAAATGAAGTATATCTACTTGTTTTAAATTTCTTTCTTTCATGATTTGTTTTAACCGCTCTCCCGTACTTAATCTCATCATTAAAAATCTCCCTTACAAACTTTTTTCATTTATGCCTGTATATAATACATATTCTATTTAAAATGCGCAGAGAAGCTATATTATGATTAGGTAAATGATGAACATTTATAACCGATGCAAGCATATAGAAAGAAAAAATGATTTGGTAGAATAATTTAAGTATATACAAAATAAAACTTTTATTCAATGAAAAAATTCAATTAATTTGAACTTTCTTATTGACGAAAAATAATTTAAATGGTAGGATTTACTGAAGTTCAAATTAATTGAACAAAAGGGGATGGTATGATGAATTTTAATTACTCTAATTTATCCAGCAAAATTGTTGAGAAGTATGGTAATCAATACAGTTTTGCAAAAGCAATCGGTCTATCCGAAAGATCAATGTCTTTAAAATTAAATGGAAAGGTTGGGTGGAAGCAGGCAGAAATTGCAAAAAGTATAGAATTACTTGAAATTGACAGTAGTGAAATACCGCGATATTTTTTTAATACTGAAGTTCAAAAAAATTGAACTATTATATAAATAATTTATGTTAAGGAGAAGATTAAAACATGCTTAAAGATCATTTTTTGGAAGAGGACTATGATGAGGTCATGGAAGAAGTCGATCGGATTCTAAGCATCAATGAGAAAATTTTAAGAATTGCTGGATGTGGTCAATGGGAGCTGAAAAATACTATCTTAGAGCAGCTCAATAATGCATTTGAAAATCTTAAAATGCTTAATCAAAAGAAAATTGCTCAACAAAGAACGACAGCTTTAAATGAAGATATAAGACGACATATGTTTTGATAGAGACTGCTGGATGCTTAGCTATTTCACCTGATTTGAACGTTTAGCAAATCCTATAGGGTTTGCACAGTAATTTTAGCCGGGTTTAAGGATGAGAAAGATCAGGAGTCCAGGATTTTTATTTCTAAAATTTTTATCGAATATACCAAGCTGTTGAGGAGGAAAATAATGATGAATTTAACTGATGAACAATTAAAATTTATTACAGAAGTTGCTTCTGAGCAAGCAATTATGGCCTACAAAGAAAATGAGCAGAAACGTGAAGTTGCCAAGCAGGATCATCGATTGCATAATATTAAGCTGCTTTTGAAAAATTATAGAGCTCTGGTGCTGCATTGCGAAGAGTTGAAGGATGAATTAGAAGAGTTTGATGAAATGTCTATTCAGGAATTAGATATAGAAACGATTAACATTGAGTCGATCGAATCGATTAAACGCAGTAAAAGAAAATCCATTTCAATGGTTTATTTTATCCAGGGAAAAATGGAAGCTTACAAACGTTCATGTAACGAAAATGAATTAAAATATTATCATGTGTTAGAAAAAAGATATCTATCAAGTACAAAATATACAATTGCACAAATTGCAGAATTAGAGAATATTGATGAACGTACTGTGCATCGATATTTAAAAAAAGCAATAGAGGATTTACCAGTTATCTTTTTTGGGGTATCGGCCATACGTTTTGAAAATTGATCTTGTCGAAAAGCTGTCTTGATAGTGTCATGATAAGGGTGTTAGTATGATAGTGTAGAAAAATATACAAAATCATTCATAAGGCTTCGTTGTAAAACCACAGAAATGCTGTAACAATCATTTCCGTGGTTTCTTGATGTAGAGTAGCCAATATAATTTGAAAAATGATCTTGTCGAAAAGCTGTCTTGATACTGTCATGATAAGGGTGTTAGTATGATAGGGTAGAAAAATATACAAAATCATTCATAAGGCTTCGTTGTAAAACCACAGAAATGCTGTAACAATCATTTCCGTGGTTTTTTGATGTAGAGTAGCCAATATAATTTGAAAATTGATCTTGTCGAAAAGCTGTCTTGATAGTGTCATGATAAAGGTGCTAGTATGATAGTGTAGAAAAATATACAAAATCATTCATAAGGCTTCGTTGTAAAACCACAGAAATGCTGTAACAATCATTTCCGTGGTTTTTTGATGTAGAGTAGCCAATATAATTTGAAAATTGATCTTGTCGAAAAGCTGTCTTGATAGTGTCATGATAAAGGTGCTAGTATGATAGTATAGAAAAATATACAAAATCATTCATAAGGCTTCATTGTAAAACCACAGAAATGCTGTTAAAATAGTCGCTTCCGTGGTTTTTTGATGTAGCAGCCAATACAATTTGAAAAAATGATCTTGTCGAAAAGCTGTCTTGATAGTGTCATGATAAAGGTGCTAGTATGATAGTATAGAAAAGTTTATAAAATAAATCACAGCATCATTATATGGTGATGAGTTGGCGAATATGAGGCGCCCATTTGCGGATGTCTTTTCTTATTTCTCATTCCATAGAGTGTATGGATAGTAAAGGCTTTTTGAGTGGAATGAATGAAAGCTGTATCTTTTGAAAAAAATGTGTGTACATGAACATCTTTTTAAATTCGTACGATAAATATTATGAATTCAGAAGATGTCATGAAGCTTTGTAACAAAAATAAAAATTGGATAGATAAAATCTTATGAAAGACGCTATGGATGAAATTCTCCCATAGCGTTTTAATTTTACCTATAATCTGGATGCTGTTAAGGAGGTGATGCCACATTTGAGAAGATTTATTGGAAGGGAGGCTTGATATAGTTGGAAACAGTCGTATTGAAGTTGCTGGCAGGTAACTTGTATGAAGATGAAGCAGCACTCAACTACATTTAAAAGCAGCTTTATTCAGTTGGAAGATGTAATCGTAAAATCAATTTACAGCAGAAAGAAGGAATAAATCACCAAAAAGGCGATGAGCTAAATGAAAATAGACTTTATGCAACAATTAAACCGTAAAATAAACAGTATGGGATTGTTCAGCAGGAGTGTTATTGGAACATGGAATGAGGAAGATGCTATTTCAATTACAGCTATCCCTGATTCTGAGGAGACAGTTTATTTTGACGGTACACGTGATAAAAATTACACGATACAAGTTACTGCCAGAAGTCAGAATCAACAAGAGTGTCTGGACAGTCTTACCAGGATTTATCAAGAGCTGGAGGGCTTAGATGCCCTGCCAAGTGAAAATAATAGTTATACATTCCAAAGTATACGTACAAGTTCTTTCCCTGCATTAGTTCTATATGATGAGCAGGGATTTTTTATTTTTGAATTATCTATTACAGCTAAAATTACAATTTACAAAGGGGTTAGTATATTATGAGCGAATTACTAAAATTAAACATTCAATTTTTTGGTCGTGAAAAAAATGCAAAAACAGAATACTATGTAGGTACGATTCCTGAAAATGGGTCGGAGGAAGTGGAATGGCTACGTCTGGCAAAATGGATTTCCAGTGTAACGGATGATACCGAAGAAGAAGTAGAGGATATGGCTTTTTATGATGGTGATGGGACACCGGAGGATGATGTGATCAGTGTGAAGAAAACCTATGCTTTTGAAGGTATGTATGATGACGACATTGAAGCAATGAAATTTATTGCCGGACTGGAGTTTGAGACTGGAGAAGGTCGTAAAATTATGTTTAAACAAGTCCGGACCAACGGGGATGAATTTGCCGGGGTTGCTACCGTGAAAGACCCGAAAGTAACAGGCGGAGAAGCATCAGAGTATGCCGTATTCGAGTGCTCTATCAGCTGGGATCGTCGTCCTGAAAAGACAACGGCTACTCCCTGAGAATCCCCCGAATAATGGGGGAGAGGAACCAAATGAACCGGAAGATTTGGAAGAAGAGGAATAGAGCGGTGAATAAGCTGCTCTCTTATCTTGTTTTATCTGAGAAGTATTAAAATATAGGATAAACTATGAATCTGTGAAAAAATAAGCGGATTTGTAGTTTATCTACTTACATTGGAAAGGTGATGAACTGTAATGGCTATTAAAATCCAAACGGAAAAACCCGTCATACCTATTGAATTTGGAGGATTAAAGTTTGAATTTCCTGTTGATGATGAGGCAATTAAAAAATTCAGGGAACAAATTCCAAAGTTAAAAGAAGAATTAGAAGATCTGGCACTGGATCAAAATGAAGAGAACCAGGAGTTAACGAAGGAAGCATTAAGGAAGGGTTACGATGTTGTGTTAGGCGAAGGTTCTTTTGATAAGGTTTATCAGGAAACCCCATCTATTGTTTACTGCATGCACTATTATTCGCAGTTAGCTGAAGGCCTCGAAAATGAATTAAAAGAAAGAGGTTTCTCTGATTCAGCACAGGAAAAAGCACAGAAATATTTACAACAAAACAAGAAACAGCCAGCTAAGAAGAAAAAGTAGTGACAGATGATGCTGAATCTTGCCTATCCTATCAATGATACTGTTGTTATTGATGCTGAAATTTATGAAATTAATTTAGCCTATGATAATGTTTTACGCCTGTTCGATATGCTTCATGATGAGGAATTAACGGACGTCGAACAGATTGAAATAGGTTTAGAAATGCTGCTCGGCAGATCACTCGATCTGGATTTAGCGAAGCAGGAGGAAGTCTTTTTTGAAATATTTAAAAGCACCATAAGTAAGGATGCAGATGATAATGCTCCTGTCGATATTGACGGTAATCCGATGCCTGTGATGGATAAAGAGAAGGATGATAAGAAGATTTATTCTATTAAACAGGATGCCGAATATATTTTTGCATCTTTTTATCAGGATTACGGCATTGATTTATTGGAAGCACAGGGAAAATTACATTGGTACAAATTTCAAGCATTACTGGCCGGGCTGCGTCAAGATACCAAATTTAAGGAAGTTATTGAAATCCGTACGATGGAGCTGCCGACAGGAAAAGGAACAGGAAAGCACCGTAAACAAGTCGAAGAAGCAAAAAAAGCTTATCGGTTAAAGCCGGAGTAAGCTTTTAAGGCGGTGTTGAATTGAAGCTAAAAGAAATAAGATGTAAAAATTGTAATAAATTAATTGGAAAAATAAAGGGCATTGCCGAAATAAAGTGTCCGAGATGCGCAACGGTTAATACCATAAATAACCGTTAGAGAGCCTTCTGAGCCCCTGTGCTAAAAACTTCAAGTATGGGGGTGAAGTATGTAAATGGCTAATAGCGAAGGAAAAGTCGTTATAGATGTTAAATTAAACGATGGACAGGCTGTTCAAGGTCTGGATAATATAAATAATAAATTGGAAGATATAGATAAAAGTGGAGATAAGGCCAATCTCAGTATAGGTAACATCGTCAAAACCGTTTCTGACATTGCGAAAAAAACAGGTGCATTTGATATGCTGAAGGATTCGGTCAAAACGGCTTTTGATGAAATAGGCACGATGGAGCAATTTGAACGAACGATGACAGCCATAACTGGAAGTGCTGAGAAAGCGAACACCGCATTAGATAGTACGAAGAATGTTATAAGCGGCACAACTTATGGAATTGACGTTGCAACAAAGGCCGTACAGGGGTTTGCGAAGTCAAATATGGATGTAAACAAATCGACGGAATCGATTGCTGCCTGGGGAGATGCGGTCAGTCACTATGGTGATGGCTCCAATAAAACATTTAGTACGGTTACGGATTCTTTGGCTAAGATGGTGGATAATGGAAAAGTACAAATGGACACGATGAACCAGCTTACGGAAGCGGGGATTCCTGCTATGCACATTTATGCAGATGCGACAGGGCAATCCGTGGAAGAAGTTGCGAAACAAATGCAGCAGGGTGAAATCGCTGCAGATGGGTTTATGGATGTCATGAATGGTGCCTTAAAGAACGGGACCGAAAATTTCGGAGCGATTGATGGAGCTGCCAAAGACGCAGGATCTTCATGGACGAATTCCATTGATAACATGAAATCAGCAACTGTACGTGGTATTACTGCGATTATCGGGTCTATTGATTCGATGCTGGGAAGCGTTGGGCTGCCCAAAATGCAGGAGATGATTACCGCTTTTGGTCCTTTGGCGGTGACTGTGTTCCAGCAAGTAGCCGCAAGCTCATTAACCTTAGAAGGTACTTTAAATACACTTAAAAAAGGAATGGAAGGATTGGGGAACGCCGCAAAGGCTGTTTGGGGCGTCATCGCCAGGCATCCAATCATTGCAATTATTAGTGCTGTGGTTGGATTAGCAGCGGTCATCATTTATTTATGGAAAACCAATGAGAATTTCCGCAACTTCTTTATTAACGCCTGGGAGTCAATCAAAAATGCTGTCATGAACTTAGGTCCAGGCCTGCAAATGCTTGGCAGTCAAATCGTTGATGTTTCTAAAAAAATGTATGATGCATCATTCGATGCTTTTAGTACGTCTGTCCAATGGCTTGGAACTGTAGCAGAAACAACTGGAGAAATATTTTCTAATCTGGCAGGCAGGACGCAGGAATTAATAACCAGTATGGCTGCTGGTACCGTAAATGGTTTTAATGCTGCTATGGAATGGTTAGGTAACACAGCAAGAACCGTGGGTGAATTTTTTACAGAATTAAGAGAGCGAATCAATATTGGCGGCGTACTTGCTGCGGTTATTGGTCCATTAACTACGATTACAACGGCATTATTCGGATTAGCAAGTCCAATTGGATGGGGCATCAAAGGGTTTGCATTATTAGCTACGCAAACATCCATTTTTTCTGATATTCTTGCAGCTTTTAAAGGGGATATGTCCATTGGGGAAGTGGTCAATAATTTTGCAGCGGACCTCTCTAATTTGATAACTAATCTGGCTGATAGTGCGGTTACCTTTATAGAAAAAGGGACGGAAATGATTGTCGGATTCATTGATGCCTTTGCTGCAAATCTTCCTGAATTAATCAATACCGGTGTGGAAGTGATCACAAATTTAATAACTGGTCTGGTATCAGCACTGCCTTTACTGATAGAGACGTGGTTACAGCTTTTCACAACTCTATTAGAAGTAGTTGTGACGATGATCCCGTTGATTCTGGAAATAGGTATGACGATTATATCTACGTTGATAGAAGCAATCGTTGTAGCGCTGCCTTTACTAATAGAAACGTGGTTACAGCTTTTCACAACTTTATTAGAAGTAGTAGTGACGATGATTCCGTTGATTCTGGAAATAGGTATGACGATTATAACTACGTTGATAGAAGCAATCGTTGTAGCGCTGCCTTTACTAATAGACACGTGGTTACAGCTTTTCACAACTTTATTAGAAGTAGTAGTGACGATGATTCCGTTGATTCTGGAAATAGGTATGACGATTATAACAACACTAATAGAAGCAATTGTGATAGCATTGCCTTTACTAATAGAAACGTGGTTACAGCTTTTCACAACTTTATTAGGAGTAGTTGTGACGATGATTCCGTTGATTCTGGAAATAGGTATGACGATTATATCTGCGTTGATAGGAGCAATCGTTTTAGCGCTGCCTTTACTAATAGAAACGTGGTTACAGCTTTTCACAACGTTATTAGAAGTAGTTGTGACGATGATCCCGTTGATTCTGGAAATAGGTATGGTGATTATAACCACATTAATAGAGGCGTTTGTTACGGCATTGCCAATGTTAATAGAGACTTATTTAACCATTATTATGACTCTAATCGATACCATTATAACGGTATTACCGCTGGTGATAGAGGTCGTTCTTCTTTTATTGATGACTATTGTGGGGACTTTAATAGAAAATCTGCCATTAATTATTGAAGCTGGTATACAGATATTAACAGCTTTAATTGACGGGATAATCACCTTGATACCCGCATTAATCGAGGCGGCAATCACGATAATAATGGCTTTGGTAGAAGCTGTTATAACTAACCTACCAGTAATTTTAGATGCAGGGATGCAGATCCTAATGGCCTTAATTAATGGTATAGTGCAGATTATTCCACAATTAATCGAGGCTGGAATAAACATTATCCTGGCATTAGTTCAGGCAATTATTGGACTTTTACCTGAATTATTAAATGCCGGAATTCAAATTCTATTTGCTTTAATAGATGGAATCGTAAGTATTGTCCCTCAATTGATAAATGCAGGTATTCAGTTATTGCTGGAGCTGGTAAATGCCTTCATCGGCTTACTTCCGGAATTGATAAATGCCGGAATACAAATATTGATGGCCTTAATACAAGGAATCATTTCCATTGTTCCAGAATTGTTAAGTGCTGGTATGCAATTAATACTTCAATTAGCTGGAGCTATTATTGAAATGCTTCCAGAGCTGTTAAATGCCGGAATACAATTGATCATTTCCTTGATAGATGGAATTACACAAATGATTAGCGATGTTGTATCTGCGGGCTGGGGACTGGTAAAGGATTTAGCAAGTGGAATTATTGAAAAAGGGAAGGATATATTTAATGCCGCTAAAAGTATAATTGGAGAAGGAATTGAAGGTATTAAGGAAAAAACAACGGATTTCTTTAATGCCGGAAAAAATATCGTTGGTAGTATAGCTGATGGTATTAAGGACAATGTTGAAAAAGTAAAGGGTGCTATTGGAAATGTAGCCCAAAAGATACGTGATTTCCTTCCATTCTCTCCTGCAAAAGAGGGTGCACTAAGGGATATTATGTATCCTGGTATTACGAACTCCCTTGCTAAAAATATTAAACAGGGAAGCAGTAAGCCTTTACGGGAAATGCGTTCATTAACAGATGATTTAGCTGATGAAATGAACCCTGAAATTACCAACCGGTTGAGAGGAGCAACTGTATCCCTTGGCAATCTATCGACTCAAGCATCAGCTACGCAAGTAATTGATGAGAATAGAAAATGGCTGGTCAACAAAAATGCGGAAGAAAGCAAGCAGCCGGTTATTCTGGATATTTATGTTGGATCAAAGAAAATTGCCAGAGAAATCGTTGATGATATTACGCACTTACAAGCTAGGCAGAGTAATCGCAAACAACATAGACCGAGAGGAGGGATGGCATGATTTTCAATGGAGAAAGCAAAGATTATATTCGGGTAAGGCAGGAATTATTCCGGCCTCCCTCTCCACCGATAGAATTTGATACGTCTGATTATTCCAACGGTGGCAGTCGTGTTAACAGGAGACGGTTTACGGAGTTTACATTTACGGTACCTATCAAAATTAGTAGTCCAAATAAACGTATTGAGGAATTAAAGGAGGAATTGTCCGATTGGCTTATTCACGAAGAACCTAAAAAGCTGGGCTTTAAAGATATGCCTAACCGCTATTATCTTGCCTATTATGAATCAATGGAGCTGGATGAACGTCCATATAGTGCTACTGGTGAAATTAATTTTTATCTTCCTGATGGGCGTCGGGTTGGGGAAGAAAAGGCTATTAATATAAGTTCTTCTAATGCAAATCATACTATTTCAGGTCAAGACAAAGCGCCATGGACTGTTGAAACGGTATTTATCAGTAATACACATGAATTTGAGCTGATTACAAATCAGGGACTTTATCTTCTGCTTGGTTATGAGTTTATTGAAGGTGATCGTCTGACTATCAAATACGAGGGTAGAGAAGTTTGGCTTAATGGCAGAGATTTAAGGCATGCTATTAGGCTTAAAACAAATTATGAGTTATTGAGTCCGGGGGATTTACAGGTAAGAGCCAGTCATAATTGTACTTTGAAGTATGATGAAAGGTATTTTTGATAAAATTTCAAAAATAATAATATTTAATAATTATTTCATGATGAGATTATGATGTATGGTTTATATTTAATTCATTTGTTTTGTAAGGCATCTATTGATTACTATAAAAAGAATATGCTACGAAACTTTGAAGTAAAATAAATTAGAGCTTATAAGGAAAAATTTAGGGAGGAGGAAGTCAATGGAATTATATATTTTTAGTCAGCATGAACAACCACTAACGATCATATCAGAAGATACAGGGCTTGTCGAAACGCATTATCGTATTGAGATAAACAGCGTACCGGCAGAGCCTTTTTCTTTTACCGTTGAAGCGAATCGAGCTATAGCTAAGCATGTTAAAGAAGAAAATAAAGTTGTCTTTAAAGATCATGAAGGCGATTGGCGCTTGATGACGATTAAAGAAGTGGACGATAGCAATGATATAGATGGTCCAATAACTATAGCAACATGTGAGCCTGCATTTTTAGCTGAATTGAATGATCATATTGTTGTGGAAAGGCGTTTTATGGAGCAAACTGCTGATGTTGCCTTAACCGCAGCATTACAAGGGACACGTTGGCAATCTAGAGTTGAAGTTGAATTAGGCAGAGCAACCACCAGTTTCTACTATATATCCGGATCGGAAGCAGTATGGAAGACGGTTGAAGTTTGGGGTGGAGAGCTTAAAGACGTTGTAGAGCTTGATGAAGCTACTAACAAGATTACAGGCTGCTATGTTAAGATTATTCAGCGATTAGGAATGGAGCAAGGGCAGAGATTTGAAATTGACCACAATACCACGGAAATCGGTCGTACGGTGCTTAGCTATCCAAAGACTGCTTTATATGGGCAGGGAGCCAGTCTCGACACAGAAGATGATGAAGACGGATATACAAGGTATATTGATTTTCGCAATGTTGAATGGAAAAAATCCAATGGCGATCCCGTAGATAAGCCTAAAGGTCAGAAGTGGGTTGGTGACCCTGAAGCGTTAGCTGTATACGGATATGAAAATGGAAGGAAACATCGCTTTGCTGTATTTTCTAACCAAGATTACGAGGATGAGGAATCATTACTTCATGCGAGTTGGGAAGCTCTGCAAAAGGCTATCCAGCCAGAGGTTAACTATCGCTTATCAGTAGAATTATTTAATGAAAAAGTCAGCTTAGGAGATACCTGCCAAGCGATAGACCGCAAGTTTACCAGACCGATCGAAATACAAGCCCGTGTCATAGCCATGGAATATGACTTGATGGACATCGAGGGTACGATGGTTGTGGAGATGGGGCAGTTTCTGGATCTTGGTGATAACAGGCTTGCCGATTTGGAGCGAGAAGTGGAGAGGATTAAAAATCGTCCTCCTAGTGCCAGGATTGATGAAGGTAGCTACCCTAATCGTAAACCAAGCAGACCAGTTAATATAGAAATTTATGGTGGTATTGAGGTTATTCAATTGTACTGGGATTATGCTGATGAACTTTTTATCAAGCACTATGAAGTATATGGTAGTCGTACAGAGGATTTTGTACCAGATAGCCAGCATTTGTTATGGCGTGGTAAAGTTAGTGCATTTGCTCATACTGTGGGCACAGATGAGGTTTGGTATTATCGGGTTAGAGCGGTTAATTATCATGGCACACCATCGGATTGGAGTGTACAGGTTCGTGGAACAACTCACCGGGTTATTAGCGATGATATTCTTTTCGGCGAGGATATTGCTGAAGAATTGAGAGAGCTATCTAAGGAAGCGAAAATCTTAGCAGAAGGCAGCGTGTCTAAGGAAGAATTAGAAAAAGAGATAACAGACGAACTAGATGAGGCACGCAACCGAGCTAATGAGGCTGTAGCTAATGCTAACATTGCAACAGAAAATGCCACAAAAGCTGTGAGAGGTGCGCAGGAGGCGTTTGATGAAGCTACTGTTGCAAGTGACGAGGCTTCCATTGCAAAAGGAATTGCAGAAGCTACCGAGGATTTAGCAAAGGCTATAGAAAATACAGTAGACGGGCATAGTACAGAAATTACGGCGACAAAAGAAGCACTCACAAATAAAATGAATACGGTAGATGCCAATAATAAGTTTGCTACGCAGTCCCAGCTTACACAGACAAGTAACAGCTTACAGAGTCGGATTGCTGAGGTGCAGTGGGGAGTAGACCAGATTCCGGTTAATGCCAATAACCTATTGATAGATAAAAATACAGCCGTAGTAGGCGATGGAGTATATACCGGCGCAGAGGAATTAAATACTGATAGAGTCACGGTGTCGATTCATAACAGTGACTACCACGGGGTATGGGATATAAATTATACAATATTTTACCCTGACGCTACATTTGAAAATGGTACATTTAGTGCCATGAGCCAACCTGTGACCATTAAAAGAAATAGAGAAATCCACACTGTTCTGTTAGCAATACCTGCAACAATAACTGAGTTTTACGAAGCAAGGGTGCAGCTTGAAAAAGGTGATACAGCAACGCCGTGGGGAATGCCTTCACAAGACCTTATTACAGGCGTTAAATTTTCCGAAATCACGCAGACAATGGATTCTATAACCGCAGAGGTTTCAAAGAAGGTCGATGAAACTACCTACAATAGTTTTGTGCAACAAACATCGCAATCTTTATCTAGCAAAATATCAGAGATGGATGCTGATGGGCGTTATGCAACTCAATCCAGTCTTACGCAGACCGCGCAGGGGTTGCAAACGCAGGTTAATAATAAGGTAGACAGCTCCATTGTTACGCAGCTTGCCGGTGTTGTAGATACCAAGATTACACGTAATCAAGCTGATGGATGGTATGCTTCTCAGTCTCAATTGACGCAAACTGCATCTAGCCTACAGAGCACTATCAAAGGTGTTCGTGATGATCTGGATGGATTGGAAATTGCTGATCGAAACCTCATCATTAATAGCAAAGGAGATACTCTAGATGGATGGTTTCCTTGGGGAAATAATATTTCTGAGATCACCAATTTTTTAGGACATCAATGGATTTGGGTCCGTAGAACCTCGGCAAATAACCAAGTAGGTATAAGAACACCAGTTTTTGATATGAAAGCTGATAAAACTTATATTTGCAGTTTTATAATCCGGAGCAGGAGCAATAGTGGATATACTTTAAACTATCTTTATTTACAGCAAAGCAGCGATTCGTTAACAACTGTTAAGAGGTTGCCTAATGTAAGTATGCAAAACAGTTCGGGATTTGAAGGTGATATCTCTGGAGATGGTTTGCGTGTATGGTTCACCTTTAGCCATAATGAAGATATTGCAGGTGCAAGTTTATTGCTTGCGATAAATGATAGACCGGAGGGTGCGGGATTTGTATTACGTGAGGTTAAAGTTGCTGAAGGAAACAAACTTACTGATTGGTCGCCAGCTTACGAAGACATAGCAACCCAATCACAATTTAGTCAACTCTCTGATGCCATAAATCTACGAGTTACTAAGGGCGACGTTATCAATCAAATAAACGTAGATACTAGCGGTATTTTAATCGCAGGAAACAAGGTACGTATTACTGGGCAAACAACCATTGACAACGCAGTTATTGCATCAGCCAATATTGCCAATGCGGCTATTACTAGTGCTAAAATCGCAAGTGCTGCGGTAGGTACTGCTGCTATCCAAAACGCTGCCATAACGAAAGCCAAGCTAGGCACAGCTGTTGTTGGCACAGCACAGATTGAGAATGCAGCTATAACAAATGCGAAAATTGCGAGTGTTAATGCTGATAAGATTAGTGCGGCGAGTTTGTCGGCAATAACAGCTAATCTAGGCACAGTTACGGCAGGTAGATTGCGTAGTAGTAATAATAATATGGACTTAAGCCTTAATACAGGTTTATTAATCATGCAAAATACGGAATTTCGTCTTAGTAGTGGAGCCGATATACAGTTTATGAATGCTGGTAACCGATTATATTTTAATAACGGTGTCAATGGTGCTGCTGGATTAGGTGTAGGGAGGTCTATAAATAATACTTTTCCGCTTGCGTATTTGGGTACGACAAGCACTAACCACCTATCAGCAACAGATAGCTCTAATTTTTCAGGGTTTATAGCGAACAGGATGCAAAGATATTGGGAAGATGGTATAGGTAATAGTGTTATTGGTCACCGGTTCGATGTAAGGAATGTTGCAGTTGGTTTTGATTATGGTTTCACGTTTCAAATACAAGGCACTCGCAAAGTCATGAGGGGTCTCAGTAGTAATGATTATAATTACTATTTAGGTGATCAAAACCAAGAGCTGGAAGGAGTATATACGAAAACTTTATACAGCTCTACAGGGACTATTAGGTTACGGAGTGGAGTGAGTGGTTATAGCCAAAGAGGATTCACAGCAGAATTAACTTATACTAATGGACTTATGCATTTTAGAGGAACGCATTCATCGGAAAACCACGCTTTGGGTAGACCAAGTTGGAGATTCCAGGAGCTTTATTTATCTAATCCTCCTAACGTAAGTTCTGATGAAAGGTTGAAGGAGAATATCAGAGTTAATCCATTAGGGTTAGACTTTATAAAACGTGTGGATACTAAATTATTTAATTTTAAGAGAGCCAGCAATGCACTAGGATATAAACCGATACAGTTAGGAATTATCGCTCAACAATTACTCCCTGTGCTAGAGGCTTACGGGATGGAACACACCAAGCACTCCATTTTAACGCTTGATGAAGACGGATACTACGGAGTTAAATATGAACAATTTACAATACCTACAATCAAGGCTATCCAAGAGCTGGACACAAAAGTAGGTAATTTAGACACAAAGGTGGACAATGAAATTCTCAAGCTTAGAAAAGAAAAAGAAGAATTAGTATTTAAGGTTGCTAAATTAGAGCAACGATTACACAAACTGGAGGTATCAGAGTAATGAAAGTAGAGATTCAAAAGGGAAAAATAATTGGTTCGATTGATTTTTTACGTGAATTAGAACTAAACCGAAAACAGTCTCGAATGAGAAGGCAACTTATTAGTATTCTTGAAGGAAAATATAAATCATATCTCAATGATCGTGAGGAAATCCTTAAAGAACACGCAGATAAGGATGATGCAGGAGAGCCGGTTGTTAAAGATGACCAATACCAAGTAGCCGACCAAACATCACTACTAGAAGATGTTAATGAATTGTCCGAGGAAGTTGTTGTCATTGAAGGGGGAGATAATTATGAAATGATTCGTGCAATGAAACCTGTGCTTAGGAAATTTGAAGAAGAGGAGTATGGCGGAACAAAAAGCGAAATTTATGATTACCTTTGCGATCAGTTTAAGGTAGATGAGGAAGAAATTAAAAATGAAGAGGAGAATGAATAATGCAAATAATCATTACAGGTATTAATTTCAATTATGATGATGGTTTTGATAAAGAGTGCACTAGTGTTAATGTAAATTATATTACCAGAGGTTTTGATTTTATATTAGATCAATCTCGCCCAGTAAACATTACACATGAACAGTATGAGGCGAATAAAGAAGATAAAGATAAAATGAGATCCTTAGTTATTGAAAGCATCATTGCAGATGCTACCAAATTTATTGATGATGTAGCTGCATATAGAGATTCTTTAACATAAGTCGAATAGGCTTATTTTTTTATGTCTGATTGAGGAGAAGTGAGGTATGCCAGAACAACAATGGTATTCCAATAAAGAACTACACAAAATCATGATTGAGATGAGTAAAGACTTCACCAAACTTAGGACTGAAATGAAGCAGACCAGAGAAATTATAAAAAAATATAATGGTTTACGAGAAGAAGTTGGGAAGTTACAAAAGGAGATTATCTATATGAAAGCAACTGGTAAAGGTAAAAGCTCAGCACTGGAAGTCATTCGTAATTGGGGTGGGTGGCTTTTTGCGTTGGTTACGTTAATCGTCCTGTTGCTCAATCAATGAAAGAGGTGGGAAGCATAGATAAAGGAACAATCATTAGAACAGTCACTTTAGTAGTTGTTTGGATTAACATGCTGCTATCTAATTATGGTTTACAACCAATTCCTATAGTAAGTGAGGATATCATTGCTGAAGTTTTAGCAGGAGCAGTGACAGTTTGGACATGGTTCAAAAACAACTATGTGACAGCCAAAGGTAATCAGCAAAAGCAAGTTTTACAGAAAAATCACCTGATTAAATAAGTAGCTGGTCCAAACGGGCAAGCTGCTTTTTTAATAGAAAATAGTATACCAATTTTTAAGGAGGAGTTTTTTTATGACAAGAATCTATTTAGATCCAGGACACGGTGGGACAGACCCCGGTGCAGTTGGAAATGGCTTACAGGAGAAAAATGTAACACTATCCATTGCTTTAAAAACACGGGATATTCTAAATCGTGATTATGAGGGGCATAGTATTCGTATGAGCAGGACAAGCGACACGACACGCAGCCTGGCGCAGCGTACCAATGATGCAAACAGCTGGGGTGCTGATTATTTTGTATCTATTCATATTAATGCTGGTGGAGGAACCGGATATGAAGACTATATTTTTAATGGAAGTGTATCAAATAATACTGTAACGTACCGTGATAGACTTCACGCGGAAATTATGAACCAGGTTGATTTTCGTAACCGTGGTAAAAAGCGTGCTAATTTCCATGTATTGCGTGAATCAAATATGCCAGCAGTGTTAACAGAGAACGGATTTATCGATACTGTAGCAGATGCAAATAAACTAAAATCAGATGCTTATCTGAATCGCATTGCTTTAGGACATGCAAACGGGATTGCTCAAGCTCTCGGGTTAAGAAGAAAATCAGGGGGCAATACGTATGTAGTGCAGGCAGGCGATACGCTTTGGAGTATTGCCCAGGCCCATAACATGACAGTGCAGCAATTAAAGGACTTAAACGGGTTAACGGGGGACACTATCCAACCGGGACAAGTATTAATTGTAAGTGGCAGTGGCGCTGTTTACCACACTGTTCAGTCAGGGGAAACACTTTGGGGAATAGCACAGCAGTATAATACTACTGTAGACGCGATTAAGAGCCTTAACGGGTTAACAGGCGATGTTATCCAGCCGGGGGACCGTTTGAGAGTTAGATAAGTATAAATGTAATCTGGAAAGCGTTTTTTTAGTGTGAAAATTACTATGGTTAATTCATGAAAGACAATATAATAAAAAAGGAGAGGTAATTATGGTTGGAAACAATATAATTTTAAAAAATGAAATAAGGGTATCATTTGTCGTTGAAACTACACATGTAGTATATGAGGAATGGGAAAAGGACATTGTAATTGATTTTATAGAATATTCAACTTCGAGTCAAAATGTTTTCCCAGTATTGAATATTGATCAATCTAGGCCAAATTATAATTATGATGGACAATTATTTCAAACTGTAAATCCGAATGGCACAAGATGGGTTGCCACCCCTTTAAGAATTTCCAATGATGGACATGCGAATTTTGAAGTTGTAGCTTATGATTCAAGCAGCGGAGAGTTCAAACTAAATCTTAAAACACCTATGATTCTTCCTGGGGGATCCAGACTTGCATTTAAGCATAATGGTACTCCAACAGAAAATCATACGGTGACTTATAAAGTAATTTATCGAGAAGTATAGGAGGGATTACATGATTAGAATACCATATGATTTCTCTGGTAACCTCAATCTCCCTTCTTATTCTCAGATGGTTCAAAGAATAATGCAATTTAATAATGTTAGTAATATCGGTAAAGATGAGAGTGGAAATTATGATATGTATATGATTGAAATGGGTAATTTCAATAAACCTACTATTCTTGTAATATCCAGTATGCATGGAACAGAATGGATGGGAGCTTTATACAGCATGAGATTTATGGAGCAATTGAGGGATAATATGTTTAGAGATAAAGCGTTTCGAGCTAAGCTATTACGGAATTTCCATATCGTTTATATTCCTGTTGTAAACCCTTATGGATTTGACAGAACATCTCATGCTGAAGGGAACAATATTGGCAGATATAATGTTAACGGAGTAGATTTGAATAGAGATTTTTCTAATTTCTCTCAAGCTGAATCTAGAAATGTTAAGGCAGTTATGGATAGATTTAGACCATTCGCATTTTTGGATATTCATTTGTTTGGTAGCGGAATGGATGGGAGTAACGGGCTAAACCTAATTGTCGGAAACGGTCAATATGAAACGGATAAAATCAGAAACTTATTTGCTGATTCTTTAGAAAGATATGCTAATCAATCTGTTGTAAAGTGGGATGGGTTTAATCAATTATTAAGAGGTTTAGCTAGAAGGTATATGAGAGATAAAAGCAATCCGCATACTCCTTATACACTTTCGTATATAACAGAAATTGTTAGACCAAGGCAACTAAGCGGGGGGCTTGATGCTCCTTTAAGTGATCAGGAAATTATGAAGTATGGTATGGCTATGATGTACTTGTTTTTTGAAACATCTATGGGGTATTTTGAACAGCGAAAAGTTGAATTGAATTATGATCCTGTTTTAATTGCGGAAAATGAGTTATATCGGACGGTGCGTTATAAAGCTTGAGGAATAGTAAGTGCCTATCATCCACTAACATGTAAAACTTAGGGGGAAAACTAAAGCATTCCCCCTAAGTTTTATACCAAATAATTTTTAAAATTATCTTGAAAGAAGTAGTTATCAGTTTTATTTTATGAAGAGAGAAAAAAGTACTCAAGTTATATACTTTTCTACAAGTGAATCATGTTGCTGTTCTATATATTAGCATCGCTCATGCCTAAATTTAATATCGCAGCTGCCTTATCCGCATCTATACGACAAACTGAGAAAATATGTTTTTGTGCCAAAGATAGAAAAGGCAGCGTCATATATCCATTTTACAGAAGAAAAAGTACTTATAGAAAAATGGCCGCCTGACGTAGTGGACGGTTATACAAAAGCACATGAATTTATAGTAAATTACCAACAAGATAGCTGTATATTTATAGTAATTTTCTAAAATTAGTAACCCTGTCCGATTGTTTTCTATATTTTTCAGTGGTAATCTATGAATGAAAAATAAATATTTTACGAGGAGGAGTAAGATGAGCAAACGGAAAAAAATATGGTTCGAAGATGCCGGACGTAAACTTGACCCTGGCTTAGTGGAACAATTACAAAATTCTCGAAAAGTAACCAATCAAGAAACCAACAACACTGAAATCCCCATTATCGTTTATTTGAGAAAGAATTGTGACCAAGGAAAAAAAGACGATCTCCTAAAAGTATGCAACGTTGACTCCCATAACAAACTAGGTAAAGAACTTCATAGTATAAATGCTATAAAAGGATATCTAACACCGAATAGAATTAAACAAATAAAAGACCATGAGGCAGTAGATCGAATTTTTTACGATCGGATCGTAACCTCTTTTTTGGATATTGCCAGTGAGCAAACAGGCGCTGCCAAAGTAAGAGAACAGCTTGGGTTAACTGGAAAAGGCGTTACGATGGCAATAATCGATACAGGTATCCATCCACATGAAGATTTGACTAGCCCTGTGAATCGAATGGTAGCTTTTCAAGATTTCATAAATGATGAAAGTGAGCCATATGATGATAATGGACATGGGACACATTGTGCTGGTGATGCTGCTGGAAATGGAAGTGCCTCCAAAGGAAAGTATATGGGCCCTGCACCAGAAGCTTCTATCATTGGCATAAAGGTTTTAGATGAACAAGGGAGTGGAAGATTATCCACTATTATTGAAGGCTTGGAATGGTGTATCGACCATAAAGAAGAGCATAATATACAGATTATCTCACTCTCGCTTGGGGCTCCGGCGTATGAATCTTTCCGGGATGACCCTTTATCATTGGCTGCTCAAGCGGCTTGGCATGAAGGAATGGTTGTCGTTGCTGCCGCTGGAAACAGTGGACCTAGTCCAGCAACTATCAGTACCCCGGCAATCGACCCATTTATTATTACGGTTGGTTCGACAGATGATCAGAACACATTAGAGCGTGCAGATGATGTTATAGCAGATTATTCTAGCAGAGGTCCTACAATTGATACGTTCGTTAAACCGGATGTCTATGCACCAGGCACAAATATTATTTCTTTGCTGGCTCCAGGATCGGCCATTGAATCGGAAATACCAGAGATGATTATCGATGAAAACTATATCCAATTGTCGGGGACGTCTATGGCAACACCGATTTGTGCAGGAATTATTGCTCTTATGCTGGAAGCGAATCCGAATCTCAGTCCTAATGATATTAAGAGTATCCTAAAAGCGACCGCTCACCCGACGCTTGATGATGTATGGGGATATATTGAAGCGGAGAGTGCTGTCCGTATGGCCATGAATTATCAGCTTTCTGCTCCAACTGAAGCTTTGTAGGAAGGTTAGGTCAAGCGATGAACTGAAGAGCTGAAATAAGAAATGTGGTACCTCCATTCTGCCAGAGGTACCACATTTTTTTTGCTCTAAATATATGATTTAAAAAGTAAGTGCCCGTCACTAATTTACTATAAAACTGATAATTAACCATTCTTGGTGTAAATAAAGTCATTCAATCCAGTAAAATATCTATTGTACTAAACTATTATTTAATAGCATTAAAATTGTAACAGTATTTTTGGTTCTGGAAGAAAAGATTACAGCTTGTTATTCCATACCAGTGATTACTTGCATGACAGGAATGTGTATTAAAAAACAGAGGAAGTTCTGTATGAAACGATAAGACAAAACATAGTATTAATTAAATCTATAAAAATCTAAAAATAAAGGGGTGAAAGATTGTGGAAGGCTTTGCACTCATCTTATTAATTGTTCTTGGTGTTATTTTTATTGTTTTTGCAACTGCTAAGCTGAAGCTTCATCCGTTTCTATCCCTATTAATTGCCGCTTTTGGTATTGGAATCATTGCGGGATTTCCGTTAACCGAAGTTGTGGAAGCAGTCAATGGAGGATTTGGCGGATTAATGGGCAGTATCGGATTAGTTATCGTTTTTGGTACGATTATTGGTGTTATTCTGGAAAAATCCGGAGCTGCTCTTCGTATGGCCGAGGTTGTTTTACGGACAGTAGGAGAAAAACGTCCTCAAATGGCAATGAGTTTAATTGGTGCCATTGTCAGTATACCGGTATTTTGTGATTCAGGCTATGTCATTTTATCTTCATTGAAAAAAGCTTTAGCTAAAAAGGCTAAGGTAGCAATAGCATCCATGGCAATTGCTTTAGCAACAGGTTTATTTGCAACGCATACATTAGTTCCGCCAACTCCGGGTCCCATTGCTGCAGCAGGTAATATCGGTGCAGAAATATATTTGGGGACTATCATTTTAGTTGGATTGTTCGTTTCTATTCCAGCAGTTATTGTTGGTTATATTTGGGCTGTAAAAGTTGGTACTAAAATAAAAGTGGAAGGAGAAGACAATAAGGATTTTTCATATGATTATGATGCTATTATAAAGGAATTTGGTGAAATGCCTTCAGCGGTTAAATCATTTGCACCGATTGTTGTTCCTATATTATTAATTGGTTTTAGTTCTTTCATTGCATTTGCTGGCTGGACTGGAACTTTCTTTGATATTTTTGAGTTTCTTGGCTCTCCAGTTGTGGCATTGCTGATTGGAGTCCTATTTGCATTTTTACTTTTACCAAAATATGATGAGGAAACACTTACAGAGTGGATAGGAATTGGGTTAAAAGAAGCAGCTCCTATTCTATTGATTACTGGTGCAGGTGGAGCTTTCGGCAGAGTGATCAGCACGACTTCCATTGCTGATTATATTCAAAGCTTCGGAGACAATGCGTTTTTTACCGGAGCAATGTTCCTGGTTATTCCATTCTTCATTGCAGCAGCTTTGAAATCTGCACAAGGATCATCAACAGCAGCTTTAGTTATTACCTCTACTTTAGTTGCATCACTTCTTCTGGAGCTGGGTATTGATGGAGCAATGCCACTGGCGTTAGTTGTAATGGCAATTGGTTCTGGAGCAATGATTGTTTCCCATGTGAATGATAGTTATTTCTGGGTTGTTAAGGAGTTTAGTGGTATGACTTTAACGCAAGCTTATAAAGCGCAATCGATGGCAACTTTGTTACAGGGCGTTGTCTCGTTTATTTTCACGTTTTTATTATGGGTTATTTTTGTATGATACTCGATTAATATTAATGTAGACATCCTTACAGCCTGAATTTGGTTCAAAGACGTACTATAGAAATATATTCGATGATAAAAAGAATAGTCTTATCCCTGATTTTCTTGAAGAACTATTGGAAAAATGATTAAACCAGAAATACAAACATAAAGATGAACTTAAACAAACGTTTAATTAACCCTGCTGAAACGCATTATGATATTGCCGAAATGAAAAATTATTTAATGCTGCTACCCTGAATCATAAAGACTATGATATTATCATTGTTAAACAAGGATATTTTTTCTGAATTAAAGAAAGAGGGGAAGATAAATATTATGTGATTAATGCAGGAGGTAATGCTGCAGGACACAGCAAAACTTCTGTTTAATCACATTATGCGTCCCATGTTTTCTATTGATAATATCTAGAAAAATGTGGAATATATCACATGCTACCATGAAATATGATAAAGCATATCATTGAAAAAATGAATAAAGTAAATGTGTGTTTCACCTATTACAGAATAGACGATCCATTAGAAACATACACAAATTGGAGGCAAAATATATGCAGCAACAATATGATTCTAAAAATGCGCAATTGGTAGAAATGGATGCTCCCGCCCCAGACTGCACTGGAACCCCGATACTGGTTGATGATAAAACCATGCGGCAAAGAAGAGAAAAAGTATTACAAGAGATGCACCGTGATGGATTAGATGCATTGCTGGTTTATGCAGACGTGGAGCATGGCGGGAATTTTGAATATTTAGTGGGATTTATTCCTAGATTTGAAGAAGCTTTATTAGTCCTGCATTCCAACGGGGATGCCTTTCTGGTTTTTGGAAATGAAAATTATAATAAAGTACAATATTCAAGAATTCCGGCGCAAGGAATTCATTGTCCGCACTTTTCCTTACCTAACCAGCCAATGGAGCCTCACAACACCCTTTCAAGCGTTCTCCAGGAAGCAGGAATTAGAAAGGCAATGAACGTTGGAATGGCAGGGTGGAAGCATTTCACCAGCAGCGTGGAGGATAACCAAACTTTATTTGATATTCCTTCTTTTATTGTAGATTCTATCCGAGAACTTGTTGGACAGGAAGGCTCTATCACGAATAAAACAGATATCTTTATTGCCGGGGATCGTGGAGTGCGAAGGGTGAATAGTGCGAATGAAATGGCACATTATGAATTTGGAGCATCGCTGGCATCCGATTGTATCTTGCGTACAATGGACAAGCTGGAAATTGGTATTTCCGAAATGCAATTAGGAAATGAGCTCCATGCTTACGGTCAAAGAAATAATGTCGTAACGATCGCATCGACAGGGAAACGATTCGAAAATGGTAATCTATATCCAACTTCTCAACAAGTAAAGTTAGGGGATGCCATTTCTTTAACGGTAGGATATAAAGGTGGATTATCGAGCAGGGCAGGATACGCTGTAATGAACCGCTCTGATCTGCCGGAGGGCAAAGAAAATTATCTGGAAGAATTGGCAGCACCATACTATACTGCCATTGTAGCCTGGCTTGAGAATATTCAGGTTGGTATGACAGGTGGAGAGATGTACAGCCTGGTTAATGATGTTTTGCCGCAGGAAGTATATCATTGGGGACTATGTCCAGGGCATTTGACAGCAGATGAAGAATGGCTGTCATCACCGATATATAAGAATTCAGATGAAGTCATCAAAAGCGGAATGATTTTTCAGACGGATATCATCCCGCGTGTTGCCGGATATGATGGGGTCTCCGTTGAAAGTACGATAGCCATTGCTGATGAGGCGTTAAAACAGGAGATTAGAGAAGAATATCCTGCGCTTTGGGAGCGGATTGTAAAAAGGCAGACGTATATAAGAGATGTGCTGGGAATCAAATTAAGTGAAAATGTTTTGCCGTTATGCAGTACAGTGGCTTATTTGCGTCCTTATCTTTTGAATAAGAAGCTGGCGTTTTGCTATGGTCATGGTGGGTGAGTTTGGGAAGTTGTGTAGAATAGTTGAGACAGAGGTAAGTCCTTATAAGGGTAAGGTCATTTGAAGGATGACTTTACCCGTTATTTTTGATTATATCTATAGAGCCTCCAAACAAAGTAACTATGTTTTTTTATTTTCAATAAAAACGTTCACTCTTCTGACAGAAGCTAAAATTATTTTTTAAATTACAAAAAAGTTAGTTCTTTTGAAGGATTGAAGCAAATCGTGTCGAATAGATATATATAATAATTTATAAAGGATGTCATGATATGGAACAAGAAAAATATAAGATTTTGAAATTATTGGTTATACCGATATTCGTCTTGTTATTTGTTTACATATCAGCAAGCTATGGGGACAGGATAATATCCTTTTTTCAATTTAATAAATGGACATTGCTTATTTGCTTTATTCTGGTTATTGTATTAATAAGCTGGTTATTTCCTGTTTACTTTAAGAATCACAAGCAGAATCTGAGGCGTACCTGGTATTCTTTGTTTATTATAGGTACTGTTTTATTAGTTAACGAAAACGGTTTCGACCCAGAACAATGGCAATGGTATGCTTTATTGGCAGGCATGTTTATCTTTGTTGACTTGACCATTTTCCTCACTCCTAATATTAAAAAAATAGGCGGTGCAGAAATAGAGGAGATTAATGAAGTTGAAAGTATAAATGAAGAGATGAAAAAAACTATCATTCAAACAAAAAATAAAGGAAAACAGTTTACTGCTATTTTAGATAGGATAGATTATTCACTATTTAAATCTCTTGAATGGGATGTAGAAGAATATTGTGATTCTTTAACAGATTTTTTAAGCTCGTACGGTGATATTTGTAATCAGGATATCATTGCAATAAACGGAGAAGCGAATGAGGAGGATTTATGGGGAATTCTAGGTATAATAGGGATAGAGGCATCAGCTAGCGAAAAAGAAAATCTAAAAGAAAATAATGTAGTTCAATTGGATAATTATACTGCCTTAATTCCATTTACAAACCTTGTTTTTCCAGTGATTGTATTAATAAAATCTAAAAGAGATTCCATACTGCAGATAGACTTTGATCACGTGATCAATTTGGTGTTTATCCATTCTTGGTATAAAAAGCCTGATAGTCAAATGGAAAATGTAGAGGATTCATTTTAAATTTGATATAATAAAAATAAAGGAAGGGGTAGATAAAATGATAAGGACAGGTACAATCAAGCGTTCAAGTAAGTCTTCTTTTTTTACTAAAAAATCAGGAACATCTATTCCAAAAATTCCAAATGCTAAACACACATCGGAGTTATTTAAAAAGAGCGATAGAGCTATAAAACATTTGAAGGCAAAAGAAAAAATAAGTAGCTAAATCAATCAGGCAGGTGTATTCCTGTCTTTTTTATGTTTAGAACAGGCATATTTTGACCATACAGATAGTATATTTAACATAAATGAAGCTGCTTGTGCAGGAGGGAAGCATGTGAGGTCAAATAAAAGTCCACTTCTTTTTGATAAACCTTCAGGAAATATACCAAGTTATAATCAAAAAACAGATAATTTATTACTGTTAAATGCAATGATAAATAGTAAATTAAACACGATCAAAAGAAATTATTTTGATAAAAGAGGCGAGAAATAATTAACTGTAACTTCATATTACAATTCGAATGAAAAATACAGACAAGTTAAAAAATTTGAAGTAGTTTGCAGGTTGAAAATGTTAAAGCCCTCTGAAATTTCTAAGCTGAACTATAGTGAATACAGTTGATTATTGTGGATGTATTGAGCCACCTATGACAAAGCAGGAGGCTAAGGACAAACCCACAGAAAGCAAAGCATATTTCTGAAGTGGGGTATTCACTCAATCTATGTTCAGAATTTGCTAGATTGTAATACATTTGTCTTAGCCTCACTCTACTAGAGGATTATCAAATCTTACTAATATTGTCTATTTCCATTTCCAAAAAAGCAGCACTAAGACTCTTACCATGCGTATCAATTGCCAGTGAGGTGGTAACCCCCCCAGCAAGCTTTCTTCACAAACAAAGTTAAATGCTTTTATATTTGGAAGGTCGTATCGAATCACTTTTCCTTTTACGATATTCTTTAAATGATGTTTCACCTTTTCAGGGGTGTTACTTCGTCAGCTAACCATTCGTAATCCCCCTCATTATAGGGAATTAACGATAGATTCAGTATATTTCTTTTATCTCCAGCACGACTGTGGGCAATATCGATTAATTTTACTCTGTTCATTATTATCACTCCCAAACTTCTGTCTTTGTTGCAATAGACGTACGTTCTACAAGAGTAGAAATAATTCCTATGACTTCCACTGCTTTTTTCTTGCACCGTCGTCCGAAGGATTGTGTCTAATTTTTTGGTGCTCTATATCCAGCTTCCTGAGCCTCTTCTTCTGAACAAAACCAACTAACAACATTCGTCGTTCGATCATAATAAGTGCTGCCCGGGACATGATAGATTCCGGATGTACTGCCTTTTATATTACACTCGCCTTCAGCTGATTGCGATGAACTAGCCGTAGTATCGTCTTCTTCGGAAGTGCTTGAAGTGGAGCTACCAGAGCTGCTAGCTTCTTGGCTATCCTCTAGTTGCTGTTGTAATTCACTATTGTTTTCTTTTAATGTATCAATTTCCTCAGCCAGCGATTCATTTTCTTCCTTAACTGACTCATAATCCTCTTGTTTCTCATTTTCTTCTTTTAATGCAGCAATTTCCTCAGCCAATGATTCGTTTTCTTCTTTAATTGATTCATAATCTTCCAATGTTTCATTTTCTTCTTTTAACTGTGTAACTTCCTCTTCTAATTCGTTGAACTGACTTTGTAATTCATCATATTCTGCTTGAAGGCTGGAATTAGCCTTTTCTAATTCTGCGATTTCAGAAGTTAATTCTTCATTGTTTTCTATTTCTTGATCTAAATCCGCAGTATTAGTATCCGTACCACACCCGCTTAAAACAGTAAGAACCATAGCTAACGCTAATGCAGGGAGATACGTTTTCTTTATTTTCCTATTGGACGTTGAGTGAGATAAAGTATAGATGGCCAAGCCTGATAATACTAAAATCATTGATATTACAAGTAGAGTCCCCATAGTTATACCTCCATCAAGTATGTATTTGAAAAGCAGTAGCTAATAGATAATGCTATCTTTATAATAATTTTTATTAAAAAGTAGCTACTACAAATAATGTAACATATTTGTAACAAATTTGTAAAATATTCCTGAGTTAACAAAACAACGGGGTGCGCACAATGGATGAATATCCGATGATCTGGTCCCGGGTTTTAGTTCCTTTTGAAGGAAACTTAAATGAAGAGGATGTATATGTCAGTGCTCAAATGAGTTGCTTGGAAATGATAAAATCGGGAACTACTGCTTTTGCTGATGCTGGTGGTGTTCATATGCATAAGGTTGCACAAGCAGCGATGGAGTCAGGAATGCGGGCTGCAATCACTAAATCTTCCATAGATATTGGAGACTTCCTGCCTGATTCTATGAAGCAGCCTGCAGGAACAATACTTACAGACATTGAAAACCTTTATAAAGAATACAATGGTGCCAGCGATGATCGTATTCATATTTGGTTTGGGATTCGGCAAGTAATGTCATGCTCTCCTGAATTAATTGAACAGGCAGCTGCGTTAGCAAGAAAATATAATACGGGATTACATGCGCATCTCGCTGAGCATAAAGATGAAGTAAGGTATTGTCTGGAGAACTATCAGATGAGACCGGTTGAATATCTGGATTCTTTAGGAGCGCTTGGCCCCAATCTATTGACCGCACATAATGTTGTTTATTCTGAAAAAGAATTGGAGCTTTTAAATGAAAGAAATGTAAAAATAGTTCATTGCCCAAGAGTAAACTTTACATCACATGGTTTTCCCAAAACACCCAGAATGATTGAAATGGATATGCCGATTGGAATTGGCAGTGATGGTGCTTCTTCATCTAATTTAAGCTTGTTTGATGAAATTCGGGTATTTCGTGCCGGCTTACATGCTTATTGGGGATTGCCGGTTTTTGATCCAGTCGTATTACCTGCAGAAGAACTGATTAAAATGGTTACTTCAGGGGGAGCAAAAGCACTGCAATTTGAGAATGTAAAAGGGGAAATAACTGTTGGAAATAAAGCGGATTTGACTTTAATTGATATTAATCAACCCCATATAACTCCTACTAATCACCTAATTGGCATGGTTGTTGAATCTGTCACCAGTAAAGATGTAGGAGATGTTATTATCAATGGTGAAGTTGTTATGAAAAGCCGGGAAGTCCTTACATTGGATGAGGAACGTATTATGCATGAAAGTAAGCAAAGAATGAAATCTACTATTCAAAAAGCAGGCTTATAGCTAATTTGCGTTCATCTTGTTGAATTTGTATCGGAGATTAACTATTTAATTAGCATTTTATCAATGTAATGAAAGTAGGGGAGAGGAGTTTTAATTAGGATCCGTTCTTGCTTGTTCTTAATATATTTTATTCGCATAAAATTGCAAGGGGCTACGAAACTTCCATGAGGTTCAATGTGCAGAATTTCATGGGAGTCTCTTTGTATTTAAGTATATGATGAAACCCAATTGAGCTATCGTCTTGAAGGTCTTGACTGGCAGGAAAAGATAGACTATATATTGTTACAGTTTTCTCATTAACGGAGTATCTCTTAAAAAATTAGATAATAGATTAGAAGGTTGTTCTTAGATATAAGAACAATAAAAATTCAAAAAATACTTGCGTAATATTATATAATGTTATAATATGATTTATAATGATTTAATGAAAATTATACTTAAAGGAAACATGAGGAGTTTGATTTAGTAGTATAAGAAAAATCAATATAGATAGTCAATTCAATTTAAATAATGAAAAACAGTGGATCTACCAGTGAATAAGTAATATATATTGGATAGCAATCCTTAAAACGTTATTACATGTGCAATTAAAATAGCAATTAAATGTAACTGATGTAAGAAACCATCCTCAATTGGCTCAAGGCTATATGACGAAGGTGAAAAACGAATTAACATAATAGCAAAACACCATAATTTTTCATTTAAAATATTTTTAATTCATAGGAGGAATTCGAATGAGGTACATGGTTGGTGTTGATGTTGGTGGAACTTTCACGGATATCACATTAGTAGATACATTAAAAGGCATCGTGAAGAATCACAAAGTTTCTTCCACTCCAGAAGATCCTTCATTGGCAATAATGAAAGGGATTACAGAAATTTTGTCTATGAATAAGATCAATCCAGAGCAAGTGGAGTATTTAGCACATGGAACGACAGTAGCCACAAATGCATTGATAGAAAGGAATGGATCAAAAACGGCTTTGATCGTAACGAAAGGATTTAAAGATTTATTAGAGATAGGTACGCAAACCAGACCTAAATTATATGATTTTTTTGCTACAAATCCCGATCCAATTATTCCAGGAGATTTACGTTATGAAGTAGAGGAACGTTTGTTCGCAAATGGAGATGTTTTTGAAGAATTAAATGTGGATGAGCTGTTATCTGTTATTTCAGAATTAAAAGAAATAGGTATTCAGTCAATTGCCGTTTGTTTCTTATTTTCGTTTATTAATTCGGAGCATGAAAAAAGGGCTGTTGAAAAAATAAAAGAAATATATCCCGAAGTGTATGTTTCCTCGTCTTCCGAACTTGTTCCTGAATTTAGAGAATATCCGAGACTCAGTACTACTGTATTAAATGCTTATTTAGGGCCGGTGATGGAAAAATATATGACAAACTTTTTACGTTCGGTTAAGGAGTTTGGTATCAAAGCAGAACCTTACATAACGCAATCTAATGGAGGAATTATATCCATTAATGAATCTGTTAAGTCGCCGATACGTACAGCGGTTTCAGGTCCAGCGGCGGGTGTTGTTGCCGCAAAGAACCTATCAAAGCAAACTGGCTATAATAATTTAATCACATTTGATATGGGTGGAACATCTGCTGATTTTTGCTTAATCGAAGACGGTGAACCGAAAATATCTATGGAGCGTTCTATAGAAGGATTTCCTTCCAGAATACCGATGTTAGACATTCATGCATGTGGAGCAGGGGGAGGTTCGATTGCTCATATAGATGAAGGCGGTGCATTAAAAGTTGGGCCAGAAAGTGCCGGTTCAATACCGGGACCAGCAGTGTATGGACGAGGTGGGGAAAAGCCGACTGTAACGGACGCAAATGCTATTCTTGGTCGTCTGAACCCGGATAAAATCTTGGGCGGCAGAATGGATATGAATTTAGATGCCGGTAAAAAAGTGATTGAAAATGAAATCTGCAGCAAGACTAACTTGACAATTGAGGAGGCAGCGGCGGGCATTATATCTGTAGTCAATGCAAATATGTCCCAAACCATTCGGTTGATTTCGATTCAAAAAGGACATGATCCAAGAGATTTCACATTAGTATCATTTGGTGGAGCGGGCGGTTTACATTGTGCATCTCTGGCAAGAGAATTAGGAATTCCAAGAGTTTTAATTCCACCTGCACCAGGAACGTTTTGCTCTTTAGGTTTACTGGTTACCGATGTAAGGACAGATTATGTACATTCTGAAGTGAAAATTGCTGAACAAGAAGCGATGACGAGTATCATTGAAATATTTGAAAATTTAAGAGCTGAAGGAGAAAAAGCACTATCTAAAGAGAATATATCAGACGAAAATAAAGAATATGAATTGGTTATCGATATGCGATTTAAAGGTCAAAATTATGAAATCCCTATTACAGTAGAGTGGGATGAAATAAGGCATGATAAGTTGGATAATCTAATAGAAAAATTCTTTAAAGAACACGAAAAAGTGTATGGTTATGCAAGAAAAGATGGAACAGTTGAATTTGTAAATTATCGATTAACCGCAGTTGGCAAGCTTCCAAAAGCTACTTTTAAAGAAGAAGCTCTAGAAAATATATTACCAAACCCAGCTGAAAAAAGATCCATATTTTATGCAGAAGCAAATGAACCTGGTGTGTATGAAACAGGTATTTATAAAAGAGAGCAGCTCCGTCCAGGGGTTAAATTAGATGGTCCACTTATTGTAGAGCAGATGGATACTACGATAATGGTACTACCAAATCAAAACGTTGAAATTGATGCATTTCATAACATGATTATTCATAATTCCTAAGAACAAGAGAGGTATAAATAAATGAAGCCTAAAGTTGATCCGATCACATTAGAGATAGTTGGAAACTTACTCATGTCGGTTTCTGAGGAAATGGGAATTACGCTTGTAAAAACAGCGTTTTCTACAAATATTAAAGAGAGAAAAGATTGCTCTACTGCAGTTTTTGATGCGGAAGGTAATATGATTGCACAAGCTGAATATGTACCTATGCACTTGGGCTCTATGTTAGATATCGTAAAAGAAGTATTAAAAAACTATAAAAAGGAAGAAATAAAAGCCGGTGATATGTTTGTAACGAATGACCCGTACTCTGGCGGTGGGACGCATTTGCCTGATATTACGATGGTCAGTCCAGTATTTGTTAAGGATACATTAGCTGGTTTTGTAGCGAATATAGCCCATCACTCAGATATTGGTGGAATGGTTCCAGGCAGTGTATCAGCTGATTCTACTAATATTTATCAGGAAGGGTTACGTATTCCTTTGGTTAAAATATGTTCTGAAGGAGCAATTGTAAAAGAAAGCTATCATTATATTGTATTAAACACGAGAACACCGGAGGAACGAAGAGGAGACTTAGATGCGCAAATTGCATCTAATCATGCAGGAGTAAGAAGATTAAAAGAAATTATTTTGAAATATGGTTATGAATACTATAAAGACTGTACCAATAGTTTGTTAGATTATGCAGAAAACTTAATGAGACATGGTATTCAAGAATTACCAGATGGAACTTATGAATTTAAAGATTATCTGGACGATGGCGGCACGAATTCACCAGACCCTATATTAATTAAGGCAAAAATAACCATTTCTGGAGATGAAGCAATCGTCGATTTTAATGGGACAAGTGAGCAAGTGCCCGGACCATTGAATATGACGTATTCAGCCCTTGTTACGACTATGTTTTATTGTTTTAAAGCATTTGTAGGGAAAGATATTTTCTCTAATATAGGGATATATCGACCAATACATGTTCAAGCTCCAGAAGGAAGTATCGTAAATTGTAAGCTTCCTGTACCAGTAGGGCAGCGAATAGATACGTGTCAAAGAGTTGTTGATGTGGTCCTTGGTGCATTGGCGCAAATTGCTCCAGATAAAGTGATCGCTGCGTGTAATAGTGTTGTAACTTCAGCGATCTTTTCAGGGACAAACCCAAATACAAATAATTATTTTGTTTATTTAGAAACAATTGCTGGTGGTTCAGGGGCTCATTCACAAGGAGATGGACTTAGTGGTGTACAAGTCCATATGACGAATACTTCTAATTTACCTGTCGAAGCGTTAGAAAAAGAATATCCTATTTTAATTGAGAATTATCGATTGATTCCAGACTCGGGGGGAGCTGGTTTATATCGCGGAGGTTTGGGTATTGAAAGGGTTTATAGATTTTTATCCGACAAGATTACCTATACTGGATTAGGAGACAGACATAAATTTTCACCTTGGGGAATTGCAGGCGGTTATCCAGGAGCACCTGGTCAGTTTTTATATACAAGCAAGGGAAAAACGGAAAAATTAAATTCAAAAGTATCTAACTTAGATTTACAAAAGAATGATCTAATAACGGTACAGACCCCTGGATCAGGCGGGTATGGTGATCCCAAAAAACGTCCAAAAGAAAAAGTATTAATGGATGTGGTTCATGGAAAAGTTACCAAAGAAAAGGCAAAAGATTTATACGGTGTAGACGTATATGAAAATGCAGAAGGTTATTAGATAAACGAAGAAAAACAGATTTATTAATAAAAAATTTAAAATAGCAGTTGAAAACGCTTTAACATTATGTTGTATATCATTATATTACGTTATTAAAATGGAGGGAGGGGAAATTTTTAGTGCTTCGTATTAATAATTTAACCACATCATTTAAGATAAATAAGAAACTATATCCAGCGGTGAAAGATATAAATATTACTCTGGAAAAGGGAGAAACATTATGTATCGTTGGTGAGAGCGGAAGTGGAAAAACAATTACTTCATTATCTTTAATGCAATTGTTGCCATCTAATGGAGAAATCAGTTCTGGTGAAATTATTTATAAAGATCAGGATATTACTAAATTTGGAAAAAAGAAAATGAACAAGCTGCGTGGAAAAAGTATTTCTATGATATTTCAAGATCCAATGTCAGCGCTTGATCCAGTTTATACTTGCGGATACCAAATTAAAGAAGTATTAGATTTTCATGAAAATTATACAAATGAAGAGAAGGTAGAACGAGTTATCAGTTTATTAAAGCAAGTCGGTATTCCACATCCAAAAAATATTTACAATGCCTATCCGCATGAATTATCAGGAGGAATGTGTCAACGGGTAGTTATTGCAATGGCTTTAGCATGCGACCCGGATTTATTGATTGCAGATGAACCTACGACGGCGTTAGATGTTACCATACAGGCTAAAATTCTCAAATTATTGAATGATTTAAAAGAACAAAGAAATTTATCGATTCTATTGATTACACACGATTTGGGAGTAGTGGCTGAAATGGCGGATAAAGTGATTGTGATGTACGCCGGTGAAGTTGTTGAAGTAGCTGATATAAATACATTGTTTGATCATCCGAAGCATCCATACACAAAGGGCTTGATAGGGTCTGTCGCATCTATTTCTTCTAAAGGAAATCAATTGTATAGTATTCCAGGGAAAGTACCATCTATTACGGAAATGCCTAAAGGCTGCAGATTTAATACAAGATGCCCCCTGGCAAGTGATAAATGCTTTATAGAAAGACCGGAATTAGAATTTGTAACAGATCATACAAGCCAAGAAGTAAGATGTTGGAATGTAGATACAGTAGGAGGTAAACAAAATGAGCCAGCCTCTCTTAGAAATAAAAAATGTAAAAAAACATTATCAAGTCAAAAGTAAAAATATCTTTTCAACACAAAAAAATAATGTCCATGCTGTCAACGATGTCAGTTTAACAATTAATGAAGGGGAAACATACGGCTTAGTTGGAGAATCAGGTTGTGGAAAAAGTACGCTTGCTCGAGTTATTACTGGGTTAATAAAACCTGATTCTGGAAGGGTCTTTATAGATGGAGAAGATTTTTTACAATTAAAGGGAAAATCTTTGCGTGATAAAAGAAGGACTGTTCAAATGGTATTTCAAAAGCCTTATGAATCGTTAAATCCTAAAATGACAATTGGAGAAATCATTCGGGCCCCATTTGATATTCATAATGTATATCACAAAAGAGAAAGAGAAGAAAAAGTAAAAGAATTACTGGACCTAGTAGGATTAAGTGAAAAGTATATGAGCAGATACCCGCATGAGTTCTCAGGTGGCCAAAGACAAAGGATCGGTATAGCTCGAGCAATAGCGCTTCATCCCAAATTAATTATTTGTGATGAAGCAGTGTCCGCATTAGATGTTTCCATTCAAGCACAGGTGTTAAATTTACTTGATGAGCTTCAAAAAGAGTTCAAACTAACCTACTTATTTATTTCCCATGACTTATCTGTGGTGAGACATGTTAGCGATAACATAGGAATTATGTATTTAGGGGAGATTGTAGAGACCGGAGATGCAGATACAATCTATAGCAGTCCAAAGCATCCATATACGGAAGCATTATTGTCTGCCATACCGAAGGCGCATCCAAAACAGGTAAAAACTCAAAAAATATTAGAGGGAGATTTACCAAGTCCTATTAACCCGCCCGAAGGCTGTAAATTGAATACGAGATGTCCGCATGTCATGTCGATATGTAAAACTAAGCCAAACTTAGAGTCTATTAAAGAGAAGCAAAAAGTTGCTTGTTATTTATATAATGATCAGCGCTAAGGAGGGAACAGATTGCTAAAATTTATACTTAAACAAATTTTTGTTGCTATTATTCAGATTTTAATTGTTGCAACAATTGTATTTTCCCTTCTGCGCTTTATGCCGGGTGATCCAGCAGTTCTTGCGCTGGGAACCGAAAGAGGAAGTGATCCAGAGGCAGTCCAGCAAATGCGAGAACAATTAGGCCTCAATGAACCATTTTTAACTCAATTTGCTGATTGGATAGCGGGTGTATTTCAATTAGATTTTGGTCAATCATTATTTAACAATGTGCAGGTATGGGATTATCTTGCCAGCAGTATTCCAAAAACATTGGAATTAGCAATTGCTGCTATCATCATTGGCTCGGTTGTTGGAGTTACACTGGGGATTTTAGCATCAATTAATCGAGGAGGCATGATAGATAAGCTTGCAACTTCCATTGCGGCAATCGGTCTTTCATTCCCTGTTTATATAACGGGAACGGCATTTGTTTTAATTCTTAGTATTCAATTTAACCTATTACCTTCCAGTGGCTATGTTGATTTTTTTGACGATCCGATAGGACATCTGAAGAGTTTGATTATGCCTTCGTTTGCAATTTCTTTGCCATTGATTGCCTCAATCACCCGGATGACACGGTCTTCGATGCTGGAAGTTCTTGATAGAGATTTTGTACGAACGCTAAGAGCTAAGGGACTTTCGGAAAAGATTATTTTAATAAGACATGTACTCCGTAATGCTGTTATTTCTGTTGTAACAGTCATCGGCCTGGAAATGGCTAATTTGATCGGAGGAACTGTTTTAATAGAATATATGTTTAACTGGTCGGGATTAAGTACATTATTAGTTGATTCTATAAATAGCCGCGACTATCCAATTATACAAGGAGCGGTAATCATTATTGCATCGTTTTATATTTTGATTAATAGAACGGTAGAAATCATTTACGGGTTAATGGATCCGCGTACTAGATAAGGAGAAAGGGGTGTCAATATGTTTAAAAAGTTACTACAGAATAAACAATTTATTTTTAGCACAATACTCCTTTTACCGGTTTTCATTGTTGCCCTGATTGGACAATTTATCACACCCTATGATCCATTAGAGTTTAATCATAATCAAGTGCTTATAAAATCATCCTCGGAGCATTTATTAGGAACGGATGAATTTGGACGTGATATTTTAAGTAGGTTAATTGTAGGCATACAACCGACGATTTTAGTTGCTATAGGAGCTACGGCCATTTCTTTAGTTGGAGGAACGATTTTTGGAGTTATAGCAGGGTATGCACGCGGTATTGCAGAAAAGACTGTGATGAGATTTATGGATATTGTACTCTGTTTTCCACCAATTTTATTAGCACTGTTAGTAGTTGGTTTTTGGGGATCAGGTGTAAATAATTTGATGTTAATTATTGGATTATTATATATTCCATACTTCGCAAGGATTACACATTCAGCAACATTACAAGTTAAAAGCTTAGAGTATGTAGAAAGCGAACTATCTTTAGGAGCGACCCATTTTCGTGTGATTTTAAAATCTATTTTACCAAACATAACATCTCCAATAATCGTTCAAGCAAGCTTAACATTTGCCGCTACCATTTTGCTTGAATCAGGTTTAAGTTTTCTTGGGCTGGGGGTTACACCGCCTGCCCCGTCATGGGGACAGATGATTGGTGATGCGAGCGGTTATATTCATAACAATCCTTTCTATGTTATTTGGCCATCTCTCTGTCTCGGAGTCACTATGTTGGCAATCAATTTATTAGGGGATAGCCTAAGGGATGTTTTAGATCCAAAACTAAAAAGGTAATAAAGATCTTAAATTAAAGGGGGAGGAACAAATATGTTGAGGAACAAAAATATCTTTTTGATATTGTTCATAGGCGCTTTATTGATTACAGCAAGTGCATGTTCTAATGAATCTACGAGCCAAGACAGTACAGATGGTGGGGATATTACTTTTGGTTTAGCGGAAGAACCAGATACTTTAGAAGCCTACATGCAAAATGGGACACATGGAAGAACTGTGAAATTAGCCTTAGCAAGAGGTTTATATAATTACAATGAAGCCGGAGAACTTGAAGCCGAGCTTGCGGAAGATTATGAAGTAAATGAAGATGCGACTTCTTATACCTTCCATTTACGAGAAGCATTCTTCCATAATGGTGATCCTGTAACTGCTGAGGATGTGAAATATACTTTTGAAAGAATATTGGCAGAAGATAGTACGGCAACGTTTAAATCAGAATTATCTATGATCGATGAAATTGTTGTGGAAGATGATTCAACTGTGACCTTTCATTTGAATGAACCTTCAGCCCCATTTTTACATTATACTGCTATCCCTGAATCTGTCATCGTGTCAGAATCATGGACAGAAGAAAACAGTGATCAATTAGATACAGACTTTATGGGGGCAGGGCCATTTAAACTTGTGGAATGGCAGCAGGGAAGTCATATCATCGTTGAAAAATTTGAGGATTATTATAAAGAAAATAAGCCTCAATTAGATGGGATAACTTTTGAATTTTATACGGAAGAAAACACGCGTGTAAATGCTCTAAGGTCTGGGGAAGTAGATATTATAGAAACAGTTCCTTGGAAAGATGTGGAGTCCCTGGAACAACTGGATACTGTCAAGTTAGACAGCAAGAATGGACCATTTATGAAGTTACAATTTAATACGAGTGTGGAACCTTTCGATGATCCTGATGTTCGTAAAGCAATTGCGTATGGTATTGATAGAGATGCGATTTTAAATACGGCATTTAGTGGAAGAGGTACACCAATCTACGGTATGGCTATTCTTGATGGATATTTGGGGTATGATGATCGGTTTACGGATTATTATGAATATGATCCGGACAAAGCAAAAGAACTGTTAGCCGAAGCGGGATACCCAGATGGTTTTAGTGCAACATTACTGTCCACCTCTCAATATGGAATGCACGAACAAACAGCTATTGCAGTTCAAGCAGAGTTAGAGAAAATTGGCATAGATATAACGCTTGAGTTGCCAGATTGGGCTACAAGAATCAGCAAAAATACCGAGGGAGATTATGAAATGCTCGTTGCGGGTACATCAGGTGATATTACAGATGGTGATTGGATGGCTAACTTTTATCAGGGTGGGGAAGTTCGTTTAAATAACTCTGCTTACTTTGATGATGAGGAGATCAATCAACTTCTCGCTGAAGGTAGAGAAACCACTGATGAGGATGAGAGACAGGAAATATATGAACAATTAATTGAACGTGCAATGGAAGAGTCACCATTTGTGTATCTAAATTGGAGAGAGCAAAGCTATGGAATGCAGCGTAATATTAAGGGTTTTACAAATTTAGAAGGCTTTCTTTCGTTCCAATCTGGTATAACGCTAGAAAATACGTATATAGAAGAATAATCACATGGATAAAGTGGTGGAATGTAAAATGACAAAATTACTAAGTATAGGTGATAGTGTAGTAGATTATTATAAATATAAAAATACAATTTTTCCTGGTGGTAATGCATTGAATGTCGCTGTTGTAAGTGCACATAATGGTGCGAAAAATAACGGTTATATGGGAATCATCGCCAATGATTATTATGGAGCTTTTTTAAGAAAGACCTTGGAAGAAGAATGTATTGATATATCTAAAGTCAGATATGCTATCGGTGAAAGTCCGGTAGCATGTGTAAAAATCGATAAGGAAGGAGATCGTATATTTGAAGGATCAAATATAAAGTCACGAATTACATCTGGTCTGGCGCTAAGGTTCGCTCCTGAGGACATTCAGTATATTAATCAATATGATATCATACACACAAGTATTGATAGCCACATCGAATCACAATTACATTTAATTGGACATAAACAAATATCTTTTGATTTTTCTACAAAGGAAAAGTGGAATGATGACATTTTAAAACAAGTATGCCCTCATTTAACTTTTGCATTTTTCTCTGGAAGCGGGATGGAAGAAAAGGATATATATACGTTGATTTCCAAGGTTGCTGAATTAGGGGTTCCTACAATAATCGTTACTAGAGGAGAGAAAAGTACTATCGCCTACCAGGAAAATAAGTTTTATTTTCAACATCCTCAATTGATTAAAGTTGTGGATACGATGGGAGCGGGTGATTCTTTTATAGCTGGATTTTTAACTTTTTATACAGATTCAAAAAGCATGGAATTTGCATTGCGAAAAGGTGCTGCATCAGCATCAAGAACTTGTCAATTGGAAGGTAGTTTTGGTAAAGGGGAATTAATATATGAGGAAGAGGACTAAGTATAGTCTTTTTTCGGAATTTAATATAACATTATAATATGTATTATAATATAATAGGAGGAATTGGAAATGGAAGAAAATAAACAACAAACATTGCATCAATTGGAAGAGGTATATAACGCATATGAAGAAAGAGAGATAGAAAGAGTCTTTTTAGTTGCATGCGGAGGATCAAAAGCATTGATGATCCCAAGTAAATATTTGATTGATCGAGAAGCAAAGAGCATTACAGCGGAAGTCTATAATTCAAATGAATTTATTCACTTGAACCCAAGTACGCTCAATGAAAAGTCATTAGTCATTTTATGTTCACACAAAGGGAAGACCCCAGAAACGACAGATGCAGCTCAGTTTGCTAAAAATAAGGGAGCCCTAACAGTATCCTTGATGTATGTAGAGGATGCACCGCTAAAACAAGCTTCTGATTATACAGTTAATTATAGCTGGGCACCTGCTGGTTCGAAAGAGCAATATTCTGAGATAATGAATTATGGCGTTTTATATCGTTTAACCTCCAAACTATTGAACATAAAAGAGGGTGATCTAACATATGAAAAAATGGTATCTAGCTTAGAAGGGTTAAGCAAAGCATTTGATAAAGCAGATGCACAATATCGTACAAAAGCAAAAGAATATGCAGAAAAAGTAAAAGATGAAAAAATTATTTATACGATGGCAAGCGGAGCAAATTATGGCATTGCCTATACTTTTTCAAATTGCATCTTAATGGAAATGCAATGGATACATTCGCATCCTATTCATGCAGGAGAGTATTTCCATGGACCTTTTGAAATAACTGAAAATGATGTACCGTTTATTCTCTTAAAAGGATTGGATGAAACACGGCCATTAGAAGAAAGAGCGGAAGTATTTTTAAACAAATATACAGATAAACTACTTGTGATTGATGCAGAAAAACTGGATTTATCAGATATAGATGATGAAATAAAAGGTTACTTAGCACCAATGGTGATAAATTATGTATTGCGTTTACATGCAGTTGCATTAGCAGAAGTGAGAAATCATCCTTTACCGACGCGCAGATACATGTTTAAAGTTGCATACTAATAGATTATAAGCAAAATCCTCTTTACTCATGTGGTGGGTAAAGGGGATTTTGCTTTATTCGGGCATAATCAAGAGTAATATTATAAGGGCCAATGCTGGTAAGAATGATTCGTAAAGTACATTAGCCGTAGCAGATAAAGGAAAAAAGTACTGTAAATAATATATTATAATATTAGCATATGTTATAATATAAATTATTAAATTTTTGCGTGTGAGTAAAATCTTTTTGTTTTTATCTAACTAAATCAAATATTAAAACCTCTCCTTCATTGGTTGTTTATAATTATTTCTAATTTTCCTAAAATATGTCCTATTTTTATTTAACCTTTAGGAGTTTCACATAAATATATGCGCAAGTTGAATAATATATAATTTAATTTAAATTCAATTGAAAAGGTTAGGAGAGAAGGTAATGAAGCTGAATATTTCAAGTGAAAAACCATTATACTTACAATTAAAAGAACATCTTAAATCAGAAATAAACATGGGGAGCTATAAACCAGGACAAAAATTGTCGACAGAGACAGAGTTGTGTGAAGAATATGGTGTAAGCCGTATAACGGCACGGCGGGCAATAACTGACTTGGTTGAAGAAGGAGTATTAGTCAGAAAGCAAGGGAAAGGTACATTTGTTCAAGAAATAAAATACAAAAGAGAACTGATTTCAGTAGGAAGTTTTTCCGAATTAACAAGCAGTTCTGGTAATGAACCAAATACGAAAATATTATCCATCAATATTATTGATTTAGGAGAAAATGAGAACAGCTTTCCTGTTTCAGAAGACTCTCAGATCCTTGAATTACGTAGGTTGCTTTATATAGATAATGTACCTTTGATAATGGAAACATCCCATTATCCGCTTGAATTATTACCCGGTCTGGAAGAAAAAATAAGTTCAACTACTTCAACCTATCAAACCTTGAAGGAAGAGTACGGTATTGATGTGATAAGTTCTGATAAAACAGTTAATGTTGGTTATGCTACGATGGAAGAAGCGGAACGTTTGCAATGCGATATTGGCGCTACATTATTTAATGTTGAGAAAATTTCATCTGATCAAAATGCTAGGCATATACATTTTTCAAAATCATTAATGATTGCGGATAGGGTTACATTTACTTTAAGTATTAATAAATAAATGTCCTATTTTGATTTTCACCTTACAATTATCAAGAAATATTGAGAATCTATATCAGCACTTGCTGTTAAATAAATAAACCAAATGGCTTCATCTTTTTAAGACAAAGACCATTTGACGCCTGCACATCACTACCCAAAAATTTAGTCTTCTTATATCTTTTTCTCCTGCCGCTTTTCCCACTGTTGCTGGAGGCTTGCATTCGCTGTTATCGAATACGTACAATAGTGTAGGAACCCTTTTCAAATATATATTATAAGAACTGTACAGAAGCCTGAGAAGCAAGAGCAGCACCTGGTTGTGAAGGTGATCTGGGATATGCTTCTCATTCAGGCCGTGATGGAAACGGGATTGGATTTGAATAATCTGGTTATTATTCAAGTACTGATCAATCAAAATAAACTATAAAAGAATAACTGAAAAGACACCTTGCTCGTAGAATGAAATTACTAAAAAATACAGGAGAGGTGTTTTTTGTTTCTGCATAGTCAAATATATATTCATTAAAATGACGTAGCTTCTTACTTCTTGTCATTAACTTTTGAAACATGTGTACTATAATTATTTTTTATATATTTCATTGAGGATTTCAATAACTGAAATTTATGAAAATATATTGATATTCTGATAATTAATTTTATAATAAAGGCAACCCTTGCAAACTAAATTGGTACGGATATCCTAATGTATTCTGGTCAAATTGGCTCTAATCAACTTATAAGGAGGAGTGATTCAAGCACTGACCAGTATACCAGAAGAAATAAAGAGCAAATGAGAGGGGAATTTAGTTTGACAAATAAGAAAGGTTATAAAACTTGCTTATTTGTATAAAGCAACTTGGCTGTTACCTAAAACGCTGGTGACAATCAAGTTTTCTAAGCATGCATTTAAATAACGAATGGAGGTTTATAAATGAGGAGTAAAACGAAAGGGATTTATGCTGCAGGAAAAGATGTCTCTCAATTATGGAACGCTATGCATCGGTTTAACCCGGATGAACAGCAAATTGTAGCAGTCTCTGGGGAAGGCTCATGGTTTACGGACAGTGCCGGTAATCGATATTTGGATGGTGTATCTGGTTTATGGTGTTTGAATCTTGGACATGGAAGGCAAGAAATCATTGATGCAGCGGCTGAACAAATGAAAAATCTCACCTATTCTCCCCTGACGATGAACCATCCGCCTGCTATGAAGCTTGCAGGAAAGATAAGCGACTTATTGGGAGGTGACTATCAGACTTTCTTTTCTAACAGTGGCTCGGAAGCAAATGAAACCGCATTCAAAATTGCCAGGCAATACCATAATCAAACAGGAAACCCTGGAAAATATAAAGTTATTTCTCGTTATCGCGGGTATCATGGCTCGACTCTAGGTGCGTTAAGTGCAACTGCACAGGCAAATCGGCGGGTAAAATATGATCCGGGTGTTCCAGGCTTTTTGCATGTATATCCCCCATACAGCTACCGTTCTCTTTTTGGTGGAGATCCGGAAGCATCAGATCTGAAGGCAGCACAGTTAGTTGAAGAAATGATTAATTGGGAGGGTGGAGAAACAGTAGCGGCATTTATTATGGAGCCTTTTATTTCCGGTGGCGGTGTGATTATTCCATCGATAAAATATATTCAGCGTATCGCAGAAATTTGTAAAAAGTACAATGTATTGTTAATTATGGATGAAGTTGTGTCTGGATACGGAAGAACTGGAAAAATGTTCGGTTTTCTGCATGCGGAAGGTGTGCAGCCTGATATTGTGACAATGGCTAAAGGGTTGACCAGCGGGTATCTTCCGTTAGGAGCGACAGCTGTTAAATCGAATATTTACAGTGTCTTTAAAGAAAAAGGAAAAGATAATCATCTCCGCCATATATCCACCTATGGAGGGCATCCGGCATCCTGTGCTGTAGCATTGAAAAATATAGAGATTATTGAGAGAGAAAATATTATGGAACGTGTAAGCAAATTGGGCGAATTAAAATTAGGAAAGCTTCATCAATTAATCGAATGTGAGAATGTTGGTGAAGTGCGTCAAATCGGATTTTTATTAGGACTGGAAATGGTAACGGATAAGGAAAGCAAAGTACCACTGAATGATATCTCGATGAATGAAATTATCGGAGCATGTAAGAAAAAGGGATTAATTGTTGGACGAAATGGGGATACCGTGCCGGGTTACAATAATGTAATTATTGTTGCACCTCCATTAACAAGTACGGAAGAAGATTTAGATTTTCTTGTAGATACATTGTGCTCAGTAATACGTAATCTTTAAAAGTCTCGAAAATTTGGTCTCATATTAAGTACATGGTCAAGCAGCAAACAGAAGTAAATAAGACATGAACAAAAAAGATGAAAATGACTCCGAGTGGGCGATTATTTAGATCACGAAGTTAAGGGAGGTAAGTAAGGCTTAGAAATAAATATTTTGTGCAGTAAATCCCTGGGTAGACAGGTGGTTTATTGCACATTCAATAATAAATATTCCTGTAAATAAGTTCCCTTCAATATGTAACAAGTATCCCTTTAAATTTTAAAAAAAATCCTGATATATTAGGGGGAAAAGCATGGAAAGTAATTTAAAAGATAACTCGAACATTACCTTGGAAGAACGGAATACACTCCAAAAAACATTTAAACCCCATTGGATCTGGGCAATTGCTTTAGGATCGGCAATTGGATGGGGAGCTTTTGTCCAGCCGATCAACTGGATGTCTGCAGCAGGCCCGCTGGGGGTTATTCTTGGGTTCTTTATCGGTGCTCTGTTAATGATTCTTATTGCGGTCAGTTACGGCTCCTTAATTCAAAGTTTTCCCGTTTCCGGCGGCGAATTTGCTTATGCGTACGTCAGCCTGGGCAGGACACATGCTTTTATCTCCGGTTGGTTTTTGACCCTGGGATATATCTGTATTGTCGCATTAAATGCCTCCGCATTCGCCCTGATGATTAAGTTTATCTTTCCAAGGATAATTGAGAACATCCCGCTGTATCAAATTGCAGGCTGGGATGTCTATCTGGCCGAAGTATTTGTAGCAGCCGTTGTGCTGATTGCATTTGGATTCTTTAATATCCGCGGAACAACCTTATCAGGAGGCATGCAATTTATTTTCTGTATAATCATGATTGCAGCTATATTTATACTTCTACTATTAGTTGGAATCCAGCCAGGCGCGGGATTCTCCAATATCACACCGATGTTCCCGGCGGAAACAACAGCAATTGCTGCGGTTATTTCCATCGTTGCTATTGCGCCGTGGGCCTATGTCGGTTTTGATAATGTGCCACAAGCTGCGGAGGAATTTGACTTTCCCTCCAGCAAAGCATTTAAATTAATTGTCTTTGCCATTTTAGTAGCAGCAGCATTATACAGCTTAATGATTATTGTCACTGCAATGGTTCGTCCATGGGAAGGCGTCGTTGAGGAAAATCACATCTGGGGTACAGGTTATATCATTGAAAATCTGCTTGGACCTTTAGGATTGGCTATTCTTGCAGTGGCATTGACCATGGGGATTTTCACCGGGCTGAATGGATTTATTATTTCATCCAGCAGGCTATTATTTGCCATGTCCCGGGCTAAAATTATTCCAAAAGGCTTTTCCAGACTGCATCCAAAATATAATACGCCTTACTTGGGGATTATATTTGCAGTAATCGTTGCGATGCTGTCACCATGGTTCGGGAGAGAAGCCCTGATGTGGGTTGTAGATATGTCCTCCATTGGTGTGACCATTGCTTATTTTTATACCTGTTATGCAGCCTTTACCTTATTTAAAATGAAAAAAGACCATACCTTTAATGAAAAAAAACATATTGAAGCTCCCGGAAAGAAAGTTATTGCGATACTGGGGATGATTGCCAGCGTTATCTTCCTTAGCCTGCTGCTTATCCCGGGTTCGCCGGCATTTTTAGGCGTAGAGTCCAGAATTGCTTTGATTGCGTGGATTGTTTTAGGGATTATTTTTTATATTATCAAACGTAAAGATTTCAATAAAATTCCTGAGAAAGAATTAAATTATTATATTCTTGGGAAGGAAGAAATTGAGATTGAGAGGGATGAAAATAATTAAAAGAAAAAAACTTGAGCTTTTAAAGTGGACGTACCCTATAAAACAGATAAGCATGTTTTTATCTGTTTTATAGGGTCCAGTTTATATTTTTTGTCACAAGCCTATACACAAATAAAAGAAAAATCAGCGTGCCGATATTTTCTTACATGTTCTGTTGATTCATTGCCCCTACCATCGAAATAATAGTAAAAATGACAGCAATGATAAAGACCTTTAACCAAAATTTGGATATGGGTTTCTTTTTTATGGCGCGGTAGATAAGGCTCCAAATTCCTGTGAGTATTAAAGAAAGTAAAAATGCTCCAAGCAATCTGCCGAAGAGGTAAGCGATCATGTTGGTCATGGCGGTTTTCTCCTTTGTTTTTATTTGGTTTTGATGGAGAAGATGTATATTATAGAAATATATTATCAGATTTATCTGGGAGTATCTATACTGTGATTTAGTTATATTAGATATGTGTGATCTGATTGATAGCAGGAAGTGACTGGAAGTCTTAAAAATTTAAGTTTATTCTGATAGTATTTAAGAAACTTAGAAATTTGTTTTGGAATCGTTCATTGCCAGCATCAGAAAACGTGGAGGATTCAATCCACAGAAGCTTCAGGATGTAACATATAACATGAAAGGAGAACGAAAATCATGATATCTCACGTCATATGGGATTTAGGAGAAACCTTAACAACCCCGCCCAATGGAAGGGTAGACGCAAAGCCCCTTACAGAATATCCGGAAATAGAGCTGAGAGAGCATGTATTGGAAGTACTGGAAACAATAAATAACATGGGTTTAAAGCATGCGATCCTCAGCAATACAGCGACAAGTGACACCGATGTCGTCCGGGAGCTGTTAAAAAGGTTAGGGGTTCTGGACAAATTTGAATATGTTTATGCCACGAAGTCAGAGCTGGACCCGTCTATTCCAGAAAAACCGGATAGTATCGTATATCAGTATGTACTCGATAAATTAGATATTAAAGCCGAAGAAGCTGTTATGATAGGTAATACCTGGGATACGGATATTATTGGAGCAAATAGAGTTGGAATGCATGCGATTTGGCTTCAAAACCCGGAAGTATCTGTTAGAAAGGATTTTGATGAAAAGGTTATAACTCCTCCATGGATGTTACCGGTATGGGATATAGCGGCGGTGCCGAAAGCGATTGAACTGATTGCAGGAGTAGAGTTAAGCTCAAATAAGGATAAGCAGTAAGCTTTAATGATTTTTATGAATCAAATTAAAACACATTTAAAAGTATATATAACATGAAAGCCAGCTATTTTAAAGTAGCTGGCTTTCATGCTTGAACGGGCACTTTATTTGTCTTGAAAAAGAAATAGGGCGATAAGAAAGTGGCTTCAGTGTATTTGTAAGTACCTCTCTTTTTTCACATAAGTTAAGCTTCTTTGGTTATTGGATTGCACTTGGTTCTACATGGTAAATGGTTTCCCCATCCTTAATCGTCTCCAAAACCTGTATATCTCGAATATCCATCTTATCCACTTTCAACGGATTCCTATCTAATATTACTAAATCAGCTGCTTTGCCTTCCTCCAGACTCCCTTTATGATCCTCTTCAAAGTATTGATATGCAGCATTGATAGTTACAGCTTTCAACGCTTCATAAACACTGACACATTCTTCCGGCCCAATACGGATGCCATTTCTCGTTTGTCTATTCGCTGCACACCAGATTGTATGCAGCATATCCGGTTTCACGATTGGCGGGTCCTGGTGGAAGTTCACACATAGTCCGCGGTCATATGCTGATCTGGCCGGGCTGATACGCCGGCCCCGTTCTTCACCGAGATTTTTTAGATGCACATCGCCCCAGTAATATGTATGCGCTATAAAGATAGAAGGAATCATAGATAATTCAGCCATTTTATCGAGCTGGTCATTTCGTACAGTCTGGCAGTGAATCATAACAGGTCTTAAATGATGTTTATTTGGATTCTTTGATTCTTCTAAAGAAGCCTGATAGTTACGCAAAAGCTGATCGGAGGCAGCATCACCGTTACAATGTGTCAGCAGCTGCACATTGTCATTAATTGCGGCATCTGTAAATTGCTTCACCTGCTCATCCTGATACCATGGATATCCCCGATAGCTTTCTTCTCCTTCATATGGTTCTGTCAGCCAGGCGGTTTTTCCTTGAGGAGACCCGTCTAGAAACATTTTATAGCCGCCGATTTTAAAATGGTCAGCATATTTTTTTGCATATGACTGATTTTCTTCCATCAGCTTTTTTGGTTCCGCATCAAAAACAGGGTAGGCGACCACATCTATTTTCAGCTTTTGCTGCTGTGCCAAGGCTTTGAATAAGTCAATAATTTCTTTGGATGATGCGCCGTCCTGGACAGTTGTAATGCCATTTTTGATATAAATATCCTGAGCAAACTCAGCCAGCTTGACATCATCCCGCTTCACACCTTTGAAAAGCGTTTTTTGCAGCCCCATCATGGCGTTTTCTTCTAAATAGCCATTTGGCTCTCTGCTTCCTTCCATCCGACCGATTGTTCCGCCTTCCGGATCTGGTGTATGCTTGTCTATACCCGCTGCCTGCAATCCCAAATCATTCGTGCAGCCCAAGTGGCCGGACGCATGTAAAATGAAGATTGGATGCTCCGTGGAGACTTGATTCAGAATATCTTTGGCTGGATGACTGTTTTCCTCAAGAAAATTATTATCGTACCCGAACCCGACTACAATATCACCTTTATTCAACCGTTTTTCCTGAATATAATCTTTCAATGTCTGGATAATATCGCTAAAATTGCTGCATTCACTTAAATCGGCCATCAATGAAAATTGACCGACCATTGAAATATGTCCATGCGGGTCAATAAAAGCTGGCACCAAAGTTTTACCCTGGAGATCAATTTTTTCTGCATGATGATCAGCTGCCTGTTTCACTTCTTCCAGACTTCCTTGCTTCTTAATAAGACCATCCTCTGTTAAAACAGCCTCGGCGTAGTCATCCTCTCCTGTCATTGTAAGGATATCGCCGCCATAATATAGTTTTTGCATTACATTTCACTCCTTATTTTTCATAACACTTTTGCATAGGATTTCTCTTTCCTTTCACTTGTTTCAATATTTTCCTTAAAGTCATATGTTTTTCTGCCCCATACTTTGAATACTTTTAATAAAATTAAATAGAGGGGAATGGGTGCTAGTAACCATAGAATTCCTGCTGTGACAGATAACGTTCCTGCCATAATCATCATAATGGTTGTAACTGTCACATAAGAGAACATCATCGGGATATTCATCATGCCTAATTCAATGGCGGTGGTGGAGCGCAGGGAAGGCTCAATAATCCTTACCAGCGCAATCCCGCTCGGCACAGTTCCCAGCGAAGTTCCCAGTAAGCCAAGTGTCCGGGAAAAGTCATTATCACCGCCCAGCCGTTTTCCAAAATATAAGACTACGGCGACTGTTAAGATCGTTATAACAATGGATTCGATAATAATCGGGACAATCCACTGGCCGATGATACTGAATTGAACAGCCATAAAGGAGCATACCACCAGATAATCTGTGGACCAGCCGGTAATTTTTGTTTGAAAGGTATTATCCAGTAAATGGTCGAGCCGGAGCTTTTTCAATATCATTTTTACCAGATAACCGGCCAGCATTCCATAAATAAACAGCATTCCGCCGAGGGTTGGACCTGCACCCGGGATCAGTGAAACGAGATACGCCATTCCTAAAGCCAGCACATAACAGATTCCAATCATTGTAAAGTGAAAGGTCATCGTATCCATATTACCGCTGAAGACTGTTTCCTGTCCGATAGACTCTCTTTTGTCATCCTTTGTATAATAGCCGCGTTTTATATAATTTTTAATCTCTGATTCTCCATATTTCTTGGCTAATCCGCGTTTTAAGCCATATTTCGCAATCGGTACGCCAACTAAGAAGCAGGCAATAAAACCGATTGCTGCAAAGGTTAGGCCGACCATAGCCGCATTTTCTATGCCATACTGCTGTTCGAAAATAGCGCCGAATGTAGCTGCCTGCCCGGGACCTTGAGCAAATGCAAATGGGATAAGCAATCCATATAGTGCGTCCATCCCGAAATAACTGCCGATTAAGAGAGCGACAACAATACCGGCAACAGGTGTCAGTGCATATAATAGATTCCAAAGCATACCAAGACCGACAGCTCCCTTGACAATTTGTTTACCAACCGCATCTTCTTTATTATTTTTGTTATTGCTTGTTAAACCAATGGAAATGAATGTAATCGTAAATAACTGTGTGACAATGATCATGAACATTTCTGCATTGGTTGCCTGAATAAGGTTTGTATTCATTAAAACTAAGCCTAGAATACCGGCTATGACACTGGCAGGTACCAGCATATTTCTAATAAAAGATATTTTTGATCTGATAATCATCCCAACACAAAGCAGGATGCTCGCGATGCCGAAAGCAATCATAAAACTCATTTTTATGACCTCCTTGAGACTGTCTATATCTGTGCATAGAATTAGTATTCTTCATTTTATGCTAAAAGTAAAAGTATTCTCAAGGAGGTAAGAATGTTCGTACCAGTTAAGAAATAATAGATTATTCTACATCTATCTGCTGTTTCTCGACAAGGTTATCTTAAATGCGTACATGTCCGCCCGATAATGAGCTCTTTCAAATTCGACAAAATCCCCATTCATATCTGTAATTTTTCTTTCCGCAATAATAATACTCGAGCCTTCTGAAATATTTAATAGCTGTGAATCATTCCCTGTTGCGGTACTGGCTCTGATTTCCTGCTCTGCCTGAAAGGTTTTTACTTTAAGTTCCCGTTCGAGTAATTCATAAAATGCCTCCTGATCTAAATTAAATTGAGACAGCTTCTTACCTAACGCAACAGGATAATAATGTCTTTCAACCCCCATTGGAATATCATTTGCATATCGTACTCTTTTAAAGTGATGGGCTTTATCTAATCCAGTGATATCCTTTAATCTTCCAAATAGTTCAATTTCTTTTGATGTAATTAATTTCGCTCCCGGTGACATTCCCATTTTTTTAATATTCTCTGAGGTGCTGCTGAGACTGCCGAGCCAGTCATTGATTGTCCTGACTGCTATAAAGGTTCCTTTTCCGGGCTTTCTCATCAGGATACCTTCCCGGACAAGCTGCTCTATACTTTGCCTGACGGTACTTCTGCTGACATAGTATTCATTCATTAGTTCCCGCTCGCTGGGAATTTTATCTACATAATGGCTGTTATATATTTTTTGTTCTATCTTTTGTTTTAATTGCACATGAAGAGGAATGGAATTTGTATAGTCTAAGCTCATTGGTGTTCCCTCCGATGGTTGCTGAGTTTATTTTGTGATTGATATTTATTATTTTAGCATGTTTTGGGAAGAGGAAGGATTGAGAAGCTCGTTATATAGAGGAGAGATTAAAAATAAAAAAATGAAAAATTTATAAAAGGAATTCTTAAATTTTTATCAATATTTGCGAATAATACTTAATTTTCACTTGTTTTTAAGGTATAATTAACTATGAATATAGTTCTGTTAATTTATATCCTATCAAAAATTCCCCTGTGTTTTATAGGTATACAGAAATAAACACTAACCATTAAAATCTCTATTTACATAATGAAACAAGAGGTTATTTTAGTAGGAATAAATGCAAAATACAGAAAAATGGAAGGGCTATGTTGAAATTTGCTGGAATTGTAGCCTTTCATACAAAAAAGGGGGTTATAGTATTGTCTATGGCATTAATACTTATTGGTTTATCAGCTTTATTTTTTTCACTTATTTATTTTATTATCTATTTTGTTCAGAAGAATATCTTTAAGCGTGAAAAGGTATTAAATAAACGGCTACTTTGTACTACTGCAATCAGTGGTGTAATTTTATTTGCTGTTGGTATTGGTTTTGAAAATACAGATAATAATTCCGTGAAGGTAAAAGAGCTGACAGAAGAGAACGAAGAGTTGAACAGTGAATTAGAAAGCATACACTCTGATCATGAACAAGAACTTGCTGCATTAGAGGAGCAATATAAATCTGAAATGACAGATTTAGAAGGTCAACATGAAGAGATATTAGCTGAATTAAAAGCAGAAGCAGAGAAATCCTCTAATGATATAGAAGAGTATGAAGAGTTAATCGCAACCTTAGAAGAAGAAAATGAGCAAATCAGTTCGTTGAATGATGATATTGAATCTCTAAATAATGAACTGGAAGAGCTGTCTGAGGAGAATGAATCTCTGAAAAGTGAAATAAGTGATTTAGAGTCACGACTTGCAAGTGCAGAGTCGAATGCAGCTGCTGCAAGTGCCGGCAGTAATGCATCCAGCTCAGGTTCGGAATCAAGTTCTGCATCTGATTCCAGCTCAGATACAGATTCGAGCGGTTCATCATCCAGCCCTGATGTATATTATAAAAACTGTACAGAAGCCAGAGCAGCAGGAGCAGCACCTGTATATCAAGGTGATCCGGGATATGCAGCTCATTTAGATCGTGATGGAGACGGGGTTGGATGTGAGTAATCCGAACCTGCGATTGCCCAACTTGGATTGGGAAAGAAAAATATTAGCTGCTTGAAAAAGTGGAGGATAGTCCATACCTAGTTAAGTAGGTGTGGACTATTTTGGATATATAGCTTTTGGATTACTCGCTATTTAATTTCTTGAACCACAAACAGCTGTTGATCCATTCTTATAAATTGGATACGTACGCTGTATTTCTAATATGAAAATTCAGGATGATTATGCTTGATAATATCGAAAATATAGCCAATTTCACTGATAGGCAGGCTAATGTTATAAACATTCTCCAATTGAATGAACGCTTTTTTTATTCCTCTTATAAATTCGTGGTGGCTCTGCTTAAAGCTTTCCAAATCTGTATAGACCTCAATTGGCTGTTGTTTAACAAGCCTTTCTATTAAGCAGCTGATATGAATATATAAACTGATTTTTGAAGAATTAGATAACTCAACCTGAAACATTTCCTGTAATAAAGATAATGTTTTTTCGACATGATTGATTATTTTCTCCGGATTTAATATCGTAATATGGTCAAGCACACTTTGCGTCGAAAATTGTTTAAGCAGCTTATCGTTAAGTATGGAAATTTCACTTTCTGTTAACACGGCTTCAAGGATTTCATACCATTTAAACTGATTATTCCCGCTGATGATATCTTCAATTGCGACAAACGGGATTCCTTCTATTCCCGGGTCCAGCGATCCGACAATACCCAGGATGTTGTATTCATTAAAATAGTTGGCCTCTGTTCCGGCATGCTTCAAGCTGGAGTAGTCGTATGCTATCACATCAATGTTTTGAATATCCTTAAATATCCTGTCCAGTAATTCCTTAAATTTCATAGCCGTTCCGATACCAGTATCACAAGTAGTAATAATGACATTTTCTTTTTTAGTGACAGGAGGTTCAATAATTTGATATTGAGGTACCTGTTCCTCCATTTTTGCTAATATGTCATGGATTGGTTTGTTTTGCAGGATTTTTTCTCCTGCTTCTATCACCATCGAGGTTGTCACATTATTGACTAAGCCGATTGTTCCTTTAAAGCTGTTTTCCAGTCGATCGGACAGCTGTATAAGTGATCCCATATCGACAAAAATAATAATATCACTGCTGTTATCGATGGTTTTGAGAAATAATGTAATCTTTTCAATAACCTCGGAGACAGACACCTCTATCGGCATATCAAATCCTTGAAAAAGGTATTTTCCCAATAGCCGATTAGCGACATTGGCGATGCTGGAAGCGGTATTTTCTCCGTGGCAAACAATAATCGATTTGATTCCCTTGTTATCGGTCAGCTTTTCAAAACCTCTTAAAAACAGGATAATAATATTTAAGTCCAGTAAATTAATTTGCATTCCCAATACATTTTCCAACTCTTCTTTTATCAGATTTGCCTGGTTAAATTCTCTTGGATAAACATGCTTTAAGCCTTCTAAGAGCTTTCTGAACGTCCCTTCTTCATCTGCTGCTGTTGAAAATGATTCATTTCTGTAAATGATGTACTTCGCTATTTTCAAAATGGTCTGCTGTGAATAGAAGATGTAATCGTAAACCTTTAAAACATTAAATAACAGCTTTTCGATCGTATTAACCTTTTGTTCAGAGCGTTCAAGAATCGAAAATGACTGCAGGGTATCTAAATATTTGTTTACATCTTCTACTAACACGGAAAAAGGGATGTCCTGATGCTGCTTCACTTTTGTTTGAATCTCTGTGAATAAATGATTGATGATATTTTCTGTTTCTGAAAGATGCTTATCGGATAATTTAGTGCTGTCCCTGTAATCAATAATCATGCTGTCCAGAAGGATATGCTTGAATTGATAATGTAAATAATACTTATTATCTGCGTACAGCTTTATTAAATGCTCGGGAAAATGTCTGATGTTAATCGAAATATTGTTATCAGCCTGAGAATTTTCCTGCAGTGCGCTGGCACAGGAAAAAATAATGACATTTCTGAGTCCGCCGATATTGCCGGGCGGATCATATTTAAAAAGTGTGTAAACCACATCTTTAGAAATATCTAATGTCTTGTTGATCCGTTTGCTCTCATCCCTGTAAAATTTTTTGATTAAGGCTTGCTTATTTTTGAGAGAAATTTGATGAAGGGATGGTAAGTCAATTATTACTGGTATTCTTCTTGTAAAAGTAGGTAAAAAAGCTTCGCTGGGGTTTTCCGTAGTTGCAAGAATAACCCTGACATTTGTTTTCCTTTCTACATCACTGTTACCTAAAGGGTTATAGACACCTTTATCCATCAGTAAAAATAATTTTTCCTGACTTTCAAAAGATAACCGATGTGCTTCGTCTAAAAATAGTACACCATTATTGGCAGCTTCGACTACGCCATTTTTATTACTGTCCGCCCCGGTAAATGCTCCTTTGACATGTCCAAATAGTTTAGCAGTAATTAAATCGGGGTTATCTGCATACTCTGCACAGTTAAAAGTAATAAATTTACCGTCCTCCGGGATAATTGCTTTTGCTGCAGCATAATCATAGATTAATTTTGCCAGATAACTTTTTCCGACACCTGAATCGCCGGTGAGCAGTATCGGCAGTCCGCTGGGAGGGTAACTGATTGCTGTTTTGCATTGCTCAATCATATTTTTAGTATCCATGGAATCGCCAATAAAGCTTTCAAAAGGATCAAAGGTGTTTTCCGTAATGGAAAAATAGCTTTTTAATGCATCTATACTTTTGAAGACGAATGTTTCAATAACTTTATCATAATAGTTTTCTAATGTTTTTCTCTCAAAGAATAAAACGGGACGCGAATTTACCTTGATGACTTCCTTCCGATGGAATAAGTCATTCAGGAGACGGCTTGCTACACTTCGATTCATTTGAAACGTATCGCTTAATCGTGTTGCAGTAACACCTTTTCCTGGCTGCTGTGTATCCTTATTGATTGATTGTTCGCTTAGAAATTGAATTAGTTTATCTCTCTCCATAGATCTCATCCTTTTAAAATAAATAGTCATTGCAGCGTACCTGTGATGCGGGGTACGCTGCAATGTCCTATTATGATTTGCTTCTCATCAGCTGATGGAAATTATGAAATTTAGAAACAGCAGGGTCAATTCCTTTTTCGTTTGCAAGTACAGCAGACAGCAGCTGTAACGGGATAATATATTCAAAGATGCTAAATAACGGATCCTCATCCGTAGCAAAGTTTAAATGTTGCTTCGAAGCATCGAATTCCTCGCTTCCAATCAAATAACAATGCTTGGTAATTTTATTTAGAAATTCTTTTAATAGCACTATTCTTTCCTGACTCTCATGCTTTGGTGCCAGGAAAATAAAATTGCTATCTTCACTGACACAATTATAAACACCATGCATATATTCTTCCATTTCGTATCCGATAACAGGTACTCTTACCGTTTCCAGAAGCTTTAATGCTCCTTCAAGTGCCGTAGCGTAGTTGGCTCCATATCCGATAACCATGATTTCGCGGGCGTTTGTCAGTTCATCTTTAATCCGGTAAACCCATTCCTCCGAGGCTTTTGTGATTTCATCCAGCTTCTCGAAAGTGTTCTTCATTCTTGATAAATAGCTGTTATACTCTTCACTGCTTAATAGATAATGATGCTTGCTGAATTCTAATGCGAAGAGCATTAAGGTAAGGATCGATGCGACATATCCTTTCGTTTTTGCACCAGCCTTTTCGTGGTCTCCTACGCAAATAGGTAAAAAGTAATCAGAAGTATCAGCCAGATGACTATCTTTATATTCTGACATACCTACTGTTGGAATCTTCATTTCCTGTGCGCGTTTTATCCCATTTATAGTAGATAAACTGCTGCCGCCCTGAGAGATACCTAACACAAGACTGCTTTTATCCGCTGTCAGATTTTCCTGCATAAAGTGGGTAGGGTACGTAGGGTGAACCTCCCAATTGGTTACTTCTTCAACCAACGGCTTTGCAGCTACGGCCGCATGATAAGATGTTCCCGATCCGATAATATAGACATTCTTTACTTCCTTGCTGATAGATGGAATAACAGCGCTTGTGATATCTTCTCTGTCCGCTATTAAATTCAACAGTACTTCCTTTTCCTCCAAAATATATTGATGCATTAAATTAACCGTCATATTAAATTCCTCCTTTAGAAAATTCCTAAAACTGAGCTCACAATTCCTATTGCAATAATTCCTAACATAATATAGTTCACTTTAACGTTTTTCTTTAGCAGATAGAGTATAAATAAGGTTAAGCCCAGCGGTATCACTTTTGGCAGAATCTCATCCAGCGTCTCCTGCAGATTTACTTCACTGCCCTGCATACTGAAAGAGAGGGGAGTGGATAAATCGATCAGCGTTCCTGTCATTGCTCCAATCACAATCAAGCCTAATACCGAGGCACTTAAAGATACTTTTTCAAATTGCCCTTTTTCCTGAACCTTGTCCAATAAGTCTGTTCCTTTATTAAAGCCTATGAAAGTCCCGTAGTACCTGGCTAAAAAATGCGGGACATTATAGAGCACCAGAAATAAAATCGGACCTAAAATATTTCCGTCAGTAGCCAGGGAGATTCCTATACCGGCAGCGATTACTCTGAATGTACCCCAGAAAAATGAATCACCGATACCGGCCAGCGGTCCCATTAATGCCACCTTAATATTATTGATCGTGCTTATATCAAAATTCTCTTTGTCTTTCGCGTTTTTCTGCTCCATCGCACCGGAGATACCCATAATAAAGCTGGATACTGCCGGAGTCGTATTAAAAAATGCCAAATGACGCTGATATGCTTCTGCTCGATCTTTGCTGTCGGGATACAATTTCTTTAATAGTGGAATTAAAGAAAAAAGGTAACCCAATGCCTGCATCCGTTCATAAGTAAAAGAACCTTGGAGTGTAAAAGAGCGCCAGAACACTTTTCTTAAATCCTTTTTTGTAATTTCACCCGGCTTTTTTTGTTCTTCCATTACAATGTAACCTCCTCATCGTCAGACTTATCTAACTGATAGAGTATGACTGCAATAATGGCACCGATAATAGCGACTCCGGTGATATCCACGCCAAAGTAAATAGCTATGACAAACCCCAGAAAGAAATAAGGGGACAGCTTCATACTGAAGGTCATTTGCAGCAGCAATGCAAAGCCCAGAGCTGGAAACATCGACGCTGCTACTCCTAATCCATCCGTTATAAAGGCAGGGATATTATTGACAAATGCCTCTACCGTTTCTGAACCCAGCATGATCCCTAAAAAATTCGGTACAAATCCATTTAAAAAGAATAGTGAAACACCGAGCCAATGCATCAGGGTTATCTTTCCTGTATCTCCTTGCTTGGCATAACGATCCGCCCGATGAATAAAAAAAGTATTGATCGTCCGAACCAGAATCCCTAAAGATTGCGCCAAAATAGCAATAGGTACAGCTAATGCCAAGGCGACTTCCGGACCGCTGCCTGTCATAATGGCAAACGCTGTCCCTAACACTCCACCAGTAGTAACATCCGGGGGAGTGGCTGAACCAATACCGACAATCCCCATCCAGACCAATTCCAGTGTTGCACCTACGATAATCCCTGTTTGCAGATCCCCCAGAATCAGCCCAACCACGGGACCAAGTACTAACGGCCGCTCAATCATGGTTTGTCCAAAAATTCGGCCATCCAGGATTCCAACTGCTCCGACAAGCCCTATCAAAATCGCTTCCAGCAGCATTTTCTTCCTCCTTCCAAAGCGTTTTTAAACAAGATTTTTAAATAATTTCTTTGTATCATTAGGAACCTGGCGAATCTCTACTTCTATTTTTTCTTCAATTGCTTTTAAATTTTTAATATCTTCATCATCTACCGCTACGGCACGGGAAATTAATTTTTTTCCTTCTGCCATACGCATGCCGCCAACGTTAATGCTTTTGATGTTATCGGCAGCCTCGACAAGGCTTTTCGCATCTTTGGCAGAATCAATGATGACTAGCGCTTTCATTTTGGGGTTGTCCAATTTAGGCAAATCCTTGATCGCTTCCTCAACCGATTTAATATAAAGCTTGGCATTTGGAGGCTTAGCCATCTTCAGCGCCATTTGCTTGGTTTTATCCTTCGCAGCATCATCGTTCGCCACCAGGATAATATTGATGTCATAGTGCTTTGACCAGGCAAAAGCGACCTGCCCATGTAATAATCGATCGTCAATCCTCACCAGTTTAATCATCAGAATTCCATCCTTTCCTGCTCCTCTTCCTCGACAACTTTATTGATATAAACAATTCCTTCTTTTCCTTGAAGGATGCTTTGGTGAATAAGCTGTTCGAGACGGATATCTTCGTTGTTACTTATTAATTCAATAGCCACCGGGAGATTGGTTCCGGTTAGAACGTGGATATTTTCTTTTGTAATCCATTCGGCCATTAAATTAGTAATGCTTCCGCCTAAAATATCTGTGAGCACCACATATTCTGTATTTTCAGCATGCTGGTTAAAAATTTCCTGTAATTGTTTTCTAATGGATTCTGTACTTGTAGCAGGGTCCATTGTAATCGAGTAAATATTCTCTTGCTTTCCCAGTATCATTTCTATGGAATATACAAATGCTTCAGATAGATAGCCGTGTGTTGCAAATATAAAACTTCTCATTCGTTCACCTCCTTCTGCTTTCTATACAGCAAAAATCATGCCAAGATAGTGTGCTTTGGAGGATTTCATTTGTCATATTCATTGATAAGTGCTTTAGAATCGATGTTTGCGGAGATTAGAATTATTTTGTTGATGATTGGAGAAGGGGAGGTGAAATGGGTTTTGTGCAACACTGGAGGGGGAGAGGTTTTGCGGGTCATATTTGGAAAGCAGTACGATACTGAATGTAGTTGATAGTATTTATTCTCAAGAAGGATATACATACCAAGACAGGAGCATGGCTTTATTTTGGGAGTACCAATTAAAAATGGAAAGTTAAAGACTTCACACCAAAGTAAAGGGTTTCTAAAAAAGCAATGAACGCTTTCTTAGAAACCCTTAAATGCTCTGTTTTCTACAGCTATCTAGAGAAGTTCAACGTATTGTACGAGTTATCATGATTTATGAGGAATTTGCTACTTTATTCCGTTGTTCTAGTAGTTTGTGTCGGTAGAGTATCCCAAAAAGAAACATCTTTATTATTAATCGATCCATCTGAAATGGCCCTAACCGTAGCATCCAACGTATTCACTGTTTGTTTTATTAAATAGCCATTACTTTTTTGCCCTAAAATGGCGGACTCATTGAAATGATCCGACATGCCACGCATTTCAAATAACAGGGTAGAGATTCCATATTCAACGGAAATCCCATTTCGGGAAATTGTCTCGGCAGAACCGCCATTATATTTAGCAAGATGGCCCCAACCAGTTGGTTCAATTTTATCAAACACCACAGCACCTAATTGTTTGGATTTATGAACGACTTCGGGATCTGCATTTTCCGTAGTCGGATAAAGGATGGAACCAGACACTAACTCTCCATCACGTTCACTATTAGCTCCCTGATGATGAAGGTCTATCATATAATCAATATCGTAAGCACGTAATACATTATTATGCAGGGCTTGTGTTTCCGGGAAAACTTTATTCACATGATCACGATTTAAATCCTCGCCTGCTGCATTGTATCTTGTTAGATGACGATCTCCGCTGGCAATATAATCATCTAATTCAAAATCTACATCTCCCATTGCTCCATCAGGGTTCAGCATCGGAACGATTAACACATTCACATTATCCAGTACACCTTTTGTTTTACCAGTTCCCAGGTGTTTAATGAACTCAAGCGTTCCTTCTGTTGTCAGCTGCTCATTACCATGCTGTTGTGTTAAGAAAAGAATAGTTGGGTTTTCGGGATTGGAGATGTATTTAACAAGATACAGATCGCGACCTTTCATAGATTGACCAATCACTTCCAATTCCATTTGACTCTGTTTTGTGTCCTGTTTCTTAAGGTAATCAACCATTTCATCATAAGTAGTAAGAATAGAAGTATTAATCGTTTCATTGCCATTGTAATTGGGCCCGTTTCCTACTGCATGGACAGCCGGTGAGGTAAGGGTTGATCCTCCCGCAATAAGTGCCCCTGTAAGACTGAATATGAAGAGCTTTTTGTTTATTTTTTTCATAGGTATCCCTCCCATTTTGTTATATTATCAAATTCGCTGGGAGTAAGTACAAACCCTCTAAAAAACATGAAAATAGAGAATATTATCTATTATTGAACAAGTGGGAGGTATTTTGATAGGGAAGATGGTCACAAGATGTGTGAATGATAGAAAAAGGGTTTATATTAAAATAAAAATAATAAGCAGCAAACACCCCGTCTGTTTGTGAACATAGGCGGGGTGCTGCTCTTAGCTAAAAGATAATTTATTCTACTTCCGCACAACCGGAATCCACATCTCACCAAACACTTTACCGTCACGCTGTCCCATCTCTATAGAAGTATTTGGTCCTCCGACATATTCCACTTCCTGTGCTTCTATCAAAGCTTCGCCAAAAGCCATGCCAGTCAATGTCTCATGCAGGGCTTCAGCAGTTTCCGCTTCTCCTTTAACAACAACATATTCCCCTTTAGGAAATTGAATCACCCTCGTTGCATCAGGTAATGTTTCCTTTGTCATCACACCGGCATAATGCATCATTTTGTTATTGACCGCTTCATTCACAATAAAAATATAGTCATTTTCAGCAACGGTCTTTAATTTATCAAGTGTTCCATCTTCATTGACTTTATTCCAAAAATCAGCCTTTTCTTTATTGATGCCCATGTAATCTGTATAGTCACTCTTCAGTTCTGTTCCAAAACCTAATACAACAAAGCTGTCTTTTTCTTCTAAAGTATAATTAGCCATATTCAAAACCATCCTTTTTTTTAGAAATTGTATCAAATGAGTTGTCTTTTCATTTGATACGTTTATACTAACCTTAAATCATGTCAAAAAATGATACTGTTTAGGAGGATATCATGAAAAAAGTTGAGCGGATTAATACGATCATGCGTTATATCAACAATCGTTCCCGTTTTACCATATCAGAAATCATGCAGGAGTTTAACATCTCCAGATCGACAGCTATTAGAGATATACGGGAAATTGAAGCGATGGGAATGCCGCTTGTCGCTGAAGTAGGAAGGGACGGGGGCTACTTTGTCATGAACAATTCTGTCCTTCCTACTGTCCGCTTTACAGACAATGAGATAAAAGCTCTTTTTCTTGCTTTTATGGCTACGAGAAATCAGCAGCTCCCTTATTTAAAAAGCCGCCAGTCCTTAGCTGAAAAATTGCTTGGCCTTATCTCTGAAAATCAGCAGGATGAGCTGGTTCTTTTAAATCAAATTCTGCTGTTTGAAGGAACCAATCCCAATAATCCTGATCTGCTTGATCTGTCTGACTTGCCTCATCCTATGCTGGAACAGCTTATCGAAAACATTCTTTTAGACAGCTATTTATGGATTACTGTGCAGGAGGGAGAGCAACGCAAGTCCTATCCAATTTGTCTTCTGCACCTTTATCGTGAAAAAAGCCGCTGGCTGATTGAAGGTTTCCACCTGGAAGCGGAAAAGCCGCAAATTATTCCTGTAGATCATCTGACTGATGTTAAACCCTATCCTGTTAAAAATAGAATGAGCAGAAAAAAGATTTTGGAGAAGCAGCGCCGACAGAAAAAAGCTGTTAATCTTGTGCTTGATCTGGGTCCAAAGGCGATTGCTCAGTTTAGGAAGTATCATCCGCTGACTGTTTCTATTTCTTATACTAATCCTTACCAGACTAGTGCCCGTTTAAACACTTTTGTTGATGTGGGGAAGGAGGAGGAGATGAGTGAGATGGTTAGCTGGCTGCTTTTTCTTGGGGAGGATGTTACGGTCAGGGAAGTACCGGGGGAGGTGTTGGAGAAATTACGGGAAAAAGTGAGATTGTATTAGTGAAAAGGGGAATTAAAGTTAATTGCAGCTATACACTATGGTAGGATTAATAAGATGGGTCTCTCCGGATTTAATAAATAAGAAATTATATTATTGAATACATATCTATACCATTTAAATTAGATAGGTTATAGTTAGCGGCTATTACAGCTTTATCGGGTATAATTTACAACAATATGGGGTTAAACATTGTGTAGAATGATAGGACATTTAAATAGATGGCATGTAAGAAAAAAGACAGAAATTTAGTTATCATGAATGCGGGAGGAGAAATAATGACATTGAATTTAAGATATGATCAAGGACGAATTAGAAAATATCATTACTTTATGCTGCTAAGTCTAATTCAAAAATATAAAAAAGTTTCAAGGTCCCAGCTTGCTAAATTAGGTAACGATGCGGGGATGATTGGTGCAGCTTATATTGTTCTCCATAAGATAGGTAAATAAATTTCAGTTTGAAAAACTCAGTTTTCCATTGATTCAAGTTAATCCTTTTCATGCAAAAGGATTAACTTGAATTTGTGAAAAAGGTTTTATTTTGTTAAGATGAAAAATCTTAACCTAACGAACCTTCAATAAACCTTCTGGTAATTTCCTTTGGTCTCGTTATTGCACCGCCAACAACACTCGCATAAGCACCAAGCTCCAGGCAGCGCTTAAACATCTCAGGAGAAATCACATTTCCCTCTGCAATGACAGGAATCTGAACAGCAGCCAGTACATCTTTTAAAAATTGGAAATCATTATGATAGAGCTTTTCCCCGGCTGTCTCTTCCGTATAGCCGTGAAGGGTGGTGGAGATACAGTCAAATCCGAGACGTGCGGCCATTTTGGCATCCTCTACAGTGGCGATATCAGCCATGATTTCAATAGTACTATTTTGTTTTCTGATATACTTTACTAATTCGCTGAGTTCGATATTATTTGGTCTTGGTCTTGCTGTGGCATCCATGGCAATCATTTCACAGCCGCTCGACAAAAGCTCATCAATTTCCTTTGCTGTGGCAGTAATGAAAACAGAGCTGTCGGGGTAGTCTCTTTTAACAATCCCAATAACTGGCAAATCAACTTCTTTTTTGATTTCCACGATATCCTTTTTAGTATTGGCACGAATACCGGCTGCACCGCCTTCTTTTGCAGCCAATGCCATCTTCGACATGATAAAAGAGCTGTGCAATGGTTCGTCAGGCAGTGCTTGACAAGAAACAATTAAACCGTTTTTAACTTGTTCTAACATTTTTAAAGGTCCTCCTTAAAGAATGGAAAAACTGCTCCATATAAAGCAGCATCATTATATAGTTGTGCTATTTTTAATTTTGTCTCTAAAAAATTGTCCGGAAGAAAAATATTTAACCGTTCTTTGAGCAAATCAAGTAAATAATCACCTTGCTTTGAAATTCCTCCGCCTACAATAATGATAGAAGGATCCTTTATCAGAATTATTTGCGCGAGTCCGCTTGCTACTTCTGTGCCCCATCTTTGAATGATGTCGGAGCATTTCTTATTTCCAGAACGCGCCAGTTCAAATGCCTTCTCTGAACCAAATGAATCGCCCAGCTCCTTTTTTAAAGCATTATTTAGAGCAGAGGTGGATGCTCTTGTCTCGTAATTCGATTTTGTCTCCGGATTATATAAAGTATAGCCGATAGAGTCAGCTTTCAAATGGGATCCATCCGTAATCTGGCGGTTATCATAATGGGCGCCGCCGATGCCTGTGCCCAGTGTTAAACAATATACATTATCGGCTCCTTTGCCAGCACCCTTCCAAATTTCTCCCAGCATTGCTGCATTCACATCATTTTCGACATATACCGGGATGTTGAATTTTTTAGTCAGCCGCTCTTTAAATGCTGTTCCTGCGTAATTGGGAATAGTAGGACCTGCATAGATAATTTCTCCTTTATTTCGATCAACAATGCCGGCTGTACTGATACCGATTCCTGTAATCGTGTATTTATTCATTTGTTCGGAAATAATTTCTTCTGCCTGGTAATAGATCGCATCATCTGTATTTACCTTTGTCTCCACCTTGCTTTGAAACGAAAACGAGTGATCCGCATCCATTACGCCAAATTTTATGAAAGTCCCGCCAATATCAATCGATACATAATTCACCTATAACCACCTATACTTTCTTCGTATTATTTATGTGGGTCGTTAATAGACTTTTAGCGCCTTCAACATCATTGCTAATAAGCATATCTATCATTTTTTCGTGTTCATCGCATATTTTCTGAAATTCTTGATAAGTGATATCAATACGTGATGCGGATTCAAAGAAATAGCTGGTAATCATATTTGTCATTTGTATGAACAAAATATTATTTGTAGCCTCTAGCAGCCGCTTATGGAAGTCCATATCAGCTTCCTTAAATGCCTCCTTGCCCGCAGCTTCTCTATTTCGGTTTATTGATTCTTTCATTTCAAGAAGATCTGCCGTATTTCCATTCTTAATAATTTCTTCCATTGCACTGGATTCAAATATGACACGTAAGCTTTGAATATCTTTGAGGTTCCCGCCATTCACCTGCCATAGAAAAAAGAAATTATCAAGCAGTTTTTCAATATTGGATTCATTTAAAAAAGCACCTTGTCCTTGCCGCACTCTGATAACATCTGTATTTTCCAAATAACTTAAAGCTTCTCTTATGACAGAACGGCTCACCCCGAATATCTCCATAAATTTTCTCTCCGTAGGGAGCTTATCGCCTGCTTTAAGATTATTATCGATAATATATTGTTTTACTTCCTGAATGATCGTTTGTTTTAAAGATTTTCTTTCCGATGCATTAATTGGTTCCATTTTCTTTTAACCCTTCCATTTCATAAATATATTCAAAGATAGGTTCAAAATGTACAGACATGATTTTATGGCTGTATTCCAGATTTTTTTTCTTGAGACCTGCAAGTATTTCATTGTGTTCCTGAAAAGATGTTAACAAGTCCTCCTGATTTTGCACTAAATCAATCTTTACAAGTGAAAAATATTCTCGAATAATCTCTGTAAAATTGTAAAAGGTCTTATTGTCGGCTTCTTTGATAAGATGCTGATGAAAAAGCTGGTCATATTTTTTTGTATCTGAACCGTGCTTAATTGCTTGATAATATTCCTGATTCAGTTTTTCCAGGTATTTGAAATCTACATCAATATTTTTTTCAATAATCAGTCTTAAAGCGCCCAGCTCAAGTATTTTTCTTATTTCGACTAATTCTCTGATTTTTACTCCATGAGTATCATAATGATGTTTTAAGATCGTTTTAATGGAACGGAAATTGGAATCTCCAACAAAAACACCACCGCCGGGTTTAATTTTTAGAATACCGATAGACTCTAATGACCTCAAAGCCTCTCTAACTACGGTCCTGCTTACTTGAAGCTTTTCAACAAGCTCTTTTTCCGTTGGCAGTTTATCGTTTTCTGTTAATTTATTTTCAAGAATATAGGCCTTTATCCGATCCATTGTGATTTCTACCAATGATGTTTTTTGAATTGTCATATACACCACTCCTAATAGAATAATCATAACACACGAAGGGAGCAGCGTGAGCAGCAGGGTAAAAGTAGACAGCAATTATTTCAGTAACGGAAAGAACAATCAATCTAAAATCATTGTCAGGTAAAAGCTTTAGCTTATAAAGCGGATACAATAATTGAAATTTACTAAAAATTATCTTGACAATCTGAATAACTCCTTCTATGATGAACATAACAAAATTGGTCTGACCATATTATATATTTGAATAGCTATTTATTTCAATTACTTAGGAGGTATTTTTTATGAAAGGCATATTCTCGGCGTTATTGGTCCCTTTTGACGAACAGGGAAATATAAAAGAAAAAGGTTTAAGGGAGATAGTGAGACAAAATATTGATGTACAACAAGTTGATGGATTGTATGTGAATGGAAGTTCCGGAGAAAACTTTATGCTATCCGTGGAACAAAAGAAATTTATTTTTAAAACAGTCAAAGAGGAAGCAAAATCAGATGTGAAATTAATTGCCCAGGTTGGTTCTATTAATTTAGATGAAGCTGTTGAGCTGGGACAATACGCTACAGAATTAGGGTATGACAGTCTATCTGCGGTGACGCCGTTCTATTATCCATTCAGTTTTGAAGAGGTAAGGGACTATTATGAAACAATTATTGAAAAAACAAACTATAATATGATCATTTATGCCATTCCTTCATTAACGGGTGTCACTATTTCAACGGATCAGTTTGAAGAATTATTCCAAAATGAAAAAGTAATTGGTGTTAAATTTACAGATAGCAATTTATTTCTGCTGGAACGGCTGCGAAATAAGTTTCCAAATAAGCTGATTTATTCCGGTTTTGATGAAATGTTAGTTTACGGAGCAATTTCAGGAGTGGATGGAGCAATCGGAAGCACCTTTAATGTCAATGGCAAACGGGCGAAACAAATTTTTAATCTTTGCCTTCAGGATAAAGTTGCAGATGCTTATGAAATCCAGCATCTTACCAATGATTTAATTGAACAGGTTCTTGATTTAGGTATCTATCAGACTTTAAAAGAAATTTTAAAAGTAAAAGGAATCGATGCAGGAACTACGAAGAAGCCGATGAAAGCCTTTGATGAATCAAAGCGCAGAGAAGTAGTTAAATTAGTGGAGCAATTTCAATTATAGGGGGAAAAGCCGCTTTTTACACGGCTTTTAAATCTAATTTGAAAGCGCTTTATCAATGGGTGCATAAAATCTTATAATTCTGGGAGTGAAATAAGATGGATAAAGTAGGGCTTGGAACATTTAATTGGATGGTGATAATTGTATATTTAATTGCGATGCTGGCAGTAGGGCTTTATTTTACAAAAAGAGCGGGTAAAAATACAGATGAGTTTTTTACAGCCGGCGGGAAAATACCTGCCTGGGCGGCCGGGTTCAGTATCTACGCTACGACATTGAGTGCGATTACGTATATGTCTACACCTGAACAGGCATTTTTGACAGATTGGTCTTATGCAGCAGGGAATCTTGCTATTTTTGCGATTATTCCCATCTTAATCTATTTTTATATCCCGTTTTTCAGAAAATTAAATGTGACGAGTGCTTATGAATATTTAGAGGCAAGATTTGGGGCATCACTAAGAGTAGTAGGGAGTTTACTATTTATTTTGTTCCACATTGGCCGTGTTGCCATTGTCGTTTATTTACCTACACTTGCCATTACCTCGGTTTCAGATATAAATCCGGTATTGGTTGCCTCCATCATTGGCGTCTTATGTATTATTTATACCTTCCTTGGAGGAATGGAAGGAGTAATATGGAGCGATGTTATTCAGGGGATTATCCTGCTTGGGGGAGCAATACTGGTCATTATAATTGGAATAAACTATATAAATGGCGGATTTTCAACTGTGTTCACCGATGCATTGGCGGATGATAAGCTGATAACAACAGAAAATTTTCAGTTCGGCACAGCTGCAGCTGCGATACCTATCATCTTTTTAGGATCAATTTTTAATAATTTGCATCAGTATACAGCTAGCCAAGATGTCGTCCAGCGTTATCAAACAACCAGGTCGATAAACGAAACAAATAAATCACTCTGGACAAACGGAATCCTTGCATTGATTACCATCCCGGTATTTTATGGAATGGGAACGATGTTACACAGTTACTATTCCCATTCAGGAGGTTTGCCGGAAGAAGTAAATACTTCGGCGATTGTCCCTTACTTTATCGTAACAACCCTTCCATCTGGGGTAGCGGGATTATTAATTGCTGCGATATTCGCCGCAGCACAATCAACGATTTCTTCCAGTTTAAATAGTATTTCTGCTTGTGTCATTACAGATTTTAAGCAGCGTTTCTTAGAAAAAGAAAAGAAGGGAAATGATGTATTACTTGCAAGATTGGTAGTTATCATTGCAGGAATATTGGGGATGGCAGCAGCACTCTATTTGGTTTCTACAAATAGGGCAGAAACGTGGAATCTATTTTTAAGTATAACCGGACTATTTGGGGTTCCAATCGCAGCGGTTTTTGCATTAGGAATATTAACAAAACGGGCAAACACACCTGGCGTTTTTATTGGTCTGGGAACAGCAGCTATCGTGGCATATTTTGTTCAAGGTACGGATTTAACGCCATTTGCTGTTAGTATGGTTTCCTTTTTAGTTGCTTTTGTTGCGGGTTACCTGGCAAGTTTTGTATTCTCCAATCGGGGGAAAAATATTAAAGGATTAACTATTTATACAAAAGGCGATGAATATATTCAGCCAATAAGTAAGGCGGAGTGAGATTACAAACACTTCTGTTCATATTGTGATGGGCAGAAGTGTTTTTATGTGTAAAAATTTAAGAGAGTGTCATTTCTGTACAAATAGGTAAGTAGAAAGAAATATATAGCAAGCTGGCAGGCAGAAAATGAACCTATCTTTGCTAATTGCTGAATCTACTTATTTTCTTGCAATTTTTGGGTAATAGAAACATAAATACCTTTATATTCCACCTATTTTTTCAAACTTCACTGTGGTGTATTTGGTCTTACTGTAATAGTAATCTCTGACTATAATAAATCTAAAGGCACATACTAATTCTAAAAAATAGATTGAAGGTGTCGCATAATGGATCAGCGCAGTATGGCAGTTTTGAATCAGTTGTTGAAGCAGGATGGATATATCACCGTTCAAAAACTGGCAGCAATGTTAAATGTATCGCGACGTACCATTTATAGCGATCTCGTTAAAGTCAATGACTGGTTGAGCGAAAATCATTTGGAAGCAGTGAAGCAAGTAAGAGGGCAGGGCTTGTATATCGAACATGAAGCGAAAAAAGCAATCCTGGCAGGTTATTCTGTATCTGATATACCGTATTATGAATTCTCTGCAGCAGAAAGACAGGCATGGATTTATCTTCATTTGACTGGAGCAAATAAGGCATACTTTCTGAAGGATATTCGTGAACTTTTTCAAGTGAGCAGAAATACAGCATTAGAGGATATAAGAAAATTAAAGAATAAACTTAAGCCTTACCAGCTGCACTTATATTCGCAACGTAGAACTGGCTATCATATTGAAGGAAAGGAAAACGATATCAGGAGAGTACTGATTCATTGTTTATCGATTGTTATACCAAAGGAAGGCTGGTATAACTTTCTGACCAATGTATCCAGTGCTGGAGATCAGGCATATAAGCCTTATGCTATTTTGGATCTTTCATGGATGCAGCTGTTAAACCAGCTGTTAAATGAGTATGAGAAGCAATTTATGGTGGAGCTGACGGATGAAGTGTTAACGAATATCGTTGTCTGGTTCTATTTCTTCTTGAAGCGGATTGTCAAAGAAGAATTTGTTGAAGTAGATGCCGTTGAAAAAGAAGTTATTCAAGCAACGGATGAATATAGAGGAGTATGTGCCTTATGTAGTAAGTTATCAGCAGCTTTACAGATAGAAATACCGTTAAATGAGCAGCTTTATTTTTCGAAATACCTGCTAGGTGCCAAAGTGAATTATAATTTTAATCCAGGATTTCAAAGCGAGGAAATGAAAACGCTGATTCAGGTAGTAAAAAAGATGGTTCGTGATTTTCAATTGTATGCAGCGATTGAATTTCGCGATGCTGAACAGATGATGCAAAATCTACTCCTGCACGCGAAGCCTGCATTCTATCGAATGAAATATGGAATTGAAATTGAAAACACGTTACGGGATTCTGTGAAGCGGAATTATCCTGAGGTTTTCCATTTAACGAAAAAGGTTGTGCATCACTTTGAAAATGTTATTGGAAAGCCAATCAATGAAAATGAAATTGCTTTTCTTGCAATGCATTTCGGCGGCTGGCTTCGTAAGGAAGGAGTCCAGCTGGGAAAGACGCAGACAAAGATGCTGATTGTTTGTACGAATGGTTTGGGGACATCCAGATTGCTGGAAAGCCAGCTGAAAGGATTATTCTCTGATGTCAAGATGATTGGTGTTACATCCTTGAGGGAATATGAAAAAATGAATTTGGATGTGGATTTTATAGTTTCAACGATTCCGCTGCCCGACCAGGGTGTGCCTGTTTTTGTTGTTAATCCGGTTTTAGATAACAAGGAAAAAGAGCAGCTGTTAAAAAAAGTGAATATTTTATTCAGTTATTCACAAGAAAATCAGATTTACTCTGTTGAAACGCTGATGGATATTGTGAAAAAGTATGCGGTTGTAGAACATAATGAATTACTTTCTGAAGAGATTCGCAGTTATCTCCAGTCCCCCTTTCATGTTGGCAGTAAAACAGATAAGCCAACTTTAATGGAGCTTTTGCCTTCCGACAGGATTGTATTAAAAAAGCAGGCAGAAGGATGGAAGGAAGCGATCAAACTTGCTTCTGAACCATTGCTGAATCAAGAGTATATTAAGGAAACCTACCTGAATAAAATGATTGAAAATGTGCATCAATCAGGTCCTTATATTATCATATCTGATCAATTTGCACTTCCTCATGCAACCCCTGATGACGGTGTGGTTACAACAGGAATGAGTATGCTTCATCTAGACGAGCCGGTGGATATATTAGGGAAACCAGCAACAATTATTGTTATATTGGCTTCCAAAGATAACGAACAACATTTAAAAGCTTTGTCACAATTAACAAAGCTATTCTCCAATAAGGAGGCAAAGAAAGAAATTATAGCAACGAGAGATAAGCAGGTTATCATGGATTGGATACAGCGCTATTCAACAGAAGCCAATCAGGAGTAAAGGGGCAGGTGATTAATAGTTATGAGGTTTTTAGAAGAAAGTATCGTTAAGGTTGGGGTGGAAGTTTCTAATGCTTATGAAGCGATTGAAGCTGCTGGTAATCTGTTAGTAGAGGGTGAGCTTATCGAAGAATCATATGTTAAAGCGATGAAAGATGCGTATAAAGAAAATGGACCATATTTTGTGCTGGCACCACATATTGCTATTCCTCACGCAAGACCAGAGGATGGGGGAAAGGAAGCATCTGTATCTCTGGTGCAGTTAAAGAATCCGGTTGAATTTGGCCATTCGGCTAATGATCCGGTACAGCTTGTATTCGGTTTAGGTGCATCATCCAGCGAGGAACATTTAACACTGCTTCGCAAGCTTACCATGCTTTTGAATGATTCAGGCAATGTAGAAAAATTAACTGCAGCAGAAACGTATGAAGAAATAAAAAAAATAGTGGAAATGGAGAGATGAATAATGATAAAAGTATTGGCAGTTTGCGGGTTGGGGCAGGGAACAAGTTTGATTTTAAAAATGAATATAGAGCAGGCATTAGCGGATAGAGGGATTGGTGCGGATGTGGAACATACAGATGTCTCCTCAGCTTCCAACATGGACGCAGATTATATCATTACCGGCACCGAATTAGCAGAGAGTCTGACGGATCATCAGGCAAAGGTTCTGATCGTTAATAATTATTTTGACATGGATGAGATAAATAAAGTGATTGATGAGAATCTGGTGAATTAAATAAATAGAGGAGGGAATTACGATGGATGTGATTTTCTGGATTGCCACGAATATTTTTGGACAAGCAGCAATTCTGCTGGGATTTATCGTTCTTTTAGGCTTACTATTACAGAAAAAGAGCACAAGTCAGGTTATTAGCGGTACATTCAAAGCAATCATTGGTTTCTTGATTATCTCTGCTGGAGCAGGTGTCATTACTGGTGCACTGACAGTATTTGAACCACTGTGGAAGGAAGTATTTAATTTATCAGAAGAACCGCTTGGAAGCTTTATGGGACAGGAAGCTTTTAATGCAAGGTATGGCAGTGCGGTGACGCTGGCAATGACGCTTGGCTTTGTTATTAATGTTCTCTTAGCCAGATTTACGAAGCTGAAATATATTTATTTGACTGGACATATGATGTTTTGGACGACGACCATTTTTGCAGGTATTGTGATTCAGACAGCAGGAGATGTTTCCTTTGTTAAACTGGTTATCTTTTTAGCAGTTATTATGGGCGTATATTGGACCGTGCAGCCTGCCTTAACACAGCCATTTATGCGAAAAATTATGGGCAACGATAATATCGCTCTCGGTCACACATCTGCTTCTGTTTCTTTATTAAGTGCTTTGGCTGGTAAATATTTCGGTAACAAAGAGAATGACTCTGAAAAAATTAAACTGCCAAAAGGATTGGAGTTTTTAAGAGATTCAAATGTTATTACTGCCCTAACAATGGGACTGTTATTTTTAGTTGGAGCGATTATTATTTCCTTTAAAGATACACCGGGCGCACAAGAGCTGGTAGCTGCTGCTGGAGAACAGAACTTTATTGTCTATGCAATTATTCAATCATTTACATTTGCAGCGGGAATTGCAGTTGTTCTTTTAGGGGTACGCATGTTTATTGGAGAAATGGTTCCTGCCTTTAAAGGGATTGCGACGAAGATTGTTCCGGGAGCAAAGCCTGCTCTTGATAGTCCAGTAGTATTCCCATTTGCACCAAATGCTGTTATTTTAGGTTTCCTCGGAGCGTTTGTCGGAGCTTTAATCTGGTTAGTCGTGTTAGGAAATACAGTCAGCTATGTGTTTGTCCCAACTATGATTGTTTTATTCTTCCACTCTGCAACGGCAGGAGTATTTGGAAATGCAACAGGTGGTGTCAGAGGAGCTGTCATGGGCGGATTTATTACAGCTACAGTCGTTGCCTGGGGACAATTTATCATGGTAAAAATGCTTTTACCAGGTACTGTGCCAGATACAGCTATGTGGGCTGCGGATTCTGATATGTTTATATTGGGACCGATCATCCGATTATTAGCACAGTTATTCTTCTAATAGAGGATGTTCAAAAAGGACTCAAATGATAAGCGGCGAGCTAATGGCCTTCTGCTAAAAAGCAACGTCGTATGGACAACGCAGAAGTCTCATCACAACACGTGAGAAGCCCGTTTGTTAAAATCATGTCGCCTTGATCTTCAAGACTCCATTCGGCACTTTTTGAACGTACACTAATATAAACTGAACAACTGGAGGGATTCTAATGAGTTTTATCAGGACATTTCACGGCGATATTGAGCCTTCCGCTTTAGGCTTCACCTATTCACATGAACATATCGTCTGCCGGCCGCCATACTGGATTGAGCAAAAAAAGGATGATTTGCTTCTGGATGATAAAGATAAATCAAAGCAGGATGTCCTGGATTTTCAAAAGCTTGGCGGACAGGCAATTGTGGATGCAACTGCTGTGGATTATGGGCGTGATATACAAGCAGTGAAAGAAATTGCAGAAGAGACCGGTATCACGATTATTGGTACAGCCGGTTTTAATAAAAGCTTTCTATGGGATGCCTCAATACCAGAGCATGTAAAAAAAGTGACAGGGGATTATGTCACGTATTATCAATGGATTGATGCGAAATCTGTTCATGAGCTGGCTGACTTTGTTATTCGTGAAATAGAAGAAGGATTAGAAGGAACCGGAATACAAGGCGGGCAGGTGAAGTTTGGTACAGGCTATAATCGCATAACACCATTAGAAATAAAAACATTGCGTGCAGTAGCCATTGCACATCATGAAACAAAAGCTCCAATGCATTCTCATACGGAAGCTGGAACAATGGGGCTGGAACAGATTGAACTGCTGCAAAAGGAAAGCGTTAACCTGGAGTATATGAGCTTTGGGCATATGGACCGTAATCCGGACCCGTACTACCATGAGCAAATCGCACAAACGGGCGCCTATCTTTCATTTGATGGTATTTCAAAAATTAAATATGCCCCGGAAAGTACACGTATTCAATGTATTTTAGAACTGGTCAGAAAAGGGTATGAAGACCAGATTCTTGTCAGCGGGGACACAGCAAGAAAATCCTATTATAAGCATTATGACTATGGCTTAGGATTGGAATATATTATTAGGAAATGGGTTCCACGCTTTATTGACGAAGCATATAGAAATGGGTTTGATGGTGAAAAACTAATTGATAAGTTCTTTATCCATAACCCGGCACGCTGTTTTACATTTAAAAAATAGAGTGTACAAGCAATTTTAACGTCAAGATAACGGATGAAAAAGCAGGTGATGAAGAAGATGGAATTCCAATATGAGAATTCTTTTGAAGTGAAGGAAAAAATTAATCAATCTAAAGTAGCTATTTTACCGATTGGTGCAGTAGAGGCCCATGGTCCCCACTTGCCGCTCGGGACCGATAATATTCTTGCTGAACGTTTGTCACATAAAATAGCAAAACGTGTTCATGGGTTGGTCCTGCCTGTATTACCTTATGGGCAGGTGTGGAGTCTGCGTAATTTCCCGGGAAGTATTCATATAAGTAATCATGCCCTTATTGCATTTCTGGTTGATATTGGAGAAAGCCTTTATAAGCAGGGATTTAAAACATTTGCAATGGTGAATGGACATTTGGGAAATCAGACTGCATTAAAAGAAGCAGCTCGTGAATTATATGAATCCTGTCCGGAAATGCGTGTATTCTATTTCTTTTATCCAGGTATGAGCAAGGCTGCAGAAGAGATCCGGGATAAAAATGCTTCTCATAATACCTATTTTCATGCCGATGAGATAGAAACATCTTACATGCTTTATCTGGCTCCGGAATTTGTAGATATGGATAAAGCACCTGCTGATATTCCTGATATACCGATGTATGCTGACGCTACACCCACACCATGGGAGGATTTTACAGATACTGCCGTCTTAGGTGATGCCAGTATCGCTACAGCGGAGAAAGGGAAATATATCATTGATATTGCATTAGAAAATATAGTCAGCATTATGGAAAGTGTAGATGAGACAGGACAGAGAGGAGAGTAACGATGATTCATTCGTATTTTAACCAAATCACAGATTTATTGGAAACGGTTGAAAAAGAAGAAAAGAAAGCAATGACTGCTGCAGCAGAAAAAGTGTCAGATGCGATTCAACAGGGCGGAATTATTCATTTGTTTGGCTGCGGGCATTCGCACATTCTTACGGAAGAGGTCTATTACCGCGCTGGCGGACTGGTTCCGATACATCCTATTTTTCATGAGCCGCTGATGCTGCATGAAGGAGCTGTCCGCTCATCGGATCTGGAAAGAAAAAATGAATATGCAAAAAGCTTTATGGAAGAACAGGATATTCGTCAAGAGGATATTGTTATTATTCTTTCCACTTCTGGAAGAAACCCTGTACCGGTTGATGCAGCTGAAATTGCTAAAAGCAAAGGTGCTTATGTTATTGGTGTTACTTCCATTGCATATGCGTCCAGCCAGCCGTCACGTCATGAAAGCGGGAAATATTTGTATGATGCAGTGGACTTAGTCATTGATAATCATGCTCCAATCGGAGATGCACTTCTGTCACATGAAAGGGTAAAAATAAAATTCTCACCAAGCTCTACTGTCATTGGTGCAGCAATATTAAATGCTATTTTTGCAGAATCTATCAGGCAGATGGCAGAGAATGATTGTGAACCTCCTATTTTCTTAAGCGGAAACCTGGAAGGATCGGACGATCATAATCAAATGCTGATTGAGAGGTACAAAGAGCGGGTGAAGCTTTAAAAATAATATTTCCTTTATATTGCATTTAGTCAGGGAAGAGCAACTGATTCAATCAATATAAAAAATTTTTTACAAGATAGGAAGTATAAGAAAAACTATCGATTCGCTAAAAGACAAGCGAATCGATAGTTTTTTAATGACTTAAATAATTAGAAATCGAAAATTAGTATGATTCCTTATTATTAGATAAAATAAATATAACACCAGTGACTTATTTTACCTTAAATATGACATAAGGAGAAGGAAATCATGATATCTGATTCTACTGTAGAAAAACTGAATAACGAGTTGAACCAAACCTGTAAGGAATTAAAAATTCCCGGGATGGCACTAACCATTTACCAGAACGGCAACAGCATTTATGAAAATTATTATGGCTATAGAGACGTGAAAGAAGAGCTGCCAATTACAAAAGATACGATATTTGGCGTAGCTTCCATCACCAAATCCCTGACATGTCTTATAGTTATGAAACTGGAGGAGGAAGGAAAATTAACTGGCAAAGATAAAGTGAAAGCATGGCTGCCTGATTTGAAATGGCCGAAAGAAGATTATTTGAAACAGTTGGAAGTTAGACATCTTATGACCCACACCAGCGGGTTGCCGGGATTACCTTCGATTCATAACGCCCGTATCAGAAGTATTATGGCTGACCCCGATGGTGCGTTTTTATTTGGAAAATGGCAGCCTGATGAGCAGACTATGATAAAAAACGTGGATGAATTGATTGAACAAATAAGTAAAATGGATTTTGAATTACTGGGTCCGCCTGGAACTGTGTTTAATTATTCCAATGAAGGATTCGGGATACTGCAAAAAATTATCGAATCGGCAAGCGGAATGCCGTTTATCAAATATGTTAAAGAAAAACTATTTTCCCCGCTCGATATGAAAGATTCATTTTTCCTTACTAAATCAATCATTAACAGAGAAAATGTAACAGAATTATATGCATATAAAGAAGAACAGGCAGGTATTTTTCATTCACCGGCCTGGTGGGATGTTGGTGATATTTACACGAATGGATCCTGGAAAACATCTGCTGCTGATTTAATGAGATTTGCAGAGCTGCTGCGTTTAAATGGCAGTTTTAAGGGAAGGAAGATTATATCAGAAGATGGAATCAAAAAAATGACTTCAACTGCATTTGGTTTACCTAATGGCAGCGATTATGGCTATGGAATGGAAATAAACTCTATAGGAGAATACACACGATTTGGACATGGGGGCAGTATAAAGGGAGTATCCTCTAATTTTCAAGTTATCAGAGAGAAAGGAATATCTGCTTCCATTTTGATGAATATGGCTGATGTCCCGGCTGAAAAAATATTAGTCTCTGCATTAAATACTATTTTAGAAAAGCGGGCTGAGGAGCCTTTCAAGAAAAGTCAGGTACTGTCTGATAAACAAGTGGATTTAAGCATTTTTTCTGGGTTATATCAATCAGCAGAAGGGAATAAAGCTTCGGTATCGATACAGAATGATTTGCTTTACCTGAAGCAGAATAAGTTATTAACGTGCTTTTATCCAATATCTGAAAATGATTTTATAGCTAAAACAGGGGAGAGGATTTATTTTTCAAGGAATGGAGATAAGGTGACTTCTGTTCTGATTGGGAAGAGAGTACTGGAAAAAGTAGATTGAGAATTGGCTAGATAACCCCTGGGTATTCATGTGTTCAGTTGAATATCCAGAGGTTTTTTGAGTGAAATAAATTTTATATTCTATCGCAGTGCTGTCGCAAGTATAAAATTCTGTTTACTAAAAATAAGAATGGGGAATGGTAACTGAAAGAAGAAGTAAGGAGATCAGATGATGCTTTGGTCCATTATAGTTATCATTTTAGTTTTATGGCTGCTGGGTTTTATTGGCGATATAGCCGGAAACCTTGTGCATATATTATTAGTTGTAGCTTTAGTTATACTGATTGTAAAACTATTAACTGGCCGTAAACCTTAGATGAGAGCTTATTTAATATTGGAATGTTGGTTTTCTGTAACTAGTAAAAAGTTAACTCTATTAATTATTTCAAAGGAATATATCTGTTTACGAACCTAAATTATCTGTTTTAGATATAATTTATGATTCAAGGTGTTGGATAAACTCAATTTAGCAAAAGGAACAGTACCTAAAGTGAGTTAGAATAGTGGCTAATGCTTTAAGGATACCATGGAGAACCCAGTGTTTTTTTATGGTATCCTGTTGTAAAAAACTTATTTAAGAATAGAAAATCGTGTGAGTACTCCTTGCTTAAAATCTCTTATAAACCAAGTTTAGCAATTAATTAATAAATATTTATGCCCAAAACAATTATAATATTAGTCCAATAGGTTTGAATTTGTTAATAACATTATAACGTTATTTACTTTAAAGAATTTGTGTGATATATTGTTTACCAAGAAGTAAAAGAATACGTTTTCAAATAATAGGAGGTAAACTGTATGAATATTTTATTATGTTGTTCAGCGGGAATGTCTACAAGTCTACTAGTTACAAAAATGCAGAAGGCTGCAGATGAGCAAGGGAGGGAAGCTGTTATTAACGCTGTTTCGGCTTCAGAAGTACGTAATCATGTTAGCGAGGCTGATGTTATTTTACTTGGACCACAAATCCGCTATATGCTTCAGGATATGAAAAAATTAGGTGGGGAATATAATATTCCAGTTGCTACAATCGATCAAAGAGATTATGGCATGGTTAATGGGAGCGCTGTGTTAAACCAGGCTCAGAAATTAATTGATGAGAGTGCTGATTCATGACAAAAGAAGAACTTTATGAACAGTCTTTTATGTTGATTATGCATAGCGGTAATGCCCGAAGCAGTGCAATGGAAGCAATTCAATCTATTAAGCAGCAGGATCAGGACGAGTGTAAAGCAAAGCTGAAAGAAGCAGATGAGGAGTTTGTAAAAGCACATCATATCCAAACAGAATTGATCCAAAAAGAAGCTGCTGGGGAAGCATTTGAACTTCCAATTATTTTGATTCACGCGCAGGATCATCTAATGAATGCGATGACTACGGTTGAACTTGCCAAAGAAATTATTGATTTATACAATGCGAAGTAAAGCTGCAGTAAAGAATATTTTTTTAATCAAAAACATTATAACGTTATTATGTTAAGGGAGTTAAATATGTATGAATAAATTTATGGGTTTCCTGGAAGAAAAGGTATTGCCTGCGACACATAGGATTGCTTCACAAAGACATTTACTTGCAATTCGTAATGGGGTGCTTTCTACGCTGCCTCTGACAATTATCGGTTCTTTCTTTGTGATATTACTGAACTTCCCAATTGAAGGCTATACAGATTTTATTGCACCTTATCGTGAAGTACTGGATATCCCATTTCGTTTCACAGTAGGAGCAATGGGGCTGTATGCAAGTTTTGGGGTAGCTTATGCGCTGGCAGGACATTATAAGGTCGATCAGCTCAGTGCAGGCTTGCTTGCAGTATTGGCTTTTCTGCTTACATCCGTTGTCCCTGTAAATGTAACAGAAAGTGTAGATGGTGTTATTGAAGCAGGACGCTGGTTAGATATCAGCTCTTTAAGTGCACAATCGCTATTTGGCGGTATTGTTACATCTCTTTTAACAGTAGAGATATTTCGCTTTTTTATTCAGCGGGATATTAAGATTAAACTTCCAGACACTGTACCGCCGATGGTTGCGAATTCCTTTTCAGCGCTAATTCCTGCATTAGTTATTATCGTGCTTTTCTGGTTTGTCCGTCACATACTGAATTTCGATATTAATTATGTCATTACCTGGGCTGTTACGCCGCTGAAAGACCTGCTCGTAGGTAATAGTCTGATAGGCGGAATGTTAACAGTATTCCTGATTGTGTTTTTCTGGACACTAGGTATTCATGGACCAGCTATTTTGGGACCGGTTATTCGCCCGATGTGGGATGCAGCAATTTTGGAAAATATGGATACCTTTGCAGCAACAGGAGATGCAGCTAATCTTCCTACACTTTTTACAGAGCAGTTTATTCAATGGTTTGTCTGGATCGGAGGGTCTGGATCAACACTGGCTTTAGTGATACTGTTTATGCTTTCCAAAGCAAAATATTTAAAGGAGCTTGGGAGACTTTCATTTATACCGGGTCTTTTCAATATTAATGAACCAATTATCTTTGGAGCGCCGATTGTAATGAATCCACTGCTTGCGATTCCATTTATAATTGCTCCGCTTGTAAATACAGTGATTGCTTATCTATTTTTTACATTTAACCTGATTCCAATGATAATGGCAAAGCTGCCATTTACTGTACCATCACCAATTGCTGCCATTATCAGTACAGATTGGTCGATAACTGCCGGCATCTTAGTTATTATTAACTTTACCGTCGCGATGCTTATTTACTATCCGTTCTTTAAAATGTTTGAAAAGCAGCAGCTTCAAACAGAAGAAGAGTCACAAACTTCATAAAAAGGAGTGTTATCTTTGCTAGAAATTATCTTTGCAGCAGCAGCTTTCGTCGGGTCTCTTATTTATTTTAATAAAAAAACATTAAAATCAAAATCTATATGGAAAGCAATAGGACTTTCTATTCTGATTATTCTTGCGGCTATTGCGTTGTTTGTTCTGACAGGCAGCCGTTTTATGAGCATTATTATTGTATCAACAACTATATGCTCGGTCTATATCTCTACACTTTATCGAGAAATGCTGACACGTATACATAAACGTCAGCAGCAATTATTAAAACAAAGAGAGGGGTAATATTCTATGCGTCGTTTAGGTGTATCCATTTATCCTGAAAAATCGACTCCGGAGCAGGACAAAAATTATTTGAAGAAGGCAGCTTCTTATGGATTTAGCCGTGTCTTTACCTGTCTGCTTTCTGTGCAAAAACCAAAAGAAGAAATCAAGGCAGACTTTGTGGATATTATTTCATGCGCGAAGGAATTGCAAATGGAGGTAATCTTAGATGTTGCACCGGCTGTATTTAATCAGCTTGGTATCAGCTATGATGAGCCGGGCTTTTTCGCAGAGCTTGGCGCGGATGGGATCCGGCTTGACCTAGGTTTTGACGGATTAAAAGAAGCACAGCTGACTTACAACGAGTATGGATTGAAAATTGAATTGAACATGAGTAATGATGTTGCTTATTTAGATAATATTATGACACATCAGCCAAATGCAGCAAATTTAGTTGGCTGTCATAATTTCTACCCGCAAAAATATACAGGGCTTCCGTATGAATTCTTTATCAGCTGCTCCGAACGTTTTAAAAAACACAATTTACGTACGGCAGCCTTTGTAACATCAGCCCATGCAGAATTGGGACCATGGAATATTAATGACGGTCTGTGTACACTGGAAGAACACCGGAATCTGTCAATTGATGTACAGGCAAAGCATCTGTTTGCTACAGGGCTTATTGATGATGTTATTATTGGCAATGCGTATGCCAGCGATAAGGAACTGGAGCAGCTTGGAAAGCTTAATCCAGCCAGGCTTGAGCTTTCCGTAGAGCTGGAAGATAATGTATCCGATATTGAGAAAACAATTATGTTTGAAGAAACGCATATACGACGGGGCGATATCAGCGAGTATATGGTTCGATCCGTAGATGTCCGGAAAAAATATGCTTCCCATTCAGTAGTATCTGCGGCAACTCCAGCGCAAAAACGTGGAGATATATTCATTGGAAATGATTCTTTTGGAAAATATAAAGCGGAGCTTCAGGTTATTTTAAAAGACATGCCGGCAGATGAACGAAAAAATAAAGTAGGACATGTACGTAAGGAAGAGCTATTTTTACTAGATTACATTCATCCTTGGGCAAGCTTTACTTTAAGAGAAATATAGAGAAACACATGATGGACTTCTGTCGGGGAAATGGGCAGAGGTCTTTTTGTGTCGTCAGTCATATTGAATCTTTCAATCGGGGTTCAATATGAAGATATTGAAAAAGCTTCTTTTTTGATCTTATTAATTACTTTTGACCTTTAGTAATTACCGATTAAAAATAATCCCTTTCTTTATATTCAATTAGAATGGGTAAATGATCTTTATAAAGGAAAGCTGCACACACTTCTACTCCTCAATCCCCTATGATATATTATGAATAACAGAGGAAGGAGCGAAAAATAATGGATTTGAAATTAAAGGACAAAAAGGTACTTGTTTTAGCTTCCAGTAAAGGAATCGGCAGGGAAATTGCCCATAGGTACTCTGAAGAAGGAGCATCAGTCATTATTACCGGCAGAACGGAAGATGTTCTGAAAAAGACAGCAGCTGAAATTTCGTCCCGGACAGGCGTTGAAGTGATTCCATTTGTTACAGATGTTTCGAAAAAGGAAGATATCCAACGTTTATTTGCTTTTGTGAAGAAACATTTTGGTGTGCTTGATGTATTAGTAAGTAATGCAGGAGGGCCGCCTGTTATTGATTTTGAAACCAGCGATGAAGCGGACTGGTATGATGCATTCGAATTGACATTGATGAGTTCTGTCCGGGCAATCAAGGAAGCGATTCCTTTGATGAAGGAAAATGGGCGGGGAAGAATTTTATATGTTGCTTCAACTTCCATTAAAGAACCAATCAGCGAGCTGCTGCTTTCCAATATATTCAGGAGCGGTGTACAAGCTCTGTGCAAAACACTGGCACAGGATTATGCAAAGGACCAGATATTAATCAATATCGTTGGGCCGGGAAGAATTGATACAGACAGGTTACGAAATATTGATAGGCAAAATGCTGAACGCAATCAGGTTGCGTTAGCGGATTGGCGAAATAAAGTGCGGAAGTCTATTCCAATCGGCCGATATGGCACAGCGGAGGAATTTGCGGATGCGGCGGTCTTTTTAGGATCTTATCGAAATACGTATATAACCGGGCAGACGTTGTTGATTGATGGTGGAGTGGTGAAGTCTTATTGAATCCAACGTTCCGTAAAAAAACAAACAGCCGAATGGAAAACGGAAAAGATGTACCTAAATTAATGACACTATAAAATCTGCTGAGTAGAAGATTCTTTTAGAGCACCAAAGTTAAATAAATAGCATATTTTGAAAACTTCTTTTCTGTCACACTCTATCAATATACCGTATCAATTACAAGCTCAGCTCCAGGCAAAAAGTGAGCTTCATTGAATACACAAAGGCCAGATATATATATAATATTTTAAAATAAAATCAGATAATAAAAATGTAGCAATCCGTCTTTATCTAGTGCTTAACCCGCTAGAAATGGCGGATTTTTAATGCAGTGCACAATTTCAGCCAAAAAGAAAGCACCTTTCTTTATTTCCTTTAGATTAGTGAAATTTCATTATTAATAGTGAAAATAATGAAATTGAAAACGATTCCATATGATATAAAATAAAAGTGTACTAAAAAGTTAATATTAACTGATAATGCACTCAAAAAATGAAATGAAATATAGAAAGGGGAGAGTGACGTGGCAAATGAATTTGGAATTTTGGTCATGACCCATGGGGATTTTGGTAAGGCAGCAATAGAAAGTGCTCAATTGATCGTAGGAGAACAGGAAAACTATGAAACAATCAGTGTTTTCGTTGTCGATAATCTGGATGATTTAAAGCAGGAAATGGAAGATAAGGTAGCAAGCTTAGATACTTCTAAAGGGCTGGTAATTCTTACGGATATTGTCGGGGGGACGCCAATCAATTTAGCCAGCAGCCTTCTGACCAGAGAGGACACCATTATTGTATCAGGTGTGAACCTGCCAATGCTATTAGAGGTTCTCATGAATCGCAGGAAAGAAGTCAATGAATTGGAAGAAGTTATTCAGACAGCTTACGCACAAGGTTTATCGATTAGAACAAATAAAGATTTAGAAGGAGACGATGACGATGATTTGCTTTAGTAGAATTGATGATAGATTAATCCATGGACAGGTTGTGACAACCTGGGTGAATATGCATAAGATTGAACAGATTGTTGTATTAAATGACAAAATCGGAAATGATGCAACACAGAAAAACATTTTAACAATGGCAGCTCCATCAGGAATTAAAGTAAGAGCATTTCCAGTGAAGAAGTTTGCTGAAATTATTAAAAAGCAAAAGATTACACGCCGTACGATGCTTCTATTTACCACAAGTGAAGATGTTCTGGAGGCTGTGGAGAATGGTGTGCCAATTGATGATCTAAATGTCGGAGGAATGAGATACCGTGAAGGAAGAGAGAAAGTATCCAAAGCATTGTCTGTAACATCGGAAGAAAGAGAAGCATTCAAGGAATTACTTGAAAAAGGTTTAAATATCACTGTACAAATGGTTCCGAATGATGAAAAAGTAGATTTGAGGGAGGTCATCTAAATGGTCACCTCTTTACTCGTATCACTTTGGGCCGGTATTTGTGCGATCGATGATATCGGTACACAGATGATTAGACGGCCGTTACTGATTTCAACGGTTGTCGGATTAATTATGGGAGATTTGCAGACTGGTTTGTTAATCGGAGCAACATTGGAAGTGATGTGGATGGGCGTAGGAAACGTCGGAGCCTATTCTGCACCGGATATTATTACAGGTTCAGCAATTGGAACGGCTCTTGGAATCATTTCTGGCGGAACAGCAACTGCTGTTGCGTTAGCAGTCCCTACTTCTTTACTGGCACAGCAATTATTAATTTTATATCGTTCCGGGATTGTTTATTTGAACCCGATTGCTCAAAAAATCGCAGAAACGGCAAATTTTAAAAAGGTATTTCGTATCCAATATGTTCCTATGATTTTTGCTTTCTTAATCCGTGCAGTTCCAACTTTCTTAGCAATCTATTTTGGTGCTGGTGCGATTGATACAGCTGTCGAAGCATTACCTGATTCGGTGATGGATGGATTATCGATAGCCGGTTCGATTATTCCTGCTGTCGGTATTGGTTTATTGATGCTGATGATGATTAAGAAAGGTGAATTATGGGTTTTCCTCATTGCAGGTTTTGCACTTGCCGTTTATCTTGATTTATCGGTACTGCCAATTACCTTGATTGCCCTGCCATTAGCTTATCTTTACGATTTGGCTACACGGGAGAAGGAGACGAAGGATGAGTCGAAATCGGATGATTTTGATGATGAGGAGGATTATGATCTATGACGGAGCATAATGAGCAAAATAAGATTACCAAAAAAGATCTCAATCGAATTTTTTGGCGCATGCAATTAATGAATGTGACAAACAACTACCAATCCATGCAGGCAATTGGTTTCTTATCCAGTTTTACTCCTGTTTTAGAGCGGTTATATGCTGATAAGCCAGATGAATTAAAAACAAAAGCGATGAAGCGTCACTTAGAATTTTACAATAGTCATGTAAATGCGAATGCATTAATTATGGGTGTTTCTGCGGCAGTAGAAGAAACGACAGCGGAAGAGGAAAAGGAAACTGTTACCTCTATTAAGACAGGGTTAATGGGTCCGTTAGCTGGAATTGGAGACAGCCTGCTTAAATTTACCTGGCTTCCTATTTGCGGGAGTATTGGTGCTTCGCTAGCTTTAAATGGTAGTGTGATTGGCCCTATTCTGATGTTTCTTTTATACAACACTGTAAATATCGGTACGAAGTATTATGGCATCCATATTGGGTATAAGCAGGGTGTACAAATGATTCAAGGTGCCGGCGGGAATTTCCTGCAAAGGCTGGCCAGTATGGCGAATGTAGTAGGTCTGATGGTTATAGGAGCATTGATAGCCAGTATAATTAAAGTGAATGTAGATGCCCAGATTACAGCGGGTGAAAATATTATCGAAATTCAAGAGATGATTGATCAGGTTATGCCTGGCCTGCTTAGCTTATTAGTGACATTTGCCGTTTATAGAATCTTCAAGAAAACGAATGGAAAGTATGCCCCGCAATTAATTGTAGGGATTATGATTTTAGCGATTTTATTAACGATGGCAGGTGTATTAGCATAGTATGAATAAAAAATATGAAGTTACTCAAGTCAAAAAAAATAAATTTTTATTTCAAAAGGACGATCCAAAAGAGCAGGAAGTAGAAGTCTATTTAATGAAAGATGCAGAAGATAAGCAGCCGGTGTTTTTATTGAAAACATCTGAGACAAGCTTCTCCATTGAGTTAGATCCGATGGATTATCGTCCCTATTTTCTTTTGAAATTTGCGGATAAAGCCTATACAATTGGAGAAAGAACACTTCCGGTGGCAGGAATGAATAACTTCCGGGATATGGGAGGATATGAAGCAGAGAATGGGAAGACGGTTAAATGGGGAATGCTGTATCGTTCTGATCATATTTATAATGCAACAGACGCTGGGGTCGCCTATTTAAAAGGGCTGAATATTCATACGATCATTGATTATCGAAGCGATGATGAGATTAGGAAATATCCTAATAAGATCATTGATGAAAAGATCAAGACGCATCAGCTCGATCCCGTAGCGCATGCTGCCGAGCTGGCTGCTCAGTTTACCTCATCGAAGCAGGATGAGGACATTAATTTAATCAATAAGATTGTTGAACAGAAGGAAAAGGGCACTTTAGTCAACCAGGCGGATGTAGTACTCGAGCAGTACCGTACATTTGCCAATAAAGAAAATTCGAAGCAGGCCTTTGGAGAAATGCTGCGTCTTTCAGCAGATCCGGATGCTCCTGCTGTTCTGCAGCATTGCCGTGGCGGGAAGGACCGTACAGGTTTTGGAGCTGTGCTCATTTTAGGTGTTCTAGGTGTGAAAAAAGAAGATTTGGTAAAAGACTATATGCTCACGGAAAAAAATCGTCAGGAGCGTAATCGTGTAAAGATGGAAGGATATAAAAAATTGACTGACGATCAGGACGTCCTGGATCATTTATATTCCTTCATTGACACACGTTCAGAATTTATTGCTACATCGATTGATACGATCACCCAAAAATATGGATCTATTGAAAAATATGTGATGGAAGAGCTCGGAGTAAGCCGTGAGATGATCGATACAATGAAGGATATGTACTTGGAATAATTTTATAATGTAAATAGAAGGAGAGATTACCATGGATATAGACTTGTCAAATAAATTTGGATTTTTAGATGGCAAAGCTAGGTTTAAGGCGTTATTTCTCCTTCTTTTGCGTTCAGAAGCCTATATGACAAGTGAGCGGCTGGCAGCAGAGCTGGGCGTTACGTCCAGAACCATCAAAAACGATATTCGTACGTTAAAGGAAGAACTTGCTAAAGCGGATCTGCTGATTATATCCAAGCAGTCACAGGGCTATAAATTAGAAATTACCGATAAGGAATACGAAAATCGAATTAAAGAATTCTTCCAAATCTATCAGCCTAGAACGATTGATACGGAATTTGATAATCGGGTGCAATATATTTTGCGGAGGCTGTTATCCTCACATTTACCTGTAAAAGTAGAATTCCTTCAATATGAGCTGAATGTCAGTTATCCATTGAGTAAAGAATTGCAAATGGTGAAGAAAATCCTGTTTGATTATAATCTGCTGCTTGCTGTAAAGCCGCATTATGGAATGCTTGTTAAAGGACCGGCTTTTAAAAAGATTATGCTGACGATACGCATCTATAAATATTTTGATAAAAACCCGACAGGTGATTTTGGGATAAAGGAATACAATAAGCTTTTCCTCTATGAACGGATGGATATGGAGATTATCAGAAAAATATTTTATGAGACCATCACGCAATCAAGAATTGTATTCTCTGACATTAATGCAGAACGTTTTATTATTTATTTCGTATATTTCCGTAATCAAAACCTGGACGAGAACGAGATAGAACTGGAACTTCCGGAGATTGCGTTTGATTATCAGACAACGGAAGAATTTGAACTGGTAACTCAACTGATTAAAAATTTACAGCAGGAATTTGAAGGGTTTCATTTTACAGAAGATGTTATTCAATTTTTAACCTATATTGCAGTTATCAGCACAGATCTGTATCGGTTTAAAGATTGTTCGGTTGAAAATTATGACAGTCTGATTGCATTAGCTGAGGAAACACGGAATTTTCTGCTGAAGAAGTTATCAGGATATTTACAAATTGATGCATTTGATAGCGAGGTATGTTTAAAAGATCTGCTTAAAATAATGATACCAATTAGCATGAAAATAAAACTCGGTGTATCTGACTGTGTTGATTTAGGCTATAGAAATATCAGGGATAGTAATGAACAGGATCCATTTTTACTGCATGTCATGAAAAAGATCTGTCAGCAGTTTCAGCAGCAATATGGCTATACCTTCTCTGAAAATGAGGAGCATATGATTTTTAGTACGTTTTTGCTGATGCTGAATCGAATTGAATTAGACCACCGGAAGCTGCGGTTAGCGATTATTGCCATCGATGGCAGACTAAGCACACAACAGTTAAAATTCAATTTACAGCACCATTTTTCAGACTATATTGAAAGAATTGAAACAAGAGTTTTATATGAATTAGATTCGATAGCTTATAATACATATGATTATTATCTGTGTGCAAACTACGGGAAAAATATGAATATCCATTACTCCCCGATTTATTTTGCAGAAGAGGGCATGACAGAACTGGAGTATGTTGACTCACTGAAGCATATTTTTTTAGATGCTTTTGATTATAATAAGAAAATGCCTGAAATGAGGTATGAGGAAATAGAACCAAAGTATAAGTTCAATCATTTCCCGATCGAAGCTCACTTTCAGTATGGGTGTGATTATGAATACATTGAGGTTCCTGGAGATATACATATTCATATTTATCTCCATCTTACTTCAAAAAAGGAAGCTTTCAAAATCTTTTCCTTTCCCCAAAATGGTTCCGCGCAAATAGGCGGAGACGAATATTACTTGCTTATTAATTTAAATGTAAATGGGGACAAGCAGAAACTGCGGATGCTTTTAGATATTTTAAACCGGATGGTAACAGATAAAAATAAGCTGGTCCGCCTATGTAAAGAAAAGCAAACGAACTATAGTCAACTTTTTATTTAGCAGAAATCATGAACAGAGAAAAATTCAGTTTGCACAATGAAAGGGAATTTGCAACAGGAAAAAGAAGCGGTTGTCCAAAACAGATGATTTAAGGTAATCAGAAGCGGTAAGTGGTGGTATGGAGAAATTTATAAAAGAGAATTACATAATCATGCAGGTATAACGCTATATATGTCTGCAACGGGGTGTGGCTATGCATTGTTAAAAGTAAGGAATGAAGTGGCTGCCATTAAAACATTTGTAAAGTTACTGACCGGGAAAGGTAAAACACATTTTGTCAATCTTATTTTACAGGTTGTCCGGATAGCGGAAGAGAATGTCTATTGAAAGCTCCATACAGATGGTAGAGGCTCTTTTAGAGAGTAGAGATATAACTTTTCTTTAAATACAAAGCGCTGCTTACTTTCCAATGAAGGTAAGCAGCGCTTTTGTACGCAGTGAAGTGAGTATAAACTTTCGTAATTATAATGAGAACAAGAGCAATCAACCTTTTGAGGATAAAGAACTCAGCAGAAGGACTCCAATAAGTGATTGCCCTGTGATGAAGGGGGAATAATCCATCTTTGGAAAGCGCTTACCTTTGAGGGCCGGCAGGATTGTTCCCGGTAAAGGTGACGAGGAGCTCATTAAGTATATTAGTGAGACTAATGGGAATGGAAACTCCGCTCTCTCCACTATTTTCAATCATAACGCTTAATTGGTGGCAGCGTGCGATTTGTCTTTCCATTCGAATTTTAGAAACAGGCTGAAATAATACTGTACCATCTTTAAAAATAATATTGCATCCACTATCTTGTTTTACAATTTTTGAAACATGACGAAAAAAAATCCATGCACATGCCGGGTTGGAGAGGCCATGTGTTGGAAAAACAAGAATTCCTAAAGTAGAACTGATGGGAATAGGGGTCTTCATTTTAAATGGTGTGTGATGTAGAACAGATGCTCTTCTTCCGGCATAGGAAGAGAAATATTTCATGCAGTTCTGTTCAATGATTGCAAAGGGTTTTTCATGGAAAGTAAGCATGTTTTCCTGATCGGCTTCAAAGACTTTAGATTTATTTCTAGATGATCTGGATGGTAGTATTGCCATGGTTTTGTCAGTTATTTCATAATTTGTTATCATTATAATCCCCCTTTGACATGCTTTTTTAACATATTATGTATGGTATAAAATAGTTTAACATATTGAAAATAATAAATAAACTTAAACTATTTATTTGGGAAGGTTAATAACTGGTAGAAGACACTATAACATGTAAGGAGTCCGTTGACGGCGTTTTTTTCGGGGAGTGATGATGTTTCCTTATCGGGATGGGATAATGGGAGAAGTTTTTTCTTAACGGATGAACAAAGAACCTCTTCATAAAACATGTAAGCTTTGCAAGAGGTTCTTTAGATATTTTGATGAAATTTGATAACTGTATTCGCCTCAAGGAAAATAACTAGGAGTAGCAGCGATTTATGATGCTTGTTCCACTACATCATCAGGTATTTCAATTTCATCCATATTATTTATATCATTATAATTTACTTGGATATTTATATCTACATTTCCAGTTTCATTTTCAACAGTAAGATTATATTCTAAATTCTCAATGTAGTAATCAGCACTGTTTACTTCAAAGGAGAAATCTAAAGTCATGTCTTCGTCAGAGATATCAGAGCCGCCCACCAGTATATTAAAAGGACCTTCAAAAGCCTCGTAAATATCACGTTCAAAGCCGTTATAGCTAAAAGTGTAAGTTCCGCCTACCGAGTCAAATTCAGCATAATCAATGACATTCTCCAGAACCGAAACAATGTCTCTATAGGAAGGGCTAAACAGGGCTTCATCTTCTTCTGCCTCTCTCTTTACCCAGGGTCCGTCAGCTTCTCGTGTGTATATTTCATTATCTACACGATACGTATCAGTAGATGTTTCTTCTCCATCTGATTCAATTGTTGAAATTTGATGCAGAGCAGCAGGGTCTTCTGTCAAATTAACCTCTATGCTATAGTTTACTGTTCCCGTAAGGTCGGAGGTATTAATACTAAATTCGGCAGCATATTGACTGACGTCACGGTAAGAATTTAGAACGTTATCAACAACTTCCTCTTCACTTGCTTCCTGGGAACAAGCAATTAAAAAAAGCAGCAAAGAAACAGCAAGCAAAGCGAATACCTTTTTCACGTTTTCACCACCTTTCCTAAGTTTTGGGTAAATAATATTACATTCTATATTATAGTCTATATCATTCGTAAAGGTTTTGTAAATTGACTGCAACATGGAAATGAATATAGCTTTCTTCTTTATTTTGGAAAACTCCTTTTTCTTCCTCTAAAAAGAAAGCAAGCTGTTAGCTGTCTTCTTGTTCTTCCGCTGTTAATTGCGTAAACAGCATTTTAATATACTTCCCTTTATCCTCTAGATTGGTATGCTGTAAGGCATTCTGATAGGAGTCAACAACGCTCTCCATTAGAAATAGATTAGGAGTGTTTGATTGTAGCTGTTCCAGTAAATATTGATGATAATATGTCAGCCTCTGATTTTTCAATTTTTCTACATGACTACCCAAATCTGTTAATGTTTGCTGCAAAGTCATTTTAGTGTCTTTTTCCGCAGCATGCTTTTCTTGTTGATAGAGAAGGAAATAGTCTGCTTTCAAAAATGGCGGATGAGTGTTGGTTTTCTCAATTTGCTGTAGAGCGAAGTAAATCGTCTCTTCAATAGGAATTTCTGTTTTACCAAGGTCCATCAATATTTTTGAAGTTAAATGGATTGTGCCGAAACAGGTAACAGCATCGTCATAGGCATATTCCTGTTTTTCGTCACCAAACACGTCGCGGATTCGTGCTGCCATCCATGTTACTTCTTCCAGATATTGCTGGTTTAAGAATTCTTTTAATTCTTGATGTGCTTTATCTGAACTCGCCAAAGAAGCAAATAATGCCATCAGGTTATGTTTTTTATCGATATGAAAACGGGCAGCAATCTGCTTTACAAAAATATCTTTATCTGAAGGAGATTTACCAAGGGCAAGCTGTTGCCGGTCATGGATTACTTCCTCTTTAATAAATAACAAAATAGCCATTAAGCATGCTGTTTTGGATGAAAAATAATTATAGAATGTTCCTTTTGATACATTCGCTTCTTCTAGAATATCCTGAATCGGCGTTGCAGAAAAACCTTTCTTGATAAAAAGTGTTTGTGCAGCTTCGATAATTTGCTTCTTTTTCTTATTCATATAACCGTCCCTTTGTGTGATTTTAAGAAATTAGAACTTAAGTACAATATTTATACTAGTCTATATTTATTGATATATCAACATTTGAAGATTGTTTGAAGATTTTTGTTGCATTTATTAGACTGTAGGTATAAAATAGTTAAGTCTTAAGAGAGAAAGTTGCTTTGAAATGAAGTAAAAAGGATTTAACCCTCTTCAAGATGCTTTTTTTGCACTTCAGAAAACCATAAAAATAAGATCGTGAAGTATTTCGATGGAGCAGAAAATATAACATACCGAGTAGAAGAAAAATAATCGTTTCTCTGCAGGATGAGGAAATGTGATTTTTTTCTGAGGAAAGAAAGTGAGGGTCTTTAATGACTGATATTCAGGAGATGCATAAGCAACCGCCTTATGGCATGATTGCTATTTTATTCATTGGGGCGTTTGTCGCAATTTTAAATGAAACATTATTAAATGTAGCACTGCCTTCCATTATGGCAGAATTTGAAGTAAGCCCGACAACAGTTCAATGGCTGACAAACGGGTATATGCTTGTAAACGGAATTCTTATTCCGGCGAGTGCCTTTTTAATTCAACGTTTTACAAATAGAAAGTTATTTTTAACGGCAATGACTTTATTTACATTAGGTACATTAGTAGCCGCTATTTCACCAACCTTTTCCGTTCTGTTAACGGCAAGGCTAATCCAGGCAGCAGGCTCTGCTGTGATGATGCCCCTGCTAATGAATGTGATGCTGACTGCTTTTCCCATTGAAAAGCGCGGTACGGCAATGGGGACTTTTGGTCTTGTAATGATTGTAGCGCCTGCCATTGGTCCGACATTATCCGGATGGATTGTTGAGCATTATGATTGGAGAACATTATTCTATATTGTCTTTCCGATTGCTATTATTTCTTTATTAATTGGCGTATTCAAATTGAAAAACATTACGCAGCAGCGTGATATCAAGCTCGATGTATTGTCAATTATTCTGTCCAGCTTTGGTTTTGGCGGTTTATTATATGGATTTAGTTCAGCAGGAGATCCAGATATGGGCTGGAGCCATCCAGCTGTTTATGTTACATTAATTGTCGGAGTAATTAGTGTCATCACACTTATCCTTCGTCAATTACGTATGGAAGATCCGATGCTTGAGTTCCGTATTTTCCGTTATCCAATGTTTGCATTATCCTCGGCAATTTCTGTTGTGCTGGCAATGGCATTGTTCTCCGGGATGATTTTAATTCCGTTATATGTGCAGACAGTCCGGGGCTTTACACCGTTTGAGGCAGGGCTGTTAATGCTCCCGGGAGCACTTGTGATGGGGATTATGTCACCAATTACCGGGCGCTTGTTTGATAAATTTGGTGCGCGTACATTAACCATCATTGGTTTAACGATTACGGGTATAACAACTTACTTCTTTACACAGTTAGATATGGAAATTACGATCACATCGCTTATGGTTATCTTTGCCGTTCGTTCATTTGGAATGTCTATGGTGATGATGCCTGTAATGACAAATGGATTAAATCAATTGCCGATGCATCAAAACCCGCATGGTACAGCAATGAACAACACTTTGCAGCAGGTATCAGGTGCGATCGGTTCTGCCTTATTGATTACGGTAATGAACAGCCAGACAAATAAAGAAGCAGAAGCACTGGCTGAGGAAGCAATGAAAAATATTGATCCATCGCAAATACCGACTGGCGCTGCAGCGGAACAAATGCAAGCTGAAATAATGAATGAGGCCATGCTTCATGGAATTAACTTCTCGTTCTTTATCTCCTTGTTAATTATTGTTTTAGCATTTATTCTGGCACTGTTTATTAAACGTGTTGGTACGGATGGGAAGATAATTACGAAAGCAGCTGAATAAGAAGGAAAATCCGCGGAGTATCACCCTTACTCTGCGGATTTTTATATCACAATATTTGTGTTCATAATTCCCCCTATTACTACATAAGGAAGCATCATTTTTTTGTTTATGAAGAGAAAAGTCACGACATGTCCTGATTGAACTGTATCATATCGAGACCATAAGGGAAGAGAGAATATCAGCAGCTTTTTGGATAATAAAAAAGAAGAGCAGCTTCTGCGTGAACCGCTCTTCTTAAAATGCTCTTCCATCAATAGATTAAAAAATTCTATTTGACTACTGTCCAATTTTGGTCTGCAGCGGGAATAAATTCTTTTGTGTTTTCTAATTCCTCAATAAGCATTTCGGTTATCCCAAATGGAAATTCTTTGATAATTTTTTCTGAATGAAACATATTGTAGCCGCCTGTGCCACTTGCACGATAGCTGCTGGTGGCAACGCGGTATTTTTTATGCAAATTGATAGGTTCTCCATGGACAGTAAGATTCGTAATTCGTTTGCCTTCTGGTTTGCTCAATTGAACAGTATATTCAATTCCTTCCCACATATCATAATTATAGCTAAGCAGACGGGGATGCTTCCATGATTCATTTATGACAATATTTTCATTCTGATCTAACGTGAGAAATGTATTGGTAAACTCCAGGGAAGCACGGATTTCTTCCCCTGTCACTTCCATTACCACTAATGTATTAGCGTATGGATAAAAGGTGTGCATATCCCTTCTGGTGAGTACTTTCCCAAATGACATCCCATGTGTAAGAAAATAAGCTGTTGATGCCAACTCTGCGCCTGTTACCTTCAGAAATGTTTTATTCACCCACTCAATCATAGGGTGTTCCTTGACCCAAACATCTGACAAAGGATCGTTAATCTGCAGCATAGATGGATCCGTGATTGTTGTGAGTGTTTCATCAAGCCAGGCATCTACTTCTTTTTCAATATCCTCTATCTCCGATAATATCGTCTCGTCTGCTGCTGCGTCTTTTACAGAAAGGAGAGAGGTTTCCCGTTGGACTAATTCATAAGGTTTACTGCTACCCTTCTTTTCAGCCCATAAATCAATCCGACCGACAAATTCACCCTTTGTTCCAGATTGGATAACTGCTCTGTTGTCTTCTGTAACAGCTTGATATACCAAGTGCTGATGACCTGTAATCAGTACATCTATCTCTGGAATAGCCGCTAACAGCTCATTTCCTTGATTTTCTCCGTTGCTGACAGCTATGTGCTCTCCGGTTACAGGATCTTGTTCAAATCCGCCATGGTAAGCAATAACAACAATATCTGCTCCCAGCTCCTCTTTTAAAAAAGGAACCCATTTTTTTGCTGTTTCTACCGGGTCTAAGAAGTCAAAGCGGTCAATATGCCGATCAGGCTCCCATACGGGAATGTTTTTCGTTGTTAATCCAAGAATGCCAACAGTCAGATCATCATATTTTTTAATGAGATATGGTGTTCCAAAGTAAGGCTCTTCTGTTCCTTTTTTTACTGTATTAGCAGACAGCCAGGGGAAATTGGAGTCGTGAATCGCCTTTTCCAGCTTTTCACGACCATAATTAAACTCATGATTTCCAATAACTGCTGCATCATATTGAATGTTATTACAGGCTGTAATGACAGGGTGTATGGTGGTTTCATCCTTCTTTTCAACAAGTGCAAAATGAGAAAGCGGTGTGCCTTGCAGCATATCCCCGTTATCAAGAACAATCACATGCTTTTCCTGTTCCCTGACTGATTTTATGATGGAGGAGACCTTTGCATATCCTTTTCCGTCATAACTTTTATCCTGACTGTTATAGGGGGAGATTTTGCCATGAACATCACTTGTAAATAAGATAATAATTTTCTGTTTTTCCATATGTAGTGGCTCTCCTTTCTTATTTTATAAAAAATCTTTTTTTATTGGCTTTAAACAATTCGTTTTCGAAGCGCACTTGAAATCAAGTCAACAATTAATACAACAATGACAATACCGATAATAATGATGCCAACCCGATCCCAGCTTCGGCCCTGGATGGCAAAAATCAACGGTGTCCCAATACCGCCTGCTCCAATTAAACCTAAAGTGGCAGCAGAACGCATATTGATTTCAAATCGGTATAATGTAGCAGAAATAAAGCCGGGTAATACTTGGGGAATTACTCCGAAAGCAAGCTGCTGCAACTTATTTCCTCCAACTGCGGCAATCGATTCAACAGGGCCTTCATCCATTGCCTCTACCTCTTCTGCATATAGCTTGCCCAGCATGCCGATTGCACCAATACCAAGTGCGAGCATGCCCGCATATGCACCAGGACCGACAACTTTAATAAATAAAAGAGCTAAAATAATATCAGGCATCGTCCGGAAGAAGCTCAGAATTCCTTTTCCACTTTGTGAAATAAGCGAAGTGGAGCTAAGATTTTTTGCGGCCCAAAGTCCAATCGGAATAGCAAAGATAATGGATAGCATAATTCCCACGACGGCAATGGCTAAGGTTTCCAACAGCCCTCTGATCAAGTCTTCTCCATCTGGACTGTAGATAAAGCTGAGGTCGGGTGAGATAAATCCATGAATAATATTCTTGGTCACTGGCCATGCTGTCTCTTGTATTCCTCTAAATTCAATCCCGGAGAATGCCCATATATACAGAGCAATGAGAATAATAAAGAGTGTTGTAAATTTCCATCTTCTTTTTCTTCGTGCTTTTTTTAACGGATCAGATTGATTCATAGCAGCTTCTCCCTTATTTTCAAACTAATTAAATCAATTAAAATAACAACAACTAAGGTGTATAGAATCAGTGCCAGAACTTGATCGTAAGCGAAAAACCCAAGTGCACGATCATAATACAGCCCAATTCCGCCAGCTCCCACTAAACCGAGAATAGCTGCAGCCCGAATATTGATTTCAAATGTATATAGAACATAAGAAACAAAATGCGGCAATATTTGCGGAACAACGCCAAACGCAATCCATTGTAATTTGTTTGCACCGACAGCTGTCATCGATTCAAGCGGACCGTTGTCAATATTTTCGATTGCTTCAAAGGATAGTTTTGCAATAATTCCAATAGAAAAAATGGATAAAGCAACAATACCGGCAATTGGCGAAAAACCAAGAATTGCAGCAAAAATCGCCGCTAATAGCAAGTCTGGAATAGTTCTTAATATGTTTAGGCCAATTCGTGACGCTTCCACTAACCAGCGGATTCGGAAAATATTACGTGCGCAAAGGAACATGATAGGAATGGAAAGTATCATTCCGAAAGTTGTTCCAAGTAGTGCCATTCGAATCGTATCAAGCATTGCCGGGGTTGTGGTTGCAATGTAAGACCAGGCAGGGGGGAACATACTGCCAATCAAGTCAAACATATTTTCACTATTTCTAAAAAAAGTAAATGGATTCGCGTCAATGTATATAGCGCTTATTAGAACAATAATAAATATCCCGATAAGAAAAAGATAGAATGACCATCTCGATGGTTTGGACGGAACTGGACCATTTAGCTTTGTGTCCATCATAGGTTTTCCTCCCCTAAAAGTTCATCTTCTTTTAATGATCGACCGTAAATTTCCTCAAACACCTCATCCGTTGCTTCTGCAGGCGAACCATCAAACACTACCTTTCCTTCCCGCAAGCCTATGATTCTGGTTGAATATTCTTTCGCCAGATCTACAAAATGCAGATTAATGATGACGGTTACTTCATCCTCTGTATTTATCTTTTTTAAATCATCCATTACCTGTTTAGTAGTTACGGGATCAAGGGATGCAGTCGGCTCATCAGCTAAAATAATTTTCGCTTCCTGTGCTAATGCCCTGGCAATTGAAACACGCTGCTGCTGTCCGCCTGATAATTCGCTCGATCTGGTATACGCTTTATCCAATATGTTTACTCGTTCCAGTGCTTTCAAAGCCAGATCCACATCTTTTTGTGGAAATAAATTCAAAAGGGTTCGTAAGGTATTGTTATGTGCGACACGTCCAGAAAGTACGTTACGTAACACACTGGAGCGTTTAACAAGGTTGAAATTTTGAAAAATCATTCCAATGTCCCGGCGTATTAAACGCAAGGATTTTTCATTTGCCGAAGTAATAGACTGTTCATTTATTCTTATATCTCCAGAAGAAATATCAATTAAACGGTTGATCGAACGTAATAGTGTTGATTTACCAGCACCTGATAATCCGACAATGGAGATAAATTCCCCTTTGTCGATCGTTAAATTAATATCCTGTAATCCTTTTACACCATTAGGATATATTTTCGAAACATTTTCTAATTCAATCATTTTTTATCCAACTTTCTTTTCAGAAATAGTTTATTACGCTGTAATTGTCTTTGATGGGATGGGTAATCGCAGTCCTGTTCCGCTGGTGAAATCCAGTGTAACGGAATGCTTGCCCTTTTGCTGAATCTGTATGTGTAAAAGCTCTGTGAAAAAACTGTATGCCGGACTTACAGATAATTTGCATGAATTTATAACGTATTCGTGTCTAAAAAAGGATGTTTAAAAAGAAAATTTCTCCTTTTAGACATCCTTTTAAAAAGTGTAATACCAGATTGAAAATAAAAATAATTTCTGAGGGGCTTATTCTCCCTGAATTCGTTCGGAATATTCGCGGACAATATCAAAGTTCGAGTCTTGTGATTCTACATAGCCTTCATGTGTATAAATATCGCGGACAATTTCTAAGCCTTCCTCTGATTGTCCAATATTAATAAAAGCCTGCTGGATTTTTTCTTTCCATTCATCGTCCATATCTGTTTGAACAGCAATTGTGTCATTTGGAATAGGCTCTGTATAAGCAATAACCTTTGTATCTTCAAATACATCCGGGAAATCAGATAAAACGACATTACGTGCATCCTGGAAGATAGCAGCTACATCTGCTTCACCATTTAGGACAGCAGTAACAGCAGCATCATGCCCTTGGAGTGTTAATGGATTGACATCCGCCAATGGATCAATGCCTTCATCTAATAAAACAGCTGCCGGCCATACATATCCGGCTGATGATGTTACATCCTGAAATGCAACTGTTTTTCCTTCTACATCTGAAATATCATTAATATCAGAATCTGCTCTCGCGATAAAGATTGCATAGTAAGAGTCGACAAGTTCATCTGTACTTGTGCCGTCTTCATTTACCCCATAGCGCTGAGATTGTAAGATAACATCTGCTGCACCATATTCGTCATGTGCCTGTATATATGCGTTTGGAGGCAGAAAACCAACATCAATTTGTCCTGAAGCCAAAGCTTCAACCACAGTGTTATAATTAGTTGATACGCTTACAGTTACATCAATACCAAGCTCATCTGCCAGTAAGTCTTCCAAAGGTTTTGCTCTTGCTTCTAATGTTTCTGCATTTTGAGAAGGTACAAATTGAACGGTTAGCGAATCAGGTACGTATGTATCTCCATTTGAAGTGTTATCGCCACTGTCACCGCCATTTGCATCACCATCGGAATCTCCACACGCAGCAAGCAGGAGCAAGGCAAACGCAATGAAAAAAGCTCCTAATTTTTTCAACTTCATACTTGAAACCCCTCCTAAATAAATATAGATTTAGACTGTTTATGAGTTTGAAACGCTACTTTACTAGTATAACATGGAATATTTACTAGGAGATACAAGATTTTTGTTTAAAAACAGTAAATCTTGTAAAAATTTCTCGATATTCCATTCATCACTTGAAAATTTTGTTATTATAAAATTATCAAGTTGTAAACGATCGGAGCAATTTGTTTATTACAGGAGGGGAGGACAGCTGGACAAAGGTTCGTTAACAGTCTGATATATTTTAGTTCGTACATCGTTTACGATTTCATTTAAAGATGACAGAATGCTCTATTTAATCTGAATCATGTATTTCAAAAACTGGGAGGTATGTAAAGGATGAAACATACTTTAAATTTCATTTTGTCAGCTCTAATGCTAGTAGTGTTTTTTGGGCAAGCAGCAGTCGTAGAGGCAGAGGGACCAAATGATCCGGCACCTGTACTTTATCCTGAGGAGCCAAACGGAATGAAGGTTTTGTTCGATAATAGCCATGGGCAAACAGCTGGACAATCTGATTGGGTCATTGATGGAGCTTTTTCGGATTTTGCAGATGCATTAGCTGAAGAAGGTTATGTTGTTAAAGAACATCGTAGTACAGTCCCTTTATCCCTAGGTGACCTGGAAGGTTTCAATGTGTTGGTTATTCCAGAAGCACAAATCCCTTTTAAGGCGGAGGAGCAGGAAGCAATTGCTGCATTTGCTGAAAATGGAGGAGGCGTTTTCTTTATTGCCGATCACTATAATGCTGACCGGAATTTTAACCGCTGGGATTCGAATGAAATTATGAATGGCTGGCGGCGTGGAGCATTTAAGGACCCTGCTAAAGGAATGAATGCCGGCGAGAAAGAAGCAATGGCTGGTGTTGAAAGCAGTGACTGGTTAAATGAAGAATTTGGAGTGCGATTCCGTTTTAATGCAATTGATAATACGATTGGGGATGTCATTGTTTCTTCAGAAGAATCATTTGGTATCACAGAAGGAGTAAGTGAAGTCACGATTCACGCCGGTTCTACGCTTGCGGTTATGAATCCCGAGATTGCAAAGGGCATTGTCTATTTGCCTGATGGGTTAACAGAAAGTGAGAACAAATGGAATTCTGCTGTGGATCAAGGCGTTTATTTTGGCGGCGGTATAGAGGAAGGACCGTTTGCTGCTATCGGGAAAAAGGGAGACGGAAAATCAGCCTTCATTGGAGATTCCTCGCCAGTAGAGGACAGCACCCCGAAATATCGTAATGAAGAGCATGGAGAAATAAAACGAACCTATGATGGATTTATTGACGCGGATAATGGCGAACTATTAGTTAATATGGTTAATTGGTTAGCAGAACAGGAGGATTATCAAACTTTTTCAGAAATTGATCTGCCTTTAGATGATTCTTCTCCAATTTTACCAATGGAAACACCAGAACAGTCCACTGAGCCTGAAACAGAGCCATGGAGAAATCCGGCGCAAGGTTATCTATGGTATGATCAGTCAACCTTTGCTGATGGCTCTTTTGGTTCAGAAGTGGATCCGCCAACGGAAATCAAATATAACATTGACACCCCGGAAGTAGTCCCTATTGACGGGACACCATTCGAAGTCACCGTAACACTGACAGATATGAGTCCGGGTCAGGTTATTGAGAATGCAGAAATGCAAATTTATCTGGATGGCGGGAAAGCTGTTTCACAGATACAAAATGAAGATGGAACATGGCCGTCAAACTATGGCTATCAAAGTATCGGCACGTTAAAAGCGGATGAAACTGGACAGGCAGAAGCCACTGTGATCATGCGAACTGGTAATGGTGCTTCAGAGGGGAATGCAAATATAAGACTGCGTCTGGGGTCAGGAAATAATGTATTTACCAAAACGATTACACTTGGTACACAAAGCTTTTTAATGGAACAGAGTGAAGGGATGTTTTTGATTGCAGGTTAACCAGAATGAATCAGATTTGAAATGGGACGATTGATTTTGGTTTATATGTAAGGTAGATAGGGACTGGACAGTGAAAACTTTTCACTGTCCAGTTAACGTGCCACTTCAAAAAATAAGGAAACACATCATTTCTAAGCGGGAGAGCAGACAGCAAGTCAACAGCCCGTTTGGTTCAAGAGCCTTTAAAGAGGCTGTTTTGCGTCACACCTTTAGGTGCATGCAGGACTACAAACAGCGGTTTTGATGGGGCTAGTAGCCGCAGTCCCACTTGTATGAAAACAAACGTATTTAGGCTTACTAACTTATTTAGTCTAAACCGAGTCCTGTTACACTGTGATAAACTTAAGACTCCTTATTTGCTATTTCCCTTTCCCTCTTTAAATGGAGCTCTTTTTGCTGAGATTCAAAGGAAGAAATCGAAGCCTTTATATTGCTGATCTCCCCCTGATAGATCGTGATTTGCCGCTGGATGTCCTCTATTCTTTGTTCCATCTGGGTTTCTGTCAACTGTTTAAAGCTGTCTGCTAAAGTATCATGCCGGAAATCATTCAACTGATTGCTGTTTTTTCCTGCAAATGTTTCTGAAGTAAATTCAGGCTGTAGATAAGCACTTTTCATAGTGTCCAATGCCGTTTTTGTTTCTGTTAATTCCATTAAAGCCTTTTCTAAACGATGTAATTTCCCTTGATTATCTATGAAACGCAAGTTATAAGAGCCGAGAAGCTGCTGAACATTCATTAACGCTGCATCGATCGTACGAAGTGCTGAATCCATTAGATAACCTCCATTCTTTGATTATTTTTTCTTTTATCAGAAAAAAATGGTATTTATAAATTGAATCTATTATACTGGAAAACAAGAAAAATTTATAGTGTATTCCAGTCTTTTAAATGAAACTATACAGAGAAGTGGAGGGGGAATGATGGGAGAAATAAAACTGAATCGTCCCGCTGTAGAAGGAAAACATCGGCAGATTACAGCAGCTGTCAATCAGATAGAAACCTGGGAAAGTCAACCGATAGATGCACAGAAAGCGATGGAGGTGGCGGAAAAAATGCAAGACATCGCTGTGCAGTGGCAACAAGTAATGACATCTTATCAAAATATCGTCAATCAGCATCTTGCATTAAGCGAGGCGGCACTGGATAGCTTAGAGGAAAAAGAGCGGCAGGCAGCAAAAGGCATCGAAATGCTCAAGTAAAAGAAAGGGGGATTGCAGGAAAAAAATGAAGCGCTTAAAAGCGGAACCAATTCACGAAGCAA
>NZ_VIYG01000010.1 GCF_009389585.1 Oceanobacillus sp. CFH 90083 | reverse complement strand
CTTTATTATTGGCTAGTTATGTCCCAGCCTCTTTTTAAAATTATAGAGAGCAGCGGCATAATGTCAAGCACTGATTTTTAAAAACTTGCTTTATTAACGCCAATACAGCTAAAAAAGGCAATAGGAAAGTAAACCCACCCTAATTTTTTGCATTTTATTCCATATAAACTAATTAATAGGAGAATAAAAAGAACGATAAAAATCTATTTATGATTTTGTGGCATCCCTCCTTCTGGTTGATAAATTTGGTTGTTCTTCAGCAGATAAAAGATCAACCGCACAGGTTTTCGAGCTGTAAGCGTAAGGGCACGTTTGTTGGCAAATTCTTTCGGTTCTGCCCGCTTTTTATCATAGTACTGGGCAGACACAGGTTCATGCACCCGAACACTGTTTGCTGCCTCAAAGAAGTAGTACTTGAGATAGCGGTTCCCCGATTGAATTAGCCGAAATCACCGGATTGAGCCTGATCCCAGGTAATTCCGACGAACAAGGGAGAAGTCAGAGTGCACGAGCCTCCTTCTGCATTGCAGGAGGGCTGGCGGGGAAACAGTCAACGTGTAGGTCTATAGCATAGGGACAGGGCAACAGGAGGAATCGGAACAATCCCTTGGCAGGGCACTACCTATGACTATTCTCCCAAAGACAGCTCGGCATCGTAAACACTTTTGTTTGAGGACTACCGCGCTGTGTTTGCTTCTTTCTAATTCGCGGCATGCTTGCAAGACAATCATACGCTCATTACGAAGCTGCGCCCTTTAACAATGAATAAATAAGCTAACTATTATTTAATTTTCAAGGTACAAATGAATGCCTAAAATCTATTAATTATTAGGCTTAAACATAATATACAAGGAGGGTTACGTATGACACTAGGTTTTGATTGTGCGACAAAACTAAATGAGGATAGTGCAAGAAGGCTAAAAAATGCAGGTTATAATTACGCTTTAAGATATTTAGGAAATAGTTGGAAATCGTTTGATAAAGCAGAAGCAAAGGCAATTCAAAATGTAGGTCTTGATTTATGTTCCATTTATCAAACCACCGCGAATGGTTCGTCTTATTTTAATAAAGCACAAGGGCTAAAAGATGGTAAGTAAGCCACTATATGAGCAAACAATGTTGGACAACCCAAAGGTAGTGCTATCTACTTTGCAGTAGATTATGGAGCTAAGAGTGCATCACAATTGAATGATATTAAAGATTATTTCACGGGGGTTAAATCTACTCTTAGTGGAGATTTTAAAGTAGGTGTTTACGGTTCTTATACAGTTATTGAGGCATTAAAAGATTTAGTTGATTACTGCTGGCAAACTTATGCCTGGTCAAGCGGAAAAATTTCTAATCAAGCTCATTTAAGGCAATATCATAACAATGTAACTGTAGAAGGTATCAAAATCGATAAAAACGAGGCGTACAAGAGCGATATAGGTCAATGGAGTGTTAAGCTGAATGATAGCAAAAAGGCTTCTAAGAGCAAGAAAACGTCTAATAACAAGATTATCGAAAACACTTATAAAGTTAAACTTGGTGATACATTATCAGCTATCGCAAGCCGTAATGGTACAACCATAAAAGCTTTACAGCAGCTGAATGGAATTACGAATCCAAATATAATTACGACTGGACAGACACTAATTTTAAAAGGTGATTCAAAAAAAAGTAATACTAATTCATATACTGTTAAATCAAGTGATACGTTAAGCGGCATTGCATTAAAGCATGGCACTACTGTTAAACAGCTGCAGAATCTAAATAAAATTGGTAATCCAAATAAGATTCATGTCGGCCAAAAGATTAAAGTTCCTGACAACACAAAACAAACTCATAATAGAATAAATTTGTTTATTAATGATATTTAGACGTCAAGGATTTAGATAGTACTAATTTTTTATTTAGCTTTTTGTAAAAATAATTTTCCTATTATATAATTAGGGAGCTAAATCTAACTGGATGTGGTGGTGATGTTAATTTGAGAAGAATTAATATTGGTATATCAACTGTATGTTTTTTATTTACCTTTTTGATGGCAATGCATCTTTTTCAAAATTGGAATGTTTCTTTATTTGAATATCTTTATGATGTAAGTATTTTTACACCAATCTTTTTTGCGCTTTTAGGATCTATATGCGCTTGGTTTAGCGTAAGAGGAACAAATAGGAACATTTTAATTATCTTAAATTTATTGATGCTATTCTTCTTTGCGATTTTTACTTTTATAGCTATTTTTGGATTTCAAAATCCTTAAAAAAAGATCTAATCATGTTGAAATGCTCCCTTTAAGTAAGAATGAGTGAATTTTTTTCTTAGAAGGGAGCATTCTTAATATTTGCATTATCCTAAATAACATTCTCTAAGTATTATAAATTGTGTTCTCTCCAGGATAATTTCTACAAAAATAAAGCCTGACACCGATATTAACAGTGTCAGGCTTTATTTTTGTGTGTTGCTGTCATCCTGGTAGGAGGAAAATTTAACATTTTTTACTTTTCATTTTTAATTTAAATGCAGAAGAAATAAGACTAGCTGCACGCGAACCTTTACCGGATAAACAACTTATTAGATTTCTATCACAAGTACAACGTCCAGGATACTTTTTAGTTCTGCCATAGCATTTATCATGCGCTCGGCAGCATAAATCTACAGAATTTACATATGGGCCACTGCCACATTTTGCTCCACACCAGTTATACGTGACGGGGATTGTTGGTATATTTCCTGGTGTTAAAGGCTCTTTAATAGTACAACACCCATTCCCAACACAAGGAAGCTTGTCATACCATGCTTGTGGTGAAATTTGATTATCTGCTGCACCTACAGTAACTACATCATTATACTCTTCCAGCAAGTCTGGGTTCTTTAATTCATCTCCTGTAAAATCTTCCTTGGTGTCTGCAATAATTTCTCCTCCAAAATTTGAAACAATTCTAAGGTAGGTTTTCTCATTAGCTTGTTCAATGTGAAATACTTTAACACCAAATAGACTAATGTCATTCGGGACAGAAGAAATCTCAATACGAGTATCATTGTTAAACAGAATATTTTGGACAGTAACTCCAGAAGTTTCCCCATCTTCATAATATCCATGCATATTCAATGCATTTTCTGTTAGTATTGGACCTTCTAACACGTCCAGAACATTTGCAAAATCAAGCGTGTCTTTCACGATGGTGTATTCTTCATCTGAAAGCCAGTCTAAATTCTTTAACTCTGGAACATCAACTTTCATTTGTTTTAATCCAGATTCTTCCCTCATCAAATCATCTCCATTATTTTATTTAGGTTGTTAAAACCTATACTTATAAAAGAGATTTGAATAAGTAATAATCAAAATTTATCGGTTTTTTTATTATTACTTGTACTAAAGTTACAAATATGGTTTTTCAATTTATTTGAAATGGTTAATTGCTCAGTAATAGCATCAAATAATACTTTTTCATCTTCTGGTGTTAGATTTTTTTTAGCTAAACATTTCGAAAAAGAAGCTTGTATCTCTCTTGACTTACAATAACATTCCAATAGGTTAGAGTTGTCCATTATTCATCCCTCACTTTTTTAATTCTCTTGCTGCATTCCTAAGTTCTGTAATAACTTTTTCCAGGTTATCTATCTTCTTCTCGAATCTTACGAATAAATAAATTGTTATCATGACTGGAAAACCGAAATTACCTAAAATGTTAATTAATGCTGTATAATCATTTTCCATAAAGCCCCCCCCCAAACAATGAGTTATCCACTTTCGCAATCAATAAATTCAAAAAAAGTAGGAACTTCCAGCGATTGAAGCTTATTGATTTTCTCCAAAATTTTCATTGATATTTCTTGCTCTAAATCATTTCTCTCCTGGTAAGGTGTATTTCGTAAATTTTTTTTGATGGATGGCTCAAAAAACGAAATTACTTGTAATATATTACCTTCCTCAACAGCTGACAATAAGCTCAAATTATCCATAGTTAACCATCTCCTCTAAGTTATTTTTTAGCTTTTTCAATGCAGCTCTGTGATTATAAGAAATGGTCTGTTCAGATTCTCCTAAAACAGAAGCAGCTTCTTTATTGCTTAGTCCTTGTACATAAATTAGTTCTAAAATTCTCAGCTGCAGGGGCTTTAATGATTTAATATTTTTATATAATTTTTCATCCTCTATTCGATCCAGGAAGCTTTGATGATTTTGAAACCCCTCAAATGTTAGATCCTTCTTTGAGGAAAAATACACTTCCTGCAGCGTTTCGTCATCAATTTTGGAATCTTTGTCTTTGATGTAAACCTCCTTATTTTTGTGATTATTCCTTTTCTTGTCAAAGTCAATAGAGTAAAAATAAATTAATTTGGAGATATAACCTAAGATTTTTATAGATTTATAGTATCTTTGGAATGCCTCATCTAGTTTTTTTATACTTTCGGTATTTGACGGCTCTTGTAGTGCTTTGTTAAAGAGTGCATAGTTGTTTTCATCGTTTAAAAAATTTTTAATAACAGGTTGATTCATTTGAGATTTACATTTACTTAAAAGATTTAATTTTTCCATAAAAATACCCCCTACAATATAAAGAGAATTAACTGTTACATTTATAAAAAAGAACACCTGTTCTTATTTTATCATTTTTTAATTTTTATTAACATAAAAAAACTCTTATTCTTTTTTTGAATAAGAGTTTTTTTTATAAGGTGGTAATCGGATTCGAACCGATGTGTAAAGGTTTTGCAGACCTTCGCCTTTCCATCTTGGCTATACCACCATAATAACGTTCTATAATTAAATAAAGAGAAACATATGTTTTAATTCTCAAAATGAAGGATAATTTTATTCGTAACTTGCACTTGAATTTCAAATAATACCTCATCTGAATCAACACCTAATTTTTCTAATACATCGATCCTTGAATGTTGTTTTCTCTGTAATATAGAGTATAATATAAGTAACAAATCAATAATAAAAAACGTTTGGTGCTGTTACATCAGCGGTTACAATAGACTGTTTCTCGCGTACGAGGAACAGCGCAAATTCAGTTATAAAAATAACCCTTCGCCTGTCAAAGCATATGAGGGTTATTTTTTTCGTTTTTTTCGGACATGATAAACACCACTAACGATCCAAACGAGACCATCAATAATAAGGCAGTACCTATATCCATACAGCAGCACCTCCCTTCCAGGAGGTTAAAAAATAAACACAGGAAGTAAAAAGGTGCGTTGCCCCTCATATGCAATTAATCCAGTCGATTGATACTTATTATTATAAAATAAAGAAAGAATTAATCAGTTATACTTCAGTTCAATTTTTCTCGGTTAGCACGAATTAACGTACTTTTAGAAATCCCTGTCTTTTCTTCTACCTCTTTATACGAAAGCTGTTCAAGCAGCAAAAGAGCATGTTCAATTTGTTTTGCTTTGAATTTACGAGGACGACCTTCGCGGAAGTCCTGTCGGTGTATTTTCAACTAACCCCATATTTAAAATATGGACCTTTATTTCATGTTCAAATAAATCTTTTATTTTATTGATGCCGTCTAATGTAGATCTGGCGAATCTATCGAGCTTAGTTAAAACAAGTGTCAAAACTCATAAATTTTCGCAATGGCTACCTTATTGATAGTCTTTTTTGTATGAAAAATCAAGGTAGGACATAAGAAAACAGTATCTCGCATATACTATCAAAACAGTTCTATGATAAAAGGCAGCGATATTATGTACATTCAAAGTCAGGATGTTAAGAATTAAAGGTTAAAAGCAAAAGAGTTATACCTCTTGTTTTTAACCTTTAATTTTTTAGCTTATCCATATGTACCGTTAACTCCATTTGCTTGTTTACCATCATTTATGATAAGGCTCCCCCCTATTAATCCGAAACCCCCGATAAACCTGCTCCAACAAAACCAGCCGCATCAACTGATGAGGAAACGTCATCTTAGAAAACGACAAAGCCAGATCACTCCGCTTCCGCACATCCTCACTAATCCCAAGCGACCCGCCAATCACAAACACAACCTTGCTCTTCCCATACGTCGCCAGCTCGTCCATCTTTTTTGCCAGCTGCTCCGAACTGAGCATCTTCCCTTCAATCTCCAGCGTAATCACAAAAGCATCCGGATGAACCTGCGCAAGAATACGCTCGCCTTCCTTGCGCTTCACCTCTTCCATTTCCGCTTCACTCATTGTCTCCGGTGCTTTTTCATCTGCTACTTCGACAATATTCACTTTCGCATAAGCGCCTAATCGCTTTTTATATTCCTCAATACCCTGCTTTAAGTATTTTTCCTTCAATTTTCCTACAGTAACAAGGGTTATATTCATTACAAACTTCCTTTATATTTTCATTTTTTTGATTTTTATTAACTTCCTTTATTTTACCATGTTTCCCCGCCTGAGGGTATCTCATTTCTTAAAATTATCCTAATTCATATATATAAAAACCGAGATTTTCTGCATATACCCGCAGAAATCCCGGTTTCTTAGCTTATGCTTATTCAATTCCCTAAAAAACTAAAAGCCTTCCTTATTCAATCAACCCACACAGCCTCAATCCATCCGCAATCCCGTCATCATCATTCGACTTGGTAATATACGTCGCCACTTCCTTAATCTCCTCCACCGAGTTCTCCATGGCTATCGATGTTTTCACAAATTGAAACATTTCTAAGTCATTCAATCCATCGCCAAAGGCATATGTATGCTCCTTGGAAAATTCCGTGATTTCTAAGAATTCCTTAATGCCTGTTGCTTTAGAGATATCTTTCGGGAAGACATCACAGTTGTATGGAGAATTGCGGACAAAATGGAGCTCCGGGAATTTCTCCTGATACTCTTCTTCGCCTTCTTCCAGGAATATTTCAACCTGATAGACCGGCTTATTCATATAAATATCGTCATCTACGACTGGCATCTCCCTGCCGCAATGTTTACAGTCCTTTTTTAACAGCTCTGATTGATCGTTCGTTGTATAAATCCGCTCAGATGTGTGGTAGCAGATCGTTACACCTCTTTGCTCTGTATACTCCTCCAGCTTTTTTAATATGACAGGGTTGATTCGATTGCGATAGATGACTTTTCCCTCGTGAACGATGAATTGTCCGTTCAATAATATTGCTGATTCAATTCCTGTTTGTTCTCGCAGTTCCTTCGTTTCAAATACTGGCCGCCCTGTTGCAAGGACAGGTAATCCGCCATTTTCAATGAGCTTTTCAATTGCTTCTATGCTGCTTTTTGCTACTTTTTGTTCGCTTGTCAGTAATGTTCCGTCTAAATCAAAAAATACAACGGGTCGTTTCGTCATTTATGGTCCTCCTCACATGCCTTGTGGAGTAATGGTAATTCACCCCTATTCTAAAAGATAATCAGAGGAAAAGCTAGGTTTTGTGTGTTTTGTCGAATTGTTTTTTTATTCTTTTTTTCCTGTCCCTTCTAGTTTGATAAATGCATCATTGTGGAATAGACAAAGTAAGCAAAAAAGGGCTGGATGAATTTACTTTTTCAGCAGCTCTGTCAATATAATTTAAAAAAATACTCGTGAAAAGGGGACATCATACATGTTTGATGATCGTGCAGGAAAAGTACTGGTTAATTTACTAGCAGACTGGGATGTGGACCATATTTACGGTATGCCTGGTGACTCCATTAATAACCTGATGGAAGAGCTGCGGAAAGCAGAGGAGAAGATACAATTTATTCAAGTGCGTCATGAAGAGGCTGGAGCATTGGCTGCCGCTTCCTATGCGAAATTAACTGGAAAGCTCGGCGTTTGCCTATCGATTGCAGGTCCGGGAGCAATTCATTTATTAAATGGTTTATACGATGCGAAAGAAGATAGCGCTCCCGTGCTTGTGCTTGCGGGGCAGGTTCCGACCGACCACATTGGAGTCGATGGCTTTCAGGAAGTGAATATGGAACGCATATTTGATGATGTTGCTGTCTATAATAAACAGGTTGTCTCGGAAAAACAGCTTCCTTCGATGGTCAATCAGGCTATCCGTACAGCTTATACGGAGAGAGGTGTCGCTGTATTGACCTTGCCGGATGATATCCCTGCGGAGAAAATTAAAAATAAGGTCCAACAAAATGCGGTAATGTATGAGACACCTATGTTAACACCGGATACAGCGGCGATGCAGGAGGCTGCTGCAGTGATTAATAAGGCAAAGAAGCCGATTATTTTAGCGGGAACAGGAGCAAAAAAGGCAAAAGAAGAGCTGGCGGCATTTTCTGACAGGATTGCTGCTCCTGTCGTTATTTCTCTTCCTGCTAAGGGAGTTATGGAGGATGAACATCCAAACTTCCTCGGCAACCTGGGCATGATTGGCACCAAACCTGCCTATGAAGCGATGGAAGAGGCTGATTTGCTGATTCTGCTTGGCACCTCTTATCCATATACGGAATTTTTACCAGAGGATGTCACATGTATTCAAATTGACAGCGACCCGCTGCAAATTGGAAAAAGGTATCCTGTTGATGTCGGTATAGCTGGTGATGCAAAAAAGACGCTGATCTGGTTAAACGAACAGCTGCCTCACATGGAAAAGCGGGATTTCTTAGAGAAATATCAGGAGAAAATGGCAGATTGGTGGGAGGAGATGAAGGCTGATGAGGAGCATACCTCCACACCAATTAAACCACAGCAGGTTATCCATGAGGTACAGAAAATTGCGGCGGATGATGCGATCCTGTCTGTCGATGTCGGTAATGTGACCGTATGGGCAACGCGGCACTTCCGAATGAAAACAACACAGGATTTCCTGACCTCCAGCTGGCTTGGTACAATGGGCTGCGGGCTTCCTGGAGCAATTGCGGCGAAACTGGCTTTCCCGGAGCGTCAGGTGATCAGCCTCTCTGGGGATGGCGGCTTTTCGATGAATATGCAGGATTTTCTCACCGCTGTGAAGTATAACCTGCCCATGATTATTGTTATCTTTAATAATGAGCGGATTGGCATGATTAAATACGAGCAGGAGGCGGGCGGAAACCTGGATTATAAAACAGATTTAGAAAGCTTTAACTTTGCCCGATTTGCGGAAAACTGCGGCGGTAAAGGTTATCGTGTGGAAAAGTTTGAGGACCTGAAGCCATCTCTGGAGGCTTCTGCATCCTTTAATCAGCCTGCGCTTATCGATGTCTGTATCGAGGACGAGCCGCCAATTCCGGGAAAGCTTTCTTATGATCAGGTAACCAGCTATTCGAAGCAGACGATTAAGAAGCTGTTTGAAAAAGGAAAGCTGGAACTGCCACCAATTCGTAAGGGATTGAAACGAATGTAATGAAGATATATTTAGGAGGGTCTTCATGGCCATTGTTGACCCTCCTTCTCATTTTTTTATTGCGTTTTTTCTATGGAATTTATCAATTGCATAAATACGGATTTATCTGCCGTCTGGATAAGCTTCTGCACTCTTTCCGGATGCTCAATCAGCTTGCCGTAAAAGCTTTTTATCCTGTCTTCACATCCATTCCTTTTTGAACTCCACCACTTCCATTTTTGATACGAGCAGACTTGTTGACATTCCTGCAGAACATGCTAATAAAATATGTTTTATTGTTGTTTCTCCTTGGTTTCTTTCAATATATTTATTGTATTAAATTAACGTTCACATTAAAATCGATTGTTTTTCCGTTACTTACCGGAAATGATTATAAAATGAATTTTTTTATTTCTAAATCTTTCTCCTAACAAAAAACGCTCCCCCACCTATCCCCGGGAAAGCATTTTCCTACTTCTTATCATGATACTGCAACGTCGGAAAAAGATCGATAACCTCTGACGCATTCTTACGGCCTGCTTCAATATTTTTCGTCAGATGCTTCACCAGGCTTTCTGCAATTTGCTCGGCCGACACACCAACGGAGTATACCGGTGTTTCAATCGACTTAAATTGCTTGATATTATCATAGGCGACAATGGTCTTCTCCAGTTCCAGGTCATCCATATGATGTAAAACGCCCATTGTAATATCATAGCTTCCGCAAATGATGCCGTCATGCAGCGTCTCTGTTTTTAAAAATTCTTTGACAGCCTGCTTGGCCGCCATTTCGGTCAGTCCCCCGGAATCAATAAGCCGATAGGTTACCTGCTTCTCCCTGCAGTAATCTTCAATGGTCTTCTTTTTCACAATCTGCCTGATATCCTTTGTATGGAGCTCGCCGATATAATCAATGCTTTGGTATCCTTTTTCAATTAGCAAATCGACTGCCTGCTTCATCGCCCAATTATGATGCACATTAATAATTGGGTAAGGTAATTTCCGGGCAACTCCATAGGCAATGACTGGAATATTCTTCGTAATTTTTTCCGGCAGCGTGGTGCTCTCTCCTTCATCAAAAACAATCACGCCATCAAAACGCAACTCTAAAAACTTGCTCGCTGCAGTAATTGGGTTATCGATAGAGACCGCCATAAAGTATCCGGCCTGCTTTAACGCTTCATTTACCTGCGTTGCCAACGTTGTTACTGCTACCCGATCGACTGCCGGCCAAATCAAACCAATGGTATGACTCTTGTTTGATACGAGCGATCGGGCAGAGTTATTTGGGATATAATTCATCTCTTCTGCTTTTTCTTTTATTTTTCTTTTGGTCGCTTGAGTTACAAGCGGAGAGTCCTTTAAAGCCTTACTCACCGTGGAGTAGCTCACCCCGCATTCTCTCGCAATATCCTTTAAAGTTACAGCCATTTGTGTACTCCTTAAAATTTTCTATTGATTTCTTCTTGATATAATTATATCATAAGGAATAGGTAGTTCGAATTTTTTTAACCCAAAATAACAACGTTGTTATTTTGAATAAGGAGGATAAATATGCGTATTTTTTTATTATGCATTGTAAGCGTTTTAACTTTATTGACAGGTTGTGCGCAATCGAATAGTTCAGCGGATACAACGGAATTTGTGCTCGCTCACAATATGCCTACCAATCACCCGATTCATGAATCGCTGGTTGATTTTCAGACGATTTTAGATGAAAAATCAGGCGGAAAGCTGAAACTTCGCATTTACGCAAATGGACAGCTTGGCAGTGAACGTGAGGTTATTGAAATGACGCAGACCAATGCGGTTCAGTTTACGAAAGTATCTGCAAGTGCATTGGAAAGTTTTTCAGAATCCTATTCCCTGTTTAGTATGCCATATCTATTTGATTCACAGGAGCAATACCGTGAAGTCATGAAAATGCCGGAAATTCAGGATGCTTTCTATAACAGAACAGAGGATAACGGTTTTATCGGAATTACTTACTATGATGCCGGTGTACGGAACATGTACACGAAGGATCGCATTTTGGAAACCAATGAGGATATGCATGGCTTAAAAACACGTGTCCAGCCGAGTAAAACAAGTGTGCAAATGATTGAAGCACTTGGCGGCACGCCGACGCCGATGGGATTTGGTGAAGTTTATACCGCTTTGCAGTCGGGGTTATTAGATGCAGCGGAAAATAATGAGTCTGCACTGACGGATAATAAACATGGCGAGGTTGCCAAGCATTATTTCTTCACAGAGCATGCGATGGTTCCTGATATTTTAATCATGAACGTAGAAGCTTATAACCAGCTGTCGGACGAGGAACAGCAATGGATCCGGGAAGCGGCGGCAGAATCATCTGCTCTGCATGAGCCCCGCTGGGATGAGCGTATGCTGGAAGCACGTGAAATTGCCGAAGAAGAAATGGGCGTTACCTTCCACGAGATTGATAAAAGCAGCTTTATGGAAGCTGTAAAGCCACTACAGGAATCATTTCAGGAAAATGATGCTACTCGGGAGCAGTATGAATTAATTATGGGGGAGGAAAACAATGAGTAATATTAAAAAATACATTGATAAAGGTCTTCTCGTCTTAACTGGTATTCTAATTGCTGTCATGTCCGTTCTATCTATTTGGCAGGTGATCGCACGGTATATTCTCAACACACCCAGCACCGTCAGTGAAGAAGTCATCCGTATGCTGTTAATCTGGTTTGCCTTAACCAGTGCTGCGTATGTATTTGGCCAGCAAAAGCATATTGCGATTGTATTTATCAAAGAGAAGCTGTCTCCAAAAGCACAGCTGGCTCTTCACCGTCTATCAAATGTTATTTTACTGCTTGTTGCCGTTGTTCTAATGATTTGGGGAGGGATTCAGGTTATCAACCTCACCTTAACCCAAGCTGCTCCTTCCACGGGCATATCGATGGCATGGATGTATGGAGCTCTGCCGATTTCAGGATTATTTATTATATTTTATGCCATTTATAACTTAGCCGTTGGTGAGATGACATCAGCGGAGGAAGGAAGTGAACAGCTATGACATTAGTTGCTGGACTCGTCTTATTTATTTCGTTTCTCGTTATGCTTGCTTTAAGTATTCCTATTGCGATATCGATTATTTTGAGCTCGCTGTTAACCATGCTCTTGATTCTGCCGTTTGATGTCACGATTATTACAGCGGCACAGCGGATGGTTACAGGAATTGATAACTTTACTATGCTTGCCATCCCGCTGTTTGTACTTGCCGGAATTTTGATGAATAATGGCGGAATTGCGTTTCGCCTGGTCAATTTTGCTAAAGTGTTAGTTGGACGGATGCCCGGCTCTCTTGCACATACCAATATTGTCGGAAATATGCTTTTTGGTTCTATTTCCGGATCAAGTGTAGCTGCAGCAGCTGCCATGGGCCGTATTATGGGACCGCTTCAAGCAAAACAAGGCTACCGTAAAGACTATTCGGCAGCAGCAAATATAGCTTCTGCACCAGCAGGTTTATTAATTCCGCCCAGTTCTCTATTAATTGTATATTCATTAGTCAGCGGCGGAACATCGATTGCAGCTTTATTTATGGCTGGTTATATCCCAGGTATTTTATGGGGACTTACCGGAATGGCTGTGGCTTATATTTTAGCGAAAAAGAATAACTATCCCGTTTCCGAGAGAATCAGCTGGAAGGATCGTTTCTTTCTTATTCTCGATGCTATTCCGAGCTTATTACTGATTATTATTGTTATCGGCGGTATCGTTGGTGGGATTTTCACTGCAACAGAAGGAGCTGCGGTTGCTGTTTTATACGCTTTTGTTCTTTCTCTTATCTATAAGAGCTTTAAAATCGCTGATATCCCAAATATTATCAAAGAAACAGTTGAAATTACCGGAATGATTCTCTTATTGATTACCGCTTCAGCTTTATTCTCATTGGTAATGAGCTTTACAGGGCTTCCGGAAGCCATTTCAAACGGCATTCTATCTCTGACAGAGAATCCGATTCTTTTATTACTTTTAATGAATCTTATTTTACTGCTTATCGGGACATTTATGGATATTACGCCGGCAGTACTTATTTTCACACCAATTTTCCTGCCGATTGCAACGTCCATCGGTTTAGATCCGGTTCACTTTGGTATCGTTATTGCATTCAATCTGTGTATCGGTAATATTACACCACCGGTAGGAAGTGCGTTATTTGTCGGAGCGAGTGTCGCTAATGTGAAGATTGAAAGTGTTATCCGGACACTTGTTCCTTATTTCATAGCGCTGATAGTGATGCTGCTCGCAATTACCTTTATCCCGCAGTTATCACTGTTCCTGCCGAATCTATTTGGACTATAAAGCATTAACCTAAGCAAGGAGAGTAGTTTATGACACTTATTCATGACAATTTTTTATTAACAACAACAAAAGCAAAGGAACTTTATCAATCTATTAAAGATACGCCCATTTACGATTTCCACTGCCATTTAAGCCCGCAGGAAATCTATGAGGATAAAAATTATGCAACGATTACCGATTTATGGCTCGGGCATGACCATTATAAATGGCGCCTTATGAGAGCTTATGGCATTGATGAAGCTCTGATTACCGGTGATGGAGACAGCTTTGATAAATTTGCAGCTTTTATAGACATGCTCCCAAAAACCATCATGAATCCGATGTATCATTGGTGCTATTTGGAGCTGGCCCGTTATTTTGATCATTATGAAGGGGTTCAGCACAGCAATGTCAGAGAGCTTTATCAGAAATTAAATAAACAGCTCCAGCAGCCGGATATGTCGCCTAGAAATCTGTTACGAAAAAGCAATGTACAAGTAGTCTGCACCACCGATGATCCTTGTGACGACTTATACTATCACCAGCAGCTGGCTGCAGATCCATCCTTTGATATCGAGGTCCGGCCGACATTCCGGCCTGATTTCTATATCAGCCTGAAGCAGAAAACCATCGGGACAGCGATCCAGAAATTACAGGCTGCGTCAGGCTTTGACATTAACAGTTTATCTGATTATGTCAAAGCGCTGGAAAACAGAGTAGATTATTTTAACGAACATGGAGCAAAAAGTGCTGATCAAAGCTTTTCAGAAGTGGTCTTAACAGGGCTTTCTGAAGAAGCAGCTGCGGCGTACTTTACAGATTTAAAAAATGGAAAAGCCCTTGATAATAGGAAAACCCGGGAATTGGCAGGTTGGCTATTGGCTCGTCTGGCACAATCGTATAAAAAATACGGCTGGGTGATGCAGCTGCATCTCGGGCCGCTTCGAAACAATAACTCGTTGCAATATGAAAAAATTGGTACTGATGCCGGTTTTGACAGTCTTGGCAATTTGTTGAATGCGGAGGAATTGAATCAATTATTAGATCATCTGCATCAAAACGGCAGCTTAACCAATACCATCATTTATCCGCATAATGCCAATGATCACTCGATGGTTCAGGCTGCTGCCGGTAATTTCACTTCTAAGGATGTGAAGGTACAGCTCGGTGCTGCCTGGTGGTACAATGACACGAAAGACGGGATGATCCAGCATTTAATAGACTATGCGAACATCGGCCTGCTGTCCGAGTTTGCGGGGATGCTTACCGATTCACGAAGTCTGGTCTCCTATTCCCGGCATGAATATTTCCGGCGGATTCTCTGCCAGCTGCTCGGCTCTCTGGTAGAAAAGGGAGAAATTGAAGATGATCCGGCATTGCTGGAAGGTATTTTAAAGGATATCTGCTTTAACAATGCAGCCCGCTTATTCAAAATTGAAAATATCAAGGAGGTTCACTAATGCAATTATCTTTTAGATGGTATGGAGATACTGATCCTGTAACGTTAGATAAAATAAAACAGATTCCCGATATGAAAAACATCGTTTCTGCAATCTATGATGTTCCTGTCGGGGAGGTTTGGCCAAAGGAACGGATTGACAGTTTAAAAGCTTCGATCGAAAAAGAAGGGCTCTCCCTGGCTGTCATTGAGAGTCTTCCTGTTCACGAATCGATTAAGCTTGGTGAAGCCGATCGTGATGCCTATATTGCCAATTACAAAACATCCTTAAAGAATCTTGCTGAGGCAGGAATTAAAACTGTCTGCTATAACTTTATGCCGGTGTTTGATTGGACAAGAACGGATTTAGAGCATGAATTAGAGGACGGCTCCACTGCTTTATTATATGATCATGATTTTATCAAAGAAATTGATCCGGTGACGACAAACTTGAATTTGCCCGGCTGGGATGAGAGCTATACAAAGGAAGAAATGGCAGCTTTAATTGAGAAATACCGCCAAATAACGGATGAAGATTTATGGAATAACTTAACCTATTTCTTAAATGAAGTATTGCCAGTTGCGATCGAACATGACGTCGACCTGACGATTCACCCGGATGATCCGCCATGGTCTATCTTTGGGATTCCGCGTATTATAAAAGGAAAAGAAAGCTATCAGCGTTTGATTTCCATTAATAATGCAAAAAATAATGGCATCTGCTTCTGCACCGGCTCGCTCGGCTGCTTAGAGGAAAATGATCTTCCTGCGCTTATCCGTGAATTTGGAGATCATATTCATTTTGTCCATATGCGCAATATTAAGCGGCTGGAAAACAGCTCTTTTGTGGAAACAGCACATCTGTCTAAATTAGGCTCTGTTGATATGAAAGAGGTTGTCCGTGCACTGAAGGATATCGGGTATACAGGAACAATCCGCCCTGATCATGGCAGAATGATTTGGGGAGAGACCGGAAAAGCAGGCTATGGTCTTTTTGACCGTGCACTCGGTGCGACGTATATTAATGGTCTGATCGAAGGAGTCGAGTAAGCTATGGAGCTATCATTTGCAGGACGAAATATTGTGATTACCGGAGCAAGCGGTGTGATTGGCAGTACATTTGTAAAAGCCCTTGTTCAGGAAGGTGCACATGTCGGCTTGATTGGTCGCAGCAGAGCTAAGCTGGAGCAGCTTATCAAAGAAGTGGATGCGGAAGGTACGAACACAATTGCTTTAGAAGCGGATGTCTTAAATAAAGTGTCTCTTGAAAAGGCAAAGCAGGATTTTAATGCCAGGTTTGGTGCAGTGAACGCTTTGATTAACTGTGCCGGCGGAAATCATCCAGATGCGACAACCGATGATGAGCACTATGAGAAGGATATCGAGAAAAACCTGTTTGGATTAAGCGAAGAAGGTGTAGAAAGTGTATTCCGTTTAAATTACACGGGAACCTTCCTCCCTATCCAGGTATTTGGAACGGATTTAACAGAGGGTGAGGGAAATACTGTTATTAACATTTCTTCGATGAATGCTTTTCAGCCTTTAACCAAAATACCAGCGTACAGTGGAGCTAAAGCTGCGATTAGTAATTTCACACAATGGCTCAGTACGTATTTTGAAGGAAAGGTCCGCGTCAACGCAATTGCTCCCGGGTTCTTTGAAACGGCGCAGAATAAAGGACTGCTTCGTAATGAGGATGGCTCTTATTCTGACCGTGCCGAGAAAATATTGGGACAGACACCCATGAATCGCTTTGGTGACCCGGAGGATTTAGTCGGTACCCTATTATGGCTGCTTGATCCGAATGCCAGCCGCTTTGTGACAGGTATTGTCGTACCTGTTGACGGAGGATTTTCTTCGTATTCAGGTGTATAAATAGTTTATTGAGGAGAGTGCTGAATCAGCGCTCTCCTTTTTTCCATTTTAAGAAAAAAACCATCTGCCTGCTCCTCCAAAGAGCAACCAGATGGTTCCTTTTCTTCTTTATTAAAATGTCTTTGTTTCTACCTCTGTCAGTCCATCATTATACATCGGCAGGGAAGCGCCCTTTTTGACAAAGAAAGGAATATTAGCAAGCGAAACATCCTTTGTAATCGTGCTTCCCCCTTCGTAAACCTCGCCAGTATAGTAATCGACCCAGCCTTCCCGATTTTTCGGCAGGTAGATTTGCCGGCTTGTCTGACCTTCTTCTACAATTGGGCAGACGAGCAGTTTATCACCAAGCATAAAGTCATCACTGTCTTGATACGCTTTCTCATCCTCTTCAAATTCATAGAATACCGGACGAATAATTGGTTCATAGTTATCATGCGCATTTTCTACAAGACTTTGAATATAAGGATTCAGGCGTTCATGAAGGTGCATTGCTTCCTTCACTTCTGCCAGCACCTCTTCATGCATCCATGCTTCGTTAACAGATCCATCATCATTCCAGGAATGGATCGAGAAGCGGGGATAGAAGACACCGCATTGAACCCATCTCAAAAATAGCTCCGGTCCCGGCTTCGGTCCGGAAAAGCCGCCGATATCATGTCCAAAGTTATAAACACCGGATAAGCTCAATCCAAGCGCTATTTTATTATTAAATTTCAGTGTATGCCAGCTTGTCCGGTTATCCCCTGTCCAAGTCTGCACATACTTACCCATTCCGGCACAGCCTGAACGGCTGATAATATAAGGATGCTCTTCGGTATTGTAAGCAAGCTGTACTTCCCGGGATGCTTTCATCATCAAAAGCGGCATAATGGCACGGTAATCCTGGAAGTTCCCGCCTTTACCAAAGCCGTGCACCTGTGCTTTTTGATCCCAGATTTCAAATTCATTATTATCATTCCAGGTACAATTTATATGATTATCGAGCAGCTTCGTCTTAATCTGATGCTTCCACCAGTTAATCGTATCTGGATTGGTAAAGTCTAAATAATATCCTTCATCATCCCAGAACTGAACCAGCAAAGGCTTGCCATGCTCATCTTTAATAAATCCGTCAAATGCTAACACATCATCAAGTAATGGATGATTCAGCATCAGGGATGGTTTAATATTGGCAACAATTTCGACTCCTTCATCGACAAAATGCTTGCCAAATGCTTTTGGATCCGGGAACTTATCATAGTTCCAGTTAAACACATAGCGTTTTCCATCAATAGATGTATAACCGGAAGATAAGTGGAAAGAGCGCACTTTGATATCATGATGGTTACATTGCTCGAGAAAGCCATTTAATAATTCCTGCGACTTTGGCAAATCTGTATACTGCATCGTAGAGCCGGAATAGGAAATCGCCCATGTCGGCATTTTAGCCGGTCTTCCAGTCAGCCAGCTGAATCTTTTAGTAACATCCTTGATTTGCGGGCCGGCAATCACGTAATAATCTAAAAAGCTGCTGTTTGTCTCATAGTAGCGGTAATAACCATGATAGTTGTCTAATTCCTGTCCAAAATCAAAGACAGAGTTCTGATAATCATCATAGAAAATCCCGATAGATTGACGAATTTCCGGCTTATACGTGATATAAAATGGAATATGCTTGTATAATGGGTCTGTTGTTTCGGCATTATATCCCATTGCATCAATGTTGTTCATCCGGAATCGTCTGCCATGTCTATCCGCAGCACCAGATTTCTCCCCTAATCCAAAATACATCTCTTCCAAATCACGTTCAAGATAGTGACATACGGGCTGATTGGCGCTGATGTGATGCTGATAGCTTTGGGTTCGGCGGTCTGTCATCACCTGTTCAAAGGAACCATCAGCCGTTTTCTGGAACCAGGTTAAATAGAAGCCTTCTTTTTGAATAGCCAATTTTAAATCTGCTGTTGTGATCGTAATCGATTTTTCCGACTCTGAGAAGCTGTATTCCGGGAAAGAGAACGGTTTCATATTTTGACGCGAAAGTCCTTCGAATGGTAATTCCGTATCTCCCGGTGTAATCGTCCAGGTTGGAAAGCTGATTTCTTCTTCCTTGCTTATTTTAACATTGATAATTGACGGCTCCAGCACACGAATATGCGCATAGATTGACTGCTCTGGATTATGCAACGTAATCTGATTTTGTTCATGAGCAATTACATCAAACATTTTCATTCCTCCTAAAATAACAACGTTGTTATTTATAATATGACATACTTTTAGAAAAAAAGAAAGAGGGATGAACGTATTATTTATAAAAAGAGGTGCACAATGATGCACAGACACCCTTACCATTATGTCAATCTTTGAAAAAGAAAAACGAAATACTCTTCACCATTAAAAAGGAGGAGAGAAACACACTGGCGTTCTCCCCTCCTTTTTATATAAAGAAAACGAATCAATCGTCTCCTTCCTCCCATTGCACACGCTGCATAAATTCTGCAGAAGCTTTATACCCTTGCTGCTGCAGATACCAATTATTCGCAGCTGCTTCTACTAATCCAGCTACATCCCGTCCTGGCTGGAGCTGAATTTCAATCCGTGGAATCTGGACACCCAGATAATCCTCATAATCTGTTTTCAGCTCCAAATCATTATTGAGATCGTTCTTCTCCCATTTTGTCAGTTCGATGTCCAGGGAGATCCGTGATTCATCCTGGAACGCTTTTCTCCCGTACATACGGACCACATTTAAGAGACCGACACTGCGAAGGGCAAGGAATTCACGATTGATGTCATTATGTGTGCCGAGAATCGTCTGATGACTCAGCTTTTTCAAAATCACGATGTCATCCGAAACCAGACGATGCCCGCGTCCAATTAAGGTATGTGCCAGCTCACTTTTACCGACACCCGACTCTCCACGAATTAAAACACCGATACCAGAGACATTCAAGCAGACGCCATGCACAGCAATTTCCGTTGCCAGCTTGCGTGTCAGATAGTTGTCTACCTTGGCGATAAAATCAACCGCCGTATCTGCTGTACGGAGAAGCGGGATGTTTTGTTCCTGGCAGAATTTCGTTAAATAGGTCAGTCCATCCTGATTTGATGTCACAATAAAGCATGGCGGATGATAGCTCACCACATGATCAATCCGCTCCTTGCGTTCTTCAATATTCAACTGCTTTAAAAAGTTAATTTCTTTTTTCCCTAAAATTTGTACACGTTCCATTGGAAAAAAGTCAAAGTAGCCAATAAACTCTAAGCCAGGGCGATGTGTCCTGGCCATTTTGATCGTGCGGTCCAGCTCATCTCCGCCAGCAAGCACTTCCAATTGAAATTCTTTTACTAAGCTCTTTACACTGATCGACTTCAAAGCATCGCACTCCTCTCTGTCCTGCTTCTTTCCTTACATTATAACGAATTCTGTACGAAAGAGACAGGTTCATCTATAGGAAATCACTTTGTTACGAATTTTGTCATATTGCCATAAGACACTGGAGAAACGAGCTGGTGGCATTTTACGAAGACTAAGCTAATTCCACAAACAGAGAAGTGAGACAGAACAGAGCGCCTTATCAGCTATTTATTTAATAATTTGCACCCGCTTAATATACCGCCCATCTATTTTCAGGATGCGAAAGGTCAGGTTCTCCTTTTCCAGAACATCTCCTTCTGCCGGGAACGTAGAAAAGTTTCTAAGAATATAGGCAGCAAGCACGTCATCTTCCTCAGGAATATCTGTATCAAAGGTATTATTCAGCTGGTGCAGCGTGATCTTTCCATCACAAATCATTTCCGTGTCTGTCTGCTTTTCTATCAGAGCATCTGCCTCTATATCCATCTCATCCTCTATTTCCTGTCCTATCATCACTTCAATAATATCCTCTTGTGTAACGATTCCTTCTGTCCCGCCATATTCATCTAAAACGATAGCCATATGCTTCTTTTCTTCCAGCATTTTACGGAATACCTGTTCAATATTATTAAATTCATATACACGAAGCGGATCCATATCACTATAATCTTCGAGTGCTTTTTCTTTATTATCGCTCCAGGCAATTAAGTATTTAGAGTGAAAAATGCCGATAATATCATCGACATCCTCGCCAAAAACAGGATATCTCGTAAAAGGGCTGGAGAGAACCAATTCTTTAACCTCCTGATGGCTCGCTTCACACGCTAAGCCGACAATTTCGACACGCGGGGTTTTTAGAACATCCTTTACATTTAAATGATAAAAATCAAATACGCCGCGGATTCGTGAGGATTCCTCTTTTTGAAAAGCTCCTTCTGCATCAGCAATATCCACAATGGCCCGCAGTTCTTCTTTGGACACAGATTCCGCCTGCACCTCTCCCTTTGAAAGGGCTCTGGTAACCAATCCTGTCAAGCCATTTAATAAAAATGTAATCGGTTTTAAAATAAATACCACAGCACGAATTACTGGAAATACGAGAGCAGCAATCCGGTCCGGGAAGCTGGCTGCGACAGATTTAGGAAGCACCTCGGAGCATACAATAATCGTAACCGTCAGAATCGCTGAGGCAAGACCGACATGCCAGCCATATTCAATTGCCAGCATCGTAACCAATGTTGGAAGCAGGATATTTGCCACATTATTTCCGATCAGAATCGCAGTAATAAATTCACTTGGCTTGGAAACAAGCTGCAGCAATTTTTCTGCCTTTCTATCTCCATCATTTGCTTTTGCCTGCAGTCTTACCTTATTAGTCGCCGTGAGAGCTGTTTCACTCCCTGAAAAGAAAAAAGAAACAAATAGTAAAAAAATGATCGCAATGATCACAAGTAAATTCCTCCTAAATAAATATTGGTTTTATCATACTCTATTTTATGTAGAGCGGAAAAAATAGCTCTCCACCTTTTGAAAACTATCTTTTCCAAATAACCTATATACTTATAATAAATTCTGAATAAACACCCGGATAACATCCGCTCCACCTATAAATGTTCCTAAGGAGCTTCCGATATTGGCAAATACAACAACAAGCAATATGCGTGTTACTTTATTATTCCAAAAACCTTTTACAGAATGCACGTCATCGGCTAAAGAATCAAAATCTCCTACATTGGGCCGCTTAATATATGCCTGTACGAAGCCCGCAAACCAGCCTGCTGCAAGCAATGGATTCAGCGATGTGAACGGGGCTGCGACAAATGCGGTCAGTGCAGCTAATGGATGTGCGAAGGCGACAAAGGCACCGATTGCTGAGAGAGACCCGTTCCAGAGCACCCAGCTTATCGTTTGCTGCCAGCCGGCCGCCGGGTTCATCATAAATGTATAAGCAATGATTCCAATAATTAAAATAGGAATCGTCCAGCCGACTACTTTTGGCCACTTTGGCTTGGGCGGACGTACCCGTAATTGCTCTAAATCCTGTTCTTTTTCAATTTCTTTGGTAATACCGGGAACATGCGCTGCACCAAGTATGGCTACAATCTTCTTCCCGGGAGCATCTTTAATTTTTTGTGATAAATACTGATCCCGTTCGTCAATTAACGGTTTCTTCAGGTCTGGAAAATACTCTGTAAACTCCTGCAGCATCGCATTAATGGTATCCTGCTGCTTCATTTTTTCTAATTCTTCTTCCGAAATTTCCTCTCTGCTGAAAATACTGCCAAACACTTGCATTAACAGCATTGCTTTTCCTTTAAAACTGATATTCCCCCAAATACGGGAAAATGTAATCTGGATATCGCGGTCAGCTAAAACAAGCTCAGCACCTGTGTCTTCCGCAGATGTGATGCCTTGTATCATCTCTTCTCCCGGCCGGATGCCAAATTGCTTAGCCATCCGCTTCTGAAAGGAGGAAACTGCCAAGTTCATTAATAACATGACTGCTTTTTTATCGCGGATAACTTGAAAAATATCTGTGTTCTTCCATTTATTATTATCCTTCACCGATTGGAAACGCTGCTCATCCAATTCAATACATACCGCATCAGGCTGTTCTCTTTCAATCACTTCCTTGACCTGCTCGGCACTATTTTTGGAAACATGGGCTGTTCCAATTAATATATATTCTTTTCCATTCAAATGGATCCTTGTGACGTTTTCCTCACTCATGTACCATCCTTCTTCCTTCCATAAATAAAGTGAACCTTCATTCCGTGGAGAGGTTCTTTCTATCCCCACCGCATAGGCATCGATAGCATCCAAAAGCCTGCTCCTCACTGATACTATACACTCCCCATGAATTGTATTTTTTGTGATTAAAGCTATTTTACCATAAATACAAATGTTTCCTCTCATATATATTACCCTCTATTGTAATACATTTTCACCGAATAATTAAACATCTGGTCGTAAATAACGTATGATGTAGGGAGAGAATAAGGATGGAAATATGAATATGGGGGATGGAACGATGTTTCACTATAAAATAGATGACCGTATTACTTTACGTCAGCTGCAATTGAATGATGCAAATGCACTGTTTATGGCTGTAGAAGCTTCCAGAGAAAAGCTTGCCGAATGGCTTCCCTGGATAGAGGCAACCAGACAGCCCGCCGATTGTTTGGCTTTTATTGATTTATGTCTGCAAAGTGCCGAGCGCAGACAATCCTTGAATATCGGTATTTTTGCGGATAAAAAACTGATTGGCTGTGTGAATTATAATTTCATTGATTGGCAAAATGGCTCCACGTCTATTGGCTATTGGTTAGATCCAATATATCAGGGAAAGGGTGTTATGACTTCAGCTGTCCAGGTCATGATTGATTATGCGTTCTATACTTTGCGGTTAAACCGGGTTGAAATCCGTGCTGCAACTCATAATAAGAAAAGCAGAGCTATTCCTGAAAGACTCAAATTCCAAAAGGAAGGTATTATCAGGCAGGGAGAATGGCTATATGATCATTATGAAGATTTAGTCGTATATGGCCTTTTAGCAAGAGAATGGGCTCATTCATGAATGAGCGTATAAAATTGCTTTAGTTCTTCGTTTCCCTCATTTTTATTTCAACAATTTCTTTTGTATCGGTTTTGAAATAAATATCAATAATAACACCAAATTCTCTTCCTTTTCCAACTAACCATAGCTTAAATGTTTCGGCCGTTTCTTCCCCTTTTGTTTGTCTGCCTACATGCAGATAATCGACAATTTTCTCTTGCGGATATTTTGCTTTCACTTCTTTCATCGCAACCTGTCCCCATTCTGCATATTCTGGCTCTTCTGCATTTACCCAGGTTCCAATCAGTAAAGGAATGATAATGATGCCGATCATGATAAACACTCGATAACTTCGATTCATGGTTCCACCTCCTATTTAGCCTTAGTTTTTGCTGTTTTTATGTTTTTATGCTAAATAGTCAAGTGTATTTATTGCCCGGGAAATGATGGCAGCGTCTAAAAAACAGGCTGCGCTCAGCACAGCCTGTCTCATTATTTCATCTGTACACCATGCAGATGGGCAAAGATACCATCCTTCTGCAAAAGCTCCTCATGTGTTCCTTCTTCTTCAATTCCTTTTTTCGTCACGACCATAATACGGTCTGCTTCTTTAATAGTAGCAAGACGGTGGGCAATCACAATGGTCGTACGGTTAACTGCCAGATCGTTCAATGCTTTTTGAATAATCATTTCTGTCTCTGTATCAAGTGCAGAGGTTGCTTCATCCAAAATAAGAATCGGCGGATTTTTCAAGAACATACGAGCAATCGCAATACGCTGCTTTTGACCTCCCGACAGCTTCAGACCTCTTTCGCCAACCTGTGTTTCATAGCCGTCTGGAAGTTCGTTAATAAAACCTTCCATATGGGCACGCTTGGCCGCAAGCTCAATTTCTTCGTCGGTAGCTTCTAAATTTCCATAAGCAATATTCTCGCGCAGGGTTCCTGTAAATAGAAATACATCCTGCTGCACAACACCTATTTTACGGCGGAGGGATTCCTTTGTCATATCACGGATGTCCATCCCGTCAATCGTAATCGCTCCCTCGTTCACATCATAAAATCGCGGGATTAATGCAGAAATCGTTGTTTTTCCTGCTCCGGAAGGACCGACAAAAGCTACGGTTTCTCCAGGCTTAATCCGAAAGCTAATGTCATTTAGTACCGGTTTTTTCGTTTTATCATAGCTGAAGCTCACCTGATTAAAACGAATATCACCTTTTAATTCACTGACCTCAACAGCATCCGGCTTGTCCTCCACATCCGGATTTACTGCCATCATATCTGAAAAACGTTTGAAGCCGGCCATTCCTTTTGGATACAGCTCTAAAAGTGCTGTAATTTTATTAATCGGTGTGGTTAGTACATTTACAAATAAGATAAAGCTGACCAATTCCCCATAGCTGAGGCGGTCCGTGTAAGTAAACCAGGCACCTATCACCAGGACAAGCAATGTCATTAACCGCATCAGCAGGAAAATATTCGAATGGACAATCCCCATTACTTTATAGGCACCGACCTTCACGCGGCGGAACTTCTCATTATTCTCTTGAAAACGCTCCTTCTCAAATGCTTCATTTGTAAAGGATTGTACAACACGTACACCGGAAACTGCATCCTCTATTCTTGCATTTACTCCGGCAATATTCGCATACATTTGTCCCCATGCTTTATTCATACGAATATTTCCAAATGTAATCAGGAAAATCAAAATTGGTACGGTAATCAGTACAATCAGTGCTAAAACGGGATTAATAGTAAACATAATAAAGAAAGCACCTAAGAATGTCATAATCGAGATAAAGAAATCCTCCGGGCCATGATGGGCAAGCTCTCCTATATCAAATAAATCATTCGTAATACGGCTCATAATATGGCCTGTTTTCGTATTATCAAAAAAACGAAATGATTGTCTCTGCACCTGATAAAATAAATCACGGCGCATATCTGTTTCTATATTAATACCCAACGTATGTCCTAAATAGGCCACAATATAATGTAAATAAGTGCTGATGATATACACAAGCAACAATAAAATCGAAACAACTACAATTGTATTCCAGTCTTGCCCTGGCAGTAATTGATCGATAAACCATTGCACCGCTACAGGAAATGCCAATTCAAGCAGCGCCACAATTACGGCAGCTGAGAAATCTATAATAAATAATCGCTTATGAGGCTTATAGTATGAAAAAAATTGACGCAGCATTTCTACCCTTCCTTTCTTTTCTATGATGAAAATGATAAAGCACATATGAATGAATTATATATTTAAATTCGTATGAAAACAATATGTTAATCCTCATATTCTGGGAAAGTTTGTCCTGCTTCCTGCATACGATAAAAAAGAAGGGGGGAATGTTTCACATGAAACCAACGAAGCTTATTTGTTACGTCGTGGGGTTTGTATTTCTTGTTTCCGGGCTGATGAAATTTGTGGACCTTTCCATGGTCAGCAGTTTTGAGCAAATGGGCGTGCCTTTATCTAATTATGTTTATTTCTTCGTAGCGCTTTTTGAAGTAATGGCGGGATTATTATTAATCGGGAGAATTTTTATCCACATATCAATCATTCCGCTTATTTTTATTATGTTTGGTGCACTCTTTTTTACAAAACTTCCTGTCCTGACGGGTGATGGCATATTTGCATTTCTGTTTGCATCCCGATTAGACATTACATTACTGATACTCCTTATCTTCCTTTGGACGCAGCGCAAGGAAACAGAATCCTTCACTTAACTTTCTCACATCCAATTGTGGACAACATCTGTGTAATTCAAAAATCCTGTTTATAGCATATGGATAAACTCACATTATCCACAATTATATCCACATATGCACAAACGTTCGCAGTTATATAGTATAAGAACATATTTTCCACACCAAATATAGAAATTCACTTATTTTTTATCCACCGTTTGTGTATAATTTTTAGATTCTGTGGATAACAATACACAAAAAAGAATGGATTCGCTTATCTATCCATTCTTTTTTGAACGTCCTCTTTTATTGAGCCTCCAGCTTCATTTCTGCTTGATGTAGCTCGCCGTCCCGATAAAAGTCTATGGTTACCATATCACCAACATCTTTATCTTCATAAAGAATCTTTCGCAAATCAATCGTATTATACACAGACTGACCATCCAATGCTACAATCACATCATATTGCTCCATACCGGCTTTGTCCGCTGGGGATAAATTTTCCACACTCCATACATACACACCGCCATCTACTTCCACCGGCAGCTGTAATGTATTTCTCCACTCATATTGGGGCAGCTCCTCAATCGAATAGATTTCCACACCTAAGAAAGGCCGAATGACTTCCCCACTTTCCTCCAGCTCCTGAATCACAGGGAGGGCACTATTTATCGGGATTGCAAAGCCAATCCCCTCCACTGCTTCTTCATTAATTTTCATGGAATTAATCCCAATTAACTGTCCATATAAATTAATTAATGCACCACCGCTATTTCCTGGATTAATCGCTGCATCTGTCTGAATAACCTCCGCTTGCCAATCAGGCTGACCATCAAAATTAAAATCCATTGGAATGGTACGCTCTGTTCCGCTAATCACGCCCTGGGTCACGGTACTTGATAAATATGCTCCTAATGGGTTCCCAATCGCAATCGCCGGCTCTCCTACCTTCAAATTCTCAGAATTACCTAATTCCATCACCGTATCTTCATTTCCACTATCCATTTTGAGTACTGCTAAATCTGTAAATAAATCACTTCCAATAATTTCTGCTTCCAAATGCGTCTCATCATGCATAATTACTTCTACAGCATCGGCATCTTCAATAACATGATGATTCGTGACAATATACGTTTCACCATCTTCTACCTTATAAATAACACCTGACCCTGTCCCGGCTTCTACACCGTCCGCACCAGCTCCCCACGAAACATTCTGTTGAATATTGGTAATACCGACAACAGCCGGCGTGACATGTTCAATAATCTCCGTCAGCTGTGTGGAAACATCTATCTGCATGGGCTGATCTGTGGTGGCATTGCCATTACTGCCAGAAGGAGTCTCCCCGTTATTCTTTTCCTCAGCAGGACTTATTTGCTCCGTATTTTCACTTTCACCTTGCAGAAAATCGGGATTAATAAGTAACACAAGTATTCCGCCAATAATAATACCTAACAATAATGGGACAAGCCATTTTCCTTTGTTTTCTTTGTGTGGCTGATTCGATTGGTCATTATATTCCATATACCTTTCTCCTTATGCATTCATCAGGTTTTTGTTAGAAAATGAAGTGGTGGAAGAATTTATCTAAGTATTCCCGAAACTTATTTATGATTAAACGCTAAATTGTAATTTACAATAATGGTTCGGCTGTATGAAAAATGCATCTTCTAACAGCAAAATCAAACAAAGCTCTCATTTGGGAGCTAATTTCAGTTTATGCATAAATGAAATTATTATCCCAAATGAAGAGCTCTTTGTTCTATTTTTCTGTTTCGCTTATACACGCTCTTTTACGCCGCCAACATCATATAATGGTGTCGGTGCTTCGGGATCTGTGTCATGCAGCTCTATGTCTATTCCGCGTTCAGTTAAAATCTGATTGACAGACATCCGTGCCAGGTCCTTCATATTATTATCCAGACTAAGGTGAGCTAAGTAAATTCGCTTGGTGCGATCTGTAATCACATCTGTCAGGGCAAGAGCGCAATCTTCATTGGAAACGTGTCCGGAGTCCCCTAAGATACGCCGTTTTACATTCCAGGGATAGCGCCCCATCCTGAGCATCTCTACATCATGATTTGCTTCAAATATATAGGCATCCGCGTCTTCAACTGTCTTTTTGATCCGTTCAGATACGTAGCCTAAGTCAGTAACAAGTGCTACCTTTTGTCCATTATTGCGAAAGGTGTAAAACATCGGCTCTGCTGCATCATGAGATACACCGAAAGATTCGACATCTATATCTCCAAAGCTGCGGACAGATTCCATATCAAATTGAAATTTTTGATCGATTGTCAGTTTACCGATAGAACCGGTCATTGCCTGCCATGTTTTCTCATTTGCATAGATAGGAAGATTATATTTACGGGCGAAGATACCCAGACCTTTAATATGATCACTATGCTCATGCGTGACAAGAATCCCATCCAGACGCGCCGGGTCTACATCAATCTTCTGAAAAAGCCCGTCCATCTTTTTTCCGCTCAATCCAGCGTCTACTAACAGGCGCTGCTGTTCTGATTCTATATAAAATGCATTGCCTGTGCTGCCTGATGCAAGCACACTAAAACGTAAAGTCATTCCGGCTCACTCCTATAAGGCTCAATCTTATCCTCTATCATCGAACTAAGATCATCTGCTATCCTGCTATCCTCAGCTAACATTACATAAAGCTTTCGTAAATAATTCTCCTCCAGCATCTTTACAAGGTATCCGGTATAATTCCCCGGATAGGTAAAGGATTCGGCGGCATTGACAAAGTAATCATTTTCATCATCTACCGTTATTTTATAGGTTGGCGCAAATACCTGCGTCCCTTCCCCTTCATCCTCAATCCTGGAATAATAGCCAAATTCAACATTGGACACGTCTTCTTCCGAATTTAAATAGCGATTGTGAAGCAGAGAACCAATGGCAATCATTGGTGCATTTAAGCTGGTACTTTCCTGTACATCGGCATCACCGACCATGGTTTGCGTATAATGTGTAATTTCTCTATCATCATTCACATAAAACGTTAGCATCGCATGCTGATTTAAATAAATCGGATAACCTTCTTTATTTTGATAAAAGACAATAATATTTAAATCACGATTCCATGTACCGAAGCTGAATTCTGATGCATTTAAAACATAAGGTCTGACCAGTTCAGACAAAGCGCCCGGCTCTATATCTTCCGGAATTTCCAATGGAGAAGAGAATTCCACTGCTAATAATTGATTGTCCTTACTCCTTACAGCATTTATATCATCTATATCATTTAACTCGCTGATTTCTGTACGGGAAAATTCCTTCTGTGAGGAAGAAATATAGCTCAAATCCGGAATTTCAAAATGAACATCTGCAGAAACTGTAATCCGTTCCTGTTCCAGCTCCTCATCCAGATTCATATCAGCAACCTCCAGCTCCGGAATATTCATATCCTGCTGTTTACTAATAAATTGAAATAATAAATAAATATTTAAGACCAGGAAACTGAGAATAAACAGCGTTTTAATATGTGACCATTGCATTCTCAACTTCCTCCTTCTAAGTTTTGTTGTGTATCTGCATTTATCTCCGGTACCGTGGACCAGCTGTTATCAATGCGCTGATACCAATTGGGCTCTAATAACACATAGTCCTCACCATTTTCGTTTGAACCAATTGTTAAACGATATGCAATCTGAACATCGTCAATATCCGCTGCATTTTCACCTTGCTGGATGCTCAATATAATTTCATTGCCGCTCCTCAACTCTTTTGAGGAGGTATTAATAACTGTATCGAGCGATATTAAAGAGCGGTTATATTCACTTAACTGATCATTTTGCCATTCCTGGTAAATCATCGATAAATCCATATACGAATTATTCACAACGGGATATTGAAATCGATACAGACGATAAGCGATGCTATCCTCCGTAAAGCTTTCTAAGCGATAATCATCTGTAAAGCCTTTATGCTCGTTGATCTTTTCCATGCTTTGCCGCAACACATTGGTATCGGTCGGTTCATTATTTCTTTCCGCCACATCAATAAATCTCATTCCATGATTCGAAATATTTAACTGTCTATTATCCGTCCGGTACATAATTGATCCGGGAGCTGATTCAGATATATTTACTACGTTAGGATTGGTGAACATAATATTTCTAATTGTAACAGCATCCGTTGTATCAAAAGTATACGTAAAAGATTTCATTGATTTTGCTTCTATTGGAATATAAATATCTTTCGCTGTGCCTGAAATTAATTCTCTTTCCTCATATGCTTCGTCATCCAGCTCATTGAATATCGATAGTAATCGCTCGTAGTGCTCCGTGGAATGAATGGTTCCTTCCACAACTTCTTCTCCATCTGTTGAAACAAATTGAACTTGTAATACCCCAGTCTCTTCATTTAATGCAATATAAAATCGATCTACATAGAAATTCGTATTGCTTCTCAGCGTATTATCGACATTTAAAATAGAATCAAATAACGATAACGGAACCTCTGTCGGGAAAATAATCTCTGCTTCTGCCCCGGATTCCCTATCGTCTTCTGCTGCTCTGTTTTGTATATCCGTCAATTTCCAACGCTGGATATCTTCAAACAGCTGCATGCTGTCCGCTGGATTTGCATAGCTAAAAAATTGTCCATTCATTTTAAAAACAATATTATTAGGCTTGATAACATCGTCTACATCCTTTGTTTCACCGCCTAAATCGGCTTCATCAATCGATTCCACATCATTCAATGGTTCATACTCCGCACGGTAATTCCACATTCCAAATGTGAGAATTAAACTTGTCCCAATTAAAATAATCAGCAATAAAGATTTTGCCGTCTCTAATTTCATTTGCCTCTCCCCCGCTTCGATCCCATGAGTGGCAAGGTAAATAGAATAGTTGTTCCGCGACCTTCTTTACTTTGCGCCCAAATCTTTCCGTGATGGGCTTCAACAAGCTCTTTCGTAATCGCTAAACCGAGTCCTGTTCCACCGAGCTTTCTGTTTCTGGCACGATCAGCACGGTAGAAACGTTCAAAGATCTTATCGAGCTTATCATATGGAATCCCCATTCCTTCATCCTGAATGCTGACGATAACCATGTGACGTCTTACATCGAGATTTACACGTACTTTCCCACCTTCTGGCGAGTATTTAAAAGCATTGGTAATAATATTATCAAAGACTTGCGTCAGTTTATCTTTATCCATCCATACAAATGATTTCCCTTTTGGTATATGACGCTCTAACGTAATCGTTTCCGGCAGATTCATTTCATAGCGATCCAGAACTTGGTGCACATAATTCATAAATTCTGTTCTTTCTTTATGCATCGGCAATTCATCGGAATCCATTTTAGATAGCTGCAGCAGGTCATTTACCATACGGATCATCCGGTCTGTTTCCTTCTGCGTAACCTCTAAAAAGCGCGGTGCAATTTCTTTATTTTCCCAGGCACCATCTGACAGGGCTTCTAAGTAGCTTTTCATCGTCGTCAGCGGTGTACGAAGTTCATGGGATACATTCGATACAAAATCTCTGCGTTCCTGCTCCATTTTTTCCTGTTCGGTAACATCACTAATTACCGTGATAAAACCAGTCACTTCTTCTTCCTCATCTACAACGGTTGAAAAGTTCGCACGGATAATAAATGGTGTTTCTTCATCACTAAAATCAATAATCATTGAACCGCTATCCGGCAGCTTGCTAATATCGACAATTTTTTCTTCCAGATTCAGTACATCGATGATGTCATCTCCAATCATATCATCCGGATTTGATCCAATCATTCGGGCCGCAGCGTCATTCATTAAAGTTACTGCTCCCGTCTGATCTGTTGCGATAACACCATCACTCATATAGGACAGAACCGAGCTCAGCTTCCTCCGTTCTTCTTCAATCGTCGCGTAGGAGTGCTTCAGCCTGCTGTTCAAATCATTAAAGGTTTCTGCCAGCTGCCCAATCTCATCCCGTCCATAGACATCTAATTTCTGTGTAAAGTCTCCATTGGACATGATCAGTGCTTGTTCACGCATTTCCTTAATGGGCTTGGTAATCGTACGTGCCACCAGAATTCCCAGTATAGCAGAAATGCTGATTGCTAAAACAGAGCCCTGAAGAAAGATATTATTAATTCCTTCAATTTGATCATAGACCTGCTCCAGAGAAGCAGTAAACTGAATGGCTCCAACTGCTGTACCTTCATTTCCAATTAACGGCTCCACATGTACATGTACCCTGCTGTCTGTTTGCCGGTCAAAATACGTATCTTTCTGGGATTGTTCAAATAATATGGTATTCTGTACATTAATATCTGTAGACTTCTTTCCAACCTCTTCCTGCTCGTCAATCTGGTTTGTCCCTAAAATCCGGGCGTGACGATCATAAACATAAATGGTTGTCGCTACATTTTCTGTATTCACATCATCAATAATTGCTCGAATTTCCTGTTCTAAGCTATTATCTTCCTCTGAACGATCTCTGATAAAAGCCTGTTCCAGGTTGTAGCTCAGCATCTCCACACGCTCTGTAACAGAGTTTTTAAACGTATCCATCAGATTCTCTTCTAAACGGTCTGTAAAAAAAGATCCAATTACTTGTACAGCTAAAATTAACAGCAGGATGTAAATAATAATAAACTTTAACTGGATCGACCTGAAAAAACCAACTTTATTCATTATGCCCTACTCCTGTTCAGGATTACGCAGATAATACCCAACACCTCTTCTTGTCACAATCCACAGTGGGTTACTTGGGTTTTCTTCAATTTTCTCACGCAGACGCCGAACGGTAACATCGACTGTACGCACATCTCCAAAATAATCGTAGCCCCATACGGTTTCTAATAAATGTTCACGTGTCATAACTTGTCCAATATGACGTGCCAGATAGTGTAATAATTCAAATTCACGATGCGTTAATTCAATCTCTTCCCCTTTGCGGGAAACCACGTAAGCATCTGGATGAACGATTAAATCACCAATCACAATATCCTTCGTTGTTTTTGACGGCTCGTCTGCCGGAACATTTTCACGACGCAGGTTTGCTTTTACACGCGCGATTAATTCACGATTACTGAATGGTTTGGTCACATAATCATCTGCACCTAATTCTAATCCAAGTACTTTATCAATTTCTGCATCCTTTGCAGTCAGCATAATAACAGGAATGCTTTGTGTTTTACGCACCTCACGCAATACTTCATTTCCGTCTTTTCCAGGGAGCATAATATCTAATAGAATCAGATTAGGACGCTCTGATTCTGCGAGTTGAATCGCTGTATCTCCATCATTTGCCACCACCACCTGGTAACCTTCTTTTTCTAAATTAAACTGTAATATATCTGCAATTGGCTGTTCATCATCAACAACTAATATTTTCTGACTCATTGATTGCACATCCTTTTTTCGTGATAAATTTCTTTATTGTTCTCATTTTAAATATTCACATTTCCTATCGTGAGCAGCGATGTTTTATTATTGATTTTTTCTATAATGGATAAAAAGTTTCATTTATAGCCTGTTTAATCATAGCAAATCTTTATAAAATCAAATTTATACATAGATGCCTTCCCTCTATTTTAACGTAAATTTGCCTTTATGTCTTGTAGGCAGAACAGAAAGATAGGAAACGGAAAAATTTGGATATATTTTTCATTCCATGCAAAAAGGAGCTGATGATGAGATTCAGCTCCTTTTATTATGTTTCATTATGTTATTACGGACGATATACGCTTCTTACTACGTTTGTCTGCGAACGATCTGGACCTACAGAGAAGATGGATAATGGAATTTCTGTCAATTGCGAAATTCGCTCTAAGTAGTGACGTGCATTGGCTGGAAGTTCATCCAATGTTTTCACTCCTGTAATATCCTCTGTCCAGCCCGGCATCTCTTCATAAACTGGTTCACATTCCGCTAATGCCTTTAAGCTTGCAGGGAATTCTTTAATAATTTCCCCTTTGTAACGGTAGGCAACACAGATTTTTAATGTTTCAATACCTGTTAATACATCAATAGAATTTAGAGATAAATCGGTAATTCCACTCACACGGCGTGCATGACGGACAACAACACTGTCAAACCAGCCCACACGGCGTGCACGCCCAGTCGTTGTACCGTATTCACGGCCGACTTCACGGATTTGATTGCCGATTTCATCATGTAATTCCGTTGGGAAAGGACCATCACCAACACGTGTTGTATATGCTTTCGATACACCTACAACATGATTAATTTTGGAAGGACCTACACCAGAACCAATCGTCACACCACCAGCAATTGGGTTGGAAGACGTTACAAACGGATACGTACCCTGGTCAATATCAAGCATAACCCCTTGTGCACCTTCAAATAATACACGTTTACCTTCGTCGATTGCATCGTTTAAAACCACAGATGTATCTACTACATAAGGAGCCATCTGCTGTCCATATTCATAGTATTCCTCCAGAATATCCTCTACCTGAATTGGGTCAGCCTCATATACTTTTTCAAATAAACGGTTCTTTTCTTTTAAATTCTGCTCCAGCTTATCACGGAAAACTTCTTTATCCATTAAATCAGCAATGCGGATACCGACACGTGCGGCTTTATCCATATAAGCAGGACCGATTCCTTTTTTCGTCGTACCGATTTTATTTACGCCTTTCTCTTCCTCCTGAAGAATATCCAGCTTCAAGTGATATGGAAGAATTACATGCGCACGATTACTGATACGAAGATTGTCTGTAGAAACATTGCGCTCATGTAAATAAGCAATTTCTTCTACAAATGCTTTTGGATCGATAACCATTCCGTTTCCAAGAACACATGTTTTTTCGCTAAAGAAAATTCCAGATGGGATTAAATGTAACTTGTATGTTACATCATCAAATTTAATCGTATGACCAGCATTATTTCCGCCTTGATAACGAGCAACTACTTCTGCATTTTGAGATAGGAAATCAGTAATTTTACCTTTCCCTTCATCTCCCCATTGCGTACCTACAACTACTACTGAGGACATGGTGCACCTCCAAGATTGATTTTATATATGAAGATTCTTGTCCTGCATGATTTTCTTTATCTTTGCGATCATGCTTATTCATGACAGAACAATCACTTATCATCATTTGGTTTTTACTCACCATTTGTTATTTTATCAGTTAAAAAAACAAACGTCAATGTAAAATACGAACATTATTTTTCATTTTGACTTAATCATATGCTTCAATTATTCAATTTTGTTTATTTCAGCTTAGAAAAGGCGAACTAAAATTTAAAAAAATTATAAAATGTTCGGATTTTAACTATAAACATAGAAAAGACGATCCCAACATAATTATTGGAATCGCCTCTTTAAAGGATATCTAACCCTATTCAATACCTTCTGTCCATTCAGCTACCGTTTCTTGATTCGCTTCTACCCATTCAGCAGCTGCATCAGCTGGATCAGCACCTTCACTAATATTTAACATAACTTCTTCCATATCGTCTGTAGTCCAGTGGAAGTTATCCAGTATTTGATATGCCTCTGGTGCATCCTCTTCCAGTCCTTCACGAACCATTGTTTCAATTGTTTCTGCTTCACCAAATACACCCTCTGGATCATCAAGATACTTCAAATCATATACCTGAAACTTCCAGTGCGGGGTCCAGCCAGTTATAATAATTTCATTTTCACTATTATAAGCACTTCCCAGCTCTGTTGTCATCGCGCCGCTGGAAGAAGTCTGAACAGTCCAGCCATCCAGGTTATCATACGTTTCAACAGCTTCTTCAGCTGCACTTACAACACCAGCACCCGGCTCAATGCCTGTAATGGTTTGACCAGCTTCATCGGAAAGATCGGCAATAGAATCGACATCCATATACTCTGGTACAACCAGACCAATTTTTGCACCTTCTAAGTTAACGCCAAGCTGTTCTACTTGATCACCATATGCTTCGAATTGTTCAGCGTGTGTTCCCGGCAACCAGGCTGCTACCATACCATCTGCTTCGCCATTTGCAACTGCTTCCCACATCACTGCATTATCCAATGCAGTTAATTTTACATCATAACCTGCATCTTCCAGTACTTTTCCGATAACATGTGTAGATGCCACTTCAGAATCCCACTCTACATAAGCCAGTTCAATCTCTCCATCTACGCCGCCTTCAGCAGAATCGCCATCTCCACCACCGTTATCGCCATTATCGTCACTGCCACAGCCTGCAACAACCAGTCCAAGTGCTAATGAACCAATAAGTCCTGCACGCTTCAGACTCCATTTAGCCATAAATAAAACTCCCCTTTTTCTTAAATTTTAACCTTTCTATATTGACACTTTTCATATAAGAGAGAAAGATACCTCCCTTGATATAAAAAGATTGTCACACCGTTTTACTCTTTTGCTTTGTTCATATTTTGTGTAATACGGTCAATAATAATCGCCAGAATAACAATTCCGACTCCGGCAACAAATCCGGTACCGACAGATGCACGCTGCAACGCAGAAAGTACTTGACTTCCAAGTCCCGGCGCACCAATCATTGACGCGATTACAACCATAGACAGAGCAAGCATCACCGTCTGGTTAATACCAGCCATAATTGTGCCTTTTGCCATCGGTAACTCTACTTTAAATAATTTCTGTGACCCGGTTGCACCAAATGAATCCGACGCTTCAATCAAATCCTTGGAAACCTGGCGGATACCTAAGTTTGTAAAGCGGACAGTCGGTGGTGTCGCAAATATAAGTGATGCGAATACTCCCGGAACCATCCCGATTCCAAAGAATGCTACGGCCGGAATTAAGTATACGAATGCCGGCATTGTCTGCATAAAGTCCAAAATTGGTGTAAAAATGGAATTGGCAATCTTACTTTTTGCCATTAAAATACCTATTGGAACACCTATAATAACGGATAATAAACTAGCCAGAATAACTAATGTTACGGTAGCCATTAGCGCATCCCATAATCCTTGATTATAAACAAACCATAGACCGACAATTGAAAATACCGCTAATCCAAATTTCTTGCCGGAAACAAAAAATGCTATCACGGCAACAATCAAAATAAAGAGGATTGGAGGGATGCTTGTTAAAACATCTCCAGATATAAAGTCCATAAAGTTGCCAAAATGGTCTTTGATTGGTTCAAAAAGAAATGCAAATTTATCCTGAATCCAGTCTGTAGCCTTTTCTGTCCATTCTGCTAACGGTATTTGATCCATAAAATCAAGCATCCAGGTTCACCTCACCATCATTTGCAAGTGCGGCTAAGACTGCTCCGCGAACAATAATTCCATTTAAACGACCGCTATCCTCCACAACTGCAATTGGAACAGGCGTATCGTAAATCATAGAGAAAATCTCTTGCATCGGTGTATCCGGTGACACCCTTAAAATATCTGTTTGCAGAATTTCTTTAATATCGGATACTTCTTTTTTTCGTGCGTCCGAAGCATCATCTGCTGTCACATAGCCTTGCAAACGACGGCTTTCATCGACAACCAGAATGCTGGAAATACCTTCCCGGCGCATTCTCTCTAACGCTGCACGCGGACCATGCTTCTCGATATCAATGGTTTCCGGCCGCTTCATAATATGACTTGCTGTAAGTATTTTCGAGCGATCTACATCCTCTACAAATTTCTCAACATAGTCATTGGCAGGGTTCATCAGAATTTCCTCTGGTGTTCCGATTTGTACAATAGCCCCATCCTTCATTAATGCAATCCGGTCACCCAGTCGAAGAGCTTCGTCAAGATCATGCGTAATAAAGATAATGGTTTTCTTCATGGAAGATTGTAAATCAATCAACTCATCCTGCATTTCCTTCCGGATAAGCGGATCAAGCGCTGAAAACGCTTCATCCATTAATAACACTTTCGGGTCATTAGCCAGTGCACGGGCAAGTCCGACACGCTGCTGCATTCCACCGGATAATTGACCAGGTTTTTGATGCATGTAGTCACCTAAACCAACAAGTCTTAATGATTCTTCCGCCCGCTTTTCCCGTTCAGATTTATCAACACCCTGTACTTCTAAACCGAATGCAGCATTTTGTAAAATGGTGCGGTGCGGGAAAAGTGCGAATTGCTGGAATACCATTCCTAATTTTTCACGACGTACTTGTCTTAATGCTTTTTTATCTAATGTTGCTAATTCTTTCCCATCGATCAGGATCGATCCTTCACTTGGCTCTATTAACCGATTAATTAGTCGAACTAACGTAGACTTCCCACTTCCTGAAAGCCCCATGATGACAAATATTTCTCCTTCTTCAACAGAGAAACTGGCACGATTTACTCCGACAGTATTCCCTGTCTTTTTCAATATCTCTTCTTTGGGCATCCCTTGATCTAACAGTTTGATAGATTGGCTGATGTTTTTACCAAAGATTTTAGACAGGTTTTTTGCTTCAACTACTGCCATGTAATCACCTCTCTATGTTATTTTGTCGTACATCTAGATGAAAAAACTTTGGTACTCACGAACCATATATGCTAAAGAACAAAAATAAATGAACCAACGATAGACTCATTTATTTTATGGCATCTATATAGATGTATTTACCTCTTTCAAGGCAACTTTTTATATTATAAGTAAGTTCCAAATAAAACTCAAACCGCCTATAGAGCAGTATTTCGATAGTTTTAAGCAATATATTGCGCCTGCTCCGTATAAAACAACATTTTCTGCTTTTTCCTTCTGTATACTGTTATATACTATCCTTATATTAAAATTCGAAACCTTTTATTTCCAAAAAGTTTCGAATTCGTTACCATTATATCCGTAATATTACATTTTTTTTAGATTATACTGCCTGTACTTATTTAAAATATATATAGCTGCTATCAGGATAAATGTGATGGAAAGCATAATGATTCCGCCAAGTAGAATCATTTGCACGAAAGCCCAGCCGGTTTTTATATGTAATATAAAGAAAATAATCAGAAATAAGCTCGAGATAATCGTATACTTCCCTAGTGAACGTGCTTCCTGCTTCATTTGTTCCAGGAGCTGTTCATAATGTGCTTTCATTGGTGCAGCTTCCGAGGAACCCTGAAAAATTTGCATATAATCTGCCTTATCTATGCGCTCCCATCCTTCAGATAACTGTGCGCTGTCTTCTTCTACATTTTGAATAGACTGAAATTCCAGATGATACTGTACTTCCTTAGGCTTATCCTTTTTTAATTGGAAAAGAAGACCACCCAGTCGTAACTTTTCTACAATCCAGCCTTCCTTTGCAAGAGCCTCTAATTTCTCTGTTCCTATATAATGAAAGAAAAATCTAGCAGGATTCCAAATAAATTTCTTCTTCACCGATTTTCCACCTCTTCATAATGGTATACCTTTAATCATTATCTATTATACAGGATTTTCCGCAGTAATTTCTATTAAGATTTTATCATGTTGTATATCTTCCTTTATCCTTCAGCAACATCAGAGATAATTAACTATACCTTTTTCAAAAAATATTAAACCGTCTGAACGATCAGGAAAAGTGTCGATCAACTGATTTTTTCAAACTGAGATAGCGCTTTCATTTTTTAATTAATGAAAATTTTCATATTTGGTATAGTTTTACGAATTTAAGGGATTTCCTTTTTTATCCATTCTAATAAACCCTTTTATATCAAGGGTTGTCGTTTTTTGATAGTTTCAAAAAACGTGCATTTTCTAAGGATTTTCAAATGAATTATATTTCTTTAAGCCTTTTCATGATATAATCAAGACTGACCTATAACACGAGAGAAAGGATGAAAAAAACCGATGAGTCGTTCAAACGAACATATTGAAAAGTCAGAAACAGCGGTTAGACCGCCTAATCCTCGACTTAAAAGCTGGAAAAGCGTCTTTAATAAACTTAAAAAAAATAAGTCGGCTGTTGTCGGCGGTATATTAATTATTTTACTTATCATTATCGCTCTTGTCGGACCATACTTAACCCCCTATGATCCTCTATATGATCAGGATGTAACCAATAAATTAGCTACTCCTTCATCTGAGCATTGGTTTGGAACAGATAACTTTGGGAGAGATATATTCAGCAGGGTAGTCCAGGGTACCGGATTAACGCTAATGATTGGTTTTTTCTCTATTTTACTCGGAGCAACTGTCGGTGTATTTCTCGGCATTATCGCCGGGTATTACGGTAAACGGACTGACAGCATTATCATGCGTATTATGGATGTGTTATTGGCATTCCCTAGTATTCTATTAGCTTTAACGATTGTTACTGTTCTAGGAGGAAGCATGGTTAATGTGGTTATTGCTGTTGCTGTTTCATCTGTACCTATTTTTGCCAGAATTGTCCGGGGCTCGACCTTATCTGTGAAAAAATTGGAGTATATTGATGCAATGAGAGCACTCGGAGCCAGCGATTCCAGAATTATTTTCAAACATATTTTACCAAATATCACCTCTCCAATTATCGTTCAAGCTACGTTAAGTATTGCTACAGCAATTCTATCAGCTGCCGGACTTTCCTTTTTAGGACTCGGTGCACAGCCTCCTACACCAGAATGGGGAGCGATGCTGAGTGATGGACGAAACTACTTATATAATGCACCCCATGTAGCATTATTCCCGGGGCTTGCTATTGTTGTAGCTGTATTGGCATTTAACTTACTTGGAGACGGATTACGTGACGCATTTGATCCAAAAACGAAAGAATAGAAAGAGGTGAACCACTTTGATTCAATTTATCATTCGACGTATTTTACAAACGATACCCGTTCTAATCGGTGTATCTATTATCGTATTTAGCATGATGCATTTGGTTCCCGGAGACCCGGCTCAGGTCATTGCCGGTGAAGGCGCTCCACAGGAACAAATTGATAATATAAGAGAACGGCTTGGTTTAAATGACCCACTGCCGACACAATATTTCAACTATGTGACTGGTGCGGTTCAAGGTGACTTAGGAACCTCGATGCGAAGTGGACGAGATGTTTCTGCTGAAATCGGCGCCAGATTTTGGGTAACGGTTGAACTAGCCTTTTACAGTACCGTGTTAGCTGTGTTTGTCGGATTAATTATTGGTATTATTTCTGCAACACGTAAATATTCTGCACTTGATACAACACTGATGGTTATCGCTTTATTCGGTCTATCCATGCCAAATTTCTGGCTTGGTTTAATGTTAATCCAATGGTTTGCGATTGGAGTCGATCTGCCGTCCTGGATACCTTTCTTTAATAATACAGGGTGGTTCAGTCCTTCCGGTTGGGGCAGCTTCAGCCAAATTGTCCTGCCGGTTATTACACTAGGTACAAGCAGTGCTGCCATTATCGCACGGATGACCCGTTCCAGTATGCTGGATGTGATCGGACAGGATTATATCCGCACAGCCCGTGCCAAAGGGGTAAAAGAACGGATTGTTATCTATCGTCATGCGTTAAAAAATGCACTGATTCCGATTGTTACCGTAGTAGGCCTGCAGTTTGGCGGACTTCTAGGCGGATCTGTATTAACAGAGTCTGTATTTGCTGTGAATGGTATGGGGAAATTGATTATTGATTCGATCACAGCCCGTGATTTTCCGGTTGTTCAAGGAACGATTTTAGTTGCGTCCCTTCTTTTCGTTCTTGTAAACTTGATTGTCGATGTTGCGTACAGGTTCTTGAACAAACGAATTGATTTAGACTAGTATTCTTGCACTACTAGATTTTTGAAAGGAGCTACTTACTATGACAAGTGCACCTAACACTTCATATGACAATATATTAGAAATAAAAAATTTACAGACTTCCTTCTTTACAAAGGATTTAGAAGTAAAAGCTGTAGATGGTGTTTCATTTAATATTCCCAAAGGAAAGGTACTTGGCGTTGTTGGAGAGTCTGGTTCCGGAAAAAGTATTACTTCGTTATCTGTTCTCCGTCTGATCGAGGAACCAGGTAAGGTTAAAGGAGGAGAAATTCTCTTCAAAGGAGAAAACCTCTTAGAGAAAAGCGAAGCACAGATGCGTAAAATCCGCGGAAATGAAATATCAATGATTTTCCAGGAACCGATGACCTCGCTGAATCCAACCTTTACCGTTGGACAGCAGATCAGTGAATCATTCCAAATTCACCAGGGCCTTGGCAAAAAGGAAGCAAGAAAAAAATCAATTGATATGTTAAAGCTGGTAGGAATTCCTTCTCCGGAAAAACGGATCGATCAGTATCCTTTTGAATTATCCGGTGGGATGCGTCAGCGTGTCATGATTGCGATTGCGCTCGCTTGTAATCCAGATTTACTGATTGCCGATGAACCGACCACTGCGCTGGATGTAACCATTCAAGCACAGATTTTAGATTTAATGAAAGAATTGCAAGAAAGATTGGACATGGGTATTTTATTAATTACACATGATCTCGGCGTTGTTGCCGAAACATGCGATTATGTTGCCGTTATGTACTGCGGTAAGGTAGTGGAATATACCGATAAAAAGACATTATTTACGAATCCAAAACATCCCTATACGGTCGGCTTGATGCAATCTGTTCCACAACACGATCAGGATGTAGAGGGAGATCTGGCAGTGATTAAAGGATCTGTTCCCAGTCCTGCTGATATGCCACAAGGCTGCCGATTTGCACCAAGATGTCCATTCGCTACCGATTTATGCCGCAATAAATTACCTGACCTGGAAACGGATAAAGACGGTAATCAAATTCGTTGCTGGATTTATTCTGACGAATGGGACGGAGATCCGGAGGTGAACATTCATGAGCAATCAGAAAGTACTTCTTAAAGTAAATGACTTAAAACAATATTTCCCGATTAAAGGCGGGATTTTCGGACGTACGATTAATCACGTAAAAGCAGTAGATGATGTCTCCTTTGAAGTTTACGAAGGAGAGACCCTCAGTATCGTAGGAGAATCCGGCTGCGGAAAGTCCACAACTGGACGCGCTATTCTAAGATTAGATGAACCTACGGATGGAAAAGTAGAGTTTGATAATACAAATATTCTTGAGCTTAATAAAAAAGAAATGAATAAATTCCGTAAAGATATGCAGATTATCTTCCAGGATCCTTATGCTTCGATTAACCCGCGCCACACCGTACGGCAAATTTTAACTGAAGCAATGGAAATTCAAAATGCTGTACCAAAAAGCGAAAGAAACGATCGCGTGAAAGAATTAATGGACACAGTAGGTCTGGGACCACATCAGGCTGACCGGCATCCGCATGAATTCAGCGGCGGGCAGCGTCAACGGATTGGGATTGCCCGTGCATTGTCTGTTAATCCAAAATTGATTATTGCAGATGAAGCTGTATCCGCACTGGATGTATCTATCCAGGCACAGGTGATTAACTTATTGAAAAAGCTGCAGCGTGAATTTAAACTGACATATCTTTTCATTTCGCATGATTTAGGTGTTGTCCGTCATATCTCTGACCGTATTATTGTGATGTATTTGGGCAAGGTTGTCGAGATAGCTGATAAAAAATCATTATTTACAAATAATATGCATCCTTATACAAAGGCTCTGTTATCTGCTATTCCTAGTACCGACCTGGAAGCCAAGAAGGAACGCATCACATTAAAAGGAGATGTACCTTCTCCAATTGATCCGCCTGAAGGCTGCCGTTTCCACACACGCTGTCCTTTTGCAACGGATTTGTGCCGTACAAAAGTACCTGAACTGCGTAATACAGAAGGCATGAAGGACGGACACCGTGCAGCTTGCCACCATATGGAAGCAATCCGTTCTGGTGCACATCAGCCGACTGTGAATGCTTAAGTATTATAAAAAGACACATGAGTGAAAATATAAGCTCATGTGTCTTTTTTGGATATAAAAAACAGGCAGCTTTATCAGAAAGCAGCCTGTTTTTTATTTCTTATTGCTCTAAATATACATCATGTAATTGAAGAATCTGCGTTGGTAATTGTGTTAAGCCTTGCACTTCATCTCTTACACCAAGCAATAATTCTTGATGATGTAAATAAAGCATTGGAGCAAGCTCTGCAATTTCTGCCTGAATATCACTGTAAAGTTGCAGACGAGTCTCTTCATCTCCCGCACGACGTGCTTCTTCAAGCATTGCGTCTAATTCATCATTTTCAAGGAAAGTACGGTTACCAGGTTCACCTACATTATCAGAATGGAATAATGGATATAAACCATAGTCTGCGTCCCCGGTTACAGTTGACCAGCCAAGTACAAACATTTCATGATCCCCTTGAGCTGTTCTTTCTAAATAAGTACCCCATTCAAGAACCTCTACTTCCGCATCAATATTTAATTCCTGTAATTGAGATTGAACATTTGTAGCAGCATCGACACGTTCTTGTGTGTCATTTGTCCAAATTGTTGTAGAAAATCCATCTTCATAGCCCGCATCAGCTAATAATTGCTTCGCTTCCTCTAAATTATACTCTAGACCAGGTGCGTTTTCATCATAACCAAATACAGGTGGTGCTAATGGACCTACTGCTGGAATACCATAGCCATTGTAGATACCGTCAATAATCGGACTCTTATCAATTGCCATATTGATTGCTTTACGTACATCTGGATTATCAAATGGTTCTTTTTGTGTGTTAAATCCAATATAAGATAAACTTACGCTTTCTTGCGGTGCTACATGAACACCATCTGTGCCTTCAACTTGTGCTGCATCATTTGTATTTAAAGGATCAACAATATGCGAATCGCCAGTTTGAAGTTCAGCTACACGAGTAAGACCTTCACTTACGACCTTGAACACAACAGAATCAAGGTGAGCCGGCTCTCCCCAATAGTCTTCATTTTTCACTAAACGAATTTCTGAACCAGGATTCCATGAATCAAATTTAAAGAAGCCTGTACCAACTGGATTTTCACTAATATAAGTTCCTGGCTCTTCACCATTCTCCATTGCTTCATAATCTGCTTCAATTACATCCTGAGAAACCATTCCGCCGCCGTTATGTGCGATATGTGCCGGGAATGGTGCAAATGGATATTCTGTTGTAAAACGTACTGTGTAATCATCCACTACTTCTATATCCTCTACCATTTCATAAAGGAAAAAGCGTGGAGAAGCAACATCTTCATCTAAAATACGTTCAATGTTTGCTTTTACCACTTCTGCATTAAATTCCGAACCATCATGGAAAGTTACACCTTCACGTAATGTAAATTCCCATACATTATCTTCAACTGCTTCCCACTCTGTAGCAAGACCGGGCTGTAATTCCATATTTCCATCCAGCTTTACAAGTGTTTCAAAGATATTTGCCTGAACATTACTTGATGGAACGTCGTTCGATCCTGCTGGATCAAGTGAAACCGCATCTGACTGGTTGGCAATAATAAGCTCGCCTCCATCAGTAGCTTCCCCCTCAGCTGCATCGTCTGAAGCATCTTCTGTATCTTCATTGTTACCGCCTTCATCGGGTTCACTTGCACACGCTACCAAAACAACGCTGAGCAAAAGTCCAAAAACTAATAATAATAAAGACTTTTTTGACAATTTCATATTCGTACTCCCCTCAATTAGAATATTGTATAGTCTTACTTCTTTATTCTAATCTATCTGATCTATAAATTCAATAATAGGATTGAATTACTAAAATTTTGAAATGTCTTAATATATTTTTAATCTATTTGTAATCAGCTGATTCCGCTCTATTTTTAATAGAAATAAAAGACAACTACTTCAAATCAGCTTTATAACAAGGTTTGTATGGGTTTTCATGATATAGAATGACTTATTTCGTTCTAAATTTAAATACGTCCTTTATTTACTTTTTGTAACCTTATGTAGTTCTATTGTCTTATTTTGTCGTTTCCTCTGAAAGACCTAATATTTTCATCTTAATAATATGGAAAGAGATGTCCATTTGAACACCTCTTTCCATAAACTTGTTCCTTATTGAATTGTGACATCCTTTAATTGATATAATCCAGATGTGTCTGTCCAAAAACCTTGTACCTCATTACGATAACCCATAATTTCGTTCGGATGATACAGGAAGGCCATTGGTGATTGTTCATTTAGATAATTTGCTGCCTCCACATATAAATCCAAACGCTTATCTTCATCTTGTTCGATTCGGGCCTCATAGAGCATTTCATCAAACGTTTCATCCCTCATCATAGTACGGTTTCCCGGAGGTCCAGCATTATCAGAGTGGAATAACATATGCATTGGATAATCTGCATCATGTGTTCCAAGAGATAATCCAAAAATAAACATATCATGCTCTCCGTTACTTGTCCGCTCTATATAAGTTCCCCATTCAAACTCCTGAATCGTCACATCAATACCGATATCAGCAAGTAAAGATTGAACGTAGGTTGCAACATCAATCCGTTCCTGCGTGTCGTTGGTCCAAATTGTGGTTGAAAAGCCATCTTCATACCCTGCTTCCGCTAATAATTCTTTTGCAGCTTCAGGATCATATTCGATTGCTTCAATATCATCACGATACCCAAAGTTCGTGTCGTTAACAGGTCCTTTAGCGACTTCTCCAGCACCATTCAGAATCCCTTCTACCATTTCCTCTCTATTCAGTGCCATAGAAATCGCCCGTCGTACTCTTTCATCCGTAAATGGCTCCTTCTCTGTATTGAATCCCAGATAGGTAATAGCTGCGCCTTCACGCATATAGATATTCGCTTCACTGCTATTTTCTAATTGTTCAATATTATTTGCGATTAGCGGATCAGCAATATGTGCCTGTCCTGTTTCTAATTCAGCAACTCTCGTTAAGGTTTCTGGTACTACTTTAAATGTAACTGTATCTACCTTCGCACCATCACCCCAATAATCAGCATTATTTGTAAGAACAATCTCTGCTCCAGCATCCCATTTTTCAAAATTAAACATTCCCGTACCTACCGGGTTTTCGGAAATGTATGCACCATACTCATTTCCAGCCTCTGCATTCTCATAATCCGCTTCAATTGCTTCAGGGCTGACCATGCTTGATGCATAGTGAGCAAAATGAGATGGGAGCGGTGCAAATGGAGAAGATGTAATAAATTGCACTGTATAATCATCGATTACTTTAATCTCATCAATAACTTCGAATAACACTTTTCTTGGTGATGCAACTTCATCATCCAAAATACGCTCTACATTCATCTTTACGACCTCTGCATTGAACTCGGAGCCATCCTGGAAAGTGATTCCTTCTTTTAGCTTAAACTCCCATATATTATCATCAACTTCTTCCCAGCTTTCAGCTAAAAGCGGTTCTAATTCGATATCTTCATTAAATTTAGTTAAAGTCTCATAAATATTTATATTCACATTTCCAGATGATACGTCGTTTGCAATATGCGGATCTAAAGATATTGCATCAGCCCCTACAGCGATAATTAAGTCACCGCCTTCATTTCCAACTGCTTCCGTATCAGCACCTGCCTCACCTTCATCCGGCTCACTGGCGCAAGCAACAAGCATGATCATCAATACGAAAAGCAAACCTAATTTCCATATGTAACTCTTCATTCTACTCCTCCTATGCAATAAAACACCAATCGAAAAGCGCGAATATTCGCACTTTTCGATTGGTTTACCGTATACTTTATTATACGGAGCTTTTTCTTTTTTTAGAATAATCACCATCTTAGTTTATACGAAAAAAGGCTTTTTGTCACTGTTTTATGAAAATTTTCAATAATATTGGTTTGACCAGAAATCATTTTAAAATAAAATACTGGCCAACTATCACTTGGCAGTAACCTTTCCTTAGCAGGCAGATAAAGGCATTGGCTGCTATGTTTTCCACAGACGAGGGAAGTTTTTGCAGGTCATTACTCGCCGATTATCATTCGAGGACTTTGGAACATCCTCTTCAACACAAGAAAAGAAGTGCCTGTTAAAAGACACCTCTTCCTATACATCTGCTTATTATTGAATCGTTACGTCTTTCAACTGATATAACCCTGATGGATCTGACCAGAAGCCTTCAACAGTATTATGATAGCCCATAATACGATCCGGGTGATACAGGAAGGCCATTGGTGATTGTTCATTTAGATAATTTGCCGCTTCTACATATAAATCCAGACGAGTATCTTCATCCTGCTCGATTCGGGCTTCATGCAGCATTTCATCAAATGTTTCATCCCTCATCATAGTACGGTTTCCCGGAGGGCCGGCGTTATCAGAATGAAACAGCATATGCATCGGGTAATCCGCATCATGTGTTCCAAGAGACAATCCAAGAATAAACATCTCATGCTCTCCATTACCGGTACGTTCTAGATAAGTTCCCCATTCTAGTTCCTGAATCTCAACATCAACACCAATATCGGCTAATAAAGATTGTGCATACGTTGCTATATCAATACGCTCTTGCGAATCATTTGTCCAAATGGTTGTTGAAAAGCCATCTTCATACCCTGCTTCAGCTAATAATTCTTTGGCAGCCTCCGGATCAAATTCAATGGCATCAATATCATCACGATAACCAAAGTTTGTGTCATTGACCGGCCCCTTGGCAATCACTCCAGCGCCATCCAGAATTCCGTCTACCATTTCTTCTCTATTCAGTGCCATGGAAATTGCTCTGCGCACTCTTTCATCCGTAAACGGCTCTTTTTCGACATTAAATCCCAGGTAAGTGATTGATGCTCCATCGCGGATATAAATATTTGCTTCACTGCTATTTTCCAATTGCTCAATATTGTTTGAGATAAGCGGATCAACAATATGTGCCTGTCCAGATTCTACTTCAGCAACTCTTGTTAACGTTTCAGGCACTACTTTAAACGTAACAGTATCTACCTTTGCACCCTCGCCCCAATAATCGGTATTATTTGTAAGAACGATTTCTGAGCCGGGATCCCAGCTTTCAAATTCAAACATCCCTGTTCCCACCGGGTTTTCGGAAATGTACGCACCATACTCATTTCCAGCCTCTGCATTCTCATAATCCGCTTCAATTGCTTCAGGGCTGACCATGCTCGATGCATAGTGAGCAAAATGAGATGGGAGCGGTGCAAATGGAGAAGATGTAATAAATTGCACTGTATAATCATCGATTACTTTTACCTCATCAATAATTTCAAATAACACTTTTCTTGGTGATGCAACTTCATCATCCAAAATACGTTCCACATTCATCTTGACAACTTCTGCATTGAATTCAGAACCATCTTGAAAGGTGATACCCTCTCTTAATTTAAACTCCCATACATCCTCTGCAATATCTTCCCAGCTCTCAGCCAGAAGACCTTCCAGCTCTAAATCTTCATCGAATTTAGTTAACGTTTCATAGATATTAATATTTACATTTCCTGATGGGACATCATTTGCAATATGAGGGTCGAGATATACGGCATCTGATCCCGCAGCAATGATTAAGTCACCGCCCTCATTTCCAGCTGCTTCTGTATCACCGCTTGTACTTTCTTCTGCATCTGCATCCATTTCACCTTCATCTGGCTCACTTGCACAAGCAACAAGCATGATCATCAATACGAAAAGCAAACCTAACTTCCATAAGCTATTCTTCATTCTATTCCCCCTATGTTATAAAATATTTATTTAAAAGTTTGAATATTCAAACTTTTAAATCTTTTTTCACAGATCTTCTGTGAACTCTGGCTTATCTATGTATTTTGTAATAAGTACAATCCTAAGTGTAAACTAAAGAACCTATTTTGTCATCATTTTATGAAAATTTTTAATAAAAATTAGTTGAATTAGAAAAAAATTCAAAATGATTTCCTAATATAAAAAAGATATGATTCTCATTATCAAATGGAAAATCATATCTTTTTAGAAAAGCACTCAGGTTCTCTACATCGCCGGCGGGATATCTCCTTCCCCGTAGCGATGATCGAGATCTACGAATTTATTATATTCTTTTACAAAGGCAAGCTCTACAGTACCAGTTGGACCATTACGTTGTTTAGCGATAATAATCTCAATAATATTTTCTTTCTCTGTCTCCTTATCATAATAATCATCACGATATAAGAAGCCTACAATATCCGCATCCTGCTCAATACTTCCTGATTCACGGATATCTGACATCATTGGCCGCTTATCCTGTCTGGATTCTACTCCACGGGACAGCTGGGATAAGGCAATCAGCGGTACTTCCAGTTCACGGGCTAACCCCTTTAAAGCACGGGAAATCTCCGAGACCTCCTGCTGACGGTTTTCCTTCGAGCTGCCGCTGCCCTGGATAAGCTGCAAGTAATCAATCAGAATCATGCCTAGCCCGTGCTCCTGCTTCAAACGACGGCATTTGGAGCGAATTTCATTGACACGCACCCCTGGCGTATCATCAATATAAATCCCTGCATTCGACAGCGATCCCATCGCCATCGTGAGTTTACTCCAATCATCTGCTTGCAGCTGCCCGTTTCTAAGGCGCTGTGCATCAATATTCCCCTCTGCACACAGCATACGCTGAACCAGCTGATCCGCTCCCATCTCCAGACTGAAAATCGCTACATTTTCATCTGTCTTCACCGCTACATTTTGAGCTACGTTTAACGCAAAGGCTGTTTTCCCCACAGAAGGACGGGCGGCAATAATGATTAAATCATTTCGCTGAAAGCCTGATGTAATCCGGTCCAAATCCATAAAACCGGTTGGCACACCTGTTACATCACCTTTTTGCTGATGAAGCTGCTCAATATTATCATATACATCAATTAAGACGTCTTTTATATTTTTGAAAGCTCCCGAATTTTTACGCCCGGAAACCTCCAGGATGCTTTTCTCTGCATCGTTTAAAACATCCTCCACCTCATCTTCTTTTTCAAAAGATGCGGTCACAATATCTGTTGCCTTCCGAATTAAGCTACGCAGGGTTGATTTTTCTTCTACAATTCTGCTGTAATACTCCACATTAGCTGCAGTTGGCACACTTTCTGCCAGCTCTGTTAAGTAAGATACACCGCCTACTTCTCCCAGCTGCTTCCGGTCGTTTAAAAACGTGGTAACCGTCACAACATCAATTGGTTCCCCACGTTCAGACAAGGTCATCATCGCTGTAAAGATAAGCTGATGACTCGCGCGGTAGAAATCTTCTGGAATCAATATTTCCGAAGCCTGAACAAATGCTGTCGGCTCTAAGAACACAGCACCTAAAACGGATTGCTCTGCTTCTAAATTATGCGGTGGTGTACGATCACTGAAAGATGCACTCATCTTATTATCCCCATCTCTGTTTTTATGATAAAGAAAACTTGGCAGGCCGAGCCTGAAAAGCATAGGATTGCCTTCTTTATGCTTTCATCGACTAAGTACGGTCACAATGTCGATATCAGGACAATCGTGTCCGCCGTACTTTATTTCTTAAATTTTTTATACAAAAGTGGAAAAAAAGAAACCGGCGCACTTTCTCCCTGTGCCAATTTCTTTTTCTGCCCTCTTTTGTTTCATTGCTTTACCTTTAAATTCATTATTTTTCTTTCACATGAACCTTCACAGATCCAGACACTTCCGGATGCAATTTAACCGGAACATTTGTATATCCCAAAGCACGGATCGGCTCATCTAATTCTAATTTTCGCTTATCAATTTTATAACCATGCTGCTTATTTAATCCTTCTGAAATCTGTTTACTTGTAATCGACCCAAACAAACGGCCATTTTCCCCAGATTTTGCTTCCAGCTCAACGGTTAAATCAGCTAATTTATCTTTTAATTTAATTGCATTTTCTTTTTCTTCTATTTCTAATTTATTTTGTTTTTTCTTTTTCGCATCAAGTGCTTTCAGATTTCCGGAAGTAGCTTCTTCTGCCAGATTATTTTTTAACAGGTAATTACGAGCATAGCCGTCGGGAACATTTTTTACTTCGCCTTTCTTTGCTTTCCCTTTTACATCTTTTAAGAAAATAACTTTCATTCTGAATCTCTCCCTTTTTTATACTCCAGCTCATCAATAATTTCAACAAGCATCTCTTCTACTTGATCGATATTTTTGCCGGCGATTTGCGTAGCTGCATTAGTCAAATGTCCGCCGCCATTCATTTTCTCCATGATGACCTGGACATTAACATCGCCAAGTGATCTGGCACTAATGCCCACTCTGCCATCCGATCTTTCCGAAATAACAAATGATGCGGAAATGCCTTCCATTGTCAGCAAGGTATCTGCGGCTTGGGCTATCAGCACCGGGCTGTATGCTTTTCCACTTGGTGCTTTCGCAATCGCAATATGATTATTATATATTTGTGTTCTTTCAATAATATGACTGCGCTCGACGAATACATCTAAGTCTTCTTTGAGCAGTCTCTGAACCAATACAGTATCTGCACCTTGTGATCTGAGATAAGATGCCGCATCAAACGTCCTGGAGCCTGTACGCAGTGTAAAGCTTTTCGTATCAACGATAATTCCAGCTAACAGCGCTGTTGCCTCCAATACTTTCAGCTTGGTTCCTTTCGGCTGATACTCCAATAGCTCTGTTACCAGTTCTGCTGTAGACGATGCATAAGGCTCCATGTAAACAAGCGTCGGATTATCAATGAACTCCTCAGCCCGGCGATGATGATCAATAACAATTTTATAATCGGTATAGTTTAATAAGCTTTCTACTGCAACCATATTTGGCTTATGGGTATCAACAATAATTAATAAACTCTGCTGGTCTATCATCAGTTCTTCGGCTTCATCCGGGCTGATAAATTGCTCCCAGAGCTCCTCATCTTCACGAATATGATTCATCAGCTTGGAAACACCGGACTCTACTTCATTTTCATCAAATACAATATAGCCGGAAACATCATTTGTTTTAGCAATATTTAAAACACCAATAGCTGCACCAATCGCATCCATATCCGGTGATTTATGCCCCATAATAATCACATTATCACTGGCACGGACCAGCTCTTTTAATGCATGAGAAATCACTCGGGCTCTTACACGGGTACGTTTTTCCATTGGATTCGTCTTTCCGCCATAAAAGCGTACTTTTCCATTTTCATCCTTAATAGCAACCTGGTCACCGCCGCGGCCTAAAGCTAAATCTAAACTGGACTGTGCCACTTCACCTATCTCCGGCAGTGTCATGTTTCCAACGCCGACGCCAATACTTAATGTGACTGGATTACTCTCAGATCCTTCCATTTCCCGGACTTCATCTAAAATAGAGAATTTTACTTTTTCCAGTTCCTCCAGAATTTCTATATTTCCAACAGCTAAGAATCTTTCCTGTGACGTTCGCTTCAAATAAAGCCCATAATGGCTGGACCAGTTATTCAGAACCGCCGTTACTTGAGAATTTAATTGACTCTTGGCTGTATCATCCATATTTTGCGTGATTTCCTCGTAGTTATCTAAAAAGATAATGGCCAGTACTGTCTGTTCATTATGATAGCGATCCTTCAGATGCTGATGCTCTGTACGATCAAGGAAATAGAGCAGTTTTTCTTCCTTTTTAATCACACACAGGAACGTATAATCTCCTATTTTCACCCATATCTCATCTCTATTTTCAATAATCATCGGAATTAAATCTTCAGATAAATTATTAAGAGATTCACCTATAATCGTGTCTTTGCTTGTTTTAAATTGGTTCATAAACGGATTAGACCATTCTATTTGATAATTCTCATTGAATAGAACGATTCCAAAAGGCATCTCTAATAAAGCCTCCGAACCAACTTTTTTGACACGATGAGAAATGGTCGATATATATTCTTCCGCTTCATCCAGAAGCACTCTTTCCGTTCGAATACTATAATAAAATGAAGCAGCGAAGACAACTGTCATTATTAAGCCAACTATCCATTGATAGTACCACACACATAGAAGCAGCAAAAAAGTAAGGATATAAATCAGCCATACATGCTTGCTCAATGTTGGTCTATTCTCTAAATCTGGCACGGCATTCAGCTCCTTCAAACTCCAACAGTCTTTCTTTATAAGAGGATGTGCAAAAAGTCCAATAAAAATGACACAGCAAACTTCTTCCTTTTCTTATTCTTATTTCAACCGACCTCTTAATCGAAAACCTATATCAATTATACCTAAGATTCGGATGAAATAAAGAAGAAATCCAGGAAAAATTATTGTTGTGATAACAATTAAGATCGGGACTATTTTTGCGATTTTCTTGATATGCGCAAAATAAAAAATAAATGAAAATCCTTGCAATACCAAAGCAATTCCAACAATCATCAGTAAATTCTGCGCTCCAAATGCCATCGTACTTCCTTCTTCAAAACCAATCACAGAAAGAACTAATGCCAACAGGTAAATCCAAATAATGGCATTTGGAAATTGTAATTCACGCAATGGAGGAAAGGATAATTTTTCTTTTTCTATCCGGTTTAATAATTTATAGCTGATCCATTGCGTGAGAAACGCGATAATAAAAGCAAACACAACCATAAAGGTAGGAATTAATTGCTGTAATAAGTTAGTTTGCGTCTCTTGCAGCGCTTCAATATCTTCTCCGCTCAGTGATGGGCTGACACTTTCTATCATAGATGCACTCATCCTGACAGATTCTTCTACCATATTTTCATATTCAGCCATTATATTAACACCTAATAGTGTTTGAATAAAGACAAAAGACAGAAGCCCGCCAAGGATAAACCCAAATGTCCCTTGAGCCAGTGTTTCATACGCTGTATTCTTTTTATAGATTGCATATCCGATGAAAATACCGCCTGCTGCTGCCATTAATACAATTGGCAATATCATCACAGACATCAGCAATGTAGAAATAATAGCAACAGCCAATGTCATAACAAGACCTGCCTTTACTCCATGCCGCTTCACATAAAAAATAAAAGGAACAGGTAATACAAAGGCTGTAAGCAAACTAAGTATCGGAAATAAAGAAGCTATCAATATAACGATAGAAATAGCGATCATTAATGCTCCTTCTGTCACTTTTCTCGATTGGTTCATATACTGCACCTCGTTCTAGCAAAATAAATAGTTATATCTTCACCAAAATAAATTTATTTTGGTGAAAACTTCTCTCTGCTTATGAGAAAGATTGTCAAAAAAAGAAATTGACTGCTTTCTTCCTCACTTATCTGCAATCATTTTATTGTCTTCAGACAACCATTGTTCATTCAACACATATTTTATAATGATAACATGAATTTAACAGAATGGCTTGTATTGCATCTTGTTCATAGTATAAATTTTTATTTTCCCAAGAACTATCCACCTCTTCAGCAGAATACGTGCTGCAATTACCCCTCTGAACATTGGCAGGATGTGATAGAATTTGATATTATTTCCCGGGAAATTTGTCGAATAGTGTTATTTTCTTTCCCATATAAAAGCAGATTCCTTTATAATAATAGTGTTGCCAACAGAAAGCGGATTAAATCACATCATTCATTATATGATAATGAAGAGACTTTCCCCCCACTTTTAAATAAAGGATGAAAAAAATGAACTTTATCAAGATACTAAAAGAAAGCTTGTTTCTGCCACAAAAGAAAGCAATGTTTCAAATCAATCGAATAGAGATGGATAAAATCATGATTTATCTATTTATCTTATTTACGATCGCATCATTACCTGAGCTCATGTTCCGTTTAACAAACTGGACTGGTTTAGGAGGAGAGATGAACATTATTTTTCAGCTTATCTATTTCTTTATGTTCTATTATTTAATATTAGCCATTCTATTGCTGGGAGTTATTTCACTTATTGCTTATTTGGGCAGAGGGGTTGTTCATCTGGCAAATCGAAAGCTCTCCTATGGAACACTATGGAAATTAACGGCTTGTTCGATCACCATCCCTACAGCAGTATTTACCTTGACTTCATTCATTTGGCCAATTCCAGATTGGTTTTTAGGTATCTTTTTTATTTATCCTTTGTTACTATTGATAAGGATGGTTTTCTTATACCCGCAAAAGAGAACTCGCTAACTGATCCATGCAAAAGAAATGATTGAAATTCACTTATAAACGTTTTATAGTAGTAATATGCAATTTTTTAAAAGTTTTGTAAAGCGTTTACAAAAGAAAAGAGGTTTATTATGGAAGACATTTCTGTTTGGCTCACGATTGTTGGGCTGCTTATTATCTTTTCCATTGTCGGATTACTTATTTCCAATAAAATCAGTCCGATTGTCGGAATGACGATTATTCCAATTATAGGTGCATTTATAGCCGGATTTAATTTCGGGGAATTATCAGAATTTTTAGCAGCCGGCTCGCAGCAAGTAATGGGCGTTGTGATTATGTTTATTTTTGCCATTGTCTACTTTGGCATTATGCAAGACAGCGGTTTATTCAATCCCTTCATCCGCTTTATGATTTTAGTAACAAAGGGAAATGTCATAGTTGTAGCTATAGCGACAGCAGTTATTGGTATGATTGCACAGCTCGATGGAGCAGGAGCATCTACTTTTCTTCTCTGTATCCCGGCATTGCTTCCTTTGTATAAAGAACTACATATGAGTCGTTATTTACTATTATTATTAGTTGCTCTAAGTGCTGGTGTTATTAATATGATTCCTTGGGGAGGGCCAGCTGCACGGGCAGCAACAGTGATAGAGATGGATCTAATTGAATTTTACTTACCGCTTATTCCTGTACAGGCAATCGGTGCCGGGCTTATCCTGACACTCGCTGTAATTCTTGGTATTCGTGAAAAGAAAAGAATCAGTAAACGAGCTGCTGCAGGTGAGATTACATTAAATGAAAATATCAATATTCTGGCTATTGCTGATAACTTTACAAAGAGACAGAATGAAGAGATGGCACAAGCGAAAGAACAGCCAAGAGATGTAGCGTGGAGAAATTGGGCAAACCTTGTTCTTACCGTTCTCGTATTAGGAACAATGATGGCTGGTTTGCTGGCACCTCAGTACGCATTTATGATTGGGGTTGCTATTGCCCTTCCGTTAAACTATAAAGGCGTTGATAACCAAATGAATCGCGTCAAAGTTCACGCTCCGAATGCCTTAATGATGGCTGCAGTTATCCTGTCTGCCGGGGTATTCCTGGGTGTCCTGAATGAATCAGGGATGCTTGAACAGATTGCATTAGCGGCCGTAGCAATTATGCCAGCCTTTGTTATTCCGTTTATTCATCTGATTGTTGGTGTGCTGGGAGTTCCTTTAGACTTATTAACCAGTACAGATGCTTATTATTTTGCATTGCTGCCAATCGTTGACCAGATTGCCAGCACACAGGATATTGCATCTGTATCAACAGCTTATTCTATGATGATTGGAAATATTATCGGTACATTTGTTAGTCCATTCTCTCCTGCGCTATGGTTAGGGATTGGTCTTGCTTCCGCCAACATGGGTAAGCATATCAAATACTCTTTCTTCTGGCTATGGGGATTCAGTATTATCCTGTTAGGGTTTGCAGTTTTAATTGGTGTTGTTACTATCTAAAATCAAATTGATAGATTCATATACGCTCTTCAAGTGTAGATAAGTTCCCTATGCTTGAAGAGTGTTTTTTATTAAGAATAAGGATGTTTGAAATTTGTCAAAGTTCCTATCATTATTCTGTGATAGCCTTAGTATATGACTGAGAAGGCGGAGAACCCTGCAAAAATAGACAGCTTTATTTCCAAGTCAGCACGTATGATCTATCAAGGAGGTGAACGGATTTTGAATATGCTGCATATCCTGATCATCATTGTTATTATCGTCTGTATGATAGCGTTAGCGGGTACGATTTTGGTTACTAAACGATTAGATGATAATTATGAACAAAAGAAAAGTTTTTCAAGCCTTTCCTATATCTACTTTATCGGCTTGCCTGTGATTATTTTAGCTGCTGTATTGATATGGCGGGCTCTTATTTAAAAGGAAAACTTACGCAAATATCGCTTAGTTTTTTTATAGAGGAGTTTTTTTCATGGTTTTTAAATCAAAAATGGATGTTTGGATAGGTATTTTCTTAATACCGAGTATATTGTTTCTCTTATTTTTATTTATCCGCTCTATCCTTCTATCAGAAATCATTACGATTATTATTTTATCGTTATTTATTTTTTGGCTCAGCTCTCTTTTGTTTCATACAAAATATATCGTCAATAATCAGCATCTTATTATAAAATCAGGTTTCTGGAAAATATCTATCCCTATCCGAGAGATTCACTTCATTCGCAAAACAAAAAATATCTATTCTGCACCTGCTCTTTCCATACACCGAATAGAAATCAGCTATGGAACATATCGTATTATCTATATTTCTCCAGAGTCCAAGGAGAAGTTTATACAAGTATTGCAAGAGATCAATCCAGATATAAGAACACAATGAAACCCTCAAGTCCATAGGAACTTGAGGGTTCATTAATCAGTCTGCTACGTAAGGCAATAAAGCCATTTGACGAGCACGTTTAATTGCAATTGTCAATTTACGTTGATATTTTGCAGAAGTTCCAGTTACACGACGAGGAAGAATCTTTCCACGTTCAGAAACGAAACGTCTTAGCAAATCTACATCTTTGTAATCGATGTGTGTAATTCCGTTTGCTGTGAAATAACACACCTTACGACGTTTTGCACGTCCGCGACGAGCTGCCATGTGAATACACTCCTTCTTTTTTATATTTGTTTAGGTAATGATTTAAAACGGTAAATCATCATCTGATATATCAATCGGTTCTCCATTATTTTTAAATGGATCTTCCTGATTTTGATTTTGATTAAAGCTTTGGTTTTGATTAAATCCTTGATTTTGATTTGATGAAAATGGATTTTGCTGGTATTGGTTCTGATTATTTTGGTTACTCTGGTAGCCATCAGATTGATACTGTCCTCCGCCTTGAGTCCCTTTCGACTCCAGGAATTGAACGCTATCCGCAACAATTTCTGTTACATAAACCCGTTTGCCATCTTGTCCTTCGAAATTACGTGTTTGAACACGTCCATCTACACCAATCAGGCTTCCTTTTTTCATATAGTTCGCCAGGTTTTCAGCTGGTCTACGCCAAACGACACAGTTTATAAAATCTGCTTCGCGGTCTCCCTGTTGATTTGAAAAAGGTCTGTTAACAGCAATAGTAAAGTTGGCTACTGCCACACCATTTGGAGTATAGCGTAAATCAGGATCCCTCGTTAATCTGCCAACCAATACGACACGATTTAACATCAGAACCACTCCTTATTATTTTTCATCTCGAATTGCCATATGGCGAATAATATCATCGTTGAATTTCGCTAGGCGATCAAACTCATTAACTGCAGCTTCATCACTTTGGAAATTGATAACAACATAATAGCCATCACGATAGTCATTGATTTCGTATGCAAGACGCTTCTTGCCTTTTTCATCAACTTTTTCGATTTCCGCTCCGTTATCAGTAAGGATTTTGTTAAAACGCTCGATTAAAGCCGTTTGTGCTTCCTCTTCGATATCTGGGCGGATGATGTACATAATTTCGTATTTTCTCATCCGTTACACCTCCTTTTGGTCTTAGCGGCCCTCATCTCTCATCATTCCACAATGAATCATAGACATAAGAGCAAGGAATAATTATCTAATTACTCACAATGCAATATTATACCAAATAAATTATGTTATGACAAGTCTTCGAGAGAACCTGATTTATCTTTTTCAATAATTACTGTTAATCAGCTTTTAGCTTGTTTGTATCAGCGATAGTTTGCTTAGAAAATAAGCTTATACATTAAATCGGAAATGAATAACGTCACCGTCTTGAACAATATATTCTTTTCCTTCCAGTCTTACTTTCCCTCTTTCCCTTGCAGTTGCCATATTGCCGGCATCCACTAAATCCTCATAGGATACTGTCTCGGCACGGATAAACCCGCGCTCAAAGTCGGTATGGATAATTCCTGCAGCCTGTGGTGCTTTTATTCCTTGACGGAAAGTCCATGCACGTACTTCCTGTTCACCGGCTGTAAAATAAGTGGCCAGTCCAAGTAAGCTATAAGAAGCCTTAATTAATTTATCTAAGCCTGATTCGGAGATACCTAAGTCCTCCAGAAATTCAACTTTTTCTTCCGGCTCTAATTCTGCTATTTCTTCTTCAATACGCGCACAAACAACAATCACTTCCGCATTTTCATTTGCTGCATATTCTTTTACCTTTTGCACATTTTCATTTGCATCCGGGTCTGCTACTTCATCTTCGCTTACATTTGCTACATATAATGTTGGCTTACTTGTTAACAGATGCAGCCCTTTCACCGTTTTTTCCTGCTCTTCTGTAAACTCCAAAGCACGTACTGGCTGATCATTCTCCAAGCCCTCTTTAATCTTGTTTAATACCTCATACTCTACAAGTGCTTCCTTATCCTTTTGACGTGCCAACTTTTCTACACGCTGGAATCGTTTATTGACAGATTCCAAATCTGCTAAAATCAGCTCCAGATTAATGATTTCAATATCATCAATCGGATCGACCTTTCCAGAAACGTGTGTAATATTCTCATCTTCAAAACAGCGTACCACCTGGCAAATCGCATCTACCTGTCTGATGTGAGATAAGAATTGGTTTCCTAATCCTTCCCCTTTACTGGCGCCTTTTACAATGCCGGCAATATCCGTAAATTCAAATGCAGTCGGGACTGTTTTCTTCGGTTTGACAAGCTCTGTTAATTTATTTAAACGTTCGTCTGGAACTTCCACAATCCCTACATTCGGATCAATCGTAGCAAATGGATAGTTTGCTGCTTCTGCTCCAGCCTGTGTGATTGCATTAAACAATGTAGATTTCCCTACATTGGGAAGACCGACAATTCCTGCTGTTAATGCCATATTACTTTCTTCAACTCCTTAAGGATTCAATTCGTTCATGAACATTTTCGTAACTCCAATTATAGATAGTCCCTGACAAAAAGACAAGCATGAGAAAACGCAAAACAGGTTCCTTATCTAAGCCTGTTTTGCGTTTTCTCCTAAGGAAATATTTATTTTTATCTTCCCAATTCTCATATAAAATCTTTTTTTCACTATTCTTCATGTTTTTCCAAGACTTTTTTTAGCTTCTTGGTAAAATCCCGTCTTGGTATCAGCACACTATGTCCGCAGCCAAGACATTTAATACGGATGTCCATCCCCATACGAATAACTTTCCAACGGTTTTCACCGCATGGATGTGGCTTTTTCATTTGGACAACATCATTCAAACCAAATTCTTTATCCATAACTCCTGCTCCTTTTTTGGCAGTTAAGAAAGTTTAAATTTTCTTACTGCATAAGTGCTACGTTTTTCATGGGGTGAGTAATCGCAACCCAAGAGTTGTCACCTAAAAGCTTGATGACAACCAAGTTTTTTAAATTAATGGTGTCTAGCTCCAGAAATGGGGCCCGGAGCTTTTCTTACATTTATTATAGCAAATTTTAGAAGGATTTATCTGTGATTTTGCTGACGGTCCCGGGTTAATTTCTCAACCTCTTCCTCAGAATAAGTGACAATTCGGGGAGAAGGAATTTTAATGCCAGATTTATATAGCTTATCTTGAATTTCTTTACGTATATTCCGCTCTCCCGCCCATTTGAAGACAGGCTCTGTTTCAGCAATAACACGAACAACAAAATGAGAGACATCCAGGTTTTGAACACCGATAATCTCAGGAACACTTAAAATAAATTCATACTTATCCGGCAGTGTTTCAGCTACTTCCTGAATAATTTGCTCTACCTGAGCAACATCACTTTCATATGGCACATTCACATCTACAACAGCCAGTCCATTTCGGGATGAGTAATTGATAACTTGCGTAATATTTCCATTGGGAACGATGTTCAGCTCACCTGTCCAGGAGACTATTTTTGACGTGCGTAATCCAATTTCTTCAACTGTTCCTTCAATTCCTGCAGTGGAAACATAGTCTCCTACTGAAAATTGATCCTCAAAAATAATAAAGAAGCCTGAGATGATATCACGGACAAGATTCTGTGCCCCAAAACCGATCGCTAAGCCTGCAACACCAGCTCCGGCTAACAGGGGTCCAATTTGAAAGTTAAAGACCTGTAACACCATCACAATCGCCATAAAATAGACTACGTAGGCAACCACACTCTTGATCAATTTTTTCAGCGTATCTTCCCGGCGTTTTGGAATCCTTATCGGTCCATGCTGCCTTTGTACAAATAATTTATCTACTATTTTCCGCACAATACGAACAACCAGCCAAGAAACAAAGATAATCAGAACAATTCGGATTGCTCCCTCTAAAATAGCTAACCAGGGCTCCGGACTGCTCAAATAATCCCATAGCTTGTCTAATTGATTATTTATAAAATTCATACAGTAATAACTCCTTTCACTTTCCATACCAGCATCTTTACAATGGATGCTCAAAAAATATTACCATAATGTATTTCCCTTCTGCAAAAATGTAAACGTACAAATCTTATATTTTTCGTATTATACATTTATACTTACTTCTTTTAACCATTAAGCATTATAGTTACATACATTTTTAAGTAGTTTACTCAAAATCTAATTGCTTATTTAATTCTGCTCCATAATGGATATGTTAATAACCTTGCTAAAATATATAAATTGAGGACACCATATAAGGGATAGAGAAAATTTATCAGGTTAGCAAAACCAAATCCTGTCAATGGCAGCATAAGCAATACAGAAATAAACACGATGAGGTACATGGGTTTTTCTTCTTTTAAAAATGACTGTACTCTCGTAGCAATGCCCAGCATCCCTGCAGCAGCAGTTGTAAAAATAGCCAGCCAGAGAAGGGTAGACATAAATAAAATCATCGCTAATGGAAACTCTTTTAAAATAGCGAATAAAGGAATCTCATACAGCATGATTTCATCTGCAATTTGAATCAGGCTGCTATTATAAATATACGAAACGGTGCCTAAGCACAGTCCGGTACCAATACAGCAAACCAGCATTTCTCCTCTGCCCTTTACCTTGCTTCCAATTGCCCCTAAAATAGCTACTAAAGGAAGAATATTCAATGCCGTAAAAGGAAACGCTGCAAACCAGTTACGCTGCTCATGCCAATATGCAAACAGCTGTAAATTCTCATTAGAGACATACAAGGCTAATACATATAAAAGTCCGGTAATCAGAACTGGTAAAATAAATTCATTTACAGTAAGCAATCCTTTTATTCCTTTTAGAAATAGCAGCACAAGTAAAATTCCAGTAATCGCGATTCCAACACTATATGGTAAGTGGAATACCTGTCCTGCCGCCCCGCTTCCTGCAATCATAATCATGGTGGTCGTAAAAAGATACAAAAGAATTAATCCGTCAAATACCTTTGTCAGCTTTTTTCCGGCTATGATTTCTAAAACAGGTAAATAATTTACACTTTTCATCTGATAGCTAATCGCCATAATCACATAACAGCAAAATGAAAAAAGAAAAGCAAATATCACAATAGCCAGTCCACTCTCATGCCCAAAAAACTGCCACAGCTCTCTTCCTGATACATATCCGGCACCAATCGTTGCACCAAGGATTAACGCCATCCATTGCAGACCTCTTCTCCACATGGTATTTCCTCCAATTCATACGTATAGTTCTTCGTAATTTACCGTATACTGTAACAATATGATTTTGGAGGAACTGCTATGAATCTAAAAACAAGCCTGCGCAGACAATCAGACTATTTCAAAGCAAATTATAAACAACCCGATATAGCTAAAACGTTATCTAAGCAAGTATTTCCCTGGTTTCCTTTGAAAGCAAATAATTATATTGCCATCTTTATTGGCACCGATCGTTCTACAGGAGACGCATTAGGTCCGCTCGCCGGCACTTATTTTGAGGAAATGAGACCAAGAAAATTACATGTCTATGGAACAGTTCATGACCCAGTCCATGCTGTTAACTTAAGAGAAGCACTCCATAGCATTTATAAAAAACATGATAAACCTTATCTGATTGCCATTGATGCATGTCTGGGCAAAAGCAGCTCTGTCGGAAGTATTATTGCTGAAAACAAACCTTTAAAGCCCGGTCTTGCTCTTAACAAACAACTCCCGCAGGTTGGCAATATGAACATTACCGGCGTTGTCAATGTCAGCGGCTTTATGGAGCATACAGTTTTACAAAACACCCGCCTATCTCTGGTAATGGACATGGCTTTAGAAATAGCAGGTATACTTAAACAAATTGATAATCAATTAACCTATGCCCAGCATTCTCATACAGCCGGAATATGATGTAAAGTGAAACTGTCATCGGAAAATTTTCCTCCCCAGTTGATTACAATAGATCGAAAAAATCGGGCATCTCCACCCGATTTTTGCTATTTTTTGTTTTTAAAACAAAGTAAACACATAATAAACCAGCACCACGGTCAAAATACTGGGTAATAAATTTCCAATCCGAATCTTAGTGATATTTAATAAATTTAATCCAATTGCAAGAATAAGCAGCCCGCCAACGGCTGTCAGCTCGACAATTAATCCATCTAAAAAAGCAGCCGGCACCCACCTGTCAATTTGCGTTGCCAAAAGTGTAATCGTTCCCTGGTAAAGTACAACTGGAATAGCTGATAAGATAACACCAATACCTAATGTCGTTGTTAAGACAAGAGAAGTAAAGCCATCAATAATCCCTTTGGTAATCAAAATACCATGATCTCCACGGATGCCGCTGTCTAAAGACCCAATAATTGCCATTGCTCCGACACAAAATATAAGAGAAGCTGTCACAAAGCCTTGAGAAATGCTGGTATCATTTTCATTAGCGGCAAAACGATAGCCTATCCATGTTCCAAAACGATTTAACCCTTCTTCTATCTTTAACCCCTCGCCAATGATTGCTCCAGATAATAAGCTTAATAAGACAACAATAATTTGCTCCGTTTGTAATGCCATTTGCAGACCAATTAAAACGATTGCCAGCCCAATTCCATTCATCACTGTCTCTTTAAACCGTTCCGGGATTTTTGTGAAAAACAAACCAATAATACTTCCAATAATAATAAATACTAAATTAACAATCGTTCCAAATAAAGCCACTTCCTGCTCCTCCTATGTTTATGAGGTTTTACTACACCGTAACGGTTTTAAATGGGACAAACCATTGCAGTCTCCAATGATTTTAGCAATCCCCCGCCGTCCCACATTTATAAAACGAAAACGAAGTAAAATTTCACTTTACAGATACCTCTTGTTTATTACATGTTCCACGTGAAACATTTTTCTTTTATCCATAGTATAATCAAGAAAACTTGGCAAGCCAAGCCTGAAAGGCGTAGGATTGCCTTAGTTGCGCTTATACTTTATTCCTTTAATTTTTGTATACTTTCTTAAAGTGCAAAAGAAAAAGGAACTCCATATCCTGCTCGATATGAAAATCCTTTTTTTTATGAAAATCTCCTATATTCCTTGCTCTTCACTGACTCCCGCAGGTCGCACCCATTTTGAAATCAGCCCATGCTTTGGTGAAAAGATAAAACTTATAAAAAAGATACATCCCGTTGCAAATGCCATCGACCCGGAAATAGACGTATCGAGCCATGTTGCTACCCAATAACCTGTGATGGCAGATAATACCCCAAATCCGCCGCTTAGAAACAGCATGACAACTAACTTATCCGTCCATAAATAAGCCGCTGCTGCCGGCGTAATCAGCATCGCAACTACTAGTATCGCACCAACTGCATCGAAAGAAGCCACTGTTGTTATCGATACAAGTGTCATAAATAAATAGTGAAAGAAAACGACTGGAATACCGATACTTGCTGCTAATGCCGGATCAAAAGAGGTAATTTTCCATTCCTTATAAAAGGCAATGATGAAGAAAATCACTACAATTAAGACAAGGCCAAGTAATGCTGTTGCTTTTGGAACAGCTCCAATCAAAGGAATATCTATCGTTGCAAATGGAACAAATGTAATCTCTCCCATCAAGGCATGCTGTACATCTAAATGTACGTTACCAACAGAGGTAGAGATGAGAATAACCCCGATTGCAAACAATGTTGTAAATACAATTCCCAGTGAAGCATCATGCTGCACCTTTAAGTTATTAAGCGATTGAACAAGGAATGCCGTGAGAAGTCCAGCTAAAATACCGCCCACCAGCATCGCTGTTCCTGTCATTTGCTGTGTCACCAGATAAGCTGATACAATTCCTAATAGCACCGTATGGCTAATGGCATCCGCCATCATCGCCTGCTTTTTCAAAATGAGATATACACCAATTAAGCCACAGGAAAGGCCTACAAGTGATGCTGTTAAAATAATCCACATCGTATATGTCATTGTGACCCTCCTTTTCCGGCTGTCAATGGATAATCTTCTTTAGAGGATCGCTGCTGTATTTTAAACTGAATGAAACGGATAATAATTCCTTTTTCCTTCCCAAATAACAAAGAAAGAACAAAAATAGTCGCAGAAACCAACACAATAAATGGTCCTGTCGGCAATCCGCTTCCCGTAGAACTTATCCAGGTACCAGCTGCACCAGATATACCGCCGACAACAGAAGAAAGGATAATCATCATTTTAAAGGAATGCGTCCAATACCTCGCGCTGACAGCCGGAATAATTAGCATGGCTGCCATCAGAATAACACCAACAGCCTGTATTCCAATCACAATTGTTGTGACCAGTACTGTGGTATAAAGCACATTCATACCACGAACAGATAATCCGATCCCTTTTGCAAAGGAAGCATCAAACAAAAATAATTTCCATTCTTTAAAAGCGATGAAAATGATGAAAATAACAATAGATGCTAACACCATCATCGTAATGACATCGGAACGGACCATCGCTGCCGCCTGCCCATATATAAAGCTGTTTAGCCCACTCTGGTTTCCTCCGGCAGAGCGATTTGCAATAGCTAGCAGCATCACACCGCCGCCATAAAAGACCGATAATATCATCCCCATTGCCGTATCTTCTGTAATTCTTGATGTATTGGTGATCCATTGAATAAGGAATGCTCCTAAGAGAGCACTGATTGCTGCACCGATAACAAGCAGCAGCAGATTTTTTTCCTGTATAATGAAGAAAGCTACAACAACTCCGGGAAGTGCTGCATGGGATAAAGCATCACTCATCAGATTTTGCTTTTTCCAATAAGCTAAGCAGCCAATTCCTCCAGCAGCAATTCCCAGAATCATGGTACTTGTCATAACCCACATCGTATTAGTGTGAAGTAGATTGGATAACATATTGATCTCCCTTTCCAACCCATTGCATATCTCCACCATACGTTGTTGCAATATTGTCTTTGGTAAATACTTTTTCTGTCTCACCATGTGCATATACTTTTTTATTTAAAAATAAAACATGATCAAAATATTCAGGAACTGTTTGTAAATCATGATGGACGACCAATACAGTCTTTCCCCTGCTTTTTAATTCCTTCAAAATAGCCATAATTGCTTTTTCTGTGGACGCATCTACTCCGGCCAGTGGTTCATCCATAAAGTACAGCTCAGCATCCTGGGCCAATGCACGTGCTAAGAATACCCGCTGCTGCTGCCCTCCTGATAACTGACTGATTTGCCGATGTGCATAAGCTTCCATTCCCATTTTCTTTAAAGCTTGCATCGCCTTTTCTTTATGCTTTTTAGAAGGAATCCGAAACCAGCCTATCTTCCCATATAAGCCCATGGTTACAACATCCAGTGCATCTGTCGGAAAATCCCAGTCCACAGAGCCGCGTTGAGGCACATATCCGATTTTCTTTTTTGCTGTTTTAAAAGCATCATCCCAAAATCTTACATTTCCTGTCAGTTTGGGATGCAGGCCTAACATGGTTTTAATTAGCGTTGATTTGCCAGCTCCATTGGGTCCGACAATTGCTGTAATGGTTCCTTCTCTAACTTGAAAATTTACATCATGCAATACGGTATTTTTTTGATAGGAAGCGGATAAACCATCTACGCTTATAACAGCTGCTGCCACCTTACTCATCTCCTCCAGATAAAGCTTCATAGATTGTGTCTATATTATGCTTATACATTCCGATGTATGTGCCTTCTTCTGATCCTGCTTCTCCCATTGCATCAGAATACAATTCTCCGCCGACTTCCACTTCTACACCATTATCGGCAGCTCCTTCGATAACTGCATTGATGGAGTCCTGATTTACACTGCTTTCAACAAAAATTGCCGGAACTTGATTCTCTGCAATGATCGTAATTGTATCATTAATATCAGATACACCAATTTCACTCTCCGTACTTAACCCTTGTAAACCAATGACTTCTATATCATGCAATTTGCCAAAATAACCAAATGCATCATGGGCTGTTACTAATACACGTTGTGCTTCAGGAATATCTTGTAATTTAGCCGCTTCTTCATCTAACGCTTGTAATTGTGCAAAATACTCCTGCTTCCCTGCTTCTAAGGTATCTGCATGCTCTGGAGCATATTCTTTCAATTCTTCTACAGCTGCATCCAGTGCATCCTGCCATAAGTGATAATCAAACCATATGTGTGGATCAGTAGCTCCTGCTTCTTCCTCATCGTCTAAAAGAACACTCTCCGGCAATGTTTCACCGATTGCTAATACTGGCTTTTCTGTTCCAATAGCCTCTAATGGTTCAACCATATTTGCTTCTAAATTTAAGCCATTGAAAAAAATAATATCTGCATCATACAACTTAGAAATATCGCTTTGTGTAGGATTATATAAATGCGGATCCACAGATGGTCCCATTAGACTTTCTACGTGTACTAGATCGCCGCCAATGACAGATAAGGGCTCGCCTATTTGCGCAATTGTTGTGACAATTTCAATTGGTTCATCGCCCTCTTCTTCACTTGCATTTCCTTCTTTACTATCTGACCCGCAAGCTGCTAAAAATAATATTCCTATTACCATAGCCAAGCAAAGTGCTTTCTTCCAAACGTTCTCCATTTTCTTCCTCCCTTTATTTTTGCATACGGTAAACTTTATTATCTAACACCTACTTTATGCAGTGTATTTCATTTTGTCAAGTAAATTTTATCTTGTCTATTATTTTTCTTTAAGGAAACTTTTTAACCATTATATTCCAATATGAGTTATAATATTGTAGTAAAAGCATTCTACATCATAATCAGCTATCTATGTAAATGAATATTAAAAAAGACAGGATAACCGGGCGGTATCTTGTCTTATGATTTACTTTCCATAGACATCTATATTTGCAATTTTAATTCCCCTAAAAAATTCCTTTTACTATAACTCCCAGAAATCCCATTTAAATACAGTTTTTTAATATTTTTGATTTGCGGCTCATTTACAGACCGCTTATTCTTTTAATTGGTACTTACTGGATTTATTTTGACCCACTAAAACGATTTTTCCCTGATCTCTTAAACCTTTTAAGATCCTCTTACTTGTAGCTGGCGAAAAACCGCAAAGTCTTTCTACTTCTTTTCGTGTTATATAATTATTTTTGGATAAATAGTCCAAAATCATCGTATTAGCTTGAATCTCATCAAATTCCTTGTCCTTTGTATACTCAATATTTTCATCTATAACCATAAAAAAATAGCCGTTATATTCTCATGAATAGTCATAAAGAATACATCGGCTATTTATTATTTTTCAAGATATTCCAATATACGGTTTAGATCATCATCATTGTAAAATTCAATTTCTATTTTACCTTTTTTCTTCCCTTTATGAATATGGACAGCTGTTCCAAGTGTATCCCGAAGTACCGTTTCTCTTTCCTGGATAAATATATCCTTTTTCGGCTTTTTCTTCTGTTTCTTTATCTGTTTTTCGTTCATTTCGATAATAAGCTTTTCTACCTGCCGGACATTCAATTTTTCTTTGCGGATCTTATTAGCCAGAACAAGGATTGCATCCCGATCTTTTAGGCCAAGAAGTGCCCGTCCATGCCCCATAGACAGATCACCATTATTAATATGAGCAATCACTTCATCAGGTAAGGATAATAAACGAATCATATTTGCAATATGAGAGCGGCTTTTTCCTAACCTTTCAGAAAGGACATGCTGTGTAATTTTCAGCTTTTCTACTAAATTCGCATAGGCTTGTGCTTCTTCAATGGGAGTCAGGTTCTCACGCTGCAGGTTTTCTAATAATGCAACTTCCATCATGCGTTCATCCGTTAATTCCCGGATAATAGCAGGAATAGTCCTGAGTCCTGCTTCTTTTGCCGCCCGAAACCTTCTTTCACCGACAACAATTTCAAAACCCTTGAGGCTTTTTCGGACAATAATTGGCTGAATAACACCATATTCTTTAATGGAATCCTTCAGCTCTTCAATAGAATCTGCTTGAAAGCTCTTCCTTGGCTGATAAGGATTGGGACGACAATTAGATATTTCAATCTCTTGAATATGATCTTTACTGTCTTTTTCAGCTTCTGGAAACAACGCATTAATTCCTTTACCTAACCCTCTCGGCATTTGTCATCACTTCCTTCGCTAAATCAAGATATACCTCTGCACCACGAGATTTGGAATCATAAGAAATAATCGGCTGACCGTGACTCGGTGCCTCACCCAAACGAACATTTCTTGGAATAATGGTTTCAAATACTTTGTCTTGAAAATATTTTTTCACTTCTTCAATTACTTGAATGCCAAGATTGGTACGTGCATCCAGCATCGTTAAAAGGACTCCTTCAATCATTAATTCTTTATTTAAATGCTTTTGCACCAGCCTTATCGTATTTAATAGCTGACTCAAGCCTTCCAATGCATAATACTCACATTGTACTGGAATCATTACCGTATCTGATGCAGTTAATGCATTGATTGTCAATAAGCCCAAGGAGGGAGGACAATCAATAATAATATAATCATACTGATCTTTTATCTCACCTAATGCAGATTTCAAGCGAATTTCCCTTGAAATAATCGGAACAAGTTCAATTTCTGATCCTGCCAGCTGAATTGTGGCAGGAATAATATCTAAATTCTCTAAATTGGAAGGAACAATGACGTCTTCTGCCGGTGTATCCTCTACTAATACATTATAGATACATTGATTCACATCTGCCTTATTCACACCAACACCACTTGTTGCATTGCCTTGAGGGTCTGTATCAACGAGTAATACTTTATTCCCCAACGAAGCTAAACAAGCACTGACATTCACAGACGATGTTGTCTTTCCAACGCCACCTTTTTGATTTGCGATGGATATAATTTTTCCCATGTTGACACCTACCTTACCCGGAGGTTGTTCAAATCTTTCTTGATAAAAAACTTGAGCAATCACTTCTATATTCACTATCATAGCATTTTTTTTGAAATTACGATGCATTCTAGCATATTTTAATTTAATTTTAATATAGAATAATATAAAGTACCACTAGAAAATGCCTCCGTCTTCCATTACTTCAAAATAAATACCCATCTAATGGAAGATGGGCAAAGAAATATATATGCCAGTAATTCTGCTGCTATTTTTGTTTTGGTATTTTAATCGTTATTTGATAGTAATCATCCAGTTCCTGCTCATCTGATTCTACATCGACACCAGTATCTGAAACCATGTTGAGGGACTGTCTGATTGTATTCATAGCAATCCGGACATCTTTATTAATACCCTTTAATTTCGGTTTTGTCTTCTTCTTCTCATCTTTTGGTTCATTAATTTTAGCAATTCGCTCTTCTGTTTGCTTCACATTCCATTCTTTCTCAAGAATTTCTTTTAACACAAGCAGCTGCTGTTCCTCATTCTTTAACTTAATCAAAGCACGGGCATGCCTTTCTGTTATTAATTTTTCTAACAAAGCATCCTGTACTTCTTGCGGCAGTTTTAATAAGCGCAGTTTATTTGCAATTGTAGACTGGTTTTTACCAAGACGCTGCGCTAGTGCTTCCTGCGTCAAATTATGCAGCTCCAACAGCTTATTATATGCAATAGCTTCTTCAATGACAGTCAATTCTTCACGCTGCAGGTTTTCAATAAGCGCAACAGAAGCTGTTTCTGTATCGCTCATTTCACGAATAATTGCCGACACTTGTTTCCAGCCCAAATGCTGAACTGCTCTCCATCTTCTCTCCCCTGCAATCAATTCAAAGGAATCATCATCTAATTTACGAACGACAATTGGCTGAATTATGCCATGTGTGTGTATGGTTTGTGCTAATTCTTTTATCTTTTCCTCTTGAAAAATCGTTCGTGGCTGGTAGCGATTAGCCTGAATTTTATCGATATCGATTTGAATCACTTCATCTGAAGAATAGGAAACCTTATCTGTATCTATTGGATCCTTATCGCTTTTTCCAAATATCCGATTAAAAGGACTTACCACTTGCTGACACCACCTTCTAAATTTAACAAACTCATTATTCCATCTATATAAATAAAAGCTCGAAGCTTTATGCAAAAATTTCTTGCAATATAACTGGCTGTAAGTTTACTTTATCTATCAGAGATTATGCATATTACATTCACACTTGCTCTTCACTTAAAGAAAACTTGATTGTCACCAAGCTTTTAGGTGACAGTCTTAGTTGCGATACTTTCTTCCTTGAATTTTGTATACTTTCTTAAAGTGTAAAAAATAATGTTTCACGTGAAACATTATCTTTATTGGTTCGTTAACTCTGCCTATTTCCTTATCTTAAAAATAAAGAGAGTTCGGTATCGAGGCTCTGCATTTAACAAAAGCTCTCTATTTTTTCTTGAATAAATATTTAGTGAATTCATCTAGTAAATCAACACCTATAACATTCCTATAATAGCATCAATGCTTCACATAATACAACAACAAACAATTGGTATGTATAGTTTTATTTTACCATACATACCGCTGAAAAAATATAAAATGCGTTTAAATAATCTAAAGCGTATCTGTCTGAAATTTTATTCAATCGGCTCTTTATTTGGCAATCCGGCTTTTCTGGGATATTTTTTTGGTGTTTTACGTTTCTTAGCAATTTTAATAATGGAGCGTTCCCCGGCATCCTGAGAAAGTGTAAAGGTATTCATTGATTCTACCTCACCCCCAAGCAATTCAATCGCAGCTTTACCTATTTCCAGCTCCTCATTTGCCTGCGAACCTTTCATGGCAACAAAATAACCACCTTTCTTCACAAATGGGAGACATAATTCGCTCAATACAGACATTCTGGCTACTGCTCTGGCAGTTACTAGATCATATTGTTCCCGGAACACTTCATTTTTTCCTGCATTCTCCGCACGATCATGGTAAAATGCGACACCAGTCAGTTCCAGTTTATTTGCTAAGTGATTTAAAAAAGTAATCCGTTTTTTTAAAGAATCAATAATGGTTATTTTTAAATGCGGAAAACATATTTTCAATGGAATACTTGGAAACCCCGCTCCTGCACCAATATCACAAATAGATAGCTCCTGCGTCATATCTGTATAGAAGGCTGCGGTAATGCAATCATAGAAATGTTTTTCATAGACTTCTTCTTTTTCTGTAATTGCTGTTAAATTTATTTTTTCATTCCATTCGACAAGCTCTTTGAAATAAATATCAAATGCTTTTTGCTGGGATTCATTTAATGTTATTCCCTTTTCCGCCAATGCTTGTACAAATTGTTCTGGTTTCATAATAATCCCCTTCTATATAAATGGTATTTTATGTAAATTAATATATAATGTATTATCTTATGTTTAAAAGTAAACCTTATAGCAAGCCACTATTTACTATTACAGTTTACCAATATATTTATGTATGCATTTTTTCAGGAAGAGCAATCCTCTCCCCTGCCAGATGCATGCTCTATCTATACATCAAAATAGAAAACGCTATATTCTATTTAGAAAAATAGCGACGTATAGATAACGCCGCTATTTTATTCGTAAATAGGAAGGTTTTATGCTTTCTTATTTACAAGTTCCGCCAAAGATTTGGCAAATACAAAGCTTTCTACTATTCATTTGCAACCCGGGCAATATTTCCTTGTTCGATATAAACAAGCAGGATAGAAATATCAGCAGGATTTACACCAGAGATTCTGGATGCTTGTCCGACAGAAAGCGGGCGGACTTTTTTCAGTTTTTCAACTGCCTCTGTGGCAATTCCATTGATAACACTATAATCAATATCTGCTGGTATCTTCTTATCTTCCATTTTAAGCATTCTTGCTACTTGTTCTTTTGCTTTTTTTATATAGCCTTCATACTTTATTTGAATTGCTACCTGCTCTTTTACATCATCGCTAAGGTCATTATCACTTTCAATCATTTGATCTACATATTCATACGTTAATTCAGGCCGTTTTAATAAATCGTATGCTTTAACTGCTTCTTTCATTGGTGCAGCGCCGGCAGATTTCATAACACTTTGTACTTCTTCTGTCGGTTTAACAACTATATTATTTAAACGTTTTTTCTCTGCTTCCACCTGTTCTTTCTTCGCCGTGAAAGCTGCATATCTTTCCTCAGAAATTAACCCGTAGTCATAGCCAATATCGGTAAGACGTAAATCTGCATTATCATGACGAAGTAACAAACGATATTCTGCACGTGATGTCAGTAAGCGATAAGGTTCATTCGTCCCTTTTGTTACTAAATCATCAATCATCACACCAATATAAGCTTGAGAACGATCTAAAATAATCGGGTCCTTGCCTGTTACTTTTGCTGCGGCGTTCATTCCAGCCATTAACCCCTGACCGGCTGCTTCTTCATAACCGGAAGTTCCGTTAATTTGTCCGGCTGTGAATAGTCCTGGTAAACGTTTGGTTTCCAGTGTCGGCCAAAGCTGTGTCGGCACTACAGCATCATACTCAATCGCATAGCCGGCACGCATAATTTCTGCATTTTCCAGACCAGGAATGGATTTTACCATTTCATGCTGAATGGATTCCGGTAATGATGTTGACAGTCCCTGCACATACACTTCTTCTGTATTTCTTCCTTCTGGTTCTAAGAAAATTTGATGACGCGGCTTATCATTAAAACGGACAATTTTATCTTCAATAGATGGACAATATCTTGGACCGGTTCCCCGCTTCATTCCAGAATACATAGCTGAAAGCGTCAGATTTTCATTAATCACTTCATGTGTAAATTCATTCGTATACGTTAACCAGCACGGAATCTGATCCTCAATAACCTTTGTTGTTTCATAAGAGAAACTTTTCGGATTATCATCTCCCGGTTGAATTTCAGTTTTGGAATAATCAATCGTATGACTGTTGACACGCGGCGGCGTACCTGTTTTAAAACGTGTTAATTCAAAGCCTAATTCCTCTAAGTTCTCCGATAATTTAATCGACACACGCTGGTTATTTGGACCACTTTCATATTCTAAATCACCCATCAGTACCTTACCGCGCATAAATGTTCCGGTAGTCACAATAACAGATTTGGCGTAATAAGCTGCCTTTGTTTCCGTAATTACCCCTTTACAAATACCGTCCTCTACAATAAGAGAATTTACCATTCCCTGGCGAACTGTTAAGTTCTGTTCATTTTCAACCAGATTCTTTACTTCCTGCATATATACCGGCTTATCAGCCTGCGCACGTAATGCCTGTACAGCCGGACCTTTCCCCGTATTCAGCATCCGCATTTGAATATAGCTTTTATCAATAATTTTCCCCATTATTCCGCCAAGTGCATCAATTTCCCGTACCACAATTCCTTTTGCAGGTCCGCCGATGGATGGGTTACAAGGCATAAATGCGATCATATCTAAGTTCAATGTCAGCATTAATGTTTTTGCTCCCATACGGGCAGAAGCATACGCCGCTTCTACTCCGGCATGACCGGCTCCAACAACAATGACATCATAATTTCCTGCATTGTAAGTCATTTTTTTCTTCCTTTCCTTTTATATAAACAATAAATTTACTTTCCTAAGCAAAACTGAGAGAATAATTGATCGATCAGGCTGTCGCTTGCTGTATCCCCAATGATTTCCCCCATAAACTCCCACGAGCGGGTCACATCAATTTGGACAATATCCATTGGCATCCCGAGTTCAATCGCTTCACGTGCATCATCTAGTGCTTGTTTTGCCTGCTTTAACAGCTGGATATGACGTACATTGGATACATACGTTAAATCTCCTGCATCTACTTCACCAGAAAAAAAGGTATCGGCAATTGCCTGCTCCAGTTGATCAACGCCCTGCTCTTCAATTAAGGAAGTTGTTACGACTGGCTTCCCTTCTACAAATGCCTGTACCTCTTCTAAATCTAATTTCTGCTCTAAGTCTGTCTTATTGATGATAACAATATACTCTAATCCTTGAACAGCTTCAAATAATTTTTTATCTTCCTCACTCAAAGATTCATTATAATTTAATACAAATAAAATTAAATCTGATTCCTTCAATACCTGTCTGGAGCGATCCACACCGATACGCTCGACAATATCCTCGGTTTCCCGGATCCCGGCGGTATCGACTAACCGCAATGGAACACCGCGGACATTCACATATTCTTCAATAATATCTCTTGTTGTCCCTGGGATTTCCGTTACAATTGCTTTATTTTCCTGTACTAACGTATTCATTAAGGAAGACTTGCCAACATTTGGCCGTCCAATAATCGCTGTTGCCAGTCCTTCACGGAGGATTTTCCCCTGTGCCGCAACCTCCAACAGCTTTTCTATTTCTTCTCCTACCTCTTTGGTCTTTTCCTCCATCAAGGTATGCGACATTTCCTCTACATCATCGTACTCTGGATAATCGATATTTACCTCTACATGGGCAACTGTTTCTAAAAGCTCCTGCCTTAGCGTCTGGATAAGCTTCGACAGACGTCCATCCATTTGTTTTAGTGCCACATTCATTGCTTTATCTGTCTTCGCACGTATTAAATCCATAACTGCTTCTGCCTGTGATAAATCAATACGGCCGTTTAAAAAAGCACGTTTTGTAAATTCACCCGGCTCTGCCAGACGCGCTCCTTTTGCCAGCACAATCTCTAACACACGGTTCACAGATACTAAACCGCCATGACAATTAATCTCGACAATATCTTCCCGCGTAAATGTTTTCGGAGCACGCATGACAGATACCATGACCTCTTCTGCCAGCTCTTTCGTTACCGGATCAATTACTTTCCCATAATGAATTGTATGGGAATCTGCCTCTTTCAGGCTCTTTCCTTGAAACACATCAGATGCTAACGAAATCGCTTCTGGTCCGCTTAAACGCACAATGGCAATAGCCCCTTCACCAACTGGAGTAGATATCGCTGCTATTGTATCTGTATCCATTCTGTTCACCTGCCTTACCTTCATTCTATATCTATAATTAAATCGTTAATTTTTATTATCACTAACAATCAAGAATAACATAGATTTTAAAAAAAAGAAACTTATCCACAAAAAATGTTTTAGTTTCTACGCATGTAATGTTATCCACATGTGCATAACGTGTTTTTTCCATTTATGTTCCGCAATGGATTATTGTAATTATTTAAAAACCACTTCAAGTATATGTGTATATCCAAGATAAAAAGCTTTCCTTTTATAGGCTCCTCATTATCAAAGTTTATATAGAAATAAAAAAATCCTTCTTGATACCATTTCAATTCAGGATAGGGATACTCCTAAAATTAAAAATGTCAAAAAGGATTCATCTGTTTAATTAAACTACAAAATCTATTTCGGATAAGAATTGACTTTGAAAACATATATATATATATCAATGAAACGTATTTCTTTCGTTATCTTACCTATTATATAAAAAACCGAGCCTGAGAAAATATAATCGCTCAAGCTCTGGTTTTACGGTTTAATAACAACATGCCGATGCGGTTCAACACCATCAGAATAAGTAGAAACTTCTTTATCTTGCAGGACACTATGGATAATCTTACGTTCAAATGCCGGCATTGGCTCCAGCACTACCTTCTTCTTTGTTTTCTGTGCTTTATCACCCATTTTTAACGCAAGTGACTCCAATGTTTCTTTTCTTCTTGCACGGTACCCTTCTGCATCTAAGGTCACCGTATAATACGTTTCATTATGTTTATTAATGGCTAAATGAACTAAATATTGCAGTGCATTCAGAGTCTGTCCACGTTTTCCGATGAGCTGTGCAATATTTTCATGATGCATCGTATACGTTACGTGATTCTCGTTTACTTCTGCATCAATTTTTACTGAGAGATTCATGTTGCTAGTAACTTCTTTGATAAATTGAGCTGTTTCTTCAATTGGATCCTTTGCGATAGTTACTTTTACAAAAGCACGCTTCGATCCAAAGATTCCAAATACTCCTTTTTTACCTTCATCAATGACCTCAACATCTACTTGATTCTCTTCCACTCCTAATTGCTCCAGAGCTGATTGAATCGCTTCTTCAACTGTTTGACCACTTGCAGTTACTTCTCTCAATAGCTTCCCCTCCATTTATACAGCATGAGTGTCCGTAATTTCCCCTTTTAATTTATAAAAAAATTATTTTATTGTACGGGGAATAACGATTCATCTCCTTATTAAATATGGGGGAAATCACTTCCCCCCCATTTATTATAAGAAATTATTTTTTTGACATCATCGGCTTATTAATAAGAAGTGTTTGGAATACCATAAATACGTTACCTGTTACCCAGTATAATGCTAGTGCTGATGGGAAGAAGAATGCCATCACACCAATCATAACCGGCATCACATAAAGCATAATCTGCAGCTGTAATCTCATTTGAGGATTACTGCTCGCAGCTGAGTTGGTAGACATCATTAATTTCTGCTGTAAGAAAGTAAATAGTCCTGTCAAAATTGGTAAAATATAATCCGGTGTTCCAAGCTGGAACCATAGGAAATCATGTGTAGCAATTTCTGTCGTACGCATAATTGCATGATACATCGCGATAAATATTGGCATCTGTACAAGAATTGGCAAACATCCTGCTAATGGATTAACACCATTCTTCTGGAATAATTGCATCGTTTCCTGCTGTAATTTTTGCTGTGTATTTGCATCTTTAGACGCATATTTTTGCTGCAGCTCCTGTAACTGCGGCTGAATTTCCTGCATTGCTCTTGTGCTTTTAATCTGTTTTACGTTCAATGGAACTAATATTAAACGGATAACTACTGTTACTAAAATAATCGCCAAGCCATAGTTTTCACTTAAAAATTCTGCAATCACTGTTATAATCCAAGATAATGGATAAACAAAGATTGTATTCCAAAATCCTTCACTTTCGGGTGTAATCGGTTCATTGATCTGGGTACAACCAGCTAAAAAAACCGCTAACACGAGAAAAGTGATTAAAATCCCGTATTTTTTGCGCAAAGCTTTTCCTCCTTAATATTCCCAATGCTTCTACTAGCTATTTTAGCTTATTTACATAGTGAATTCTATCTTAAACTTGCAAAGTACGAAAGTATAAAATATTGTTTTTCTATTTGGAATGCTTAAATAGCTTTTCTTTATACAATAAATGCGAGAGACTTCTTTTCATCATCTCGTAATCCATTGTTTTTGTTTGATTCCTGGCAATGATTACGATATCATAACAAGGCTTAATATCTTGTTCTAATGCTTGAAAAGACGCCCGCAACAATCTTTTTATACGATTCCTGACAACGGCATTCCCTATTTTTTTCCCAACAGACAGCCCTATCCGAAAGTGCTTCTGACCTTCTTTTTTTCTATAATAAATGACCAGTTGTCTATTTGCGAAAGAATTTCCATTCTTAAAAGTTGCCTGAAATTCTTCATTTTTTTTAATTCGAAATTGTTTTTTCACCGTCATCACCTTTTAATTTACCCCACATACATCCTCATCTATTCATCCAATAAAGAAAACAAGTCGAGTCTTCCTCCTAACACTGGAATAGCTAGTCCATCTTTATCAGGAAAAGAATATGTAATTTTATGTGAATAACTATACAAGCGGGTATTCAAAAATGTGAATCCCCTCTAAAATAACAGAAAAAAAACCACTGATAGTTGTCAGTGGCTTATGCAGATAAAACTTTACGCCCTTTACGACGACGACGAGCCAATACATGACGACCATTTTTTGTGCTCATACGCGCGCGAAAGCCGTGAACTTTTTTACGTTTGCGATTATTTGGTTGAAACGTTCTTTTCATGAGTGTGCACCTCCTTGGAAAATCCAAGTTTCATATTTAAACTAAAATAGCTTATAACTTATCAATTAGACAGTCCTTGATATTATACGAAAAAATGATTCATTTTGTCAACCAGCTATTTAATAAAATTCCAGTTTCCTCTGTTTCTCACACATTTTCAAATGAATATAGCAGCTACTATCTTATTTATTTCCAAATAAATTCTTCATTATCCCATTTTAATTTCAGGATATTTCTCTGCTCCTGCTAATTATATCTTTGCATCTACCAACGAGAAAATCATTTTCTAACATTCCAGCAATAGTACAGTGATTAATACAGCACTCATTAAATTTCTATTTTAGCAATCATCTTTATTATCCACAATTTCTATCGAATATTTTTTCTCTCTTTTTTTCTATCCACACACAAAATAAACAAGATAATCACAAAATACAGTGTTGTTTATAATTGAAGCACACAATAGATGGAAAATGTGGATAACTATTGGAAAGCCATTGATTTATTCGGTTTTATTTGGTATTATATTTATGTTTTAGTTTGTGGAAATAATCTCGCCCTAAAAAACTTATTCACAAAATGTGGATAAGTTGTGGATATTCTTTCCACGGATTTTTGATAAAGTTTTCTACAAAGTTGTGGATAGCGTATATAAATGTATCATTTTATTTTTGATGATATCAATGACCAGTTTCTAATAGTAGCATTGAATGACATATAAAATCTCATTTTATTTATCCACAGTCTTTTTTTCACTTTATGAAAGTACGATGGACACAATGTCCTGTCATCGACATTCGTCACACAATGTGATCGTATTTAGTCGGTAAAGGTGCAGCGGTTTGGAGCGGGCTTTTCAGTAGGACGGTAATCTCAGTCCCAGTTCCGACGTAGGCAAACCCGTGCCTTTCTGGATCAGCTTGCTAAGCTTTCTTTACAATATTAATACGTTTGCCTTTCCATCTAATAAATTAAAATAGATTGAGAGAGGCTTTTTTCTTCTATTTTTAGAGGTTTATAAAAGCAGACAAACATATTTTTCTCTTCATCAGGAATGAAATTACCTTTTATATAGACTTTTATTACTGATAGCAATCAAACAAGCTGGTTGCGTTTAATAGATTATCTGCAAATGGAACCTTCCTAATTGCTAATCATGCTGATCATTACATTTTCTAAACTTAGGTCGAAAGGAGTGAAAGTAACTTTGGAAAATATTGAGGAACTTTGGGATGCGACACTGGATGTTATAAAAGAAAAACTAAGCAAGCCGAGCTTTGATACCTGGCTGAAAAACACCAAGGCCCTTCACTTAGAAAAAAATACATTGGTTATCTCTGCTCCAAATGAATTTACGAAGGACTGGCTGGAAACACAATACACAGACTTAATTACACAGACTTTAGAACAAATCACTGGTACAAGTCTAAATGCAAAATTTATTATTCCTGATTCTGTAGAAGAACCGTCCGATCAAAAACCGATGCCAAAACCAAATATTGACGCTAAAGCATCAGACTCTCCAAAATCTATGCTTAATGATAAATATACATTTGATACGTTTGTTATCGGCGCAGGAAACCGCTTTGCACACGCAGCTTCATTAGCTGTTGCCGAAGCTCCTGCCAAAGCATATAATCCATTATTTATCTATGGTGGAGTAGGTTTAGGAAAAACACATTTAATGCATGCAATCGGGCATTATGTAAGAGAGCATAACAAAGATGCCAAAGTAGTTTACCTGACTTCTGAAAAATTTACGAATGAATTTATCAATGCCATTATGGATAATAAATCGAATCATTTCCGCAATAAATATCGCAATATCGATGTCCTTCTTATTGATGATATTCAGTTTATTGCTGGAAAAGAATCAACGCAGGAGGAATTTTTCCATACGTTTAATGCACTGCATGAGGAAAGCAAGCAAATTATTATTTCCAGCGACCGGCCGCCAAAAGAAATTCCTACATTAGAGGATCGTTTACGTTCGCGCTTTGAATGGGGACTAATTACAGATATTACACCTCCTGATTTAGAAACAAGAATTGCTATCTTGAATAAGAAAGCCAAAGCAGAAGGATTAGATATTCCAAATGAAGTCATGCTATATATCGCTAATCAAATTAATACAAATATCCGGGAGCTGGAAGGTGCGCTGATACGTGTCGTTGCTTATTCTTCATTAGTAAATCAGGATATTGATGCTTCTTTGGCAGCTAATGCTTTGAAGGATATTATTCCAAGTAATAAACCAAAAGAAATTACCATTCCTGCCATCCAGGAGGTTGTAGCGGATCGATATCATATCCGTCTCGAGGATTTTCCTGCTAAAAAACGTACCAAATCGATTGCATTCCCAAGACAGATTGCCATGTATCTATCCAGGGAGCTGACAGATGCTTCGTTACCTAAAATTGGTCAGGAATTTGGCGGGAGAGACCATACAACAGTCATTCACGCACATGAAAAAATCTCGAAGCTGCTTGAAACAGATACAGAACTCGATCGGGATATTGAGGAACTAAAAGAAAAGCTTAAATCCATATAAAGGGAAACTTCATTCAGGTGGGGTTTTCTTTTCATCCCTTTAGAATTTTTGATCTTTCTCTATGCTTGAAGTGGGATTCTTACAGCTAATGATAATGCATAGCTGTGTATGATGTGAAAAAACAGCGCAACATATAAACAGGTTATACACATGTGGAAAACTTTGATATTTTTAAATCAATTTCACTTATCCACAATAACCACAGCACTTATTACTATTATTACTGTCTTTTATATTATAATTAATAAATAATAGAACCCTTTTTTCATTGATTTAGGAAAAATTAAAAACTATTATCGCTAAGCTTTTTTTATAAAGAAGGAGGAAATATAAATGCGTTTTACAATACAAAGAGATAAACTCATTGCCGGTGTCCAAGATGTAATGAAAGCAATATCTTCCAGGACAGTGATTCCAATATTAACCGGAATGAAAATAGAAGTGAAACAACATGGGGTCACATTGACTGGGAGTGACTCTGATATTTCTATTGAATCTTATATTCCAGCAGAGGATGAAGATAAAGTATATGTTGAAAATATAGAAGAGGGAACTATTGTCCTGCAGGCGAAGTATTTCCCTGAAATTGTCCGGAAGCTTCCAGAATCACAAGTAGATATTGTTGTTGATGAGCAGTTTAATGTCAAGATTACTTCTGGAAAATCAGAGTTTAATTTAAACGGGCAAAGTGCAGACGAATACCCATTGCTTCCACAGGTACAAACAAAAAATAGCTTTGAGATGCCTATTGATTTATTAAAAAGTATGATTAAACAAACTGTTTTTGCAGTTTCTACGATGGAAACCCGGCCAATTTTAACTGGAGTAAATATTAAATTAGAGGATCAAAACCTTGTATTTACTGCAACAGACAGCCATCGTCTGGCAAAAAGAGAAGTTCCGGTAGCAGGGGCAACTGTTTCTATCGAGCAGGTCGTTGTACCTGGAAAAAGCTTGAATGAACTATATAAAATTTTAAATGATTCGGAGGAAACAGTAGAAATCAGTGTTACCAATAACCAAATTCTTTTCCGTACAAAACATTTAAATTTCTTATCCCGATTATTAGATGGCAATTATCCGGAAACTTCAAGATTAATCCCGGATCATAGTAAAACAACCATTCAAATCAAAACAACACCACTTTTAAGATCAATTGAACGTGCTTCTTTATTAGCAAAAGAAGAAAGAAATAATGTGGTTAAGTTTACAAGTAATGATGATACCTTGATTCAAATATCAAGTAATTCTCCGGAAATCGGAAATGTTGAGGAAGAAGTGACGGCTGATCAGATTGAGGGGGAAAGCTTAAAAATCTCCTTCAGTTCAAAATATATGATCGATGCGCTAAAAGCGATTGAATATGATGAAGTATTAATCGAATTCACTGGAGCCATGCGTCCATTTATCATTCGCCCAGTAGAAAATGATTCTATTCTGCAGCTAATTTTACCAGTAAGAACATATTAAGACACATTGGACAATATGTTTTTATGCATTTCGCGTTAAAAAAAACGTTGGATAAGACAATAAGTAAAAGTTATACCTGATAAGAAAAAGCTTTTTTGTTTGGAAAGGCTTTTTCTTTTTGGGAATTAAAAAGAAAAACAGAAGTCCATTTATACACCCTCTAAAAAACAACAGAAAACGCGCTCTAAGAAGAGAATGGAAAAATAAGAATTCCCCCCATTAAATACAGCTTAAAAACGCTATAACGCATCTTTTTGCAATTATTTGAGGCCTATTCTTCCTTTTTTAATCAATCTTTAGTAAAATAGATAATAGCGGAAATAAAGTGAAACATACAGCCGGTTACACTTAGATAAAATAAATAGAAAGCATTTGGTGATATCTATGCATGAGCAGATAAAAATAGATACGGAATATATAACGCTTGGGCAATGTATCAAGCTGATTAACTTTTTAGATTCTGGTGGAATGGTTAAAGTATATCTTCAAGATATAGGTGCTGTGGTCAATGGCGAACGTGAACATCGCCGCGGGAGAAAATTATATCCGGAAGATGTCCTTGAAATAGATGAGATAGGGTCCTTTATCATTCTTAAAGAGGAATAAAGCATGCATATTGAACAGTTAAAATTAACCAATTATCGCAATTATGAAGCATTGGATATTACATTTGATGATAAGGTAAATGTCATTATTGGCGAGAATGCACAAGGAAAAACCAATCTGATGGAAGCTATTTATGTGCTCTCTTTTACCCGTTCTCATCGTACAATGCGGGAAAAAGAGCTCATTCGCTGGGACTCAGATTATGCTACAATAGAGGGCAAGATTACTAAAAGAAAGCAATCTATCCCCTTGCAAATCTCCATTTCATCCAAAGGGAAAAGGGCAAAAATCAATCATTTGGAGCAGCACCGGTTAAGTGATTATATAGGTGCAGTTAATGTGGTTATGTTTGCGCCGGAGGATTTAACCATCGTTAAAGGAGCTCCGCAAATTCGCCGTCGTTTTATGGATATGGAGTTAGGTCAGATCCAGCCGACTTATATCTACCATTTATCTCAATATCAAAAAATACTGAAGCAAAGAAACCATTTATTAAAGCAGCTGCAACGCAGGAACTCTGCTGATGAAACTATGTTGGATGTATTAACAGACCAGCTGGTTGAGCATGCTTCTTTTTTGTTGGAGAGGCGATTTGTTTACCTTGAGTTGCTAAGAAAATGGGCCGGGCCGATTCATGAAGGCATCAGCCGTAATCTAGAAAACTTAGAAATTCAATATGATGCGACAATAAAGGTATCAGAAGAGGCGGATAAGGAGAAAATAACTACTAGCTACCACGATTCCTTTAAGGATGCCCGTAAAAAAGAAATTGAACGCGGCACAACGTTGATTGGACCGCATCGGGATGATCTGATCTTTTTTGTGAATGGCAAGGATGTACAAACGTATGGTTCACAAGGACAACAGCGGACAACAGCATTGTCGATTAAGCTGGCTGAAATCGAATTGATCTATCAAGAGGTTGGTGAATATCCGATTCTGTTACTGGATGATGTATTAAGTGAACTCGATGATTATCGTCAGTCACACTTACTAAATACGATTCAGGGAAAGGTACAGACATTTGTTTCCACGACCAATATCGATGGTATTCATCATGAAACGCTGAAAAATGCAGAGTTGTTTCATGTCCACCAAGGGTTTGCCACAAATGAAAAAGAGTTGTAATCTGCTGTTATTTTAACGAAGGATCCGAAAATCAAATTTATGTTTTTTTGAAATACCCCCTTCACCCCAAATAGACAGCCGAAGAAAGGGAGCGATTGATCGTGTTCATTCACATTGGCAATGACAACGTTATCCGGTCTCAGGAGGTCATTGCGATCATTGATTACGATTTATATACAAATGCATCAGGAATGTATCAGATGATACAAGAATGGAAGCAGCAAAAAAAAGTTTCCGGTCCCGAAAAAAAGGCCAAATCTATGATGATTACAGAAAATCATATTTTTTTCAGTTCCTTATCTGTAGCTACGTTAAGAAAGCGGTCAGGTATTTTAACAACGATCAGTAATCTAGAAGATTATTATGAATAACAGGTTAAAGTATACCCCTCTAAAGTTTGACGCCTGGAGGTGGACATGGCTGTTTTTATAAATAGTTATTCACAAGTAAACAATTTTATAACTTCTTAAACAGACAACAAAATCAAGAGATTTCTGCTCTAAAATAACGCAGAATATGCTCTTTTAAATATAAATCGAAACGTAATTAAAGTGGAACATTTTTCTCCACTAAATTACAGCTTAAGTGAAACAGGAAAGTACGTCCGTTATCTCGCGCTAAATAAATTTATTTTGAGGCAGGAGATTTACGGATGGTTATCCGTGGTAAATTGATGAAGCGTAATTCATATAGAAATGAGTGTGAGAAGATGTCAATGGAAGACAGAGTTACAGAAAACCAAGCCTATGATGCTGATCAGATACAAGTGCTTGAAGGTCTTGAAGCAGTTCGTAAAAGACCAGGAATGTACATTGGTTCTACAAGTGAAAAAGGATTGCATCACCTGGTCTGGGAAATTGTCGATAATAGTATCGATGAAGCGTTGGCAGGCTATTGTGATCATATTGAAGTCACTATTGAAGAAGATAACAGTATTACTGTGAAGGATAACGGGCGGGGAATTCCTGTAGATATACAGAAGAAAACAGGTCGCCCGGCTCTGGAAGTTATTATGACAGTACTTCATGCCGGCGGTAAGTTCGGCGGTGGCGGGTATAAGGTTTCCGGTGGACTTCATGGTGTTGGTGCATCTGTTGTGAATGCTCTTTCTAGCAGTTTAGAGGTATCTGTTCATCGTGATGGGAAAGTTCACTACCTTTCTTTTCAAAAAGGTGTGCCTGATGGGGAAATTACGATTATTGGCGATACAGATATTACTGGAACAGTCACCCATTTTATACCAGACCCGGAAATTTTTACGGAAACAACAGAATATAATTATGAAACGTTGGAGCAGCGCTTAAGAGAGCTTGCCTTTTTAAATAAAGGACTGCGTATTTCCATTGAAGATAAGCGTACTGAGAAAGAGCCTGCGACTTATTATTATGAGGGCGGAATCAGCTCTTATGTTGAATTTATTAATAAAAATAAAGAAGTATTACACGCCCCGTTTTATGCTGAAGGGGAAGATCAAGGAATAGCTGTGGAACTCGCGATTCAATACAACGATGGTTTTGCAACGAGTTTATATTCTTTTGCAAACAATATTCATACGTATGAGGGCGGTTCACATGAGGTTGGCTTCCGTTCTGGACTGACACGTGCTATCAATGATTATGCGAAAAAGAATAGTTTATTGAAAGATAATGAATCTAATTTGTCCGGGGAGGATGTCCGGGAAGGATTGACAGCTATTGTCTCTGTAAAACACCCTGATCCGCAATTTGAAGGACAGACAAAAACAAAATTAGGAAATAGTGAGGTACGTGCCATTACCGATGGTGTATTTTCAGAGTCCTTCTCTAAATTCCTTTATGAAAATCCTACGACTGCCAAAATTATTGTAGAAAAAGGGTTAATGGCGTCCAGGGCACGTTTGGCTGCGAAAAAAGCAAGAGAGCTGACACGCCGTAAAAGTGCACTTGATGTAACAAGTCTGCCGGGGAAATTAGCTGATTGTTCCTCCAAAGACGCCTCTAAAAGTGAGCTGTACATCGTAGAGGGTGACTCTGCCGGCGGTTCGGCAAAGTCAGGAAGAGACCGTCATTATCAGGCAATTCTTCCTTTACGCGGAAAAATCTTAAATGTCGAAAAAGCACGTCTGGATCGTATTTTATCCAATAATGAAGTACGGGCGATGATTACGGCATTAGGAACCGGTATCGGTGAAGATTTTGATATATCCAAGGCGCGCTATCATAAAGTTGTTATTATGACCGATGCTGATGTTGATGGTGCTCATATCAGAACGTTATTATTAACCTTTTTCTATCGATATATGCGTCCATTAATTGAGCATGGCTATATTTATATAGCACAGCCGCCGCTCTATCAAATTAAGCAGGGCAAAGCGGTTCATTATGTGTATTCTGATAAAGGGCTGGATGCACTCCTTGCCGAGCTTCCAAAAGCGCCAAAGCCGGGTATTCAGCGTTATAAAGGACTGGGCGAAATGAATGCAGACCAGCTTTGGGATACAACCATGGACCCGGAATCACGCACATTGCTGCAGGTTGAACTTAGTGACGCCATTGAGGCGGACCAAGTTTTTGATATGCTGATGGGCGATAAAGTAGAACCGCGCCGCAACTTTATTGAAGCAAACGCCCAATATGTACAGAACTTAGATATTTAAAAGTAACATCCTTTTAATAATAATGACAAAGCAGATAGAAGTACTTCTATCGCTTTGTTGTTAGATATTAGAAAATACAATAACTGTATAAGCTGGATGATAAATTACATGCTTTAATGTTTGCTTTCTTACAACAATGATGAATATGTATTCCCTACACCTAGTGTTTTTCCGGGGTTGCGATTACTCCCCCATAAAAAACGTTGGAGCGGTCGCTATATAAGCTTCTTAAACATTCTAAACATATTCAAAAAGCTCAAATAATGTAATCCAACTTAATTTAACAGAAAGATTCAAGGAAATCACTAACATAATAGTGATTGGGAGGTTATTAAACTATGGCAGAGGAAAAACGTCCGAGTGTCCAGGAAATAAATATTAGTAAAGAGATGCGTACATCCTTCTTAGATTATGCAATGAGCGTTATCGTATCCCGTGCATTACCTGATGTCCGGGATGGAATGAAACCTGTACACCGCCGTATTCTTTACGCAATGAATGATTTGGGGATGCACTCTGACAAAGCATTTAAAAAATCAGCACGTATCGTTGGAGAGGTTATTGGTAAGTACCATCCACATGGAGACTCGGCTGTTTACGAAACAATGGTAAGAATGGCACAGGATTTTAGTTATCGCTATATGCTCGTGGATGGACACGGGAACTTTGGATCTGTTGATGGAGATTCTGCAGCGGCAATGCGTTATACCGAAGCGCGTATGTCAAAGATTTCCATGGAGCTTCTTCGTGATATTAATAAAGACACGATAGACTATCAGGATAACTATGACGGTGCAGAACGTGAACCAATTGTGTTTCCGGCACGATTTCCCAATCTGCTGGTGAATGGAACATCGGGGATTGCTGTCGGAATGGCAACAAATATTCCGCCGCATCATTTAGGTGAAACGATTGATGCTGTACTGGCAGTGAGTAAAAATCCTGATTTAACAGTAGATGAAATTATGGAAAGCTATCTTCCGGGTCCGGATTTCCCTACTGCCGGACAAATTCTGGGAAGAAGCGGTATCCGTAAAGCCTATGAAACAGGCAAAGGCTCTATTACAATCCGGGCAAAAAGCAATATTGAACAAGGCAAAAATGATAAAGAAACGATTATTGTGACAGAGCTTCCTTATCAAGTGAACAAAGCTAAGCTTATTGAAAAAATAGCTGAGCTGGTCCGCGATAAAAAGGTTGATGGCATTACAGATCTTCGTGATGAATCTGACCGTAATGGAATGCGGATTGTCATTGAACTTAGAAGAGATGCAAATGCGAATGTTGTATTGAATAATTTATACAAGCATACCTCTCTGCAAACAACGTTTGGGATCAATATGCTTGCCCTTGTTGACGGGCGTCCCAAAGTATTAACCATTAAGCAGTGCTTAGAATATTATTTAGAGCATCAAAAAGAAATTATTAAGCGCCGTACAGCTTTTGAATTGAATAAAGCAGAAGCACGCGCCCATATTTTAGAGGGATTGCGAATTGCGCTTGATCATCTGGATGAGGTTATTTCCTTAATCCGTAATTCGAAAACAGCAGATATTGCCAGAGAAGGATTAATGGAGCGCTTCAAATTATCAGAGAAGCAGGCTCAGGCAATTCTTGATATGCGTCTGCAGCGTTTGACAGGTTTAGAACGTGAAAAGATTGAAGAAGAATACAAAGAGCTCCAGGCGTTAATTGCTGAATTAAAAGCCATTTTAGCGGATGAAGAAAAAGTATTGGAAATAATTCGCGAAGAGCTTACGGAAATTAAAGAGAAATTTAGCGATGAACGCCGCACTGAAATTGTTGCCGGCGGGGCTGGTTTCTTTGAAGACGAGGACCTTATTCCAGAAGAAAATATTGTTATCACGCTGACACATCAAGGTTACATTAAACGATTGCCGGCTTCTACGTACCGGACACAGCGTCGCGGCGGCCGGGGAATTCAAGGGATGGGAACCAATGAGGATGACTTTGTTGAGCATCTTGTATCTACCTCAACTCATGATACCGTTCTTTTCTTTACGAACAAAGGGAAGGTATATAAAACAAAAGGCTACGAGGTTCCGGAGTTTAGTCGTACTGCTAAAGGGATTCCAATTATCAACCTGCTGCAGGTAGAAAAAGGAGAATGGGTAAATGCTGTCATCTCTGTATCCGAGTTTGATGAGGAGCATTTCTTATTCTTCACAACGAAGCATGGGATAGCAAAGCGTACATCTCTTGAAAAATTCCAAAATATCCGTAAAGGCGGACTGATTGCCGTAAATCTGCGGGAAGAGGATGAATTGATTTCTGTCCGCATGACCGATGGCGAAAAAGAAATTATGATTGCTACCAAAAACGGTTATTTGATTCGTTTTGAGGAAGAGCAGATGCGCCCAATGGGAAGAACAGCAGCAGGCGTAAAAGGTATCTCTTTACGGGAGGACGATGAAGTCGTATCGATGGAAATTTTGGAAGAAGACTCTAAAATTCTTCATGTAACCAGTAAAGGGTTTGGAAAACAAACACCGGAAAATGAATACCGCCGCATAAACCGTGGAGGTAAAGGGGTATTTACTTGTAAGCTGGATGAAAAAACAGGACATGTTGTTGATGTGAAAGCTATCCATGGCGATGAAGATTTAATGCTTATCACGATTGCAGGTGTGCTGATCCGTATTCAAGTATCCGATATTTCGCAGACAGGCAGAAATACCAAAGGGGTACACCTGATTCGTCTGCAGGACGATGAAGAGGTTGCAACTGTCGCGCGGATTGAGAAGGAAGAAGAGGAAGAAACGGAACAATCAGAACAAGTAGAGGGTTCAGAGGAAAATAAAGAAGCAAACGATCATAACGACGAATAATACACACGTTTTGAGACAGTTTCGTTACTTCAGCAGACGATAAAAATCAACCGGCAGGCTATGAAAGTATAGCTCGTCGGTTGATTTTTTATTAACTATTTGTCCTTAATTTCAAAATGCTGCAATAAGCACTGACTGATAAGAGCCGGTGTTTTTTTCTGGGTTACTTTTAAAAATTGCTGAATAAGCGGATACTCCCGATCTGCTTTTAATTGAATAAGCTCGCCCCACCATTCGGTTTCATATCGGCAAATCATGCTTAAATTAAACAACAGAAGATAATGGACCAGAATTTCAGAATAAGGGAAGTAGTCCGCTCTATCTGCCGGAAAATAGATACATTGGTTATGCAGATGATAACGGAATGGCCCGTTCCAATCTTTGACGGGTTCTGTCAGATAAAGCAGCAGTTCTCCCTCTTTTTGCTGAATATGATCAATGGGTGGCAAAAACATACGAATACGCTCTACAAATGTCTCTTCTTTTAAATGAAAGCCATCAAAAATCCTGTTTGGAAAACGAAGCTCTTTGCTTCCTTGTTCCCCGATAATTACCATAGGGGCTTCCCGGTAGAGCTTCCATATACTGCTTAGTTCCGGAATAGAACGCAGCAGCAGCTGCATAGAAACACGATGTAACGGAAAAGGATGGAGAGAAAATAGATAGCGGCTGACATATGGAAATAACCCCTGCTGCTGAATTTTGACCTCATCCTCGATGAAACGATAATCTTTTCGTTTTCTTTTCCGGGCTGTCAAACCATGGGCGAGTACACTTGTTGTTTCAGGATAATCTGGACGTTTCGTCAGCAGCCAGCCTTTTAAAAGGTGTATCATTCCATAAAACGACAGAACCGGCTGAACCAGAATATTGCTTCCCTGACTGGCTTCCATAAAGCTGGTTCCATTACTGAGATAATGTATAAAGGCAGAGCTGTTTTGATAGCTTTTTGTAGAAGTATCATCAAGAAAGTGATATTTTTCTCTCAAGTAATTTTGTGCATTTTCTTCCACTGTTAAAAAGGAATATATATCTTCATTATGCATTTTCATTCCAGCTCCATAACTATTGAAATATTTTGAATCTATCTTCTATTTTTTCTTCTATATTGAGTGCTTGAAAAAGCGTAAAAGATAGAGTAATGTAAGTAAAAATAGATATTTGCTACTAATTTCAGAAGGTTGGTATATTTTAGCAGTTTCTCCGATATCGTATGAGGATATACCTTGAAAACTGTATAATACCTGCAAAATAAAGTGAAACGATGTTGCGAATTCAATGATTGGAGGATAAGCTAGCAATGAGAGAAGACAAATTTGCAAAAGAAGGTTTTACGTTTGATGATGTATTGCTTGTTCCGGCAGAATCAGAGGTTTTACCAAACCAGGTGGATTTAAGTGTTGATTTAACATCAAGCTTAAAATTGAAGTCACCATTTATCAGTGCCGGGATGGATACCGTAACAGAAGCAGAAATGGCAATTGCGATGGCACGTCAAGGTGGATTTGGGGTCATTCATAAAAATATGTCTATTGAACGGCAGGCAGAGGAAGTCGATCGTGTCAAACGCTCGGAAAGTGGTGTTATCACGAACCCGTTCTTTTTAACTCCTGAGCATCAGGTGTACGATGCGGAACATTTAATGGGAAAATACCGCATTTCAGGAGTTCCTATTGTAAATAATATTGACGAACAAAAGCTTGTCGGTATTTTAACCAATCGTGATTTGCGCTTTATTGAGGATTATTCAATTCTGATTTCAGAAGTAATGACGACGGAGGAATTGGTAACAGCACCGGTAGGAACAACACTGGAGGAAGCAGAGAAGCTTCTGCAGAAATACAAAATTGAAAAGCTGCCTCTTGTTGATGATCAGGGAATCTTAAAAGGATTAATTACGATTAAAGATATTGAGAAGGTCATTGAATTTCCAAATGCAGCAAAGGATTCACAGGGGCGGTTGATTGTAGCAGCAGCAGTCGGTGTGACCGGCGATGCGATGAAGCGAATTGAAAAATTAGTGGACGCTGGTGTGGATGCCATTGTGATTGACACAGCACATGGTCACTCTAAAGGTGTTCTGGATCAATTAAAAAATATTCGTGCGGCATATCCTGATTTAGCAATTATTGCAGGGAACGTGGCAACAGAAGAGGGAACAAGAGCTTTAATCGAAGCCGGAGCTTCTGTTGTAAAAGTAGGTATCGGACCGGGATCAATCTGCACAACCCGTGTGGTGGCAGGTGTCGGAGTACCGCAAATTACAGCAGTTTATGATTGTGCACGGGCAGCAAAAGAATATGGTGTACCTGTCATTGCAGACGGCGGCATTAAATATTCCGGTGACATTGTGAAAGCTTTAGCAGCAGGCGCACATGCAGTGATGCTGGGAAGTATTTTTGCAGGGACAACGGAAAGCCCTGGGGAAACAGAAATTTTCCAGGGACGCCAATATAAAGTATATCGCGGTATGGGATCTGTCGGAGCGATGCAGGCAGGATCAAAAGACCGCTACTTCCAAAGTGAATCAGAAAATAAAAAGCTTGTTCCAGAAGGTATTGAAGGGCGTATTGCTTACAAAGGATCACTTGGAGATACCTTCCATCAATTGGCAGGCGGTTTACGCTCCGGTATGGGTTATTGCGGAACGAAAACGTTAGAGAATTTAAGAAATGATTCCCGCTTTATCCGCATTACAGGAGCAGGGTTAAAAGAAAGTCATCCGCATGATGTGCAGATTACGAAAGAAGCTCCAAACTATTTTGTACAGTAATGCAGGAAGACATAACAGATAGTATTTGATGACAAATTTGTGTCATACCGTCTTAAAAAAAATAGATAGAGGATGTTGCTCTATCTATTTTTTTATGAATTTTTATGGTAAAATGTGAAGCGTGCTTAGCAGAATACATAGAACTTTTACAGTGCTGCGCTTTTAAGGTGGAATAGGTAATGACAGACCCTATTCAGTGAGAAAAAGAGCGAAAAATGTCACTGAATGAAGTTTTGTGGGGATGAAAGAGCACCTGCAAAATAAAGTTTCGTTTTATCACGGATAACCGTCCGTAAATGCTCCCGCCCTCGAGAAAAGGGTAAAGAATAAATGAAGGCGAGAGAAAACGGCCGCTAATGTCCTGATTGACTCAACTAATATTTTGTGAGGAAAAGCGCCCACAAAATAAAGTTTCGTTTTATGTAAACAAGCTATATTATTAAACGGAGGTAAGGAAATGTGAGAAAGTCTATGAATAAATTATTTCTTTTGGTAGTTGCGGCAGCGCTTGTCTTAACATCTTTTGTTACACCATCTATATCTGTTTATGCAAGTGGATTAGATTTAGAGGCGGAATCGGCTATTTTAGTGGATGCGGAGACGGGTAAAATTTTATATGCGAAAGATCCGGATGTGGCATTACCTCCTGCTAGCATGACGAAAATAATGACAGAATATCTCGTTTGGGAAGCAGTTGAAAATGGAGATATTTCTTGGGATACAACAACGCAAATTAGCGATTATGCATATGAAATATCTGGTAATGATGATTTCTCAGGTGTTGGATTAACACAGCAACAAGACTATACTGTACGAGAGCTATATGAAGCAATGGCGATTAATTCAGATAATGCAACAACAATTGCCCTGGCAGAATTAATTGCAGGATCAGAAAGCGAATTTGTTGAAATGATGAATGCAAAAGCAGAAGAGCTGGGTATGCCGGAATACAAGTTTGTAAACTCGACTGGATTAGATAATGAGAGTTTGGGGGATAATTATCCAGAAGGAACAAGTCCTAATGATACCAACTTATTATCAGCCCGTTCAGCAGCGATCTTAGGGTCTGCATTGGTTAATGACTATCCGGAAGCGTTAGAGATTTCCAGCATACCAAGTACAGAATTTGATCAGCAGGAAATTCGTAACTGGAATTATATGCTGGAGCACGATGCCGATTTTTTACAGCAGCATTACTATGAAGGTGTCGATGGTTTAAAAACAGGCTTTACTACAGTTGCCGGCTATGCTTTTACAGGAACAGCAGAACGTGATGGACGACGTCTGATCACTGTTGTCATGAAGACAGAAAGTGAAGATGCACGATTTGAACAGACAGCAAGACTGTTTGATTATGGTTTTGATGAGTTTGAGACACAAGAATTATTCCCGGCAGGATATCAAGAAGAAGGCAGCGAAACTGCTCCTGTAGCAAGAGGAAAAGAAAAAGAAGTTAATATTGGTATCAATGAAGGTATCCATGTTCCCATCAAATCAGGTGAGGAAGAATTATACCATTTAGAGTATTCTATTGATGAAGACAGGCTGAATGAAAATGGAGAATTAGAAGCTCCGATAGCAGCAGATGAAGTTATTGGAACAGTTACTGTTGTCTATGACGGGGAAGAAGAAGATTTTGGATATATTTCGGATGAAGCAAGTCAGGAAAGCTATGAATTAGTTGCAATGGATGCCGTAGAAAAATCCAATTGGTTTATGCTTACTCTCCAATCTATTGGTGATTTCTTTGTTAATATATTTCAAGGTGCATTTAATTGGGTAAAAGGACTTTTTAGCTAATTTTTATGAGAAGTCTTGCAACCTGATAAGAAATAGCTTATGATATACAATAATTCATTGAAATAGAGGGAACATCCTCTTGAAATAATTATGTGTTGATAGGAATTAGTAACTGTTTGACTCTATCTAAAGAGAGCTGATGGCCGGTGTAAATTAGCGTTAGAGGACAGTGAATCCATCCTGGAGCATGCTTATGGAAGTGAGCGGGACTCATGAAATAAGCACGGAGATACGACGTTATTCGTATATAAAGCCGAAAGAATCTGCACAGATTCTTTAATTAGGGTGGCAACGCGGGAAATATACTCTCGTCCCTTTCTATATAAGGGACGGGAGTTTTTTAATGGTTTAAAAGTGTAATCAAAAATTCCAAGGAGGTAATGATGATGTTAGATATGAAGTATGTACGAAATAACTTTGAGGAGGTCAAGAGTCGTCTTGCACATCGGGGAGAGGATCTTGGCGAATTAGACAGATTTGGTGAGCTTGATGTAAGAAGACGGGAGTTAATTGCGGAGACAGAACAGTTAAAGGCAAAGCGTAATGAAGTGTCTAAGGAGATTTCTGTTTTAAAGCGTGAGAAGAAAGATGCGGAAACTGCTATTGCTTCCATGCGTGAAGTTGGAGATGAGATAGCTAAGCTTGATAAAGAATTAAAAGAAATTGAAGAAACGTTAGAGCATATTATGCTCTCCATTCCTAATCTGCCACATGAAAGTGTTCCAGTGGGAGAAGGTGAGGATGATAACCTAGAAGCACGCAGCTGGGGTACTGTGCCGGAGTTTTCATTTGAAGCGCAGCCGCACTGGGATGTTGCGACAAATTTAGATATATTGGACTTTGAACGTGCTGCAAAAGTGACAGGAAGCCGTTTTGTTTTCTATAAAGGCTTAGGAGCCAGACTGGAACGTGCATTATTGAATTTTATGATGGATTTGCATGCGGATAAGCATGGCTATCAGGAAATGCTGCCTCCATACATTGTAAATCGCACAAGCATGACAGGGACAGGACAGCTTCCAAAATTTGAGGAGGATGCATTTAAGCTGGAGGACTGGGATTATTTTCTGGTGCCAACTGCAGAGGTTCCTGTCACCAATTATCATCGGGAAGAAATTTTAACAGGTGATGACCTGCCTAAAAAATATGTCGCATTCAGTGCCAGCTTCCGTTCTGAAGCAGGTTCTGCCGGAAGGGATACACGCGGCTTGATTCGTCAGCATCAATTTAATAAAGTAGAGCTTGTGAATTTTGTGAAACCGGAAGATTCTTATGAGACACTAGAAAAATTAACTGGAGAAGCAGAAAAGGTATTACAGCTGTTAGAGCTTCCTTATCGTGTAATGACCATGTGCACAGGTGATTTAGGCTTTACAGCTGCGAAGAAATACGATATTGAAGTATGGATTCCCAGCCAGAATACGTATCGTGAAATTTCCTCCTGCTCTAACTTTGAAGATTTCCAAGCGCGCCGTGCCGGAATCCGTTTCCGTCGGGAAGCAAATGGAAAACCGGAATTTGTTCATACCTTAAATGGTTCTGGTCTTGCATTAGGACGCACCGTAGCAGCTATTTTGGAAAATTATCAGCAGGAAGATGGAAGTGTGGTTGTGCCTGAAGTATTGCGTCCTTACATGGGCGGTGTAGAGGTTATTGGTAAGTAACAGATAAACAAGGGCTCTTCTGTTGAGGGAGAGCTTCTTGTTTTTTAAGGAAAATTGTTGACAAATAAGATTTAAGGATGATATAGTATATTTTGTTCGCTAAGGAACGAGTCAGTGAACTTTATTTATATCTGTGGAGGTATACCCAAGTCTGGCTGAAGGGATCGGTCTTGAAAACCGACAGGCGGGTCAAACCGCGCGGGGGTTCGAATCCCTCTACCTCCTCCATTTATAACAAATATAAAAAATTAAAGATAAAAACCCGCAGCTATGGAGTTGCGGGTTTCTTATATCTTAGAACGTATTTTTACTGCATAGCCTCTATTTATTCTCTATCTCTTTTCTCCATCAATGATTCTAATAACTGTTTTGGCAGTGGGAAGCGTTTGTTATTCAGTGGCAGAAAATCGAGCTGTCTTTCTGCATGTTTATCTTCTTTTGCCTCATTGATTTCTGTATGAAGTACTTCCATCTTCTCATCTAACTGGTTTGCAATATTCGCACTGGTTGTTAATTCTTCAATAAGATATGCCGGTACTTCCCCATCATATTTATAATAAATTTTATGCTCTAAGCTTGCCCAAAAGTCCATGGCAACGGTACGAATTTGAATTTCGATAAAGACCTCCTCCTGACGGTCGGAGAAAAAGACGGGAATGGATACAATCAAGTGTAGGCTTTTATAACCATTCGGCTTCGGATGTTTGATGTAATCCTTTGTTTCAACCACTTTGATATCCTGTTGTCCTTGAATCATTTCACTAATTTTATAAATATCAGAGATAAATGAGCAGACAATCCGTATGCCTGCAATATCCTTAATATGACTGCTAATCGAATTTTGGGTAATCGGAATATTTTTGCGCTGACATTTTCGCAAAATACTTTCCGGTGATTTAACACGTGATTTTAAATGTTCTATCGGGTTATAGTCATGAATATGTTCGAATTCTTCTTGAAGGATGTTAAGCTTCGTATTCATTTCATCCAATCCAAATTTGTAGCTGAGCATAAAACGTGTCAGTTCTTTTCGTACAGCTTTCAGTTGGTTTATTTGTTTTCCATCATCCATTGCTAAAATTCCTTTCTAGCTTTCGTTAGTGTACAATATAAGTATAGCAAAGGTTGTTGGGAATAGCAGATAAAAAGGCGGCAGATTTCACCTTCATCCATGCAGTCTTGACAAAACTACGGCAAAGCCTTATAGTACAATTCAATATAACAATACGTTGAACAGACCAGTAATCGATGTGTATTTACCAAAGAGAGGGAATCCAGCGGCTGTAAGATTTCTGCAAATGCCTTGATGAACCTATCTGGGAGTATGTTAGTAGGTGCTAACTGCAGTAAGCTGCATTATCAATGAGAGTGGGTAACGTTTATCAACAAAGGTGGTACCGCGGAGTAATACTGATTCCGTCCTTTACAAAGGATGAGTAATCAGTTTTTTTATTGTTACGGGGTATCAGTGGTTATATATAACAATTGAATGAAGAAAAATACAGGAGGAAAACATATGAATAAGACAATAGCATTTTTTGGTGCAGGAAATTTAGCGGAGGCGATTATTGCTGGTGTGACAAGGACTAAAGTGGTTACAAGAGAACAAGTGCTTGTGACAAACCGCAGTGATAAAGCACGGTTGGATGTCATTGCTGAAAAGTATGGGGTTACATGTAACCGGAATAAAGAAGAAATGATTCAGGAAGCAGATATTATTATTTTGGCGATGAAGCCTAAGGATGCCGGCAATTATTTAAACTGGCTTAAAGATTACATAAAGCCGCATCACGTGGTTATATCTGTGATTGCAGGGTTATCCATCGAACAGATGGAAAAAACGCTTGGAGAGGGTATTCCTGTTATCCGTACCATGCCAAATACATCTGCATTGATCGGTCAATCAGCTACTGCCATTTCAAAGGGCTCCTATGTCCAGCTTAGTCAGCTTTATCTGGCAGAAGAACTTTTTCAGACGGTGGGCACAACAAAAATTGTCGAAGAGGAGCAGATGCATACCATTACTGCCATTGCAGGAAGCGGCCCGGCATTTTTCTATTATATGGTAGAAGCGATGGAAAAAGCAGCTATTGAGGCAGGACTGGACCGGGATACAGCATTAGAGCTGTTAACCCAGACTGTTATCGGTGCAGGAAAAATGCTGGAGTCATCCGGTGAAGATCCGGAGCAGCTCCGGATTAATATTACCAGCCCGTCAGGGACAACAGAGGCTGGCTTAAATCAGTTAATGGCGAATGGCTTTGATAAGATTATCAAAGCATGTATAGATGGTGCCAGAGAGCGTTCTATCGAAATTACAAATGCACAGAAATAATCTTTTAACGCACACTTTAAGAGAAAAGAGGAGAAGCAGATGCATACACCGGACTGCAGCTATTGCGGGAAAAGATGGAGCTATGGGCAGACCTTTAAACAGGTATTTAAAATTAAAATGATATGCCCGCATTGCGGGAAAGAAAATTATTATAAAGCAAGTAAAAAAGGCGGCTGGCTTCCTTTGTTGGCCATTCCTGTTTTTTTAGGGCTGGCCTTTGTATTAAAGCTGTCTTCTACTGGAATTATTCTGGCAGGGTGTTTATTAATGATTCTTCACATTCTGTCTATCCCTTATCGGACAAGATTACAGAAAGCGGGGAAATAAATGCAAGCAACCTGCTTCCCAAAATAGATAAGGTTTAGTATAATACGATTGTTCGTTTATTTTTCACGTTGGGAAAGTAAAAAATTTTAGCTTGGAAGTAGTAATTCGACGTAGTAAAAATTTTAAAGTACCAAGTATAAGCGCAACGAAGGCGATCAATCCTGCACCTTTCAGGCTTGGCTTGCCACGTTTTCTTTACAAAACGGATGATACATTGTAATCAGGTGTATATAATAACCTGATTTTGTATGGAAAGCCCCCGTAGCTCAGGGGATAGAGCATCGGTTTCCTAAACCGTGTGCCGCAGGTTCGAATCCTGCCGGGGGCGTTGGGGTATAATGGGAAAAGAAGCGTTCCTGCCTGAGCCGGAACGCTTCTTTTCCCATTATTTCGTTACAAATTTTTCTTTTAAAGCTTTTCCCAGAAATTCTGCTAATTCTAACATGCCATATTTATTCGCTGTTTCTTCCGCCTCTGAATTATAGTTTGTGTTCGTATTTACATCGTATGTGTAAACCTCACCCTGTAAATCACGAATAAATTCTATTCCTGCAATATCAATTCCGCTATCTTTTAAGAAGGTTTCATAACGATCGATTTGTTCCGGGTCAATCCCATCTTCAAGAATTTCAAACTTAGGCCGATGTTCTCCTTCGCCAACTGGACAAAAGGCAGCATCTATACGGCATGCATCTGCAGGGCATAGTTCGAAGCCTTCGGAGGTATCTACTTTAACTGCGTAAAAAAACTTTCCGCCAATAAATTCAGCCCGTGTTATAAAAGGCTCAGATGATTGAATATATTGTTGAATCAGTGTGATTCCATCAACAGGCTCTTCAAAATCCGGACCATATACATACGCCTCAAGCGCATTGATAGAATGAAAAAGCTGGACTCCCAACCCTTTACCAGCTCGATTATGCTTTGTAATAAAAGAAGTTTCCCCGATTTTCTTGGCAGCTTCTATAATTTCTTCGCGTCCAGCTGCTCCAATTGTTTTTGGTGTTTTTATTCCATTCTTTTCAAGAGCTGTATATTGGTTTATCTTACTAATTTCCAGATTGAGTGCATGTGAACCATTAAAGACTGTTCGATGATGCATTTCTAACCAGGCCAGCACACCTTTAGCTAATTCAGGTGCAAAACGATGATCCCTAGTATGTGCAGAGGCACTCATGCGATTATAAAATATTCCTTCAGGCGGTTCCGCTGTTAAATCGACAATACCTTTATCTAAATGCCAGGCTTCATAAGGCAAATTTAATTCTTCTAAGCGATTGGTTAAATGTACTGTCCAATCATCATTCTCATGTAATATATATATCTTTGCCAATGATAACACTCCTACTTTATTTTCTCCTATTTTACTTTAAATATATATTTGTTTCAATTAAACATATTAATTTAGTTGGTTTTAAATGTGATTCATTTCATAAAATGAAACTTCAATCAGTTGGGGTTTTACGGACGATTATCTGTGATAAATATTTGTGGAATTTGAAGCAGGTAGACTTTGGCGATCTGATTTCACGTTAGCAGTATAAAACAAGGCAGCTTCCTGCTCAAATGTAGAAAGCTGCTTTTTCGCTGGATTTGCTTCCAGCCTTTTCCCGTAGGACAGTCGCAATTAATGCGCCGGGGTCCGGTTTAATATATCCTCTGTATTTTTCACCAGTTCATCTGCTATTTTCATAACAAAACTCCTGAATATTGTTTTTCATTGCATATTTGCTTAAAATAAATACATTACATATTTTAGAAGGAAGGTTTCTTTTTTGTATTTCTTAATTATTTTGGGGGTAATTGCAGGAATGGTGATTCCTATGCAGACAGCGGTGAATAATCGGCTGAATGTGTTTACCAAGGCTGTTTTACCAACATCCTTTTACTCCTTTTTAACAGGGAGTGTTATTTTATTTTTTATTAATTTCATCATGGAACCAGAAAAATTTACGGTATCTTACTTTGCATCGCAATCTTTTTCCTATGTTTGGTTTGCTGGCGGTGTACTCGGAGTTATTTTTCTTACAGGTAATATTATTTTACTGCCTAGAATCGGTGCAGCGTTAACGGTTATTGTTACAGTTACCGGACAGATGTTGATTGGTATTTTAATTGATACATTTGGCTGGTTTAATGCAGAAATAAAACCATTGCATTTTATGCATATAATTGGTGTACTCCTGTTAATTACCGGAATTGTTTATATGAATGCGAGAAAGCAAAATGCTGTTACGCAGAATCGTTCTCGTCTGTGGATATTATTTGGATTATGTACAGGAATGATGCCGCCATTGCAAACAGCGATCAATAGTGCCTTACGATATGAAGTAGATTCCTTTTTCTATGCCGCTTTTATATCATTTATTATCGGTACTGCTGTGTTACTTATTCTATCCATACTGATTAATAAAGGAATAAGATTAGCACGTACTTCCGGGGATTTAAAATTAAAGTCCTGGCATTTTGCCGGCGGTGCACTCGGCGCAGCATATATTACCTCAAACATTACTTTAATGCCTTATCTTGGCGTTACACTAACAATGATGTCTGCTATTTTGGGACAAATTATCATGGGACTGTTAATCGATCACTTTGGTATGTTTAACTTGCCGAAATATCGGATTAATCAAAGAAGAATGATTGCTGTTATTCTGATTGTTAGTGGAATTGTGCTACTAAATTTCTTTTAGGAAGGCAGGCCTTGTTTTCATTTAGATAAGAAAATAAGGTCTATTTTTAATCCTATTCTTATAGTAAAGGACAGTTTATCTAAAAAATCATCCTGCCATGTAGTAAGTTTACTTCAGACTCAGAATAAATAAATTCTATTTTTAAAGCTTCTGCAACAGCAGGAATAGAGGGGGGATATCAAGCTGTGTATATAAAGCTCCGATAACATTTTCTGCATTTGAATAATACATCAGATCACCTTTTCAGGAATGTATGTTCTATTTTAGGTATTAAAAATAAGGTGCAGCATGTACACCTGTTTGTATATTCCTTATTAAAAATAGTAAATATTACTCTGTTCTATCAGCATTTCCGTTGTTTGTTTTCTTTCTGTATAAAATATATTGTATCACATTTAATGCTTCTTGTTTCTCTTCTTCTGTCATGCGTTTCCAATTACGGAACATTAATGTATCTTGCTCAGACATCGCCTCAGGCTGGGAAGTATCTTCCGTTGAGGGATACATAGATTTACCTAGAAGCCAGTCCACAGAAACACCATATAAATCAGCCATTTTATGTAAAGTTTCCGTATCGGGATCGCGATATTCTCTTTCATAACCTGATAAAGTACCATTTGAAATACCAAGAAGTTTGGATGCTTCAATTTGTTTTAATCCAGCATTTTCTCGTGCTTCTCTTAATCGTTGGGAAAGAATTTTCATTGTATCCACCTCAATATAGAGATAATACCATTTTTAATGAGAACAATATTATTTTTAAGCGAAATGCAAATTTTAATGTTCTGGTATATTGACTTATGCAAAGCGCTTAATTATAATTTAAGTTGCAAAAACAAAAGAAGGACGGAGTGATTTAGTGGAAATACATGAGAAAATTGAGTTTATCAGGCAGCAAAAACAGATAACAAAGACACAAATTGCGAAAAAGTGCTCAAAAACACCTGCCTGGTATACGAATATTTCTAAAGGGAAGACAAAGATTGATGTAGATACTCTGGAAAAAATAGCAGCTGCATTACAGATTGATGTGAAAATGTTATTTGATAAGGAATTAAATGATGCATTAAATAAATGCAAAGAGTTTTTATAAAAATAATGAAATGACACAAACTGTGCAGTAAAAGAGATTTTATACACCTTAGATCAGAATAATACCTCAAAGAGCCTGGATATGTATATTATGAAGGGCGCCACACAGCTATTTCCTCATAGAAAAATCTCTCAATCAAAGTTAATTTAATCCTGGATAGTAAGTAAATTGTGTTCTATCTCCTCATTACAGGAGGTAGTTTTTTTATTACTATAGAAAAGCTCAACGAATCTCCATAAGATTGTGTTTTATTCAATAAAAGTTGGGGTAAAGATTGCAAAGTCTTCTTGGATAATGTGATATTAAAAATAGCGCTATCCAAATACCTAACATTTATGGTAGAATTTATTTTACTTACTCTGCATTTAGAAATAATCCCTGTAAAATGTAGTCGCCTCAACTACAAAGAAAAATCCAATAAATCTATGTTTTATATCCTATGGCAGCCAAGAATTTATCAAGAGTGCAGAACGATGAACCTGAAACAAGGTGAATGAGAACCTCTATAAATTTTTATCTTTTAGAGATGGATATTTTTAAAAACCACAAACATAGTGAAAGGAAGAAGATATATGGATTCTAAAAACCTAACGAGAAGAATATTAATCGCTTTACTTGCTGGTGCAGTTGTCGGTATGGCCTTGACATTTGCCCCGGAAAGCTTTTTTAACCCCCTCGACAAGTATGTGTTAGATCCAATCGGTCAAATATTTATTAATCTTATAATGATGCTTGTTGTCCCTCTGGTATTTGTATCTATTGTTCTAGGGACTGCAGGTCTTGGTGATCCGGCGAAGTTGGGGAAAATCGGTGTTTTTACAGTTACTTTCTTTTTAACAACTACGGCAATTGCCATTACCATCGGTTTAGCACTGGCATATGTTGTCAAGCCGGGAACAGCAGGTATTTTTGATACCTCTAATTTGGATGGATATACACCTGGTGAAGCACCGCCTATTATGGAAACATTGATTAATATTATTCCTGAGAACCCAATAGCGGCAATGTCATCCGGGGAAATGCTGCAAATTATTTCCTTTGCTATTTTCATAGGAATTGCTTTAGCATATTTAAGTGATAAAACAAAAGGTATATTTAATTTATTTGAACAGGCAAATGAAATTTTAAACTGGCTTGTCATGTTAATTATGCGATTTGCTCCATATGGTGCATTTGCGTTAATTGCATCAGCAATTGGCGGTGCAGGACTGGATGCAGTTGGTTCCATGTTGAGCTACATGCTGACGGTTATTGCCGGGCTGATTTTACATGCTTTAATCATTTATTCATTGGCTATTTGGGTATTGGGACGCGGGAATCCTATTACCTTCTATAAAGGATTTTTCCCGGCAATGACAGTAGCATTCAGTACATCGAGTTCGAATGCAACCCTGCCTGTAGCGATGAAAGCAGCACAAGAAAATCTTGGCGTCAAGAAAGAAATCAGCAGCTTTGTACAGCCGCTTGGAGCTACTATCAACATGGATGGAACAGCAATTATGCAGGCTGTAGCTACTGTATTTATTTCGCAAGTGTATGATTTACCGCTTACGATTACGGAGCTTTTAATGGTTGTACTGGTTGCCACCTTGGCGAGTGTTGGTACAGCCGGTGTGCCAGGTGTCGGATTAATCATGCTGGCAATGGTTCTGAATCAGGTTGGTCTTCCTGTCGAGGGGATTGCATTAATTATTGGTATTGACCGTATTCTGGATATGCTGAGAACGTCTCTAAATATTTCCGGAGATGCTGCATGTGCATATATTTTATCAGAGCGGGAGAAACGAAAAGAGAGCAAAACGCAGAAGGCCTAACTTATAAAACCGATAAGCTTTGACTTATCGGTTTTATAATAGATTGATAACGGGAAAGGGTATCTCCTTTATTTTGTAAAATTAGAAATAAACTCTTTAAAAATGTCACAGAATGTTCTAGAATAGAAATAGTTAACAAAATATTTGAATCCTTTTTTTAATTCTTTTTGTAATCGGTTCCAATTAAGATGAAGAGGTGATTAGATGGATATGCAAGCAATACCGGTCCGTGAGGGCAATCATAATTTAAAAAACTACGAGGATTTTCGAAACACTTTTTCTTGGGGGGATGTAGAAAAGAACTTCTCCTGGCATGAAACAGGAAAAGTGAACATGGCATATGAAGCAATTGATAAACATGCTGCTAATCCTGATACAAAGGATAAGATTGCATTACTATATTCAGATCCAGATCGTGAAGAAAAAACAACCTTTGATGAGCTTCGTTTACAAAGTAACCAGTTTGCAAATGTACTGAAAAAATACGATGTGCAAAAGGGAGATCGTGTTTTTCTATTTATGCCGAGAAGCCCGGAGTTTTATCAGGCATTTTTTGGTATTTTAAAGGTTGGTGCGATTGCAGGACCATTATTTGAGGCATTTATGGAGCAGGCTGTTGGAGATCGATTAGAAAATAGTGAGGCACGCGTATTAATAACTACACCTGATTTACTCTATCGTGTACCTCAAGATAGCCTGCCCAATTTGGAAAAGATTATTTTAGTGGGTGCGTATGAGGGAGAAGGAGATCAGTATATTGATTTCCATGCAGAAATGAAAAGTGCGTCAACTGATTTTGATATCGTTTGGGTAGATAGAGAAGATGGAATGCTGCTTCACTATACATCCGGTTCAACTGGTAAACCAAAAGGCATTCTGCATGTGCATAATGCAATGATTCAGCATTATGCAACAGGAGAATGGGTATTGGATCTAAAAGAGGATGATATTTACTGGTGTACTGCAGACCCGGGCTGGGTAACAGGAACAAGCTATGGTATTTTTGCACCTTGGCTGCATGGTGTGACAAATGTGATTCGAGGGGGACGTTTTTCTCCAAATGATTGGTATAAGACGCTTCAGGATAATCAGGTTACCGTGTGGTATACTGCACCGACAGCTTTACGTATGCTGGTAAGTCATGGGGAGGAGAAGGTCAGAGAGTATGGCTTGTCTTCTTTACGCCATATCCTGAGTGTTGGAGAGCCATTGAATCCAGAGGTTATTACCTGGGGACTGAAGGCATTTGATCTGCGTATTCACGATACGTGGTGGATGACAGAAACAGGTGCACAGGTTATCGTAAATATCCCGTCACTAGAAATCAGACCAGGTTCCATGGGGAAACCGATTCCTGGCATAGAAGCATCGATTGTTGATAATGAAGGAAATGAAATACCACCGAACCAAATGGGAAATTTAGCAATTAAAGCTGGCTGGCCGGCTATGATGCGTGAGGTATGGAATAATAAAGGAAAATATGAGAGCTATTTTATTAACGGATGGTATGTTTCCGGAGACAGTGCGTATCGGGACGAAGACGGATATTTCTGGTTCCAGGGCCGCCTGGATGACGTGATCAATACATCTGGTGAGCGCGTCGGGCCATTTGAAGTAGAGAGCAAGCTGATAGAACATGAGGCTGTTGCAGAGGCCGGAGTTATCGGTAAGCCCGACCCTGAACGCGGAGAAATTATTAAAGCGTTTATTACCTTAAACCCGGGCTATGAAAAAAGTGATGCACTTCTAGAGGAAATTCGTCAATTTGTTAAAAAAGAGCTGAGCGCACATGCAGCCCCAAGAGAAATCGAAGTGAAGGATTCTATTCCTAAGACACGCAGCGGTAAAATTATGCGTCGTCTCTTGAAATCTTGGGAGTTAGGATTGCCGACAGGTGATACGTCGACATTAGAGGAATAAAATGAACAAGAGATCGGAGAAATATTCCGGTCTCTTTTGTTGCAGTCGAAAAAAGAATAAATGAATATTCAACTGTAAAAAGTTATAAAAAGAATATAATTTCTTATGTTTGAAAAAAATACTACTTGGGAAGACAAGAAATGTAACCATTTAAGTATAGAAGGAGTGAATCATTCATGGGTAAAAAAATCGCAACAGTGATTACAGACTTATTTGAAGATGTAGAATATACAAGTCCGAAAGAAGCTTTGGAGGAAGCTGGACACGAGCTGGTTACCATTGAAAACAAACAGGGAAATACGGTAACAGGCAAATCAGAAAATACAAAAGTAACTATTGATAAAGGAATCGATGATGTAAATCCAGAAGACTTCGATGCGCTGCTAATTCCTGGCGGCTTCTCTCCAGATATACTGCGTGCAGACGATCGCTTCGTGGCATTTGCAAAACACTTTATGGATGAGAAAAAGCCGGTGATGGCTATTTGTCATGGTCCACAGTTGCTAATTACAGCAAAAGCATTAGAAGGCCGAGGTGCAACCGGTTTTAAATCAATTAAAGTGGATATGGAATATGCTGGTGCAAACTACAAAGATGAGGAAGTCGTTGTCTGCCAAAATCAATTAGTAACCAGCCGTACACCAGATGATCTTCCGGCATTTAACCGCGAATCAGTAAATGTGCTTCGTTAATCAGTAATAGAAAGAGGTAAAGAGGGTGTTCCAAATTTTTTGGAACACCCTCTTTTGGGATAAGGAAGTATAGCATTTGACATCATATTATTCTTTTCGAACACAGATTTTTATTCATCCAATTTTCGAATCTCAAATTCAGCATTTAAAAGCATCCAATTTTGCGGAAAAGCCAGCCCTAATTTCCAATAAGAAATACCTAAAAGCTGAAACTCCCGGATTAAATCAAATTTTGCCTGAATGGAACGTGCGTCTTCAAACCAAACTTCATGCTCCTGTCCAGATGCATCAGCATACATAAAGTAAGGTGCCTGAGTCACAGAATCAAATTGAATAGCAGCATTATTTTCCCAGGCGATATTGACAGCCTGCTGTGGGCTGACTGCTCTTGCAGCTGCTCCTCCTTCCACAAAAGGAAGTGTCCAATCATATCCGTATAAATTTTGCCCCAGTAAAATTTTCTCTGCCGGAATTTCGGAGACGGCATATTCAACCACATCCCGAACGGCATTTAGTGGGGAAACAGCCATTGGCGGACCATAGCTATAGCCCCATTCATAGGTCATTAATACAACAAAGTCAACGATCTCCCCATGTGTTCGATAATCATGTGCCTCATACCATTGTCCGGCCTGCTCTGCACTTGTTTTGGGAGCGAGTGCTGTTGAAATCTGCAGCCCTGCTTGGGAAAGGCGATCCTTTGCTGTCCGTAAAAAGGTATTGTATGCCTCCCGATCCTCCGGCAATAAAAATTCAAAATCAAAATGTACATCGCGAAATCCTTGTTCGGTTGCGATATTAATAATCTCATCTAATAATGTATTTTGGACAGCCTGTACTGTTAAAATAATATGACCGACTTCTGAGCTGAATGCGCCTGCTTCTAAATTTGTTACCACCATCGCAATGGAGGCTCCATTTTCTCTCGCAGAGGCAACCAGGTTTCCAGTTGGCGGAGCTGTCAGTGTACCATCCCGATTCACACGATAACTAAATAAACTGAGATACGTTAAAAAAGGTGTATAGGTGCTGACTGCTGTTTCCAGCGTTTGAGAAACTTCTTCTCCCATCGGTTCAACATATGCATTGGAAGTAATTGGAGTTTTGGGAGCTGGCGGAATATACAGACGGAAACCAGGATAAATAATTTGATTCGCATTCAAACCGTTAATTGTTGCTAATTCGTTTACAGGAATATTAAATTGAGCAGCAATGGAAGAAAGTGTATCTCCAGACTGAACAAAATAAAATTCCCCGACAATTGGAATGACAAGTGCTTGCCCGATAACTAATTGGTCCGGTGTATTTAATTCATTGGCATTGATAATATCTTGAACGGAGGAACCGTATGTATTAGCGATTTGCTCTAGTGTATCACCTTGTTCGACAACATATATTTGCAAAATAATAACCCCCTTCAGTTTGCTTCTTACATACTATATCTATGAAGGGGGAGGTAGTTATATGCTAAACTGGTGAGACATCTGCGTTCATAACAGACTCCATCAGATAAAGTGCATAGTTATTATTGTCGTGTTCCTCAGAGGCAATGCAGTTTTTAGGAATAGAAAGGCTTAATTGATACATATAGGCATCTTTTGCAGTGAATAGAATACAAATATCACCGGCAATTCCTGCTAAAATAATATGCGAGCGGTTTAATTCTGTTAATAGTGCATGCAAGGGTGTTTGAAAAAAAGCAGAGTGCTGTGGTTTAATAAGGAAATAATCGTCATCATCAGGCTTGATTTTTTCGATAATTTCCTTGCTTTTATCATTTTTACAATGGTTGATAATTTTATGAAAGTCTGCTTGCCATAAACCATAATGGTCATTAACATAGATGATAGGAATAGATTTTTCTTTAGCGAAATAACGGAGTTTGATTAAATTTGGCAGCATGTTTTTTGTATAAGTATGAAGCTTATCACCGCCATCAAATCTAAAGTCATTAATAACGTCGACAAAGACAAGGGCTGTATTATCAGCTGTAATATTCATAAGTTTGTCTCCTTTTTAAAGAAATAAGTTCATGTAGTATTCCCTCTTATAACAATAATTAAAACGATAATAAAGTGATGTGATCAAGATGACAGAAGAAATATTCGTAAGTCAGGATGAAAAGTATATGGCAGCTGCCCTGCAGGAAGCACGCCGGGCCTGGATGTTAAATGAAGTTCCGATTGGTGCTGTAATTGTGAAGGATGGGGAAGTGATCGGAAAAGGATTTAATTTACGTGAATCCATGCAGACAACGCTGACTCATGCAGAACTTCTGGCTATTCAGGAGGCTAATCAGGCGGTGGGCAGCTGGAGACTGGAGGATTGTACTTTGTATGTTACTTTGGAGCCCTGTCCGATGTGTGCTGGAGCAATAGTACAATCAAGGATTAAACGTGTAGTTTACGGAGCGAGTGATCCAAAAGCTGGATGCGCCGGTACATTAATGAATTTATTAGAAGAACCGCGTTTCAATCATCAGGTCGATGTGACATCCGGCATCCTTGAGCAGCAATGCAGTACCGTTTTAAAGAATTTTTTTAAAGAACTGCGTCAAAAAAAGAATGACAGAGGTTCTGAAACGGAAGAGTAAAGTGTGTATCGGAAAAGATACCATTTTCATTGCATTTTTCCGTTCAGGAAGCTATAATAATAGTTACGTGCTAAGCGGGGAGGTAGCGGTGCCCTGTACTCGCAATCCGCTATAGCGAGGCCGAATTCCTGCTCTAGGTGGGATGACTGTATGGTCCGACATAAGGGATTGGTGTTGACGTCCGGGTCCTGCGCAACAGGGGCCCATGAACCCTGTCAGGTCCGGAAGGAAGCAGCAGTAAGTGGTTACTCTTGTGTGCCGCAGGGAAGCCTGGGCTGAGCCATGAACTTATGTAGCGCATATGGTCATTTCATCGAAAGCAGGTGCACGTTACATATTGAAAAAGAACTGTTAATGCAGTTCTTTTTTTTTATGCAAAAATATTGCGGGATAAACAGATTATTTGCATGGAAGAATAAGAAAGCATATGCTGTGAATTACTTAGAAATTTATAAATGGGGTGCAAAGATGGCTCAATTAACACAACCTTTTACATTTAAAAATTTAACCTTGAAAAATAAAATTGTGATGGCGCCAATGTGCCAGTATTCTGTGGATGCCAAAGATGGAATTCCGAATGATTGGCATTTTGTCCATTATACATCTCGTGCAGTGGGCGGCGCTGGATTAATTTTAGTTGAGATGACAGATGTTGATCCAGATGGTCGGATTACCGATTATGATCTTGGTCTCTGGTCAGATGAACACATTCCAGCTTACAAGAAAATCGTTGATGCAGTTCACAAGCAAGGCGCAAAAATAGGTATTCAGATTGCCCATGCCGGCAGAAAGGGAGAAGATGCGAATCCGCCGGTTGCTCCATCTGCAATTCCTGTCACAAAAGATGACAAAATGCCTCGTGCGCTAACTACAGAGGAAGTCCAAAAAACAGTTCAACAATTTCAGGATGCAGCAAAACGAGCAGTGAAGGCTGGCTTTGATACGATTGAATTGCATGGTGCACACGGCTATTTGATTCACCAGTTTCATTCTCCAGGCATCAATCAGAGAGAGGATAAATATGGTCAGGAGCTATCCTTGTTTGGTGTCCAGATTATTCATGCTGTTAAAGCGGTTATCCCTGAGGATATGCCATTGCTGATGCGTATTTCGGCTGTTGAATATATGGATGGCGGTTATGATATCGACCATGCATTAGAAATTGCCAAAAAATATCAAGCAGCTGGTGTCGATATGCTCCATATTTCCAGCGGTGGGGAAGCACCTCCGGGAAAACAAAAACCGGCGACACACCCAGGCTACCAGGTTCCGTTTGCACGCAGGTTTAAAGAAGAGCTGGATATTCCGGTGATTGCTGTTGGAATTTTAGAAGACCCGCTATTGGCAGAAGCTGTGATCGGAAATGGTGACGCGGATTTAGTTGCCATTGGCCGCGGTATGCTAAAAGATCCTTATTGGGCGATTCGGGCCAGCGAGCAGCTGGGGGATACAATGGAACCGGCAAGGCAATATAAGCGGGCTTATCCGAAAAAGTAGCGGTGTATAGGCTTATATCAGTATAGTTAATCGAAAGTTTTTAACAGGTAAAATTGTACTAGAAGCAAGGGATATGGTATAATTTTTATAGATAAACATCGTATATAAAGAAGGGCAGGATGCATCCACATACTGCCCGAAAAATACACACAGTTATTTCTCTCCATCAGAGAGGGAAGGCTGCTTTAAAGTGACGAATGAAGCCACCCTGTTTGCCGGCAAGCGAAGGGTGGTTTTTACTTTTGGTCTTTATCATGAAATGAAAGAATGGCTATAATAAGCAGGCCAAAGCTGATCATTAAAGACAGGGTATCAAAAGTAGCCATAAGCATCACCCCCTTTCATACAGGAGATGGTACCTTCCGCCATTAAATTTCTTATTGTGTGTATCAAAGTGTATTATATCACAACAAGAACATTTGTTCTATTATTTCGATAAAGCTTCTTTATTCTTCATAAATAAAATTGATAAAAATCAATTTTTTTAATCATTATCTGCAAACATGAATTACTTTCATATTAATCTATTTCTAAGGTTTTCATCCAAGCCTTTAATCGGGTATAATAATAAGGAGACAAATAAGGGGAATCGAAATCATGAGTTATCAAGCTTTATACCGCGTCTGGCGACCAAGAACATTTGAAGATGTTGTAGGGCAGCAGCATATCACGAGAACATTGCAAAATGCCATTACGCAAGATAAATTCTCACATGCTTATTTATTCTCTGGTCCAAGAGGGACAGGGAAAACAAGTGCTGCAAAGATTTTTGCACAAACCATTAATTGTGAGCATGCACCTGTCAAAGAGCCATGTAATGAATGTGCGGCATGTAAAGGAATTCAGGACGGCTCTATTTCGGATGTTATTGAAATTGATGCGGCATCAAACACAAGCGTCGATGATATTCGTGATATCCGGGATAAAGTGAAGTATGCACCGAGCTCTGTACCTTACAAAGTATATATTATTGATGAAGTGCATATGATATCTGTCAATGCTTTTAATGCGCTTCTGAAAACACTGGAGGAGCCGCCAAAGCATGTTGTCTTTATCCTTGCAACAACAGAGCCGCATAAAATACCATTAACAATTATATCCCGTTGCCAGCGCTTTGATTTTAAACCGATTTCTAACCAGGCAATTGTAGCGAGAATGCAGAAAATCATGCAGGCGGAGAATGTTTCTGTTACGGGGGAAGCTCTAGAGTCTGTAGCATTAGCAGCAGAGGGCGGTATGCGTGATGCACTGAGTATCCTGGATCAGGCTATTTCTTATAGTGAGGAGCAGGTAGAGTTAGAGGATGTGCTTGCTGTAACTGGCGGTGTATCGCAGGAGGTTCTTACCAATATCGTCCGTTCGATGATCGGGCAGGATGTACAGACCGTACTCAATGGATTAGATCAGATGATTCAAACAGGAAAGGATCCGGGAAAGTTTGTACAGGATTTGATCTACTTTATGCGTGATTTACTTTTATATAAAAGCTCGTCCGGATTAGGAGACTTATTAGAGCGGGCAGTAGCGAATGAAGCTTTTGAAGCATTGGCTGAACAGATTGAAAACAGCTGGATTCAGCATGCTATTATTGAACTGAATCAATGCCAGCAGGAAATGAAATGGTCCAACAGTCCGAAAATCTTTATTGAGGTAGCTTTGTTATCTATTACAGACCAATTTGGAAAATCGGCACCGCAGCAAATACAAACAGAAGCTGTCGATCAATCAGAGGTTGTTCGCAAGCTTCAGCAGCAGCTGCAGGCGATGGAGCGCGATATAGCGAAATTAAAAGAAGCCCCTCCACAGTATCAGGATGCTGGAGGTACTGCTCCTGCGCCTGAGCGACGCCGTCCGGCTTCCAGGAATTCACGGAACACATATAAGATTCCATTTGACCGGATTCGTGATACACTAGGGAAGGCAGAGAAAAAAGAACTGAAGGATGTGCATGCAAACTGGGCAAACTTCTTAAATCAATTGAAAACAACGAATGCCCCGGCCCATGCGACAATTCAGGACAGCAAGCCTGCCGCGGCATCAGCGGATACACTGATTGTTGCATTTAAATATGAGATTCATTGCTCTTTATTCCTTGACCATCGGGAAATGGTAGAATCGATATTAGGGAATTTAGATAAGCATCGCACGATTATTCCCATTCCAGAAAAAGAGTGGAATGACCTGCGCAGTGAATATATCCAAAAGCAGGAGAAGCCCGATGAACAGAATAAACCAGAAGGAGATCCCCTGGTAGATGAGGCACGAAAGCTTTTTGGTGATGACCTTTTAGAAATTCATGATTAACATATATACTTAAAGGAGGTATTTTCCATGAAGGGAAATATGAATAACATGATGAAGCAAATGCAGAAAATGCAGAAAAAAATGATGAAGGCACAGGACGAATTGCATGAAATGTCCTTTGAGGCTACAGCTGGCGGCGGTATGGTAACTGTCCGGGCAAATGGTAAAAAAGAAATTATTGATGTAGAAATTAAAGAAGAGGTTGTCGATCCGGACGACATCGAAATGCTGCAGGATCTGATTGTAGCAGCGACAAATGATGTCTTAAATCAAATTGATGAAAAAACAAACGCAACAATGGGACAATTTACAAAAGGATTGAATATGCCAGGAATGTTCTAATTCCTTTCTAATTTAAAGATAAGGCGTCTGGCTTCTTTGCCAAGGCGTCTTATTTTCCCTAAAAGTGCGTGTTCAAAAAGTACGATGAAAAGGACCAAGAAGTTCAAGGCGACGAGCTTTTTACGAACGGAGCGTATGTTTTTAAATACGTGAGTATCGTAAAAAGCTCGTCAACGCAGAAATTCACCGTGTCATTTTTATTGGGCTTTTTGAACATCCTCTTAAATTGACGTTTCCATAGGGAGGTAAGAGAGTATGTATTATCCAGAGCCGATAACCAAGCTGATGGACAGTTTCTCGAAATTACCGGGAATTGGTCCAAAGACAGCAGCACGTTTGGCTTTCTTTGTTTTAAATATGAAAGATGATGATGTGATGAATTTTGCCAATGCATTAGTGAATGCAAAACGGGAGCTTACCCATTGTTCAGTTTGCGGACATATTACCGATCAGGACCCGTGTGCGATTTGTCAGGATACAAGCCGGGACGGTTCTATTATTTGTGTGGTTCAGGACCCGAAAGACGTCATTGCGATGGAGAAGATGAAGGAGTTCCGCGGCAGATATCATGTGCTTCATGGAGCGATTTCGCCGATGGACGGGATTGGTCCAGAGGATATTAATATACCAGATTTACTCAATCGCTTAAAAGACGAAGAGGTAGAGGAGCTCATTCTGGCAACAAATCCGAATATTGAAGGGGAAGCAACAGCGATGTATATTTCCCGCCTGGTCAAACCATCAGGTATTCGTACAACACGTATTGCACATGGATTGCCGGTCGGCGGCGATTTAGAATATGCGGATGAAGTGACGTTGTCCAAAGCATTAGAAGGAAGAAGAGATGTCTAATTGCTGTTTCTGATCATCTAAAAGGATGAAATTTCATTTATAACAAGGTTTGGTGGAAGTATGGCAAAGAAATTAAAGAAAAAGGATGTAGATCAAGAGCTTCTTAATGCTTTATATCAAGTAGAAGGAGAATGGAGACAGCTTCAGGATTTTGTACGGAAAAGTATCGATCCCTTACGAAATGGGATGAAAGAGGAGTTATTAGCGAAATCCAAATATATGATGCTGCTAAGAGAAGCCCGAATTCGTAAGGTAAAAGCTGATCGGTTTTAAAATAAAAAATAAGTTTTACAAAAGAATCAAGTATGTCAGAAGCTGCCTGGTTCTTTTTTTTATAAAAGTAGAAGAGGTGCTTATCATGGAAAATAATCCACCAATTCTGAAATTAAGAATGACTTTGATTGAAAAGCTGTTTAATGTTTTTGGAATACTAAGCTTTTCCGGTATTATGCTATTTATTATTTTGACATGGAGCTCTATTCCAAAACGGATTCCAGGACATTATAATTTTGCTGGTGAAGTAACAAGATGGGGAGGGAGAGAAGAACTATTCATCCTTTTAGGTATCGGGTTACTTTTATGGATCGTTATGACTGTTATGGAGAGATTTCCACATCTTTATAATTACAGAAATCTTACCGAAGCAAATGTGGAAGGTCAATATATCAATTCTAGAATGTTAGTAAATTTCTTAAAGAATGAAATAGCCATTCTCTTTTCCTTTACAATTTGGAATAGTATTCGGGTTGCGAGGGGGTTCCCTTCTTATATGAATACATGGGCTCTTGTCATTATCATTCTTATTCTAATAGGGACGATGACTTTCTTTATTGCTCGTTCAGCTCAGCTAAAGAAGGACGCCGCCAATGATTAGAAAAAGGAACCTCTTTTAAAAGTCTGTTCTATTCCCTATCGTCCAATCATAGAAATAAGTTAAAGTGAGGAATGGAAAGTGGGGAGAGGGATGAGTTCAGCACTATTTATTGGAACGATTATCGGATTGATTATTCTTTTATTTATCGTAGGTGCACCGGTAAAACCAATGAAGCATATTGGGAAAGCAATAATGAAGCTGGGAATAGGGGTATTACTGCTTTTTTTCTTGAATGTACTTGGAGGATCTGTCGGCTTGCATATTCCCATTAATCTATTTACGGTTCTGGTATCTGGGTTTCTTGGTATATTTGGTGTTGGTTCCCTGGCGGCTATTCATTTATTTATTCTTTGAACATCCTCTTTAAGATGCTGTTTGGCTATCCTTGCACTTTAAGAAAGTATAAAGAATCTAAGGAAAAAAGTATAAGTGCAATGGTTTTCGGTGGGACGAATAATCGCAGTCCCAGTCCCTACTAAGGCAATCCTGCGCCTTTCAGGCTTGGCTTGCCAAGTTTTCTTTATATTTCTTCCACTAGTAATGCTGATCAATAATATATTTTTTTATGTATAACATCCGTTAGATTAGGAGATACTAGTTTTAACGGAGGTGGGGAAATGAAACAGCAAAAAGTTCAAGCATATGAGTATTGCGGAATTTGTGAGGAGCCAAAGGAAAATGGGATTCATTTATATTCCATGTTTCTATGTTCGGAATGTGAGCATAATATGATTCACACGGAGCCGCGGGAAGAGAAATATCAATACTATCTCTCAAAGTTAAAAAATATCAATCAATCAACATTACACTCTTAAAATAATCCCTTTATGATAAAGTCTTTGCGTGCAAAGGCTTTTTTTATACATATTTTTCATACGCTATCTTAACTTGTTATAATAGAATGAAACACTTAGAAACAAATCAATTCCTATGAGTTGGTTTGTTTATTTAGATATAAAAAGAAATGAGGCAGGCAAATGAACCAACAGCATATGCCATTAGCAGAGCATTTACAGGCATTCGCCAAAAGTAATGCTATCTCTTTCCATGTACCTGGTCATAAGCATGGACAGGTCTTCACACCTGATTACCACGCAGATTTTCAACAGCTGCTGAGCTGGGATGTAACAGAAATTTCGGGAATGGATGATTTACATGCACCGACAGGCGTTATTGCTGAAGCAGAAAGACTGGCAGCAGATTTTTTTAAGACACAGCATACTTTTTTTCTGGTGGGCGGGTCTACTGCCGGAAATCTGGCAATGATCCTTGCAACCTGTAAGCAGGGAGATAAGGTGCTCATTCAGCGTAATTGTCATAAATCTGTGATGAATGGTGTCGAATTAGCCGGAGCGCAGCCAATTTTTTTAGCACCAGATTGGGATGAGTGTGTTAGCAGGTATACGAGCCCAAGCTACGAAACGGTAGAAGCGGCGATAGAGCAGCATCCGGATGCAAAAGCATTAATCCTTACCTATCCGGATTATTTTGGACAAACATATCATCTAAAAGCCATGATAGAGAAAGCGCATCAATTCGATATCCTTGTTTTGGTCGATGAAGCACATGGAGTTCATTTTACATTAGGAGATCCTTTTCCTGCGTCAGCAATTCAATTAGGAGCGGATGCTGTGGTGCACTCAGCCCACAAGATGGCTCCGGCGATGACAATGGCTTCCTACTTACATATTGTGACGCAGCGTATTGACCAGACTCAAATTGCCCATTATTTACAAATTATCCAATCAAGCAGTCCGTCTTACGTGCTTATGGCTTCCTTGGATATAGCAAGACATTTTTTGGCGAATTTTTCAAAAGAAGCCCAAATAAAAACAATAAAGAGTGTCGAGCATGTAAAAAATTTGTTGTTAAATCTTCCTTTCTGGGATTTTGTTCCTTCGGCTGATCCATTAAAGCTGACGTTCCACGTGAAACATTCTTTTTCGACAAAATCAATGGTAGAGCTGCTCGAAAAAGCAGGTATTTTCCCGGAGCTTGCTACAGATGAACAAATTTTATTTATTCATGGACTAGCTCCATTTGCACAAAAAGATAGACTGGAAAAAAGGTTGAAAACAATAGGGCATCCATTAAAAAATTCGGTAAATCATGCTACAATAGAGAGGACAAATTTTTTCCCGAAAAAGATTCAGGAATTAGATTTGTCGTATCAGGAAATGAACAATTATACAACGTATCCGGTCCCAATGAAGGAAGGTATAGGCGAAATAGCTGCTGAGGCGGTTATCCCTTATCCGCCCGGTATTCCACTTATTTTAAAAGGAGAAAAAATAACCGGGGCGCATATCACACGCTTGGAAAAATTAGTGGAGCAGGGTGTTCGATTGCAGCATAGGGACGTGAGTGTACGCATATATAGGAATAAAGGGGAACGATTATGACAACTGGTTTGTTTATCACATTTGAAGGTGGCGAGGGCGCTGGTAAGACCACCATTCTAAATCAGGTTTATGAAGAATTGACATCACAAGGAATAGAAGTTATCAAGACAAGAGAACCAGGTGGCATTCGTATCTCCGAGAAAATCAGAGAGATTATTCATGATCCTTGGCATCTTGAAATGGAAGAAAGAACGGAGGCATTATTATATGCAGCGGCAAGAAGGCAGCATCTCGTAGAAAAGGTTTTTCCAGCATTAGAAAAGGGGAAAATAGTATTATGCGATCGTTTTGTTGACAGCAGTCTGGTTTACCAGGGTTATGCAAGAGGCATTGGTGTGGAAGAGGTATATGCCATCAATCAATTTGTGATTCAGGACTGTATGCCGGATGTAACGCTCTATTTTGATATTCATCCTAAAAAAGGGTTGGAGCGTATTGCAGCAAATGCAGATAGAGAGAAAAATCGCCTGGATTTAGAAACGATGGTGTTTCATGAGAAAGTCTATGAAGGTTATCAGCTAATCAAATCTCGTTTCCCGGAGCGTTTTCAAACAGTGGATGCCGATCGCTCACTTGAAGTGGTATATCAGGATGTGCTGGAAAGAATAATGACTTCTATAAATAAGCTAAAAAGGGGCTGATCAATAATGAAATTAATTATCACGGTTATTCAAGATAAAGATTCCAATCGACTGGTAAATGCATTAGGAGAAAATCAATTTCAAACAACAAAATTAGCGACAACAGGCGGTTTTTTAAAAGAAGGTAATACGACGCTAATGATTGGCTGTGAGGACGAGTATGTGAATGATGCACTCGAAATTATTCGTGATAATTGCTCGCATCGTGAACAGATGGTTGCGCCTATTTCTCCAATGGGAGGAAATGCAGATTCGTACATTCCAAAGCCAGTGAAGGTGGAAGTTGGCGGAGCTACAGTGTTTATTCTGCCTATTGAGTCCTTTTATCAGTTCTAAACACACGTTTTAATAAAGCTAAAGGGGGAGAACAATGAAAATTTCAAGTGATATCTTAACACCAAGAGATGGCAATCTGAAGCGCCCTTCGCACCCCGGTAATGCCTCTTTTCAAAATCTTGTTCAAACCCAGTCAGAACAGCTGAAAACGCAGGAATTAACGCATATGGTGAAGCAGATTACGGAGCAGGGCGATAAGCTGAGCCGATACCGTTCTTTTCGTGAGCTGGTCAAATTTAAGCGAATGGTAAAAGGGTTTCTTGAAAAGGCAACATCAGAAGGGTATCTATTAGAGAAAAAACAAAGCTTTGGCATGCAGGGCAGCAGACAATTGTCTACGGTAAAAATAATTGATGAAAAAATTGCCCAGTTAGCAGAAGACTTAATGGACGAAGAAAAGAAAACCCTTGATATTCTCGGACTAATAGGAGAGATTAAAGGTTTGTTAGTTAATATTTATACATGAGCTAAGCTTTATCATATAAAAGGAGCCTGACCTTTCATAAAGCTAAAGGAATAAGTGTTAAATAGAGTGTTCGAACACGGACGATAGGCAGGCTCCATTTTTAAAGGTGGAAGTAATGATGCAGACATGGGAAGAAATCGAAAAAATACAGCCTGTGGCAAGTCGAACCATTATCAATAGTATCAAGAAAAATCGTATCTCCCATGCCTATTTATTTCAAGGAGATAGAGGGACTGGTAAAAAGGAGATGGCACTTCTCCTGGCAAAATATTTATTTTGCATGAATCGACAGGGAGAAAATCCGTGTAACAGCTGTATCAACTGCCAGCGGATCGACTCGGGAAATCATCCAGACATGCATTGGATCGAGCCGGACGGAGCCTCTATTAAAATAGAACAGGTACGTAATTTGCAAAAGGAATTTACGTATTCGGGCTTGGAATCGAATCAGAAGGTTTATATCATTAAGGACGCCGATACATTGACCGTAAATGCGGCCAATCGCCTGTTAAAATTTTTAGAAGAGCCAAGCGTAGAAACGACTGCTATGATGCTTACAGAGAATGGTCATACAATGCTGTCCACGATTCGGTCGCGCTGTCAGATTATTGATCTGCAGCCGCTTCCGCCGGGTATCCTGCAGGAAAGATTGCAGCAGGAGGGGCTGAGTGAGTCAGATGCCAAGCTGTTAAGTGTACTGACGAATAGTCTGGCAGAAGCACTTGAGCTAGCCCAGGATGATTGGTTTGCAGGTGCGCGAAAAATAGTGATACAATGGGTAGAAATGTATACCACACAGCCTGAGGATATCTACACATATATTCATCAGCATTGGATACCTCATTTAAAAGATAGAGAAGACCAGGAACGAGGTCTGGACTTATTAATACTAGGATTTAAAGATATTTTACATCAGCATATACACACAGACGCCAATACGATACTATTACCCAATGATCCATCCAAATTGGAAAAGATGGTCCTTACTTTTTCGCAAGCTCAACTATTGACTATCTTAAATCAGATTTTAATGGCAAAAAGAAAATTAAAGGCAAATGTTCAGCCAACATTGGTTATTGAACAACTAGCGCTTCAAATACAGAGGTGAAAAAATGTTAGAAGTTATTGGCGTACGTTTTAAGAAAGCTGGTAAAATCTACTATTTCGACCCGGATTCTTACTCGGTAACTCCAGATAGCTATGTCATCGTGGAAACGGTAAGAGGGATAGAATTTGGAAAAGTAGTCATTGCGCAAAAGCAAGTTGACGAAGAAGATGTAGTTTTACCCTTAAAGAAAGTCATTCGGGTCGCAAATGAAAAGGATAAGCGGACCGTTGTAGAAAATCAGGAACAGGCAAAAAAAGCCTTTGACATATGTACCAACAAGATCACGCAGCATAAGCTGGAGATGAACCTGGTAGACGTAGAATATACGTTTGACCGCAATAAAATTATTTTCTATTTTACAGCAGACGGAAGAGTGGACTTCAGAAATCTGGTAAAGGATCTTGCATCCATGTTCAAGACACGTATTGAGCTGAGGCAAATCGGAGTCAGAGATGAAGCAAAAATGCTGGGCGGAATTGGCCCATGCGGACGTATGCTGTGCTGTTCCACCTTCCTGGGAGATTTTGAGCCAGTGTCGATAAAAATGGCAAAGGATCAAAACCTTTCTTTAAATCCGGCAAAAATATCCGGTCTATGCGGAAGATTAATGTGCTGCTTAAAATATGAAAATGATGCGTATGAAACAGCAAAAAGAGATTTGCCTGATATTGGAGAAACAATGCCGACACCACACGGAAAAGGCAAGGTTGTCGGTTTAAATATATTGGAAAAAATGGTTCAAATTGAGCTTTTAGATAAAGAACGTGTTGTGGAGTATACATTAGATGAATTAATTGAAGAGGGAATTATAATGAGTGTTCAAAAAGGCTGATAAATAGGATCAAGAAGTTCAAGGCGACGAGGTTTTTACGAACGGAGCGTATGCTTTTAAATACGTGAGTAACGCTTTTGGGTGGGGCGAGTAATCGCAGTCCCATCGGAAAAACTCGTCAACTCAGAAATTCGCCGTGTCATTTTTATTAGACATTTTGAACGTCATGTTATAGCACAAGTCACAGAATAGAGGTGATCAATCGTGGGAAACAGGGAAATATTTGATCAAGTTTCCGATATGGAGAAGCAAATTGGTGAATTATATGAGCAATTAGGTGATTTAAAAGGAAAGCTAAGTGATTTGCTCGAAGAAAATCACCGGTTAGCCCATGAAAATCATCATTTGCGCAATCACCTAGATAATTTTACAGAGGAATCCGTAGAAAAACAGCAAAAACAAAGTGACTCTAAGCAACAAAAAGGCGTATTTCCAGGAGAAGGCTATGATAATTTAGCGCGTCTTTATGAAGAAGGATTCCATATTTGCAGTTTAGAGTTCGGCAGTCCGAGAAGAAATGAAGATTGTATTTTTTGCTTGGACTTCTTTGATAAAACGAAGCTTTAATCAGGAGCGCCTTTCCCTAATGATGCAAGCTTGAATGAAAACGGAAGCTCGAGTATGTCCGTTTTTTCCGATGTAACTTAATATACATTTTTTATACAGTATGAGCGTCATTTATGGACACTCATACTGTGGAAAAACGAAATAAGCGTATCGTATTGGATGCTGTCTTCCTATGAAGGCAGCTCTTTTTCTGATAAGCTTTTCAGAGAGAAGATAAGGATGTGATGAACCGGTGGTGGAGCTATATGATGATGAACGTTTAGATTATTTGTTAGCAGATGAAACAATGAAGATTATCCAAAGCCCGACTGCTTTTGCGTTTTCATTAGATGCCGTATTATTAGCTCATTTTAGTTCGATTCCTAAAAAAAGAGGAAGAATTCTTGATTTATGTACAGGGAATGGTGTCATTCCTTTATTACTTTCCAAAAAGACCAATGCAGAAATAATAGGTGTGGAGATTCAAGAGCGCATTTTTAAGATGGCGGAAAGAAATGTTATGTTAAATGACTTACACTCCCAATTACAAATGATTCATGGTGATTTAAAGGAAATGCAAACAACGCTGACTCAAAGCTCCTTTGACATGGTTACCGTTAATCCGCCCTATTTTAAAACACCTTCTGCGGCAGAACACAATCACAATGAATTTCTTACCATTGCCAGGCATGAGGTGTACTGTACCTTGGAGGACGTCGTGAAAGCTTGTAAAAGGTATGTCAGACCAGGTGGAAAAGTAGCTATGGTGCATCGTCCGGGGCGCTTCGTTGATATTATTGAGCAGTTTCGAAAGTATCGTATTGAGCCGAAGCGTGTGCAATTTGTTTATCCAAAACAGGGAAAGGAAGCAAATATGCTCTTAATCGAGGGCATTCGCGACGGGAAAGCGGATGTGAAAATACTGCCGCCCTTCTATATTTATGAGCAGGATGGCTCTTACACAAAGCAGGCCGAGGAAGTTATCTATGGCTAGCAAAGAACATTGGGTATATATATTAAAATGTCAGGACGGAACGCTTTATACAGGATACACAAATGATTTAGCGCATCGGATCCGTATGCATGAGGAAGGAAAAGGGGCAAAATATACAAGAGGCAGAGGCCCTTTTCATCTGATGTATACATGTGCATTTGAAGACAAGTCCGATGCCATGCGGGCAGAGTATCGAATTAAGAAATTACCGCGTCATGAGAAGCTGGCGATGATTCAAGCCTATGAGAAAGGAATGTGTGATGAATGAATATCCAAAATAGCTACAGATCAGGGGAGCATGCTTCATTATACGTCGTCCCGACACCTATTGGTAACCTGGAGGATATGACTTTCCGAGCTATCCGGACGTTAAAGGAATGCGCATGGATTGCTGCGGAGGATACGAGAAATACAAAAAAACTGCTTCATTATTTTGAGATTCATACACCTCTCATCAGCTATCATGAGCATAATCACCAGGAAAGGGAGAAGCTGCTTTTAGATAAGATTCGTAATGGAGAGTCTGTTGCTGTTGTCAGTGATGCAGGAATGCCTGCCATTTCTGACCCTGGTTCAGAGCTGGTACAAGCCGCTATCAGGGAAGGGCTGGATGTTATTGTTTTACCAGGAGCTAATGCAGCGCTTGTCGCATTGGTTGGTTCTGGTTTAACAGCACAGCCTTTTACATTCTATGGTTTTCTTCCCAGGAAGAAAAAAGATAAAAAAGAAACACTGGAAAGATTAAAAAATTTAAATTCTACTTTAATTTTTTACGAGTCACCCTATCGTATGAAGGATACGCTGGAAGCAATGGAAAGTATTTTAACGCATAGACAAGCGGCAATAGGAAGAGAAATCTCTAAGAAATTTGAAGAATATGTTAGAGGAACCAGTCAAGAACTTTTTTCATGGAGTAAGAAAACAGAGATGCGTGGGGAGTTTGTCATTGTTGTAGAAGGACAAAATGAGGCAGCTTCAGATTATTTTCAAGAAAACCTGAGCTGGTGGGAAGGATTATCGATAAAAGAGCATGTAGAGGCGTTGATGAATAAAGATCATTTATCAAGTAAGGAAGCCATTAAGCAAACAGCAGTGGAACGGAAATTGCCAAAAAGAGAAGTTTATCAAAGCTACCATATTGATTGACTGCTGCTATCATGTTATATAACGAAAAAGGGATGTCCCCTGAAAACAGAAGGGGTTATCCCTTTTTTGCCTTTGAATCAGCAATCATTATTTAAAACGGTTTTGAATTTCTTCTAGTAAAATTTTTGCACCTTCAGGGCTTAAAATAAGATTCCCATCAGCTAAAGTCTGGTTATCATCCGTTAACTCTCCAGTAATTTGACAAGTCATGTTTGGTCGGTATTTTTTCAATACAATACGATCATTATCAACGTAAATCTCCATTGTATCCTTTTCTTTAATATCAAGTGTGCGGCGTAATTCAATAGGAATAACAACGCGACCAAGCTCGTCAACCTTACGTACAATACCAGTAGATTTCATTTCTCCATTCCTCCAATATTAGATTTAATAAAATTTTCTGAATAAACGAACCTTGCACTTTCAAATAATGAAAGAAATTGCAAAAAATGTCGTTATAGGTCGTTACTAATAACATTAGAATAGCAACAATATTTGGTATTGTCAATACAATTTTACTGTTTAAGGAAAAGTTTTATTTATTTTTTATAAATATTCAGGTTTTTAATAGAATATTATGGTTTAGGGATGAGAATGTATCGCTTTTTTTGGCAGTTAGGAAAGTTTATCCTTTTTTAAGAGCAGAAAGTATAGAATAGAGGCTGAAGCAGATATCTTTATGATAAGAACACGATGTTTTAAAAGACGAAGTGCTTTCTTTTGTTTTTCTAAACTGCTTAAATGGAATGGTTTTACTAAACCAGCAAATAGCAATGCTTTTGGCATGGGAGGTAATCGCAGTCCGGAGTCTTAACTAAGGTTGCTATCTAAATAACTGGTGACAACCTGATTTTCTAATAAATTAATTGATAAGAGGACAGATAAACAGCAAGTGGATAGGTACACAATTTGGCAAATTGCGATATAATAGCTACAATAGATGTTGACATTTTTATATTTATAGTGTGTTTTTGGAAGAAATATGAAGAATGCAATTCTAAAAAAGTTAATTTTGAATCTTTTTCGGATGAGATGGCAATGCTTGTTGCATAGCATGTATCGCCTTAAAGTGTGCGTTCAAAAAGGACCAAGAAGTACAAAGCGGCGCAGCTTTGAGGAACGGGCTTTCACAGGATGTGATGACTTCTGTGTTGTCCACACGACGCGGGTGTTCGTAGTAGAAGTTCCTTTTCTCGCCGTGTCATTTTTGGAAGGGCTTTTGGAACATACTCTTAAAGGTGAATATTCCGATATAAGATTTTTTAAATAGGAAGAGATCTAGGAGGCATAACGGATGGGAAACAAAAATACTTTTTACATTACAACGCCAATTTATTATCCAAGCGGAAAATTACATATTGGTAATGCGTATACAACCATAGCTTGTGATACGATGGCGAGATACAAGCGTATGCTTGGATTTGATGTGTTCTATTTAACTGGAAGTGATGAACACGGTCAAAAAATTGAGCAGAAGGCAGCTGAAAAGCATATATCACCGCAGGAATACGTAGATGAAATGGCAGCTGGAATGCAGGATTTATGGAAGACACTTGAAATAAGCAATGATAAATTTATTCGTACAACAGATGAACAGCATCAGAAGGTTGTGGCGGATATTTTTGAGCGTTTCTTAAAGCAGGGAGATATCTATCTGGATGAATATGAAGGCTGGTATTCTGTTCCTGATGAAACCTTCTATACAGAAACACAGCTTGTAGATATTGAAAAAGATGAGAATGGAAAAATAATTGGCGGAAAATCACCGGATAGCGGACATCCTGTTGAGCTGATTAAAGAGGAGTCTTATTTCTTCCGTATGAGTAAGTATGCAGACCAATTATTGAAATATTATGAGGAGCATCCAGACTTTATCCAGCCGGAATCCCGTAAAAATGAAATGATTAATAATTTTATTAAACCGGGGCTTGAGGATTTGGCAGTATCCCGTACAACATTCAGCTGGGGAGTTAAGGTTCCGAGTAATCCGAAGCATGTTATTTATGTATGGATTGATGCCTTGGCTAACTATATTACAGCATTAGGGTATGGTACAGATCATGACGCTGATTTCCAAAAATATTGGCCGGCAGATGTACATATGGTTGGGAAGGAAATTGTTCGTTTCCATACCATTTATTGGCCGATCATGTTGATTGCTTTAGACCTGCCGCTTCCTAAAAAAGTTTTTGGGCATGGCTGGTTACTGATGAAGGACGGAAAAATGTCGAAATCTAAAGGGAATGTGGTATATCCGGAAATGCTGGTAGAGCGTTATGGTTTGGATGCTTTGCGCTATTATTTAATGAGAGAGGTTGCTTTTGGCAGTGATGGTGTTTTCACACCGGAGGACTTTATTTCCAGAGTGAACTATGATTTAGCAAATGACTTAGGAAACTTATTAAACCGTACCGTAGCGATGATTAATAAATATTTTGACGGAAAAGCACCTGTTGTAAATGGCATTGTTAATAAGGAAGATGCTGATTTACAGGAGACAGCAGCATCTGTTATTCGGGATTATCAGGAATCGATGGATAAGATGGAATTCAGTAATGCATTGAAAAAAGTGTGGACATTAATTTCCAGAGCGAATAAATATATTGATGAAACACAGCCTTGGATTCTTGCCAAGGACGAAGAAAAACGTCCAGAACTTGCGAGCGTTATGGCGCATCTGGCAGAAACATTACGTGTCGTTGCGACCATGCTTCAGCCTTGTCTGACTCATGCACCGAAAAAAATCATTGAGCAGCTTGGGTTAGATGAAGCAAGCGGATTATCTTGGGAAAATATTCCGTTCGGCAATTTCCCGGAAGGCATTACTGTGGTGAAAAAAGGAAAACCAATCTTTCCTCGTTTAGATGTAGAGGAAGAAGTAGCATATATCCGTTCACAAATGGGAGGAGCTGCTGCAGCTGATGAAGAAGCAGAAGCAGCTTGGGATCCTAATGAAACAGAGCTTGTTTCTACAAAAGAAAAACAAATTAAATATGATGTCTTTGATAAAGTCGAGCTAAAAGTAGCAGAAGTGAAGGATTGCAGTAAAGTAGAAGGTGCAGATAAATTATTGAAATTCCGCCTGGATGCTGGGGATGAAACAGACCGTCAAATTTTATCGGGAATTGCAGAATATTATCCGGAACCGGAAAAATTGATTGGTAAAAAGGTCGTTATTGTAGCTAATTTGAAACCACGAAAAATGCGTGGCGAAATCAGCCAGGGAATGATTCTTTCCGCAGAAAAAGACGGGAAGTTAGAAATCGTTCCAGCGCCGGAAAGTGTACCAAACGGATCGCCGATTTCTTAAACAATAATAAATGGAGCAGGAGCTGTCATCATGTCAGCTCCTCCTTTTCAGGTAAAGAATAAAAAGGATGGTTAAGATGTTATTTGACACACATGTTCACTTAAACGCAAGGCAGTTTGCAGAAGATAGAGAAGCGACCATTCAGCGGGCAAAGGATGCAGGGGTGGAGTATATGGTTGTAGTTGGTTTTGATCATGAGACCATTCCGCTGGCGATAGAAATTGCTGAACAGAATGAGAATATTTATGCGGCAGTCGGCTGGCATCCTGTTGATGCAATTGATATGACAGAAAAAGAGCTGGAATGGATTGAAGACTTGAGTGCACATCCTAAAGTGGTAGCAATTGGAGAAATGGGGTTGGATTATCACTGGGATAAATCGCCAAAAGATGTGCAGAAGAAGGTTTTTCGTCAGCAAATAGCACTTGCTAAAAGAGTAAATATGCCGATTATTATTCATAACCGGGAAGCAACAGAGGATATTATAGCTATTCTGCAGGAAGAGAATGCAGAGGAAGTTGGCGGTATTATGCATTGTTACAACGATTCTGTCCGTTATGTCCAGACCTGTCTTGATATGAATTTTTATATTTCCTTAGGCGGACCGGTCACTTTTAAAAATGCCCCTTTACCAAAGGAGGTCGCGAAGCAGGTGCCTTTAGACCGTCTGCTGATTGAAACAGATGCACCATTTTTAGCACCGCATCCATACCGTGGAAAGAGAAATGAACCAGCTTATGTTGCCCGTGTAGCAGAGGATATTGCTGCATTGCGGGAAATGGATGCAGAGGAAGTTGGAAAAATAACAACAGAGAATGCAAAACGACTTTTTAACATTAAGTGATTCCTAAGGATTTCAGAATAAACTGGAGGAAATCGATTGAAGATAAAAGAAATGATAGTTGTAGAAGGGCGAGACGACACAACACGGATTCAGCTGGCTGTAGATGCGGACACGATTGAAACCAATGGTTCGGCAGTGAATAAAGCAACGCTCGATAAAATTCGTCATGCAAAGGAAAAACGCGGAGTAATTGTTTTTACAGATCCAGATTATCCGGGCGAGCGGATCAGACATTTGATAAATCAGGCTGTTCCCGGCTGTAAGCATGCCTTTTTAAGAAGAGATCAGGCAAAAGCAAAGCATTCCAGAAGTAAGAGCTTAGGCATTGAGCATGCTTCTGTCGAGGATATTCAAAAAGCACTGGCGGATGTATATGAGCTCGCGGATTTTTCGGATAGTGATATTACCAAAGAGAATCTGATCGATTATGGATTAATTGGTGGTAAGAAGGCTGCGGACCGCAGAAAACGTCTTGGTGAGCTTTTGCATATCGGTCATACGAACGGAAAGCAGCTGTTAAAACGTCTCACACAATTTCAAATTTCCAGGGAGCAATTTGATGCAGCGATGAAAGCAATAGAGCAGGAGGAGCAGAATGACTAAAAAATATATTGCAACGCCGTCGAGGACAAAAGAACTGCTGAATAAATATGGATTTGCATTTAAGAAAAGCCTGGGACAAAATTTTCTTATTGATGTTAATGTATTAGAAAATATTATCCGGCAAGCGGGAATTACGAAGGAAGCAGGAGCGATTGAAATAGGTCCGGGAATGGGTGCTTTAACGGAGCAATTAGCTATTCATGCGGATAAGGTAGTTGCTTTTGAAATTGATCAGCGTCTATTGCCTATTTTAAAAGAAACGTTAACAGACTATGACAATGTAGATATTATTCATCAGGATATTTTAGAGGCAAATGTAGAGGAAGTCATTCAAACGCATTTTCATCAAGGTCAGGACATTCATGTGGTCGCAAATCTTCCTTATTACATCACAACACCTATTCTGATGAAGCTTGTTCGTGATCAGCTTCCAGTTACAAGTCTGACTGTCATGATTCAAAAGGAAGTAGCAGATCGAATGGCTGCTGTCCCAAACACAAAAAGCTACGGCTCGCTTAGTATTGCTGTACAATATTATACTGAAGCCCGTGTTGTGATGAATGTACCGAAGCAGGTATTTATGCCGCAGCCTAATGTTGATTCGAGTGTATTAAAGCTTGTTATACGCAAAGAAGCTCCAGTCCAGGTAGATAATGAGGACTTTTTCTTTGAATTGATACAGGCAAGCTTTGCCCAGCGAAGAAAAACACTTCGCAATAACCTAAACAGATTTCTGCATGGGAAATTTGAGAAACAGCAGGTAGAAGCATTACTTGAAAAAGCAGCAATAGATGGAGCCAGACGTGGTGAAACCTTAACCATGGAGGAATTTGCTGTTTTAGCGAATATGATTTATCAGGAACTTCCCAAAAGCTAATTAGAAGAGAGTCTCTTCTAATTAGCTTTTTGCATGTGGAACAGAGCTGCATCTTTATACATACACTAAGAGGAGTAAATGGTGAGAGGTGCAAGCGATGGATATACAGAATGGTGCGTTAGTAACAAGGAAATCATATCGTCATGACCTGTTATTCCGTGTAGCAGAGATAAAAAAAGGAATTGCTATTCTGCATGGAGAGGAACTAAGGCTCAAAGCAGATGCCGATTTATCGGATTTAACAATAGTAAACCAAAGAGAGCATAAAAAAAGAAAAGCGGTAGATAAAGAAAAGCAGGAGTCTTCCTATCGTTTATTTCGTCAGGACTACCAAATGATGAAGGAAAAAAGAAATTATGAAGCGACAGAAGGCTATACGGACGCTGCGAGTTATTTTCAATTGCCTGCAAAGGTGCTTCATATCGATGGAGATCCATCTTATTTGAGAAAATGCATTCAATTATATCAGCGTATTGGGCTGCAAGTACATGGTGTTCATTTAGCGGAAACGGAGATGTCATTTCAGATTAAAGATTTACTGGAGAAAATCCAGCCGGATATTATGGTCATCACTGGTCATGATGCTTATTCACATAACAAAGGATTGAAGCATGATTTAAGTGCATACCGTCATTCCAAATACTTTGTCGAAGCTGTTCGTGAAGCACGCAGTATTTATCCTAATTTGGATCAGCTTGTTATTTTTGCAGGAGCATGTCAATCTCATTTTGAGTCATTAATACGCTCTGGTGCGAATTTTGCCAGCTCACCATCCCGGGTTAATATCCATGCGCTGGATCCTGTTTATATCGTTGCCAAAGTAGCGTATACATCGTTTATGGAAAGCGTATCTGTGTGGGAGGCGCTCCGTAATACATTGACTGGGGAAAAAGGTCTGGGAGGTATCCAGACCAGAGGATTGCTGCGAACAGGCATGCCTTATTTATCACATGAAAATGAAGGTGAAATATAGTTTGAAACCACATTTAGAAAAGGAGATCATTGGAATAACACGTATGCTTTTGTTCCTCCTTTTTTCCAATGAAATAAATTAATAATTAGATCATTCAGATTAGTTGTTTTTTTATTGTTTTTTTTAAATCAGCCTGTTATGCATTTTTTTGTGACAATTTATGTATAAAAATAGGAATGCGACAAATAATATCAGAAACAGACATAATTAATAGTTGACAAGCAAAAACATATGCTGATATAATTATAATTTTTATTTGACTTTTCATCGGCATATATGTTAAAATAAGTATATGTGAGGTGGAGTGTAGTGGGCAAAACGTTGATCGAAATCAAGCAAGGTCTAGATGGTCAGGTAGGTAAACGGTTAAAGCTCAGAGCGAATGGTGGAAGACGGAAAACCGTTGAAAGATGCGGTATTCTAGCGGAGACATATCCCTCTGTTTTCATTGTTGAGCTTGATCAGGACGAGAATGCATTCGAACGAGTTTCATACAGCTATACGGACATATTGACAGAAACGGTAGAGCTGAATTTTGTTGAAGGAAGTTCAGCGGTAATTTTTAAGCAGTAGACAAGCATTTGTCTGCTGTTTTTTAATGGATAAAAAACAGCAGGAATTGGTTTTATTGGTTAATTCTTGTGTGAGTGAATGAAGGAAAAATACATAAGCTATGATTGCCGATCGAGAAATACATTCATTCGTAAAGGGGAGCTTTTATATGGGTAGACGAGGGATTATGTCCACACAAATGAAAGAAGAAATAGCGAAAGAATTAGGGTTTTACGATACGGTACAGCAGGAAGGCTGGGGAGGAATCAAAGCTCGTGATGCCGGTAATATGGTGAAACGGGCGATAGAAATGGCAGAAGAGAGTATGAAAAAGGGCGAGTCCTGACCGGGCTTGCTCTTTTCTTTATAGAGGATGTTCAAAAATGACATGGCGGGAAAAGAAACTTCTACTAAGGGAGCCCACGTTGTGTGGGCAACGTAGAAATCATCGCATTGCTTTTCCGCTGCTCACGTATCTAAAAGCATAGAGGAACTTCTGTTAAGTTCGTCCACGTCGTGTGGACAACACAGAAGTCATCACATCCTGTGAAAGCCCGTTGCTCAATCTGCGCCGCCTTGAACTTTCGACGCACAAATGTTTTCGGTGGGGTGAGTAATCGCAACCCCAGGGCGTCGTGTTCTTAGCCGACTGGTTCTATTTATCGGACTTTTGAACATACATTTATACCAAATTAGCTTCAGTGTTTTGATTATGATACAATAAAATATATTTTATGGACGTAGGTATGGTATCAAATAGGTGAATGAATTTCCAACGCTTTGAGGATGTGATTGAAGATGCTTGTCATGGAGAAAGCACCTGCTAAGATAAATTTGTCATTAGATGTATTAAATAAGCGGGAAGATGGCTATCATGATGTTGAAATGGTCATGACAACGATAGATTTAGCAGATCGGTTAGAATTACGGGAATTACCTGCAGATAACATTCAATTATCTTTGGAAAGCCGTTATGTTCCCAGTGATGAAAGAAATTTGGCCTATCAAGCAGCGGTTTTATTTAAAGAGACGTACAATATAAAAAAAGGTGTTCACATCCGAATTGATAAATCAATCCCTGTTTCTGCAGGGTTAGCCGGAGGAAGTGCCGATGCTGCGGCCGTTTTACGAGGGCTTAATCGATTATGGAGGCTGGATATCCCATTGGCTGAATTAGCTGATCTGGGATCACAATTAGGAGCGGATATTGCTTTTTGTGTTTACAGTAAAACAGCGATTGCAAAAGGATATGGAGAGTGTATTGAGCTCCTGCCTGCACCGCCTACCTGTTGGGTTGTTCTTGCCAGACCGGATATTGGTGTATCTTCTTATACTGTATTTGATCAAATTAACATTCCTGAGCTACAGCATCCAAATACAGCACAGGTTTTGGAAGCATTACATGAAGGAAACTTTTCCAAGCTGTGTAATCACCTGGGAAATACATTGGAGCCAATTACTTTTTCAATGCATCCAGAGGTTGCAAGGCTAAAGGAAGCTATGCAGGTGGCGGGAGCAGAAGGTGTAATGATGAGTGGCAGCGGACCGACTGTGTTCGGGCTGTTGAAGCACCATCGAAAGGCGCTGCGAATTTACAATAGTATGCGGGGCTTCTGCCAGGACGTACAATTAATCCGAATGCTAGGATAACCATTGCTAAAACGCATATGAAAATGCTATATTATATGGAGAACATTCGTATTTGAGGTGTGATTTTGAAAAGAAGTAATCGATTGGTTGTGTTGACAGAATACTTTTTAGAAAACCCGAGGAAACATATTCAGCTGCCATACTTTGTCGAGCTTTGTGATACAACAAAGTCATCGATAAGTGAGGATTTAGATATTATACATGAGGTATTTCAACATAAAGGATTAGGGTACTTAGAGAGAACGACTGGTGCAGGCGGCGGTGTGAAATATATCCCCACCAGCACTGCAGAAGCAAGCAGGGAGTTTATATCCACGCTTCAGAAGAAATTAGAAGACCCTTCCCGAATTCTTCCAGGGGGATATCTGTATATGAGTGATATCCTTGGTAATCCTTCTATGGTCAGGGAAATTGGTCGCGTTTTTGCTTCCTGCTTTGCCCACTTACAGATTGATGCCATCGTAACCGTTGCAACAAAGGGAATTCCTTTAGCATACGCAACGGCATCTTTTTTAAATGTCCCCGTTATTATAGCACGCAGAGATCCAAAAGTAACAGAAGGATCGTCTGTAAGTATCAACTATGTTTCCGGGTCATCCAGGAAAATTCAAACGATGGTGCTGCCCAAGCGCAGTCTGCCGGATGGAGCCAATGTATGTATTATAGATGATTTCATGAAAGCCGGGGGAACGATCACAGGGATAAAAAGCCTCTTAGAGGAGTTCTCTGCAACTGTACAAGCTGTTGGTGTGCTGGCAGAAGCAGATGATGAGGAAGAGGAAAGAGTGATTACGGATTATACTTCCCTTTTAAAAATTTCTCCTGTCGATATACAGAATAATTATGTCTCCGTACAGCCGGGGAATTATCAAATGGAGTCCTGAAGTAAAACAGTTAAAAAGCATATAGGTTTGCCATACAGGGGGCTGCTGCACAATCGGATAACTGATTGCGCAGCAGCCTTTTTATTTCCTAATTTTTTGCATTACGTTTTTTTCATATATTCTTATTGAAATATATGAAGTTATTGAAACAATCAATATAGTAATTCCAATTACAAGAGTAAATTTTCTATAGCGAATATTGAGGAGTTATTACTTTGATAATTAATATAGAATACTATTGTTAAAACTGTAAAGATTATTATATTTCTGATTAAATATCTTTTTACCGATTTTATTGATGGCTTCATGATTTCATCCTCTCCAAATAATCTTTTAGACTTCTTTCCTTTATTATGTTGTCGTTTACATAGAAAGTCAAAAACCCAAAATGCTGGGTATAGGTTACGACAAAAGCGCAGATACATACACCTGTGCCAATGATCGACAGTTATATGTACACGCAAACCTCGCAGATAGAATTCGAATTTCATGCAACGGTTTGAATGTGAAGATTACACAGACTGTCCGCTCAAAGAAAAAGGAACCAAAGCAAGCTGATTATCATGTTTGGAAGAAAAAGATGAATAATAATGACCAAAGATGTCGAATGTTAATAACTTTTTAGGTATACGGGATAGTGAATTTAAAAAATTTTATTTTATTGGTATTTATAAGAAGGATTTTTGTAATTTATGTTGAAGTAATATAAGTATAAAGGATGATCTTTGAATTAGGAAAAAGGTGGTGAAACATCATGGAAGTGACTGACGTAAGATTACGCCGCGTTAAAACAGATGGAAGAATGCAGGCTATTGCCTCAATTACATTAGACAATGAGTTTGTTGTCCATGATATCCGTGTGATTGACGGGAATAGTGGATTATTTGTGGCAATGCCATCAAAGCGAACACCAGACGGAGAGTTTAGAGATATAGCTCATCCTATCAATTCTGGAACACGCTCAAAAATTCAAGAAGCTGTTTTAGGGGAGTATCATCGTGAACGTGAGAATGAAGAAGAACTCGGCTATAAAGAAGAAGCTGGTGTTTCCTGAGGTTAGAATGAATGGCGAATAAATGAGAAGGCAGTAATTCGGAATGGATAATTGCCTTCTTTTTTCTGTACATAAAATTTGTCTGGATGTGCTTGCAATCGTTTCATAATCAGATTGCCCCACTTGTGGGCAGAAAAAACTTCTGTCTTTCCTTTTTCCATAATTTTTTTTTGCATGTTAGCAAAGCTATGCAACGAAAAGATTGAAAATATGATAACATAGTATTAGAAATAAAACCTTTCATTTTATTGAAATAAAGGTTTTTTTACGATATATTTTTAAATGGATATTTAGATGATGGAGGTTTCCTAATGACGAATCGATTTGCTGTTATTTTAGCAGCAGGACAAGGAACAAGGATGAAATCAAAGTTATATAAGGTGCTTCATCCTGTAGTTGGAAAGCCAATGGTACAGCATGTTGTAGATCAATTACAACAAACACAGCTAGATAAATTAGTTACCATTGTTGGGTTTGGAGCAGAGCAAGTAAGAGCGCAGCTTGGAGAATCTAGTGATTTTGTAGTGCAGGCGGAGCAATTAGGTACAGGGCATGCTGTGATGCAGGCGGAGAATTTATTGCAGGATAAAGAAGGTGTAACCATTGTAGCTTGTGGCGATACCCCTTTGATTCGTGCAGAAACATTCCAAAAATTATTTGAACACCATGAACAGACGGGTTCTAAAGCAAGTATATTGACAGCCCTCGCAGATGATCCTGCCGGGTATGGCCGGGTTGTTCGAAATGCTGCAGGAGAAGTAGAGAAAATTGTGGAACATAAAGATGCTTCTTTAGAGGAATTAAAGATAAATGAAATTAATACAGGAACCTACTGTTTCGACAATAAAGCCTTATTTGAAGCTTTGAAATCCGTTTCCAATGACAATGCACAAGGGGAATATTACTTGCCTGATGTGATTAAAATTTTAGGTGACCAAGGTGAGCGCATCAGTGCTTATGTAGCAACTGATTTTAATGAAACAATAGGCATTAATGATCGTGTAGCATTAAGTGAAGCAGAAAAAGTGATGAAAAGACGTATTAATGAGCTACATATGCGTAATGGAGTAACCATTGTGGATCCTGATAATACGTACATCGGTCCTGATGTAAAAATTGCTGCAGATGTGTATCTCCACCCGGGAACGGTTTTAAAAGGAGATGTGTCTATTGCAACTGGTTCAGAAATTGGTCCACATACAGAAATAAAAGATTGTGAAGTTGGGGAAGATACAACCATTCGATTCAGTGTTGCTGCAGATAGCCGTATTGGCAACCGGGTAAATATTGGCCCTTACGCACATATTCGTCCAGCTTCGAATGTAGGGAACGATACGAAAATCGGCAATTTTGTAGAGCTTAAGAAAACTGTACTTGGTGATAACAGCAAGGTTTCTCATCTTAGCTATATTGGAGATGCTGATGTAGGAGAGCGTGTAAATGTCGGATGTGGTACAATTACAGTAAATTATGATGGAAAAAATAAATTCCTAACGACCATTGAAGATGATTCATTTATTGGATGTAATTCAAATTTAATCGCACCAGTCACAATTGGCAAGGGTGCATATGTGGCAGCGGGTTCGACCATTACAAAAGATGTGCCGGATGAGGCATTGTCCATTGCAAGATCGAAGCAAACAAATAAAGAAGGCTATGCAAAAAAGTTTAAAAAATAGACTACAAAGTCATGGAGGGTAAAGGAATGTCATCCAACTATAAGGACACGTCGTTGAAAGTATTTTCATTAAATTCGAATCCAGCATTAGCAGAAAAAATTGCAGCTCAAATTGGAACGAAATTAGGGAAATGTACAGTAACGCAATTTAGTGACGGAGAAATTCAAATCAATATAGAGGAGAGTGTACGTGGCTCCGATGTTTATGTTATTCAGTCTACTTCTTCTCCGGTAAACCAGCATATTATGGAACTGCTTATTATGATTGATGCGTTAAAACGCGCTTCTGCAAAATCCATAAACATTGTAATGCCATATTATGGCTATGCACGTCAGGATCGTAAAGCACGGTCTCGTGAGCCGATTACTGCAAAATTAGTTGCAGATCTAATTGAGAAAGCAGGAGCAAACCGTATGATTACACTGGATTTACATGCACCGCAAATCCAGGGCTTCTTCGATATTCCAATTGATCACTTACAAGGTGTTCCCATTTTAGCTACTTATTTTGAACAAAAAAACTTAGATGATGTGATTGTTGTTTCACCTGACCATGGAGGTGTAGTTCGGGCCAGAAAAATGGCTGACCGCTTAAAAGCACCAATTGGTATTATTGACAAACGCCGTCCCAAGCCGAATGTTGCTGAAATTATGAATATTATTGGTAATATCGAAGGCAAGACAGCTATTTTAATCGATGATTTAATCGATACTGCCGGCACCATTACATTAGCAGCAAATGCATTAATTGAAAGCGGCGCAAAAGAAGTATATGCTTGCTGTACACACCCAGTACTTTCTGGTCCGGCGATTGAGCGTATTGATAACTCGCAAATTAAAGAGCTTGTTATTGCAGATACAATTCCTTTGCCGGAAGAAAAAAGAATTGATAAGATTACAGAGCTATCGGTCGCTTCCCTTATTGGAGAGGCAATTATCCGTGTTCATGAAATGCAATCTGTAAGTATTCTTTTTGACTGATAATGAAAATATAATCTTGGGCATAAATGATCCTCTCTTCAGTTCAAAGTATAGCTGCCCGGCGCAGGATACTTTCCGCTTTTCTGAATTGAAAGGTTTAACTTGTTCTATTTTAGGGTATGTATGATACTGACCGTTTTTTTACTGAGAAAAAGAAATAATGCGACATATGCAATGACAATGTTCCATATTATTTTTTAATCAACTTGGAGGGTGATACGAAATGGCAGTAAAATTAAATGCACAAAAAAGAGAAAATCTTGCAAAATCAGCAACAAGCGAAATAAGAAAAAACGGTAGAATCCCAGCAGTTGTTTACGGGAAAAGCAAAGATCCCAAAACCGTTTCTGTGGATAGCATAGATTTAGTTAAAACCGTTCGGGATGAAGGACGAAATGCAATCATTTCACTGCAGGTCGAAGGTGGCGACGCCGTAGATGTTATGCTGCACGATTATCAAATAGATCCGATAAAAGATGATTTGCTTCATGCCGATTTCTATATCGTAAATATGTCTGAGGAAATGGATGTTTCGGTTTCTGTTCGCCTGGAGGGTAATTCGAAAGGTGAAAAAGAAGGCGGCGTGCTGCAACAGCCGCTATACGAAGTACAAGTCCGTGCAAAGCCAAGCGATATTCCAGAGGAAATCGTGGTGGATGTCTCTGACCTGGATGTGAACGAAAGCTTATCTATTTCTGATTTGAAAGTAGCTGGAAACTATGCATTTATAGATGAGCCAGATACAACAATCGCTTCCGTTGTTCCTCCAACTACAGAAGAGGATTTAGAAACAGACGTAGATGAAAATGCAGAACCAGAAGTCATTAAAGAAAAATCTGATTCAGAGGAAGAATAGTTTTTAAGAGGATGTTCCAAAAAGTCTAATAAAAGTGCCGCAGCGGGAAAAGAATCTTCTGCTGAGAATGCCTGTGTTGTGTGACCAACGTAGAAGCTACCGCATCCCGCGAAAGTGTGGACGAACTTTTTGAACATGTACTTTAAGTTAACCGTATAGAAGTAACACCTCCCTTCTTTACATATACTATACAAGTGTGTGTAAAGAAGGGTTATTGTATTTGAAGAAAATGTGGTTGGAAAAAGTGAGGGTAAGGTGATGAAATTAATTGTAGGACTGGGTAACCCTGGCAGAAAATATCAGAAGACACGCCATAATATTGGTTTTCGCACCATTGATGCATTATTGGAGCGGCATGGCTGGAAATTAAACAACTCCAAATTTCATGGGGACTATGCCATAGAGCATTTCAATGGGGAAAAGATAGTGTTATTACAGCCGCAAACCTATATGAACTTATCAGGGGAGTCTATTCGCCCATTGATGGATTATTATAATATAGACACAGATGATGTTGTCGTTATTTATGATGATTTAGATTTGCCGACTGGAAAAATCCGATTACGGCAAAAGGGTGGTCATGGCGGTCATAATGGTGTTCGTTCAACGATTGATTATTTAGGCACAAAAGAATTTAAGCGTGTACGTTTAGGCGTCGGACGCCCGGTGAATGCCACACCTGTGGTAGACTATGTGTTAGGGAAATTTCCAAAAGAGGAAAAAGAAGCTGTCGAACAAAGCATTCAGGAAGCAGCAGATGCTATTGAAGCATGGGTAAAGGGGAAATCGTTTCTGGAAGTAATGAATGATTTTAATCAATAAAGCATACCTTTATTCTAATAGATGATGTTCAAAAAGCCTAACAAAAATGACACGGCGAATTTCTGCGTTGACGTGGTTTTTACGATACTCACGTATTTAAAAGCATACGCTCCGTTCGTAAAAAACCCCGTCGCCTTGAACTTCTTGGACTTTTTTATCGAACTTTTTGAACACGTACTAATAAAGAAATTCAATTTTTGGAACTTTTTTAGCATAAAATGGAAGCAGGGTATATTCTTATTCCCCTCGGTTAAAACTAAATGAAAAGCGCAGATACTCTCTCTATTTACGGAGCAGACTGTGCTGAAAATTTTTGTGTTTTAATTGAGGTGAATGAGATGGTTATCTACTATGGTTGCAGACATTGCGGAAAAGAGCTGGGTGTGCTGAATCATACCGAAATAGATTTATCTATGCGTTTTCTCAAGCTTTTAGAAGAGCAGGAACTGGCAGAAATGATATCCTCTGAAAAAGATGGTCATTTTCGCCTGGATGTCATTTGTGAGTACTGTCAGCAGGCTCTTGACGCTCACCCTGATTATCATGAACTGGATCATTTTTTACAATAGGTGAATGAGCTGTTTCCGGTAATCATTTTTCCGCCGGCCATATATACCGTTTCTTCTTACACATTAGGAAAGTATAAAATTTTAGCTTGGTAGTAATTCGACGTAGTAAAAATTTTAAGGTACCAAGTATAAGCGCAGCGGTTTTGATGGGGTGACCCCAACTTGGCAATCCTGCGTCTTTCAGACTTGGTCTGCCAAGTTTTTTAAGGCTTTGTCATGTTTTATTGACTTCGATACGCACAATCAGCGTTTTATAAATTACTTTAACAATATCAGAGGAGAAATACGAATGAAAGCAATTCATAATTATTTAAAGTTACAGGAAGATATTCAGTCGATTATGGATGGATTGCTTGCAGGTATGAAGGAGCAGATGGTTGCCGGTTTAAGCGGCTCTGCCAGAAGCCTGCTCTTATCCACCATAAATCAATCTATGAATCGTCCTTTATTAATTGTTACACATCAACTTGCCCAGGCACAGCAGCTCTATGATGATTTAGCAGAGCTGACAAACGATGAAGGCGTATATCTTTATCCTGTCAATGAGTTAATTGCTTCGGAAATGGCTGTAGCCAGTCCAGAGCTGCGTGCACAGCGGATTGAAGCGTTAACAGCTTGGACGGGTAAGGACAAAGGGATATTAATTGCACCTGTTGCAGCATTGAAAAGGATGCTGCCGCCTAAAGCATATTGGAGCAAATATCAGCTTCTATTTCAAGTCGGCAAGGACATTGAGGTGGAGGTCTTCTTGCATTCCCTGGTAGAGATGGGATATGAAAGTGCCTCCATGGTTACAGCGCCTGGGGAGTTCAGTCAGCGCGGAGGAATTATAGATATTTATCCAATTACGGAGAAGCATCCGGTCCGGATTGAATTATTTGATGAAGAGGTAGATTCTATCCGTTATTTTGATGCGGAGTCGCAGCGCTCTTTAGATAAATTAGAGGAAATAACGATTAACCCTGCAACAGAATTATTAATAGATGAACAAGAAATGGTGAAAGTAGCAGAACGGGTGGAGGATGCACTTTCCGATACACTGAAAAAAGTTAAAAAGCCTGCTGATCAGGAAGAGCTTGTCGAGGTAATTGGGCAGGATATTGAACAATTCAAGCAATTAAATCGTTTTCAAGGTATGTATAAATATATTGGTTATTTATACGATGACCCCGCTAGTTTGTTAGACTATTTGCCACGGAATGGCGTGGTATTTTTTGATGAATTGAGTCGTATTCAGGAAACAGCAACCAATTTAGATCACGAGGAGCTGGAGTGGTATACAGGGCTTTTGGAAGCGAATAAAATGGTTCGGGGCAGCAAGTTTTCTTTTCAGTGGAATACGCTGATAGAAGGCATTTCGCATTCGCGTGTCTATATGTCTGTATTTATGCGGCATATTTCCAATACCAGTCCGCAAAATGTTATTAATCTATCGACGAGAACCATGCAGGAATTTCATGGACAGATGCCTTTATTTAAAAATGAATTGAAGCGTTGGGAAAAGGGTGATTTTTCTGTTGTTATTCTCACGCCAAATGAACAGCGTGCAGAAAAGGTACACTCTATTTTAGAAGATTATGATATCGAAACGCAGGTGGAAAAAGAATTAACGCTGCCTATTCAAAAGCCGACTATTATTGTTGGTAATTTGCAGTCAGGGATTGAGTTCCCAATGCACAAGCTGGCGATTATTACAGAAAAAGAATTATTCAAAAAGCGTATGAAGCGTCCCAGAAAACAGCCCAAAATTACAAATGCCGAACGGATTAAGAGCTACCAGGAGCTGAAGGTCGGCGATTATGTCGTCCATGCAAATCATGGTGTCGGGAAATATATCGGGATTGAAACCTTAGAGGTCAACAAGCTGCATAAGGATTATATGCTGATTCGTTACTCTGGGGATGATAAGCTGTTTGTGCCGATTGATCAAATTGATTTAGTGCAGAAATTCGTCGGCTCAGAAGGAAAAGAACCCAAATTATATAAATTAGGCGGTACGGAGTGGACAAAGGTAAAGCGGAAAGTGCAACGTTCTGTTGAGGATATTGCAGATGACTTAATCAAATTATATTCAGAACGCGAAGCTCAAAAAGGGTATGCCTTTTCCCCGGACTCTGAATTACAGCGTGAATTTGAAGCTTCCTTTGCCTATCAGGAAACAGAGGATCAGTTACGCTGTATCGCAGAGATTAAAGCCGATATGGAAAAAGAAAAACCAATGGATCGCCTGCTGTGTGGAGATGTAGGTTACGGGAAGACAGAGGTTGCTATCCGTGCTGCGTTCAAAGCAGTTACAGATGGCAAGCAAGTGGCTATCCTTGTACCGACGACAATTCTGGCACAGCAGCATTATGAGACAATTCGTGAAAGATTCCAGGACTATCCGGTAAATATTGGTTTGCTAAGCCGTTTCCGTACACGTAAGCAATCCAATGAAACTATAAAGGGTCTGGAAAATGGAAATATGGACATCGTTGTAGGAACCCATCGTCTGTTATCGAAGGATGTTCAGTATAAGGATTTAGGCTTGCTGGTTGTCGATGAGGAACAGCGATTTGGTGTAAAGCACAAAGAAAAAATAAAACAGCTGAAAACCAATGTCGATGTTTTAACACTGACTGCAACACCTATTCCGAGAACATTGCATATGTCGATGCTTGGTGTAAGGGACTTATCTGTTATTGAAACGCCGCCTGAAAACAGATTTCCAATTCAAACCTACGTGATGGAATATAATCCATCCTTTATCCGTGAAGCAATTGATAGGGAAATGTCCAGAGGCGGACAGGTTTTCTTCCTGCATAACAGGGTGGATAATATTGAAAAAATAGCGCGTGATATCAGTATGCTTGTGCCGAATGCAAGAGTAGCGATCGCACATGGACAAATGAACGAATCAGAACTGGAGAATGTTATTTTCGGATTTATTGAAGGGGAATTTGATATTTTAGTCAGTACGACCATTATTGAAACAGGCGTGGACATCCCGAATGTAAATACATTAATTGTCAATCATGCAGATCGGATGGGGCTGAGTCAGCTTTACCAGTTAAGAGGGCGTGTCGGACGTTCCAATCGTGTCGCTTATGCTTATTTCACGTATCAGCGTGATAAGGTGTTAACAGAGGTTGCAGAGAAAAGATTGCAGGCAATTAAAGAATTTACAGAACTCGGGTCTGGATTTAAGATTGCAATGCGTGACCTGTCTATTCGCGGTGCCGGGAATTTACTCGGTGCGCAGCAGCATGGCTTTATTGACTCTGTCGGGTTTGATATGTACTCTCAAATGCTGAAGGATGCAATCGATGCCCGCAAGGAAGGAAAAGAAGTAGAGGATATCAAGCCGTTTGAACCGGAGATTTCATTGAAAATTGATGCATATATTCCAGATGAATACTTGAAGGATGAGAAGCAGAAAATTGATATGTATAAGCAATTCCAGACCTTGGACAGTCCAGAAGCAGTCCAGGATCTGAGAGATGAATTAATCGACCGTTTTGGAGATTATCCTGCTGAGGTGGAGAATTTATTCACGGTAAGTATTATGAGAATGCATGCTAAAAAGCAGCGTGTTCAATCCATTACAGAGGCTCCAAAGAAAATTACGATGCTGATTGATGAGGAAAGAAGTCAGGAAATTGATGGGTCTAAATTATTTGAAGTGGCTAATCAATTTGACCGTCAAGTAAGCCTGGGTACAGAAAATCAAAACTTAAAAGCAGGTATTAAATGGAGTAATGACAAGGCTTATAAGCGCCATGATACCGTGATAGAATTTATTAAACAGTTAAGTGAAGTAACGCGTTAAATGTATAAAAACCAGAGGCAGGCTGCTTTCTTTCTAAAAGAGAGCAGCCTGTTTTATGCTGGAAATGATAAGCTGCTATGATTTCTAACTGTTCATTTAAATTTAAAACAAATAAAATAACAAAAATTTCATTTGGAATGTATAGTTATTTCTGGTTGATTAATACTATAAAAACAGCCGATGATGAATCGTGGAAGCAAGACCTCTATTCGAGTCATCATCGACATTCAGAAAGGGAGGATACTTAGATGAAAGCAACAGGAATAGTCAGACGTATCGATGATTTAGGAAGGGTAGTAGTACCAAAAGAAATTCGGAGAACCCTGCGTATCCGTGAAGGCGACCCCCTCGAAATTTTTGTTGACCGAGAAGGAGAGGTCATTTTAAAAAAATATTCGCCGATTAGCGAGCTGGGGCATTTTGCGAAAGAATATGCAGAGGCATTGTTTCAATCCTTACAAGCGCCAGTTATTATCACTGACCGGGATGAAATTATTGCCATTGCTGGAGAATCAAAAAAAGAATATTTAAATAAGCCGTTAAGCAGTCGTATTGCAGATATTATTGAAGGGCGTTCGCCTGTTTATGAAGGTGATAAGTCTCAAATAGAAATTGTAGATGGAAAGGACCAGAATCTGCACTCTTATACGATTCATCCAATTATTGCTAATGGAGATCCAATCGGCTGTGTGATGATTTTTTCTCATGATGACAAGTTAAACAAGGTAGAGCAGAAGGCAGCAGAAACTGCATCTGTTTTCCTCGCAAAACAAATGGAATAGACCGCGTTTGCTAATATTATTACAGGAAGAAGCTTTCTCTGGGTTACCTCCAATCCAGAGCATAGGCTTCTTTTTTATGCAGCTATGTATGATAAAGTGCTTTTCCCCCCGATATGATATACTGAGAGAAATTCATTTGGAAAAGGAAAAATGCGTCATGTCAGATAATGAAACAAACCGGCTGGTCAAAGGTGCCCTTTTACTAAGTATCGCTGGTTTGATAAGTAAAGTATTTAGTGCGGTTTATCGGATTGCATTGCAAAACTTAACAGGGGATATTGGGTTTTACATGTATCAGCAGCTTTATCCGCTGTTAGGAATTGCGACCATGCTTGCATTATATGGATTCCCCTCCGCTATTTCTTCGTTGACAGCGACGGAGATTGAAAAGGGGAAAATATTGTCCTGGAAAGGATTTTACCGACCGATTCTCCTTATTCTCGGGAGCTTTCATATGATACTCATCGCGCTGATTTATTTTACAGCTCCATTACTGGCCGGTTTAGCTGGTGATGCGCGTTTTATCGTATTGTATCAATTTTCGGCTATGCTGTTTCTGCTTGTTCCTGTCCTGGCAATACTCAGGGGGATACAGCAGGGAAGATATGAGATGGCTCCTACTGCATTTTCACAAATTGGCGAACAGCTTATTCGTGTATGTACGATTATTGCTGGGGCATGGCTGATCAGCCAGGGTGTTTTTCAAATACATGCTATCGGAACAACGGCAGTGCTGGCATCCCTGTTAGGTGGAATTGGTGCGCTGGCAGTTCTGGTACTCTTTTATTATAAAAATCGAAAGACTCCGTATGCAGGGACACAAGCTTCTTCATTGGAGGAAGCTGCTCCGTGGAAAAAATATGTAAAAACCTTGCTGTTATTTGGAATAGCTGCTGCCATGAATCATATGACGCTATTATTAATGCAGTTAGCGGATACTTTCACATTTGTACCTCAATTAATAGCTGGTGGAGCAGAAGAGACAGCTGCGAAAGAAATGAAGGGTGTATTTGATCGGGGACAGCCGCTCATTCAGGTGGTAACGATTATCGGTTCATCGATTGCTTTAGCAATTATACCGGCAATTAGTTATAAGAAATTAAAAGAGCAAAGAAAACAGGTAATAACTTACATTCAAACAGCTATTCATGTCGGTATTTTTATCGCAGTTGGTGCTGCTCTGGGGTTATTTATTATATTTCCGGAGGTCAATCAATTACTTTATAAAAATACACAGGGGACAAGTGAATTAAGGCTATTAATCGTGGCTATTACTGTTTCTACCATCTCTATTATCGGTGCATCGATTCTGCAAAGTCTGGGGATGATTGTGCGGACGGCTGTGTTTATTGCTATCTCGTTTGCTGTAAAGCTGTGCAGTAATCTGGTTCTTATCCCGCTTTATGGTGTATATGGAGCGAGTATAGCAACGATTGTCAGTCTCAGTGTGTTATTATTGCTTATAGTAATTGAATTATATCGGAAATTACCAGGCATCCCATTATATCGTTCTATATCATGGAAGAGTTTGGCAGCAGCGAGCTTGTCAATGATTATTTATCTGTTGATGATGCAAGGAATGTTTTCTGCCTTCATGATGAATATAAGATGGCTCTTGCTTGTCTATGTTCTTTTTATGTCGGGGTCAGGAGCAGGTTTATTTCTTTTTATTTTGCTTAAGACCGGCGGATTAACCGAAGATCAGATTAAAATTTTACCGAAATCAGAGTATCTGTTACGTATTTACAAAGGGAGGAAGCAGCCTTGAAGCAAATAGAGGTCATTGGACTGGGGGCAGGCGATTTAGAGCAGCTGCCGCTCGGTATATATCGAAAATTAAAGCAAGCACAACAAGCGATCTATGCAAGGACATTAGATCATCCAGTAGTGGAAGCACTGAAAGCGGAAGGGGTTTCTTTTACGTCCTTTGATCAGCTTTATGAAGAAGAGGAGCAGTTTGGAGCTGTGTATGAGGGTATTGTAAACCAGCTGACAGAAGCCGCAAAAACAAGCGGAGATCCAGTTATTTATGCTGTGCCCGGTCATCCGATGCTGGCAGAAAAAACCGTGCAGCTTCTGTTGGAGCAAAAAGAGATAAAGGTGTCGATTGCCGGCGGACAAAGTTATTTGGATGATCTGTTTACTGCAATGCAGATTGATCCTATCGAAGGCTTTCAATTTGTAGATGGAACGGATTTCAGACGCAATCAGCTTAATCTGCGCAATCATTTATTTGTTTGCCAGGTATACGACACGTTTATCGCATCAGAGGTCAAGCTGACTTTATTAGAGGATCTGCCTCCTGATTATGAGATTTATATTGTGGAAGCAGCTGGCAGCAGCGCAGAAAAAATTGAAAAAATTCCTTTAGAGGAATTGGATCACAGGATGGAAATTAGCAATTTAACCACGCTATATATTCCTCCCGTTCCAGAAGGATATCTTCACCATACGTTTTCATTTTTACGCGAGGTAATGGCCATTCTGCGCGGTCCTGACGGCTGTCCCTGGGATAAGAAGCAGACGCATGAATCCCTGCGTCACCATACCATTGAAGAGGTATACGAACTGGTGGAAGCGATTGATGAGGAAGATGATAACCATATTGTAGAGGAGCTTGGCGATTTGCTGATGCATATTTTATTGCATAGCCAAATTGGCGAGGATCATGGTTATTTCACCATAGATGATGTGATTCAGTCGATTTCTGATAAAATGATTTATCGTCATCCGCATGTATTTCAGACAACCATTGCGGAGACAGAAGAGGAAGTATTACAGAACTGGGACGAGCTTAAAAAGCAGGAAAAAGGAAAAAACAGAGAATCTTTATTGGATGGTATCCCGGTTCATTTACCTTCCTTGGCAAAAGCATATAAGCTTACCTCAAAAGCAGGGAAGGTCGGCTTTGAGTGGGGGCATGTCGAGGAAGTCTGGGAGAAATTGAAGGAAGAAATAAATGAGGTTATCGAAGCGGTTGAGGAAAAGGAATTTACGGATGTGGAAGAGGAGCTGGGGGATGTATTATTTGTTTTAGCGAATATTTCCAGATACTATAAAGTAAATCCTGAAGTGGCGCTGGAGCGTGCCAACCGGAAGTTTATTGACCGATTTCAGTATATAGAGAAAAAGCTTCAAGAAAATAGGCAGACACCTGAGACTGCTTCTTTGCAGGAGATGGATGCTTATTGGGAAGAAGCGAAGAAAAAAGACACTGGAGGAGAATGAAAATGAGATTAGATAAATTTTTAAAAATATCCCGTATTATTAAACGCCGTACATTAGCAAAAGAAGTAGCGGAGCAAGGAAGAATTACGGTAAATGGTAACCCGGCAAAAGCCTCTACTATGCTTTCTGAGGGAGATGAGCTTGTGATTCGTTTTGGTCAAAAGCTTGTTACTGTTAAAGTAAATGCGTTGCGGGAAAATGTCCGTAAAGAGGAAGCAGATACCCTTTACAAGATTGTTAAAGAAGAAAAATTAGAGCAATAGAAACATCCTCTAGAAATATAGTTCTATACTTGTCCCTCCCGTCATAAACTATTAACGATAGGGAGGGTTTTTAGATGAATTATTATGAGAATAGAGATGTAAGAAATAACGTTGAACTAGAGCATACGGTAAAAATTGACAAACGAAAAAACCTTGAAATTACGGGTGTCAAAGAAGTGGACAGCTTTGATAATGAAGCCTTTCTTTTAGAAACTGTAATGGGATATTTAATTATCCGCGGACAGAATTTGCAGCTGAAGAATTTAGATGTGACAGAAGGAGTTGTCACGATCAAAGGAAAAATATATGAGCTTTCCTATGTAGACGATCAGCAGCAGGAGAAAGCTAAAGGGTTCTTTAGCAAGATATTCCGATGACCTTATCTACACAATTTTTAACACTTATGACGATGATTTTAAGCGGGTTTTATTTAGGTATTGCGCAGGAAACCTTCCGTCGCTTCATGATTTATTGGAAGGAACGATTATTCTTAACCTATTTTTTAGAGATATTATTTTGGATGATACAGGCGGGCATTTTATTTTATATATTATATCGAGTCAACCAAGGAGAGCTTAGGATCTATATTGTATTAGCATGCCTCTTTGGTTTTTCTATTTATCAGGCCTTGGCGAAGCAGGTGTACAAAAAAATATTAGAATATTTGATTCGTGTTTTTAAAGCGATTTATCGGGGAATAGAAAGATTAATAAATTTTTTGCTTATTTCTCCCTTACGGTGGATATTCTTGACGTTCTATCGTATGATAAGGGCAATTGTGATTGGAATTTTTAAAATAACGGCATGGCTGTTTCTGTTCTTGTTTACCCCTTTCAGGTGGATAGGGAGAAGTCTTTTTCGGATATGTCCACAATCAATTCAAAAATTCTTTCTGCACATAGCAGGATTTTATAGTAAAATGAAGAATATAGTTTATAAATACGTGTTAAAAAAAGAGTGATTAAAAGAAAGTAATTCGTAGCATTATTTTATTTGGACTTTTTAAACATCCACTAAATGGATTCAGTCTTAATCGAAGGAGGAAAAGCTGTGGAGGAAAGAAAGAAGAAAGTAACAAAGCTTCAATCCAAATCTGTACACCAGTACGATGCGTACATAGAGAGACAGAATAGAAAAAAACAGCGCCTTACCAGAAGGCTGGTACTGTATGCATTGGTTGTTGCTGTTATCGTAGGAAGTATGTCTATTTATCATTTTAATCAGCGGGCTATTAAGGCAGATAAGATGGACGAGTACGAACAGTTGGAACAGCAGCTGGCGGAATTAAAGCAGGAAGAAAAAAGCTTAAATAATGAAATTGAGCTGCTGCAGGATGAAAACTACGTCCTCGAAATTGCCAGAACTAATTATTTCTTCTCAAATGAAGGAGAATTAATATTTAAATTGCCGGATGAAGACCCATCATATTGACACTTTTTATTTTGATTAATATACTATATATTGAAGAACATTTAATCTTTTAAGGAGGAGCATTTCTTTTATGTCAATTGAAGTAGGCAGCAAGCTGCAAGGAAAGGTAACCGGAATCACTAATTTTGGAGCTTTTGTGGAATTAGAAGAAGGAAAAACAGGTCTCGTTCACATTAGTGAGGTTGCTGACAACTATGTTAAAGATATTAATGAGCATTTAACAGTCGGAGATGAAGTAAAAGTTAAAGTCATTAATGTTGAAAAGGATGGCAAGATTGGCCTATCCATTAGAAAGGCGAAAGATCGCCCGCAAGTACGTCAAAAGAGTCAAAAAGAACGCACAGAGAACTTCGAGTCCAAAATGAATCGTTTCCTAAAGGATTCCGAGGATCGTTTAGCCTCTTTGAAAAAGCACACGGAATCAAAGCGTGGTGGCCGTGGTGCAAGAAGAGGATAGTAGTTGCTGTCTATTAATAATGCTCTATGGATAGATAAAAAGCAGGGATATTGGTTCCCTGCTTTTTTCACTGGTTAAAGAAAATTATAAAATACTACAGTCCAAAAAAAGCTCATTCTCTTGATAAAAGAAAATGAGCTTTTTCATGATTCAGGATAGCGGCGGAGGGGATCGAACCCACGACCTCACGGGTATGAACCGTACGCTCTCGCCAGCTGAGCTACGCCGCCATAGAAAACCAACAAGAAAAATCATACAACAGACAGGGTGAAGTGTCAATAGTTTCTTTGTATATTTTCAAAGCTCATTTGTTATCTGCGAGAGGAAGGTCTATATCTGCAATCTAAAAATGCGCTGTCCGCTCTATTTTTAAAAATTTGCTTATCTTGTCGAGCTTATAGAAAAGAACAGCTTTTCTCCCGCCTTTTTCTACAAATGATGTAGAAGTATCTAAAAAGCCGTAAAGATTTAAAAGCATGAACAGGGAAGGAGTCGGAGCTTAAAATGGCTCTGCCCGCCATTTTTTCATGAAAACATATTGTTATCTGAATGTACAGTCTTTTAGCAAAATGATGTTAACTTACCAAAATTACGTCGAACGATTTTTAAAAACCCCCAAGCTTTTTTGACAAAAAAAGAAAGCAGCTTGTGTTTTACTAGTTGGAAAGATGGGAGTGGATAAAATGATAGGTTCAATTCCAAGGGTGGAATCGGGAAGCATTACAATCGAGAAAGCAAATAAAAAGAGAAAATGGAGAGAACAGGTTATGGCAAAGGTGAATCATATCTTAATCGCACAAGGCTGGTTATTTTATATTACCGGTTTCTTATTAGGACGAGCTGTCATCCTGCAGACGGTATCTCCATTTGCTGTCGCATTTATTGCGAGTATGTGGCTTGTCCACCGGGAAAAATCATTCCGGTCCATGATAGCTGTGATTTTAGGAGCATTAACCTACTCGATGCAGCATGTTGTATATATCTTTCTTGCTTTTATCTTATTTATCTTCATAGCGGCAGCAACCAAGTCTATTAAAAATCAGCAGTGGATGTTGCCCATTACTGTCTTTTTTGCTACCAGCCTGCCTAGAATGTTTCTATATTCCATTCAGGATACGATAACATCCTTTGAGTGGATGATGTTAGCTGTTGAGGGAATACTGGGAGCGATTCTTGTACTAATATTTATGCAAAGTATTCCGCTATTATCACCAAAACGTTATAAACCTGCTTTAAAAAGTGAAGAAATTGTCTGTTTGATTATTCTTATTGCCTCGGTATTAACAGGATTTATCGGCTGGGAGGTGTATGGAGCGTCCTTAGAGCAGGTCTTTTCCAGATATTTTGTCTTAGTATTTGCTTTTATTGGCGGGGCAGCCATCGGATCAACCGTCGGTGTTGTAGCAGGAATGATTTTATCATTAGCCAATGTTGCCAATCTTTATCAAATGAGCCTGCTCGCATTTTCAGGTGTCCTCGGGGGATTACTGAAGGAAGGTAAAAAAACGGGAACTGCGCTGGGGCTTTTAATTGGGACAGGCCTGATTGGCGTCTATGGTGAAAACGTTGCCTTATTACCATCGTTAACAGAATCACTTATGGCGGTGATGCTGTTTATCGTTACCCCGGCATCATGGTTTGACCAAATCGCCCGTTATATTCCGGGGACAGAAGCATATACAAATGAACAGGAGCAGTATTCGCAAAAGATTCGCGATGTTACGGCAAAGCGTGTGGAACAATTTTCAGATGTTTTTCAGGCGCTATCCAAGAGCTTTGCTGTAACAGATAGAACATTAAGTGATGAAAAAAGGGAAGAGAGGCGGGATACGGATTATTTTTTAAGTCAGGTGACGGAAAAAACGTGCCAAGGATGCTTTTTAAAGAATAAATGCTGGCAGAAGGAATTTGATAAAACCTATTCTCTGATGGAGATGATGAAGCAGAATATCACTGCTGGACAGGACCCTCATCGAAATGTCGTGAAGGAATTTGAGAATCATTGTGTGAGGTCACGTCAGGTGATGGAGGTAATGCGGTCGGAAATGAGCTTTTATGAAGCCAATCAGCAGCTCAAGCAGCAGGTGACAGAAAGTAAACGCTTAGTTTCTGATCAGCTCCAGGGGGTTTCCGATGTGATGAACGATTTTGCCAAGGAAATACTGAAGGAGCGGCAGCATCATGAACTGCAGGAATCGCAAATTATTCAGGCATTAAAACAAATGGGCATTGAATTGGTCCGTTTAGATATATATCACTTAGAGAAAGGAAATGTAGACATTGAATTGACCACCAGCTTTTATGAATATCACGGTGAGGGGGAAAAATTGATTGCTCCGGTTCTTTCTGAGTTACTCGATGAAATGATTGTTGTAAGGAACGAGGATATTTCTTCCTTCCCATACGGTTACAGTCACTTTGTCTTCGGGTCAGCGAGGGATTTTGCAATTGAGACAGGGGCAGCAAATGCAGCAAAAGGAGGCGGGCTGGTATCTGGGGACAGCTTTACCACAATTGAACTCGGTGCCGGAAAATTTGCCATGGCAATCAGTGATGGAATGGGAAACGGGAAACGTGCGCAAGAAGAAAGTACAGAAACGTTGCGCTTATTGCAGCAGATATTACAGACAGGGATAAGAGAAAAAGTAGCGATCAAAACGATCAACTCGATTCTTGCTTTACGAACAACGGATGAGATGTTTGCGACGCTTGATTTAGCAGTAGTTGATTTGCATAATGCATCTGCCGAATTTTTAAAGATTGGTTCAACACCAAGCTTTATCCGCAGGGGAAACACCATGCTGAAGATTGAGGCGAGCAATTTGCCAATGGGAATTATCAAGGAGTTTGATGTAGATATTGTCAGTGAACAGTTAAAGCCGAATGATTTATTAATTATGATGAGTGATGGAATTTTTGATGGGCCGAAAGATGTAGAGAATATCGATGTTTGGATTAAACGGAAAATTAAAGAAATGGATACAGAAGATCCGCAAGAGATTGCTGATCTGCTATTAGAAGAGGTAATTCGGACAAGATCAGGCGATATTAATGATGACATGACTGTTTTGGTGGCTAAGGTACAGAAAAACACACCAAAGTGGGCGAATGTTCCAGTCCATCAAGGGAAGGTACTTTCTATGTAGATTTATACTCTCTCTTCTCGCGAGCAAATCTATCAAATAGATGTATACGGGAAGCATTATTTGGTGATGCTGTTAATGGAAGATGAGGGAGGTATAGATGACATGAAGGCAGGAACATTAAAACAAATTCTGCTATTGACAGATGGTTGCTCTAACAAAGGTGAAGATCCTGCTATTGTGGCCAATTTAGCAAATCAACAAGGAATTACCGTGAATGTCATTGGTATTTTAGATGATGATCAGACAGAACAGCCAGAAGGTCTGCAAGAAGTAGAGGATATCGCTGTATCTGGCGGCGGCGTCAGTCAGATTGTCTATAGTGAACGCTTATCGCAAACCGTGCAGATGGTAACAAGACAAGCAATGACGCAAACATTGCAGGGGTTTGTCAATAAAGAGCTGCGCAGTATTTTAGGAAAAAATCAGTCGATGGAGGAGCTGGATCCTGAAAAACGCGGTGAAATTATGGAGGTCGTTGAAGACTTAGGTGAAACCAGTGATTTAGAGGTAGTTGTACTCGTCGATAGCAGTGCAAGCATGCGTGATAAATTAGAAACAGTCAAGGAAGCCCTGTTTGATTTATCAATGAGCTTAAATGCACGTGTAGGGAAAAATCGTTTTTGTATTTACCGGTTTCCAGGCAGGCGGAATGATATTGAGCTGGTGCTTGATTGGTCACCAAGGCTGGATGGGATTTCAAAAGTTTTTCCCAAGCTGACAAGCGGCGGGATTACCCCGACTGGACCAGCATTACGTGCGGCGATGTACCAATTTAGTAAGAAGCAGCTACGGAGGAATTCGGATGAAGAACCATTCGACATGGAAGAAACCGGCTATTAGTTTACATGCGCAGCAAATAGTTACAGGGAAGTGGCATCATAAATCCTATACGGTAGTACGAAAAATTGGCGAGGGTGCGATTGGAGCTGTTTACCTCTGCATGCATCATGGACGCCCTGTTGCTTTGAAAATGAGTGAACAGGATGCTGCTGTGACCGTAGAAGTCAATGTGCTTAAAGCACTGAAAAAGGTTCAAGGATATCGCCTTGGACCTTCTTTATTGGATGTCGATGATTGGCAGGCCCCAAATGGAAGGATGTATTCCTTTTATGTGATGGAATATATGGAGGGGAAAACATTAGGTTCGTTTATTCAGCAGAGAGGGAAAAAGTGGCTGGGGGTCTTGATGATTCAGTTACTGGAGGATTTAGAACAGCTCCATCAGGCCGGCTGGACCTTTGGTGATTTAAAAACGGACAATATTCTTGTTGAATCAAATCCGCCAAGAATCCGGCTGGTGGATGTAGGGGGCACAACAAGAATGGGGCGTTCCATTAAAGAGTATACCGAGTTTTTTGACCGCGGTTATTGGGGACTGGGGACGCGTAAGGCAGAGCCCAGCTATGATTTATTTGCTGTTGCAATGGTATTTATCCATATCTATTATCCGAGACGGTTTGACCGGATAACGGGAGAGTCCTCTGAAAAACTGCTGGAGAAAAAACTGTACCGGGCCAAAGATTTACAGCTCCTGCATCCCATTTTAAAAAAAGCGTTAAAAGGAAGGTACCTTACAGCTGCAGAGATGAAAAAGGATGTCATGGGTAAAATAAAACAGGTGCAGAACAGGCGCAGCCAATATCGAAAAAAAACACAGCAAAAAAAGGCTTACCCTGTCAAAGAATCATTTAGTATTTCGCTGGTGGCTTCGGTGCTTTGGATTATTTCTATGCTGTTGCCTTAACTGGAAAAAAGGTAAACCGAAAATGCACTTTTTGGCATCCTCTCTTTTGAACCGTTTCTGAAAAAGGAGTATGATAGAGGTATAGTCAAAAGACAACTTTTTTCTGATTAATATGACGAATAGAAGGCTTGGATGGGGGAAGAATGAGATGGAGCAGCAAGTGTGTGCATTTATCAGAAGGCATCAGTTAATTCAAACGCATGCAACGGTTCTTGTCGGTGTTTCTGGGGGACCAGATTCGATTGCGCTGTTACATTTTCTAAAGAAATTTCAATCCAATTGGAAGCTGACACTTGTGGCGGTAACAGTAGATCATCAATTACGCAGTGGAGATTCGGCAGAGGACTGCCGGTTTGTGGAAGAAATTTGTCAGAAATGGGACATACCTTGCGTGGTAAGAACAGTAGATGTGAAAAAATACCAAAAAGAGAAGGGTGTCAGCGAAGAGGTTGCTGCACGTGAGTTACGCTACGAGGTCTATCAGAAGCTTATGTTTGAAAAAAATGCAGATGTTCTTGCGCTTGGCCATCATGCGGACGATCAAATAGAAACGATGGTTATGCGGATGGTAAGAATTGCCACATCGAATGCACTAAAAGGAATACCGGTGCGACGTGACTTGCCAGGCGGTGAAATTATCCGTCCATTATTAGCTGTGACAAAAGATAACATCCTTGCTTATTTGAACAAGCATCAATTGACCTATCGAGTGGATCAAACAAATGCAGATGATACGTATACGAGAAATTATTACCGGAAAAATGTTACCCCGCTGCTCAAAGCGAAAAATCCAAATATTTCAGAGACGATTCAGACACTGAGTGAGACCTTATCCCAGGATGAACAATACTTGCAGGAGCAAGCGAAAGAAATGGTGGAAAAAGTGGTGGAATTTCGCGAAAATACACGGGAAATTTGTTTTACTGCAGAAGCTTTTTTGGAGTTTCCTCAGGCTTTACAAAGGAGGGCCTTTCATCTAATATTAAACTATCTATATGGAACCTTACCTAGAGACCTATCTTATATCCACGAAGTAACCTTTTTTGACCTATTAAGACGCCGGAATGGAAGCTCAAGTATAGATTTTCCTTTAAGGCTCCGTATGACAAATGTATATGGGCAGATTTATCTGCAATTTGGTCATCCATCATCCACGAAGTCAGCTCATTCCTCTTTGTTGCCAGTTCCAGGTGAAGTGTTGCTTCCTGATGGAAGAAGGATCGAGGCAACGAAAGTCAAAGAAGCACCGGCAGAGAATGAGTCAACTTTTGTTTTTCCGCTAGATTCGATTTCATTACCACTACATATCCGAGTAAGAAAAGCCGGAGATCGTATGTCTGTTAGAGGACTAAATGGTTCGAAAAAGCTGAAGGATATTTTTATAGATGCTAAGATTCCCAAAAGCCAAAGGGATAATTGGCCAATTATAACGGATGATAAAGGGATTATTCTTTGGGTTGCCGGTCTAAAAAAAGCAGAGACTGCACAGAATGGTAAAGGAATGAATATAAAGCTAACATTTAGCTCGGAACGATAATTAGGAGGAGAAAACATGGTGCAAGGAACAATTCATGACGAGATCGAAAAGATTTTAGTAAGCGAGGAAGAAATTCAGGAAAAATGCAAGGAGCTTGGTGCTGTATTAACAGAAGAATACAAGGGCAAGTTTCCTTTAGCTGTTGGTGTACTCAAAGGTGCGCTGCCATTTATGTCAGATATTCTTCGTCATACAGAAACACACCTGGAAATGGATTTTATGGATGTATCCAGCTATGATGGCGGAACATCTTCCACAGGTGAAGTGAAAATACTAAAGGACTTGAATACGAAAGTCGAGGGCCGCGATATTATCATTGTGGAGGATATTATTGATAGCGGACTTACATTAAGCTACTTAGTAGACCTTTTTAAATATCGTAAAGCAAATTCAATCAAGATTGTGACACTGTTAGATAAGCCGGCAGGCAGAACAGCAGATATCAAAGCAGATCTGATTGGCTTTGAAGTCCCGGATGAATTTGTTGTCGGCTATGGTTTGGATTATGCAGAAAAATATCGAAACCTTTCTTACATTGGTGTTCTCAAACCGGAAATTTATGGCGGCTGATGGTGAAAGTACAAAGATAGTAGCAGAGGCTTGAACAGGAGTATAGCTATTGTTTTAAAATATCGCTTTTTCCTTCGTTAGCGATGTATGTATTTGAATAAATAATGCCGGATAATATTATACATTATTTTGCAATATTATTTTTAATAAAAGGATGCACTTATAGAGCACGATGAAATTTTTGGACTTCTTAAACATTCCAAAAAAATAATTCGTCAAAAATGGTTAAATTATTTGTATAAAGCGATTTTACTATGATACGATTTACTATAGTTTTTCCCCATTTGGGAGGAGGTAAGCAATGAATCAGATATTTCGCAAGGTCTTTGTCTGGATGCTCTTATTTATTATCCTTATTGGTGTAATTGGAGTGTTTAATAATCCAAGTGAAGATCAGGAGCAGTATGATGTACAGCAATTTATGAATGCTTTAAATAATGGTGAGATCAAGGAACTGACCTTTCAGCCGTCACATGGTATCATTCGTTTGACGGGTAAGTTAACAGACGATGATGAGACAGAATTTGTTGCTCAAGTACCAGATAATGAAGCACTTGTTTCACAAATTACAGAAAGAGCAAGTGAACAAAGTGAATTAACGGTAGAGGAAGAAGAGCAGCCTAGTCCTTGGCTTACATTCTTAACTGGAATTATTCCATTCTTATTGATTGGTCTATTCTTATTATTCATCCTTAGTCAGGCACAAGGAGGCGGCGGTGGCGGCCGTGTGATGAATTTCGGAAAGAGTAAGGCAAAAATGTACTCGGAAGATAAGAAAAAAGTTCGCTTTAAAGATGTCGCTGGTGCTGACGAAGAGAAACAAGAGCTTGTAGAGGTTGTGGAATTCTTAAAAGATCCGCGTAAATTCTCGCAAGTAGGTGCACGTATTCCAAAAGGTGTCCTTCTTGTCGGACCTCCAGGTACAGGTAAAACATTATTAGCGAAAGCAGTTGCCGGTGAAGCGGGGACACCATTCTTCTCCATCAGCGGTTCCGATTTCGTAGAGATGTTTGTCGGGGTAGGTGCATCCCGTGTCCGTGATTTATTTGAAAATGCGAAGAAAAATGCGCCATGTATTATCTTTATTGATGAGATTGATGCAGTCGGCCGTCAGCGTGGAGCTGGTCTTGGCGGTGGACATGATGAACGTGAACAGACATTAAACCAGCTGCTGGTTGAAATGGACGGGTTTGGAGCGAATGAAGGTATCATTATGATCGCTGCAACCAACCGCGCTGATATTCTTGACCCGGCTTTATTACGTCCGGGACGTTTTGACAGACAAATTATGGTAGATCGTCCAGATGTTAAAGGCCGTGAAGCTGTTCTTGGTGTTCATGCGAAAAATAAACCGCTTGACGACAGTGTTGACTTAAAAACAATTGCTATGCGTACACCAGGGTTCTCGGGTGCAGATTTAGAGAACTTACTCAATGAAGCAGCGTTAATTGCTGCAAGGGCTGACCGTAAGCAAATTGATCAGACAGATATTGATGAAGCAATTGACCGTGTTATTGCGGGACCTGCAAAGAAAAGCAGAGTTATTTCTGAAAAAGAAAGAAATATTGTTGCTTACCATGAAAGTGGTCATACTGTAATCGGGATGGTGCTGGATGATGCAGATGTGGTTCATAAAGTAACGATTGTTCCTCGTGGTCAAGCTGGTGGATATGCTGTCATGCTTCCAAGAGAAGACAGGTACTTTATGACAAAACCTGAGCTGTTTGATAAAATCACTGGTTTACTGGGCGGTCGTGTTGCAGAAGAAATCATTTTTGGCGAGGTAAGTACTGGTGCTTCTAATGACTTCCAGCGTGCAACAGGTATCGCGCATAAAATGATTACCGAATTTGGTATGAGTGATAAGATTGGTCCGCTTCAATTCAGTAATGGCGGTGGGGGTAATGTATTCCTTGGCCGTGACATTCAAAATGAACAAACATATTCTGATGCAATTGCCCATGATATTGATCAGGAAATGCAGAATTTCATTAATTACTGTTATGATCGTGCCAAAACAATTTTGACGGAGCACAAAGAGCAGCTTGAGTTGATTGCACAGACATTATTAGAAGTAGAAACACTCGATGCAAAACAAATCAAATCTCTTTTTGAAGATGGAAAGCTTCCTGAGCCGGAAGAAAATTCAGATGATGTGAAGGTAAGCATCCAATCTAAGGATGAAGAGGAAGAGGATAAAAAAGGTCTTTCCTTTGAAGAAGCGAAAGAAAGAGCTGAAAAGAAATCTGACTCTTATATTAATGATCCGATTATGGGTGATTATTCTGAGAAAATAGAAACACCTGATTCTGATGATAACAAGGAAGACCCTGATTCAGATCGTAAAAACTAAGAGATTGAAAAAGATGGATAAATGTGTGTTCAAAAAGGTGCCGCTTATCACTTGGGGCTGCGATTACTCGCCCCATCAAGACCGCTGGTGACTTTTGAACAGTCTTTATAAGAAGCAGCCTGGGGAATGGAAAGGCTGCTTCTTTTTTTGACAGGTTAAATGCGGATGCTTTTGGGGTTTTTCCTGAAAAGAAGTATGTTATATTAAGTTTTAGGTAAGCGAGAAGTAATTTTTCTGATTTGTCTAATCTAAGCAGCTGTAAAAACATTTAACCAAAAGTGTGGCGAATGCTGCATTTGCTAAGAAACGGTCTAATAAACGAAGGAAGGTATGATGATAGATGTTATTTGTTCTTGATGTAGGAAACACGAATACGGTTCTCGGTGTTTTTGATAATGATAAACTGATTCATCATTGGCGGATAAAAACTGATCGTTATAAAACAGAAGATGAATTTGGCATACTCATTCATTCTTTATTTGAATACAGAGGAGTCCATTTTAAAGATATTACGGGAGTGATTATTTCCTCTGTGGTACCACCTATTATGTTTGCTTTAGAGAAAATGAGCCGTGATTACTTTAACATAGATGCAGTAGTTATTGGGAAAGCCTCTTATGACAAGCTGATGAAGATGAATTATCCAAACCCGGCTGAAGTTGGAGCAGACCGCATTGTGAATGCAATAGCAGGGATTGAAAAATACGGAGCGCCATTAATTATTATTGATTTTGGAACAGCGACCACTTTTTGTTATGTGGATGAAGAAGCAAGGTATGCTGGCGGAATTATTACTCCTGGTGTCAATATCTCGATGGAGGCTTTAAATACCAGGGCTTCCAAGCTTCCAAAGATCGAGATCCAAAAACCGCAGCACGTTATCGGCTCTTCCACGGTTGAGGCGATGACATCCGGTGTATTTTATGGTTATATCGGACAAGTTGATGGACTGGTCAAACGGATTAAACAGGAAAAAGGAACAAAGCCAACCGTCATTGCCACAGGCGGTCTGTCTAAATTAATTGCCTATGAATCGGAAACAATAGATTATGTGGAGCCATATTTAACGCTGAATGGATTATATCTTATTCACAAAAAGTATGATAGCTAAAAAAGATGTTCAAAAGCTTGGTGAACATATATGAAAATGGAGGGATAATGATGGTGAAGGATTATTTAATTAAAGCGACCACCTATAACGGGATGATTCGCGCATATGCTGTTACATCGACAGAAACAGTAGAAGAAGCCCGCCGGAGACAAGACACATGGGCAACAGCTTCTGCTGCGCTTGGCCGTACCATTACGGTGACAGCAATGATGGGCGCAATGTTAAAAGGAGATGACTCTGTTACGGTAAAAGTAATGGGGAATGGACCGATTGGTGCTATTATTGCAGATGGAAATGCTGCAGGTCACGTACGGGGATACGTTACCAACCCGCATGTCGATTTTGATTTAAATGAAAAAGGGAAGCTGGATGTATCCAGAGCAGTTGGAACAGAAGGAAACATCAGTGTTATCAAGGATTTAGGAATGAAAGACTATTTCACAGGGGAGACACCGATTGTTTCCGGTGAGATAAGTGAAGATTTCACGTATTATTTTGCAACCTCTGAGCAAGTTCCCTCAGCAGTAGGGGCAGGAGTTCTGGTTAACCCCGACTTAAGTATTTTAGCTGCAGGCGGCTTTATTGTACAAGTCATGCCAGGTGCAGATGAAGCAGTAATTGAGCGGCTGGAGGACCGTATTCAATCTTTTCCTGCTATTTCGTCTCTTATCCAGGAAGGGAAGACACCAGAAGAAATTCTATATACTTTGTTTGATAAGGACAATGTAAATATATTGGAGAAAATGCCAATTGCATTTCAATGTAAATGCTCGAAGGATAGACTTGCGAATGCAATTATTGGGCTGGGTGAGGAAGAAATTCAACAGATGATTGATGAAGATCATGGAGCAGAAGCAACCTGCCATTTCTGTAATGAGCGCTATACTTTTACAGAAGAAGAATTAAAAGAGCTTAAACAGTCATAGAAAAGTATGCAAACAGCGGTTTCATGATACGGATGGAAAGTATGATGAGCCGCTTTTTATATAAGAGGATGTTCAAAAAGTCCAATAAAAATGACGTCACCTTGAACTTCTTGGCCCTTCTTATCGCTCTTTTTAAATTAAGCAACATCAGATGATATATTCGCTTATCGGTTTAGAATTAGAAAAATAGGCACTTTTTTCACTTTTAGGATTGACATTTTCCTCATAAAGAAATACATTATATATAAATCATATAAAATTACTTGGTATTAGGAGGAGTTTTATGACAGTCGCAAATAATATTTCAGGTTTAATTGGTGGAACACCGATTGTAAAGCTTCATAATGTTACAGATGAGCAGAGTGCAGAGGTCTATGTGAAATTAGAATTTATGAATCCTGGAAGCTCGGTAAAGGATCGTATTGCAGCAGCAATGATTGAGGCAGCAGAGAAATCAGGAGACTTAAAGCCTGGTGATACAATTGTTGAACCAACAAGTGGTAATACTGGAATCGGTTTAGCAATGGTTGCTACTGCCAAAGGTTATGGAGCAATTCTTGTTATGCCGGATACAATGAGTAAGGAACGTCGTAATTTATTAAAAGCCTATGGGGCGAAATTAGTATTAACTCCAGGAGCTGAAGGAATGAAGGGTGCTATTGCTAAGGCGAAGGAGCTGCAGGAGGAAAAAGGTTACTTTATGCCACAGCAATTTAACAACCCTGCGAACCCGGAAATTCATGAGAAAACAACTGGAAAAGAAATTGTAGAGCAAATGTCAGATGGATTAGATGCTTTTGTTTCCGGAATTGGAACAGGCGGAACGATTACCGGTGCAGGAAAAGTGCTTAAAAACCATTTTGATGGTGTGAAAATTTATGCTGTTGAGCCAAAGGATTCACCTGTACTTTCCGGTGGAAATCCTGGACCGCATAAAATTCAGGGAATTGGAGCAGGCTTTAAACCGGAAGTGCTTGATACATCCATTTATGATGAAGTGCTGCAGATTGAAAATGAAGAAGCATTTGAAGCAGCACGTAAGGTCGCTACGACAAACGGGATTCTGGGAGGCATTTCCTCTGGAGCAGCCGTTGCAGCAGCGCTAAAAGTAGCGAAGGAATTAGGAAAAGGCAAGAAGGTGCTTGCAATTCTTCCTGATAATGGCGAACGTTACCTTTCTACAGCTCTATACCAGTTTGAAGACGAAGAATAAAGTGGAAATATAGAAGGAGTCAGTTTAAAGAGGAGCTGGCTCCTTTTTTATGTTCTTCTTTTTAACCAGCGCTTCCCACTTTTTTTCTTTCACTTGTTAAGGTAGGATGTAGAATAGATATATTTTTGAGAGAAAAGAGGCGGGAAAACGAGTGATCCAGGCAAAAAACTTTCAATTAGATTTATATAAACGGACGCATATTATGGGAATATTAAATGTTACCCCTGATTCCTTCTCAGATGGCGGGCGATATACAGACATCGAAAAGGCAGTTGCCGCAGCACAGAAAATGGAGGAAGATGGAGCGGATATCATTGATGTTGGTGGAGAATCTACTCGCCCGGGACACACTCCTGTCAGTGTGAAAGAGGAGCTAAAAAGAATTCTTCCGGTCATCGAGGCTTTAAAAGATGCTTTGCAAATACCTATATCCGTCGATACATTTAAAGCAGCTGTAGCAGAGCAGGCTGTAAAAGCTGGTGCTTCCATCATAAACGATATTTGGGGAGCGAAAAAGGATCCGAAAATTGCGGAGGTCGCTGCTCAATATCAGGTGCCAATTATTTTAATGCATAATCGAACAGATATGGACTACGGAGATTTCATCACAGATGTAAAAGCAGACTTACAAGAGAGTATTTCGATTGCCAAAGAGGCAGGTGTGAAGGACAATCAGATTATTATTGACCCGGGCATCGGCTTTGCAAAAACGATGGAACAGAATCAATATATGATTAAAGAACTGCAAGAGCTGAAGATATTTGGTTACCCATTGCTCCTGGCCGCATCCCGAAAAAGATTTATCGGTGATATTTTAGATGTTCCTGCTGATCAAAGAGATGTTGGAACAGCGGCAACAACAGTGGTCGGTATTACTAAGGGTGCGCATATCGTTCGTGTGCATAATGTGAAGGCTAATTGGGAAGCGGCCAAAGTAGCGGATGCGATTTACCATTCAAAGCTATAATTAATATATAGAAAAGGGAAGATGAAAATGGACAAAATTATTTTGAAACGGATGCAGTTCTATGGATATCATGGGCTTTTACCTGAAGAAAATACATTAGGTCAACGTTTTTATGTCGATGCTGATCTGCATCTATCATTAAAGAAAGCGGGAGAGTCCGATGCCATGGAAGACTCCGTACACTATGGAGAAGTGTATGAAAAAATTAAGGACATTGTAGAGAAAAAAAGCTTTCATCTTATTGAAGCTTTGGCGGAAGCAATTGCAGACGAGCTTTTTATTTCCTTTGAGTTACTGGAGGCGTGTACCATTCATGTAACAAAGCCTGACCCGCCGATTCCGGGTTATTATGAGTCGGTAGCTGTAGAAATTTATAGGGAGAGAACAAAATGAATCAAGCATTTATCGCGCTCGGAACAAATATTGAACCAAGAGAAGAACATCTGCTGCAAGCATTAGATTTGTTAGAAGCGGATACGCGTATTACTATCCAAAAAAAATCCTCTGTGTATGAAACTGCTCCAGTTGGATATCTGCATCAAGCAGATTTTCTAAACATGGTATTAGAGCTCCAAACAAGCTTATCGCCTATAGAGCTGCTCGATAGTTGTCAGCAGATTGAAAAGGAGCTTGGACGAAAGCGTGATATCCGATTTGGGCCTAGAACCATTGACCTTGACATTTTGACGTTTAATCATGAAAATAGTACAGTAGAAAGATTGATTATACCGCATCCTCGCATGCATGAGCGGGCTTTTGTATTAATTCCGTTAGCGGAAATTGCTCCTGAATTTATGATACCTGTACACGAAAGGTCTGTAGAAGCTTATTTAGAAGATCTTCCGGAGCAGGATAAAGAAGATGTAAGGCTTTGGAAGTCAGATATATAAACCGAAATCTTGCAATGAGATGCTGCAAGGACTGCCGGTTAAGCTGCGATAAAAAATAACGGAGACTATTCTTCGTAAAGGTAAAGCAACAGCTGTTTTAATAATTAGGTTAGAAGATATTATAATTTATTATTTAGGAATTGGAGTGGTAGAAATGTCAGAAGAGTTAAATGAACAAATGCAGGTACGACGAGATAAGCTTTCAGAGTACACCGAAAAAGGATTAGATCCATTCGGAGGGAAATATGAACGTACGCATTTATCAAAAGAATTAGTTGAAAAATATGATCAATTTTCTAAAGAAGAGCTGGAAACCATTACAGACGAGGTAACTATTGCAGGACGTTTAATGACAAAGCGTGGAAAAGGTAAAGCCGGATTTGCGCATATTCAAGATCTAAGTGGACAAATTCAGTTATATGTTCGTAAAGATGCAATTGGCGAAGAAGCATATGATATTTTTAAGTCAGCAGATTTAGGAGACATTGTTGGTGTTACAGGCGTCATGTTTAAAACAAATGTTGGAGAGTTATCTGTTAAAGCGAAAGAGTTTCATCTATTAACGAAATCATTACGTCCTTTACCGGAAAAATATCATGGATTAAAAGACATTGAGCAACGCTATCGTCAGCGTTATTTAGACTTAATCACCAATCCAGGGAGCAGAGATACATTCGTAGCCCGTAGTAAAATTATTCAATCCATGCGTGAATATTTAAATGCACAAGGCTATTTAGAAGTAGAAACACCGATGATGCATAGTATTCCAGGTGGAGCTTCTGCACGTCCATTTATGACACATCACAATGCATTAGATATCGAATTATATATGCGTATTGCAATCGAATTACATTTGAAACGTCTTATTGTCGGCGGACTGGAAAAAGTATATGAAATTGGCCGTGTATTTCGTAATGAAGGGGTATCGACACGACATAACCCCGAATTTACAATGATTGAGTTATATGAAGCATATGCTGATTATCATGATATTATGGATCTTACTGAAAACCTGATTGCACATATTGCACAGGAAGTGTACGGAAAAACAACAATTCAATATGGTGATAATGAAGTAAATCTGGAACCAAAATGGACCAGACTGCATATGGTAGATGCGATTAAACAGGAGACAGGTGTAGACTTCTGGCAGCATTTATCTGATGATGAAGCACGTGCATTAGCGAAAGAACACAATATTGAAATTACAGAAGCGATGACTTTTGGACATATTGTAAATGAATTTTTCGAGCAAAAGATCGAGGAAACACTCATTCAGCCTACGTTTATTTTTGGGCATCCTGTAGAAATCTCTCCACTTGCTAAAAAGAATAAAGAAGACGAGCGTTTTACGGATCGTTTTGAGCTGTTTATTGTAGGAAGAGAGCATGCCAATGCCTTCAGCGAATTAAATGACCCGATTGATCAGCGTCAGCGTTTTGAAGCACAGGTAAAAGAAAGAGCGCAAGGTAACGACGAAGCACATTATATGGATGAGGACTTCTTGGAAGCATTGGAATATGGCATGCCTCCAACTGGCGGATTAGGAATCGGAGTAGATCGTTTGGTGATGCTATTAACAAATTCTCCTTCCATTCGTGATGTATTATTATTCCCGCAAATGAAAAATCGTTGATTCATTATCTTGTTTTGTGAACAGCCTTGATGGAAGATCTTCTTCTGTCGGGGCTTTTTACATATGAAAACATATCGAAGCAGACTTGTAAAACAGTGATTTATAAAGGGTTTATAAAACTGCTTTAATAAAATGAATTATAGAAATATTTATCTTGTGTAAATTTATTTAAAAAAAGACTTGCTTTCATTTTAGAATCATGATAAATTAATTATCGTTGCATAAACGCAATGCGCATCACACAAACGATTCAGTGAGATGACAACAAAATAAATCAAAAAAGTTGTTGACAACAAATTGAAAGTGTGATAAATTAATAAAGTCGCCAATTTGAAACAGCGACAAAGAAATTGCTCTTTGAAAACTGA
>NZ_VIYG01000001.1 GCF_009389585.1 Oceanobacillus sp. CFH 90083 | reverse complement strand
AAACCACCAGTTCACACTGGTGGTTTTGATTCACTTTTTAAATTGAAAAGAAAATAATATATCTGATGAAGTTCTATATTCCTCTCTTAAGAAAATTATGGAATAATAAAGGTAGGCTAAAAGAAAAGTGGGGATACCTAATGGATATACATATTGCCCGGATGACACAAAAGTATGCAGTTGAGGCGCTTTGCTGGAAGTATGAAAAGCCTTATGACTTTTATAACAATGTATTAACCACAAGTGCAATTGTTGAATTGCTCGGTGGCGGCTATTATGCCATCGTAGATTCATCATGTAAACTAATCGGCTTTTTTTGTACCGGCCGATCTGCGAAAATCCCTGCCGGAGATCGAAACGCTGTTTATATAGAAGATTGTGTGGATTTAGGTTTAGGAATGCACCCTTCACTGACAGGGAAAGGAAAAGGAGATTTATTTTTGAAAAGAATCCTTCACTTTATTGAGGAGGAACATAAAGGCAAGCCGATTCGGCTGACAGTCGCTTCATTTAATAAAAGAGCGATCCGTTTATATAAGAAAAATGGTTTTACGAAAGAGCATCAATTCCATTATAAAGGGATGGAGTTTATCACGATGAAACGCAGCAGCGCAATGACATAGAAAAATGTACATTTATTATATTCATGGTTATTTGTGTAGGACAAATCTACTTCCTTTCATAAAATATATTATGCATTGGAAAGGAGGGAGTCTGAATGGGTAGGAATAGCTGTCAATATAATCGTTGCCGTCATTCTGATCGGGATGAAGAAGTTCGTGTTCATCCAACAAATTATGAGGTCCGTAAGCATACAAACGTAAAAACAATAAAAAATATCCATCCTACAGAAATTAAAAATGTGCACCGTACAATTATTCGTAATGAAAATTATTATCCAGTGAGAGAATCCAATGTGAACGAAACGGTTGTTGAAAATTATGATTGTGGCAGTGATGTAAACAATTCAAGTAATTGCCGCAGGGTGCGTGGTTCTAACAGTTGTGGCAGCAGGTATCAGCAATGTCATAAACGTTTTGAAAAACGCCCATGTAAACGAAATCGTCATTGGTTCTTCTAAAAATCTGGAATGAACAGGAGCGCACAAGCTGCTTCTGTAAAGCGTTATGTCATAAAGTAACTCTTGTTAAGAAAGCTTTCATGAAGATAAAAAACGCTTCTGTTAAACACTTCTTAATAAGAGTATTTTTTTGTGCATTAGAAATAGAGTATTACTATTTTTTAAGCAAATTTCTTGAGATAGATAAATCAGTATGGTAATAATATTAATTGTGTTTAAAATAACAAGGCAGTATTTGTGATAAACATAACATTTCATCGAAGAAAAATTGGAGGTATATGAATGAAAATTACAGCAATGATTGGAAGTAACCGTGCAGAATCTTATAACAAACAACTTGTTGAATATATGAAAGATCGTTATCAGGAAAAGATAGAGATTGATATTTTGCCGATTGAAAAATTACCTTTTTATAATCAGGATGATGAATTAAATCCGCCGGAGATTGTCAAAGAAATTCGTAAACGGATTAAAGAAAGTGATGCTATTTTATTTGCTACGCCTGAATATAATGGTTCCATTTCAGGTATGCTGAAGAATGCTATTGACTGGTTCTCCCGTGTTGATTTAGTAATGGTAAATAAGCCTGGAATGATTGTCGGAGCTTCCATGGGAGCGCTTGGTACAGTGAAGGCTCAATTACAGCTTCGTCAAATTTTAAATTCTCGCGGAGTTGGTGTACTGACTTTGCCGGGAAATGAAGTATTAATAGGTTCCGTTCAAAATAAGGTGGACGAGCAAGGTAATCTGACAGACGAGCAAACAATTGATTTTCTTGATACAGTTGTGCATAATTTTATTGCGTGGTGCGATACTTTACAGAAATAACTTTTTGCCGGTGACTTTATAGTCACCGGTTTTGTCTATTTTTGTGATTTAGAAAATTTATGATTTGAGTAAGACTGTATAAAAGCATTGCAAGATTTGGAATAAATAAGTATAGATTCATTTTAATGAAAGAAGGGTTGTAAATGGCTGAGAGTCATGAATCATCATTGGAAACGAAAAATATCAGCCGTGTGCCGATTCTGGTTGTTTTATTATCAGGAGCCTTTGTAGCCATTCTGAATCAGACGTTACTAGGGACTGCATTGCCGCATATGATGACAGATTTAGATATTGATGCGAATACAGTTCAGTGGCTTCAGTCCGCTTTTATGCTTGTGAACGGGATTATGATCCCGGTTACTGCTTTTTTAATTGGAACGTTTACAACACGCAGCCTGTTTTTAACAGCCATGTCCTTATTTATAATAGGTACACTGATTTGCGGAATTGCACCGGAGTTTTTCTCTCTTTTAGCTGGGCGGATTCTCCAGGCTGCCGGTGCGGGAATCATGATGCCGCTCATGCAAACGATATTAATTTTGATTTATCCAAAGGAAAAACGGGGCAGTGCCATGGGAATGTTTGGTTTAGTTATTTCCTTTGCTCCGGCAATCGGACCGACACTGTCTGGATATATTGTAGAGCATTTTCCTTGGAGAACATTATTCTTTATGGTTTTGCCCATAGCTGTTTTAAACATAATCATTGCTTACTTTTTACTTAAAAATGTGACGAAACGGACTTTTCCTGAGCTGGATAAGCTGTCGATTCTATTATCGACGCTTGGGTTTGGTGGTATTCTCTACGGATTCAGTATCGCTGGAAGTGCAGGGTGGCTAAGCTATCAGGTTATCGGCTCCTTAGTGATCGGTGCCATGATGCTGATTTGGTTTATTACAAGACAAATGCATTTGAAAACACCAATTTTGGAATTCCGGGTATTTAAGTATCGCATATTTACGATTACGACAGTGTTAGGCATGGTTACTTTTATGACAATGATTGGAGCTGCAGTTATTTTGCCGCTCTATATGCAGCAGATGCTGGGATTCAATGCCTTTCATTCTGGACTGGCATTACTTGCCGGGGCAGTGTTACAGGGGTTAATGAACCCTATTACCGGAAGGCTGTTTGACCGTTTTGGTGCCAGATATTTGGCAATGATCGGTTTGTTCCTGATTGTTGGAACGACATTTATGCTAAGTACCCTGACAACAGAAACGAGCTTTGCATTTATTGCAGCAGTTCATGCACTGAGAATGTTAGGGGTTGCGATGGCGATGATGCCGGTAACCACCGCTGGATTAAATGTTTTGCCTGAAAATTATATTGCACATGGGACAGCAGTGAATAATACATTGCGACAGGTGGCAGGTGCCATCGGGACAGCGTTGCCGATTACGATTATGTCTACAGCGTCTATTCCTGAACAGGGAATTGAAGGCATGATACATGGTGTCAATGTTTCCTTTCTTGTGACGGGGATTATCTCGATTATTGCACTCGTGCTGACTTTCTTTATCCATGACCGGGATAATTAATTGACAAAGATAGAAAAACCTTAGAACAGTTGCTGTCCTAAGGTTTTTCTAGTGCGTTTATGAACATTCTTTATACGCTGAATACTTCTACTTTTTTGCTGTCTGCTTTGTTGTAAGCGCCATGCATAACAGGTCCGACATATTCGTTTAATTTCCAGCCGTTTGCAATAGCAGCTGCTACAAATGTTTTCGCAGCTTTTACTGCATCATGCACATTTTTGCCGTGAGCCAGGTTGGCTGTGATTGCCGCAGCAAAGGTACAGCCTGCTCCGTGGTTATAGGTTGTATCAATTTTTTCACTTTCTAATAAATCAAAGTCTGTACCATCATAGAATAAATCAACTGCTTTTTCATGCTCCAGCTGTTTTCCACCTTTAACGACAACATTTTTCGCACCTAAAGTATGAATTTTTTGAGCTGCTTCTTTCATTTGTTCAATCGTTTTGATTGGAGCTGTTTCTGCTAATTGTGCTGCTTCAAATAAGTTAGGCGTAACGACTAAAGAGCGTGGCAGTAATTCCTCACGCATTGCATCGGTATTTTCCGGCTGAAGCACTTCATCTTCCCCTTTGCATACCATAACAGGGTCCAGAACATATTTATCGATCTTATATTCATCAATTTTTCTGGCTCCTAAATTGATAATATCCACGGAACCAAGCATTCCAGATTTCATTGCATCTACGCCGACAGATAGAATTGTATTTAATTGTTTTTCTACAACATTTACATCTATTGGTGTCACATCATGTCCCCAGCCTTCTGGATTCATTGTTACGATGGAAGTGATAGCAGTCATGCCATATACATTGTGCTCTTGAAAGGTTTTTAAATCTGCTCCAATCCCAGCTCCGCCACTTGAGTCAGAACCGGCGAGGGTTAATGTTTTTTTCATAGTCATAGGTTTTCCTCCAAACATAGTCAGATACAATCACAAACGATATGATGCTGACTCTTTAAAATTTCTTTTCCTTTGTAGCTAGAATAATCCTTTCTAACCTAATTGTAAAGCCATTGAAATGCGATAAGAAATATTTTGCTTACGTGTTAATAAATGAATCTGTTGCGTTGATAACTCCTTTTATCTTTGTTGCATGTAATTTTTCTCCCTGCAGCCACTTTTTAAAGGAGAAAATAAATGGCTGACGATTGCCTCCAAGTGCAATCCAAGCAGAAAGCTCTTTGGGTAAGTATAGCGCTGTATGCAATGTTCCTGCCCATGCGCCGTATTTTTCGGAAAAAATTCCTTGCTCGGTATCATTTAACATGCGAAACGCCCCGTAAGGTTTATGAATATCCTTCTGCTTTGTTACTATTCTCTGTAATCGTTCCATTGATTCATCTGAACGGTACCGGTTCTCTTCTGTTAATACATCAAAATGGTTTGTACAGCTGCTACCCTCCCGGACAAAGAAAGAACGGGGGGATACCTCCACAATAAGTGATTTTCCAGATGTATCTAATAATACATAGTTAAAAGTATTCCGGTGCGGGACATCTCGCAGTAATTGAACGGCTTCTTCCACTGTAGCACAGTTTTCCAAAATCAGTCTGCCAATCATATTACAAACAAAGCCGTCGCCTGATTTTTTCCGGTTGACAAAATTATAGCCCATTGTCAGTCCCTTTTCATTGATCCCATCGGTACGTCCGGTAATTTGCATGGAAGGACCAGCACTGGCATACCCCGTATCAGAAGGTGCATATAATACATACCGGCCTTCATAGGAACTGGGGGCATTATCATAATTACGTACCAGAAAATCCTGCTTTGTGTTAATGGAACAGCCGCTGCGGCCGTATTCATAATAGTAACCGCCAAATTCCCGTATGGCATCATTCCAGGGAATGCCTAAGCCGTCGCTTAACCCTTGCAGTTCTTCCCAAATCGCTTTAGAAAATGCTTTGAATACAGCTTCCACTTCCTTTTCATCGACAAGAAAGTTTCTCCAGCGCTTATTGAGGAGCGCTTTCCGATATGGAAGTATAGGTGAATTTTTTAGTTTTTCCGCTTGAAAAAGTCCGAATTGATGATGACTTCCCCGAAATTGTATAATATCAGTGTGAACAGATTTCATTGTTGTTCTCCGTTTCTCTTGTAAATGTATTGTAAGTGTATCTTGTTCAGACTGGTTAGAAAAGAAATTAGCTTTATCGCAGTTTCACTTTATAGAGGATGTTCAAAAATCCCTCAAATGATAAGCGGCGGGATAATGACCTTCTACTGAAACCGCCCACGTCGTGCGGGCAATGTAGAAGTCACCACATCCTGTGGAAGTTGTTAACGTGGTTTTTCCAATGGGACTGGGACTGCGATTACTCGTCCCACCAAGAGCGTTACTCACGTATTTAAAAGCATAGAGGAACTTCTGTTAAGAACGTCTACGTCCTGTGGACAACACAGAAATCACCACACATGCGCAAGCTCATTCGTAAAAAACCCGTTGCCTTGATCTTCTTGCTTCTAATTTGGCCCTTTTTGAACACGCAATTTATAGAAACAGAGGAGATATAGATGACAGAAAAGATAAGCTGTACAGAATTGTATCAAAAATTATTTCATTATTATGGTCCTCAAGGGTGGTGGCCAGCCGATTCTGATTTTCAAATGCTGATCAGTGCTATTTTAGTGCAAAGAACAAATTGGAAAAATGTTGCGTTAGCTTTAGGGAATTTAGGAAAAAATGTCACTGCCGGGGAGTTAATACAAATGGAAGAAGCAGAGCTTGCTGAAAAAATTCGTCCAAGCGGCTTTTATCGGATGAAAGCAAAGAAGATCAGAGCTTGGCTGCATTGGTTTCAAAAATATGACTTTCAAATAAAGGAGGTTCAAAAAGTCGATCAAGCTGTCCTCCGTAAAGAATTGTTAGCTATTCATGGGATTGGAGAGGAAACAGCAGATGCAATGATGCTGTATGCTTTTGATAAACCCGGCTTTATTGCGGATAATTATGCAATCAGATTATTTCATCGAATCGGCTTCGACATTCCAAAAACATATTATGCTTTTAAAGCAAAAGTGGAAGATTTATTTCCTCATGACTTAGAAATGCATCAGGAATTTCACGCATTAATAGTAGAGCATGGAAAACAATATTGTAAGAAGACACCGTTATGTGAAAGCTGTCCGCTTCTTTCTCACTGCTGGACAGGGAATGAAATCAGGTGAATTTCGGGACATTGAACCGAGGAGAAGGACAGGAAGCGGTGTTTTATCGTCTGTCCTTCTCTAATTGCTCGATCTTTTGCTGGAGCTGGGTAAGCTGCTGCTGCATTTCTGTCAGCTGTCTGCTTGTAACAGGTGCATCCTCTTCAAAAGGCGTTGCTTTTCTTGTCTCTTCATTGTATAAAATGGTTGAGCCGGTGAGAGCCATGATACTTCCTAATGTACTCACGACTCCACCATAATAAATTAATTTATCTCCAAGGCTTTTCTCGGCGGGATTGAAGGTAGTCATTGTGTTAAGAAAAAAATCAGACATAATATGACACTCCTATAAGGCAGTTTAGCACAGCTTATCTGGCATGAATTCGTGCATCAAGTATGAATAAGGAATTAAAATAGCGCATGTGGGATAAGCAGCCAGGATAAGTTCATTTGGCTTTAATGTAGTACTATAACTAGCGTAGTGCTTTTTCGTAGCGATTTCCAAGTATTCTTTAACGTATATAGGTTAATATATGTAATTTCTAAAAAAACTCTACTGTTATGCTGTTCATAGAATGTTCATTTCTTATTAAACAGGAAACTGTGTGATAAGCGATAGGCTGCTTCCTGCTGTATAATGGGATGTAGGAATGTTTTAATATAATGACACTTCTAATAAAGGTGGTGATCCGTTGTTAAAGGAATTTATGAAAATCTTTCGCAGCAGGATGATTTGGATGGGGGGACTGTCCATTGGGATGGCTTTAGCCGTGGTAGGACAAAGCTATCTTATCGTCACGATTATCCAAAATTTATTTTTAGATAATGCGTCATTCTCCTCTATTCTCCCCGCTGTTTTTATATTGATTAGCATGCTGTTGTTACGAACAATTTTTCAATATATGGTGAAAGAATCCGGAATTAAAATGGCGCAGACTGCAAAGGTCTCGATAAGGGAAAAGCTGCTTCGTCATTTTACCAGTCAGCCGATGACAAATGCAGAGAAAGGGCAGTCGGGTCAGAAAACAAGTCTGTTTATGGATACCGTCGATGAAGTAGATGGCTATTTCAGTCAATATTTGCCTCAGGTTATTCAATCTGCCGGTATTGTTTTGATTGTCTGGTTTGTTATTTTTATGCAGAATTGGACCAGCGGGCTGATTATTCTTGTTTCCGCACCATTTATTCCTGTTTTTATGATGATCATTGGTGTGAAGACGAAGGACAAATCCAAGGAACAGCTTTCGCAATTAGCGGCTTTTTCAGGAACCTTCCTCGATACATTACAAGGACTTCCAACAGTGAAGTTATTGGGGCAATCGGCTGAACAGAGAAATAAAATGGATAAAGATAGTACAAGCTTTCGGGATGCAACAATGGGTGTGTTAAAGGTGGCATTTACAAATTCTTTAGCTTTGGAATTTATTGCGATGCTGAGTATCGGTTTAATTGCTTTAGAAATCGCCATTCGGATGATTATTTTTCAAAACCTCAGCTTTTTTACCGGCTTTTTTGTTTTGCTTCTTGCACCAGAATTGTTCAGCCAATTGAAGCAGCTGGGGGCAGCCTTTCATTCCGGTCGTGCAAGTATGGGAGCTGCCTCACGGGTGGAGGATGTGCTGGAAGAAGAGACAAGCCCGGTTGCTTGGGGAGAGAAGCGGTTAAAAGGGCGTAACGCTCCCAAATTACAGCTTGAACAGGCTTCCTTCCGTTATGAAGCAGGGAATTTTCAGCTGAAGCCGACGTCTATCCAAATTGCACCGTATGAACAGGTGGCGATTATTGGTAAAACAGGCTCCGGTAAATCAACCCTGCTCCATCTGCTTGCTGGTTTCCTCCCGGTGAAAGAGGGTGCTTTTCTAATGGATGGTATTCCACAGAGGAATATAAAAAAAGCGGATTGGTTTGAAAGAATTGGTTATTTATCTCAGCAGCCTTATCTGTTCTCGGGAACGGTACGGGAAAATATATTACTCGGTTCACTAGAAGAACAAAACGATAAAGCTATACAGAAGGTTGCAGAACATGCGGGAATTTGGGAATGGATCACTGCATTGCCGGATGGGCTGGATACCGTTATTGGAGAAGGAGGCAGAGGCTTATCAGGAGGAGAAAAACAGCGGATTGCGATGGCGCGGACACTTCTGAAAAAGCCGCAGATACTATTTTTTGATGAACCGACAACAGGCCTGGATATTCAGACGGAGCATATGCTGCAAAAATCACTGGATGCAATCAAAAATCAAACAACTATGATTACGGTTGCTCACCGGCTGCATACTATCCGGAATGCTGATAAAATTTTTCTGTTGGATCAAGGGAAAATAGCAGGTGAAGGAACACATGAGGAGCTTTATCAAAACAATAAAATATATCAGCAAATGATAAATACCCAACAAGGAGGGAGGTAACCATGAAGGATGTCCGTTTCGTAATAAAAATGGTGCTGAAAGAAAAAAAAGATATTCTTTTCTCTATCTTTTTTGGTTTTTTAGCAGGGATAACAGCCGTCTCCTTGTTTGCAGCAAGCGGTTATTTAATCTCACAAGCCGCTTTTGCTCCGCCAATCTATACATTAATGGTTCTGGTAGCCAGTGTAAAACTTTTAGGGATTACCTCGGCTGTAAGCAGATACGGTGAACGTTACTTCTCTCATTGTGGAACATTTACGATTTTGAAAAATATCCGCTTAAAGGTTTACGACCAGATAGAGCCATTAGCAAACAGACTTTTACAGAAATATCGAAGCGGAGATATCTTAGCCAGGATTGTCGGCGACGTAGAGTCCCTGCAGCATTTCTTTTTACGTGTATTCTATCCGCCTGTTGTATTAGCATCTGTCTTTATAGCTACGATTTTCTTTACGATGTATATATCCGCTGGTGCTGCACTTACAATGACTGCCGGCATGGTTGTCGTATTAATTATCTTTCCGTTAATATTTTATCTGTTTCAGAAAAAAACTGCCGTATCGATGCGGGAAAAAAGGGGGGAATTATCTTCTGCGTTTACAGATTATTTGTACGGGTTCCGGGAATTAACTATTTTTCAACAGGCTGAAAGAAAGAAGCAACAGGTATATACAGGTATGAATGAATATGAAGAAATGAAAGCAAGAGAGAATCGTCAACTTGCCATCCGGGAAGCCATTGTTATTTTCTTTTCTTTTTTCATTGCGATAATTATTCTCGTGCAAGCAGGTTTTTATGTTACAGAAGGGAATCTTGCAGGGACACTTTTGGCGATGCTGTTTATGATTTCTGTTACCGTGTTTGAGGATGCCCCATCCATGGCTGCCCTGCCTGCTCATTTGGAGGAAAGCAGAGTTTCCTCTAAACGTCTTTCCGAGGTTTGGGAAAATGAGATTCCGCAAGCAGAAGCAGCAGGACTTGAGCTGCAAATGGATGTCCCGATTCAATTTCAGTTTGAGGATGTTTCTATTCACTATCTCAATGAAAGGAAGGCTGCTGTACAGCATGCGACCTTTCAAGTTGAGCCTGGTAAACATATGGCAATCGTTGGGCCAAGCGGTTCCGGGAAATCAACATTGATGCAGGCAATGCTAACATTTGCGCCGGTTCAATCTGGTCAAATTTTAGTCAATGGCAAACAGATAAGTGAAGTGACACCAGATAGTCTGTGGCGGCAAATGAATGTTTCGCTGCAGCAAAATCATTTTTTCTATGGAAGTATTTATGATAATTTACGCTTTGCCAATACCGAGGCTACTGCCGAAGCGTGTCGGGAAGCTTTAGAAAAAGTCCAATTAAGTCATTTTTCGTTAGAGGATCAAGTATTGGAAAAGGGAGCCAACCTGTCAGGAGGAGAAAAGCAGCGTCTGGCTATTGCCCGCTTGTTTTTGCGAGATGCCTCTATTTGGCTGTTGGATGAACCGACCTCATCCTTGGATGCCATTACGGAGCAGCAGATAATGGATGAAATTGAAAAAGTAACAAAGTATCAGACTGTTGTGACCATTAGGCACCGGTTAACAGGATTAGAGAAAATGGATCAGATTATTGTGATGAATCAGGGGGAAATTGTTGAACAGGGTACGTATACGGAGCTGATGGAAAAAGAGGATGGTTATTTTAAAGCAATGAAAGAGCTGGAAAGTGGACAGCTGGCCTTTTAAGTTCTGCTCTCAGATATCAATGAGATAGCCTGTACTTTTGAATAAAGCATCCCTCGTATAGCTGGAAATCAGCTATACGAGGGATGCTTTGGTTATCTATCCTTTGCTGCAGCGACAAATGCAAAAGCAATTGCTGCAATCAGAACTAAAAAAGGAGCGATAAAAATCAGAAATTGATTCAGCATTTAATCACTTCTTTCCTTTAATATAGTTTTTATCAAACAGGAACAGCTTTAACAGTAAATAAAGCGATGGAATCAAGAGTGCCATACCCAAGATAAAGACAACAATAAGCGAGATGGCCATTGCCGGATTCGTAAACCCTTCATGGATATTGATATAAGGGTACAAAATGTATGGATAATGCGCTATCCCGTAGCCAAAGAATGCGAAAGCAAACTGTCCGGTCAGCAGCCAAAAAGCTGCTCCGTAATTTCGCCGTTTCCAAATAAGAACGACAGTTAAAATCCATAGAATAAAGGAAATGGCAAACATCCACCAAAGGCTCAAGAGATTTTCAAAATGCGCTGTATTGTGGAAGCGCAGCTCAACAATAATTCCTGCCGCAGCAATGATTAATGGAACAGACCAGCCTAATGCGTATTTTCTCATTAAAGCTGTGGCAGCCTGATCCCCAGTTTCATTTGCATACCAGGTTAAGAAAACAGCAGAGATATAGAGAACAGCAACAAGACTTAATACAACAATGGACCAGGTTAATGGACTAAAGAACAAAGCGTTGTAGTCTAAGACAGGATTACCATCTTCCATAAAGACAAAGCCGCCTTCGGAAATAGTTAATACAATAGATAGGGAAGCAGGAATAAGCAAGCCGGACAATCCATACATAATAGCATATCCTTTATGTCCCTGCTTTCCATAGGATTCAAATGCGTAATAAGATCCACGAATGGCTAATAAAACCAGTGCTAAGCTTCCCGGAATTAATAAAACAGTTCCGAAATAGTATGCTGATTGTGGAAAGAAACCAATAATCCCGACAAAGAAAAAGACAAAGAATACATTCGTAACTTCCCAGACTGGTGATAAGTAGCGCTGAATAATCTTGGATAAAATATGCTGTTTTCCGGTGACTATACTGTAGGCATTGAAGAAACCTGCCCCATAATCAATCGAGCCAACAATAATATAGCCGAATAAGAATAACCAGAGAACAGAAATTCCGACGATTTCTAGTATCATGACCGGTCACCACCTTGGATACGCTCTAAATCCTTCTCAACAGGGTTTTTCCGAAACATATGCCTTAATACGACAACGGTACCAACGCCCAGAATGAAGTAAAGGAGGGCGAAAAGCACAAACATCCAGCCGACATAATCACTTGTTGTAGCTGCTTCCTCAATCGTCATAATCCCTCTCAGAATCCATGGCTGACGACCAACTTCAGCCATCCACCAACCGGCTTCAATCGCTAAGAAGGACAGGGGACCGCCTGTAACAATCAGCCAGCGATACCAGGTCTTTTCAACAAAGCTCCATTTCCTGCGCATGCCGAACCAGTAAAACAGAGATAGAGCAATCATAAACATACCAATTGTGACCATTGTATCAAAGAAATAATGAATAACAAGCGGGGGCTGTTCTTCAGCTGGAAACTCTTCCAGCCCAGTTACCTCTGAGCTTGGCAGTCCATGTGCCAAAATGCTTAAGGCATAAGGAATATGCAGAGCATATTTTGGTTCATTATCTTCTCCCAATATTCCCCACATTACAAGCGGTGCTTCGGTTGTTGTTTCAAAATGCCATTCAGCTGCAGCCAGCTTTTCAGGCTGATATTCCGCTAAGTATTTCCCGGATAAATCGCCAATTAAAGCAGTGGCAATTGCAAAAATTAGACCAATTTTCATTGTCATATGCAAAGCTTTTTTATGGTAGTCTTTATTTTTCTTTTGAATCAGCCGAAATGCTGCAATGGCAGCCAGCATAAAGGCAACTGTCATATAGGCTGTGGATAGCACATGAGCCACCTTTGTCGGCATCGATACGGTAAACATCGCAAGCAGCGGATTCGCATTGACCAGCTCTCCGCCGATAATATCAAAGCCTGCGGGACTATTCATAAATGAATTTACCACGGTGATAAAATAAGCCGACATACCGCCGCCGACAGCTACCGGAATTAATAGCAGCAAATGCTTTTTCTGGTTATCAAAACGATCCCAGGTATATAAATAAATACCTAAGAAAATAGCTTCAAAGAAAAAGGCGAATACTTCCATAAATAATGGCAGGGCAATGATATTTCCTGCTAACTCCATAAAGCTTGGCCATAGCAGTGATAATTGAAGTCCAATTGCAGTACCAGTTACTACACCGACAGCAACGGTAACCACAAATCCTTTTGCCCAGCGTCTGGCCATCAATAGATAATGCTGATCATTATTTTTGATACCAATCCACTGGGCAATCATAATCATTAAAGGAACACCGACACCAATTGTGGCATAAATAATATGAAATGATAATGTCAACAGCGTCAGCATTCTGCTGGCAAATGCCGGATCTTCAAATAAGGTCATGGGTTAACCTCCCTTATGTATTTTTTATCTCTATTTTTTAACATTCCCTGTGTACAAAGATTTAATCCGATTGAATGAAAAATTGATAGTGCTGAAAAATATCCTCCTTATCATACGTTTTTTCAATAAAAATAACGTTATTATCGTAGTCAATAAGTAAAATAGTGGACGCTCTGGTGCCGTATTCCGGTGTCGCAATAAAAATAGAAGACAATGCTTTTTCTAAATCAGCAGGAATCCCTGTCTGAGGCAGGGATTTATCATCAGCCTGTGTCCGATTTTTTAAAAGGTGCAATAAATCTTCTGTTTTCATTTCTGTGTGTGTCTGTATATATTGGGCGAGCCCACTTTTAGAACGTTCGACCTTTGGCCAGGAGGTATTCAGCGTATCGTTACTTAATCCATGAATCCCTGCTTCTATTTTCAAACCTTGATTATACACATTATTATAGTGATACAATGTGTCTTTGTCACCGAAAAGAATGTTATATCCAGCATAGTTATGACGATTTTTTGAAAGCTGGCTTAAAAAAGCTGCCCCGTCAATATTCTGTAACAAAAAATTCACCGGGAGCTCCCCGCGTGAAAATGTTTTGACTTCTGGAAGAGCAGGGTCCCGATAGTTCGTCACTGCTGCAAATTTTCCTTGCTTTGAAACGGCCAGCCACGTTCCCTGCTGTAATAAATCTCTGCCGGCCAGAATATCTGGTTTATCCTCCCAAAAAGCTGCCGGAAGCGTAGGTCGATTGTAAAACTCATCCCGGTTACTAAGTAAAATTAATTTGTATTGTGGATGAGTATGATAAGCAAAGGTGATTAAGCACATAGAATAGAACAGCCTCCTTTAATCTTGTATCATATAGTTGTATCCAGTATACTTTTCTGATATTTTAGAATCAATATTTGTGTTTTATAAAGGAAGTTGTATTTTCCTATTGACAACGGGAAAAAATCTGATAATAATTAATATCAATACATTGAACGTTATGGAAGGACTAGTAAGTAAACTATCACAATGTCAGAGATGGAATTGGAGGATAGGGTTATTTCCTTGCTAAAGCTGAGAGATTCCTCATTGCTGATTTACTGAACCTGCCTTTTTCAGTCTTATGCAAAAACATAAGCGTTCCCCAAACGTTATCATGGGATAAGTGAAATACAATTCTTCCAAAGTATGTTCAAAAAGCTGCTTCTAATTCGGCATCTATTTGAACATCCAATTAAAGTATTGTATTTAAGATGTGGTGGTACCGCGGAAGTAAGCTCTTTCGTCCCTTCGTTATGTAGGGATGGGAGAGTTTTCTTTATTATAGGTAAAGAGTTTTGTTTTGTAGAAAGGTGGAATAACAATGGCAGCAAAACGTATTGTCGTTAAAATAGGCAGCAGTTCCTTAACTAATACGCATGGAGAGATCGATCTCGAGCAGCTGGAGGATCATGTGCATGCGCTGGCACTGCTTCACCAGAGGAATATGGAGGTCATTTTAGTTTCCTCTGGAGCGATAGCAGCTGGTTTCAAGCAATTAGGCTATTCTTCAAGACCGGTTACACAAAAAGGAAAGCAGGCAGCAGCAGCGGTTGGGCAGGGCTTGCTTATTCAGACATATATGGAAAAATTAGAGGAATATAATATTACCGCTGCTCAAATTCTTCTGACAAGAAGTGATTTTTCTGATCAGGGAAGATACCGTAATGCGTATGCAACGATGGAAGAATTGCTGGAAAGGCGTGTCATTCCGATTATTAATGAAAATGATACAGTTGCCATAGATGAACTGACGTTTGGAGATAATGATATGCTTTCTGCTTTAGTGAGCGGCTTAATTCATGCGGATCATTTAGTGATTTTAACAGATATCAACGGGATATATGATAAAAATCCGGCTCGACATCCAGATGCAACACGATATAACCATTTAATGAAGCTTAGTACCGAGCTGATTAAACAGACAGATGCAACAGGCTCCAAGGTTGGAACAGGCGGTATGAAGTCAAAGCTGCTGGCTGCTAAAATGGCATCCTCCGTAGGCATTCCGGTATTTATCGGACGCGGTCACGGAAAAGAAAAACTGGCAGACATCTTAAAAGGTGAGGGAGACGGCACCTATATTGACAGTGAAAGGAAAGCACATTTACCGGCAAATAAACAGTGGATTTCCCTTCATTCGCACTTGGATGGCAGAGTAGTAGTAGATGAAGGAGCGGAAAAAGCTTTGAAATATCATGGCAGCAGCCTGCTTTCCCCTGGAATTACTGCAGTAGAAGGTTATTTTGCGAAAGGAGATGTTGTTGAGGTTTATGGCAAGTCTGCTTTATTGGGCAGAGGGCAGGTAAAATGCTCTTCCGATGAATTAGAAGCTGTTATGAAGCTTCGTGAATCAACCTATATTCACACTGTACCAACGATTGAGGTTATCCATCGTGACAAATGGGTATCATTTGAGACAATGAAAGGAGAATTATCATGAGTGAAGTGATAGAAAAAGGAAAGCTGGCCAAGAAAGCCAGCTATCAAATTGGAACATGTACCACTAAGGAAAAAAATGACGCATTATTAAAAATTGCCGATGGATTGCGAGCTAATGAGAAAGCAATTCTTGCAGCCAATCATCTTGATATTCAAGCGGGTAAGGAGAAAGGATTATCTGCATCACTGCTTGACCGTGTGGAATTAAATAAGCAGCGAATTGCTGATATTGCTGATGCCATTCTGCAAATTATTAATTTAACAGATCCAATTGGTGAAGTATTGGAAACCATTGAGAAGGATAATGGTTTAAAAATAGTAAATACACGCGTGCCTATCGGGGTTGTCGGCATGATTTATGAAGCAAGACCGAATGTAACTGTGGATGCAGCAACACTTGCGATAAAAACTGGAAATGCTATCATCTTACGTGGCAGCTCCTCGGCAATTCATTCTAATTTAGCGATTGTCAAGGTAATTCATGAGGCGCTGGCAGATAGTGCTGTTATTCCGGATGCCGTTCAATTAATAGAAGATACAAGCAGAGAAACAGCAAATGAATTATTCCGTTTAAATGAATATCTGGACGTGCTTATCCCGCGTGGAGGAAAAAATTTAATTGATACAGTTGTCAGAGAGTCACGTGTGCCTGTTATTGAAACCGGTGCAGGAAACTGCCATATCTTTATTGATACAACAGCAAATCCTGAGATGGCAAAGGAAATCACATTAAACGCAAAACTGCAGCGTCCATCCGTTTGTAATGCGATTGAAACCCTGCTTATCCAATCCGATTGGTTTGACAGCTATGGGAATGATTTAATTGCCTCACTGATTGAAAAAGGTGTAACCATACATGGCGATGCGCGTGTTGTGGAGGAAATCCCATTTGTACAAAAAGCAACGGAAGCAGACTGGGAAACAGAATATCTCGGGCTGGAAATCAGTGTCAAGATCGTAGAGGATGTTTATGAGGCTATTGATCATATTAATACCTATGGTACAAAGCATTCGGAAGCCATTATTACAGAAACCGCAAAGCATGCTGAAATTTTTAAACAAAAAGTAGATGCCACAACGGTATACCATAATGCATCAACCCGTTTTACGGATGGTTTTGAATTTGGATTTGGTGCAGAGATCGGGATCAGTACGCAAAAGCTGCATGCAAGAGGTCCAATGGGGCTGAAGGCATTAACATCGAATAAATTTATCGTTTCCGGTGATGGGCAAATTCGTGAATAGCATGAAGTAAAAGAGCAAAGGGAGTGATTTCACTTCCTTTCTTTTTTTACACGTTAGAAAAGGATAGAAGGAAAAGCACAGAGTTCACCTATGCATATAACCGTAGATTTTGGTGTAGCCCTATATAGCTGATGATTTTTATTTTGCAAATCCCCAAATTAACGATAAAATGACAATATAAAGGATTGTAGAAAAGAGAGGTCTGACATGCTAGAGCAAATAACAGATGATATTTACCGTCTGGTTGTCCGCTATAAAGGGGCGATGGGAGAGGTAAACAGTTATTTTATAAAAGGGAATCATGGCTATACCGTGATTGATACAGGTATTGATGCACCGGAAACGAGAGCATTATGGGAGCGTGCTTTCAGAAACTATAAAATAGAGAAGCTTGTTCTGACACATACACATGAGGATCATATCGGCTTAGCGCGCTGGTTTCAGGAAATATATGAAATTCCGGTGTATGTGTCCAGGCGCGGTTATAAAGAAATGTGTAAAGGAAGAGATGCCAAAGCGCGTAAAAAGCGGCTTAAAAGCTTAATAAAAAAACATGGAGCGCCGCCGATTCCTTTAAAGATAAAAGACGAATCCCATATTTATAAATTTGAACCGGATGGTTTTTTTGATGATAATGACGAAATAACACTTGGAAATCGTTCTTATCAGACCATATGGACACCTGGCCATGCTCCGGACCATTATTGCTTCTATCAGCTGGAGACAGAGGTGATGATTATCGGCGATCATGTATTAAATCACCTTTCTCCGGTCATTGGACTTTGGATGGGAGAAGAGCATAATCCGATGGAGGCTTACTTTGGAGCATTGGAGCTGTTAAAAGAATATCAGGTACGTCTGGCATTGCCGGGACATGGTGACCCCGTTGAATACTTAGATGAACGAATCACGGATATTTTATATCGTCATGAAAAGCGGATGGAGCAATTATTAGAGTTGATGGAAACGGGAGAAATGACAGCTTTTAAATTGACAACAAAAGCTTATGGACCAATGAAAAGCATCGCATTTGCCAGTCAATTTATGGCTACTCTGACACGATTAATTTATTTAGAGGAGCAGTCGAAAATTAAAGTACAGGTCAAAAAAGGGAAGAAATATTATGGTCTTCCTGCAAAAGATTTACAAGCTATTAGGAGCTGATAAAAGATGAAGTTTGCAGCCATTGATTTTGAAACAGCCAATGAAAAAAGAAACAGTGCCTGCTCCATAGGAATTGTCCGCTTTGATGAACATGCGATTATTGATGAATATTACACATTGATTAACCCATTGAGCACTTTTCGCAGTATGAATGTTCGTATTCATGGCATCAGGGAGGATAATGTACAGGAGGCACCGACTTTTGAAAATTTGTGGCCAAGCCTTCAGGAAAGGCTGGAAGGGCATGTTCTTGTGGCGCATAATGCCAGCTTTGATATGAGCGTACTGCGTCAATCATTATTAAAATATGATTTAGAGCATCCGAATTATTCTTCTTTATGTACCGTGAAAATTTCGCAGCGTGTATGGCCTCACCTGGAAAATCACCGTTTACATACCGTTGCTGGTTATCATGACATCCCCTTCATTCACCATCACGCATTAGAGGATGCAAAGGCCTCGGCACTGATTTTGATGAAGGCGCTGGAAGCACAGCAGGATGGAGACGCCGCGCACTTTTTAGAAAGATGGCTCTCATCCAGAGCAAGCTCGCGGCGCAGTTATCCGAAAACAAGCTCTAAAGGTAAGTCAGGGCGCGGGTCAACAAAGCTGTTTTTATCATAATGGAAGATTCTGTAACGGGTCGGTATTGGGAAAGATCATATCGGCTTTATGTTTTGGTATTCGTTTTAGTGGGACGAAGTGATCTGGAACTCAATAGCACCTCTGAACAGCCTAAAAAGAAAAAATTAGGCTATCCTTATCATTGCATATTTTAGAAAAAAGGCGTATGATATGAACTACAAGCTACGTTGTTCGTATCAATAAAAGTTTTAACCTCTAATGTTGGAATAGGGAGTTTTACATCGAAATTGAAATGTCGGGCCGTCATAAGGAATGGAAGACAGGAAGATTTCTGCGGACACCCACTTTGCGAAGTGGTGGTTTAAAACTTTTTATTGTATGGTACGGCAAATGTGGCCTGTATACATAATGTATAGCTCAATCCCGGTAACGGAAATAGTTACCGGGATTTTTTAATGCGTGCTTCAATAACTTTAATATTATATTTAGAAAGAAACTATTCTAAGGGATGCTTTTTGATTCTAGCCCAAAAATTCTGTTCAAAAGTCAATATGCAAAAATGTTTATTATTTTTCTGGCTTGGCAATAATATTACGTAATTAATTTTCGTTGTAGAACAGAAAGGAAGTATTATAAATGGTAAGTCGATTTGATGAAAAAGTAGTTATTGTTACAGGAGCAGCAAGCGGTATCGGTGAAGCAACAGCAGTAAAATTTGCAGAGCAGGGAGCTAAAGTAGTGCTTTCTGATATGTCAGATAAAGGGAAAGAACGATCAGATAAACTTAATCAAAAGGGATTGGAAACTACTTTTATCAAAACAGATGTAACGGATGAAGAAGATGTGAAACGTTTAGTCAGCGAAACAGTCACGAAGTATGGGCGGTTAGACGTATTGTTCGCAAATGCGGGAATTGGTAACAGCACCCTCCTTCATGAACTGTCTTTGGAAGCCTGGCAAAAAGTAATTGATGTCAATTTAACCGGTGTGTTTTTAACCAATAAATATGCGATTGAGGAAATGTTAAAACAAGAAAATGGCGGGGCAATTGTGAATAATGATTCCATTCATGGCTTTGTTGGAAAAGCCGGTGTCAGCGCCTATTCTGCTGCAAAAGGCGGTGTGAAGCTGTTAACACAAACAGCTACAGCAGAATATGCAGCAAAAGGAATCCGCGTTAATAATGTGAATCCCGGCTATATTGAAACACCATTGCTAAAGGATGCTCCGGATGAAGCAAAACAAGGGCTTGTAGATCTTCATCCGATCGGCAGACTTGGGAAGCCGGAGGAAGTAGCTAATGCAGTACTATTCCTGGCAAGTGATGAGGCTTCTTTTATTACTGGATCAAGTTTGCTGGTTGATGGCGGATATACGAGTGTATAATAGAAAAAAAGTCTCCAGGTCTGGGGACTTTTTCTTTGATATATATTTGGGAAAGTTATACCTTCATCCAAACAATAAGTAAAACAAATAAAAATAGATAAAAAAATACGATTTTTCCTTTTCCCCTCTTCTTGCTATGCTTAATATAATAAGTCCATACTGAGGAGGAGAAGCCAATATGACATTTCAATTAAAAAAATTGGATCATATTCAGCTATCAGCACCAAAGGGTTCAGAGGAGACGTCGATCAAGTTTTACCGGGATATTTTAGGGTTTGTGGAAGAAGAAAAGCCGAAGACATTAAAAGCAAACGGAGGTGTCTGGTTTAAAAAAGGAGAAATGGCGATTCATATTGGAATTGAGGAACCTTTTACACCTATGAAAAAAGCGCATCCGGCATTTGAGGTATCCGGAATTGGTGCATTGCAAGCACATTTAGAGAGTGCAGGTATTTCGACAAAATGGGATAGCAAGCTGCCAAATGCGAGAAGATTCTATATCAAAGACCCATTTGGTAACAGGCTTGAATTTTTAGAGTGGCAGACTAAATAAGAAGTTCATTTTTTAATCGGAATTATTAGAAAGATTTTAATTTTTTCCTTATGCTTGTATTTATGGGTGTACGTGCTATACTATAGGCATTCTTTAATTTTTAAACCAACCCAAAAATGAATATTTTTCATATAATCGTGGGAATATGGCCTGCAAGTTTCTACCGGTTTACCGTAAATAAACTGACTATGGAAAAGTATATAAAAGCTTGTATTGTGTCTGAAAACAATGCATGCTTTCTTGATTATTCGACATGATGCTCGAAAGTCTGCTTTTTCCATTAGTAGATTTTCGGGCTTCTATACTTTAGGAGGAATCATTCATGGATTTACTGAAAGAAAAAATTATAGCAGAAGGAAAAGTGTTATCTGATACGGTATTAAAAGTTGATGCCTTTTTAAATCATCAGGTAGACCCCGTATTAATGCAAGAAATCGGGAAGGAATTTGCGAATCGATTCCGTGATCATAAAATAACTAAAATTCTCACGCTTGAATCATCAGGTATTGCGCCTGCAACAATGGCAGGGCTGGAGCTGGGTGTTCCGGTTATTTTTGCAAGAAAACGTCAATCATTAACGTTAACGGATAACCTGTATACAGCAGAGGTCTATTCCTTTACCAAACAAACAACAAGTAAGGTTTCTGTTTCCGGTGATTTTATTAAAGAGGGCGATAACTTGCTGATTATTGATGATTTTCTGGCTAATGGTCAAGCTGCTCTTGGCCTGCTGGATATTGCTGAACAGGCAAAGGCAGCAGTTGCCGGAATTGGAATCGTGATTGAGAAAGGGTTTCAAGAAGGCGGACAAGCACTCCGTGATAAAGGTATTAAAGTAGAATCGCTAGCTATTATTGACTCCCTGGAAAATAAGCAGGTGGATTTTAAAGAGGAGGCCCGCCAACAATGAAAATGGCAGCATTAGGTTTCCAGCACCTGTTGGCAATGTATGCCGGAGCAATTTTAGTACCGCTTATTGTCGGAGCGGAGTTAGGACTGACTACCGACCAATTAACGTATTTAGTAGCTATTGATATTTTAATGTGTGGTGTAGCTACACTCCTTCAGGTAATGAACAGTAAATATATTGGTATTGGATTACCTGTTGTATTAGGCTGTACCTTTACGGCAGTGGCACCGATGATTGCCATTGGTGGACAGTACGGTATCACGGCAATTTATGGAGCAATTATTGTATCTGGATTATTTGTTATTGTCGTAAGTGGTTTTTTTGGAAAGCTTGTCCGTTTTTTTCCGCCAGTTGTGACAGGCTCGGTTGTAACGATTATCGGGATTACTCTGATTCCTGTAGCAATAAATAACTTAGGCGGCGGTGAAGGAGCTGCGGATTTTGGATCATTTGCTAATATTGCACTTGGGTTTGGAACATTATTATTTATCATTTTAATGTATCGATTCACTACCGGGTTTTTAAAATCGATATCCATACTAATTGGTTTAGGCATTGGAACGATTGTTGCCGGATTTATGGGAAGAGTTGATTTTTCAGCTGTGGCAGAGGCTTCTTATTTCCACATGGTTCATCCTTTTTATTTTGGAACACCGACCTTTGAATGGTCAGCTATTATTACCATGATTTTAGTGGCGATGGTATCTCTTGTCGAATCAACAGGTGTTTATTTTGCTTTAGGGGATATTACGGAGAAAAAATTAAAAGAGAAAGATTTATCCAGAGGGTATCGTGCGGAAGGATTAGCGATTTTTTTTGGAGGAATCTTTAATGCTTTTCAGTACACGGCTTTTTCTCAAAATGTCGGCTTGATCCAAATGACAGGTGTAAAGAAACGACGCGTGATTGTTATTACTGGGATAATGCTGGTTGTATTAGGTTTTATTCCGAAGATTGCTGCTGTTACAACCATTATTCCGACCTCGGTTTTAGGTGGAGCGATGCTGGCGATGTTTGGGATGGTTGTTGCGCAAGGTATTAAAATGCTTGGGGCGGTTGTTTCTGAATCACCGGAGAATTCCATGATTATTGCATGTTCCATAGGAATGGGGCTTGGTGTAACAGTAGTACCGGAATTATTTGCAGTACTTCCGAATTCATTGCAAATTTTAACCAGCAACGGTATTGTTGCCGGAAGCTTTACAGCGATTGTGTTAAATATTATTTTTAATATGACACCGGGACGAAAAAAGGAAAAGCAAGTTACGGAAACTGGAGAATTTGCAAAAGAAGTATCATAAAATGATGATGAAAAACTGTCACTTTGGTGGCAGTTTTTTAATTGAATAAATAAGTAGAATATTTTACAAATGCTTGCGGCAGAACAAGTAATCGCAATGCCTTTCGGTGGAGCGGGTAATCGCAGCCCCAGACCTAGGTCTATGATTAATTTTTATTTAGACACTGCAAGTTGCGACGCAGGCTCAGATTTCTACATTTTTACATAATACTTCTGAGCTTTTTACTCTGCAGTTTAACAGACTACTAGCAATCAGCTTCATGGTACGCTAAAATCAAAGTATATCTTTTTCATGTTGAAGGAGGAAGCGAAAGGATGACAGATTTATCAAATAATACACTCCTAATCTATGGTCTTATTCTAATAGCTGCATTGTTTATTGGTATTATTCAATGGGTGAGAAGACGGTATGAAGTGTTAGCAGTTTTAGCTATTATATTATCTCTTTTATTACCACTTGTCGGCTTTTTATATAGTATTAACCGTCCGGAGAGTATGAATGAAATAGCTTATATATGGCAGCAGGCCAGAGGAAGAAATGGAATTGGTGTTTTTCTTTTGTTAGGACACTTGTACATTCTTTTCTGGCTATTATTTGGACCTGAATTCAAACGGCTATTTGCATTTCTTTTCCATAGGGGAAGAAAAATAATTCAATGGTTTAAAAATCGCATTCAGAAACAAGGTAAAAATAAAATGAAAGAGGAGGCTTAATAATGTCATTAGAAAAAAAGAAAATGCAGGCAGGGGAAATATATAATCCGGAAGATAGCGAGTTAGTAAAGGATCGGCTGCATGTGAGAAAGATGATGCGTTATTATAATGGGCTGACAGAGGATGATACGGTAAGACGTACAAGCTGTTTAAAGGAAATATTCGGTTCAACGGGAGCATCGCTATTTATTGAACCGGATTTTCATTGCGATTATGGCTATAACATCCATGTTGGGGAGAACTTTTATGCGAACTTTAATTGTGTCATGCTGGATGTCTGTCCAATTCGTATTGGCGATAATTGCATGCTGGCTCCAGGAGTACATATTTATACAGCAACACATCCAATTAACCCGGAAGAGCGTAATTCCGGAAAAGAACTTGGCAAAGCGGTGACCATAGGTAATAGTGTATGGATTGGCGGTGGAGCAATTATTAATCCCGGTGTCACGATTGGAGACAATGCTGTCATTGCTTCCGGTTCTGTCGTAACAAAGGATGTGCCGGCAAATGTTGTTTATGGAGGCAATCCGGCTAAGTTTATTAAAAATGTAGAGCTGTAGGAGTTTGAGTTGACTATGGCAGGGGAGGAATATCATGGATAAGCTGCAATCATTTGCTCCGGTTATCGGCAATAAGCCTAAGGTTCTTATTGTCGGTTCCATGCCGAGTGAAAAATCGCTGGAGGAGCAACAGTATTATGGAAATCCCAGAAATCATTTCTGGCCTATCATGTATCAGATTTTAAATGAGGCTCCAGCTGAAACCTATACTGAAAAATTACATTTAATGAAGAAGCATTATGTAGCTTTATGGGACACGATAGGATACTGTTACCGTCAAGGAAGCCTGGATACGAATATTAAAGAAGAGGATCCTAATGATATCTCAGGGCTTTTAAAAAAATACCCATCGATTCAATTGATTGCTTGTAATGGAACAAAGGCATATCAAATGTTTCAAAAGTTTATCGCTCCTTTATTACAGGAGGAAGTTGATGTTATCAAGCTCCCGTCCACAAGCCCGGTCCCGGGGAAATATAATAAAACCTTTGAAGAAAAAATAGAAGCCTGGCGTATAATAACAAGCTATTTAGATCAGGTAAATTTTAAATAAGTGGGGATATGATGAAACAATTTTGGTTACGATTTCTGCTTTTTTCCATGCTATGGATTGGATTACTCTTGTTTAACAGTGCATTTCCCCCCTATCATTTCTTTTTGTTTGCGTTAAGCTTAGGTTTGTTCTTTCTGCTGTCGTTCCGTATAAGGCAGATGTATCTCTTCTTGGGAAATAGCATTGTTATTTTATGTGCCGGGTTCTTTTTTACAGAGAATGCTTTATTTGCTATTGGTTTAATTTGGTTTCTCCTTCTATTAGCTGCCAGGCAATTACAGACATATGCATACTATCTTCTGGCGGTTGCAGTACTACTAGCCTGTACACTGCTTTCTTTTCTCCCGTCTATTTCCCATGAATTGTTGCTTGGCAGTGTTTTTATGCTTGCAGTCAGCCTGCTTCTGCATAAACAGTGGAATAATGATCAGTATTACAAGCATTTATACGATGCATTAAGTGATTCTTACCGCCAGCTGAAACGACTCCATGTTAATGCAGAGGAAAATGCGAGGATGGAAGAAAGAACGCGGATTGCCCGGGATATGCATGACTCTGTCGGACATCATTTGACTGCATTAATTATGCAGATTGAGATGCTGTCGATTAAGTATCCGGATCTGGAGCTGGGACAGATGAAGGAGCTGGCAAATAGAAGCTTACAGGAAACGAGAGATGCTGTAAAAGCATTAAAAGGGAAAGAATCGGAAGGGATTGCAACAGTGGTTCATCTGATTCGGAAATTGGAAAGTGAGAGTCATTTAAATGTACATTTCACGATGAAGAATGGTGTTTTGTCTGTACCTATATCCAATGTGAAAAGTGTTATGCTGTATAGGGTTATTCAAGAGGGAATTACCAACGCTATGCGTCATGCAAACAGTCGTGAGGTCTTTGTAACGCTTAGCAAATCTGCAGATGCAGCAGTTCAATTTGAAATTAGTAATAAAATACATGAAGTTAAAGCCTTTGAATTAGGGTTCGGACTGACAAACATGCAGAATCGTGTGAAGGAACTGGATGGGAAATTAGAGATTCTTCAATTACCTGATAAATTTGTTTTATCAGGAAGGATTCCGGGTTGACATATATGGAGGGAATGATAATTTATGTTCCATGTTATGCTTGTAGAGGATCAGGAAATTGTACGGCAAGGGCTGCGTATGATTTTGGAGCAGGATGAACAGATTCGTATAAGCTGTGAAGCAAGTAATGGGTTAGAGGCAATGGAGAAGCTGACCGCACATCGTGTAGATATTATTTTTATGGATATCCGGATGCCGGATATGAATGGCATCGAGGCGACAAGGAAGATAAAAGAACAATGGCCGGATCTTCCCATTCTTATTTTAACAACCTTTAATGATGATGAATATGCCTTGGAAGCACTGAATGAAGGAGCAAGCGGTTTTTTGTTGAAAACCTCCGATGGGAAAAAGCTGATTGAGGCAGTTTACAGTGTGATGAAGGGTGGTCTGGTGTTACATGATGAAGTGACCGCAAAAGTAATGCCGAGATTGTTAAAGCAGTCTAGGAAAACAAGTGCTGCAGCGGATGTTGAACTTACCGAAAGAGAACGGGCGATTACCAAAAGCATTGGGCAGGGCAAAACAAATAAAGAAATTGCAGCCGAGCTGTATTTATCTGTAGGTACGGTTAAAAATCATATTTCTGTCATTTTGCAAAAAACGAATTTACGGGATCGGACACAGCTTGCTATTTATGCGGTAACCCATGATATTTCTGAATAAAGCGTTCACGCTGCGAAGAAGTAATGTCAAGAAATTGTACGAATTCATGAGTGAAGGGAGGGGTTACATATTTTAAGATAAAGGTAACCTGAATAAAAGTTTGGTGAAGAAGATATGGTTGCAATATTTTTAGACGAATTTCATTTTTCCACGCTGTGGAATGGCGGAATCTTTTTATTTTGTGCATTTATTATTGTTTGTTATTTTTTTATGATACCTTCCAGGGGAAAGAGCAGTGTGCTGCATATTATTTCTTTTCTCCTTGGCATGGTGGTTCTATTTTTGGCAGCGGGAAGTCCGTTAAATATTATTGGCAGACTGACACTTCAGGCACATATGTATCAAATTGTTGGTTTATTATTTGTTGCGGCGCCGCTGCTGGTGATTGGCTGGAAACCAAAATCCTGGGTCAGCCAAAAAATCAGCTGGGTACAAAGGGTGCTGACTTTTCTCCGGCAGCCGGCAGCAGCTATTGTTTTTTTAACAGTCTTTTTTTATGGATATCATATACCATTTATGTTTGATATTGCCCGTATTGAGCTGTATTGGAATCACTTTTTTATGCTGAGTCTGTTTATGGCCGCACTGAATTTCTGGTCTGCATTTTTCTATTATTGGCTTGATAATCGGATCAGGTGGTATGCGATGAGTATACAAATAGCTGCTTTCCTGCCATATTGCTTCTATGGATTGTTGGCAGGTACAGGTATTTATCAAACATACAATGATCCGGCTGTCTTTTTGGAATCATTGCGTATCTGTATCCCGGTAGAATTGCAGATGCCGGATGAATTTTATATCGGTTTTTTATCTTTCGATCCGGTTTATGAGCAGCAAATGGGAATTTTAATTTTTCTGTTCAGCATCGCACTGGTATCTGTTATTACTTTAGTTTGGGCACAGCGGCAATTCAGATACAAAAAATAGGAAATCCCCTTTGAAGTGTTAGTCTAACTTGTCTAACATTTCAGAGGGGATTTTTAAAATTATTTTCTTCATAAAAAAATGAACGAATCAGGGCGAAGTAACGTCATATAGGTAGGAAAGATAGTCAGGGGGGTGTCTGATGAAGAATTCATTAGAGGATGAGCAACTTATATTAGCTTTTATACAAGGAGACGAGGAAGCTTTCTCCAAACTTTATCAAAGGCATTACCCTTTTGTATATAAGTATTTAATGAAGTTGACGATGCAGGAACAGCGGAGTGAAGATTTAGCACAGGAAACAATGCTGAAGGCATATTTGAAAATCACAACATTTAAAGGGGATAGCAGGTTTTCTACGTGGCTGATTTCCATTGCTTCTAATATTTACTTAGATTCTCAAAGAAAAGAAGGGAAGGACAAGAAAAAACTCTCGCAGTTGGGAAATATGCTATCTCGTCAGTTGAACTGGAATGCAAATATGCAAGGATGGGAATGGAGCGATCATTTTATCGAGTTTAATCAACTGGACCCGAAGTTAAAATTGCCGATTTTGCTAAAGCATTATTATGGTTATCAATATGATGAAATCGCTAAGCTCTTGAATATACGTGAAGGAACGGTGAAAACAAGAGTACACCATGGGTTAAAGCGATTAAGGAAAGAGTGGAGGGTGGATGAAGATGGATAAAAAGAAGCAAAACGCATCAATCGTCAGCGATTTGCAACGTGATTGGCAGAAAATCGATCAGCTTGCTGAGGACTCTTTCGTCAACGAACATGCTATCGCACAAGAGATGGAGCGATTCCAGCAAAAGAGAAAGCGGCGCTTCTACAAAGAATTAGCAGCGTTTATCGCGACAGCACTTCTGTTATTATCGTTACTCGGATTTCTCTTGGTGCGCACACAATTATTTTTTATCATCTTGCAAATAGGAACATTGCTGGCGGGTCTAATCATTCTTTTTTGGTTATATCGTAAGGAAACGGAGAGAGAAAGGCAGTGGGAAAAATGAATGGATTGCAAATGAATGTGCCAGCTGGTTTTCTATTTATTATAATTCCATTACTTTTAACACAAAGCATTTTATTATTTATTCATGCGAAGAAGCATCATCACTATCCATGGTTTTGGGGAATCTGGGGTTTAATCCAGGCTCCTGTGCCAGCCCTGACTTACTTGTTTTATCTCTATTTAAAAAAGCGGCGAAGAAAAGAGGTGAGATAACAGGTGGAAATGTTACAAGAGATAAACTGGTCGTTATTGATGCCAATTATTGTCTTGCAAGTTATTTTAATGTCTTTTGCTTTATGGAATTGTTTCAAGGAAGAAGCAGTAAGCGGACCAAAATGGATGTGGGTATTTATTATTATTGTTATTAACATTATTGGCCCAATATTGTATTTTATTGCAGGGCGAAAAAATAAGTAGATATATAGAAGGAGAAAAGCCTATGTTGATATCTATACAACAATTAACGAAAGTATATCAGAGTCATACCGCTGTGAAGGGAGTAACGTTCGAGGTTCAAAAAGGAAGCTGTACCGCTTTATTAGGTCCGAATGGTGCGGGAAAGACAACAATCCTCAATATGTTAGCGGGGTTATTGGAGCCAAGCAGTGGTGTTATCAAGTTTAGCGAAGAAAATGGTACGAATGTAACTGGCAGTATTGGCTTTTTACCGCAGCAGCCGAAATTATTTGATTGGATGACAGCAGAAGAATTTTTGAAAATGTGTGGAAGGCTTTCAGGATTACCTCAGAAAGGGTTATTGCAAAAAATTAGGGAAGTATTAGGATTTGTCGGGCTGGAAAATGTGCGAAAAAAGCGGATTGCTGGATTTTCTGGAGGAATGAAACAACGGCTAGGGTTAGCACAGGCAATTTTGCATGAACCAGCATTGCTTATTTTAGATGAACCAGTATCGGCTCTTGATCCGACGGGAAGAAGAGAATTTTTGGAACTGATACAGCAAATGACAGAAAAGATGACCGTCATTTTTTCTACACATATTTTGCATGATGCGGAACAAATTTGTGACGAGGTATTAATTTTACAAGCAGGAGAACTAAAGTGGGATGGCAATCTGCAGCAATTAAAAAAGAGTAACGATCAGCAGACAATCCGGGTAAAAACGAAAGAGAAGCTGCCTGCAATCTTTTCAGAATCAGAATCCTTTACGGTTGAGTATGTGAATCAGCAGGAAGTTATCATCCAATCAAAGCAGCAAATTAACGAAAATGACATCTTGCAACGATTCATGGAGCAGGGGATAACGGTTCAATATTTTAATGCTGACCCGGTTACACTGGAAGAAGCATACTTGGAGGTGCTTGCAAAATGAGCGGGATGCAGGTTCTTATTCAAAAAGAGTGGCTGGAAAGTATGCGAAACGGTAAGTGGATATGGCTCCCGATTGCTTTCGCTATTTTAGCCATGTCGCAGCCGCTTACGATGTATTATATGCCACAGTTGTTAGAGATAGCAGGCGGGTTGCCGGAAGGTGCGGTAATTGATATTCCGGCACCGAGTGGAGAAGAAGTATTAAGCGGGGTATTATCACAATATACATTTCTGGGGACATTATTATTTGTATTAGCAGCGATGAATGTTATTGTCCATGAACGTAATAATGGTTCCATTATCTTTATTTCAGTCCGGCCGGTGTCTGCTCTTTCTTATATTCTAAGCAAATGGATTAGTTTGCTCGTACTCTATCTGATTAGCTTTATGATTAGTTTTGTTATTGCCTGGTATTATACGAATATTCTTTTTTCAATGGTTAGTGCTGCCAAGCTTTTCGGCAGTATAGGAATTTATAGCATTTGGCTGTGCTTTTTAGTTGCTCTTGTTCTATCCGTGAGTACGTTCTTGAAGTCAAACAGCAGTATTGCCGGAGTGAGCATAGGTATCCTGGCAATCCTCGCCTTGGCAAGTGAATTGGCTCCTGTTTATATGAAATGGAGTCCGACACAACTTCAATCTCAAGCAGTGCAAGCTCTTCAGCAAACGATAATCTCTGATTTGTGGCTGCCAATTACGGTAACAGTGCTAGTGACGATTTTTTTACTATGCTTGGCAATTTGGAGAATGAAGCAATGGGATTATTCCGGACACTGATGGCAACACTATGTTTTACACCTCTCAATGTAAGAATAAACAATATCGAAATTGATAAGAGAAAAAGTGGCGGGATTAATTTGTTCTGTCATTTTTTTTGCGTTATAAAAGCATAAAGTTTTGTAAAAAGCTTTACTGCGTTTTTCTAATACGGATTTTAACAGCAATGAAAAAATGACTTCAGTCACTTTTTTTCAGAATAATTAATGACGGAAGATAGTGTTCCTTTATTGCAGAAGGATATAAAATAAAAGCAGATTCACGTGAGGAGGGTCTATATCATGCTGGAATTAGTTGATATTTCAAAACGTTTTAAAAAAACAGAAGCAGTGAAATCATTAAATATGTTTATTGAGCAGGGGGAGATTATTGGTCTGCTTGGACCGAATGGTGCAGGTAAGTCAACGGCTATTTCGATACTGTCTACGTTAATTGAACCAACACAGGGAGATGTCCGTTTTTTTAAGAAGTCTGTTATCAAAAAGCCTTCTCCGTTACGAAAAGCCATCGGCGTTGTTCCACAGGAAATTGCGCTTTATCCGCAGTTATCTGCAGAAGAAAACTTGCTTTTCTTTGGCAGGATTTATCGGCTGAAGGGTTCGGAATTAAAAAAGAGGGTAAATGAAATTTTGGAGCAGATTGGTTTAACAGAGAAGCGGAAAGCACTTGTAGAGTCTTTTTCGGGTGGAATGAAAAGACGGCTGAATATCGGTGTAGCTATGCTTCATCGTCCGCAAATTTTGATTATGGATGAACCGACTGTCGGGATTGATCCGCAATCAAGAAGCTATATTTTAGAGACTGTAAAGCGTTTGAACAAAGAAAATCAAATGACGGTAGTCTATACAAGCCACTACATGGAGGAAGTCGATTATCTATGTGATCGTATTTATATTATGGATCAGGGGAACTTAATCGCTTCCGGTACAAAAGAGGAGATTAAACAGATTCTTTCATCTGAAAATACGATTTCCATCGAGGCTGACCACTGGAATAATGCATTTATTACCCATTTAAAGGAACACGAATCCATTAATAATGTTCATGTGGAGGAAAAAGAAATCACGCTGATCACACCGAAAGAAGTCAATCTGTTTACAGAAATTATTTCCATGACAGAGGAATATGATATTGCTTTACGTTCATTACATGTTAAATCTCCAACGTTAGAGGATGTATTTTTGCACTTAACCGGCAGAGCATTACGGGATTAGAGGAGGATTTATATGTTATTTCAATTAATTAAAAAACAATTGCTCCTGCTTTGGCGTAATCCTGTTCAAATCTTTCTGCTTTTAGGCCTGCCGATTATTTTAATTGTAATTTTAAGCATGGCGTTAGCGGGCTTTATGGAAGGTGGCAGTCCGGAGCTTGAATTAAAGGTAGCCTGGCTGGAGCATGGGGATGAAGCAGAGCAGGTAGAGCGGTTTATGAATGAAATGGAAGCGCTCGGTGTACCGGCAGAAGCTTTTGGTGATCAAGGACAGCTACAAATGGTTACCATGCTTCGGGAGGATGTTTTTCAAGGGCAAGACCTGCAGGAGATGCTTGAATTAGAAGTGATTCAAGCGGATGAAAAAGCAGATATACTGACGGATAGCTCTTATTCAGGCTTAATTGAGGTACCGGAAAACTTCACCTATGATATGCTTCAGGTTATTTCTGAACAAAGCAGCGAGGCGCCAGAATTAATCGTGCATGTGAATCAGGAGGATGGTATCTATTCATCTGTGCTGTCGCAAATTCTGGAGCAGTTTAATGAGATGATGGCAACACAGACATTTCTTCAGCAGAATGGTCTCGATATAGAAATTGAGGCGATGCAGGCTGCTGCAAGCGCTGGTGAACAAGTGCAGGTTAACCAGGCAGATCCGATTTCCTCGCAGGAGTATTATACGGTGGCAATGGCCGTTTTTAACGGGCTATATGTGGCTTCTACGATTGGATTTTTTGCAATGAGAGAAAGACAGTATCAGGTTTTTGACAGGATTATTGTCGGGGATATGTCCAGGTGGCTGTATTTCTTAAGTATTTTAATTTCGGGTACTATCATTGCTTTCTTGCAGCTTTTATTCCTGTTCGGATTTTCGTATCTGGTTTTCCAGGTTACGTTTACGGATGTCCTCGCACTTTTAGTAACTACGTTTTCCTATGCCATTGCTGTAGGAGGTATTACGGTACTGCTGACAGCTATCAGCTATCGGTTGCAAACAGAGTCCATTATCGGATTTTTCACCGGAATTGTCACATCTGTTCTGGCATTTATCGGCGGGAGCTTTTTCCCGATTGGCGAATTATCAGAGACGTTTGAGCGTTTAGGTAATTTGACACCGAATGGGGCAGGCTTGACTGCTTATATTCAATTGCTGCGGGGCAGCGGTATCCAGGATATTTCTAACTATCTTATCTTTATGGCCGGTTTTGGTGCTGCCATGATTTTGATTGCTGCCATGAGCTTTCCGAAAAGGGGGTCGAAACGATGAAAGGGATACTGCTGGCGCGAATACGTGAGTTCATTCGTCAACCATATAGTTTTCTCCTGTTTACAGGGATGTCTATTCTGTTTGCCTGGCTCATCTCTTCCTTAAGCATTGGCGGCGGGGGAGGCGGAATCCCTGTGCCAGTATATGTGGAAGACGGAGCAGACGCTTATCAACAATCTCTGGAAGAGCAGGAAGCCTTTCGATTTTACACGGTAGATAAAGAAACATTAGAGGAAGAACTGAGAGAAGGCAGAGTAGATACAGGTGTACTCCTTTCTGAGGATGATTTTGCTGTCTTGATAGGGGTCGAGTCACCGAATGCAGGGCTCATTCAACAAACCGTTCAAGAAGTATATACAGAAAGCAGTCGCGGTGAAATAATCCGGGAAGCTGCAGAAGAGCAGGGAATGGATCCGGATCAGCTGGTTTCTGCTTATGAAGAAGCGACGGGTATGTTCCAGTTATCGATAAGCAGCTTTTCCGGAGAAGAGGGCTGGCAATATGATGATACCGTGCATCGGGTTGGTGGTTTTGCATTATTTTTCTCTATCTATACCATCGCATATGGTGTCGTAAAGATTCTGACGGAAAAAAGAATGGGTGTCTGGGATCGGATGATTCTATCGCCGATGAAGAAATCAGAGATGTATATTGCCAACCTGTTATATAGCTTTATAGAAGGCTATTTACAAATTGTCATTATTTTCGCTGTCTTTTATTTCTGGCGGGGCATTACCTTTAACGACCGAATTGTGGAAATCCTGCTGATGCTAATTCCATTTGCTTTAGCAATCGTCGCGCTCTCGATTCTGATTACAGCTGTGATTAAAAATCTTGAACAGTTTAATGCGGTGATTTCCGTTGTTACCGTAAGTCTGGCGATGATTGGCGGGGCATTTTGGCCGCTGGAAATCGTCAGCAATCCGGTTCTGCTTTTTTTAGCAGACCTGAACCCGATTAAATATGGATTAGATATTATTCAAGGGGCGGCAGTGTATGGATATTCCTTTACAGAGCTCCTCCAGCCGATCAGTGTATTGACATTGATGACGGTGTTATTTACCGGGCTCGGTATTCATTTGATGGAGAGACGTCATATTTGATGAAGAAGATGTAAAAGAACCTGTATTCGTGCAGGTTCTTTTTATGTTTTAATAAAAAATATCATAATATCTCCCATAACTTGGATTATATACATAAGTGAATTTCTAGTATAATAAAATAGATAGAATCATAGATAGAAAAGAGGGTCAGGGTGTGAAGAAAAAATGGATTTGGATTATTTCAGGGGTAGTAATCGTACTCCTTATTATAAATTTTGCAGCTGCCATTTTCTTTTATCATCTCGCTGTTGAGCGTAACGTAAAGGATTTTTTGAATGGAAATGCTGATTTAGAGGTGGAAGCGGAGACATTGGATGTGCTTTTAGATGGGGATTGGCGTGACTGGTCGGATGAACAGCCGTTTGAAATATGGCATCAGACCTCCTTTGATGGGCTTGATTTACAGGGATATTATCTGGAAGCAGAGCAGCCTACTAATAAAGTTGTTCTATTTGCTCATGGCTACTTAGGTCGCGGAAAAGATATGGCCTTGTATGGGCAGCATTATTATGAGGACTTAGGCTATAACATTTTTACTGCAGATATGCGCGGACATGGGGAAAGTGAAGGAGATTATATTGGTTTTGGCTGGCATGACCGTCTGGACTTAATCAACTGGATTGCTCAGGTCATTGAACGGGTCGGCGATGATGCAGAGATTGTACTTCATGGGGTTTCGATGGGAGGCTCCACGGTATTAATGGCAAGTGGAGAAGAGCTTCCTGCTAATGTGAAAGCAATTGTAGCAGATGCATCTTATACAGATGTCAATGATTTATTCGCTTATCATCTTGACCGGATGTTCCACCTGCCTTCGTTTCCATTTATTCCATCTACGAGTCTTGTAACACAGATACGGGCCGGCTATGGTTTAAAAGAAGCCTCTGCACTGGACCAGGTTGCAAAAGCAGAAGTACCTATTTTATATATTCATGGAAAAGAAGATGTCTTTGTACCGACAGAGATGACGGAGAAGCTATATGATAATACGGGAAGTGAAAAGGAGCTTTTACTGGTGGATGATGCAAGTCATGGGGAATCGTTTGTGAAGGAAGAAGAACGATATAAGGAAACATTGGATCGTTTTCTGGAACGGTTTGTGCAGGAGAATTAGTAAAGGCACGGCACATTATTATTGATACGAAAACGTGAAATCTGTCACTGGTGAGCACAGAAGAACAGGTTTTCATCAAGAGAACTTGCTAAGATGTCATTAAGGGGTGAATCACTTGATGTGGGTGAAATCAATACAATCAGCTTTAAACTATATGGAAGAAAAACTGCTGGAGGAGCTGTCCATCGAAGAAATTGCCAAGCAGGCAAATTTTTCTGTGTTTCATTTTCAAAGAACATTTAATGTAATGACAGGTATCACAGTTGCAGAGTATATTCGACGACGTAGACTGACTTTAGCTGCCAACGAGTTAAGAAAATCAGATAGAAAGATTATAGATATTGCCCACAAATACGGTTATGAAACCCCGGAAGCTTTCTCGAAGGCATTTCGTAAACAGCATGGAATTACACCGACACAAGCACGGAAGCATTCAGGAAACTTCATATCTTATAATCGTCTGGTTATTCAGGTGAATTTAAAAGGGGAGGATCCTATGAACTACAAGATTGTTGATCATGAGGCATTTCAGATAATCGGAGTAAGAAAACAATTTTCATTAATTAGTGAACAAAATCTGACAGGAATTACGGAGATGTGGCAGCAGGTGTTAACAGATGGAACGGATGAATTATTAAGTCAATTGAATAATGGACCGGTGAAAGGGGTTATTGGTGTATGTGATGATAAAAGTGATCAATCCATTGATTATTGGATTGGAACAGCTTATCAGGATGAAGCGCCAGATAAATTCGAAGCTACGGAAATACCGGCATCTAAATGGGCGATATTTGAAGTTCACGGTGCTATGCCGGATGCTATTCAAAAAGTCTGGAAGCAAATATTTTCAGAATGGTTTCCATCCAGCAGTTATGTACATGCTGGTACGCCTGAATTAGAAGTCTATTCGGATGGGGATGCTTCTGAAGAGGATTATTATTCAGAGATTTGGATACCGGTTAAATAATAGAAGATGTTCAAAAAGTCCAATAAAAGTGACGTGACGGGAAAAGGAACTTCTGCTAAGAACGCTCACATCGTGTGAGCAACGTAAAAATCATCGCATCCTGCGAAAGCGCGTTGACGTGTTTTTTCCGATACTCACGTATTGAAAAGCATAGGGGAGCTTCTGTTAAGACCATCCACATCGTGTGGACAACACAGAAATCACCACAATACGTGGGATNTCGCATCCTGCGAAAGCGCGTTGACGTGTTTTTTCCGATACTCACGTATTGAAAAGCATAGGGGAGCTTCTGTTAAGACCATCCACATCGTGTGGACAACACAGAAATCACCACAATACGTGGGATGCCCCGTTCGTAAAAAACCCGTCGCCTTGAACTTTCGACGCACAACTGTTTTCGGTGGGGCGAGTAATCACAATCTCAGGACGTGCTAGTGTCGGCGTTGCAACAACTCTTTTTGATGGGGTGAGCCATCGCAACCCCAGGACGCCTGAGACCTTAGCCGGCTGGTCCTTTTCATCGAACTTTTTGAACACGCACTAATAGGCATGTATTTTAAAATGGATAAGAAAAAGACATTGATCACGGGTCAATGTCTTTTTTATTCATATATTATACAGGTAAACAAATAATCTGAAGAAATTTAATTAATATTTATAAATTCCCTTGCATAAACATGCATAAAAATTTATAATAATGAATAATTCATTTTTTCAAATAAGGGAGCGAGTGTTTTTGAAGAAGGCAGCAATTATTGGCGGAACAGGATATGGAGCGATTGAACTTATCCGGCTTCTCCAATCACATAAAAAAATTGAGATTACTAAAATTATATCACAATCACAGGCAGGAGAGGAGTTATCAGCAACTTATCCGCATTTGTTCGGCATTATTACAAAAGAGATGGAGGCACTAAATGTAGAGGAACTAGAAAAAGAGATTGATATTTTATTTTTAGCAACTCCAGCCGGTGTCGCTAAGAATATTATCCCTTCTTTTCAGGATACTTCCGTTCAGTGCATCGATTTATCTGGTGATTTCCGGCTCACGCAGGAGGAATATAGCGAATGGTACGGAAAAGAACCTGCTTCCGCTGCAGTGTTAAACAAAGCAGTATTTGGGCTCAGTGATATTTTTACAAAGGAGATCCGGTCAGCGTCAATTATTTCTAATCCGGGCTGCTTTCCGACAGCTGCTTTATTAGCGTTAATTCCACTCATCGATGGAGATAAAATTCAAACAGAAGGAATTCGGATTGATGCAAAAACAGGGATTTCCGGAGCTGGAAAAAGCTTGAGCGAAAAAACACATTTTTCATCAGCGAATGAAAATGTGGTCCCTTATAAAATTGGACAGCATCAGCATATTCCGGAAATAGAGCGTTATGCTTCGAAATTTACGGATAAGGACTTGAAAGTATCCTTTACAACGCATTTAATTCCGATGACAAGAGGCTTACTGTGTACCACATATGCAGATATGAAAACACAAGAAACCACAGCTTCCATCTTAGCGTATCTTCAGGAATATTATCAGGAAAAATCGTTTGTCCGTATTTTGCCGGAAGGTCATTTTCCGGCAACCAAAGGTGTAACAGGCAGCAATTACTGTGATATTGGAGCATATGTAGACGAACGGACCAATAGTATTGTCATTGCATCGGCGATTGATAATTTAGTAAAGGGAGCGGCTGGTCAGGCAATTCATAATGCTAATCTTATGAACGGCTGGGATGAAGGAACGGGATTGGATTTTATTCCGGTCTTTCCATAATGGAAGAGGGGGAGCATAGGTGGCAGATACATTATTCAGGTCATTTAAGGTTTTAGAAAATGCACACATTGATCAGCCAAAAGGGTTTACAGCTGGAGGTATACATGCCGGTCTGCGTAAATCCAAGCTTGATTTTGGCTGGTTATATTCCGAAGTCCCGGCCAATGCTGCCGGTGTTTATACGCAGAATACATTTCAGGCAGCACCGCTTACGGTTACACAAGAAGCATTAAAAGACTCCAACCAGCTGCAGGCAGTCGTTGTTAATTCAGCGAATGCAAATTCCTATACAGGAGAGCAGGGCTATCAGGATGCGCTTCAAATGCAGCAGTTGACAGCGGAAAAAATAGGGATTGATTCTTCACTGGTGGCTGTTGCTTCAACCGGAGTCATTGGTGAGATGCTGCCAATGCCTGTCATTAAGGAAGCCATTGCACGTATTGGTGAAAGTAAAGCTGCCGCTGATTTTGAGCATGCCATTTTAACAACGGATACGAAAACAAAGCATATTGCTGTCGAGGTAGAAATAGATGGAAAACCGATAACGATTGCCGGTGCTGCGAAAGGATCCGGCATGATTCATCCGAATATGGCAACGATGCTTTCCTTTATTACGACAGATGCAAAGGTGGAGGAGGAAAGCCTAAAGCAAGGATTAAAACAAACAACGGATCAGACATTTAATCGTATTACAGTAGACGGAGATTGCAGTACCAATGATATGGTGCTTGTATTAGCCAATGGAATACAGCAGAATGAAGCACTTCAGCCACAGCATCCGGAATGGCATCGATTTATGGAAGCATGGCAGTTTGTCAGCCGGGAGCTGGCAAAAATGATAGCCAGAGACGGAGAAGGGGCAACAAAACTCATTGAAGTAAGTATAGAAGGAGCCAGATCGGAGCGGGAAGCAGCGCAGATGGCAAAAGCAGTGGTTGGTTCCAGTCTTGTGAAAACAGCCATTTATGGAGAAGATGCCAATTGGGGAAGGGTTATCAGTGCACTTGGTGCCGGTGGCGTCATTTTTGATAAAGAAGGCTTATCACTTGCGATTGGCTCTGAACAGATTATTAAGGAAGGGCAATTGCTACCTTTTCATGAACCGAACTGTGTTGAGGAATTAGTAAAGGATATGGTTCACCTTTTTATCGGGTTAAAGGATGGTACGGAGAAAGCAATTGCCTGGGGCTGTGATTTAACCTATGATTACGTGCAAATAAATGCATCCTATCGGACGTGAGGTGTTTCAAATGAAAAAAGTAGTATTTAAAGTAGGCGGGAGTATCCTGCAGGAGCTGCCGGAATCTTTTTACAAGCTGTTAATTGAATTAAAAGAAAAAAAGGTTTGTGATCCGGTGATTGTTCATGGCGGCGGTCCGGAAATTAATCAGGCATTGGAGCAAATGCAGATTGAAAGTACATTTATCGATGGACTTCGCGTCACAACAGAAGAAGTGCTAGAAGTCGCGCAAATGGTGATGTGCGGAGCAATCAATAAGAGGATTGTCAGTTTGTTTCAAAATCAGAATGGCAAAGCAATCGGATTAAGCGGTGTAGACGGCAAACTGCTGCAAGCGAAACCGATTAAAGATGGCAAGCTGGGCTTTGTCGGAGAGGTTACTAAGGTGGAAACAGCCTGGATTGACATGATCTTACAAGCAGGCGGCATTCCTGTTATTTCTCCAATCGCTGCAGGCGAAGGAGAAACACACTTGAATATTAACGGTGATACAGCGGCTGGTGCTGTAGCAGAAGCATTAGGCTGCAGGCTCGTTCTAATCAGCAATATTCCTGGAGTAATGGAAACGATTGATCAAAAGGAAATCATTCATCATCATTTAACAAAAGAAGAGGTAGAAGCATTAATTGATTCCGGTGTTATTTATGGCGGAATGATTCCAAAGGTGCGCTCTGCACTCGCCAGCTTACAGGGCGGTGTGGAGGAATCTGTCATTTTAAATGGTCTGGAGCCGGGTGATATTTTAAAATATTTAGACGGAGAAAAAGTAGGCACCATTTTAAGCGAAAAGGAGGTCGTGGAGCATGTCTAATACTGTAACAGCCACGTCAGCATTAATGAAAAATTATCAGCGTTTACCAATAACCATTTTAAAGGGAAAAGGCAGCTATGTATGGGATGATCAGGATGTGAAATATCTTGATTATACATCTGGCATTGCAACATGCAATTTAGGACATGTGCCGGACCAAGTGCATGCGAAATTATCAGAGCAGTTAGAGAATCTGTGGCATTGCTCTAATTTATATCAGATACCGCAGCAGGAGGCATTAGCTGCGAAGTTGGCTTCTCTAAGCTGCTTTGATCAGGCATTTTTCTGTAATAGTGGTGCTGAAGCAAATGAAGCAGCCATCAAATTGGCTAAAAAGTATGCTAAAGACCATCAGAAGCCGGAAAGAACAGAAATTGTTACTTTTTCCAATTCGTTTCATGGACGAACAGGCTCTACAATGGCGGCAACAGCTCAAACAAAAATTCATAACGGCTTTACGCCATTAACACCTGGTTTTACCTATTTACCATTTAATCAGCAGGAAACGATAGAGCAAATAGATACGGATAAAACGGCAGGTGTTTTATTGGAGCTGGTTCAGGGAGAGGGCGGTGTTCATCCGGCGGACGCACAGTGGGTAAAAGCGTTGTATACCTACTGTAAGGAAGCAGATATTCTATTTATGGTTGATGAGATTCAGACGGGAATCGGCAGAACGGGTACCCTCTTTGCTTATGAGCAATATGATATTGAACCGGATGCAATGACATTGGCGAAAGGATTAGGATCTGGTTTTCCAATTGGAGTATTATTAGCAAAAACAAAAGCTGCAGACAGTTTTTCACCTGGGACGCATGGAAGTACTTTTGGCGGGAATCCGCTGGCAGCAACAGCAGGGCTGGCTACATTGGAGCAAATTGCAGATGCTGCGTTTTTAACAGGTTTACAGGAGAAATGTGTTCTGTTAACAGAAGCATTAACCAAGCTGGCTGACAGCAACTCACTCATTAAAGCGGTCAGAGGAAAGGGGCTTCTCATCGGGCTGGAAGTTGAAAATAAAGCTGGTGTCTGGGTCGAGAAATTAAGAGAAAAGCAGATTCTTGTGTTGACAGCAGGCGAGCATGTTGTGCGTATTTTGCCTCCATTAACTACAGAGAAAGAAGAGTTATTTACTTTTATCGGAGTGATAACGGCTATCGCAGCAGACATAGAGGAGAAGGGATAAGTATATAAAAAGCAACTATTGACCCTTCAAAGTTGCGTTTCAGAAGAACCATAAAAATAAAGGCTGACAGAGATTGTCACCTTTATTTTTACACTTTAAGAAAGTATAAGGAATCTAAGGAAAAAAGTATAAGTGCAGCAGTTTTGATGGGCGGGTAATCGCAAATGATTTCGATGGGACGAGTAATCGCAGCCCCAGTTCCAGACCCCAACTAGGGCATTCGCCAAGTCTTTCGGCGAATGCCTGGTTTTTTTTATGGATTCATGGTTTTTATAGATACTTTTCAAACCACCAGCAGATATTTTCTAACCGTGCCACCCGCAGTGTCGGGTTACCGCTTCGGCTTAATTCATGGTTGGCATTCGGGAACCGGACAAATTCCACTTCCTTGTTTAAATGCTTTAACGTGATAAATAATTGCTCGCCCTGTTCAATCGGACAGCGATAATCTTGTTCACCATGCAGGATAAGAAGCGGAGTCTCTACGTTTTCGGCATATTTCAGCGGTGATATATCCCAAAGCTCTGTCGGATCCTCTAATAGGTTCACCCCATGCTCCCACTTCGTAAAAAAGAAGCCGATATCACTGACACCATAAAAGCTTAACCAATTGGAAATGGATCTCTGCGTAACAGCTGCTTTAAAGCGGCTGGTATGGCCGACTATCCAGTTTGTCATAAACCCGCCATAGCTTCCTCCAGTTACACCTAAGCGCTTTTTATCAATAAAGGAATACTGTTCCAGGCAATAATCAACAGCCTCCATCAGGTCACGGTAATCCCCTTTACCATAGTTTTCACGCACATTGTTGACAAAATCCTGCCCATAACCGTGGCTGCCGCGGGGATTTGTATAAAGTACAACATATCCTTTCGCAGCAAGAAGCTGCAGCTCATGGAAGAAGGTTTGTCCATACATGGCATGGGGACCGCCATGAACCTCTAATACAAAAGGATATTTCTTTCCCTTCTGGAATCCATAAGGGCGAAGCAGCCAGCCTTGTATATCCAGACCATCACTGGAAGTAAAATTAATTTCCTCCGGCTCGCTTAATGCTACTTCACCGGCAAAAGCTTTGTTCACATCCGTCAGCTGCTCCAAAGTATTTTCAACTGTCAGCTTATAAAAATTACAAGGATCTGTCGGATGGCTGATTCCTAAAATAAAGCTTTCTGTATCCACGTTATAAGCAAAGCCAAACAGATGATTATGATCGCTGTAACGTGTTTTTAGATTCCCTTCTAAATCTGTTTCATATAAAGAGACAGCGCCTTTATCCGATCCAACAAAGTAAATGGATTTATTGTCACGAGACCAGACAGGCCCTGTTTCTGAATTGCCAAGGCGCATATCTCCAACCATTGTATCCCCGGGCTGGATGCCCCAATCTCTGGACAGAAGCTTTCTTTCATTACTGTCTATATCATATAGGAAAAGCTTGGTTAAGGTTGCTCCAGCATATTCAAACTCGTGTCCCAAGGCAACAATTTTTTTACTGTCCCTGGAGAAGGCTGCGCCATAATAGCTTCCTTTACTGTCTGTTAATTTCGTTATTTCCTTTGATGATAATTCAAGTAAATATAAATCAGAAACCAATGAAGCATCAGCATCCTCCTCCAAATTAGCTGCAAAGATAAGATGCTTGCTGTCAGGAGCAAGGTCTGTCAGGTGGTGATCGGCTTCTTGGTCTGTCAGCTGATGAAAGGCATCTGCTGCTACATCATATTGAATAATTTGCACTTTGGAATTGTCATGGAATCCTCTGGCATCTGATTTATACTTTAAGCGGTCAACAACCAGCGGTTTCGTTTGTGCTTCTTTTTGCTTTGCCTGTTTTTCTTCTTTACTTAATTCCTTTAAGGCAGAAATATCATCATCTTTTTCAAGGTAGGCACAGAATAAAATAGACTTCCCATCCCCTGACCAGATTGGTGAAAAAACACCATTTGGCAAAGTAGTCACTTGTTTTGCCTCGCCGCCATCAACATCTGTCAGCCAAATTTGTGAAGCGCCGCTGCGGTTAGAAAGGAAGAAGGCTTGTTCCTTATTTGGAGAAACACAGAAAGTATGATTCCGGTGACTGCCAGAAGTCCATTGCTTATGCGAATCTTTAGCAAGATTATGTACATAAACCTGTGATTCATATTCCTTATCATCATTCACAGATGTAATCACATAACTGTATTTATCTTCTGAAATAAACTGCGGCTCACTAAGAACCTTAATATTCTGAAAATCTGTTGCGTTAATCGCTCTTTTTGCAGTTGATATAGACATCATCTTCCTCCTCATAATAATATTTTATTCTATCTATTTTTAGTTTAAACTATTTCGGGAAACGAATCAATAATATTTAGCTGTGTATAATGTATATAAAAACAGCCGCCTCTTATTTTAGGCGACTGTTTCTCATTACAAGTTTTTAATTAATGTATCGGTAATTTTAGCATCCTGTTCATATGCGCTTTGCAGGGTACGAGTAATCTTTCCGGGCTCTCCATTGCCAACGACAACATTATCAAGCTGGATGACCGGCAATACTTCAGATGTACTGCTGGATAAAAACATTTCATCAGCGTGCTGAACATCTTCAATATGAAAAGCTTCTTCAATTAGCGGAATGTTTTCTGCTTTTAAGAAACGTTCCACTGCCATCCGCACACATCCATGCAAGATATTATTAGTAGCTGGATGCGTATAAACTTTTCCATCTTTCACTAAGTAGATATTAGAAGAGCTGCATTCTGTTACAACACCATCACGATGCAGGATAGCTTCATAGCAATTATTTTCTTTTGCAGTCTGCTTAGCCAGAACATTTGGCAGCAGGTTTAAGCTTTTGATATAACAGTTTTCCCATCGGACATCACGCTGAGAAATGGTTTTAACCCCATTTTCCAATATTTTTTCATTTCTAGGTAAATCCTGAAGGTATGCATAAATATTAGGTGTTACTTCATGTGGAAAGATATGATCTCGTGGAGCGGAACCACGGGTGATTTGCATATACACCTTTCCGTCATTTTTCATATTATTTTTTTCGATTAATTGATGTAATAAATCCGTCATCTTTTCTTTATGATATGGAATCTTAATTTTAATGGCTTCGGCAGAACGGTACAGACGATCCACATGCTCTGTCAGGAGGTAGTATTCTCCTTTATAAATGCGAATCACCTCATAAATTCCATCGCCAAATTGTAATCCTCTTTCCTCAAATGGGTAGCTGAGACTATCCTTATCAACAAATTCTGATTGAGTAAGAATAGTTGAATATACTGACATTTTAAAATTCTCCTCTCCGTGAAGCATAATAATAGTTTATTACGCGACCAGACGATTGTAAATAGATAATAAGATAAACATCAAGCATTTTAGAAGTGTATGCGCCGGGATTTCTGATTATTCCTGAAGTCTATTATTTCCAAATATTAATTTTCAATTGATTTTTCATGAAAAAAATTAAATTTATTGTTGATTTTTATCGAATACGTTGCTATAATAAATTTTGTCGTTGAAAAACGAATTTAAAGCATGCGGGTGTAGTTTAATGGTAAAACCTCAGCCTTCCAAGCTGATGACGAGGGTTCGATTCCCTTCACCCGCTCCATACATATGTGATAACGCAGTGTTTCGTACATAGTCTACGAAGTGTTGCGTTTTTATTTTGTACATTTAAGCAGCAGTTTCATAAAATATTTGTCGATTTCTCTAAAAGCATCGTACCCTTACCATAAAGGAATCAAATCGGAATGGAGGCTATTATTATGAACCGTCTTAAAAACAGTTTATTACAAATCGATCGCAAAAGTTACAAAGCATATAAACAAATTACTGGAAGCTACACATATCCACGTTATACACTCCATATTGATTATGTGCAGGGAGATCCATTTGCCGGCCCTTCCAAAATAAGGCTCGTGATTCCCGGAAAGCAGCGCCATATAGCGGTGGAGTGGCTGGAGACGACAGCCCGCAGGATTGCGGCAGAAGATGCTTTTGCGAGAGTGATCGGAAAAGCATTGAATCAAAATAAAATTTCTATTAAAGGCTCTGGCAAAAGCGGCATGATTGCTTTTGACGGACCGGGGCAGGAAATATTAGAGCGGACAGCTGTAGGTATTTCAGAGAAGGAGATAACGATTTGTTTATCCGTCGGCTTACCTGCTAATGGGCGCTCCATTAATGGAAAAGAGGCAATAAAGTTATTTAACCAGGCTATTCCTGAATTCTTGGAGAATTCAGCGTTTAAAATTTTAGATAGTGATATTCAGCAGTCGGTACAATTAGCAGATCAACAGGAGGCTATATGGCAAGCAATGAAAGAAAATAAGTGGGTGAGTTTTATTGCTAATGGCTCCATTTTACCGAGAAAAAGCGGTGTGAGTGACTTGCCGGCTAAAGGGGCAGCAGCCTTTATAAGTCCGCCGGAAGATGAAGTGGAGCTACAGCTTCCTCATGGCAAAACAGTAAAAGGAATGGCTGTGAAGCAGGGAGTTACATTAATCACCGGTGGAGGTTATCATGGAAAAAGCACCCTTCTTCAAGCTATAGAAAGAGGCGTTTATCCCCATTGTAAAGGGGATGGCCGTGAATTTATCTGTACAGATCCGAGTGCTGTTAAAATTCGGGCAGAGGATGGGAGAGAAATCTCCTCTGTAAATATCTCTCCTTTTATCTCTCATCTTCCTCATGGAAAAGATACGACTTCTTTTTCAACAAGTAATGCAAGCGGAAGTACTTCGCAGGCTGCTAATGTGATGGAAGCATTGGAAATTGGAGCGAAAACGCTGCTTATTGATGAGGACACAAGTGCAACAAATTTTATGATTCGTGACAGCCGGATGCAAAAGCTGATCGATCCTGAAAATGAGCCGATTACACCATTTATACATCGAATCAGGCAGCTGGTTGACGAAGCAAATAAATCTGTTATTTTAGTAACGGGCGGTTCTGGAGATTATTTTGCCGCTGCAGATACAGTAATTCTTATGGAGGAATACATTCCAAAAAATGTAACATCAAGAGCAAAGGAAATTATAAAAGAAGATCCCATTGCAAATAGTAATGTAGAACCGGCAAATTTCACGGAGTTAACAAAACGGCAGCTATTATCTGCTGCATTCCCTAAACAGACAGACAGGAAATTCAAAATCCAGGCAAAAGGTCAATTTCAAATTTTATTGGGAAAAGAGCCGATCTCTTTTGCTTATACAGAACAGCTGGTGGATCCATCTCAAACGAGAATGATTGCGGAGATCATTCAGTATCTTTACTATAATGAAAAAAAGAATTTTTCTTCTTTTGAAGCACTGCTGGAGCATATAGATGATAAAATGGATCAAGGGCTGGAAAAGCTGAATGGCAGCAATGGAAAACACCCAGGAGATCTGGCAAGACCGAGAAAGCATGAAATTGCAGCTGTATTAAACCGGATGCGTACAGGAAAATTTCTGATGAGGTAAATACTGTAACCATGGTATTTAAAAAGGGTTGACTGAGATTAGAAATAATAGAAAGGGGGCGGTATGGTGAGAGTGGACGAGCTGAAAAAGGATATTCAAGCATACGCAAGAACTATTGGGATTGATAAAATTGGTTTTACTACAGCGGATATTTTTACAGAAATGAAGGAACGCTTACGACGTCAGCAAGAACTGAAATATCAATCTGGCTTTGAAAAAGGGAGCATTGAGGAAAGGACGGAGCCTCAAAGGCTGCTCCCGGAAGCACAGTCTATTATTTCCATTGCCGTCGCCTATCCGTCACGAATGGAGAAAGCACCAAGAGGGACAAAAGGGGATAGACGCGGTATTTTTGCCCGTGCTTCATGGGGAATTGACTATCATGTTGCTTTACGGGAACGACTGGATAAGCTGGGAGAGTATATAAAAGAAAAAGTTCCTGGTGCGATTATCAAGTCTATGGTGGATACAGGAGAATTAAGTGACCGGGCTGTTGCTGAACGTGCAGGTATCGGTTTTAGCGGGAAAAATACCTCCATTATTACAAAGGAATATGGTTCATTTGTTTATTTGGGAGAAATGCTGACGAATATTCCGTTTGTTCCTGATTCGCAGGTAGAGGACGGCTGCGGAGATTGTACCATTTGTCTGGATGCCTGTCCTACTGGCGCCATTGTTCAGGGCGGTCAGCTGAATGCACAGCGCTGTATCGCATTTTTAACACAAACAAAAGATTTTCTGCCGGAGGAATTTCGCAATAAGATAGGAAATCGATTATACGGATGCGATACCTGTCAGCAGGTTTGCCCTTGGAACCGGGATAAGGACTCACATTTTCATAAGGAATTAGAGCCGGAGCCGGAATTGGTTAAACCAAGGCTGAAACCGATGCTCCATTTGTCAAATCGCCAGTTTAAGGAAAAGTTTGGGTATATGTCAGGCTCCTGGAGAGGAAAAAAACCAATTCAGCGTAATGTTATTTTAGCGTTGGGCCATTATAAAGAAACTGCTGCTGAAGCGGATTTAATTACTGTGATGAACAATGACCCCCGACCGGTTATTCGCGGCACTGCAGCATGGTCGTTAGGGAAAATAGGGACAGATACGGCGCAACAAGCGCTCTCTAAAGCGCTTGGAAATGAAGATGATGAGCAAGTACAATATGAAATGGAAAATGCACTGTCTATGATAATGGCAAGGTAAAAGAAGTCATCGCAAGGCTTACACAGTTTCAATGACCTATTTCGTCTCCTCGATGCATAAGCTTTGAACGAGGAGGCGATTTTTATGGGTGATTTCGCTGCATATTGGCAGCATTTTTTTCTGGAAAACAGAGAGAGTCAAGATTGGTGGCAGAAAAAGAAGGCACTTTGTAAGAAACGAAAAGCGCAAATTGTAAAGATAAAGGGGAGAGGGGTTGTTTTAAGCAAGCAATCCTATGAAGGAATGAGAAGTACGCGGTATGCAGTGCATTTGGTATATCTAATCAAGCAGGGTGATTTTTTTTATACAGAGGAGCAGATTATCCCTTGTCAGTTTGTGAAAAAATGGGATGAAGAAGACAGACATCAATATATCGAAAAGCCGCCAGTGGAAAGCTTCGGCAATCAGCTCCCTGTATTAAAGAAAGGCAGCAATAAGAAAAGCAATCGTGAAATCGAGTATAACCGTCTGGAGGCAGTGAAATATGCAGAACGCTGGTGGAACAGCTACAATCCAGAATATCTGCGTTTTGAAGATGACTGCACGAACTATATTTCCCAATGCTTACGGGCAGGAGGCGGTCCGATGTGGGGAGAACCAGTCCGGGAGAGAGGCTGGTGGTATGGAAAGGATTCATGGAGCTTCAGCTGGTCGGTTGCGCATTCTTTCAGGTGGTATTTAAGCGGCTCTGAACGAGGTATAAGAGGAGTAGAAGTTGAACAGCCGGAGGAATTGAATCCTGGCGATGTGATTTGCTATGATTTTGACGGGGATGGTGTGTGGAATCATACAACTATTGTGGTGGCAAAAGATGCTGATAACATGCCGCTTGTCAATGCACATACGAATAATAGCCGAAATCGCTATTGGTCTTATGAGGACTCTGCTGCCTGGACTCCGGAGATACAATATAAGTTTTTTCGCATTGAGATAAGTTAGTGTATAATAAAGTGGACCTTCATGCAGTGGGGTTATTTTTCACCTCCATTGACTAAGGAAATAAAGGTTAAGTACGCGATGTTCTTGGGAATGCGGTTCCCCGCTCCCAAGAAATCCATTGGAACGGCAGCTTTAAATATATCATTGAAATTTATATAGAAATCAAAGAACTAGTCTTTTAGAATTTGCAATTGAAGGAGAATGAATGGTGAGTTTGCATGTTGTATTATTTGAACCAGAAATCCCGGCTAATACAGGAAATATCGGCAGAACTTGTTTAGCGACTGGAACAACCTTACATTTAATCCGTCCGCTTGGTTTTTCAACGGATAGTAAAATGGTCCGCCGTGCCGGTCTGGATTATTGGGAGCATGTCGATGTAAAAGAATATGATTCCATAGAAGATTTGTATAAAACCTATCCAGAAGGAAGCTTTTACTATATAGAGAACTTTGGAACAAAATATTACACGGATTTTGATTTTTCATCTGTGGATATAGATCAATTTTTTGTATTTGGAAAAGAATCAACAGGGATTCCCCGTGAATTGCTGGAGGGAAAAGCAGATAAATGCCTGCGGGTTCATATGAATGATCAGGTTCGCTCATTGAACCTGTCGAATACAGCTTCTATTATTATTTATGAAGCGTTAAGACAGCAGGGATTTCCTGATTTACATTAATAAAAAAGAAGGAGCTGTTGCACAAAATTGTGCAACAGCTCCTTTGCTGATGTATATCGTAAGGGTTAAGTGCGTTGATCTTCTTTTGGAACTCCTGGCTTTGATTCGTAGCCGGATGCAAAGATAGCAACGAGAAATGTAACAACAACACCCATAATTAATGCTAAATTCATGAACTGATTCCTCCTTCTATGTAGTAGTAAATTGTGCTCATCTGGCATGGAGCTTCATGCATGTAAGCTGACACACTGTAAGACAAGTGCTTTTCTCCAGAATTCAAATTGTAATTTGTCTTTATTATAACGGAAAAAGGACATGATGTGAACTATTCTTATATTAAATCCATTTATATATCTAGAAATGTATCAAAAAATTCACTTTATTTTTGTCTGAAAAGTCAGAAAAATGATGTTGCGGGATACATTTTTTTGGATTGAAAAAAAATGTCGAATTCTCCCAAAGAATCCGTTCCGATTCCTTGTAACCAGCTTGAAAATCATGTATATTAGTTGGTGTAAAGAAATTAATATGATTGTTAAAAATTTGAACCGTTTTCATGAACGGATTAGTAATTCTAATGGGGGTATCAGTCGTGCCAGGAAATGAAGAGTCTGCAGAAAAATTTTGGGGGCAGTTTCACGGACCAAATGCGGGGTATTTGGAGCAACAGTATGAATTGTACAGAGAAGATCCGGAGCAAGTGGAATCTTCTATAAAATCATTATTTGATACACATGGAGCACCTGCCTGGATGACAGGGGCAGAAGTAATTATGCCTATCAGTAAACAAGCTGAACAAACAACTTCTAATGTTGGTGTATCAGAAAATTTTGATGTTACTAAATTAACCTCAGCAATCAAACTTGTTGAGGCTATTCGGCGTTACGGTCACACAGATGCGGATATTTATTCCGTTGGCGGGTATAAAAGTGCTCCGTCACGAATGCTGGATTTAAAGCATTATGATTTAACAGAAGAGGATTTGAAAAAAATTCCGGCATCATGGATCTGGGAACGTGAAAAAGAAGATGTTAAAACAGGGTTGGATGTTATCAACTTATTGAAGAAATACTATACAGGTACGATCACGTTTGAGTATGATCACGTAAACAATGATGAGGAACGCACCTGGCTGTTTGATTTAATTGAAGAAGGGAATGCGAGGTTTGACCCTGATCAGGAAGATAGAAAGGATATTCTGAAACGCTTATCCGAAGTAGAAGGCTTTGAGAAATTCCTTCATAAAACATTTGTCGGTCAAAAGCGCTTTTCTATTGAGGGTCTAGAATCGATGATTCCTATGATTGACCATCTCGTAAAATACGCAAATGAAGATAGCATTGAGCATGTGATGATGGGGATGGCGCATCGAGGGCGTTTAGCTGTACTTGCAAATGTATTGAAAAAGCCATATGATAAGATTTTTTCCGAGTTTAATTATACAAGAGATAAGGAATTGATGCCGTCAGAAGGTTCAAAAGCAATTAACTATGGCTGGACCGGAGATGTGAAATATCATTTTGGAGCGGAAAAAGAGGTAATACATGGAAAGAAAGTCAATACAAAAATAACACTTGCACATAATCCGTCACATCTTGAATTTGTAAATCCTGTTGTAGAAGGATTTGCCAGGGCAGCACAGGATGAACGTGATGTAAGCGGTTATCCTGAAAGAGATATTAACAAAGCAATGCCACTGATTATTCATGGAGATGCAGCTTTTATTGGAGAGGGTGTTGTTGCTGAAACACTTAATCTAAGCGGTTTGCCTGGATATACAACAGGTGGGACAGTACACCTTATCGCAAATAACCAGCTTGGCTATACAACAGATCGTGTAGACGGACGTTCAACCCGTTATGCCAGTGACTTGGCAAAAGGGTTTGAGATTCCTGTTATCCGTGTGAGTGCAGACGATCCGATTTCTTGTATTTCTGCTGTTAAAATTGCTTGTGAATATCGGAAAAAGTTTCATAAAGACTTTTTAATCGACTTAGTAGGTTACCGCCGCTATGGACATAATGAAATGGATGAGCCAAGAACGACACAGCCTCAGCTGTACAGTGAAATTGATAACCATCCATCTGTTGCAACAATATTCGCTCGTGCCATGGAGGAAAGAAATCTGTTGGAGCCCGGTGAATTTGACAGCATTAAAAATGAGATTGAAACAAGACTTTCTGATATTTATAAAGGAATGACAGAAAGTGAAATTGGTGAGCCTCAGCCAAAATCAATGCCTGAAGTGCTGTCTAATAGATTAGATCAATTTGAAACAGCGGTAGATTTAGAGACTTTAAAGAAGCTGAATGAAGAGCTGCTGGAGCGTCCAGAAGGGTTTAAAGGCTTTAAGAAAACAGAAAGAATTTTAAAACGCAGAAAAGATGCATTGGAGGAAGGAAATAAGGCAGATTGGGGTACCGGGGAAGCATTAGCTTTTGCATCGATATTAAAAGATGGTACACCAATCCGTTTAACAGGTCAGGATACAGAACGTGGAACATTTGCGCACCGTCATATTGTCCTGCATGATGTGGAAACAGGTCAAAAATATAGTCCGATGCATGGGTTATCTGATGTCAAAGCATCCTTTGATGTTCGAAACAGCCCACTGTCAGAAGCTGCTGTTTTAGGCTTTGAATATGGCTATAGTGTTTATTCTCCAAGCACCCTTGTCATTTGGGAAGCGCAATTTGGTGATTTTGCGAATGCTGGTCAGGTCATTTTTGATCAATTTATCTCTTCTGCAAGAGCGAAATGGAATGAGAAATCAAATATGGTGTTACTCCTTCCTCATGGCTACGAAGGACAAGGGCCAGAGCATTCAAGTGCGCGTTTAGAGCGTTTCTTACAGATGGCTGCAGAAAATAACTGGATTGTAGCTAATGTTACTTCTTCTGCACAGTTATTCCATCTGCTTCGTCGTCAGGCGGCAATGCGTTCCCGTCCGGAAGCTAGGCCATTAATTTTGATGACACCGAAAAGCAGTTTAATCAGAGATTACAAGATGGCTTCCAGCGCTGAAGAGTTTACAAATGGCGGATTTAAAACGTTACGGGAGCAGCCATACTTTAATACTAATCTTGAAAAAGCAACCCGCCTTTTATTAGGAAGCGGAAAAATTATGCTTGATATTGAAGGAGAAATGGAAGAAGCAGAAGAAACTTGTGATTGGATTCGCGCTCTACGTGTCGAGCAAATCTATCCATTCCCTAAAAAAGCGATTCAAGAAGAAATCAAAAAGCTGCCTAACTTAAAAGAAATTGTGTGGGTACAGGAAGAACCAAAAAATATGGGATCATGGGATTTTGTAGATGATTTTTTAAGAGAGCTTCTGGAAGAGACTCAAGAATTACATGTTATTAGCAGGCCAAAGCGTGCAGCACCAGCTGGAGGTATTCCTACTGTGCATAAAACAGCACATAAATATATTATTGACCAAGCATTGAGTGAATTTGAAGGAGGAAAATGAAGTGCAAGAAATTAAAATACCTGAATTAGCGGAATCGATCACGGAAGGAACAATAGCAGAATGGCTTGTTAAAGAAGGCGATAAAGTAGAAAAAGGCGATGCTATTGTAGAATTAGAAACGGATAAAGTTAATGTGGAAGTAAACTCGGAATTTACAGGTGTTATCACTGAAATTATCAGTACGGAAGGAGAAGATGTTTCCGTAGGCGATACCATCGGCAAATTAGATGAAAATGGTGAAGCCGGAGTATCTTCAGTATCTTCCAGTACGGAGAAAAAAGAGGAAGCTCCTAAAGAAGAGCCAAAGAAAGACCCTTCTCAGGAAAGCAAGCAAAGTGCTGTACCTGAGCAAAATGGTGATGTGATTGCTTCTCCGGCAGCAAGAAAACGTGCCCGTGAGCTGGGTATTGACTTAAGTGAAGTGCCGACTCGCGATCCGCTGGGTAGAGTCCGTCCAGATGATGTGGAAGCACATAATAATGCGCCAAAACAAGAGGCTGCACCCTCGAAACCGGCGAAACAAGAAGCGGCAAAATCAGAGAAAACAGAGTTCGATAAGCCGGTAGAACGTGTTAAAATGACCCGTCGCCGTCAGACGATTGCTAAAAATCTTGTTGAAGTGCAGCATAATACTGCAATGTTAACAACATTTAATGAAGTAGATATGACTGCTGTGATGGAGCTTCGTAAGCAGCGGAAAGATAAGTTCTTAGAAAAAAATGGTGTGAAGCTAGGTTTTATGTCTTTCTTTGCCAAAGCAGTTGTTGGTGCATTAAAAGAGTTTCCGCTTCTTAACGCAGAAATTCAAGGTAATGAATTAGTTATTAAAAAATTCTATGATATTGGTATTGCTGTCTCCACAGATGAAGGACTTGTTGTTCCAGTAGTCCGTGATGCAGATCGTAAGGACTTTGCAGGTATTGAACAGGATATCGTTGATTTGGGTAAGAAAGCACGTGATAATAAATTATCCTTGAAAGACTTGCAAGGCGGCTCCTTCACGATTACCAATGGCGGTACATTTGGTTCTATGATGTCTACACCAATTTTAAATGCGCCACAGGTCGGAATTTTAGGAATGCATAATATTGTGAAACGTCCAATTGCTATGCCGGATGATTCCATTGAAGTACGTCCAATGATGTATCTTGCATTATCATATGACCATCGTATTGTTGATGGAAAAGAGGCAGTTCAGTTCTTAGTTAGAATTAAACAGATGCTTGAAGATCCATACGATTTATTGCTGGAAGGTTAAGAGATATAGAGAGTCTTGACACTTAGGAAATTCTTCTGAAAGCTGGAGATAAACGGACTTTCAAAGAGAGCTCCTAAGTGTCAAGGCTTTTTTTCTTTGGAGGAACTTCTGTAAATGTGTAAATATCGGAATTTTTTCGATTTGGATCAGGTAAGTAAATAATATGGAATAAATCGTTACGAAGGATGCATAATAAAAAGTACTTCATTTTAACATAGCATTCATTTTATTTACCACATTGGGAATTATTTTAATAATTAATTCTTTCTGAGAGGATTGAAATTTTTTTCCGTAACGAATATTATAGTATTTGTACGAGCATCTTGTATAAGAAAGAAAATGAATGTTGTGTTTAATCGTTATTTGTCATATATTTATTTTCTGAAAATACTTGTGTACATAAAACGGAGCTTCATGAAGTGGAGATTTACGTATGGTTATTCAGGAAGGGATAAAGCACTTTTATAAAAAGGAGGAAATAGCTTGGACATTCTCTTAGGTATTTTAGCAATTATCATTACATTTGGTTTAGCATTTTTAATGTCAAATGATAAAAAGAGAATCAATTTTAAAGGCATTGGTGTTATGCTGGTTTTACAGCTGCTGATTACTTGGTTTATGTTTTCAACAACCATCGGCACAAAAATTATTACGTGGGTTTCAAATGTATTTAATAAATTAATTGAATTTGGACAAGAAGGTATTGGCTTTGTACTGGGAGGTTTTCAATTAGAAGAGAGCGGTGTGTTCTTCTTTAACGTGCTCTTGTTAATTATCTTTTTCTCAACCTTGCTTTCTGTTCTAACATACTTAAAAATTCTTCCGTTAATTATTAAATATATTGGAGCGGCTATTTCAAAAATTACCGGGCTGCCAAGAATTGAATCCTTTAATGGTGTAAACAGTATTTTCTTTGGTCAGTCTGAGGCTCTGATTGCGATTCGTTCGCAATTTCATCATTTAACAGAAAACCGTCTTTATATTATCTGTGCATCTGCAATGAGTTCTGTTTCTGCATCAATTGTCGGATCGTATATTCTTATGCTGCCGGCGGAATATATTTTAGTTGCTCTTCCATTAAATATGTTCAGTGGATTAATGATTGCATCTATAATTGCACCGGTAAATGTTCCCAAAGAGGAAGATAAGGTGGATATAAAAGATGTCAGCAACGATAAAAGTATTTTTGAAGCAATGGGAAATGGGGCGTTGGAAGGCGGAAAGATTGCGCTGATTGTTGCAACTATGTTAATTGCTTTTATCGCCTCGTTAGAGCTTGTTAACTGGGTTATTCAAGCAGTATTTGCAGGGATTACACTGGAAGAAATTCTTGGCTATGTTTTTTACCCTATCGGCATTCTTATGGGGATTGCGCCAGGCGAAGTATTGCAGGCTGGAAGCATCATGGGTACGAAGATTGTTACAAATGAATTTGTTGCCATGCTGCAATTAGAACCATTATTAGGGGAGCTGTCCGAAAAAACAGTTGGTATTGTTACAGTATTCCTCACCAGCTTTGCTAACTTCTCCTCTATCGGTATCATTGCAGGAACAGTAAAAGGAATTGATAGTGCGAAGGCTATTATTGTTTCTAAATTTGGAATGAAGCTGCTGGCGGGATCGATTTTAGTATCTATTCTTTCTGCCACGATTGTTGGTCTATTCTTATAGAATAGCTTAAAAGCCGCATGAATCTTTAAAAAGGGTTCATGCGGCTTTTGCTATATCTGTAAAGTCATTTTCAATTTTGTTTTGTTTGAGAATCCCGTCTAAATTTATGCTGTATAAAGAATAATCGGAGAAGAAGTGCAACAGCCCCTGCGCTTAAACCGACAATAATTCCAATCCAGTAGCCAAAAGCCTCAAAGCTGGTATAATTTGCGAATAAAAATCCAACCGGCAGACCGATAAGCCAATAAGAAATTAATGCGAGAATAAGCGTTACATTGACATCTTTATATCCTCTTAAGGCACCTTGGATTGGTGCTCCAATTGCATCTGCAAGCTGATAAAAAATGGCAAAAAGAATAAAGTGCTTCGTTAAAGCAATGACTTCTGAATTATTATGATATAGCCGGGCAACCGTATCATCAAATACAAATAAAATAATACCAATAAAGACAGCAATGATAACCCCGCCAGTGATTCCGAGGTAGGTATAGGAACGGGCATCGTTAAAACGTTTAGCGCCAATTTCAAATCCAACAGCAATCGTAAGGGCCATTCCGACACTTAATGGCAGCATATATAATAATCCTGCAAAATTCATAGCTGCCTGGTGAGCGGCAATGGTATTTGTATCATAGACGCTCATCATGATGGTAACGACAGAAAAAATACTTGTTTCAAAAAACATAGCAAGGCCAATTGGCAGGCCGATTTTTAATTGGCTGACCCAATAGGGAATCTGCGGTTTAAAAAACACTTTGAAAACTTGAAAAGCCCTGAATGGAGCAATTTTGTGAATCATATATAAAGAAATGATACTGACTATCCAATAAGTAATGCTTGTTGCGATTCCGGCTCCAATTCCGCCAAAAGCTGGTATTCCCAGTTTTCCGAAAATAAAGATATAGTTTAGAAGGGCATTTATTGGCAGAGAAATTAAGATAATAACCATAGAGGCCCTTGTCTGTCCGAGTCCATCCATAAAGCTTCGGACAGTATGGAAGATAAATAATGGTATAATGCCTGTTGCAAGAGAGACCAAATAATATTTTGCTATATGGTGCACATTTGGCTCCAGACGCATCAGCTGTAAAACGGGTTCTAAGATAAAAAAGCCGATCATGAGAATCACACACGATAAACCAATAGAAAGGTAAATACCCTGCTGAATAACTTGCGGAATATCATGCTTCTCCTTGGCACCGATTAGTTGGGCGATGATTGGTGTTATGGCCAGAACAATACCATTTATAGCTGTCAAAACAGGTATCCAGAGGCTGGAGCCAATTGCCACCCCTGCTAAATCAACTGCGCTGGCTTGTCCAGACATGACCGTATCAAAAAAATTCATCAGATTCATACTGACCTGTGTCACAAGGATTGGCAGCATAATGATCATAAACAGCTTTATTTTTTGTCTTCGATTGGTTGTTTCATACATTGCTATCTTTCCTAACTTTATGTAATTCGTTTTTTTCGTTAAATTAATAGGTGCATTGCCCATTATACGCTGATATAATAATCTGGGAAAGGATGAATTGATTCCATGGAAAAAAGAAGTAAAAAACGTATAATATTTACTGGCGGCGGGACTGCGGGTCATGTCATTGTTAATTTAGCACTTATACCATATTATCAGGAGCAGGGCTATGAAGTCGATTATATCGGATCATATGAAGGAATTGAACGGAATTTGATTGAAAAGATGGATGGGGTAACCTATCACCCGATATCTACCGGAAAGCTGCGCCGGTACATGTCCAAGGAAAACTTTAAAGATCCGTTTAAAGTTTTAAAAGGAACGATGCAGGCTTTTCGTATTTTAGGAAGAAGAAAGAAGCCAGCTGTTGTTTTTTCAAAAGGCGGTTTTGTATCTGTACCAGTTGTTGCAGCGGCAAAATTAAGAGGTATTCCAGCTGTTATTCATGAATCGGATTTCACACCGGGGCTTGCTAACAAGCTTTCCATTCCATTTACAAAGAAAGTGCTGGCAACATTTCCAGAGACAATGAAATATCTTCCGGAAAAAAAGGCTGCTTATGTTGGAGCAGTTATTCGCGAGGAGTTATTTACAGGAGACAAAAAAGCAGGGTTAGAATTTGCACAGCTTCCGGGAGAAAAGCCTGTTCTATTAATTATGGGCGGAAGCGGCGGATCTGAAAAAATTAATGCTACTATCCGTGAAGCATTAGATGAATTACTTAAAACGTTTGAAATCATTCATATTTGCGGCAGTGGAAAGGTAGATTCCTCTCTCCGTATACCAGGATATGCACAATTTGAATATGTGCATGATGAATTAAAAGATATTTTCGCAGCAACAGATTTTGTTGTATCCCGCGCCGGTTCCAATGCTATATTTGAATTTTTGGCTTTACAAAAGCCGATGCTGTTAATCCCGCTTTCCCGTGGAGCGAGCAGGGGAGACCAGATTATAAATGCAAAATCCTTTAAGGAAAAAAATTATGCTAAAGTCCTTGAAGAAGAAACATTAACAGCAGAAAAACTCACAACAGAAGCTATTGCATTAAAAGGTGCTGCTCCGGTAATGTTAGACGAAATGAAAAAATATAAGAGTGAAGAGTCAAGAAATAAAGTAATTGAAATAATTGAATCTGTTCAAAGAAAATAGCAATATCGTCATGTTAAATAAAAGAAAGGTCGCCAGCATTTTGAGCTGGTGACCTTTCTTTTAATCTTCCCGGGTAACGACGTCTAATTTTCCGGTTTCCGGGTCAATAACAAGACCATGAACCTTTATTTCTTTCGGAAGCAGCGGGTGATTACGAATAATTTCAACACTCTGCGTTACGGAATCCTCGATTTTTTCGAAGCCATGGAACTCTTTATGCAGATTTATACCAGAATGCTCCAGTGTAGCTAATGTCTCTTCCGGTATACCGCGGTCAAGCATGGATTGCTGTAAAGCCTCCGTATCTACATTTGACATTCCGCAGCCGTGGTGTCCAATCACAACAACTTCTTCGGCTTTCAAACTATAAATTGCTACTAACAAGCTTTTCATAATACTATCAAATGGTTTTCGGATAATTGCTCCGGCGTTCTTCACCATTTTCACATCGCCATTACGAATATTCAATGCTCTTGGAAGCAATTCTACTAATCGCGTGTCCATGCAAGTGAAAATAACCATACGTTTATTTGGGAACTTGTCCGTTGTGTAGGCTTCGTAGTCTTTGTTATTGACAAATTTTTCATTGAAGTCTAAAAGTTGATTTAAATTCATAGCTTTCATCTCCCTTAACTAAAAATAATAGCATGAATGATAAAATAAAAAAACCATTGACTTGCTAATTGGAAGAATATATAATGATAAGGCATTCAATTTTCGAATAAATTAAAAAAGGAGGAAAACACAAAATGATGAAACAACAGCATCAAATCAACGAAATGAATCAATCAAACCAAACAAAACTGAATATGACTTTGTGGCCTCCAATTAACAGTTGTGCTCTCTCTTAGACTTTTGGGGAAGAGTGTGTCAATGCGGCCGCAGTTTTCCATGTGGCTGGCTAATAAGGGATAAACAGGATTATGATAAGCGTATGCCGATAGATGGTATGCGTTTTTTTGATGCTTTTTAAACAGAAAATGGGATGTAAATGGATTCAATGGAAAATAGAGCGTCATAAAAGAAAGAAGGTGAAAGCATGTTTGCGGTTTTTAAGAAATTAAGCTGGTTTTTTGTACATTATTGGAAACGGTATACGTTTGCGATTATTGTGTTAATTATTGCAAGTGCAATTGGACTAATACCTCCTAAATTAGTAGGATATATTATTGATCATATCCAATTTGAGACTTTGACTGCACAAATTCTGACAGCGGTTATTGCAGGGTACATTGTTTTATTAATTGTGCATTATGTTATTTCATTCTTATGGGATTACACGCTTTTTGGCGGGGCTGTTATTTTAGAACGCTGGATGAGAAGTAAGCTGATGAAGCATTTTCTGTCCATGTCACCGACGTTTTATGGAAAATATCGGACAGGAGATTTAATGGCAAGGGCGACAAATGATTTAAAAGCAATCAGTCTGACAGCGGGCTTCGGTGTGCTGACATTGGTTGATTCCAGTATATTTATGCTGATGATTATTGCAGTAATGGGATTAACCATCAGCTGGCCTTTAACCTTTGCAGCTTTGTTACCACTGCCAATCATGGCTGTTATTATGAATTTTTACGGCAGTGCGATTCACCGGCGGTTTACCAAAGCACAGGATGCTTTTGGAGAAATGAATAATAGCGTTTTGGAATCCATTCGCGGTGTTCGGGCTGTCCGTGCTTTTGTCCAGGAAGAGCATGAGAAAGAGCGGTTTGAAAATATGACAAGGGATGTGTATGACAAAAATATAGAAGTTGCTAAAATTGATGCTTTATTTGAACCGACCATGAAGATTTTGGTCGGGCTATCTTATACGATTGGAATTGGTTACGGAGCGATGCTTGTTTTCGAAAACAGGTTGACTCTGGGTGATTTAGTTGCGTTTAACGTCTACTTAGGGATGCTGATTTGGCCGATGTTTGCAGTTGGTGAGCTAATTAATATCCTGCAGCGGGGAAATGCATCCCTGGACCGGGTAAATAAAACATTATCATATAAGCCGGATGTACGGGATGTTATGGAGCCCAAGCATGTCGCAAATGTCAGTGGATTAAGCTTTAAAGATGTATCCTTCCAATATCCAAATGCAGCAGAAAAGGCTTTAAAAGGTGTTTCCCTTCATGTTCAAGTTGGAGAGACAATTGGTGTGGTTGGGAAAACAGGTGCTGGAAAAACAACTTTATTTAAATTATTGCTGAGACAGTATCCAGATGTACAGGGGAATATATTCGTATCGAGAGAGGAAATAGAAAGTCTTCCACTCAAGCAGGTTCGCGAGTGGATCGGATATGTTCCTCAGGATCAAATGATGTTTTCAAAATCAATTCGTGAAAATATTCAATTCGGAAAAGAAGCTGCCACAGATAAAGAAATTTTCAGGGCGCTTGAGCTTGCCTATTTCGCAAGTGATATTTTACAGCTGCCTGAGGGATTAGACACACAGGTTGGCGAAAGCGGAATTACCTTATCTGGAGGGCAAAAGCAGCGTGTAGCTTTGGCTCGTGCTTTTATTAAAGATCCGGAAGTCCTGATTTTAGATGATTCCTTATCGGCAGTGGATGGCAAAACGGAGGCAGCAATTATTGCTCATTTAAAAGAAGAACGAAAAAATAAAACCACATTTATAGCTGCCCATCGCTTGTCTGCTGTAACGCATGCAGATCAGATCATTGTTCTGGAAGATGGAAGAATTGTGGAAGAAGGGACCCATGAGCAATTGATGAAGGAAAAAGGATGGTACTATACGCAATACATCCAGCAGCAAATGGAAGACTAAGGAGGTGCAAGGATGAAGAGTACAGAGAGGCGTTTATTTCTATACGCCTTAAAATATAAAAAAGGAATCATTATTGGTCTTATTTGTTTAATGATAGCTGTTGCTTTAGAGCTGGCAGGTCCTTTGATTGCTAAACGAGTGATTGACGATCATATTCTCGGTGTGGAAGGATATTGGGAGGCTGTAGAAACAGCTGATGACACAACAGCTCCTTATCATGAGCAAGTTTTAAAACGTACAGACCGTATCGGAAATGGAGATATTCTTACAGGGGATACGTACACTTTACTGCAAATTGGTATTTCCTATTATATTTTTGAAGGAGAGCTGCCGCTCACAGGTCAGCGTGAGATGAATGATGGCGAGCTGACGATTGTCTCAAATGATGAGGTTGTCCGGACTCAAGGGGAACGATTATCTGTTCAGGAAGCATATCCGTTTTTTGAGCCGGAGAAAGCGCCGATTATAGGCTTATTGATATTATATATGGTGTTATTAATTATCGCTGGTGTTTTCCAGTTTTATCAGACATTTTTATTACAAAAATCTGCAAATCAGATCGTGAAGCAGATGCGGACGGATTTATTTGCGCATACAGAGCGGCTGCCGATTAATTATTATATTGATCAGCCTGCCGGTTCGATTGTTGCAAGAATTACAAATGATACCGAAGCAATTCGGGATCTATATGAACGTGTCTTATCTATTGTGGTGACCAGTCTGATTTATATGGCCGGAATCTTTGTTGCCTTATTTATTTTAGATGTTCAGCTTGCGGTGCTTTGCTTATTTGTTATTCCATTATTATATGGCTGGATGCGGCTTTATAAGTATTTTGGCAGTAAGTACAATCGAGTGATTCGAAAAACGATCAGCCAAATTAATGGAAACATTAATGAAGCTATACAAGGTATGCCGATTATTCAAGCTTTCAATCGGGAAAAGGCAATGAAAGAGGATTTTGAAGTGTTAAATAATCGTAATTATACATTTCAAAAGAAATTAATTCGTTTAAGTGCGTTAACTTCTTATAATTTAGTGACAGTGTTTCGTAATATGACATTTGTCGGTTTTATCTGGTATTTTGGATCTTCTTCATTTAATATGGCAAGTGTTATTTCAATTGGTGTCCTATATGCTTTTGTCGATTATATTAACCGTTTATTTGAGCCGGTGACTGATATTGTGAATCAGCTGCCATTAATTGAACAGGCGAGAGTTGCTGGCAGCCGTGTGTTTGAACTGCTGGATCAGCCTGCTGAAGAAACGGATAACAGTGAAATTGATAAATACAGGGGAACGATTTCCTTCGACCATGTTTATTTTGCTTATCAAAAAGAAGATTATGTGTTAAAGGATATTTCGTTTCAAGTCGATGCTGGTCAAACCGTGGCTTTTGTAGGACACACCGGTTCAGGTAAAAGCTCGATTATGAATTTGCTGTTTCGTTTTTATGATCCGCAAAAGGGCAGAATTACGATAGATGGGATGGATACATCTTCCTTATCCAGACAGCAGGTGCGCAGTCATATGGGAATTGTTCTTCAGGATCCGTTTTTATTTTCTGGTACAATCTTGAGCAATGTGACGATGCAGGATGACAAAATATCGAGAGCAACAGCAATTGCTGCGTTAAAAGCAGTTGGGGCCGACCGGTTTATCGAAAAGCTTCCAAAGACTTATGATGAAGAAGTGACGGAAAATGGAGCTACTTATTCATTGGGAGAAAGGCAATTAATTTCCTTTGCACGGGCACTTGCTTTTGATCCATCTATTCTTATTTTAGATGAAGCAACAGCGAATATTGATACAGAAACAGAACTGATGATCCAGCAGGCGCTGGAGGTGTTGAAGCAGGGAAGAACAACGCTTGTTATCGCTCATCGGTTATCAACGATCCAGCAGGCAGATCAGATTATTGTTCTGGATAAAGGAACGATTATCGAGCAGGGGAATCATGATACGCTGATTAGAGAGCGCGGCTCTTATTATCAGATGTATCAAATGCAGCAGGGTTCCTTGAAGGTCAGTGTCTAAGAACGAGAGCCCGTATACTCCTAAAATTAAGAGTATACGGGCTTTAGCACTTTAAGAAAGTATAGATAATTTACAGAATAAAGTATAAGTGCAATGGTTTTGGGACGAGTGTAACCGAAAAACTCTTCGATGGAACAAGTAACCGCAGTCCCAATTAAGGCAATCCTGCGTTTCAGACTTGGCTTGCCAAGTTTTCTTTAAACAGAAAAAAAGCTGCTTCTCTCTATATTTGTTAAAATAAGATGAAGGTAAAGGATTTATCAAATAATGCTATTTCATTTTTGAACATTCCCTGGAAAAGAAAGGAGGGAGGATCCTTGAAGGACCGTGACGGCTATCATGAAACCAAAAGTCATATGGATGAAGATTTGATAGAAGAAATTGATGATGAAGAAATGCATGAACTAATCATGCAAGCAAAAGCAGATGCATGGGAAAGAGCCCGTATCGAAAAAAAGGAGCGGAAGCCAAAGCGGCGATTTTCCAAGGGAATAGCAGTCCTGATTGCCATCGCTATGACCTTTTACGTTCTTTCCTTATTTCCGAGAGTGATTTCAGTTCCTGCTATAGATTTTCTGCAGGCATCCAGCCGCCTGTCTCAGGATGAACAAGTTGCAGCATACAAGGAAGCTGTTGTCGTTATTGAAACAAATGATGGCAGAGGAACAGGTTTTGCCATCTCTGATGAGGGAAGAATTTTAACAAATTATCATGTCATTGAAGGTGATCCAACAGTAACCGTTGCTTTTCCGGAAGATGGCTTGTTACAGGGAGAGGTTGTGGAAGAATTCCCGGAGATTGATTTGGCAGTTGTGGAAGTTGAAGGGGAGGACCTTCCGTTTCTCAAGCTGGATGAGCATGCGGGTGCAGCGTATGGTGATTATATCCGTTTTATCGGCAACCCGCTATTTTTCAATGGTATTGCAAATGAAGGTACTGTATTAGGTCCTCTGCAGCTTGCCAGCTGGGAAAAAGAGGTGATGATGATCAGAGCGCCCGTATATCGGGGAAATAGCGGCAGTCCGGTCATCGATGAAAAGGGTGACGTGATCGGGGTTATTTTCGCAACATGGAATCATGATGAACATGGGCGAGTCGGTCTTTATGTACCGATTAATTATTTTACAGATAAATAATCGGGGCTTGTTTTAATCTCTGGTAAAAAGGGTACTAAATAAAAAAGTAGCGCAACCTTGATGGAGGTGTTTTTTATGTATCTGAGCTCAACATTAACTAAATTAGAAATGTATGCTGCAGATGGAGCAATAGGAAAAATAAAGGACTTGTACTTCAATGATGATTGGATCGTACGATTTATTATTGTAGATACAAGAAAATGGCTTCCAAGTAAAAAGGTGCTTTTACCTTTCCAGGTTCAAAAGGAAATTAATCTGAAAGCAGGCTATGTGAAAGTGGATCAGGACAAGGAAACGATTCGTGACAGTCCAACGGTTCCAGAAGATACACGGTTAGTCTCTTCCTATCAGGGAACGGTATTAGATTATTTTGGCTGGAATAGTTATAAGGAAAATGCAGTATTAGATTCTGATCACGGTCCGGTAACCACTGGAAATGGAGAACTGAAAAATATAAATGTACCGCCGGAACCTGATTTAGCTGCTCCTGACACTCCCAATGATAATTTGAGAAGTATGGAGGAGCTTATGATGTTTAGAGCACATGCTAAAGACGGTAAAATTGGTATTATAGATAATGTTATTTTAACGAAGGAAGGAAAAATAACATATCTCGTAGTAAATAGCAATGAAAGCTATGTAGAAAAGAATTTATATTTATACCGGACAGATCAAGTTACATCAGTAGACTGGTTTGAAAAAGATCTGTATTTAAATGATTCTGTTCAAGGATTGGCACAGGTAACACCGTTTAAGAACAAAGAAGAAGTATTTCGTTATGTAAGTCATTCATTCAAATAAAGAGTATAACAAGCACGATCTGGCATTACGTCTTTACCTAGTTATAGGTAGGGGCGTAATGCCTTTTAACTTCAAAGTATATAAAGTCCCGCTGGAAGAAGGTGGTCAAAGCATACTAGTCCTGAATGAACCACTTTGTAATAAAATTCACCATTGTTCAGCTTTATTTTACAAAAATATTGATTTTCGTCATATTAATTTAAATGAAATGTTATTCATTTGTGATAGTAACCACACTGGATATAGGGTAGTATTATGTATACAGGTTAAAAGAATGTGTATAAAAATAACCAATAAAATAGATTTTTATTGCTCTGAAAAAAGAATCTGATTTGATCAATTTAGTTAAATTAAAGGCAAAAAAATGGAGATTGTTTGATATGAAAATAATAAATAAAAAGAAATATTGTCTAAACATAGAATGTAAACCCGAAAAAATAAATAGATCTTCGAATAATATAATGCTGGGGGGAATTAGCAAATGATGATGACTAGGCAATTAGCAGATACCCCTATTGAAGAGAAAATTGAAGAAATTCAAGAAGGTAATATTGTATTACAAAATGAACTTCTTCAAACGTACAAGCCATTTATTGCCAAGTGTGTTTCGGAGGTTTGTAAACGGTATATTGATCCTAAAAAGGATGATGAATTTAGTGTCGGATTAATGGCATTTAATGACGCTATCTTTTCCTACGAGCGGGATAAGGGCAGTTCATTTCTATCCTTTGCCAAGCTTGTTGTGAAGCGAAAAGTGATTGATTATATTCGCTATCATCAAAAGCGGCCGCACCTGTTATCATTAGATGAAATATATGAAGAAGAGCAGATGGAAAATCCGCTTGTGATTGCTGCAGCAAAAGAAAAGTATCAAATTGAAATAGAGAATAATAAAAGAAGAGAAGAAATTGCTTTATTCAAAGAAAAATTAAAAACGTACCGGCTTACGCTGGAAGAGCTTACAGATGTTTCCCCTAAACATAGAGATGCCAGAGAATCAGCAGTGCAGGTAGCTTATATTTTATATCAGGACAGTCAATTAAGTGAGTATGTTTATCGCAAGAAGAAGCTGCCAATTAAAAAATTATTAATGAAAGTGGGAGTAAGTAAAAAAACTTTAGAGCGGAACCGGAAGTTTATTATAGCCATCTTTATTGTGCTGAGCAGTGAATATGCTTATCTTAAGGATTACCTTAAGGATTATCTCAAGGATGTGAAAGAATGAAAAAAGGAATTGTGATGGAAATCCATCGCAAATATGCTGTTTTACTTACAAAAGACGGCAGTTTTGAAAAAGGTATCATTTTAACAGAGCATGCAGAACTGGGAGAAGAAGTTGTTTTTCAGCCAGTATCAAAGCAAACCATGTGGAGGAGGTTTTGGAAAAAGTCTTCAATCACTGTAAGGCTATCCGCTTTTGTTATCCTGGCTCTATGCATTTTTTTCTTTTCTCTGCTTCAGGAAAGCGATGATAATAAAACACATGCTTATGTTGCAATTGATATCAACCCCAGTATTGAATTAGAGCTGAATGATGACTTCATAGTTACTGATATCAATATGTTAAATGAATCTGCGGGTCAGCTGATAGACAAAATTAGCAATATGCAGGATAAATCCTTTAGCTCAGTTTTAACAGATATTGTTAATGATAGTGAAGATCAGGGCTTTGCGGAGCATAAAACAATGATTGTAGGAATTAGCTATGAGGACCAGAATGATAATCCGGGAGAACTTATTTCGAAAATTAGTCCCTACATAGAATCACTATCCGATTGGAAAGTGGCAACGTTGATTATTCCAGAGGAGATTCGGGAGCTTGCTCAGGATAAAAATAAATCAATGAATGAAATGCTGGCTTTGGAACTGGTGAATCACAATATTGAAATAGAACAGGTAAATTTTCAAATGACAGACTCTGATGATCATGCTATTATTGAATTTTTTTACGGAAAACGAGAGTCTGATATTAATGTTGACCGTTCTATAGAACATGAAAAAATACCAATGGATCCGGGAGATAGTCAATATATGGGTGATATTCCAAATGGTTGATAAATTCAATATGCTGATTACTTCCAGATGCAACAAGATGATGAAAAATTGCTTAATCCAGAAAGTACCTTATCTCTCTTGAAGCTGAACTGAGTACAGGGTACGGCAGCAAAAAGCAGATGTCAATCCAGTTTTGGTGTGACATCTGCTTCCCTGAATCCTGATCAGATTATTCAAATTCGTACATCCATGGACTGCTGATTTGAAGGGCGTGTTCTAAATAATAAAGCAGTGTATCATGTGATTGATCGACATGTTTTTGGCTCGAGGAATGATGATAAGCGTAGAGAAAGTGCTCAATTTTTTTAGCGAGCAGATCATCATTTGTCCGTGACATTAATAGGAATAAATTATCCCATTGTCCCCAGATGGTGTAATATAAAGCTTTATCGTAGTCAGGTATCAACATTTTCACTCCTTTTATTAAGAAGGAACTCTGTAGGAAATAAAGGGCAGATGACCCCATTCTCAGAAGGTCTCCTTACATATCTTCTCCAGTGTGCTTTAAATATCTCCTTTACTTTCATGGTCTCATTTCCATAAATTAACGTTTTCCATATGCATAAATCCTTCTCTGCCTAACCATAATAAAAAGCAAACAGGTAAGGAGGAATGAAAATGAAATTACGTTTATTTACGGTTTTAACCGTTCTGATGATGGTTTTAGTTGCTTGTCAAAATACGAATAATGAGGATACAAATCCAAATAACACAGATGGAAATGTAGAGCCGACACGTTATCAGGGTCAAGACATTGGTGATGATGCAAGAAATCAAGGGCGTGACAATACGTTTGAAAGAGTTTCTGACCGTGACGCAGATGCGGATTATAATGTATCCAAAGAAGCAGCAGAAAAAATCACAGATGAAATGGATGAAATTGATAATGCCTATGTATTAACAACAAGAAATAATGCATACGTAGGGGCAAACCTGGATATAGACAATAATAATGATGCTGCGAATGAAAGTAGTATGGAGGTTACGGATGAGGTGAAAGACAAAATTGCCGATATCGTACGCTCTGTCGATTCATCCATTGATAATGTTTATGTAACCACTAATCCGGACTTTTTAGACTTAGCTGACAGATATGTCAATGATATGGACAATGGCCATCCGGTTGAAGGCTTTTTTGACCAAATTGGCAGTATGATTGACCGTGTTTTTCCAGATGCAAAATAACACATTTAACGAATTGTGTATCATTTAATCTGATTAAAATCCAATTTCTTCGTTATCGTAAGGGATTGGATTTTTATTTACATAAGTATCATGAGCTTTTCAGCTTAAGGATATGCAAAGTATAAAAAGGCTTAATTATTTAAATATAACGTTAACGCTCTCTGCTTTTCTTACTTCATTTTTTCATGTATGATGGAAAAAGATAAGTACCCCACAAAGATTTTTGCATACCTGAAAAGGATACTTCTTACTAAGGAAATTTTTCGATGTAGTACAATGATGGATGTGCGAAAAGGTGAAAGAGGAGTGGAATAATGAGTGAAAAAGCAATTGCTTATTTAAAAGAGAATCAAGATGCGTTATTACAAAAATTATATGACTTTTTGGCAATACCAAGTGTAAGTACAGATCCTGCTCATAAAGCTGATGTACAACGTGCAGCTGATTTTTTAACGGATTATTTACGTGAGTTAGGATTTGAAGGTGTTGAAAAAATGGAAACGAAGGGTCACCCGCTTGTCTATGCAGAATACACAGAAGCGGGGCCGGATGCTCCGACAGTTCTCCTTTATGGACATTATGATGTACAGCCGGTTGACCCGCTTGATTTATGGGATAGTGAACCATTTCGGGCAGAGGTTCGCGATGGAAGAATCTATGCCCGTGGATCGAGTGATGATAAAGGACAAACCTTTATGCATCTTGCCGTTTTTGAAGCTTTCTTAAAAACAGAAGGAAAATTGCCAATGAACGTAAAGGTTTGTATCGAAGGTGAAGAAGAGATTGGCAGTGAAAATCTCTATGAGCTCCTGCAAGATAAGAAGGATCAATTTCAAGCAGATTTTGCGGTGATTTCTGATTCTGGTATGGCCGAAAAAAATCAGCCGACTATTTTATATGGCTTAAAAGGGTTTACAGGAATTGAAATTACGTTGACAGGACCAGACCATGATCTTCACTCTGGTATGTATGGCGGTGCAGTCCGTAATCCGTTAATGGCCATGAGTCACCTGCTTGCATCGATGAAGGATGAGAATGAAGTGATTACGGTAAACGGATTTTACGATGTTGTAGAGGATCTGACACCAGCTGAAAGAGAGCTGATGGAAAAAGCACCGGGAGAAGACTTTGTAAAAGCAACAAATATTCCGGAGACTGTATCGGAAAAAGGTTATACAGCAAAAGAGCATACGATGGGCAGACCGACGCTGGAGGTGAATGGACTTTTTGGCGGATATCAAGGAGAAGGAACGAAGACAATCATTCCATCTAGAGCAACTGCCAAAATCACCTGCCGCCTTGTCCCGGGTCAGGATCCGCAGGACGTTCAGGAAAAATTAGTAAATCATGTTCGTCAGCATGCGCCATCAGGTGTACATGTTCATGTGCAAAAAGAAAAGCTCTCTGCAAAAGCTTATAAAGTAGAGCCTGACCATCCATTAATAAAAAAAGCAGCGAGAAGCTATACAAAAGCATTTGGAAAAGAAACAGTTTTCCTGAGAATGGGTGGCTCGATTCCTGTTGTAGAGTGGTTAGAGGCTACCTATCAATACCCGATTGTACTATTAGGTTTTGGAACACCGGAAGACCGTCTGCATTCGCCAAACGAAAGCTTTCCGGTAGACAGTTTTGAAAAAGGCATGGAAACATTGGCTTACTATTGGAGTGAGCTGGATGAGACTATTCCTGAATAAGAAGTTATGCACGCAAAACTATTCCATTTTCCTATTCCATAAAAAGAAAATGCTTTTATAAATTTGAAAAAGATCAGCTTTAATGAGCAGGACCTTGTTGAAGCGGATCTTTTTTCCATTTTAAGAAAGTATAAAGAATCTAAGGAAAAAAGCATACATGCAACGCTTTTTGTGGAGCGGGTAATCGCAGACCAACTAAGGCAATCCTGCGCCTTTCAGGCTTGGTTTGCCAAGTTTTCTTTAAATTATATAAGAATAATAAACGTATTTTATAATGGCTATAAAAATTTCATGTGCAAAGGACAGAAAAAAGGGGTATACAGTAATAAGTTATTATATAGAGAGGAGCGAAGCAGATGGAGGTAGCAATAATTACGGGGGCTTCAAAAGGCTTGGGAGCATCGGTTGCCAAGCTATTTTTAGAATCGGGAATTAATGTAGTGGGGATTTCCCGGACAGATAATGCCAAGCTGTATCAATATGCAAAAGAAAATAACACAAATTATCATTTTATCGCATGTGATTTATCGGAGAAAGCTTCGATACAAAGAGCGTGTGACCGTCTTGATGAGATGCTGTTTAAAGAAACGCTGTCCCAAATATTCTTAATTAATAATGCAGGCTTAGTAGATCCGATTGAACGTGCTGAAAATATTGATATGGATGATTTAATGAAGCAGGTTCATGTCAATACAGTTGCACCCATGATTTTAACGAATCATTTCTTAAAAAAAGCATCAGAACATCATGTCCGGCTTCTTACAGCCATAGTGACCTCGGGAGCAGCTGAAAAGCCAAAGTATGGCTGGAGTGTTTATTGCTCAACAAAAGCTAGTATGAATATGTATACACAGACCGTAGCGATTGAGCAGGCAGACACAGAGCATGCGATTATTGCGTTCAGCCCGGGGGTAATGGACACAGGGATGCAAGAGACAATCCGTTCCAGCTCACAAGGAGCGTTTCAGGATGTAGAAAGTTTTCGTGCATTAAAGGAAAACAATGAATTAAGAGATGCCGAAATTATAGGCGGTGTTTTAGTAGATATTTTAATGGATGACAACATGGAGAATGGAAAAATTTACGACATCCGGGAGTATATTTAGTATCAGCAACATATTATACGATTTCGGATGAGAGAAATAATGGATGTCGGTGTTTTTCTGAAAAAAAATAGTCATTCGCCTTCCCAATTTGGATGAAGCTGCATAAGTTAAAGTAGTTCAAATAGAGGAGGTTATATACACATGGGTAAAGAATGTTGTGATGATCGCCAAAGCTTTGGCTCAGCGGGCTTTGCGTTATTAGTTGTGTTATTTATTTTGTTAATTATTATTGGAACAGCATATTCAGGCAACCAGTGCTACACGGGTGGCCACTACTGTTAATCATTTAAAGAAAGCCTGGTTGTCACCAAGCCTTTAGGTGACAACCTTAGTTACGCTTATACTTTCTTAAAGTAAAAAATAAGAAGACTTGCTGGGGGAAGTTCTCAGGCAAGTCTTTTTTCCATTAGCTCTCTAAATGTTTCAATGTTTTCCATATTATCCTTTTTTTATAAATAGGGGTTTGTGCAAAATTGATAACTGCGAGTGTAACAATCAGCAAAATGAACATAACCGGATCAACATGCATTTTATTTGTATTCCAAAGTATAGTCATTAAAAAGCCAATGAATTATATCCAAAGAAATTTTTACATAAATTCAAGCTCTAAAAATACATTTTTCAGCGACTGTTCTGTTTTTTTATTGCTGCTGATAATCAGCTTTACACAAATGTGGTTACTGTACAGGTAAAGGTAATATGCTGTTCGTTTCAGAATGGTTGTGTTAAAATTTACAATGGACTGTAAATACGAACCCTCAATTAAAAATAGTTGATTTCCATTAAATACTGCGTAGATAGAACATGGAAAGGAAGAAGAGTAAATGATAACTAGAAAAAGTAAACGTGAAGTACAGCAAATGCAAAAAGCGGCTGATTTGCTTGTTGCTACACATAAAGAAATAGCAAAGCGGATCAAGCCCGGTGTGACTACACTGCAATTGGACACATTTGTGGAAAAGTTTTTAAAAGAGCATGGAGCAACGCCGGAGCAAAAAGGCTATAACGGTTATCCATATGCTATCTGTGCTTCTTTAAATGATGAAATTTGTCATGGTTTTCCTAATGATAAGCCTTTACAGGACGGTGATATTGTAACAATTGATATGGTTGTTAATTTAAATGGAGGCTTAGCTGATTCTGCCTGGACCTATCCGGTCGGAAATGTAGATGAAAAAGGTCAGAAGCTGATTGAAGTCACGAAGGAAGCTTTATATAAAGGAGTTGCTCAAGCAAAGCACGGCAGCCGTTTAGGTGATATCGGTCATGCTATTCAATCGTATGCAGAGGCAGAAGGATTTTCTGTTGTACGTGATTTTACTGGCCATGGAATTGGATCAACGATTCACGAAGATCCGCATGTGCCGCATTACGGCTTGCCGAATAAAGGTATCCGTTTAAAAGAAGGTATGGTGATTACCATTGAACCAATGATTAATGAGGGTGACTGGCGCAGTAAGATGGATGATAATGGCTGGACTGCGAGAACGCTTGATAAAGGTCGTTCTGCACAGTTTGAACATCAAATTGTCATTACAAAAGAAGAGCCGATTATTTTAACGGAACAGGATAAATAATAAGGAAGTAAATCAAAATAATCCCTCATGAATGAGCATAGTCACGCATGAAGGATTATTTTTTTCTATTTTTTAGCTGTTCTTGCGCCAAATAAAATTGTAATGACTGGACTCAACAAGCAAAAGAATGCAAACGGCAGGTAGGCCAGTACTGATACACCCAGGACGTTGGCGATAAATACACCGCAGACACTCCAGGGAACAAGCGGGTTAATTACTGTTCCTGCATCCTCTAAAGTCCGGGCTAAAGCTTTCTTTGTTAAGCCTGCGCGTTCATAAATTCGCTGGAACGTTTCGCCGGTAAGTAATATGGATAAATACTGCTCTCCGATAAAGACATTGATACCAATTGCTGTACCGGCAGTTGAAGCGATAATAGATCTTGTTCTTTTAAGCTTTGTTTGAAGTGCTTTTAGTATCACAGGCAAAACCCCTGTAACAAACAATAATCCTCCAAAGCTTAAAGCAAGGATGACAAGGGTTATCGTGAAAAACATACTTTCCAGACCACCTCTTGTAATTAATTCATTGACAGGTTCGAAGTCAGAATTGCCAGCATATCCGCCAAACCAAGCTCCAAGAATATCACTTAATGGAAAATGATTTACTGCAAATGCAAGGATACTGGCAATCACGCTGCTGATCGATAATGATAAGAAAGCAGAGAGTTTAAAAACAGTACAAAGAATTAACACAATTAATGGAATCCAGGAACTCCAATGAATCAACCCTGTTTCCTGTAATGCTTCCTGGTAGCGGGCAATATTATTTCCGGTATTGGCTTCACTTGGCGATAATATAGCAAAAGCAATAAATGATATGATAAATGCAGGAATAGTTGTTAAACTGATATGTTTAATATGTTCAAATAAATCTACACCGACAATTGCTGATGCGAGATTAGTTGTATCAGACAATGGCGACATCTTATCGCCAAAGAAAGCACCGGAAACAATCGCTCCTGCCGTAACTGCTAAAGAAGCATCCATGGCACCAGCCATTCCAATTAATGCAACCCCCACAGTTGCTGTCGTTGTTAAAGAGCTTCCTAAAGAAATACCGATAATGGCGGTGACAGCAAATACAATGGCATAGAACCAAGTCGTCGAAATGATGGATAAGCCCGTCATCATCAGTACAGGAATGGTCCCGCTGATCATCCAGCTGCTGATTAAAATACCGATAACAAAAAATAAAAATACTGCTCCCATGGCAGAGCCGGCACCTAATCCCATCGCATTTTGCAAGGATTGATAGCTGATTTTATTCCATAAACCATAGCCGATTAAAATAAAAATAGCGATAAGAATCGGTATATGTGGTGCGGCCTCCAGACCGATCATGAAAAAGCTAATAATACCTACAATCATGATCAGAAAAATGATTGACACAGTTAATGAGGGATGATGCTTTGCTTTAATTTCGTTCATTTTATTATTTCCTCCTTTGACCCTACCTGCGATATAATAATTTTTTAATAAGTGCGTGTTCTGCACTGTATATCGTTTTTTACCAATAAAAAACTCCGCCCCTTAAATAGGGACGAAGTGTATCTCCGCGTTACCACCCTAGTTGATGTACGAATATATTTATCGCAGTGTAACCGACTGTAAAACTCCCGCTTCTAGAATAGAGAAAAATCGAATATTCTAAACAGGAGGGGGCAGCCAGTAACAGCCCGATTGGTTCAAGAGCCTTTAGATCATGCCCTTGTGGTACTAACATTCAGTGGGGATGAAATAACCCCCACTGAATGAAGCTCCACTTTATGTACATCCACTTTATTGAAGTGACAAGTATGCTTACAAAGCCTGTAATTCAATTCATTATACACCAAGGTTTGCACCGGCCACCTTGTCTCTAACCGCTGTTATATAATGATTTACTGCGGACTTTTACTGTCAAACGATAGAATTGTTAATAATGACTATACAATTAATTTACTTGAATTGTCAATAAGAGATTTGAACAGAACTTCTAATTAACATACAGGCACAGACTTACCTAAACCGAGAATGATTTATATATCCCTGTTTATTTTTTATCTTCCTCATAAGGCTCAATATGAATTAATGCATGATTAATTCCATATTCTTTGTAAAGATAGTCTTCAATATGCTCTGTAATGGCGTGACTGTCTGCTACATTCAAAGTGGCGTCCACGGAGATAGTTATATCTAAAAGCTCTTGATTCCCATGAATACGTCCTTTGATATCAATCACATCCCGTACATTCTTAAATGTCCGGATATTCTCCTTCATTTCATCTAATTTTTTATAATCAAATCCATCTGTTAATGTAACCGTGGAATCTTTAAAAATATCCCAGGCTGTTTTACAAATAATTAATCCGACTAATATAGCCACAATCGGGTCTAACCAAAAAAGGCCAAATTGTGCACCGATAATACCGATAAAAACACCAATACTTACAAAAGCATCAGATCGATTATCCATAGCAGCCGCATAAAGTGCACTGCTTTCGATTTTTTTGGCCAGCTTTAAATTGTAGCTGAATACACCCAGCATAACAAATGCAGCAAATAAAGCTACCCAGGCTGTCAGCATATCAGGCTGTTCGTAATCAGATGCGTAAAGGGTCTGCCCGGCAGTAAATATAACCTGAAGTCCGATAAACATCATAATAAATGCAGCAAATAAAGAAGCGATACTCTCTGCCCGGTAATGTCCATAACGATGTACAGAATCAGCAGGTTTGCGCGCTATCTTTAACCCTACTAAGACAGCAACCGAAGCAATAATATCTGTAAAGTTATTTAATCCATCTGCTCGCAGTCCTTCTGAATTCCCGACAGAAGCGAAATAGAGCTTTAAAATAGCTAAAAAGATATATGCGATGATGCTCAACCAGGCACCCTTTTCTCCTGTTTTTAAGTTTTCATTATGATTATTCATAGTTATCCCACCATATTTAAAATTTGACTGTATCGTGTGTGTTGAAAAGTTCCGTTTTCGATTTTTGGCACAGCTGTACATCTCCTCCGTAAGGATTTATAGTATTTTCAAGTCAGCTTATATAGTCTACCAAATCACTATCTGGTGGGTCTAGAGAAAAATAACAGAATGCAGGAAGAGTTATTGAGAGTTGTAAGCATATTTTCCTTTGGGAAACAATCATTGCTTTGGCATTATTTAGTGTTGCTTTTCGTAAAAAAATAATTCAGAAAATAAGGTTTTAATATAGAAGTAAAATAATCGGAAATATTTTTAAAAATATCTTATAGTTGAAATTTAGGGAAAGTTTATGCATAATGAGTAAAAGGCTTTAAGGGGGAAACTTCCATGAAACAAGAAAAAATCGTTTACCGCTTTTTTCAGTACGTAGGAGAGCCATTAACAGCACGAAAAGAGCTGGCATTTGAAGATAAGCTGGCTGCTCAATTATTATTGGACGAACTTGTGTTTAAGTGGAATAAAGCCCACTTGGAAGAAGAAATAAATCAAGCTATTGAAACAAATAATTATGCAGATTTTAAAAAATATAGTGAAGCTTACAAGCAATACGTGTGGGAAGATTAAAAATATTACAAGGCATAGCGTACAAAGTAAAGTGCGTCTATGTCTTTTTTTATGAATTGTATTAAAATTAAAAAAAGATAGGATTTACTAAATAAATCCACTATAATGCAAGTAAAGGAGGGGGATAAAGTGGACGAAAAATCAAAAAAGAAAATACAGAGCAGTTGGATGATGTACGACTTCGGGAATTCTGCTTTTGCGACAACAATGATGGCAGCTGTACTTCCGGTTTATTATTCAACTGTAGCTGCATCCGGTCTGGAGGAGCATTTAGCAACAAGCTACTGGGGGTATTCACAATCTATCTCTGTTTTAATTGTTGCGATCCTTGCACCAATTTTAGGTGCAATCAGTGATTTTTCGGCAGCTAAGAAAAAGTTTCTCCGTTTTTTTGCATTTATGGGTATTATTGCGAGCATTCTGATGATATTTATTAGTGAAGGAGATTATTTACTGGCTTCGTTATTATTTATTATTGGTTCCATTGGATTCTCCGGCGGGAATATATTTTATGATGGTTTTTTGCCGGAGATTGCGGAAAAGAAAGAAATTGATAAAGTTTCATCAGGCGGCTTTGCCTATGGATATATTGGCGGCGGCATTTTGTTAGCAATTAATGTCATGATGATATTAAATCCATCCTGGTTTGGAATTCCTGATACAGAATGGGCAACCAGGCTATCACTTGCTTCTGTAGGTATCTGGTGGCTTGTTTTTACGATTCCGCTTCTGAAAAATATAAAAGAAGAGAAAAAGGAAAAAGTAGAACGGAATAAATCCTATGTAGCCATTGGGTTTTCCAGAGTTGGAAATACTTTTCGGGAAATAAAGCAATTTAAGCAGCTGGCTATTTTCCTGCTTGCTTTTTGGCTTTATAATGACGGTATTTCAACGATTATTCGAATGGCGACCGTCTATGGAAGTGAAATCGGCATCAATCAAAACGATTTAATTGTTGCCTTATTAATCACACAGTTTGTCGGCATTCCTTTTACATTCTTTTTCGGCTGGCTGGCATCAAAGATTACAGCGAAGAAGGCATTATTTATAACCTTATACATTTATTTAGGAATCGTCATTATTGGTTATTTTATGAATACAGCATTCCATTTTTATATTTTAGCTATTATTGTAGGTATGGTTCAAGGGGGAGCGCAATCATTGAGCCGGTCTATTTTTGGAAGAATGATACCAACGGGCAAGCATGCGGAGTTCTTTGGTTTTTACGGAATTTCGTCCAAGTTTGCGGCTGTTGTTGGCCCATTTATGTTTGCAGCAATCGGGCATTTGACCGGGAATAGCCGGTTAGGAATTTTGTCGCTTATTTTCTTCTTTATTGCCGGAATTATTCTCTTGAAGTTTGTGGATGTGGATAAAGGAATAGCAGAGGCTGAGAGAGCTTCAGATAGAAAGGATGAAGTCAACATACGTCCGCAATAGCAAGAAGCACATGCTGTCTGGTTTTTATTAAACCAAATAGTATGTGCTTTTTCTGCTATACAATCGGCACACTAAAACGGTTTATATCATGATTTGCCAAAGGAGTTCCTGTATCATATGAAATATTGCCAATACGGCGAATAAGCTGTTCTTTCACGGATTTCCCCCCCTCATCCCAAAAGTCTATCACAAGAGGAAGCAAACTGACAGCATCATCTAACGCATCAGCATACAGTTCTTCAAAGCTTTCCGTATGACTTTCCCCTGTAGCTGAATGAATCCATAGGGATTTTTCTTCATTCAGATAATCGATATTTTCATTAACAGGCTGGTGGGAATAGGGGCTGATCAAGGTCATGAAGATTTTATTTTTCAAACCGGCAGGATCTGCGAACAGCTTTTGGGCAGTAATCATATCCTGATAGGCAATTTGAATATCTTTCGTTTGAAAAGATAATTCAGGGTAATACTTACGAATGCTTTCATCTAACAAATAAAGAATAGATGCAGGTAACGTTTTACCGACATTAATTTCTTTATATGCCGGATGCTTCCATAGTTCCATTTTACGGGTGTTTAAAGCCCATTTTGTATCAATGATGGTTTCCAGTTTCTGATGGTTATTAGCCTGATAGCCGGATCGATAGTGGATATAAGGATGTGTATGGAGATCCAGCAGATGGTGGGTAATAAAACCCATCACATACGCTTTTATTTCATCTGATTGTTTTTGCGCTTTTTCGATCAGGTGCATTAAAAAAGAACCGCATTCTTTTGTATGCAAAGCATGACCAATTTCTTGGCCTGTTTTTTGATTGGAAAGCCATGGCCAGAACCGGTAATAAAAGAAAGGATCAGGACCCTGTGCTCCCAAGAATAAGGCATGTCTATCGGGAGAGTCAGGTATATCATAGGATAGAGAGCTGCAGACATCCTCTGCGAAAAAAATATGTGTCCACATATTTGGCATGCTGTATTCCGCCTTTCTATCAAGTTGAAGTATACGAAAAATGTCATGTATTTTAAGGAAATATATTTATCCTTATCATATCAGAAAAAGAAATCGAAAAAAATTAAAAAATTTGGTACACTAGATATGGATAAAAGGATAAGTTCAAGGAGGAGTCAGTATGGATTATCGTATAGAAAAAGATACAATCGGGGAAATCAAAGTTCCAGCAGACAAATATTGGGGGGCACAGACACAGCGCAGTAAGCAGAACTTCCCGATTGGACAGGAAACGATGCCTGTAGAAATTATTAAAGCGTTTGCAATTTTAAAAAGAAGTACAGCGATTGCTAATTTTGAGTTAGGTTTAATGGAAGAAGAAAAAGCAGAGGCTATTAAATATGCTGCCGATCAGGTATTAGCAGATAATTTAAATGACCATTTTCCATTGGTTGTTTGGCAAACAGGAAGCGGTACACAATCAAATATGAATGTAAACGAAGTATTGGCTTATGTTGGAAATAAGTGGCTGAAAGAGCAGGGAAGCGAATTAAAGCTTCATCCTAATGATGATGTAAATAAATCACAAAGCTCAAATGATACATATCCGACCGCAATGCATGTCGCAGCTGTGTTAAAGCTTGAGGATACGGTACTTCCGGCTGTAAAGCAGCTCATGGGAACGCTTGAAGAAAAGCAAAATAAATTCGCTGATATTGTTAAAATCGGCCGAACACACCTGCAGGATGCGACGCCATTGACATTAGGGCAGGAAATCAGCGGCTGGCACCGGATGCTGGAAAAATCATATACCATGATTAAAGAAAGCAATGAGCATCTGAGAGAGCTTGCCATTGGCGGGACAGCCGTAGGAACTGGTTTAAATGCACACCCGGATTTCTCAGAAAAAGTTTGTAAAGCAATCTCGGCATATACTGGAAAAACATTTATTTCTGCTAAAAATAAATTTCATGCCTTAACAAGTCATGATGAGACTGTGTATGCACATGGTGCCTTAAAAGGGCTTGCAGCAGATATGATGAAAATAGCTAACGATGTTCGCTGGTTAGCAAGTGGACCCCGCTGTGGTATTGGAGAGATTACAATTCCGGCGAATGAGCCGGGAAGCTCTATTATGCCAGGAAAGGTAAATCCGACACAAAGTGAAGCAGTGACAATGGTTGCAACACAGGTAATGGGAAATGATGCAGCAATCGGCTTTGCAGCAAGTCAGGGAAACTTTGAATTAAATGTATTTAAACCAGTCATTGCCTATAACTTCCTGCAGTCCAGTCAATTATTGGCAGATAGTATTATTTCCTTTGATGAGCGTTGCGCTGTCGGAATTGAAGCAGACTTAGCACAAATTGAGAAAAACCTGCATGGATCATTGATGCTGGTTACTGCCCTAAATCCGCATATCGGCTATGAAAATGCAGCAAAAATTGCCAAAACAGCCTTTGCAGATAATGCAACATTAAAAGAAACAGCGGTTAAACTTGGTTTATTAACTGCCGAGCAGTTTGATGAATATGTAAAACCGGAAGAAATGACATATCCAAAATAAAGCGAGCTGGAAAACTGCTAAGTTTTAAAACTTAGCAGTTTTTTGCACGAAGAAAAATAGATATTTGTGAAAAAACTTTTTAAGAAAAATCCAATATGTAGAGGAGCGCTCTCTATAAACAACATAAGCGTGATCATTACCGGGAAATTATCATGAGATTCATTTTGCTTCCCTTGCAACCTTTTGCAGGGTACTATAAGCTGAATTTATAATAAATTATTAATTGTCGAATTTTACTTATTTCACTTTTACTTATTTTCTTGTTCTCCTCTCTCTATTTTTTTGAACAAATCAATGCAGAGCCAACTCCGAAAGCTGTAATAGATAATATTGAACAAATATGCCGAAAAAATGTACAGCGTTTATTTACAGAAGCAGAGAAACAGCAGATGGTGTGGTAAATGAACTTTTTCAGCCTGGAAAATGTGATTCATTAGCATACGGACTCTTTTTAAAGAGCAAAATGGAGAATACAGCAATGTGTTCTCCATTTTTTACATACAAATATAATGGTTGTTTCCCATTGCTATTACCAATAATTAACTATCATAACTTCAACAAAAATGCAGATGATATGTGTACAGGAGGTGATAACTATGGCAAACAACAATTCAAACCAATTACTAGTTCCTGGAGTACAACAAGCTCTTGATCAAATGAAGTACGAAATTGCTCAAGAATTTGGTGTAAACCTTGGTGCAGATTCAACTTCTCGTGCAAACGGTTCTGTAGGTGGGGAAATTACAAAACGTTTAGTACAAACTGCTCAACAACAAATGCATCATGGTCAATAATTTTATTAAATAAAATATTACTGGCTAAGAAGGGGAACTTATCATGAGTTCCCCTTTACCAATATTCGTTCTCATTAATGTATTAACGTATACGCTGTTCATTCTCCTTATCAAAGAAATGGATTTTATTCATATCAAAGGAAAGCTCTAATTCGTCGCCTCCTTGTACATCTGCACGAGAGTCAACGCGCGCAACAAATTCTTGGCCATCAATATTGGAATAAAGGATGGATTCCGCTCCCATTAACTCAGCAACCTCAATTTTTGCTGTTAACTTTGATTCAGGAGATGATTCTATGAAGACTAATTCATCATGAATATCTTCCGGACGAACACCGATAATCAGCTCTTTTCCTTCATAGCCTTGCTCTTTCAGCGGTGCAAGCTTTGGTTGTGGAATCAGGAATGAATTGCTGCCTATTTTAAATTTGTCTCCTTCTAATGTACCGGTAAAGAAATTCATAGACGGGGAGCCAATAAAACCGCCGACAAATACGTTTTCAGGTAAGTCATATACATCCTTTGGAGCACCGACCTGCTGGATAACTCCATCCTTCATAACAACCAATCTTGTAGCCATTGTCATTGCCTCTGTCTGGTCATGGGTTACATAAATGGTTGTCGTTTGCAGGCGCTGATGAAGCTTTTGTATCTCTGCCCGCATTTGTACACGCAGCTTTGCATCTAAGTTAGATAAAGGCTCATCCATTAAGAATACCTTTGCATCCCGGACAATAGCACGTCCTAATGCGACACGCTGTCTTTGTCCGCCGGATAATGCTTTTGGCTTTCTATCCAAGTATGCCTCTAAGCCAAGAATTTTAGCCGCTTGATCGACACGTTTTTTAATTTCTTCTTTTTTAAATTTACGCAGTTTAAGTCCAAATGCCATATTATCGTATACATTCATATGAGGATACAGGGCGTAGTTTTGGAATACCATCGCAATATCACGATCTTTGGGAGAAACATCATTCATTAGCTTTTCATCAATATAAAATTCTCCTTCAGAGATTTCTTCCAAACCGGCAATCATACGCAATGTTGTTGATTTCCCGCAGCCGGATGGACCGACAAATACAATGAACTCCTTATCCTGAATATGTAAATTGAAATCTTTTACCGCTAAAACGTCTTTATCGTACCTTTTCTGAATATGATTTAATTTTAATTCTGCCATAATGTACATCTCCTCTAAATGGTTTTGATAGAAACTCTAAAATGAAAGCGTTTTTTAATCTGATTTCATTCTACTGAAAAAATTGCAAAAACAATATGGAGATGTTGCATAAAATTACGTTTGGTTATTGTGCATGTTTGCTAAAATAGCTAAATACACAGTAAATGCTTTATTAAACTGCTTTATATCAATGCCTGTGCTGTCATAAAATTTATCCAGGCGGTATTGCAGGCTGTTCCGGTGAATGTATAGTTTCTTTGCTGTTTCGGAAACATTCAAATTGCACTGGATAAACATCCAAATTGTTTCTAAGGCCTCCGGATCTGTTAGAAACTCCTTTAAAACCCATTCACTTAATTGCTGTCTCTGCTGTTCGGGGATGCTTTCAATAAGAAAAAGCGGGTATCCTTCTGTGTAATCCATGACAGGTGTATCCATTTTTCGGGAGCTGCTCTCTGCCATTTTGGTTATTTGCTGCATATAGTCTTCTAATACCTTATCATTTTCTAAATATGGACCGATAAAAAAGTTGGTTTTCACATACAATTCACTCATTAACGTATCAGCAATATGATGATACGTGATTTCTTCCTCTAAAACACTGTTCGGCTCCTCGATGATAAAGCCTTCATGAGCGTTATTCCATAACACAGATAAACCCCCGTTAAAAAATTCCTGTAATGTATTTTTAAATATGATGGGATCAAGCTGTCCATTATCAATCCGAAAATAGATAAAGCGGTAGCGTCCTTCTTTTCCAAGGTTTTTGTCTGTTTTTTTCTGAATACGTACTGCCCAATCTTTTTCTCTTGGCGATTGAGCCGGCAATTGAATCTGATAAGAAGAAAGAAAAGTCCCTAAAAGTATTTTATCTTTATCTGTTAATTCTTTCTTGTCGATGCCGATGATTTTGTTTTCAAACTGATACCACTTATAATCAGGATGAATATCCTTCTGATTTTTTGGGAGCTCCATGATACTGGGGTAGAGCTTCTTCAATCGCTGTAAATACAATGGGATTCCTCCTTCTGAAGCTTATATAAATATTACATTAGATCTTATTATAGAGGATGTTCAAAAAGTCCCCAAATGATAAGCGGCAAATTCTTTAGTTGGCATGTCTTTTCCGATGGTACTGGGACTGGAACTGCGATTCCTCGCCCTTTCAAAACCGTATTTAAGCATAAAGGAACTTCTGTTAAGACCGTCACGTTCTTGTGGACAAAAACAGTAGTCATCACATCCTGTGAAAGCCCGTTCGTAAAAGCTGCGTCGCATTGACCTTCTTGCTTCTAATTTAGCTCCTTTTTGAACACCCACTTATACTATGAAAAATCAATTGAAGTTATTTTTTCCTTCATCAAATAGATATGGCTATACATACTCAGGCAGCTTTGTTATAGTAGCAAGAGACGATGAAGGAGGAGTTACTTTAATGGCAAATTTACAAGAGCAAGCAAATCATTTAGAACAAGCACTTCGTGAAAGCAAAGAATTTCAAGATTTAAAGCAGGCCTACGATGCAGTAATGTCTGATGCTTCTGCAAAGCAAATGTTTGAAAACTTCCGTGAAACACAATTAAACCTGCAGGAAAAACATATGCAGGGCTTAGACATTTCCGAAGAAGAAATTGAAAAAGCAAGACAAATTGTTGAAACGGTTCAACAGCATGATGCCATCTCGAAATTAATGGAAGAAGAACAAAAACTAAACAACGTCATTAATGAGATCTCTCAAATTATTACAAAGCCATTAGAAGAACTCTATGGTACTGAGTAATCCAATTTGATAATCCCCCGCTGCTACGTAACTATCTGTAGCAGCGGGGGATTTTAACGATGGAAGAGAACCAGCTTAGCACTTGGACTGACGCAGCGATGTGTATGTTCAGAGTAGTTCTCTTTATCGAGCTTCTCTTTTCCAATTTCTTTTGCATCTGAATCATTAGAAGCTTCGAAATGTTCATCAAGCAGTTTTTCTCCGGTTTTTGAAAATACAGTTAAATAGTACGTACCCATGATGCACCCTCCAATCAATGAAATCGCTTTATTCATAAATTGTAAATCAAAACAAGTCCTTATTGCAATAATTATGAATTAGTATTCATTTTTAAGATTGGGAAATGTTTTAAATATGAATGTCAGGGAAAAAGAGATAGTAGGCACAAAGGAATAAAAAATGAAACGATTTTATTTTTTGTACGTATTACAAGTTGAAAAAAATTTGAAATATCAGTGAACCTTTTCATCCGTTTAATTGTATAAGGTAGTAAAGGGAGAGGAGAGAGTTATGTGCTAAAACTAACAAATGTAACCAAGCAGTTTGGAAATCATACTGCGGTAAACAATTTATCTCTGGAGATACCGGAAAGTGAAATGTTTGGCTTTTTAGGCGGAAATGGTGCGGGAAAGACAACGACCTTCCGAATGATTCTCGGCTTACTGGATAAAACAGCAGGGGATATTACCTGGCAGGGAGGGTCCATTTCTTATAATGAAAGTCATTTAATTGGTTACCTGCCGGAAGAAAGAGGGCTGTATCCGAAATTAACTGTGAAAGAACAAATTATTTACTTAGGACGGCTACGGGGAATGCAGAAGCAGGATATTCTAAAAAAACTGGATGAATGGCTGGACCGGTTTAAAGTGCCAGAGTACTTAGATAAAAAAGTACAGGAATTATCGAAAGGAAATCAGCAGAAAATACAGTTTATTTCTGCCGTGATTCATGAGCCGAAGCTATTAATATTAGATGAACCATTTTCCGGATTAGACCCGGTTAATGTAGAGATGCTGAAGGATGCAGTCAAAGACTTGAAAAACCAAGGGACATCAATTGTTTTCTCCTCACATCAAATGGAGCATGTCGAGGAAATGTGTCAGCATATCTGTATTTTGCAAAAAGGAACTCCTGTGGTTCATGGTTCATTACGGGAAATTAAACAAAGCTTTGGAAAGAAAAATCTTGATATCCGTGGTGATTTTTCCATGGAATTTTTAAAGGATCATCGTGGTGTTGCTTCTTATAAAGAGTTACCGGATGGGTGTGCCCTTCAGATTGAGAATGAACAGGTTGCACAAGAAATTTTTTCTGAGCTGCACGGCAAGGGGTTTGTCCGAAAATTTGAAATTGAAGAACCATCCTTAAATGACATTTTTATCGCGAAGGTAGGTGCTTCCTATGAGTAAGTTCTGGACAATAGTCAGCCACACATATTTTTCACGGGTGAAGTCAAAATCATTTATTATTACTACGGCAATTACGTTAGCGATCATCATCGGATTGGCAAACTTACCTTCGATTATTGATATGTTTTCTGGTGATGAGGACTCATCTGAGCAGGTACTTGTTATAGATGATTCAGAAAGATATAGCGCTTATTTAGCAGAAGACGGGCTTAGTCAAGGTACAGGAGTTGCCTATGAATTTTTTGAAGGAACGGAAGAGGAAGCAAAGGATGCAGTAGTGAATGAAGAGTATGATGGCTTACTCGTCATTACAACCGACGAAAATAATCTGCCTGAGGGGGAATACTATGCAAATCGTATTACTGAATCGGGAGAGCAGATACAGATTGAACAAACACTGCAGCAGCTAAAGGTTATTGTGGGAACACAGGAGGCAGGAATTGATCAGCAAACTTTAGATACGATTTACGCTCCAGTGACTTTGCAGACAGAACAGCTGGATGACAGTGCCAGAACAGCTGAAGAGATGAATCAGTCAAGAGGATTAGTGTATGTGATGCTATTTGTACTGTATATGACTGTTTTAGTCTATGGACAAATGATTGCCACAGACGTTGCAACGGAAAAATCTTCACGAGTAATGGAGCTGCTTATCTCCAGTGCTCCGCCGATTACGCATATGTTTGCAAAAATCGTTGGAATTGCCTTCTTAGGATTGACACAAGTCATCGTTCTGCTTGGCGGAGGTTATTTTGCGATTCAAGCAAATCAAGGTACGATGGCAGGAGAATTTTTTGAAGTGATGGGACTTACGAATAATGATCCGGTTATTTATATTTATGCAGTTGTCTTTTTCTTATTAGGATATTTCCTTTATGCAACCTTAGCTGCGATGCTGGGATCATTAGTCAGCCGGATTGAGGATGTTAATCAATTAGTTATGCCAATGGTCATGTTAATTGTGATTGCATTTATACTTGCGGTAACAGGTTTAAGCATGCCTGAATCGACAATGATTACCGTAACATCCTATATACCATTCTTTGCGCCGATGATTATGTTCCTGAGGATCGGCATGCTGAATATTCCAATCTGGGAAATAGGCTTATCCATCGGAATTCTTGTGTTAACGATTGTTTTATTTGCTGCATTGGCAGCGCGGGTCTACAAAGGCGGTGTGTTGATGTACGGCAAGTCAGGCTCATTAAAAGACTTAAAACGTGCGATAAACCTGTCGAAAAAAGAATAGGTGCGGGAAACACCAATATTGAAGCTGGGGGCTGCAGGCTTCAGATAAAAAATAGTTGTTTCCTTAATGAAAAATAAGATATCGTATAAGTGAAGCAGAAGCAGCATACAATAAACGTCCGGTAGCGGTAACACCGAACGTTAGCGCAACAGCCCTTCAAGGGGGCAGCTACACGAATTGGTTGAAAATAACCACTCCATCCGCTTGCCAGGCTGGTGAACTGCACCCCGATTGTTAGACACAAATCTAATAATTGGAGGTGCAGTTTTTTATGGCTAAAGGACAGAATTGCAACAATTAACGAGCCGAAAGAAATCATCAGTACGAGTGCTCCAAACACTGTCAGGGGCTTCATCTCCTTCTAAAGGGGGAGGAAAGTCTTATGCTAGCATCATTATTAAATATGTTCGGTTGATTAATAATTTACTATTAGCAATTAGATACCAATTTTTAAGAAAAGTTTTCCTGTTGACATATATACGGTAGGGTGGTATTTTAAAAGTGAAGACAAAAGGAGGGATACGGTGGATTCCTTACATGAGCATACAATGAAACCAAGAACAGAAGCAGAGAAAAAAGCAGTTACGAACCGGTTAAAACGAATTGAAGGCCAGGTGCGCGGTATTCAAAAGATGATTGATGAAGATAGGTATTGTGTCGATATTCTTGTCCAAATCAGTGCGATCAATTCTGCTTTAAAGCGTGTAGGCTTTGAAGTAGCTGAACGGCATATTAAGCATTGTGTCAGTGATGCAGTGAAATCTGGAGAAGGCGATGAGGCCATTGATGAGCTGATGGATGTTCTTAATCAGTTTACAAAATAATACATGTATCAAAAAAAGTCTACGCTCATAGTAGGCTTTTTCATTTGCTTGCAATAACCAGCTTATAGAACGTGCATTCTGTTATGTCCTCTGTTAAAATAAGGATATCATGAAACGGGGAGGGGATACCATGCATTCATCGGTTACTTTTTTGCATGCAGCTGATTTGCATTTAGACAGTTTATTTAAAGGGTTAAGGCATATTCCGGCAAATATATTTAAAGAAATTCAAGAGAGTACGTTTACCGCTCTGAATCATTTAGTTGATAAAGCGATTGAGCACAGGGTAGACTTTGTTTTATTAGCAGGCGACTTATACGATCATGAATCACAAAGCTTAAAAGCACAAATAAGACTGCGACGTGCTTTTGAACGGCTGGCAGATGAAAATATTGCTGTATTCTTATCGTATGGAAACCATGATTTTATAAAAGGTGATTCCTTTGATGTGGAATATCCTGATAATGTACATATTTTTCCTGGCGAATCTGTAACATCCATTCCTTTTTATAAAAAGGGCGAGCCGGCTGCAGCTATATATGGGTTCAGCTATGAAAACAGGGCAGTATATGACAATAAATCTTCAGAGTATGAACCGGCAGATGGGGAATTTCCATTTCATATTGCTATGCTGCATGGCAGTGTAGCAACAAATACAGAGCATGATAGCTATGCGCCATTTCAGCTTAAGGATCTGTTAAATAAACAGATGGACTACTGGGCATTGGGTCATATACATAAACGGCAGCAGCTCCATACAAACCCTCCCATTATTTATCCCGGCAATATACAAGGCAGGCACCGGAAAGAAACTGGAGAAAAGGGATGTTATCTTATTACTTTGGACAAACATCAGGTCAAACAAACATTTTTACCCCTCCAGGCAATCCGTTATGAAGAAGCAGAGGTGGATATTCAGGACTGCCTTACACCGTCCCAGGCCGAAAAAGAAATTATGAGACAATTGCCGAAATACAGTGAACCCAGCTTATTGTATTTAAAAATAACAGCTAAAGAAAAGGAAACGCTCACGCTGGATGAAGTAATGGTGCAGGAATTAATCGAAGTGATAAATGAAGCATTAGTTGAGGCTTTTCCATGGCAGTATATTTATCATTATAAAATTATCCTGGAAGAGGAGTCATCTCAGCTGGCAGATGCTTTTTTAAAAAATATATTAGCAGAATCTGATACGGCATTTATTCGGGAAGGGATAAACGAAATCTATCAACATAAGGATGCCCGAAGGTTTTTATCCTCTTTGTCAGATGAAGAGGAGCAGGCTATCCAAGCAGATGCATACAGGTTGCTGAATAAACTGTTACGGAAGGAGCGGGCAAAGTGAAAATAAAGGAAATAACAATTTACGGGTTTGGCAGGTGGGTTGACCAGACATTTTCCTTTTCTAATTCGCACCTGATAACGCTTCTTGGCAATAATGAATCTGGAAAAACAACCTTGCATCAATTTATTTTATATATGCTTTTCGGAATGACCAAGAAGAAAGGTGATTTTTATCGTCCAAAGACAAGCAGCAAGCTTGGAGGAAGAATGGTCATCGAACACTCTTCTGAAGGGATGATTATCATTGAACGATTGGAAGCCTCGGAAATCAGGTGCTTTGGCAGCGACGGGGAGGAAAGAGGCCCATCCTGGTTTAGTGATCTGTTGGGAAATGTGAATAAAGAAACTTTTCAATCCATTTATTCCTTTTCCGATCAGGACTTAGCGGTATTAGAGGGGATGAAAGAGTCGGATCTGAGTGAGCTCCTATTAAGTGTCGGCTTAACAGGCTCAGCAGCGATTTATAATGTGGAGAAGAAGCTTACGTCTGAGTTACAAAAGCAATTTAGACCATCCGGGACAAAACCGGTTATTAATGAAAAATTACGTGAGCTGCGTGTAAAGGATAAACAGGCAGCAGAAAGCAAGCAGCTGGAAAAATCCTATAAAGAGCAGATAGAAAAAATGCATGCACTGGAAAAAAAATATATCTTAAAAAAAGAGCAGATTGCAGTAACAAATGAGCAGCTGGAAAAAGAAAAACAGCTGGAAAAAATCCTTCCCATTCGGAAAGAAATGCTGCGTATTTCAAAGGAACTGCAAGCGCTGGCAGATGTTCGTGATTTTTCATTGGATAATCAGGAGCAGATCGAGACGTTACATGCAGATATGAGTCATGTTGATAGAGAGCTCAGATCCCAGCAGACTGCAATAGATACCTATACCGAAAAAATGAAAAATCTGGAATCAATTTCTCTCCCAGATAAGGAAAAAGAGCAATTAAACCAATTCTTAAATCAAAAATCGGAAATAGCATTAATGATAGAACGTCAAAAAACCTTAAAGCAGGACTATAACTATAAGACCCGTGAAATAGCGGAGATGATTCAGGAGAAGCAGGTTCATATTACCATGGATGATTTAGAACAGCTGGATTTGCCGTTTTATCTTGAAAAAGAATGGGCAGTGCTGCGGAAAGAGCGGGAAAGTATCCACGAGAACTTGGCTGATAATATGCGGCAAAAAGAGCAGCTTATCCAAGAGCAGCTGAGAATCCAGACAGAATGTAAGGCTGTAGAAAAAGAATTGCTTGCAGATGTGCATGTAGAAGAATTACAACAGCGAATAAATGCTTATCAACAGACAAATAATCTGGATAAAACGCAGCAAAGGTATATGGACCAGATGCTTAATCAAATGCTTCAGGAGAAGCTGAAGCAAGCAAGATTCGTTGTCATTATCGGGGTTATGGTAGCCTTGGGAGCAGCTTTGATCGGGTACACTGGAAACATGCCCTGGTTATATTTATTAAGCCTTGCTAGTGTAGTTGGGGTATATTATTATCGACGTGTACAACAGCAGGATATCAAAAATATAAAGCAGGAGCAGGAAAGCTGGCAGACAAATCAATCAGAACCTGAAACCGATGTAACGGAAGCGGAATATTTAGAGGCACAGGAAATTCTAAAAGAGCAGCAAGCCTTGCACAGGCAGATGCATAATTTAAAAGCTGCATTACAACAAATAATTAGTCAGATCGAGGTAAATGAAGCAGTACGATATGATTTAACAGAGCAAAAGCAAAGACTAGAGGAGCGTATCGTCAGCCAGCAAAAGCAGTTTCCGTTTTTACAAGCTGTCGATGTTTTTTATTGGCAGGATATCTATCACTTGCTGCAAAAACTGCTTCAGCTGACCAATGAAAAGAATAAATTAAAAAAGGAATTAGATAGAGTCAAAGAACGAATAAGTACATTTTCTGCTCAGGTTAAGAAGTGGTTTGAACAACAAAATGGGGCGGCCAGTGAGATAAGTTTGGAAGAGATGATGCTTACATTAGAGAAGATACAGCAACAGGAGCAGCGGTATCAGTATGAGCGCGGGCAGCTTGCCCAATGGATAAAAGATGTACAAAATAAACAGTCAGTGCTAACCCAAAAGAAACAGTATTATAAAGAGGAGCTGGATAAGCAATTAAAAGCAGCAGGAGCAGCGTCTGTAGAGATTTATGCTGAGAAGAAAGCAAGGAAAGAAGATTATAATAAATTGGATGCCCGCCAGGAGGAACTGAAAGAAAGAATCGATATCATGCTTCCGGAAAAATGGCAGCAGAAATGGACAGAGGAGTCATTGGAATTTGATAACCATTATAAAAATATAAAAGACCAGGAGCTGGCATTAGCAGATTACGAAGAAGAATTAGAACAATTAAAAAGTCAGCAGGCAGAACAGAAATTACGCATTGAACAGCTGGAATCAGCGGAGGACATATCCTTACAGATGCATCAACTGGCAATGGGAAAGGAAGAATTAGAGGATTTAGCCAAGAATTGGGCTGTACAAAAAACAGCTTTACGGATGCTCACTGCTGCAAAAAAACAATACAAGGATACCTATTTGACTCTTGTAATGGAGGCTGCACAAATATATTTTAAAGAGATTACTAGAAATCAATATGATACAATATACTCACCAGCAGCGGAACAGCCTTTTCAGGTAGAAAACAGTAAGACGAAACAGCGGTTTCGTATCGAGGAGCTTTCCCAGGGTACAAGAGATCAGCTATATATATCCTTGAAACTTGCGATTAATGAAGTGATGGCCAAAACATCCGGCTTGCCATTTCTTATGGATGATGCTTTTGTGCATTTTGACAGGGAACGTACAGAGAGCATGCAACAGGTATTAAAACGGTTGTCTGAGAATCAGCAGGTCTTATTATTTACATGTCACAGGGAGCTGGCTCAGGCGGTCAATGGAGAAGTAATTATTCTTGATTGATGCGATGCTTGATTTGGGAGGAGGAAGAAAATGAAAAAAGGAATTGCAAATTTAACAGTCGGGGATAAATTTGAAGGGTTTTTATTAATAAAGGAAGCTACCAAGGGCACCACGAGCAATGGAAAACCATTTTTAACATTAATGCTGCGGGATGAGTCTGGTGAGCTGGAGGCCAAGCTTTGGGATGCCACCAAAGAGGACGCAGAGAATTTGATTGCTGAGCAGATTATTCATGTGACAGGAGATATTAATCAATTCCGCGGCAAAAATCAATTACGGATACATGCGATTCGCTTATCACAGGCTACGGATCAGGTACAGGTAAGCGACTTTGTCGGCAAGGCTCCATTAGGAAAAGAGGAGCTCGGTGCCAAGCTGACAGAAGCCATTTTTGAAATGAAAAACCCTACTTTACAACGTATAGTACGTGGTTTTGTGAAAAAATATCAGCATGAATTACTTATCTATCCGGCTGCTGCGAAAAATCATCATGATGTAGCATCCGGGCTGGCGTATCATATTGTCAGTATGCTGGGGATTGCACGTCAGCTTCATGAGCTGTATCCTTCCATTAATAAAGATTTACTATATGCAGGCATCATTCTTCATGATATTGGAAAAATAAAAGAACTATCCGGTGTTGTATCAACAACATATACACTGGAAGGCAAGCTGCTTGGCCATATTACGATTATGGTAGAGGAAATAGCAGAAATGGCTAAGGAATTGCAGGTAGAAGACAAAGAGGAAGTGCTTATTTTACAGCACATGATTTTAAGTCATCATGGTAAAGCGGAATGGGGCAGCCCAAAGGCTCCAATGATCAGAGAAGCTGAGCTGCTGCATATTATTGATTTAATTGATGCGAAAATGAATATGCTGGATAAAGCTTTGGACAAGGTGCAGCCAGGTGAATTTACAGAGCGTCTCTTTGCAATGGAAAACCGCTCTTTTTACAAGCCTTCTTTTGAATAAATTTAACAGTGAATCCAACAGATGAAAGTAAAGATGATGTCATTTTCTATGAACTTGTTCATATATATTTAGTAAGGAGTGGACAAGGGGGATGTAAGATGAGCTCGATTCCAATTTGGGTTTTTGCAGTGATTCTGTTAATTTTATTCAGCGGATATATGGCAGTACGTGCATTTTTAGCTGAAAGAAAGCTGGACAGGCAGTTTATTGAACGTGAAGGTAAAATATATATGGAACGCATTCAAAAGGAGCGGATGAAAAGAAGAGAGCAATAAAGCAGCTGCATAAACACGATACTATTCACATTGCCAATGAATAATATCGTGTTTTCTGTTGGAAAAACAGGATTGCCAAATAACAGAATGTATTCGAGGCTTACTATTTGTTTGAAGGGGAGGTCTATAGAAGAGGAGAAAACGAACCAGGGGTTTGAACACGAACGATAACAAAATAAAAACAATCACATGCATTATGGCAGTGATTGTTTTTATTTTGACGTATCTACGAATATTAGTATTTATTACTCAGCAGATTCTTCAGAAGGAGCTTCTTCAAATAAATCCTCAAGTCCATCTGCTGAAATATCTACATTAGCTTCTTCGATAAGACTTTGAAGTTTTGCTTGGATATCTTCTTGATTTGCCTGTTGAAGAACCAGGTCACTTCTTATTTGATCTTTTAATTCCTCAAAGTCACCGATGGACTCTTCTTTTTCGCGTACATCATTTACTTTAATGATGTGAAAGCCAAATTGAGATTGTACCGGATCACTAATGTCACCTGGCTCCATAGAGAATGCTGCGTCTTCAAATTCAGGAATCATGTCACCGGTAGAGAAGTAACCAAGATCACCGCCATCTTCTGCACTGCCATCTGTAGAGTATTCTGCAGCAAGGTCTTCAAATTCTTCTCCATCATCTAATTTCTTGACTACCTCATTAGCGGTTTCTTCATCCTCTACAAGGATATGCTGAGCTTCTACTTCTGTATTCATTCTATCGTATTGCTCCTGCAGGTCTTCCTCCGTGATTTCCATATCTTCAGAAATAGCGGCTTCTTGCAGCATTCCTACATAAACCAGATTTCTGAGCTCTTCTTCATCACCAAATTGCTGTGCAACCATAGAGTCGAACTGTTCTTCACCCAGTTCACTTTTCATGCTTTCAATTTCGTCATCTATTTGACTGTCTGTTACTTCGTATTTGTCCTCCAGAACTTTTATTGTAATAAGCTCCTCCAGAACAGCTTGACCGTTACGATCTTTTAATTCTTCATAAAATTCTTCTTTTGTAATATCGCCAGCATCTGTTGATGCAACTACTTCACCGTCTGAAGAGTTACATGCAGCTAGTGCAAGTACGCTTGCAGATATTGTTGCAGCTAATGTCCATTTCTTCATATCTGATATACACTCCTACTCTTTCCTAATCTTACTTTTATTGTTTACCATGATTAATAATATATCATACTTTTCTCATTCAAATCATTATTTTCAACATTTTACTTAAAAATCACATTAAACTGTCACATTTAAAACACGTAGATAAGAACAAACAAGCATGGCTACTAATATCATATTTGTAACCCGATCCATTCTTTCTGATTTCTGCTTGGAAAGCTCCATCTTTGCGCTCAAAGCGCTAATCATGACGTTGAAGATAAGTAATATAAAAAAACCAAAAATAATATAAAAGATAGCCATGTTCAATTTACGCCCCTTTACAATAATGATACCCCTCTAACTCTATCAAAAACAATCACTGTTGAACAGTGATACAGCAAAACTTGATGGAGCAGGATAGTTTACCGGCTAAAAGATAACAATAAAGAAAGCCTTCACCAGCGGTAATTTGCCAGCAAAAGCTTTCTTTTTATCACAGCATGAGTGTCGGTAATTTCCCCTGCTAACAACAGAAAAATCACTTTATAAGTATGAGGGGAAAACGGAGCACTACATTTCCTGATTGGTTCAACTAAAATTTAACGGGAAAAACCCGCCCGCTAAATTAAGTTTCACCGTATCACAGCATGAGTGTCCGTAATTTCCCCTGCTAACAACGAGAAAAATCACTTTATGAGTATGGGGGAAAAACGGAGCACTACATCTCCTGATTCACTCAGCTATTATTTACTGGGGTAAATGCGAACCCGGTAAATAAAGCTTTGTTTTATGAATTGGCATTTGTGTTTTTAAGTTTTTCTTCTAATTCACGAATACTTGATTCAATTTGTTCCAGTGATTGATGGATATTTTCCTGCTGAGGCTCTACAGCAGTTTTCCAATCTTCAACGGATTTTCGCATTTCTTCTGTCAGCTCTTTAACTAAAACAGCACCTTCTTTAGAAGTTCGAAGCAGCTGTTCTTTCAAGCGGATACTGTCTTCTTTTAGATTCATCAATAATTCTTTTAATTCTAAGGATTGACTTTTTACTCTTTGACGAACATCCTTACCTGATTCAGGTGTGCTTAATAGTGCAATACCAGCACTGACAGATGCTCCAACGATAAATCCCAGGGTTAATGATTTTTTCTTAGACATAATAGGAAACGCACTCCTTTCTTCTTTCACATATACCTTTTCCTTTTACTATATGTACTTAAACATGCTCCTGTAAAGTAAATGTTTATGTATAGTATAGGAAATAGAATCATTTTCTGCTAGTATGAATGTTTTCTACTCCCTTTATTCTAACACAAAATGGACGGGATAGGATAAATATGCTTTGTTTCTTAAAGAAAACTTAGCAAGTCAAGCCTGATAGCGCAGGATGGATCGCCTTCGTTGCGCTTATACTTGGTACTTTAAAATTTTTACTGCGCCGAATTACTTCCAAGCTAAAATTTTTTACTTTTCTAACGTGTAAAGAAAAAAGCATTCGCTCCAATTTAAAATGGAACGAATACTTTGGAAGACGGGAAGGGAATCATATTTTTCTCCCTTCCTCCTGCATTAAACCGTAGCTGCTTTACTTCGTTTCATAATCCCCTCTACAATTGGATAAACAACCAAAATAATGACTGTATTCATAACTGCTGCCGGAAGAACGACAGCTGCTAATAAAGCTGAAAAACCGCCTTCTAAGAATCCGATGAAGAATAGGGCTATTGATAAAAAGATAATGCCGCTGATAAGTGTGCCCACAAAAGTTAATGCTGCTGCTGTGGCTTTTGTGTTCATGTGCTTTCTTACCAGTAAAAATAATAAAAAGAAAGCAAATGCTGTTAACGGTTTATCAATTAGATTGGCAATTTGTCCTCCCGGAGCTGCTGTTGTTAAAGCAGAAATGGCTCCAGTTGCAAACGCAAGCAGAAGAACATAGTTCCACTTCGGAAATAAAATAATTCCTAAAAACATCATCGCCAGCATCATATCAGGCTTTACTCCAAATAATAGCGGGGGCATAATAAAATGCAGCACGGTTCCGATACTCACCAAAAGAGCGAGTACAGTTAAAATTTTTGTCTTCATTACTTAACTCTCCTCTGCTTTTCTAAACTCAGCTTTCCGGTTGTGCGCTCACCGCCAGCCGCGAAAGGTTACAGTCAGTATATCAAATACATTAAAAAATAAAAAGAATGAAATGAACCAGATTTACTGCTTGATTTGTCCGCTAATTGCTTTTGCAACAGCCTGTAAATCGTCTGATGTATAATCCTCTGTATGCGTTATCCAGTTTGGTGTATAACCATCTCCATCGCCGTAACGAGGAATTAAATGAATGTGCAGGTGGAACACAGACTGTTCAGCTGCTGCTTCATTATTATTGAGCAGGTTGATTCCTAACGGCTGATACGCATCACGTATAGCGTTGGCAATAACGGGTATTTTGCTGAATAATTCCTTTGCCACTTCTGGCGGAGTTTCATAAATATTTTTCGTGTGTTCTTTCGGGATAACAAGGGTATGACCTTTTGTTACTTGACTGATATCCAGAAAAGCATAAACCTTTTCATCCTCGTAAACTTTAGCAGAGGGGATATCCCCGTCAATTATCTTGCAAAAAATACAATCTTCATGTGCCATACTTTCTTCCTCCTTAACTATTTTAAATGAATTCTTTTATCTATTGTATAGAGTTGGACCGGGTAAAGTAAAGCATTCTACATTAAACCTTTTAGAAACACTGCAAAAATCTTCCCGTAATTTGTAGAACAGTTCATTTTGGAATATTTTCCGAATGATGATAAAATCTAAAGTAATGAAAGAAGGAGGTTGACAAGGTGAGCCCTTTATTACATATTGAAAACTTATACGGAGGCTATACTCATAAAAATGTGCTGCATGATATATCATTTGATTTAAACAAAGGAGAAATCGTCGGACTGATCGGGTTAAATGGTGCTGGGAAAAGTACCACGATTAAGCACATTATCGGATTAATGCATCCAAAGAAAGGGAAGGTGCTTGTACAGGGGAAAAGCTTTCAGGATGATCCGGGAGCATATCGTAATCAGATGGCATACATTCCAGAAATGCCAATCCTGTATGATGAGCTGACCTTGTACGAGCATCTTAAGCTGACAGCAATGGCTTATGGCATTGAAGAAGAGGTGTTTGAGCGAAGGCTGCCTAAGCTTTTAAAGGAATTCCGGCTGGAAAAGAAATTAAACTGGTTTCCAGTCCATTTTTCCAAAGGGATGCGGCAGAAGGTCATGATTATGTGTGCTTTTCTGATTGAACCGCCGCTTTATATCGTTGATGAGCCGTTTGTCGGCCTGGACCCGTTAGGTATTCAATCTTACCTGCAAATGATGGACTCCATGAAAAAGCAGGGGGCAGGTGTATTAATGTCCACGCATATTTTGGCAACAGCTGAAAGGTACTGTGATCGTTTTATTATTTTACATGATGGAGAATTGCGGGCAGAAGGAACGCTGGAAGAGCTTCGTAGAGAGTTCCAGATGCCGGCTGCGACATTAGATGATTTATATGTTCAGCTGACAAAGGAAGATGATCATGTTTGATTCTCATGCTTTTTATAAAAAACGTTTATCTGCACATGTGAAAAATTTAAGCAGGTATTTAAAATATATGTTTAACGGGCATATTGCATTTGCGATGCTATTTTTCACAGCTGCAACAGCATATTATTATCAGCAGTGGCTTGAACAGCTGCCGGAGAATTTCCCGACCGGGATAATCATGGGAAGTGCACTAGGGCTGCTAATCAGCTATAATCCGATCCGGACATTGCTGCAGGAGCCGGACCTGGTATTTCTTACTGCCGCTGAACAGCGAATGGGAGCGTATTTCCGAAATAGCATTATGTATAGCTTTATCATTCAGATGTATCTGATTGTATTGGCCGCAGCTGCCTTTGGTCCACTATATTTTACAAGCTTTAACGGGCGGGCTGGAAGTGTATACCTTGTCACCATTTTCTTATTTCTTATTTTAAAAGGAATGAACATGCTGACTAACTGGAATATGATGAAGGCGCGGGATAAGAATCTGCGAACAGTGGATTTAACAGCGCGGACACTGCTTAATATCGTGACAGCTTATTTTGTTGTAGAAGGACAAGCTTTATTTGCTGTGATAACGATCGTGCTGCTGCTTCTTATTATCGTATATGATTTTATTGTAGCAGCAAAACAGCCGGGAATTTTTTGGGAACTGTTAATAGACAAGGACCAGAGCAGCCAGCAATCCTTTTACCGTATTGCCAATTTATTTGCAGATGTTCCACATTTGAAAAATAGGGTGAAAAGAAGAGAGTGGCTGATAAAAACCTTTATCAGCAGAATTCCATTTGAGCGGCCTGCTGCCTATGATTATTTATACCAGATTTCCTTTTTGCGCAGTGGGGATTATTTAGGAATGTATATACGGCTCGTAATCATTGGAGGTATTTTTATCTGGATTATTCCAAATGTCTGGATAAAAATATTGTTTGCTATTTTGTTTATATATTTAAGTCTATTTCAAATGATGGCTCTTTACCAGCATCACCGTACACAAATGTGGCTGGATCTTTATCCGCTAAATCCAGGCTTAAAACAAACAGCGGTTATGAAAATTATTCGCAAGCTTGGCTACGTGCAGTCATTTGTATTTACATTTTTATTTATTTTTCAGCTGGAGTGGCTGGGGAGCGGGATCATATTAATTGGCGGTCTTACCTTTGTATGGGGCTATATTAGATTTTATGTAAAGCCTAAATTAGATGAAGTATAAAAACAAGCTGACGGCAGAATGATTTCCGTCAGCTTATTTTAGTTAGAGAAAAATGAAATATTGTATAATTATATGTTTTTTTGAGCACACACTTAAAGAGCTTCTTTTGCTTGTTCCTGATAGGCTAAGTAAATATTGGCAAATGCTTTTGCAGCAATTACCATGGAACGCTCATCAATATCAAATTTTGGATGATGATGCGGATAATCATTCCCTTTCAGATTAGCACCTGTCAGGAAGAAAGATCCTGGTTTTTCTAATAAATAGTAGGCAAAATCTTCTCCTACCATTAATGGTTCCGTAATCGCAGCGATATCTACACCTTCAATGGATTTTGTTGCTTCCAGGACAAGATTTGTCTGTTCCGGATGGTTGATAACTGGCGGGTATCCTTTAACATAGTCGAACTGATAGGAAGCATCGAAAGAATCGCAAATGCCTTTTAAAATTCGGTCCATTTCCTGAATGATTTTCTCCTGCACAGCTATATCGAAATGTCTGACGGTTCCAACTAATTTTGACTGGTCGGCAATGATATTAAAGGCATTTCCGGCTTCAAAAATACCGATAGAGATAACGGCAGAAGTTAGCGGACTTAACCGCCTGCTTACAATCTGCTGGAACCCGGAGACGATCTCCGAACCAATCACAATTGCATCCTTTGTATCCTGGGGAATGGCGCCGTGTCCGCCCTGACCCTGAATCGTAATTTCAAATCGGTCTGTGCCTGCCATAATAGCCTGATGAGTCGAATAGATACTGCCAAGCGGTAAGGTTGCCCATAAGTGCGTACCAAATACAGCATCTACATCTTTTAAAGTACCAGCTTCAACGATTGGCTTTGCCCCGCCCGGAGCATATTCCTCTGCATGCTGATGAATAAAAACAATGGTTCCTTCCAGTTCATTTTGGAACTGCAGCATCACCTTGGCAAATGTAAGCAGGATAGCTGTATGTCCATCATGCCCGCAAGCATGCATGACACCGGGAACCTGTGATTTGTAAGGAACATCCTTCTCATCCTGAATAGGCAGGGCATCAAAATCAGCGCGAAAAGCAACAGTTTTTCCCGGCTTTGCTCCTTTCAGCGTGGCAACAACACCATTTCCGCCAACATTTTTTTCATAAGGAATACCTAATTTTTCATAATAATCTGCAATGTATTTAGCGGTTTTCGTTTCTTGAAAGGATAGTTCCGGATGCTGGTGCAAGTACCTGCGGATGTCTACCATTTCGTTATATGTGTTATCAATGAGTGAATGAATTGCTGATAACATGTTAATCACCTCTTCAGATTGATAGCTTTGAGAGTAAAAAGAAATGCAATCTCTTCCATTATAGCATTAATCCATAGTACTGTAGAGTAAAATACTTCGAGAGTTGAAATGTTTGGCGTAAATAAAAACCATGAGGGGGATCACCTCATGGATAACAAAATATATTTATTGTTTTTTAATGAATACGTGGGTCTTCTAATAATCTTTCAATTTCTTCTTTATGGTGTGTTTCATCAGAAATTAAATCCTCCAATTTAACCACAAGCTCTGTTAAACCCAGCTCTTCAGCTTGTGCTTTTCTTTTTTCATAGCGTTCAATCGTATCTGCTTCTGATTGCAAAGCCGCCTTCAATAAATCAACAACTTGTGCAGGCTGTGGCACGGGAGCCGCCGTTGTCGTCGGTGTACCGCCAAGCGATTTAATTTTTTCTGATAAGTAAAGTGCATGACCTAATTCGTCTGTAATTTCTGATTCAAAGAATGGTTTTAAAGCTGATCTGTATAGTCCGGAAACAACAGATGCGCTATACGTATATTGAATCGCAGCAGCATATTCATTCGATAAATCTTCATTTAATCCATCAATTAATTCTTGTAGTTTTGCATCCATTTCTTCATCACCCTTTTTATGACTTTTCTTTTTCTTTTATTTATATTTCCCATTGTTATTTTTTCCAAACCTGTATAGCATAATTATAGAGAGCGAAAAAGGAGAGGTTGCATGAAAAATAGATCAGCATCCGTTTTATGGAGCATATGGTTAGTGGCATTTTTACTAAGTATCGTCTGGGTCATACAAATCAGGCTGGAGGTACTTCCTTATACTGATCAATGGACAAGGGAAGTTGTTACCCTTGTTCATGGAACTGGTATATATGATTTTTTTCGTGCAGTTACAGAGTTAGGGTCTTCGCATGTGCTTATCCCGATAGCTGTTACAGCCGCGATAGCTGTCATGCTTTTATATAAGCGTTGGTATCCAGGGTTACTGCTCTTAGGAGGTTCGTTATTTGCTCATTTATTGAATGTATGGATCAAGCAGCTGGTAGCCAGAGAAAGGCCAAGTATTTCTGCTGCTCTCAATGCAGAGGGCTTCAGTTTTCCATCCGGACATAGTATGATTCCCATGGTTTGCTATGGATTGATGGCTTATTTATTATGTAAAAAAATTCGTTCAGAAAAAATAAAGCTGGCTGTACAGATTGTATTAGGAACGCTCGTATGTTTGATTGGAATCAGCCGCTTTTTTATTAATGTGCATTATCTAACGGATATTGTTGCCGGATTTACGGTTGGCTTTACGCTGCTTTGTTTATATATACGTATGGACAGAGAGATCTCAGACCTGAGACGGAGGAGAAAACATTCTAAAGAAGGTTCTTTGTAAATTGCTTTTTGAAGTAAAATGGAAGCAGAGAGAGAAAGGAGTTGATAAAACGCATGAAAAGAGTTTTATCCTATTTTATAGCAATTTGTTTTATTTGGGTTGGAATAATGATTATTGTAAACAGTTTAAATATAGATGGTTTTGAATTAAAGTTTGGCTGGAAATATATTTATCCGTTATTCTTTGTTGCTGCCGGAGCAGTGCTGCTAGGTTCAGCTATTATTAAAAATCGGGGAAGCTGGATGATAGGTACCTTCTTGCTTGTTTTTGGGGGGCTTTTGTTAGCAGGTCGTTTTGGCGTAGTCGACTTTACATTTTGGAGTGTGTTTAAGCTTTGGCCAATGATTCTGATTTTCATGGGAATAAGTTTATTCCGTGGCGTTCATTTTTATTTAGGTCGTATTAATAGAGCAGGAAAAGGAAGAAAGTGGAGAGAAAATAATAAAGGGTTTTACACCCAGTCAGATAAAAGAGAGACAGTGTTTAGCATAGGTGATATGGAGAAGAAGGGTAACTGGAATCTGGAGACAATGCATATAAATACATTGGCTGGCAGTTTTTATCTGGATTTAACGGATGCGTATATTCCGGATGAAGAAACAGAAATATCGATTCGCTCGATGGCAGGGGATGTTACAATGCTTATCCCGGAAGAAGTGGAATTTCAGGCACATGCAACGGCTAAGGCAGGGGACATAAAGATTCTGGACGAAGAATCAACAGGGATTAACACGGAAGTATTTTATGAAACAGATCAGTACGAAAGTGCTACTAAAAAATTACACATTGTCTTACGATTAAAGGCAGGCTCTATTCGTATTGACCGGGTTTAAAGGAGGACAGGTAATGAAACAGCGATGGAAAAGTGTCCGGTACAGCTTTATTAAATTGCATCTATACCATTTATTTTTAACAGCTTGTATCCTGCTGGCAATTATTCTATCTTTATATGTTATTTGGGAGCCTGTATGGTTAACAGCACAAAGTATCTTTTTATTTATCGGTCTGTATATGGTTATCGGCTTTATTTTATCCTTACAGGCAGGATTTACACAAATCGGAAACTTTTTAAAGGTTCGTTTAGATGCCATCTCCATTCAAATCAAGCAATATGCCAATGGAAATTATACTTCTAAAATTTCGAAGGCTCATGAAGAGATAGACGAGACAGATCGGATCATTGATGAGCTTAATGATTTAGGGGACAAATTACAACGCCAGGTCCAGTCATTACAGCGAATGGCTGATGAAAAAGCAGATTATGCGAAATCAGCACATAAAGCCGCAGTTATTGAGGAAAGACAGCGGATTGCCCGCGACCTTCATGACGCTGTCAGTCAGGAACTCTTTGGGCTGGCGATGCTGTCCGAAACAGCATTAAAGCTGTTTGATAAAAATCCGGCCGTTGCAAAGGAGCAGATGCAGGAGGCAGTGCATTCAGCTCATCAGGCACAAGCAGAAATGCGTGCATTATTACTTCATTTACGACCGGTTTATCTTACAGGTGGCGAGACACTGGAAGAAGGTGTGCAAAAATTAATAGATGCTTTGGAACAGAAAAGTAATCTGACATTCCAAATTGATATTGATGAAAGATTACATTTAAAAGAAGTCGTTGAGGAACATCTGTTTCGAATTGTTCAGGAATCTTTATCCAATATACTTCGGCATGCGAATGCAAATACTGTTCAAATTGAAATTAAACGAAAGCAGGAAGAAATATTTGTCCGGATTGAAGATGATGGAGTAGGATTTGAAACAGAAAATCAACAGAATAATAAAGCCTCCTATGGATTGAAAACAATGAAAGAACGCTGTGAGGAGTTAGGTGGAACGTTTACCATCCGTTCGAAAAAAGGGCAGGGTACATACATTTATATTCGAATTCCTAACCAGGGGAGTTAGCAAAGGGGAGAATGTGTTATGATTCGTGTTATTGTAGTTGATGATCATGATGTTGTACGAAAAGGGGTTATTTCTTTTTTACAGACAGAGGATGATATAGAGGTTGTGGGGCAGGCTGACAGTGGCTTTGAAGGGGCTAAGCTGGTTATCGAGGAGCAGCCGGAAGTTGTGCTGATGGATTTAATTATGGAAAATGGGAACGGGATAGAAGCGACCAAGCAAATCATAGCATCCCACCCGGCCTGCAAGGTTATTATTTTGACATCCTATTACGATAATGAACAGGTTATCCCTGCACTGGAGGCTGGAGCGTTCAGCTATATATTAAAAACGTCCAATGCACAGGAAATCGCTGATGCTGTACGAAAAGCTGCCAAAGATGAAAATGTGATTGAGCCGAAAGTTGCCAGTAAGATGATGAGCCGTTTTCGCTCCCCGGTTAAAAAACCTCACGAAGACCTTACCGAGCGGGAACTGGAGGTGCTTTTGTGTATTGGAGACGGGATGACGAATCAAGAAATCAGTGAAAAACTCTACATTGGGATTAAAACGGTCAAAACGCATGTGAGCAGTATTTTAAGCAAACTGGAAGTGAATGACAGAACCCAAGCTGCTGTTTACGTACACCGCAATCAATTGTTTAAAGTAACGGAAGATTGATAGAAGCATATCAGGAAGTAAAGGTATGTTGTTCGCATAAAAAGGTTGTCCGCAAATAAAGGGAGCAACCTTTTTATTTATCGCAGTGTAACTGGCTGGGACTGGGGCTGCGATTACTCGCCCCATCGAAGAGCTTTTGTAAGCCTCCCACTTCAAGAATGGAGGGAATCTGAAAATTCTAAGCAGTAGATCAAACAGCCAGTAACGGCCCGATTCGTTCGGGTCTACAGGATGTAGGTCACAAAGGCTTTGTGACACGCGAACTTAGCCTGTGTTCCTTATTCAGAGGGGGATGAAAGAATAACTCCTCTGAATAAAGTTTCACTTTATAATGAAATTTTATTCTTCTTTCTCATGCATATGACCCGAAATCACGAACGGACGGTCCATAAAGTAGCTTGGCTGCTTTGCCTTTTGAGAATCATGCGCTTTTTTAAATTGATCAGAGTTTTTCCAGTTCTCAAAGTCGGAAAATGATTTCCATTGTGTCAAAACGACATATTTACTCGTCTTTTCCTGACGTAAAAAACGCCATGCCTGAAAGCCTTCCATCTCTTCAATGCCGCTGTCACTATGCTTCATTCGATATTCGAAAGTGGAACTGCTATCCTCAGAAACCGGGAGGTGGTTCATCACAACATATCCTTCTTTTGATAATTTGCCGACGGATTTTAATATTTCAAAGCATTGTCCGGCTGTAAAAATGTTTTTAGAGCTATTTTCATAGTAGGCAATCCCGCCATCATTACTGGCAATAAAGTAAAAATCAATATTTGCATGCTTCCGCTCTAACGTTTCCAAAAAATTGATCGTTCCTCTTGACATAAATGCTTTCATAAAATTTCCTCCTTGTTATGGATCATCTAAAACAGCCTTTATTATTAAATTGTACACAAATACAAATAATATTGAAAACAATATCCTTTTGTCGAATGCCCACGGAATTTAAGGGTGTCTATTCTTTATCAAAAGATAAGAATGGCGTATAATATAGGGGTACATGCTACTTGAGGTGAGCTTATGAGAAGTGAACGAAGAAATGAAAGAAGAAGCGAAAAGCGAAATGAAAGAAGAAAAAAACAGAAGAATGTTTTTCGACAAAAGATAAAGTGGTTTGGAGTGGCAGTTGCTGCCGTTTTTATCCTGCTGTTAAGCGGCTATGGTCTGCTTATTTTAGGCGGAAAGATGATTGCAGATGAAGATGATTTACTGCTGGATTTAACGACCACCATTCGCACGGAAGACGGAGAAGTGATTAGGACGTTATATAACGAGAATAGGGAATATATTTCGGTAGATCATATCCCGGATCATGTTTTGCAGGCATTTATTGCTGTAGAGGATCGCCGTTTCTATGAACATCAGGGTATTGATTTACAATCGATCGGCCGGGCTGTTTATCGTGATATTATAGCGAGGAGTAAGGTGGAAGGGGGCAGTACCATTACACAGCAACTATCTAAAAACCTGTTTCTTTCAAACGATAAATCCTGGTCCAGAAAAATAAAAGAGATGATGGCATCTCTTTACCTGGAACGGACGATGAGTAAAGATGACATATTAGAGCTATATGTGAATCAGGTCTATTTTGGTGAAGGGATATATGGTTTGCAACGGGCTTCCGAATATTTCTTTTCAAAAGATGTCGATGATTTAACGATTTCCGAAGGGGCATTGCTTGCCGGATTGATGAAGGCTCCTAATGGGTATTCGCCGTTAAATCATCCCGACAAAGCAGCAGAGCGCCGGAATGTCGTCCTGATGACAATGGAATCAGCCGGCTTTATTGATCAGGAAACACGTATTGCTGAACAGGAAAAAGGATTGGGAATAAATCTGACAGAAGAAGAAAGAGGAACCAACCCCTGGGTGGACAGCTATGTTGATATAGCGATTAAAGAAGCAGCGGAAAAGCATGATTTAAGCTTTGCTGAGCTGCAAAGCGGGGGCTATGAAATCACGGTTTATATGAATGATGATTTTCAACAGATTGCTTACCAGAACTTTCAGGAGGATGCATTTTTCCCAGGTAATACAGAAGGGATAGAAGGCGCCTTTGTTATGCTGGATAAAAATAATGGGCATATTATATCTGCTATTGGCGGGCGCAACTATACTTTTGGGGATTTAAACCGGGCAAATGTACAGCGTCAGCCGGGATCAACCTTTAAACCGGTTGCCGTCTATGCACCTGCACTGATGCAGGAAGATACGTATAATCCGTATACGATTATTCCGGATCAATATATGGAAGAGTATGAAGTAACTAATGTCAGTGGAGAATATAAGAATAATATTACCATTTATCAAGCTATTGTAGAATCAACAAATACCTCTGCTGTCTGGCTGCTGGATGAGATTGGTATAGATAACGCCAAATCATATCTGGAAAAAATGGATATGCCGATTGATGATAAGGGGCTGTCCATTGCATTAGGAGGATTAGAAAAAGGTGTTACACCGCTGCAAATGGCGCAAAGCTATCAGACCTTTGCAAATGATGGAAGTATGTCAAAAGCAACGGCTATCGCAGAGATTAAAGACCGTAACGGCGAGATTATTTATCAGTCCGAAACAAGAAATAAAGAAGTATTTACACCGCAGGTTGCCTGGGATATGACAGAAATACTTAAAGAGACTGTCCGGTCGGGAACAGCAAGTGCGGGCTATTACGGGAAAGAACTTGCAGGTAAAACAGGAACAACACAGCATCCGTTTGTAGATGGAGCGACAAAGGATGCCTGGTTTGTAGGTTATTCGCCAGACTATGTTACGGCGATGTGGATGGGGTATGATCAATCAGACGCAAATCATTATTTAACCGGCGGCAGCTCTTATCCTACGTCGTTAACCAAAAAAATATTGACAGAAATTGATAATCAGACAGGTTCCGCATTAACAGCAGCCTTTGAAATGCCAGAAGGTGTAGAGCCGTTGCCGGAGCCAATTGATTTACCAGTTATTGAGCATGTAGATGCAAGCTATACCTTTGGCGGCTTTGCCCTGTTAAAAGGAAAGCTTACTTGGCAGGGAGCTGAAGATGACCGAGTTATCTATCGTATCTACAAGGAAGAAGATGGTCAAGATGAGCTGGTAGGAGAGGTAGAAGGTGAAACAGAATTTATCGTTGACGATGTCTGGTTCCGTAATGAAACGTACTATGTTGTACCAGTTGACCCTATTACGAATTTAGAAGGGTCTCATTCAGCATCTGTATCCTTCTTTTGATAGGACGTAGTTGAAGACCTTTTTAGAAGAAATATTTTCTTAGAATAATTATAAAATGAGACAATTTAATGACAAACAGTTTATAGCTCTATACAGATGTGGAATAAATAGATATAGTTATAGATGGAAAAAGACTATAAAGGATGAACGTTGTATGGCAAAAGTAAAGAACACGACAATTTTAGACGCTTATCGCGGACAAAAAACAGATTACACACCAGCCTGGTTTATGCGTCAGGCTGGAAGGTCACAACCAGAGTATCGGGCACTAAAAGAAAAGTATTCTCTTTTTGAAATTACACACCAGCCAGAGCTTTGTGCGTATGTTACAAGACTTCCGGTAGAAAATTATGGCGTGGATGCAGCCATTCTTTATAAAGATATTATGACGCCGCTTCCTGCTATCGGAGTTGATGTAGAAATCAAAAGTGGTGTTGGTCCGGTGATTGACCAGCCAATTAAAACGAAGCAGGATGTTGACAAACTGGGTGAGATAAACCCGGAAACGGATGTTCCATACGTTCTGGATACGATTCGTCTGCTGACAGAGGAGCAGCTGGAAGTGCCATTAATCGGCTTTTCTGGAGCACCGTTTACATTGGCAAGCTATATGATTGAGGGAGGCCCCTCTAAAAACTATACGAAAACCAAAGCATTGATGTACCGTGAGCCGGAGACGTGGTTTGCATTAATGGACAAATTGGCACAAATGATTATCCGTTATGCAGAAGCGCAAATAAAAGCTGGTGCAAGCGCTATTCAAATTTTTGATTCTTGGGTCGGCGCATTGAATGTAGCAGATTATCGCTATTTTATTAAACCGGTGATGACGGATATTTTTTCCGCATTAAAAAAGTATGATGTTCCGCTGATTACCTTTGGTGTAGGAGCAAGTCATCTGCTTTTAGAGTGGAATGATCTGCCGGTAGATGTCATCGGTCTGGATTGGCGCACTTCTGTAGAGGAAGCGAGAAGTCTCGGGGTCACGAAAACATTGCAAGGGAATCTGGATCCTGCTATTTTACTTAGTGATTGGGAAATAATTGAAAAGAGAACGAAAGCAATCCTTGACCAGGGATCGAATACAGAAGGGTATGTTTTTAATCTTGGCCATGGTGTTACACCGGATATTAAGCCGGAAACGTTAAAGCGGCTGACAGATCTTATTCACAGCTATTCCAAACAAAAATGAATAGTGTTCAAATCTGGACCTGTTTAAATTAGATTTAAACTTTGTCTGGAAAGTAGATTCATAAAAATATATACTTTTCCAGCTTTTGAACAACAAAATGTAACGAGGTGTATTGGGAATGGGAAAGAAAAAATTAGGACTATTAGTAATGGCGTACGGAACGCCGTATAAAGAAGAGGATATTGAACCTTATTACACACATATTCGTCATGGCAGAAAGCCGGATCCGGATGCGCTGCAGGATTTAAAGGATCGTTATGAAGCAATTGGCGGCATCTCCCCTTTAGCAAAAATAACGAAGGAACAAACGTATGCACTGGAAAACAAGCTGAATGAAGTACAGGATGAATATGAATTTAAAGCATATATCGGCTTAAAGCATATTACGCCATTTATTGAGGATGCCGTAGAAGAAATGGCAAAGGATGGGATAAAAGAGGCGGTATCTATCGTTTTAGCGCCGCATTACTCTACATTCAGTGTAAAGTCTTATAATGAACGTGCCAATCAAACAGCAGAAAAGCATGGTATCAGCATTGAATCTGTTCAGGATTGGTATACAGAACCAGGGTTTATTGATTTCTGGGCTAAAGGTGTGAAAAATACATTTGCGAAAATGCCTGAGGAAGAAAAGGATCATGCTGTGTTAATCGTATCTGCACACAGTCTTCCGGAAAAAATTCTTCAGCACGGAGATCCATATAAGCAGCAATTAGAGGAAACAGCACAATTATTAGCGGAAGCTGCAGAGGTAAAAAATTATGAAGTGGGCTGGCAAAGTGAAGGAAACACGCCAGATCCCTGGCTGGGACCGGACGTTCAGGATTTAACAAAGGAATTATATAACAAAGAAGGGTATAAAGCGTTTATTTATACACCAGTTGGTTTTGTAGCAGATCATCTTGAGGTTCTATATGATAATGATTATGAATGTAAAGTAGTCTGTGATGAAGTTGGAGCAAGCTACTATCGTCCAGAAATGCCAAATGCGCGCCCAGCGTTTATTGAAACATTGGCAAATGTGGTGCTAAAGAAAGTGAAGCGTGCTGCGTAATGAATAAAAAAAGAGTTGTCATCATAGGCGGCGGCATAACAGGGTTATCTGCTGCCTATTACCTTCAAAAACAGGTGAAATCAGCAATGCTGCCGATTGAAATTGCACTGGTTGAAGGCTCTGACCGGCTCGGTGGACGGATTCATACGATAAAAAAAGATGGCTTTACGATTGAAAAAGGACCCGATTCTCTTTTAGCACGAAAACCGGCTGCAATGGAATTGGCGGAAGAATTAGGTATACTTGATCAAACAAAACGTAATTCCACCGGCCAATCCTTTATGCTGCTTAAAAGTAAGCTGCATAAAATGCCAAAAGGGGCATTTATGGGCGTGCCGAAAGAAATTGGACCGCTTCTCCGTTCAAAGTCATTCACGCTGACAGGAAAAATCCGCGCCTTAATGGATCTGGTCATGCCAAAGAAAAAAAACACAGAAGATGAATCACTTGGACACTTTATGCGCCGCCGTTTTGGCGATCAAATCGTTGATAATCAAATTGATCCGCTGCTTTCCGGAATTCACTCGGGCGATATTGATCAAATGAGTCTTCAAGCAATTTATCCTATTTTCGGGAGAATGGAGCAGGAATACGGCAGTGTGATGAAAGGCCTCAGTAAAACGATGCCGAAGCCTGAAAAAAACAAAAATGCTAAAACAACGCAAGGCCAGTTTTTCTCTTTCACAAACGGTTTGCAGACACTTGTCGACACGCTGGAAGCAAAGCTTGATGCAGTTGAAATCATCCGTGAGAATAAAGTAAACCATATCGAGAAAAAAGCAGCAGGCTATCATCTTCTGTTAGATTCTGGTGAAGTCTTAACAGCTGATTTCGTTTTGCTTGCCGTACCGCATACACAGGTTCCCGGCATGCTGAGCAAGCATCAGCCTTTGCAGGAACTATTTGATATTCCGGCGACATCGACTGCGAATGTTGTACTCGCCTTTGATGAAAAACAGATCAAACGTGATTTGGACGGAACAGGCTTTCTGGTCACCAGAAATAGTAATTACCGCATTACTGCATGTACCTGGACCCATCGTAAATGGGAAGGAACAGCACCGGAGGGAAAAGCTTTATTACGCTGTTATGTCGGCAAGCCTGATGATCAGGATATTGTAAACGAAACAGATGAGACGCTGGTTGATATTGTCATAAAAGATTTAAATAAAGTAATGAAAATCAAGGGACAGCCTTTATTTTATGAGATCACCAGATTTGTTGATGCCAGGCCGCAGTATCATACCGGTCATTTGGAGCTTGTCAGCCGGATTAGAGATTATGTAACTCATCAACTCCCAGGCTTAGCATTAATCGGCAGCTCTTATGATGGAACAGGGATTCCTGACTGTATCGAGCATGGGCAAAAGGGTGCTGCATTGGCACTTCAAGCATTAACAGAAAATAAATAGGTTATCAAAACAGCTATGGAATATATGATTCTATAGCTGTTTTTCATATGGAAAAATTGTAATGAATGATAGAATAAAAGGAAATAATTTATTTTTAAATAAAGAGGCTTTAAGAAATTATCAGACAGTACAGATCTAATGAATGAAAAAGAGGGGAGGGAGCAAGGTGCTCAATTATCAGGTGAATCAAGATATTATACTTTCCTTGCTGGAAGAAAATGATGCACAAAGCTTATTTGGATTAGTAACAGCCAACAAAGATTTTTTAAGTCAGTGGTTAAGCTTTCCCGCCATTACAAATCAAGTAGAAGATTCACAGGCTTTTATCAAAAGGTCTTTATTTCGTTTTGTAAATAAAGAAGGTTTTTGGGTCGGAATCTGGTATCAAGGGAGCTTAGCCGGTTCGATTGGATTTTTATATTTTGATTGGAAAGTAAAGAAAACAGAAATCGGATATTGGCTGGCAGAAACATATACAAATAAAGGAATAATAACACATGCCTGTACAGCGATGGTGAATTATGCCTTTAATGAACTGGAATTAAATAAAGTGGAAATAAAAGCAGCGGCCAAGAATATAAGAAGTGCAGCTGTCCCAAAAAGGCTTGGATTTCAATATGAAGGAACCATTCGGGCAGATGAAGTGATAAGAGGGACATTCCATGATCGGGAGGTGTACGGGATGCTGAGAGACGAATGGAATGGATAAGATTTAGTACCATTGACCCAGATTCCTAGAGGTAATTTAAGCAAGGTTTTAATACAAAAAGCCGGACTGAATCTCTCAACAGTCCGGCTTTTATAGTTTACAATTTTTACTCAGAATAGCTTTCGATTAATTGATCAATCAAAGAGCCGACATAATCAACAGCTATCTCAATATTTTCTGGATTAGACATATCGATACCTGCATCCTTGATTAAGTCAAGCGGCTGTTTCGTTCCGCCTGCTTTTAGTACGTTCAGCCAGTCGTCAACAGCCGGCTGCCCTTCTTCACGGATGCGCTTTGCCATGGTTGTAGAAACGGTTAAGCCGGCAGAGTACGTATATGGATATAAGCCCATATAATAATGCTGCTGCCGCATCCAGGTTAAACCTGCACCATCATCAAATATGACTGTATCACCCCAGAAGGATTCTAATACATTGCGTTTTTCCCTGCATAAAACATCGGCAGTTAATGGAGTACCTGCTTCAGCAAGGGCATAAACCTTGCGCTGGAATGCGCCTTCCAATAAATGTGTAATAAAGTTATGGTAGTAGGTTCCTAATAATTGCGTGATAATCCAGCGTTTCATCCGCGAGTTATCTGTATTTTGATCCATTAAATGATCCGCGAGCAGCAATTCATTTAATGTCGATGGTGCTTCAATAAAATAGGTTGACGGGCGTGTATTAAAAAGCGTCTGGTACTTGCCGGCTAAATAGAAGTGACCGGCATGGCCTAATTCATGTGCAAGAATAAAGGCATTGCGCATTTTATCAGCCCAGGTTACAAGAATATACGGATGTGCTCCATATGGACTGGCACAAAAGGCGCCATTTGCTTTGCCGACATTTTCAGCTCGGTCTACCCAACGGCTGGATAATGCTTTTTCCATTCCTTCTATATACTCTGGTCCCATAATCGTCAGCGCATTTAAAATGGTTTCGGAAGCTTCTTCATAAGATGTACTGGGGTTAAAAGAAGGGTCTAATGGTGCTTTTAAATCACAAAAGCGCAATTCCTTGAGTCCCAGTTTTTCCTTTAATAATTTCGCATATTTCTGCATATGCGGTGCTAATTTTTCTTGAATAACATCTAATTGATTATGATACATTTCTGTTGTTACTTGCTGCGGTGCTAACAGCATATCTGTCACAGAATCATATTTTCTTAATTTTGCAAGCTGTACTTGTTTGGTAATCTCTGTCTGATATGTTGCAGCATACGTATTCTTATATTGCTCCAATGTTTTTATAAACGAGTCGTATGCATTTCTTCTTAGCGCAGTGTCCTCTGAATACTCATAGCTTTCTTCGTATAATGGTTCACTCATCGGCTGTGTATTTCCCTTATTATCTATCACTGATTCAAATTGCATATCGGATTGCTTACTGCGTGAAAAGATATTATGCGGAGCGTCTAATACTTCGCTTAAAGCAGATAGTGCCTCCTCTAGTTCAGGGGAAAGGATATGTTCCTTCTTCTCCAAAATATCAAATAAATATTTCCGGTATGTTTTCAGCTTTGGTTCATCGTCTATAAACTGTTCTATATCAGATGATGTTAAGGTAAGAAGCTCCGTTTCAAAGAAGGAAAACTTTGAGCTAATGGTTGCGAGTGCTGCACCACTTTTTGCTGCTGCGCTCTGATTAGCGGGATCGCTGCCATCTGCACTTGCTAATAAATTCGCATAAACAGCAACATGGATCACCTTTTGCCGGTAAGCCTCTGCTGCTTCCAAAGCTTCTGCCAAAGTGTTTGCGTTTTCAGAAAGCTTTCCTTTAAAAGCAGTGATCCGGTCAACCTCTTCAACAATTTCCTGCAATCCTTTTTCCCAGCTTTCTTTGTTGGGAAAAAGATCTGTTAAATCCCAGGTTTCTTCTGTTGGAACATCTTTCCGGTATTGTCTGTTTGTTTCTGACATCATCATTCCTCCTTTAAATACTTGAAATATTGCTGTTTATAAAAGAAAATAAAAGCATAGCAATATTTTTATTAATTAATTCGATTACCTAATTAATTATAGTACAGGAAGAGAAAAAATTATAGTTTTTTCCACTTAAGCGATGTATAAAAGTAGGAACGAATCTTTTTGGCTGGAGAAGTCACTGCAGTTTGGAAGAGATATTGTGGCGTAGCAATAACGTAAGAGCTATAAGTAAAATAAACGCTCATTAATAAAAAGCAAATGGTAATAAGATGCCAAAAAAAAGAATAGCCCAATATAAATCGGCTATTCAGGAGAAGGATTTTGTCACTTATGGGAATTCACATTTATTAAACAGAGCGATTATTACAGTAATTCACAACTATTTTTTTTTACTGGTTATATTAACGCCCTGGATAATCACAATCATCACAAATATTGCCATAACAATCTGCTTTTTCATGCATCATTGCATTTCCACATTTTGCACATTTCTTTTTTGGCAGATTTTTAAAAAATTCGATAATTCCAGTCATTTCGATTCCTCCTAATATTTTAATTGATTTAAATCTATTGTACTATAACAGATTATCGATGTCAACACTGTTTTGATACAATTTTAGAAAATTTGACTGGAACCAAGCTTTTAGGTGACAGCCTTAGTTACGCTTTCATCGACTAAGTACAGTCACGTCGTATGACCAGCGTCGATACTAGGACATCGTGTCCGTCATACTTTATTCCTTAAATTCTTTATACTTAAAGTGAAAAAAATATTAAAAGGAGCTGTTTTATAATGAAATTGACTATTGTCGGCTTTTGGGGAGGCTATCCAAATAAAGATGGCGCCACGTCAAGCTATTTATTAGAAAAGGATAATTTTAAATTGGTGTTGGATCTGGGAAGCGGAGCATTATCCAAGCTGCAAAAATTCGTATCTGTACCGGAATTAGATGCAGTGGTTTTATCGCATTATCACCATGATCATGTAGCAGATATCGGTGTATTGCAATATGCAAAGCTGATTGATTATTATGTAAATAATAATGAAAAGAAGTTAAAAATTTATGGCCATACAGAAGATAAAGAAGGTTATCAATCCTTATCCCACCAATACACAGAAGGAATAGCTTATCACCCTGATAAAGTATTAAACATAGGTCCTTTTCAAATCTCTTTTTTAAGAACCGTGCATCCGGTTCCGTGCTTTGGGATGCGTATTACAGATGGTAAAAAGACAATTGTATACACTGCCGACAGCAGCTATACAGAAGCATGGATTCCATTTGCAAGGAATGCAGATGTACTTATAACAGATTGCAATTATTTTAAGGGGCAGGATGGTACAGCAGCCGGGCATATGAATAGTGAAGAGGCAGCCCGCATTGCGCAAGCTGCCAATGCGGGGCGTTTAGTGCTCAGCCATTTACCACAATTCGGTGTACTAGAACAGTTGCGGAAAGAAGCGAAACAGATTTATACAGGTCCGATTTCATTGGCGGAGGAAGGTTATGTTTGGAAATAAACTGTAGATGGTTATTTTGATTTGCAATTACTTATGCGTTAAAATAAGACTTATGAACACAAGGGAGGAATTACGTTGAAATTTATTGATAATAAAGGAATTACAGATCCCCGAATTAACCTGGCTATTGAAGAATATATTCTTGAAAATTTTGGTGAGCAAGATACATATCTATTATTTTATGTAAATAGTCCTTCCATTATTATTGGACGAAACCAAAATACAATTGAAGAAATTAATACGGACTATGTGGATGAAAATAATATTAAAGTGGTCAGACGTCTTTCCGGCGGCGGCGCAGTTTACCACGATGAACAAAATTTGAATTTCAGCTTTATTACAAAGGATGACGGGGAGAGCTTTCAAAACTTTGCTAAATTTACACAGCCTGTGGTTGATGCTTTAAATAACATTGGTGTTCCAGTTGAATTACAAGGCAGAAATGATTTGGTGGTAGAGAGCAGAAAAATCTCTGGTAATGCGATGTTCTCTACACGGGGGCGTATGTTTAGCCATGGAACTTTAATGCTGGATTCACAATTGGAGGAGTTAACTAAAGCGTTAAAGGTAAAAAAGATTAAGATTGAATCCAAAGGTATTAAATCTATTCGCAGCCGTGTAGCAAATATCGCTGAGTATTTGGATCACCCAATCTCTATGGATGAATTTAAGGAATTAATTTTGCGCTATATCTTTGATGTAGAGGACGTGAAGGACGTTCCCCAATATGTATTAACCGAGGAAGATTGGGCAAAAATCAATGAGATTTCTGAAAAACGCTATCAGCAATGGGATTGGAATTATGGAAAGTCGCCTTCATTTAACTATCAGGAATCTAAAAAATTCCCGGGCGGACTTGTCGATGTCCGGTTGGATGTGAAAAAAGGCATTATTGAGAATTGTATCATTTACGGTGATTTCTTCGGGTTAGGTAATATCAAAGAATTAGAGAATGCTTTGACAGGTATTCGTCATAATCGTGATGCTATTAAAGAAGCAGTAGATCAGGTCGATGTTTCCCATTATCTTGGAAGAATTTCTAAAGAAGAATTTTTAGAGCTGCTGTATTAACTGCATCATTATCATTTAAACACTATCAAGAAACTTCATTCTGTAAAGTAGTAATATACTATACAGAATGAAGTTTTTTATAGGTACAAAAACCTGTATTTATCAAATGTTTTTTCTTTTAATTTTAAAATAATACAAAATTTTAAAATTAAATGTATCTTTTTCTATGGTTAGCTGCTATAATAGTTCTAAACTCATCCATATCACTAGGGGATAAGGAGGAATTTTGGAATGAAAATGAGAGAAATCACCCCTTACACCATGGCAGTATTATCTGATAAAGACGAGAATGGAAAATATGTTACTCGTGTTTTAGAAGATGAGGTAGAGTATGTATTAGAAGGCAAACCAACAAAAGTTATTGAATACGCATGTGCCTATTTTGGATCTGACTTAAAAGGCAGACAAAATGGCATTAAAAGTATTTCTGGTATTACACACAAAACACCAATACCCATTGATCCAAGAAACAGAATGTATTTTTTTCCTACGAAATCCCCATCCCATGAAAGCTGTTCCTGGATATCACATACCCACATTGATACGATAAAAAGAATAGACAGTAAATCGACGGAAATTTCATTTAAAAATGGAAGAACAATCAAATTAGATGTTTCCCACGGCATTGTTATTAACCAAATACAGCGAACTGCTCAAATTCGCTATCTGATGGATGAGCGGGGCAGTGTGTTTGATTAATTATCCACATTAATGAAGTCAGAGAAAGGCTGAATGATTGACTGAAATTCTTCGCTCTACCTTCTTTCATCTAGCTTCCCTTAGAAGACACCGTACACAAAAGTTATAAAAACTACCTAGAATAAAAATCGGTTTCTAACTGGCTGCGCATAAAATAATGCTATTTCCTAAGAATAGCATAATGAATACTTCATCATTTATTTCTATGATCAAAATAAGAACAAAAAATAGCCCCTGGTGATAGTTTGAGTTTTAATTAGCAGAGAAGTTTATACTTTTCAAAAAAACTGCAGTAGCATATAATCATCAATAAGATTGTTGGGACTTTAAGGGAGACTGACCGCATGTACGTAATGAACATTACATTTTCAAACTGGCAGGCATTTTTAAGAGAAGAAGGCTGGGAGGAATTCATTCGTCAGCTGTTGGAGCAATATGAAGGACTTGGTCCGTTACCTGGTATTGCACTGCCTTTTTTAGAGGCGTTTTTACCATTTTTACCGCTTATTGTATTTGTGCTTGGAAATGCCGCGGCCTATGGATTATTTGAAGGCTTTCTTTATTCGTGGCTTGGTGCCAGCTTAGGTGCTATTCTTGTATTTCTGGTGATTCGCCGTTTAGGGAACACAAAACTTTTAAAACGGATACGCCATAACAAGCAGGTATCCAGAATTACAAATTGGGTAGAAAAACATGGGTTTGGACCGTTATTTTTATTATTATGTTTCCCGTTTTCTCCATCTTCTGTTATTAATGTTGTGGCAGGGTTGTCTAAAATCAGTATCTATCCGTTTATGCTGGCTGTGCTGTTAGGGAAGACCGTGATGATTTTTTCTATTTCTTATATTGGCTCCAGTATCATGGAATTTGCACAAAAACCAATACGTACCATTGTAGTAGGAATAGGTATTGTCATTTTCTGGATATTTGGAAAATACTTAGAGAAAAGACTGCATAACAAAGTGGATAAGCATCATTCGCTACAGGAGAAAAAGTAAGTCCTTATTGCAGCTTAATATAATGGAGATTATGTAAGAGAAATCAATGAATTCACATTTTAAATCATAGACGGATACTTCTAACTGCGGACGGGTCAAAGATTAAAATACTTTGCTTTGGGGTATGCTATTAGTAATAAACTAAAGCGAAGGAAGAATAACAGTGAAAAAATATAACTATGTGAGAGTTTCTGTTGTAGCTCTTTTATTAATCGCTGTGTTTTTAATTATTCGGACATCCTTATTTGAAAACTATGTTGTCAATGGAAAATCAATGGAGCCGACACTCTATGACGGAAATTTAATGATGGTCAATACATTTACCAATAATATTACAAATATTCATCGTTTTGATGTGATTGTATTTCATGCTTCAGAAGAAAATGATTATGTGAAACGTGTTGTTGGACTTCCCGGAGAAACCGTAGAATACAAGAATGATCAATTATACGTCAATGGCGAGTACATCTCTGAAGATTTTCTGCAGCAGGAAAAAGAAAATACAGAGGCGACGCCATTAACAGAAGATTTTACGCTTCTGCAAGTGACGGGTGAAAAAACGGTGCCTGAAGACCAGCTTTTTGTACTGGGAGATAACCGTGGGGACAGTTTAGACAGCAGATCTATCGGGTTTGTCCCTGTTGAGAAAGTGGTCGGCAAGGTTGATATCACGTATTGGCCAATCACACAATTATTTAAACAACCGCGCTGACATAGATGAATCTATTCGTGCTATATAATAAGTCTTTCCAGGGATAACAGTGATGTAACAGATGAAAATATAAATTACTATGATTAGGAACAAGCTTCTATCTTTGCTAAAATAAAAGAATAGAAGCTTTTGTTTTGGAATGAAGTACATGAGAGCGTCTTAAGCCTTTGCATATATGTTGAAAAAGGAGTGTGTATCAGATTGACTGTGCGTTTTATTTTAGGCAGGTCCGGTACAGATAAGAGTGAATGGATGATGAAGGATCTTGAACATCATTTACAAAAAGAGCCGATTGGACCAGGAATTTTTTATATAGTGCCGGATCAGATGACCTTTCAATTGGAAAGAGATTTATTTAACCGGGACCATTTAAATGGAAGCATCCGGGCACAGGTTGCCAGCTTTACTCGGCTTGCTTGGAGGGTTTTACAAGAAACTGGGGGCGGTTTAAAGCCTTTTATCAGTTCGGTTGGAACACAGATGATGCTTCGGAAAATTATTGCTGAAAAAAATGGAGATTGGATGGCATTCCAAAAAGCAATGCAAAAGCAAGGCTTTTTGGATCAGCTGGAGTCTGTTATTCAAGAATTTAAAAGATATGAAATTACACCTGATGCACTCCGGTTACAGCAGGACCAATTAAAAAAATTTGTCCATCAATCTCCGGCAGAAGCGGGATTAGTCCGAAAGCTGGAGGATTTTATATATATTTATGAACAGCTTCTTAAGCAGCTGCAGCATGCTTATATGGATAATGAAGACAGATTACAAATATTAAAGGAAAAAATCTCACAGGCTGGCATGCTGGAGGGGGCCCGGATTTATATTGACGGCTTCCACCGTTTTACACCACTGGAAATAGCAGTCATTGCTGAATTAATGAAGAAATGTGCGCAAGTTCATATTGGTTTGACGTTAGATCCTGCAAACACAGAAAATCTTGAGGAGCTGGATATCTTTTATCAGACGAATCAAACCTATCAGCAATTAACAGCTGTCGCAGAAGAAATCGGTGTTTCGCTGGAGCAGCCAGTTTATTTAGATCCAGCATACGATCAATTTAAAGATCGTCCCTATTTTGCCCACTTAGAACAAAACTTTGACGTTCGTCCTGCACCAGAATATAGAGGAGAGGCTCCGATTCAAATAGCTGAGGCAGTGCATCCCCGTGCAGAAGTAGAGGGTGTTGCCGGAGAAATTCTTTCGCTTGTCAGAGATGAAGGATATCGCTATCGGGATATCTCGGTTTTAATCAGACAATCGGAGGTATACGACGATTTAATTAAAACGATTTTTGATGATTATGATATTCCTGTCTTTATTGACCAGAAACGCTCCATGCTCCATCACCCATTCATTGAGCTGATTCGTTCGATGCTTGAGGCAATTGAAAATGGCTGGCGATCTGATGCGATTTTCCGTGTTTTAAAAACGGGTTTGATTCCTGCCAGCGATAAGGAGTTTCCTTTAACAAGTGATGCGATTGATAAATTAGAGAACTATACGATTGAATACGGCATTCGTTACCGGAAGCAATGGCTCGATGATAAGCCATGGAAATATCAGCGTTTCCGCGGTTTTGATCAAGCGGCCCAGACAAGCTTTGAAAGTGAAATGCAAAAAGAACTCAATCACTATCGGGAGCAAATAACTGGTGCACTCCGTCAATTTGACAGGAGCTTTCGCGCTGCGACAAGTGTCAAAGAGCGTTGCGAAGCTATTTTTATTTGGCTGGAGTCCTTAAATGTTCCTGAAAAACTGGAGGAAATGCGTACTTTCTTTGATGAACAGGGAAACCCTGAAAGAGGAAGAGAGCAGCAGCAGGTATGGGATGCCGTGATACAGTTAATGGACGAAATGGTAGAGATAGCTGGTGATGAAGAGCTTGATATGACAACCTTTAATGCATCGATAAATGCCGGCTTTGAGGCTTTGGAATTTTCACACGTTCCACCGACAATGGATCATGTTCTGGTGGGAACGATTGACAGGTCCCGGATGTCTGGTGTCCGTTGTGCTTTTTTAGTTGGTGTAAATGAAGGGATATGGCCAATGAAGCCGGGAATCGATGGTATGATTGACGATGAGGAAAGAGATTTACTGGAGCAAAACGGATTGAAGCTGGCCGATAATGGTAAAAGACAGCTGCTCGATGATTGGTTTTATATCTATTTATCGTTAACAGTGGCTGCGGATAAGCTGATGATTAGTTATCCAATTAGTGATGAAGAAGGTAAAGCAAAGATTCCATCTCAAGTAATCAGCAGAGTAAAAGATTTATTCCCTGTCTGCGGGGAGCATCTATTATTTCAGGATGTGGAGGATACTGCTGATACAACAAGATTTATTACAACCGGGACAAAAACAAGGGCGGCTTTGACAACACAATTTGCAAAACTGCAGCGGGGCTATGAAATAGACGATGCCTGGTTTGCTGTTTACAACTGGTATGTGAAAAATCAATCGCAGTCCAGTATGACCTATCGTATCTTACAAGGTCTGTACTATAAAAATCAGCCGGAACAGCTGCAAAAAGAAACTGCCGAAGCGCTCTATCCAAAGCAAATTAAGGCAAGTGTCAGCCGTCTGGAGTCTTATTACAGATGTTCTTATCAGCATTTTGCGCGTTACAGCTTGAAGCTGCAGGAAAGAGAAACTTATAAATTAGATGCTCCGGATATTGGCCAATTATTTCATGAGGCATTACGTCTCATTACCGAGTGGGTGCAGGATGAAAAGGCAGATTTTAAACAGCTGACGAAGGAATCTTCTGCAAAATATGCACATCGGGCGATTCAGAAATTATCTCCTGTTCTTCAGCATCAAATTTTGCATAGCTCAAATCGTTATACCTTTATTCAGCAAAAGCTGGAAGAGATTATTGCCAGAGCAGCATTTATATTAAGCGAGCAGGCAAGACAGACAGATTTTAGTCCAGTCGGTCTGGAGCTTAGTTTTGGAGAGCAGGATAGCCCGCTGCCACCGCTTGTTTTGCCGCTTGAAAATGGCTATGAGCTGCTTTTGCGCGGAAGAATTGACCGTGTTGATAAAGCACAGCTCCATCAGGATTTATATTTGCGGATCATTGATTATAAGTCCAGCTCCCGGGCTTTAGATTTACTGGAGGTATACTATGGTCTTGCTTTACAAATGCTGACCTATTTAGATGTTGTCCTGACACATTCGGAAAAATGGCTCGGTCAGCAGGCAAACCCGGCAGGTGTCCTGTACTTCCACGTGCATAATCCAATGATTAATCTGGATAAAGAGAAAATAGGCAGTGATATAGAAGCGCAAATCTTGAAGTCTTATAAGATGAGAGGGCTGCTTTTATCAAATGAAGAGATTGCTAAAATGATGGATGAGTCATTAGGTACGGGTACAAGCCACATTATTCCCGCTGGTTTGAAAAGAGATGGTACCTTCAACCACCATTCGAAAATTGCGGATGAAGATACATTTCAGCAGCTTCAAAACCATATTCACGGTTTGCTGAAAAAAGCAGGCCTGGATATGACATCTGGTGGAGTGGAAATTAATCCGTTCTTGAAAAAGGATGCAGAAGCATGTACCTATTGTCCGTTTCACGCAGTTTGTCAGTTTGATCCGGCTTTACAAGGAAATCATTATCGAAAAATAGCCAATATGAAGGAAAAAGAAGTGATTGATCTGCTAAAAGGAGGGGAAATCCGTGGTTAAATGGACAGAAGAGCAGGAGCAGGCAATTTATAAAAGTGGTACGGATATCCTCGTAGCCGCAGCGGCGGGATCCGGGAAAACAGCTGTCCTTGTAGAACGTATTATTCAGAAGCAGCTAAATGAAGAAGCTGCGATGAACATTGATGAATTATTAGTTGTTACTTTTACCAATGCAGCAGCACAGGAAATGCGGGCGAGGGTCGGAGCTGCTTTAGAAAAGGCACTAGCTGAAAAGCCCGACTCACTCCATTTAAAAAAGCAGCTGTCCTTGTTGCAGAGAGCATCTATTTCCACATTGCATTCTTTTTGCTTAGATATTGTACGGAAAAATGCATATATAATTGACTTGGACCCTTCCTTCCGAATTGCCGATGATATAGAGATGGATATGATTAAGCGGGAGGTTCTGGATGAGCTGCTGGAGGACTGGTATGATGACGCAAATACAGAACAGGATTCGTTTTTTGAAGTGGTCAATCGGTTCTCTAACGATAGAAGTGATAGAGATGTAGAAGAATTAATTTTACGGACAGCAAATTTCGCTGTTCAGCATCCGTCTCCAAAAGAGTGGCTCCACCAGCTGACAACAAATTATGACATAGAGGAAGGCTGGACAGAGGAGACCCTTCCCTGGCTGCTGGAAGTAAAAGAAGAAATTGCCAATCAGTTGAAAGCGATGAAGCAGGAGAATGCTTTGGCGATTGCTTTAGCAAGGGACCCGGATGGTCCATATCATTATTTAGATGCCTTGGAAAAAGATATAGCAATGCTGGAAGCTGCGCTGGAAAAGTTAAAGAACTGGGATGAACTGCAGCAATTTGTACAAGATGCAAAATTTGCTGCTTTGTCAAGAAAAAAGGTAGAGGATAACCCACAGAAACGGGAACAGGTGAAAGCTTTCCGGGAAAAAGTCAAAGATAGATGGAATAAAATGAAGGAAAAATGGTTTGTCCGCAGTTTAGCTGCTCATATTCAGGATATGCAGGAAATGGCTCCTGTTTTGAAGCAGATGACTGCGATGGTAGAACGTTATATGGATACGTTCCAGCATCGAAAAAAGGAACAGGCTATTGTTGATTTTAATGATCTGGAGCATTATTGTCTGGAGATTTTAACGGAGACAACTTCGCAGGGTGGCTTCAAGCAGGCTTCTTCCATTGCTTTACAGCTGCAAAAGCAGTTTAAAGAAGTTCTTGTGGATGAATATCAGGATACGAATCTTGTACAGGAGAGTATTTTGCAATTAGTCCGTAACCCGGAAAATAATGGAAATATGTTTATGGTTGGTGATGTAAAACAAAGTATCTATGGATTTCGTCATGCCGAGCCATCTCTGTTCATTGAAAAATATAAGCGATTTGCAGCAGACAATGATCCAGCTGAACGAATTGATCTGAACCGTAATTTCCGAAGCAGGGGCGAGGTATTGATTGGTGCCAACTATTTATTTCGCCAGCTGTTTGATGAAGAGGTCGGCGACATTGCTTATGATGAAGATGCTGAACTAATTTATGGTAATCGGATGTACGACGATTTTCCTTTTCATTCTCATCCGGAATTACTGCTGATTGATTCACCGCAAGGACAGCAGTCCAGCGAGGGAGAAGAAGCAGAGGAGGATTTAGAAAAGGCACAATTGGAAGCACGTGCCTATGCTAAAAAAATACAGGAATGGATTGGTGCTGGAGATAAGGAAAAGCCAATGCAGGTGGTTGATAAGAAGAAAGGTCAGCATAGAAACCTGATGTATCGTGACATTGTTATTTTAATGCGCTCGATGACCTGGGCTCCTGTGATTATGGATGAACTGAAAAAGCAGGGTATTCCTGTTTATGCTGAATTAACATCAGGCTATTTTGAAGCAATTGAAATCAGGGTCATGATCAGTTTATTAAAGGTTGTCGATAACCCGCGCCAGGATATTCCATTGGCAGCAGTCCTGCGTTCGCCAATTGTTGGATTAAAGGAGAATGATTTAGCTGCGATCCGTTTAGCTGATCGGCACGGAACCTTTTTTGATGCCCTTTTAGCATATATAGAAAAAGAAGATAATAATGTAACAGAGCAGCTAAAAGCATTCCAGACATTGCTGAACCGGCTAAGACGATCTGCGCAGCAGGGAGCGCTGTCCGAATTGATTTGGCAAATCTATCGGGAAACAGGTTATTATGATTTTGTCGGTGGTATTCCTGGAGGTAAACAGCGCCAGGCTAATTTACGGGCGCTGTATGATCGGGCCAGAAGTTATGAAGAGACCTCTTTCCGCGGTTTATACCGATTTTTGCGCTTTATTGAACGAATGGAGGAAGAACAAAAGGACTTAGGTGCTGCTCGTGCGCTCAGTGAGCAGGAAGATGTTGTCCGGATTATGACAATTCATAAAAGTAAAGGTTTAGAATTTCCAGTCGTTATCCTCGGCGGTATTGAAAAAGAATTTAATAGGATGGATTTAAATGAGAAGTATCTCCTGCACAAAGATTTAGGATTTGCCAGTAAATTTATCGACCCGGAGAAACGGATTCAATATTCTACCCTGTTCTATCATGCGCTGAGGGAGAGGATAAGAAGGGAACAGCTATCAGAGGAAATTCGGTTATTGTATGTTGCCTTAACCCGTGCTGAAGAAAAGCTGCTTATGGTAGGGACAGTTCATTCTGCTGAAAAGCGGAAAGCAGCGTGGTCATGGCTTGCTCATCATACAGACTGGGTTCTGCCAGCTTATTTCCGGGTTGAAGCAAAGAACTATCTCGATTGGGTGGGTCCTGCACTTATTCGTCATCCGCAGGGAGAAGTTTTGCGGGAAGAGGACATTGGTGCCAGTGTTTTATCTGATATCATGCAGGATCAATCAAAGTGGGATGTAAGCATTCATTTGAGTCAGGATATTGCCTCCTTTGAAAATCAAATACAGGAGAAGCGAGATGCGATAAAAAATCAAATCAGAAACTGGGACTTGATTGAAATGGAGCAGGAAGGCTCACATGCATGGGTTGCCGGCCGCCTTTCCTATCAGTATCCGTATCAGGAAGCTGTGCATGCACGTGCAAAACAATCTGTAACAGAGCTGAAACGCCAGCAGGAGCAAAAAGATACCTATAGTGACGAGAGAATGCTTCCTAATTTGATACATCCAATTACAAAAAGACCGAGATTTCTGCAGACGGAAAAGAAATTAACACCGGCTGAGAAAGGAACGGCGCTTCATACGGTAATGCAGCATCTTCCTTTAAAGGGGGTACTTACGACAGCAGAAGTCGAGGAATTTATTGAAAAACTGGTTCAGGAGGAGAAGATGACCGCAGCAGAAGGAGATAGTGTGTCTGCATCTGCTATTGTAGCATTTTTACAATCAGGCATTGCGCAGAAAATCTTTGCGGCGAGCAGAATCTTTAAAGAGGTGCCGTTCAGTTTAATGCTGCCGGCGGAAAAGGTATACGCTGATTGGCAGCATTCCTCGGATGAAAAAGTGTTAATTCAAGGGGTTATTGACTGCATTATCCCTTCAGGAGACGGCTGGATTATTCTTGATTATAAAACAGATATGATTACAGAAAATATTACTGGGCAATTAGAAGGGAAGCTGAGGAAACGGTATAAAACCCAGCTTGAGCTTTACCGGTATGCCATTGAAGAAATTTGGAAGCAGCCTGTTAAGGAAACATATCTCTATTTCTTTTCTAAAAGGCTTCTTATCAAAGGAGAATAGCCGTGCAACCATATCAAGGAAGTAAACGATTAGAATGGATAGATGTAGCAAGAGGCTTTGCGATTTTGGGAATATTTATGGTTAATATAGGAGCATTTTCTTCTCCTTATTTCCTCTATGGCGGGGCAGAAGAGGCATGGACATCGACCATAGATCAATTCAGCTTGATTTTTATTGATATTTTCTTTCAAGCCAGTTTTTATACATTATTCTCTATTCTTTTTGGCTTTGGTATTCAGATTCAAAAGGACAGCCTGGATAAAAAGGATATTTCTCCGTATGGCTTTTTCGGACGCAGACTGGGCGTGTTGATTGTCTTTGGCGTTATACACGCATTTGCGGTCTGGAGCGGAGATATCCTTTTCACCTATGGAACAATGGGGTTCTTGCTGCTGTTATTTTTATATAGCGGGGATAAGGTCTTAGCAGGCTGGGCAATCGGCTTGCTGGGATTTTCAACCCTCGCTTTAACGAGCCTGCAATATGTAGCAAGAGATTTTATTGATGTAAGTTACACATCAGAGATAGAGCAGGCCTTGCAGAGCTACCGCTCCAGTGATTTTTCCGTTATCCTCACGCAGAATTACCAGGATTGGCAGCTGTCCAATGGTATTTTAGGCTTTTTGCTGTTCCCATTTATTTTTCTGCCGCTGTTTTTATTCGGTATGTATCTGGCGCGTAAGAGATGGTTTCATGATCCATTTACTTATCGGGCTGTATTGAAAAAAATGTGGGTTATCTCACTCGTTGTATTTGTCTTATTTAAAATAGGACCGTATACATTTGGCAACCCTCTCTGGTTTGCCCTGGTTCAGGATAATATTGGCGGTACGGCATCAGCTGTATTTTATTTAACTTCAATGACGCTGCTGTGGCAGAAGCGCAGCTTTCGGAAAATACTTCACATACTGACGCCAATAGGAAAAATGGCGCTAACCAATTATTTACTGCAATCGATTATTTGCTTTTGGCTTTTCTACGGTGTCGGTCTAGGCTTATATGGAGAAATTCGTCCTATTCTGCAAATTGGTCTTGTGATTCTGATCTTTTGCTTGCAAATTACAGGCAGCATGATTTGGCTCCACAATTTTCAATTTGGTCCGGTTGAATGGTTATGGAGATCGGTGACATATAAAAAAATACAGCCAATGAAACGGTAATCATGGCAATTTGTTGACAAAGAAACATTATCATGTCATCTTGGAGCAGAAAATGGTATCATTGTAAACGAATTATTAGTCATTTTTGTTGGACTTTTTGAACATCATTAAATGGTGATTATAACAGGTATCTATAAAAAAGAAGGAGGGGACATAAATGACACATATGCATATTACAGCGTGGGCATTGGGGCTTATTCTCTTTATTGTTGCTTTAGCTTTATATAAGAAAAACAGCAACAAGCCTGCAACCATTGTTCATATGATTTTACGTCTTGTATATTTATTGATTATCATTTCCGGCGGATTATTAACTTGGGATTATATTCAAGGCTACAGCATGCCAACCCTTGGTGAAGCGATTGTAAAAGCTATTGCTGGATTCTGGATTGTTGTGATGATGGAAATGATATTAGTCGGCTCGAAAAAAGGAAAAGCAGTGACAGGCAAATGGGTTCAATTCTTTATTGCACTGATTATTGTTATTATTTTAGGATTCTTCCGGCTGCCAATGGGGTTTTATTTCTAAGGTAAGAACAGCCCGGGCAGTTTCAGGCGAGACGGGATTAACATGATGAAAACAATCATTTTCTGGTTACAGGATAAAATAAAGTGCCTTGGTCAACTGGTCAAGGCACTTTATTTGTTGTTCATACTGTATTTTTAAGGTAAATGTGAACGCTTTTTTACATCATTGCCATGAAGGTATGATTTTTTTAGAAAATAAGTAATAATAGAGAAGAATGAAAATGACAGCTTTGTTATCATTGGGGGAAAATTTATGATTAAAAAATTATGCATTGGACTTGCTGCTATCATTAGTATGTTTCATATACAAGCACCTGCTCATGCACAGGATAAAAATATACATAATGAAGTATTCTATCAGATATTAATTGACCGCTTTAATAATGGTGACCCAAGTATGGAAGGAGAATTAGATATTCATGACCCTTATAATTACCATGGCGGCGATTTTCAAGGAATTATAAATAAATTAGATGAATTGCAGGGTATTGGAGTTACTGCGATTTCGCTGACGCCGATGATGGAAAATAAAGAAAAGGGCTATCATGGTTACTGGATTAATGATTTTTATCAGGTTAACCCGCAGTTTGGCACAATGGAAGATTTTGAGCGGCTTGTATCAGAAGTGCATGAACGTGATATGAAAATAATTATTGATTTTGTATTTAACTATGCTGCGGATAGTCATCCATTAACAGATGATACGGATAAAGAAGATTGGTGGCTTAACGCACCAGCTTCAGATGATGAATGGCTGTCAGAAACGATTCAATTTGATTTAACAAATCCAGATGCTGCTGCGTATATGTTGGATGTTGCATTATATTGGCAGGAGGAAACAGAAATAGATGGATTTAAACTCCATGATGTGGATATAGCACCGCAAGGATTTGTGGAAGAACTGACGGCAGCTTTAAAAAAGAATCGCCCAGATTTTTATTTAATTGGTGATACAGCAGATGCTAATATGGATGAAGCAATGTATTTATTAGAAGATACATCGCTGGATCTCATTAATTATCCAGGTTTGAATCAAGTATTAAGTGAAACCCTGGCAGAGAGTGATAAAAATGTTTCGGAGGTCTATGAAATTTCGCGGGAACAGGAGATAACGGATTATTATAAGCAAATCGATGGTTTTCAGCAGAAACGTTTTACAAATGTTTTCTCAGAAAATCAACGTAATGCAGTAACTGCCTGGACGCTTGCTTTAACCTATATGTACACAACACCAGGGGCAACAATGATTACACAGGGGACAGAAATTCCAATGTACGGGGTGGATGCAGAAGAGTCACAGCGGCTTGTTCCTTTTAATAGCGGAGATGAAGATTTAAAGGAGTTTCATAAACGTATTGCTTCTTTACACAATGAGTTCCCGGCATTAAGGCTGGGAGATTTTGAATATGTCGGTTCAGAGGCGTCCTTGCTGGTATTTCGTCGCAGTTATGAAGATGAAGTGATGTATGTAGCTATTAATAATGGAAGCGAATCAGCTTATATCGATGAAACGAATTTAGAAGCCGGTATGCAGCTGACAGGTATTTTAGAGGATAATTTAGTTCGCGAAAATCAAGAAGGGAACTACCGGATTGGAATACCGAGGGAATCCGTAGAGGTATATCTTTTAGAAGAGGATAAAGGTCTTAATTGGTTATTCATTGGTTTTATTGTTTCTGTCCTTATGTTATTTGTTATTGCTGTTGTACTGTTAAAAAGAAAACAAAAGCAAAGAGAGTATGCAGAGAGTAGCAGAATGATTTGAAATATAATAGAATAAGGAATGTAATAAAAAGCATGTGTCTGATTTTATAGGCGCATGTTTTTATTACAGGATAAAATTGGTATAAAATGACTGTTTTTTCAATGAAATAATAAGTGCTATTTTGGAAGTAGCTTGTTTTAAAGATTTTCTAAAATACGTTGTATAGAAAAATTCCGGGATATAATAGTAAACATCGTACATTTTCCCTATTTATATAGTATAATAAAAGGTGACAGAACAGATATTATTTGTTTAAAGGAGGTGCTGTATATGATGGAGGAAGGTTCCTTGAAGAGAGAATTTTATTTGTTATGCAGAATCGTTGTGTTTGTTATTATTGCTATGTTCATTGTTAAAAACTTCCTTTTATCTCCTTCTGTTGTTTGGGGAGAATCTATGCAGCCTACGTTTGCTGATCAGGATAAAATTATTGTTAATAAAGTAGCTGCTATTGACCGGTTTGATGTGATTGTTTTCCAGGCTCCTGATTCTGATAACTATTATGTGAAACGAGTGATTGGTATTCCCGGTGATCATATCGAGTATAAAAATAATATATTATACTTAAATGGAGAGCTGATCGATGAGCCTTACTTACAAAAGGAAAGCAGCCCTGCCGCGTTGGGGTTTCAAACAGGTGATTTTACTTTAGAAGAACTGACTGGGTATTCAATAGTTCCTGATAACACCTATTTCGTTTTAGGAGACAACAGAGGGAACAGCAATGACAGCCGCTTCTTTGGATTATTAGATGAACAGGCAATTATTGGAGAAGTAACATTTCGTTTTTATCCGTTAAGTGATATAGGCCGTCCAAGATAAACAAGTATGTAAATGGGAAATGACATTTTACATACTTGTTTTTAATTTTTTTATGTAAATCGCTTTTATATACAAACCGTATATGAAGGCGATTTTTAGTATTTTCGTTTAATGGGTCTACAGCTTCAAATAAAATTTGTTGCTGTGTTTGACATATTGTCAACACTCCTCGTATATTAGAATAAGTACAAGAAGAACATTTGCATATAGAAGGGTCTGTATACATAGTGAGTCAACAGATAGGAGATTACATCAAAGAGCAGCTTGAGAAAAAGCAAATTTCCATGCGGGTATTAAGCAAACAGACAGATATTAATATCTCAACCATATCACGTATTATTAATCACAAGCGTAAGCCGACCAATCAGCATTTAGTGGAAATTTCTAAAGCATTGGACGTCCCTTTTGAAGAATTGCTTCAGAAAAACGGACTTCCAATCGAAACCAGAGAGAATAATATCAATGATATTCAAGCTTCTATTGTAATGATTGATCACTTTTTAAAGCAATCAGAAAATCATTATGATTCTTTTTCCATGGAAAAATTAAAACAGAAATTACATGATTATGAGCAGGATGCAGAAACAGAAGCAGGATATCGTCTCATTTTGGATAAATTTCAAAAGAAGAAAGAAAATGTGGGAGATCAAGGGGCTTATATGAAGCAGCTCACCAATTTCTTTCATCGATTTTGTCATAAGAAAGGGACGCAGAAAGAATTAGTATTAATGGGTGCTGCATTAATCTATTTTATCAGCACGGCAGACGTTATTCCTGATTACTTATTTCCAATTGGCTATTTGGATGATGCAATCGCCGTGCAGGTAGTAATGGGCTTCCTTTCTAATAAATATTCGTAATGAGGTTTTTGGGTATGAAACAAAAGAAATATAATCTGGACTACAGCATTATAACCATTTTATTCTTATTATTTTTAATCAGTTTAGCTGCTATATACAGTGGTTCAGGGCAGTATGCACAATCACAGCCCTATTATTTTGTTATCCGCCAAGCTATCTGGTATATTTTCGGTATTTTGATCATGTTGGCAGTGATTTTCTTTGACTATGAGCTTTTAAAGAAACAAGCATTTAAGCTATATGCTATTGGTGTTATTCTTTTGATGGGCGTTCATTTTTTTGGTGTTTTTCGTAACGGTTCTCAGCGCTGGCTGAATTTAGGAGTTTTTGAGATACAGCCGTCTGAATTTATGAAAATATTCCTTATCATCTATTTAGCTGTTTTATTAGAGAGGCATGGTAATCGAAAGCTATCTTTAAAAATGAGTATCCAATTAACAATCAAAGTAATTGCGGCAACATTTATTCCATTTATTTTTATATTTATGCAGCCGGATTTAGGGTCTGCCTTAATCATACTGGCCATTGCGTTTACCATGATTATTGTTTCCAGTATTTCGATTAAAGTCATTTTACCGATCCTTTTTACGATGGTGGCTTTCATTGCTGGTTTGGTCTTCTTATATGCTTATTATATAGATGTTTTTACCCGTTTATTTCAGTCGCATCAAATGGACAGGATTTATGGGTGGTTAGATCCGGCTCAATACGCATCTGATTATGGATATCAGCTTCAGCAGGCAATCATGGGGATTGGTTCAGGGCAATTAAGCGGTGCTGGATTTAATCAGGGAATGCAAATACAAAATGGAAATGTGCCGGAAGCACATACTGATTTTATTTTTACGGTCATCGGAGAGGAATATGGCTTTATCGGGGCCAGTATTTTGATTTTGCTATACTTTCTGCTTCTATATCGCATTACGAAGGTTGCTTATGAAACGGATAATTTATTCGGTGTTTATCTCTGTGTCGGTATTATTGGAATTCTTGCTTTTCAGGTTTTCCAAAATATTGCAATGACGATTGGATTAATGCCAATCACAGGCATCACACTGCCTTTTATCAGCTATGGCGGGAGCTCGCTCGTAACCAACCTGTTAATGATTGGTCTTGTAATCAGTATACAAATTCGATCTTCAAACGATTATTTATTTCGAAAAAAGGCAATTAGTGAATAAAAATAAGGTAAAAAGCTTATCGTGAAATCTTTTAGCCTTATTTATGGTTTATTGCAAATGCAGTTTGGATTCCAGATTCAATAGCACCTTCCATCCAGCCGTTGAAGCTGGACACCTGGTCACCGGCAAAATAAATTCTTCCTGCCGGCGTTTTCATTCCTTCTTCAGCTTGTGCTGCACTTAAAGTGGGATTAAGTAAGCTGAAACAGCCTGCTGAATATGGGTTTAAGCTCCAATTGAAATAAACGAGCTTTTTAAATGCTTGATAAACAACAACGCCATATATTTTTGCTAAATCCTGCAGTATATATTCGCATTTTAACTTAGGTGAAGCACTTATCCAGAGAAGGGATCTTTCTCCCCAAGTGTAACTGACAATCATCACATTTTTTCCTTTTTGACTGGGGATATAGGAAAAACCTATAGGCAGGTCAGTAATGGCATTTCCATATGAATAATCTTCCCAAAAACGATCTTGAAATTCAATACCGATTTTTAGAGAGGGAACATGATTTAATCTGCGGATGAGCTGCCATTTTTGAAAAGAAATCAATTGTTTTGGCTGAATATCGATAAATTGAAGTAAAGGAAAAGGAATGGCAGAAACAACAAAATCCCCCCGAAATGTTGTTCCTTGACTTGTGTGAACACCAACACTGGAAGCGGATGATCCGTCGATAGCGGTAACTCGTTGGTTTAAATAAGTATTTTCCTTGACATGTTGATAGATGGCTAAAGGTAATAAATCATTGCCGTTATTTATCGCAGTGAAGGTTGCATTTTTTTGTGTTAATGGCTCCAGAATAGCTGTTACTATATTTACGAAGCTGCCTTGAGGGAAAGCTTCAAAGCCTGACATAATGCCGATGAGGTACACAGCATTTTTAGAAAGAGATGGGCCGGTGGGGTTATGCAGCAGAAATTCTTCAATCGAATAATTTTTATATAGTTCCCTTAGTGCTTTTTTCTCTGCATCATCTGCCTGCTGATATTGTGTGAGAAAGGGCTGGATAGCTTCATCAAATAGCGCAGCAGCTGTTTTGCCTCTTTCTGTCGGCGGTAAAGGGATTTGTAATATATCGGGGTTTTCCTCATAGGCTTGACGTGTGGTATGGATATGATTAATGAGCAGAATGTCTTCTGGTGTTTCAGTAATAAAGGGATGCGTCTGTAAATGAAATTTATTCAGATAAGCGTGCACTAAATCATGATATGATGGAATTCGCATGGCACCGGCATTAAGATAGTTACCATCACTGAAGGGCTGCCGGATGGTAAAGATTCTGCCGCCAATTCGTTCATTTGCTTCTAAGATGGTGATATCATGCCCTGCTGATTTTAACAAACTTCCGGTAATCAGCCCGGCCAATCCTGCGCCAATAATGATAATTTTTTTCTGTTCGCCCGGATGCTTTAACCCTTCTGAGATGATTTCTAAAAAATCGGCAGGATAGCTAAGTGATTCTGTGTTTCTTTTCATTCATCAAGCACCTCTTCTTATAAGTTATTGACATTAAACTCCCCTTCCAAATGAACTCTATGATAAAATAACAATATTGATTAAAACAAATCATGATATAAAAACATATTATGTGTTATGTATAGTAAATATGTCATTAGAGTCAACAAGGAGAGGATTGGAATGAAGAAAAAAGTTGGTATTGTATTTGGGGGTAAGTCATCAGAGCATGAGGTTTCCTTACAATCAGCAAAAAATATTGTAGATGCGATTAATCTAGATAAATATGAAGTATATCTATTAGGGATTGATAAACAAGGGAACTGGCATGTCAATGACCATTCCCATTATTTAATAAATGAAGAGGATCCAAGCTTAATTGCATTGAATAAAACAGGGGAAGGAATTGCGATTGTTCCGGGAGCAGAGAAGAACCAAATTATTCAGACTGACTCGGATATAAGCATGGATCAGCTGGATGTTATCTTTCCGATTGTCCATGGCACACTTGGGGAAGATGGAAGCCTGCAGGGGATGTTAAAAATGGCAAATATTCCATTTGTCGGTTCTGACGTTCTTGGTTCAGCCATCAGCATGGATAAGGATATTGCTAAACGTTTGCTGAATGATGCGGGCTTAAACGTTGCCCGGGGATTCAGCTTCCGTAAAGCAAAGCAGGATCAAATCGTCTATCAGGATGTGGCAGCGGAATTAGGTACACCGTTATTTATTAAGCCGGCCAATCAGGGTTCTTCTGTTGGTGTACACAAGGTTGAAACTGAGGAAGAATTTAATCATGCTATTCAGGATGCATTTTTATATGATCATAAGGTTCTGGTGGAAGAGACTGTTGTCGGCAGAGAAATAGAATGCTCTGTTTTAGGGAATGAACATCCTATTGCTTCTGTACCTGGAGAGATTCTTCCAACCGTTGAATTTTACTCATATGAAGCAAAGTATATTGATGAATCCGGAGCAAGATTAGAAATTCCTGCTGTTTTGGATAAAGAAGTGGCAGAACAAATCCAGGCGACTGCCATTCAGGCTTTTGAGGCTTTACATTGTGAAGGCTTGGCGAGAGTAGATGTATTTTTAAAAGAAGATAATACAATTATTATTAATGAAATTAATACGTTGCCAGGATTTACAAAAATAAGTATGTATCCAAAACTTTGGGAAGAAAGTGGTATTTCCTATCGTGAGCTGATAGAGAAATTAATTGAATTGGCAATTGAGAGACATCAAAGAGATAAGCAATTGAAGAGCTCTATTCAAAATTAAAGATGTAAAAGGATGATTGAATGTCTAGCAATAACACAGAACGAAGCAATGTCAAAGCTTATTTACAAAGAAATTTGCCGTCACTGGTTTTTCACTTTTTCCTGACCGTGTTTGCCATGCTTATGGTACTTTTCACTAATCAGCTGCGAATGATATTTTTTGGTATTTTAATTATATATTTTTTATTTGGATTGGTTCTTAAAAATCAAGCAACGCTGGCAAAAAATATTCAATCTGTGTCCCTGATTTTTATCATTAATTTAATCATGTACACCTTGCTTCCTGTGCTGATACCTCAGGCGCTTATGTTATACTCCTTACCTTATCTTTATCTGGCGTTTATCAATGGACAATTGATTTTCTTAGCAATTATATTGCCATCTGTTTGTATGCTGACTGGTTTATATGTGAAGATACTTATTACAAACGTAAAAAAATAATAGTTATTTATCAATGGGCAAAGGGGGGCTGTCATAAAGACGCAGTTCCTCTTTGCAATAAAAGCTTTGATTTCCAGTTAGCAGATGGTTAAGAATGGGTATACTATGAATATGTATAATTGGGAAGGGAGGGAGCTGCTATTTTTAACAAACGTATACGTCACATCCAGCGTTATCGTCAAATACTTGTTGCATTTTCCCGTAACGGTTTTGGATATATTGTAAAAGAATTGGGATTGCAAAAGGTTGTTTCTTTGCCTGAAAGGGTACTGAAAGGGAAGAAGGAAATACATAGTAAAACAACCGGGGAACGGATTCGGCTTTTTCTGGAAGAGTTAGGACCAACTTTTGTCAAGCTGGGGCAAATTGCAAGTACAAGAAGTGATTTGATTCCTCAGGATATTATTAAAGAGTTAGAGAAGCTGCAGGATCAGGTCGGACAAATTCCTTATAATGAAATTCAGGAAATTATAGAAAAGGACTTGGGAGAACCGGTTCATGCTATTTTTAAAGATTTTAACCAGGAGCCTTTAGCAGCTGCATCCATAGGTCAAGTTCACCATGCTGTTTTACAGAGTGGAGAAGATGTGGCTGTGAAGGTTCAGCGTCCGAATATTGAAAAGAAAATTCATACCGATTTAGAAATTTTAATGAATTTTGCAACACTTGCAGAAACGCGTTTAGATTGGGCCTATCAATATAAAATCACCGAAATCATTAAAGAATTCAGAGCATCCATCCTGGCTGAGTTAGATTATACATTGGAAGGACGGAACGCACATAAAATTGCAATGAATTTCAAGAATGATAAAGAAGGCATCAAAGTCCCTGATGTTTATTGGGAATTTACGACAGAACGTGTCCTGACAATGGAATTTGTCAAAGGGATAAAATTGGACGAAAATGTACAGCTTATCCGGGAAGGCTATCAGCCCAAAGTGATTGCTGAAAAATTAATTCATAATTTATTTGAGCAAATATTGTTAGATGGATTTTTCCATGCAGATCCGCATCCGGGAAATGTGATGGTACTTCCGGATCATCAATTATTATTTATGGATTTTGGAATGGTCGGCCGACTTACACCGCTGATGAAGGAGCATTTGACGGATATGATTATTGCGCTGGCGCGTCAAAATACGCATGCCATCGTAAAGGCTATTTACAGAATGGGTGTGGTTCCTGATCAGGTCAATGATGACATGATGCGTGCAGATATTGAAGAGCTCCGGGATAAATATTACGATGTTCCGTTTAGTCAGGTCAGCCTGGGAGAAGCAGTGAATGATTTGTTCAGTGTTGCTTCCAAACATCAGATTCGTATTCCAGCTGATTTATCTTTAGTCGGAAAAACATTAGTAACACTGGAAGGTACGGTAGAAAGATTAGATCCGGATATCAGTATTGTTAAAATTGCGCAGCCTTTTGGAAAGAGGCTGATTAAAGAGAAATATCGACCGAAAAAAATAGCTGAGGAAGTTTATGAACAGGTTGATGATTATAAAGATATTATCCTAGATTTACCGGAGCATGTGAATGCAGTGTATAAGCTGATACGTAAAGGGAAGTTTCCCTTGGAAATATCCGTCTCCAGGGTGGATATGATTCTTAAAAAGCTCGACAGAATCAGTAATCGTTTATCTTTCAGTATTGTCTTGCTATCTTTTAGCATTATCATGGTCGGTTTAATTGTTGGATCAGCAATTGCAGGAGAGGTATCCTATTTTTGGAGTCTGCCAGTCATTGAAATTGGTTTTGTTGTTGCTGTATTGATGTTTATATGGCTTCTCTTTGCCATATTCAGGTCGGGAAGGTTTTAGAACGAAAAGCGCCCTTACAGGCTAAGAACGCGACGTCGTGTCGCAACGCCTGCACTAGCACATCGTGTGCTGGACATGGCTATTCTTGGATTAAATCATGTAAAATTTTTTACTTCCTTATTCCACAATAAAAAAGCTTATGTCTGAAGGGATTGCCCCTTTCCTGACATAAGCTTTTTCAAGTGTTCATTAAAATACTTTATCACCGTTAAAAATAGAGTTTTTAACGACAACATAATCCACGGTACGGATCGCATCTAAACGTCTGCCGCCGGCGTAAGAAATAGAGGATTGAAGATCTTGTTCCATTTCTGTCAATGTATCTTGAAGAGCACCTTTGTGCTCCACGTACATTTTTTTACCTTCCACGTTTTTCTTTTCACCTTTTTGGAATTCTGATGCAGAACCAAAGTATTCTTTCAGTTTTTTACCATCCTGTTCAATGGTCTCTCCAGGAGATTCTTCATGACCAGCAAATAGAGAGCCGATCATCACCATGGAAGCACCAAAACGTACGGATTTTGCAATATCACCGTGTGTACGGATACCGCCATCTGCAATGATTGGTTTGCTTGCAGCCTTTGCGCACCAGCGTAATGCTGCTAATTGCCAGCCGCCGGTTCCAAAGCCGGTTTTTATTTTAGTAATACATACTTTACCAGGTCCAATCCCTACTTTTGTAGCATCAGCACCGGCATTTTCAAGCTCGCGGACTGCTTCTGGTGTTCCGACATTTCCAGCAATTAAAAAGCTTTCTGGTAAGTGTTTTTTAATATGCTTAATCATTCGGATCACAGGCTCAGAATGCCCATGCGCAATATCAATAGTAATATATTCTGGAACTAAGCTGTTATTGGCAAGCTCTTCAACAAAGCTGTATTCCTCTTCCTTCACACCAACACTGATCGAAGCAAATAAATCCTGTTCATGCATCGTTTTAATAAAATCAACACGCTGTTCAGGGTTAAAGCGGTGCATAATGTAGAAATAATTATTTTTAGCTAAATATGTTGCGATATTTTCATCTATAATTGTCTGCATATTTGCAGGAACTACCGGTAATTTAAAGCTTCTTCCACCAAACTCAATGGATGTATCGCACTCTGAACGGCTATTTACAACACATTTTGCGGGAACTAATTGGATATCTTCATAATCAAATACATTTTCCATGAAATAACACTCCTAAACACGAATAAAATTTGTATTACATATTAAAAACATTCGCCTTTAGTAATTTAACCTAATAAAGATATTTTGTCAACGTTTTGAACCTTGTTAGCTGGGTTTATTTAGATAAAGAGCAGAAAAATCGCACTGATAATATTTTCTGGCGGTATTATAATGAAGAAAGAAGATTACTATGATGTAAATGATAGAGACATTCCTCATGCTCTATTTACAAAATGAACCGATTGTACAATGTAAAGGAGAGAATTATTTTTTTTAACATGAATTATTATATTTTTCTGATTAACTGCATCATTATAAGCAAGAATGAATTTAATTAAAGTTAGATTTCTTCTTCTTACTGAATTATAATAGTGTAGATAAACAGTACAGTTACCGTGAAAACCGTATTTAGCCAATGACATTTTGTGAGGTGAAATAGACAGAATCACCAATAATAAAAATACCGGTATCTGGTGCAAGCGCTTGATGTCAACGGGGAAGGAAGAGGAGAAGAGATGGGATTTAAAGAATCATTTAAAAAAGAGATGGAAAACGCGACAAAAGATATTGATTTAAGCATTTCAAAGACATGGAATTTAACATATAAGGGACATCTGATTCAAGTAAAAAATACACTGAAAGAAGAAAGTTTATTTATAGATGAAGTAGAAGTTGCTAAAAATCGAAGAAAATCAATTTGGTCACATGTTATTCCAGTTAGCAAGCTAACAGCAATGCTGACACTTGAAAATAGAGATACAAAGAAAGTTCAAGTGAAATTTAGTGGACTTGTTCAATTACATATTCAAATAAAGGTTGGACGGGAAGTTATTTTAAAAGAAAAACTGAAGCTTGAATTCATTGCTCCATGGGAACGAAAGGAACCAATTGTACCGTGGATTATCAATCAAGTCGAAAAACATGGGCAAATGATAGGTGAAAGCCTGCCGGATGAGGAATACCTTTTAGCAGAGGATGTTGATAATATAGAATCGGGATATCGTGATCTATTAGGCTATGAGGAGCCTACTCCGATGTATGTCGGGAATTTGATAAAGCTTCTCCAAAAGCAAATTGAAAATCCAACATCCGAAACCCGTAAAGCTACGTACGAAAAAGTATTAGATGAACATGTGATGGAGTACGGAGAAGAGCTTATTTATGCGTTGAAGGAATCGGCAATAGATATGGATGCTTTATATAAAGAAGCACGCTGGTTTTTAGATCATGCCGCACATCGTGAGGTAGTGAAATTTGCATTATTACTTGTTGGTTACACAAATAAACTCGAAGATGAACAGCTTTTAAAGAAGGTCGGTCTGCATGAGGAGTTTACCCGCTATGTCATATTTTCGCTATACCGCAGACAGGAACTCTTATGGGAATTAGCAGATATGTTAAAGGGCTGGGGAAAAGTGGCACTAATGCATGAGTTAACACCTTTAACAGAAGAAAGAAAAGCATGGTTTCTGAAACAGTCTTTGGAGGGGCGAACAAAACGCCAGGCTGTTGCTATCACATGTGCAGAGAAAAGTGAAATGGATGTACTATTGTACCAAAAAGAAATATCAGAGGAACAATTGAAGCAAGTAAGTGACATTTTAGCAACGTTATTGGAAGAAGATGACGGAGCTTATTTAATTGAGCAGTATGAGTATGAAGAAAATGTATTAAAAGATTACGTTCGCCATGCGAAAAAACAGGGATATTTCGAAATTTTTCCTTTAATTAAATCCTTCCTTAACGAGAGAGATTATGATATCGAATTAGGAGATAATGAAACAAAATAAAGTGAGACTTCCTATTATTAGAGCTGTAGGGCGGATTTGCCGCCCTTGTCTAAGTTCTTATCTTCACCTATTCTTTCCTGTACACGATATCCCCATCAATAATGGTCATTTCAATGCTGATATCTAATAATCCATCAGCATCCTCTAATTGAAAAGGATCAGCAGAATAAACAGTCATATCTGCAAGCTTGCCGCGAGAGATAGTTCCCTTCACTTTTTCTTCATTCGTTGTATAAGCTGCATATTTCGTAAATAGGTGAAAAGCATCCTGCATACTTATTTTTTGCTCTGGATACCAGCCGTTATGTGTCTCGCCTGGAGCTTTTCTTGTCACAGCTGCATGAATACCAAGTAGAGGATTAATCGGTTCAACAGGTGCGTCTGATCCGCCGCCGCAAATAACACCATGATCCAGCAGTGTTTTCCAGGCATAGGCATAAGGCATGCGTGCTTCCCCGAGACGATCTCTTACCCACGGATAATCACTGGCAAGAAAACGGGGCTGAATATCAACGATACGATCTGGCGTTGCAAGACGTTTTACTAAGTCTGGATTAATGACCTGTGCATGAATCAGGCGGTCTCTGTATGCGGATGCCGGAAATTGATCCAGAATATCAAGAACATTTTCTAATGCCTGATCACCAATTGCGTGAACAGCAACAGGCATTGCCAGCTCTCTGGCACGTTTTACAATGCTGTATAGGGCATCCTGTGTAAGCATTGCTTCTCCTTGTTGTCCCGGCTGGTCGGAGTATGCTTCCTTTAATAATGCGGTTCTTCTGCCAAAGGCACCGTCCGCAAATATTTTTACTGCTCCGATTTGCAGGGTATTATTGCCATAGCCGGTATACATTCCGGCTGCATAAAGGTCTTCCAAAAAATCATAATCAATCAATAAGTTTGTACGCAGACCCATTTTTTCTTCGTTTAATAACTCCTGATAGAGCCGGTAAGTTTGCTGTAACCCTCCTAAATAGGCCGGGTCATTGGAATGCACACTGGTTATTCCGTAGCCGGTCACCGTGTTGATGGTTTTACGAAGGGCATTTTTCCACGTTTCATATGATTTATTTGGAATTTGCGCTTTAAATAACGCAGATGCAGATTCAAGAATTAACCCGGTAGGCTCTCCGTTTGCATCTGTTACAATTTCACCGCCCTCTGGTAAAAACAGTGTGCTGGAATAATTAATTTGTTCCAGTGCCTTGGAGTTAACCACGGCAGCATGCTCGCATATTCTTGTCAGGAAAAGGGGATGATGGGGAGCGACAGCATCAAGCTCGGCTCTTGTTGGTAAACCGCTGTCTGTAAATAAGTTTTCATCCCACCCGGCACCAAGCAGCCATTCCCCTTTTTTCAATGTGTCCGCATGCTGTTTAATCATATTTAAAAATGTTTCTTTTTTGGTAACGCCGGTCACATCCAAGTCAATAAACTTCATTGCCTGCATAGAAAGATGGAGGTGCGTATCTGTCAATCCCGGGGTAGCAGTCTGCCCGTCAAGATCAATCACAGCATCACTTTTTGAACTCCAAAAGCTAAGCATTTGCTCAGTTGTACCCATATCTATAAAACGTCCATCCTTGATAACAACAGCATTCACTACTGGCTGAGATGATTGAAATGTATGTATGACACCATTGGTATATATCTTTATCATCGAGAGTCTCCTTATCTGAATTATCATAGGTTAAATATCGTAATAATATTAGCTGGCATAGTATTTTGAGTGATTATAATCACTTCCCAACGACCCTGACACTATAAATTACTTAATATCTGGCTTGTCAGCCGTAAATTTTGGTGAAGTGCCGTTACATTCCTTTATAAATCTGATCAGTTTAACATGTATTGATCGTTAAGCGGAATCTGTTTAAATTCTTGCTTAACAGAAAAGTATTCTCCCGTATGGGACTATTATTATATCTTATCAAAATTGTTTCATCTTGACAGCCGGAAAGATTGACATTTTCCAAAATTTTATTATATACTTGATTCAACAAAGTTGAATAATAGGAAACTGGATTGAATGATAAATAACATGTAACTGGAAATGTGCTTTTAGTTCAAAATGTCATGGTATTATTCAATCGTGCAACATCTATACTTTCTTGTTTTTATAAGTAACGAACCTTTGAGGTATATTTTCATAATTTGTAATGAAAACGCATACAACGGGAGGGGTATTGATGCGCGGGCTGCCAAGCAATGTTTATTTAAAGGAAGTCGGACCAAGAGATGGGCTGCAGAATGAGCAGCAATGGATTTCTACAGATGATAAGGTTGCATGGATTAATATGCTTTCCAAAACAGGTGTCTCAGAAGTTGAATATTCATCCTTTGTTCATCCTGAAATGATTCCTGCATTGAAGGATGCAAGGGAAGTAGGTCGGCGGATAAACCGTGAACAAGGGGTCATTTATTCTGCTCTCGTTCCGAATATGAAAGGATTGGAGCATGCCTTAGAGGCTGGTATTGATGGAGCATCCGTATTTATGTCGGCAAGCGAAACGCACAACCTTAAAAATATTAACAAACGAATACCGGATACATATCCGGTACTGGCAGAAGTGATTAAAGAAGCTAAAAATGCCGGGAAAATGGTAACGGGCTATGTCTCTACCGTATTTGATTGTCCATATGAAGGACGGATTGCGACAGAGGATGTTTTGAGGGTATGCGAAAAGTTGATTGAAAACGGTGTGGACTATCTTTCACTGGGGGATACAATTGGCACAGCTGTACCGACACAGGTGGAGAAGCTGCTTGACGGGCTCTTTCCTTATTTCCCGAAAGATAAGTTAATTCTTCATTTCCATGATACAAGAGGAATGGCAATAGCTAATATAATGACTTCACTTCATATGGGAATTACCCGATTTGATAGTACAGTCGGCGGTTTAGGAGGTTGTCCTTATGCACCGGGAGCTGCAGGCAATGTTGCAACCAATGATGTGCTGTATCTGTTAAATGGACTGGGAATTGACACAGGAATAAATGAAAAATGTATTCAGGAAGCAAGTATATACATTCAAAATAAGCTTGGAAAAACGCTGCCGAGCAGATCCGTTGCTTATTTGAAAAATGCTTAAAATATGAATGAGGACAATAGAAAAGTCTTGTCAAGCAAGTCCGGGCAAGGCTTTTTAGTGTGGCTATGAACAAGAATTTTTTACGTCAAACCAGAGTATAGATTGACTACATTTGCTTATCTAGCTTATGATTAGGTATATTAAATAGAATACGAAGGAAGACTTGACCAGGAAGGACTGAGCCACATCGAATTACATAAAATTGGTGAAAAAATTAAGTATGCCAGACGGCGGGAAAATAAAACGCAGCAGGAGATTGCAGACGCTTCCAATATTTCTAAGAGTCTCCTGTCCAAAATTGAGAATGGGCAGACGGCCTCAGCGATAGCAACTTTATCCCGGATTTGTGATGCATTGCAGATACAGCTGTCATGGGTATTAGATGATAAAGAAGAGCAGGATATTGTCATTCAGAAGAAAAGAAACCGCCCGCAAAAAGTAGGGGACGAAAGCATGGGTTATTCTTATGAAATTTTGGCCAATCGCTCGCAATATAGCGGAATCGAACCGACGATTGTGCATGTCACACCAAAATCTCAGAATCTGCGTGATGAAAAAACGTATACACATTCCCAGGATGAATTTATCTATGTGCTGGAAGGGGAAATAGAATTATTATATAACGGAACAAAGCAGCTGCTGCAAGTGGGGGACAGCGCTTATTTTGCCGGCTCCAAGCCGCATTTATTTCTGCCGGTGGGTGATCAGGAAGCAAAGGTATTAACCTGTTTTATTGACCGTGTTTAGGAAGGGAATTAATGCTAAAAAACTGCTGAAATAAATATCCCATTGTCTACGATTCAAAAAGCCTGCCATTACCATTTTAATTTGGTAGTAGCAGGCTTTGATTTTATTTCTGAAAAGAAAATGAGAATGCCAGGTTATGTTACTTTATGGTATCATCATTATCTTTGCTATTTGTTTTAGCAGCAGCTACTTCTGAAGTTGCTTGACTAACTTCTTGATTAGTCTTGCCTTTTGAAGCACCTGCCAATAATTCTTTAATATCAATTCCGGAAGTTTCTTTTAAGTTCTCCTGCAGCGTACTAATCAGATTAGTTGCATAGCTGGAAACTTTATTTGCTCCACCGTTAGCGCCATTGCTTCCAGTATCGACAACTGTAATCTTATCAATATTGGATAGTGGGCTTGCAATTTGTTTTGCATAATCAGGAAGCATTTTAATAACCATGTCAAGAATTGCTGCTTCACCATATTTTTCAAAGGCTTGCGCAACTTTTTCTTTTGCCTCAGCTTCTGCAAGACCTTTCAGGCGGATAACTTCTGCTTCAGCTTCCCCTTGAGCACGTTCTGCATCTGCTTTAGCCAGACCGTCCACACGGACTTTCTCAGCTTCTGCACGGGCAGCTGTTTCGATGCGGTATTGATTCGCATCAGCTGTTGCCATTTCTCTGGCTTTATCAGCGATTGCAGCCTGCTCAACTGCATATCTGTCTGCATCTGCTTTTTTCTTAACCTCTGAGTCATATTGCTTTTCACGACGCAGAATCTCTTTTTCTTCCAATTCAATTTGCTTTTGACGCTCAATAATTTTGATTTGCATTTCTTGTTCCGTAACTTCCTGCTTGGAACGGGCTGTTTCAAAATCATAAGCCTGGTCTGCCCGTGCTTTAGCTGTATCCTGCTCTCGTCGGTACTCGGAAGTTTTTAATTGATTTTCCTTTTCTGACTCTGCGATCTCTGTTGCCCGCTCAAGCTCAGCACGCTTCGCATCTTTGGCAGCTTCTGCCCGTTTAATTCTAGTTTCTTTTTCAGCCTCAGCAGTAGCGATATCAGCATCACGCTTTACTTGCGCAATACGCGGCTTACCAAGTGATTCTAAGTATCCATTTGTATCTCTAACATCTTTAATCGTGAAAGATACGATAATTAATCCCATTTTAGCCAAGTCATTTGAAGCCACCCGCTGTACTTCCTGGGAGAACTTGTCACGGTTTTTATAGATTTCTTCTACCGTCATGGAACCAAGGATAGAACGTAAATGTCCTTCCAATACTTCTTTAGCTTCCAGCTCCCGGTCCTGCTTTGATTTTCCAAGGAATTGTTCCGCTGCTGTAGCAATTTCACCGATAGATCCACCTATTTTTATAATTGCTGTACCATCTGCTAAAACAGGAACACCTTGTTCAGTGTAGACTTCCGGAGTAGTTACCTCCAATTTACTGGATAATAGACTAAGTGGTTCTGCCTGTTGAAAAACAGGAACGACGAATGTTCCGCCACCGCGAATAATTTTAATTTTATTGCCGGCTTCATCGACATGAACATTCTTTCCACCCAGATAACTACCTGTAACAATGAGCGCTTCATCAGGTCCTGCTGTACGGTACTTTGTTACAAATAAACCGAGCAATGCCAATAAAAGCGCAGCCGCTACAATAATAACAATCCATAGCTCTGACATGTTTTTCCTCCTCCAAATTTTCTTTTTCAGACTGTAGCCTGAATGCATCCACCAGCATTCCCTTTATTTAAAAGGGAATGAAGCTTCATTATATGTGAAAAGCTAATACATGATTAGCTAATCCAACGATTGATAAGGGCTGACATAGAAAACACCGTCTTTAATCTCAATAATCAAAACACGCTCATTTTGAGAGATTGCTTCGTTATCATAGCTGACAGCCGGTTTTGAAATAACCCCGCTTTTCCATTGTACCATTACTTCTCCATAGCCATCGACTGGAATAGATACAATGGTTGTTCCTACACTGCCGATAAGAGCATCCTCAGAATATCCCCATGATTGTTCCGCGGATCTGATCGGAACAAGAACAAATAGATGCAGGAGAGTGACAAAAATAATACTTAATACAGAAGAAATTATAAGAATGATGGAGCTTGACCAGCTCATGAACCATTCAAGAACATATCCAATCGCAGATAAAAAAATAAAAAATGAGAGAACAAGCACTGGATGTAAGAAAGGAATGGATTCAAAAATACCATCTAATAAATCTCCAAACAGTAACACAACTACCGTTAAAATTGCTGCTATAATCAGTATCCATAAATATAAATCCTGTATGGCATAACCAAATAATGTCAATATGTACCCTCCCTTGTTCTTTGTCTTACTTATATGTACGATGCCCTTGCTGATTTAGTTTCAATTTTTTTGACGGGAGATGGTTTTCCTATATTATTATAATAAAACAGAGGCTCCTTTAAGAAAAGAGCCTCTTTTACTATTTATTACAGTTTCACTGACAATTAGCTTACTAGCAGAGAACTTAAAAAATAAGAAAAAGTAGTAAGCAGGGAGTTAACAGCCAGTATTAATCCGGTTTTTTATTTTATCACGGATAGGTGATTGTCAATCTCCCTTGGAATGAAATCTCATTTTATGTTAATTATCTAAAAGAACTAGCTGATTCATCAGTTCATCTAATTCTTGGCTGCAGTTTACAGTTTCTTTGGCTCCCAGACCATTTTTTTGTGCTTGTTGTAACATTTCGCTTCTCTTTTGAACAATTGATAGTACAATGGTTTCTCTATTGTACATATCAAGATTTTCTTCATCCTTCATATTCTATACGATACACCTTTCTTAGTCTTATTTGGCTGCAATGAATAACATTAGTAAAGTATTGTCATTTAAAGAGGGTATTCAAAAAGTCCCCAAATGATAAACAGCGAAGTAATAACCTTCTATGTCGCCTGGGCAACAGAGAAGTCACGACACGACATAAAAATCCCGTTCGTAAAACCACGTCGCTCTGATTTTTTGCTTCAATTTTGTCCACTTTTTGAACACGCACTTAAAGCACCAAAAGAATTATCGCAAAAAGAGAAAAAAAATGGAATACCTTCGACAAAACTAGAAATTATATTATTTTTTTCGACAAACAATTTGAAGTTAATAACTTAGATTGTACTTTTTAATTTTCTGATATAAGGTAACACGTGATATTCCAAGCTGTTTAGCAGCTTTTGACTTATTGCCATTACATAATTCCAAAGCCTGTTCAATGGATATTTTTTCCATACTTTCCTTCTCCAGCGGGAGTGTCTCTGTACGGGATAAGGGAGCATTTGAAACTGAAACAGGAAGAAAACTTAATACATCCTGCTTTGTTAGAGTTATTCCTTCATGCAAGATGATGATTCTTTCCATCAGATTTCTAATTTCTCTTATATTTCCAGGCCAATGATATTGCTGCAGGACCTCCAGTGTTTCTGCTGGTATATCAGGGACAGAAGTTTGATATTTAGCAGCAAATTGCTTTAAAAAGGTTTTTGTCAGTATGCTGATGTCTTTTTTTCTGTCACGTAAAGGAGGCATGGTTAATTGAATGACATTCAATCGATAAAATAAATCCGATCTGAACTTATTCTCCTCCATTAATTTCTCTAAATTTTGATTTGTCGCAGCTATAAATCGGACATCAATTTGTTTTCCGCGAGAGTCGCCAATCCGGTAAATGCGATTTTCCTGCAGGACGCGGAGCAGCTTCACCTGCATATCTAAGGGGAGCTCACCAACTTCATCCAAAAAAACAGTCCCGCCATCAGCTATTTCGATTTTCCCGGCTTTCCCCCCTTTTTCTGCACCGGTAAAGGATCCGCTTTCATATCCGAATAACTCACTTTCGAACAACGCTTGCGGGATGGCACCGCAATTGACAGGAATAAAAGGTGCATGCTTTCTTTTACTGGCATCATGAATGGCTCTGGCGCATATTTCTTTCCCTGTACCACTTTCTCCAAGAATTAATGTGGTTGCATCCGTGCCGGCTGTTTTACTGGCAAGCCGAATCATTTGATGGAGTGCCTGACTGTCTCCTTTTAATTTCGCAAAAGGGGAACTGGACGAAGCAGGAGTCATTTTTTGCTTTAGTTCCTGCAGCTCTTGAGACGTGCTTTCTAAATTGTCATTCAGTTTCACAATATGTGTAATATCACGTTCAATCGAAATAACACCAATTAATGTATTTTCCTGATTGAAGACAGGAGAAGAATTTACTACAACATGCTTATCTTTTCTTGGTCTGTGGTAGGCGTTTTTGACTGGCTTCATTGTGTTTAACACTTTCATTACCATAAGGTCATCATGAGAAAAAAAGTTGGTAATAGGCTGATTGATAATTTCTTCTCTAGTAATTTGATATGTTTGCTCTGCGGCATTGTTCCAATAGATTACTTGTTTTTCTGTGTTAACAATAGTAATGGCGTCATCTTCCGACTGTAATAATTCCTCAAAGAAAAAAATCTCATTCATATGCTCACCTCTAAAGTGTAAAGGAAATTGTAAACCATATATACGATATCTGTAAGTTTACTTTACACTATTGTAAATAAAACGAATAGGAAATAGCAATAGAAAAATCCAAGATTGAAATCGCTTCCATTGTTCGTAAGCTTTCAGGCTGTTTTTTCACGTATAATTTTAAAACTGGCATGTTTTTTGCATGTAATTGGTATAGGACGGAATTAAATTATTTCATAGGAGGTATTTTCATGGTATTGCCATTTAAACATGAACCATTTACAAATTTTAAGGTGGAGGAGAACAGGAGAGAACTTGAGGCAGCTATACAATCCGTTCGTACAGAGCTGGGCAAGGAATACCCGCTAGTGATTGATGGAGAAAAAATCTACACAGAGGATAAATTGGTATCTATCAATTCAGCTGATAAAGAAGAAGTGGTTGGAAAAGTTTCTAAGGCAACAACGGAGCATGTAGAACAGGCTTTTGCAGCTGCAGTAAAAGCTTTTGAGACGTGGAGAAAAGTACCTGCTGAGGATCGCGCCCATGTTTTATTCCGTGCAGCAGCAATTGTCCGCCGTCGTAAGCATGAATTTTCTGCATGGCTGATTCAGGATGCTGGAAAACCGTGGGATCAAGCAGACGGTGATATTGCAGAAGGGATTGACTTCTTAGAATATTACGGTCGACAGATGCTGGAGCTCGATCAGGGGAAACATGTGGAAGATCGTTTCACGGAAAATAATAAATACTTTTATAAAGCAATGGGACCAGGGGTTGTTATCCCACCATGGAATTTTGCTTTTGCTATTGTGTGTGGAACGGTTGCTGCGCCAGTCGTTGCCGGCAATCCTGTCTTGCTGAAGCCTTCTGAAAATACACCAGTCATTGCATATAAGCTTGTAGAAGTACTAGAAGAAGCTGGCCTGCCAAATGGTGTATTAAATTTTGTACCTGGAGATCCGAAAGAAATTGGAGATTATCTGGTGGATCATAAAGACACGCATTTTATTAACTTTACTGGCTCAAGAGCAACGGGAGTTCGTATTTTTGAACGCGCAGCTAAAATTCAAGAAGGGCAGCAGCACCTAAAGCGCGTGATTGCAGAAATGGGAGGAAAAGATACGATTATCGTTGATGAAACGGCAGATTTAGATTTGGCTGCTGAATCCATTGTTTATTCAGCGTTCGGCTTTTCCGGACAAAAATGCTCTGCATGTTCCCGGGCGATTATTCATGAGCGTGTCTATGATGAGGTTTTAGAAAAATCAATCGAAATTGCAAAGACATTAACGGTTGGCAATCCATCAGAAGGCAATGTGTACATGGCTTCTGTAATTAACCAGGCACAATTTGATAAAATTAAAAACTATATTGAAATCGGCAAAGAAGAAGGAGAGCTCGTTTTTGGAGGAGAAACGGATGACTCCAAAGGTTACTTCGTTTATCCAACCATTTTCAAGGATGTCGATCCTAAAGCGCGTATTATGCAGGAGGAAATTTTTGGACCTGTGGTTGCTTTTGCAAAGGCAAAGGACTTCGATGAATTGTTAGAGATTGCCAACAATACAGAGTATGGTCTGACTGGTGCTGTTATTTCTACCAATCGCACCCATTTAGAACGTGCCCGCGAAGACTTCCATGTTGGAAATCTCTATTTTAACCGCGGCTGTACTGCTGCAATTGTCGGTTATCAGCCATTTGGCGGCTTTAAAATGTCAGGAACAGATTCCAAAGCAGGAGGGCCGGATTATCTTCAGCATTTCCTGGAGGCAAAAATCGTATCAGAACAATTTTAATTAATGAAGACTTCGCTATGAGCAGAAAAAAATCATTTTTTCTGCTCATAGCGAATGATTTAAACCATTTTTTGGTTAGGGGATTAAAGAAACGTGACGAATTCTTAACATGAAGGAGTTTGTTGGAAGATTGGGGGAGATGGATGATGGCAAGTCTGGCAAAGGATTTCTTCATAGGACTTTCAAATAATGATTTCTTAAATAAAAGTGCCAGAAAGTTTGGAACACGCTTTGGGGCGGAGCGCTTTGTTGCAGGTACTGTTTTCGATGCAATTATTCCTACTATAAGAGAGTTGAATCAAAAGCAGATAGCTTGTACAATGGATCACCTTGGCGAGTTTGTAACAGATAGACAGGAAGCGGAGCATGCAAAAGAGAAAATTATCGATATGCTTCATCAAATTCATAATGAGAAATTGGATTGTCATGTTTCGATCAAGCTGACGCAGTTAGGACTGGATATTGAAGAGGCTTTTTGCATACAAAATGTGGAGCAGATTTTAGAAGTGGCTCATGCATGTGATATTTTTGTGAATATCGATATGGAGAAGTATATTCATTACGACAGGACACTGAAGATTCTCAAGCTGCTTCGTAAAAGCTATCTCAATGTTGGTACTGTCATACAGACGTACTTATATGATGCAGAAAAAGATATAAGCGATCTTGAGGATGTGCGTTTGCGTATCGTTAAAGGAGCCTACAAGGAAGACAGTGCTGTAGCATATTCCTCCAAAGCAGCAATTGATAAAAATTTTCTGGTAATAGCGAAGAAGAGATTGCTTGGAAAAACTTTTACATCCATTGCAACACATGATCATCATATTATCAATGAACTGAAAAAGTTTATAGAAGAACATCAAATTTCAAAGGATCATTTTGAGTTTCAAATGCTCTATGGCTTTCGAGTGGATATGCAGCATCAATTGGTAAAAGAGGGGTATAAATTTTGTACTTACATTCCATTTGGGGAGGATTGGTTCGGATACTTTATGCGCCGGTTGGCAGAGCGGCCGCAGAACTTGAATTTACTTATCAAGGATATTTTTTATACAGAGGATAATAAGCTTAAAAAACAGCCAATTATTATTGGAGCAGCTGCACTGACAATGTTATTATACTTGAGAAAGCGAAAATAGTAGCAATAGGCAGCAGTAGATTATATAGATTTTGTGGCTGTTAAAGCTATGGATTGTTTCTAATACAGCCTTTTTTCAACTTTCATCATCAGAGATAAATGGACGAATGAACAAATTAAAAGTTACAAGTTTATACTGGCTGCGCTGCTATATATTGTACTGCTGATAAGGGGGAAGGAAGGATGTCAGAAACAACTTATCAAATTATGGCGATCATATTGTACTTTTTAATAATGATTGCTATCGGTTTTTATTCTTATCGTAAAACAGCAAGCCTAAATGATTATATGCTGGGAGGAAGGAGTTTAGGTCCAGTTACATCTGCGCTGAGTGCTGGCGCTTCTGATATGTCCCAATGGCTGTTGATGGGGCTTCCTGGTGCTATCTATATAGCTGGTTTAGCTGAGGGATGGATGGCAATTGGTCTGTCCATCGGCGCTTGGGTAAACTGGTTAATAATCGCTCCCAGGCTCAGAACCTATACAGAGGTTTCTAATAACTCCATCACGATTCCAAGCTACCTCGATAATCGCTTTAAAAATAATACGAAGGTATTACGAATTGCATCAGGTATTGTCATTTTGCTATATTTTACGTTTTATGTTTCTTCCGGGATGGTTGCTGGAGGTGTGTTCTTCCAAAGCGCCTTTGATGTAAATTATCATACCGGCTTAATTACCGTGGCGGCAGTAACGATCATATATACACTTGTAGGTGGATTTCTTGCAGTTAGTTTTACAGATGTAGTGCAAGGGACAATGATGTTTTTAGCACTTATTCTTGTACCGGCATTTACAATTATTTCCCTTGGGGGTGTCAGTGAAACCGTAACTATTGTTCAAGATGTTAATCCGGATATATTGAGCTTTTTTGCTGCTGCATCAGCAACCGGGATTATTTCATCTTTAGCATGGGGGCTTGGTTATTTTGGACAGCCGCATATTATTGTTCGCTTTATGGCAATCAAGTCTGTGAAAGAAACCACTTTCGCCCGCCGGATAGGAATTAGCTGGATGGTCATTTCACTGGTTGGAGCCGCTGCAACGGCGATATCCGGTTTTGCGTTTTTTCATGCCAATCCGGATTTAACCCTGGCTGATCCCGAAGCCGTATTTATTGTTTTAGGGCAATTATTATTTCATCCGTTTATAGCTGGACTTCTGCTGGCAGCTGTTCTTGCTGCAATTATGAGTACCGTATCTTCACAGCTTCTGGTAACTTCATCTGCACTGGTAGAAGATATATTCAAAGCTGTTTTTAACGCAGATGCTAAGGATAAAACCTATGTTCATTTGGGGAGAATTGCGGTTTTAGCTGTTTCGCTAGTTGCTATGATATTTGCCTGGCAGCAGAATGATACGATATTAGGGCTTGTTTCCTTTGCTTGGGCGGGCTTTGGTGCTTCATTCGGTCCTATTGTACTGCTTTCATTATTTTGGAGAAAAACAACCGGAGCTGGAGCGCTTTGGGGAATGATTGTCGGTGCAGTTGTTGTATTTGCATGGGGTTACTCTCCATTGTCCGATTATTTGTATGAGATTGTGCCTGGATTTATTCTGAGTACAGCGGTTATTATCCTGGTCAGCCGTAAGACGTATAAAACAAATAAAGAAATTGAAGCGGAATTTGATGAAACGATGAACAGGCTGAAAAATTATAAGGATAGGTAAGGAAAGACAAGGCTAAAGCTAACCGAATTGAATAAAAGGTATAGATCCTCAGAGGGTAATACTAAGATAATTGTTAATTACTTTACTGGCATTTGCAATCAAAAGAACATCATGATATATATTTTTAACTATATTCCAGTTAAATGCGTTCTATAAGAATCCGAATCAGGATACTACCAGTATAATCCTGATTATTTAATGAAGCTTATGAGCATCGTTTTTTGATTTACAAAAGCTTTTATTGTATAATTTGTTAAACTATTGTTTATAAAGGAAAAGTTGACTTTTGTGAATGTTTGAGTCATGGAAAAGCATAGACGCATTTTATATTTTGGGTAGCTGTAAACTTAAACGACCGCCTGCATCAGCTGGTGGTCGTTTAAGTTAGAGCATTTACTTCATTTCTATTTTTGCATGAATGTATTCTAAAATGATAGAGAGTTGTGGTTAGATTGAATGAAGCATTTAAAGCTATTATAGAAAATATCGATGAAGGTGTTATCATTGTGAATGATGAGCTCATCTTTAATTATGCAAATAAGGCCAGCAATGCGTTCGGACTTAATTATAAAAAAGTTATTGGAAAATCTATTTTTGATGTTTTTCCATATTTAAAAAAAGAAAATAGCACAATGGTTCAAGTTTTGGAAACAAAACAGCCAATTATTGATAGAAGACAAACATTTTATACATATCAGGGAGAACGGAAGACAACCATTACATCTACTTATCCTATTTTTTCAGATGAAAAGGTGATCGGTGTATTTGAATTGTTTCGTGACATAACTACTGTAGAAGCATTAAATAATGAATTACATAATCTGCAGGCGGAAAGACAAATACGAATACCAGCCAAAAAATATCATCCCGGCTCCGCATTTATTGGAGAAAGTAAAGCAATTCGTAACATAAAATCCAATTTATCTGTTTATACAGGAAGTCTATCCCCTATCTTTATTTATGGAGAAACAGGTACTGGAAAAGAAGTGCTAGTAAAAGCTATTCATAAAAAAATGCAGGGAGAACAGAAAATACCTTTAATCACGCAAAACTGTGCAGCTATTCCTGAAAATCTGCTGGAATCTTATTTATTTGGAACCACTAAAGGAAGCTATACAGATGCCTTGGATCGAAAAGGGTTATTTGAACTCGCTAATGGCGGTATATTGTTTTTGGATGAAATTAATTCGCTTCCACTAAATTTACAAGCAAAACTTTTACGTGTTTTACAGGATCAGCGTATCCGAAAAGTTGGAGACACTAGAGATTTTGACGTTCAAGTAAAACTGATTGTTGCCTCTAACCGAAAACCGCAGGAGTTGCTTGCTGAAGGATTCATCCGAGAGGATTTCTATTACCGGCTGAATGTATTAAATATTGAAATTCCACCGCTCCGTGAGCGAAAAGAAGATATCTCGCTGCTGGTAAACCAGTTTATTCAGCATTTTAATGATTTATTTTCTAAACAGGTAACGGGTATTTCCTCTTTGGCGCTAAAGAAACTCATCGATTATGATTGGCCCGGTAATATCCGTGAGCTTCAGAATGTCATTGAACGCATAATGAATACCAGACAAAACGGAGCAATTGAGGCAGAGGATATTGAATTTGACATCTTTCTTAACCGGGCACACCTCGTTCATCAAAATTATTCTCAACAGCCTATTACCTGCAAACAGGCCAAAAAATCGCTTAAATCTGTCGTGGAAGAGATTGAAACGGATTATATCAAGAAGGAATTACAACAAACAAATGGTAACATATCGCAAGCAGCCAGAAATTTAGATATTCCTCAACAGACATTAAGTAATAAAGTGAAAAAATATGGTTTAGAACGTTTTATACTGGAGGTGAAGCTACTCAAAAAAGAGTAATTACTTATAATCTTAAAAAAATTTTGGTGATTTTGTCTTCATACCTTTAAGAAATCTTGATCTTTCAAGGTTTTTTATTTTGGCATACTTTTTGCATGTGTTATATAAAAAGAATTTGAAGGAGTTGTGTCAAATGAACAAATATGAATATACCATTTTACCAGAATATTCCCCGTTGTATCCTAAGCTTCCTTACCGCTATCACGATTATCAAAAAGTAAGCGTTTATTGCCGTGGTAATAAAGAAGCTTTACAACGTTTTTTGCCAAAGGAATTTGAATTAACCTCAGATGTTTTTGAAATATTTATATTACAAAATAATAAAATTGACGGTTTAGACAATTATAGTGAAGGCGGTGTTGTTATTCAGTGTGCATATAAAGGTAATAAAGGGGCATGTGTTGCTTTTGAATATGTAGACAAAGATGATGCACTATGTGCCGGTCGTGAAATCTGGGGGTACCCTAAGAAAATGGGTGAAGTTGAATTTAATGGAGATGAGCATAAACTCAGCGGCAGTGTATCACGAAGAGGGAAAAAGATTATTGATATTACCTTTGAAGCAACTCAAGAAGAAATAGAAATTCCTGTACTCAGTCCTAGACTGCAAGTCAAACGAATGCCGCATCCAGAAGTTGAAGGAACAGATATTAATCATATTCTGCAAAATGTATTAGAAGATGCTGAAGTAAAAAAACAGGTATTTGGAAGAGCTGTATTAAACATTGAAAAATCGGAAAAAGACCCGTTATACCGGCTAGGTGTTCAAGAAGTTATTGGTGCGGTATATTTAGAGGGTGCTTTTACGTTGACCTATGGAAAAGTAATCGCCAGCCTTTAAGATTAAAAGCAATTTGCTTTTTTAAGGTTTTACGGGCTGCCTTAAAAGCATAGAAAAAAGTCTGTTTCTATCTAAATATTACTAGTTTTTTCTGTATTTTTTATTATGGGAAGGAGAATTTCTATGGGACAGAGTCTACTTATCTTATTCCTATATGTCATTATTCCAATTAGCGGATTTGCAGCCACCTTTTTACTGAACCAAAGAGCAAGGAAAAGGAGGCAATAATTTATGCTTACTGTATTTATTGTTTATCTGTTTATTGTATTTTTCGTTGGTGTTTTTTCAGAACGCTTTATTAGTAAAAGTGAAGAAGGATTCTATCTGGGAGATCGTAATTTTGGCCCAATAACAACAGCGATTAGTTCTGGAGCTACGGATTCAAGCGGCTGGGTTTTTATTGGTGCAGCAGGAACGGCATATCTGACTGGAATTGCAACCATGTGGATGCTTCCTGGATTTATCATCGGATATTTGTTGAATTGGTTCGTTGTTGGACCAAGATTACGGAAACAGGGTGAAAAGATGGGCGCTTTAAGCATACCGGATTATTTTAGTAAGCGGCTAGATAATGATTCTAGTCAACTTATTCGAATTATATCTAGTATGGTAATTATTATTTTCTTTGTTGCTACCATGGCTTCTCAGTTAACAGCAGCCGGGAAAACATTAGATGCCACTATTTCTTTTGATTATAATTGGGGTCTTATTTTATCAGCTGCTTTTGTTATCGGCTATTCCATCTTTGGCGGTTATCGTGCGGTTGTATTAACCGATTTGGTCCAGGGGCTTATTATGCTTACTGTTCTGCTCTTGTTTCCGTTATATATGATTTTTATTGAATTAGGTGGTCCGATCAGTTTTTTCCAGACCCTTGAATCTATTGATCCTTTACTCGTCTCATCATTTGGCGGAGCTACTGGTGCAGCAGGGTTTGGTGTGTTTATCGGCTTGTTTGGATTTGGAATAGGGGAGCCGGGACAGCCGCATATTACACAGCGTTTTCTTTCTGCAAAAGATGATAAAACAATTTCCCAAGGGGCTTACATTGCCATGTTTTGGGTTATTGTTATCATGACAGGTTCAAACTTATTAGGTCTTATAGGGAGAATTATGGTTCCAGGCTTAGATGATCCAGAATATGTATTTCCCACTTTAACGATTGATACGATGCATCCAATTATTGCAGGGATTATATTGGCAGCTATTTTCGCCGCAATTCAATCTACATTTTCATCTATTATTATGGTATCTACACAGGCATTTGCAAGCGATTTACTGAAAGGGGCGTTTAAGAAGTCTTATTCTGAAAAACAGCTTTTACGAATTTCCCGGGCTACCATGATTGTTCTAGGAATAATTGCTACCTCTGTTGCGTTATTAAATATTCAATCTGTATTTGCACTTGTTCTATACGCTTGGGCGGGACTTGCTGCAAGTTTTGGTCCTTTACTCATTGCATTGCTTTATACAGATAAAATTACCAGACAGGGGGCGTTAGCTTCTATTTTAGCTGGAACACTCGTCACAATTATATGGATTAACACACCTTGGGTTACTTACCTGTATGAGTTAATTCCGGCAGCGGCTGTATCTGCAATTGTATTATTTGTAGTAAGTAAATTAACTCGCAAAAGATAAAGGAGGAAAAGAAAATGAAAAAGAATTATTCGAATGTTCCTGTTCATTCGCCGTTATTTCCAGATCCATTTGTTCCTTATCAATGTAAGGGTTATGTATCTATGTACGCCGTTTTGGAAGTTAATAAGAAAGAAATCGAACAAACCCTTTCTTATACTCCTTTTGATTATGTAGATAATAAAATTGTTGTATCTATCAGTGACTTTTCCAATACAGATAAACTTTCTTATATGGATTGTGCTATTGTTGTTCCAGTCCAATATAAAGGTAAGACTGGGGGCTATTATATATATGAATACGAAAATCAGGATGCAGCAATTGCAGCAGGAAGAGATTTATGGGGATATCCTAAAAAATATGCTGCGATTACTCTAAAAGAAAGCAATGGAGCCTTTTATGGAGAAGCAGTAAAAGACGGACAAGCCATTATTAAGTTAAGTGGTGATTTTAATCATACAGTGGGTAGCCTGGCTGAACCAATCACCACACCACATCTTAATATTCGAACAATCCCAAAACCGACCGGAGGGATTCAATTTCAGGAAATCATTGAACGGGATACATCGCCGGACTTTGTTTTGTATGAAAAACGTTATACTAACGATATTCAGCTGACTCTCCAGTCTTCCAAAACAGATTTGTTAAATAGGCTAGAGCCGCTGCAAATACTGGGAGGTGGCCTGATTAAAGGAGATTTTTATGCTACGGAGGAGAATGGATGGGGAAAAGTTCTCGACACAATAATTTACTAATCTATAATATCTATTAAACTACTGCATTTCAGAAAACACACATTTGGCCAGCAATTGGAAAATGTGTGTTTTTTTCAAATCTAAATCGCTATGCAGCCTATTTTTATCAATAATTTCTGGAATCATTGCACAGACTCATTCAATTATAACTGCAAGTGAATTTCCAAAACAGAAGATAGGCCAGGCTGGAAGACCGAAAAGGAGGAGTCATGAATGTATGCTTTATTAGAAGGAAAGTGTTCCTTAGTAACCGGGGCAGCATCAGGAATCGGAAAAGAAATTGTAAGAAGGTTTGCTCAAGAGGGATCAGTGGTTATTCTTGCCGATATTGATAAAGAAAAATGTATTGAGGTAAAAGAAAGTTTGGTTCAAGATGGATATCATGCATATGCCTATTGCTGTGATGTTTCAAACGATTTGAATGTGCGAGCCTTATTTCATCAAATAAAAAAAGATATCGGTAAAGTGGATATAGTGGTAAGTAATGCGGGAGTCGACCAGGTAAAAGCAATTCATGAAACGTCCTTTGAAGATTGGCAAAAAGTAATAGACATAAATTTATCCGGGCTTTTTTTAACAAATAAGTATGCTATTGAGGCTTTTTTAGATGAGGGGAAAGGGGTTATTGTTAATATATCCTCCATTATTGGTTTAGTAGGACAAAAATCTATTACAAGCTATGCAGCATCAAAAGGTGGGGTAAGCAATCTTACGAGAAGTTTGGCAGTAACTTATGCAGAGCATAATATTCGTATCAATGCAGTTTGTCCAGGATATGTGGATACACCATTGTTAAAAATGTTAACACCTGAAATGCGGGAAGAACGAATAAAAAAGCATCCTATGAAAAGAATGGGGAAAGCAAAAGAGATTGCCGATGCCTGCATATTTTTAGCTTCTGATCTTTCTTCATTTATAACAGGAGTTAATTTACCTGTCGATGGAGGCTACACAGCACAATAGGTTAGAATTAGGTCATTCTTGAAGAGGATAACTTAACAAAATGCTTTTATATGTATCTTTTTTAAATAGATGATACAATAGGCTAATATATAAAGAAAGCTTTAGAGGAAGGATGCATTCAAATGAGTAAATATTTTGGCTACGCAGGAACATACACAAGAAAGACAAGTCAGGGAATATACCGGTTTAGCTTGGATACAGAGAAGGAGCAGCTGTCTGCTTCTGAGGTAGCAGCAGAGCTTGGAAGCCCTACTTACATTAATTTTAATGAAAATCAGAATTATTTATATGCTGTTGCACAGGAGGATGGTATGGGGGGAATAAATGCTTTCCGTGTTGATAAAACCACTGGTGAGTTACTACCGGTCAATGGTCAATTAGTGGAAGGGAATCCTCCATGCTATGTAGAGGCAGCGGAGAATATTGTGGTGACATCCAATTATCATAAAGGTGACATTGGACTTCATTTCACAAATGAAAATGGAGAAGTAGAGCAGGGACATTTTACAAAGCATGAAGGAAACGGTCCACATGAAAGACAGGAAAAGCCGCATGTTCATTTCTCTGGATTTACACCAGATAAAAAATATATTGTTGCGGCTGATTTAGGAACAGACCGTCTGGTAACCTATAAGGTAGCAGATTCCTCCTTACAAGAAGTAAGTACTTTTCATGCAAAACCTGGGAGTGGACCGAGACATATTGTTTTTCATCCGAATAAACAGGTAGCTTATCTGCTGACAGAGCTTTCCACGGAGGTTATTGTTTTAGATTACAATAAGGAGACAGGTGAATTTACGGAGAAACAGACGATTCTTGCAAAACCTGCTGATTTTACAGAAACGAATGATGCAAGCGCCATTCATATTACATCGGATGGAAAATTCCTTTATACAGGAAATCGTGGCCACAACAGTATTGCTTCTTTCAAAGTGGATCCGGAAAGTGGAGAGCTTACTTTCATCAACTTTACACCGTCCGGGGGAGAGTGGCCGAGAGATTTTGTGTTAGATCCGACTGAGAAATTTCTGATCGCGTCTAATCAGAATACAGGTAATGTCGTATTGTTTAAACGAGATGCAGAAACAGGAAAATTAGAGCAGACAGATCAGATGATTGATGTTCCTGAAGTAGTTTGTGTGAAGTTCCTTTCATAACAACTGTATGATTACGTAATGACATAAAAAACTTCCTTTTGCTGAAGAGTGTAAACTCTCTGCGAAAGGAAGTTTTCATTTTAACGCTGTTCTAATCTTGCAATCCGTTCATCCAGTGGCGGATGGGAAGATAATGCTTTTAGCAAGCTGGATTTATTACTGATTTTCATCGTTTGGATAGCAGTATCGTTTGTATGATCGTCCGCTTCTGCACGATTAATATAAGCTTTTAAAGAGTGTAAAGCATGTGTCATTTTATCTTTTCCTGCTAAATCAGCACCGCCTCGGTCAGCATGGTATTCGCGATGTCTGGAATAAGCACTGACAACAAAGCTTCCTAAGATAGAGAATAAGATTTGGAAAATAATGATAGCAGCAAATTGAACGATCCACTGCAGCTCGGAGCGTACAAATCTGGAAACAACCATGGCAGCAATCCGGGATAAGAAGACGACAAATGTATTGATAATTCCTTGTAATAAAGTCATTGTCACCATATCTCCATTTGCAATGTGAGCCACCTCGTGTGCAATGACTCCTTCAACTGCGTCATCATCCATACTATCCAGCAATCCTTGTGAAACAGCTACTAGAGAGCGCTTTTTGCTTGGACCTGTTGCAAATGCATTTACCTCATGAGAAGGATAGATACCAACTTCAGGTGTATGTGTCAGCCCGGCTGCACGGGATAAACGTTCTACTTTTTCATAGACTGCACGTTCCTGACTGCTGATAACGTTGTTCGGGTCAATTATTTTCACTTTCATCATAGTCTTAGCCATCCAACGGGACATTCCTAAAGAGATAAACGAGCCGGTAAAGCCTACAATGATACTAAAAACCATAAGCGAAGGATAATTAATTCCACCATCTGAACGATAGCTTGGTCCAATATCAAATATACTTGTAATAATGGACCAAATAATGACAATGGTTGTCATCACTAAAATGTTTGTTAAAATAAATAAAAGCACTCTTTTCCCCATAAATAACCTCCTGATGAATTTTCTATACTTTAAATCATATCATATTTCAATTTATATCCTAAACTATTATCTTACTTTAGGATATAAATTTTTTAATTATAGAATATCTGTAAATACTGTAAACGTATTCAATTGCTGATATAATAGAAGAGAATGATGGTAGAAAGGCGGGGGTTTTTATGTGTACATTTCAATGGAACAGTACTGATGAATTACGTCAGCTTTTAAATGAGCTTGTCAGCTGGAAGAGCATCAGCCTTTCGGAAGGAGAGAAACAATTTCCCAGAAAATTATATGCAAAGCTTCAGGATTTAGATTATTTTCATGAGCATCCTGCTTACTTAAAATTACATGAGGCGGATCAGCGCCGGAAGCTTTTAACTGCTTTATATAAGCATCCTGATGCTACACAGACCATTTGTCTGATTAGCCATTTTGACACGGTGAATACAGAAGAATATGGTTCATTGGAGCCGCTGGCAACACAGCCGGAGGAGCTTACAAAAATATATCTGGAGCAGAAGGACACATTTTCCAGAGATATTCGTGCAGATATTGAATCGGGAGACTTTTTATTTGGACGCGGGACAATGGACATGAAGATGGGGCTGGTTATGCATATGAGTTTGATGGAACAGGCCAGTATAGAGGGGTGGCCTATTAATCTGCTTTTACTAACTGTTCCTGATGAAGAGGTGAATTCGGCGGGAATGCGCTATGCAATACCTGTACTTACAGATTTACAAAAGCAGCATGATTTAACATATACGTTGTTTTTAAATAGCGAGCCGACATTCCGGCATGATCCCCAAGACAACACACATTATATTTACAGCGGGACAATTGGAAAGGTGTTGGCAGGAGCTTTATTCTACGGAAAGGAAACGCATGCAGGCGAGCCTTTAAGTGGAATGACGTCTCCATTTATAGCTTCCTTTTTAACAAGGGAGATGGAATGGAATCCCATCTTTCAGGAAACGGTGCTTGGGGAAACTGCCCCGCTGCCGGTAACGCTGCAGCAAACAGATTTACGTTTGCGTTATTCTACACAAACGCCATATCGTTCATCTGCTTTATATAATATTTTTCTTTTGGAAAGGACTGCGGAAGAAGCATTCGCATTATTTGAACTTGTAGCGAAGCAATCTGCTGCACAATGTAATGAGAAGTATAAACAGATTTGTCAGGATAATCAGGTCCAGCCAATCGGTCATGTAAAAGTGATTCCTTATAAAGATTTATTGGAGTATGCAGAGAGCAAATTGGGCAAGGAATTCATTGATGAATTAAAAAAAGATATTCATTATCATGATACCTATGATGACAGGGAAAAATCGCTGCGGATTACAGACAGTTTAATGATTCACTGCCAGGAGCTCGCTCCAGCCATTGTAATTTTATTTGCACCACCTTATTACCCGGCTGTTAATTCCAGCGGTGATGACTTGATAGAATTTTGTGTGGACTTCGTTGAAAAAGAGGCGAAAAAACAATTTCAATTGGAAATAAAACGAAGCCATTTTTTAAATGGTATTTGTGATTTAAGCTATGTTAACTATCAAGGCAACGGTAAGGATCTGCATGCTTATGAGGAAAATACGCCAGTTTGGGGTGACTCGTATGAGCTGCCATTTACACTTATGCGTGACCTGAATGCACCTGTTTTGAATGTGGGTCCGTTTGGCCGTGATGCGCATAAACGGACAGAAAGGCTGCACATTGCAAATGCTTTTGAGCAATTCCCATATTTAATACGTAAGCTTATTTTGCAAATTTCACAAAAATGAAGCCAAATTGTCATAAGTTTATAGATTTTGCCATTAAAAAATGAAAAGAAATGATTTATAATTAAAGTGAAACTTCATTCAGTGAGGGGGGCTTTTCATCCCCACTGAATGGGAATGGGACTGCGATTAATCGTCCCACCCAAACCGCTGTTAGTACCACAAGGGCATGACCTGAAGGCCCTCGAACCAATCGGACCATGATTGGCTGACTTCCATTTAGAATTTTATTCTCCCTCGATTCTTGAAGTGGGAGTCCTACAGCCAGTTACTGCGATAAAATGAGACTGGAGGTGTTGTTCTATGAATTTCGCAAACATAGGTGTGCCAGGTTTGATATTGATTGTTGTACTTGCCTTAATTATTTTTGGCCCTAAAAAACTGCCGGAAATCGGGAAAGCTGCCGGACAAACCTTACGGGAATTCAAGAATTCAGCAAATAATATCATGTCTGAGGAAGACAAAAAGAGTGAGATAAAAGAACATAAGGATGAATCTGAAAATGATTCATCAAAATAAGTGGGACAAGGCGCATTATGCTACATCAGGCGCCTTGTTTTTAATTTAAAATGCGAATGTTTTTGGCGGAACGAGTAACTTCAGTCCCTAAGGAAAAAATAAACATAAAAAATGCTTGTAAAGAGGTTAATGCAATATCTTTACAAGCGCTATCACCACGATCTGTTTTCTTAGCTAATCGTACGTAAAAAGCTAGTTAATTATAGGGAAGAGGAGGAAAGGATTTGTCTACCATGGTATCGTTAGAATCCCCAATAAGAAGTGCCTACAATAATTAGTAATATGAACAGGACTACCAGTAAAGCAAAACCTCCACCAAATTCATTGTATTTACTCATTTTCTACACCTCCTATATGTTTAATATATGATCTGTTTTTTTGTTTGAGCGGGTATTTGTCTAGAAAAAAGGATTTTCACCTGAGGATATCGAATTAAACAACAAGTACAAAATATGTCAGCTGAGGTGAAATGGATGGAGAAACTAAATGATTTTTTGATGAACATCTGCAAAAACGACGGAAGCATCCTTGGACTGAGCATCCGCTCTGGTAAAAGCGGAGAGAGTCTGTATGATTATCTTGCATCAACACGTCTTCAGCCAGCCTCCAATTTAAAAATACTGACAGCTGTTGCAGCATTAAGGAAATTAGGACCTGATTACACCTTTCAAACGGAAGTTTACATAGATGGAGAAATAATCAATGAACAGAGCCGTGGGAATGTATATTTGGTTGGCAAAGGAGATCCGACCTTACAAGTAAACGATTATATCCAATTTGCAGCTTCTCTAAAAGAAAATGGGATAAAACGAATCTTGGGAGACTTTATACTTGATGACAGCTGGTATGATGATGTCCGCTGGTCTCAAGATCTGATCTGGGTGGATCAGCAATATGCATATGGAGCAGAAGTGTCAGCTTTAACGCTGGCTCCAGATGCAGACTATGATACGAATGCAATTAAATTTATGATCACTCCGGGAAAATTGGGCGCTGCTCCAAGTATAGATATCCTGCCACACAGCGAAGGAATCACAATAACAAATGAGGCATTAACAACGGAAGTAGCAGATGAAGAAGAGTTGATTGTACAGCGGAATGATGCTGGGAATCACTTTGTTATCTCTGGAAAAATTGGAGTCAGAGCAGAGCAGCAAGAAGTATATATGGCTATCAAAGGAATTGAAAATTATATCGCAAAAACCATGAATCAAGCATTAAACCATGTTGGCATTGTTTTAGAGGGACAAATAAAAAGGGGAAAAGCAAAGACGGCTGCAAAATGCATTTACCGGCAGCAGTCGTTACCATTATCAAAAATCATTATTCCATTTATGAAGCTGAGCAATAACGGGATAGGTGAGATGCTCACAAAAGAATTAGGGCGTGTTACATTCGGTGACGGCTCATGGGAATCTGGAATAACAGCTGTAAAAGAAAATTTAGCATCCTATCATATGAATTTAGATACCATCCAGTTAAAGGATGGTTCAGGAATTTCAGCAGCTAACCTCATCCCCGCTGAAGAACTGACACGTTTACTGTTTAATATTCAGCAGGAAAAATGGTTCCCTGCATTTTTGTCCAGTTTACCAATATCTGGGGAATCGGATAAAATGGTCGGCGGAACATTACGTGATCGCATGAAAGGATTAGAGGTTCAGGCAAAAACAGGTACAATTGAGGGAGTCAGCACACTTTCCGGATATGTAACAGCTCTAAATGGAGAACGGCTTATTTTTTCCATCTTATTTAATCATTTATTAGATTCAGATAAAGGAAAAGCGTTAGAGGATGAACTGGTTGCAATATTGGCTGAGATAAAGTGAAACTTCATTCAATGGGAGTATCTCCATATATCCCCGCCACTTTACAGCGTCAATAATAAATCGGTATCTCTCTTTAAATTAAGCTTCATTTCATGTTTTTTTCATGACCTTACCATAGTTTTACCACATTTCCATGCTAAAGTGAAACTAAGATAAAATAATGGAATGAAAAAGCAGAAAAAACAGCTTTCATTTCAATCAATATCACTTTGATTCTTGTAATGAATATGTCAAACAATTAAGGAGAATGAATATGACAGTGCATATTTACGGAGTATCTTGCTCATCTACAAGAAAAGCGAGACAATGGTTTCGCAAAAATGGAATTGCTTATAAGGAAAGAAATATTTTACATCAACCATTGACTATTGACGAATTAAAAAATATTTTACAAATGACAGTAGAAGGTACAGATGAAATTTTATCAACCCGCTCTAAAATTTTTAAGGAGCTTAATTTGAATGTAGAGGAGCTATCGCTGCAAACGCTACTGAGATTGATTCACAAGTATCCGAGATTGCTAAAAAGTCCAATTTTAGTTGATGAAAAAAGATTCCAGGTTGGTTATCATGAGGAAGATATTCGTCAATTTTTACCCCGAAAAACGAGACAGTTGCAATGGTTACAATGGAAAGTAGATTTAGGCTTAATGAAAGGGTAATTTAGATTAACCTTAATTAAACCTTAAATATTGGTATTGGCAATAAAAACGGATTTTTTAATATGCTGAACAATACCAAAAAATACGCAAAACGGAAAAATATTTTTCACCTTTACTAAAACGAGGCTGCTTTTATTATAAGCTGCCTCGTTTTTTTACTGTTTACCACACAGAAACGATACATTGATATTATACTTTGCTGACAACTTGCAAAGCCTGCTCGATATCCGCTTTTAAATCATCCGCATCCTCCACTCCTACAGAGAAACGAAGAAGGTCATCACCAATTCCCCGGCTGATTCTTTCCTCTTTGGGCATGTCTGCATGTGTTTGTGTTGTAGGGTAGGTGATAAAACTTTCTACACCGCCTAAGCTTTCTGCAAATACAATTAAGTTTAAATTAGCTAAAAATGATTTTACCTGATTGGCATCCTTTAAACAAAATGAAATCATACCGCCTTTATTAGGATAATAAACTTGGCGAATGGCTGGGTGTTCTTGCAGATAAGCAGCCAGCTGCTGTGCATTTTCTTCATGGCGCTGCATACGGAGAGCAAGTGTTTTTAATCCGCGGATAAGCAGCCAGCTGTCTGACGGAGATAATGTAGCCCCGGAAGCATTGTGCATTTCAAATAATCTTTCTGATAAAGCTGGCGTTTTGGTAACAACAAGGCCAGCCAAAATGTCATTATGACCACCTATATATTTTGTTGCACTATGCACTACGATATCTGCGCCAAGCGTAATAGGCTGCTGTAAGTAAGGTGTTAAAAATGTATTATCAACAATTAGCAGCAGGTTATGCCTTTTAGCCAGGTTAGCATATTTTTGAATATCTACCTCCTGCAGTAATGGATTCGTCGGTGTTTCCAAGAAGATGGCTTTCGTATTTTCGTTAATACATCGCTCTGTTTGCGCAACATCTTGACAATCATCATAGGTGACAGAAATATTGTATGCTTTTTCAAAATGATCAAAAATACGGAAGGTTCCTCCATAAATATCCTTTGTCGCAATAAGGTGATCGCCCAGACGAAATAAAGAAGAAAGAATTAATTGAATAGCAGCCATGCCCGAACTGCAGGCGAAAGCAGCATCTCCCTCTTCTAATTTTGCGAATCCCTCTTCTAATACAGATCTGGTCGGGTTTTTGGTACGGGTATAATCATAACCTGTGGAATGCCCAATTTCCTGATGCTGATAAGCTGTGGACAGGTAAATAGGAGTGTTTATTGCCCCAGTCCGTTCATCTGTTTTGTTTCCTAATTGTACTAATGCTGTTTCTAATTTACTCATTTTCCTTCAGCTCCTCATTAGAAAAACCTGAATTCCCTCTTTTTTATGGCTTTGCAGTTTTTCTTATGTTTTCAATGTAAAATAAATAAAACCCTTCTTATTCCAGAGATAAGAAGGGTATGCTATCGAAATGATACATATCTTATCTTAAAGGGAAAATCCCTTCTGGAATTAGCACCTTGCAATAGGCTGGTTGCTGAGACATCATTGGGCCAGTCCCTCCGTCTCTCTGGATAAGAATTAACAATATTTATTAAATTGTAATTACATTAACTGTACAAGAGCCAGAAAAAAAAATCAAGCATTATTTTTAAAATGAGAGTCTGAAAGTTTATTGCTGTCAGATCAACCTTTGTAAAGGCTGTAAAGAAACGGAATGGAAAAAACACGAAAAAGTATTTGAAAAGACCTTAGATGAAGATTACAATGGTAGTGACAATATCGTTAAATTCATGTAAACTAGAAACTTGCCTTATTTGGATTATACAGGTCTGAAATAAAAAGGGTGAAAATACAAACGTAGCATGACTATATTAAAAAAAGGAAGAAGATATATGCGCAGAAAAAAGCTATTATTGGTTAATGTTTCTATATTAGCGGGCTGCATTATTATTGTTGGTTTAGGGATATATAATGAAAATCGTTCTGTAGAATATTTGATGGAGATGACGCCGCAGGTGAGCGAAGGCGGGAATGGACAAACTGGCGAAAGTGTAGAGATTTTTACTACTGCTTGGAAGAATCAGTTATTGACAAATAATGAACAAATTTATCAGCAGAACAGTATAGATTATCGTAATATTCTTCAACGGGATGACAATGAAGCGGGAGCGCAGGAAGAAAATTATCCGATTCAAGAAACAGAGGTAAAAGAGGAAAACTATGTAACTCAAGAAACAGAAATACAAAGTGAAACCTATACAAATCAGGAAGTAGAGATTCAGGGAACAGAAAAGGAAAGCGATGTGGTTTTGGAAGAAGAAACTGAAAAAAATAGTTCGCAACGATTAGCATCTTCCGAAAAGCAAAACAAATCTGAGGGGGATAATCATTCTTCCAGTTCTAATGAATCTAAATCAGATCGTGATTCCAAATCTGACAGTAACATGGAAGATAAACCGGATGAAAAGCCAAACAACCCATCAAAACCATCGAAAGAAATTGAGAATAAAGATGAAGAGGCTTCGGGTCAGGAGCCTAAAGAAGATAATGAGAACGTAGATAATGAAAATACGGTTCCGGAAGAAAAGGATTCTGAAGGAAAAGAAAATAAGGAAGAAAGTGACAATGAAGAAACAGAAGATACAGAAAGTGATAACGGAAATCCAGAAGAAAAGTTAATAGAAGATAGTGAAAAACCTAAAAAGAATAAGATGGATACTGCTTCTGTATTTTCTGAGTAAATTATAAAGCAGACATTCTCTTGCTGCCTTAATAAAAAATGAAAACAATAAAAACCTAAAAAAACTGCGAATTTACTTTACCTTTAGCAAATTTGCAGTTTTTTTATGTCTTTTTAAACCATAGTGGGAGGATTTTTTGCTGCTTTAAGTATAGAGAATTTAAGGATAAGTGCAACGCTTTTCATGGGGTGAGTAACCGCAAATGTTTTCGATGGGACAAGTAATCGTAAAAGCACTTCGGTGGGGCGAGTAATCACAGCCCTAGCCCCGGTCAGTCCCAATTAAAGCAATCCTGCGTCTTTCAGGCTCCCCCCTGTCAAGTTTTCTTTAAGAAATTATAATGAAAATTAGCCTAATCCAACAAAATTTGATATTATAATAGGTGCAGTGACTATTAATCGTGATAGTTCGAGATTACATTTTATTTATGGAAGATAGAAAGGATGGAAGATGAATTATGAGTAAACCAAAAGTAGTTGTGCTTGGTGCAGGCTATGCCGGATTAGTAGCAACAAGACGTTTAACTCAACAGCTGTCTCCGGAAGAAGCTGAAATTGTTTTAATTAACAAACATAATTATCATTATGAAAGTACATGGTTACATGAAGTAGCAGCAGGTACGATTAATCCTAACCAGGCCCGTTTTATGTTGACAGATGTTGTGAACCCTAAGCGTGTTCGCTTAATCTATGATACAGTAACAGAGGTAAAACGTGAGGATAAGCGTGTTGTTCTTGAAAACAGTGAAGTAGCTTATGACTACCTTGTATTTGCACTAGGATTTGTATCTAATACATTTGGCATTCCAGGAATGGCAGAGCATGCTTATGCAATTACTGACATAGATTCCAGCCGCCTTATCGCTGAACATATTGAATATCAATTTGCTCAGTATTCTTCAAGCGAAGAAAAACGTGATGAACAGATTGCAATCGTAGTCGGCGGTGGCGGTTTCACAGGTATTGAATTTGTTGGAGAGCTTGCAGATAAAGTACCTGAGTTATGTAAAAAATATGATATTGACCGCAGCAAAGCAAGAATCATTAACGTAGAAGCTGCTCCGTCTATCTTACCTATGTTCGATGAAGATTTAGTTTCTTATGGAAAACAATCTTTAGAAAATCGCGGTGTTGAATTCCGTATTGGTACACCAATTAAAGAATGTACGGAAGAAGGATTCGTTGTTGGTGAGGATAATGAATTAATCAAGGCCGGTACGGTTGTTTGGACTGGTGGAGTAACTGGTAACCCGGTATTAGCTGAATCGGGCTTTGAATTGTTTAGAGGAAAAGTAAATGTTGGATTAGATTTACGTCCGGAAGGGGAAGAGGATATCTTTATTCTTGGAGATTGCTCTTGGACAATGGATCCGGAAACAGGAAGACCATTCCCTCCAACTGGTCAGTTAGCTGTACAAGAAGGTGCAAAAGCAGCTGATAACATTGTTGCATTAATCCGTGATGAGATGATTACAGATTTTGTTTTCTCTAATAAAGGTACAGTGGCATCACTTGGTTTATCTGAAGGTATTGGAAATGTACTTGATGGTAAAAAGCTAAGCGGTAAAGCGGCAGCAGCGATGAAAAAAGTTGTTGATGACCGTACCCTATTCTTAGTCGGTGGTGTAAAAACTTTACTTAAAAAAGGTAAATTCCGTCCATTCTAAGAACAGATTGACATCATCGTTAAGATTTTTTTAATAAATCACTCCACAGGAGGTAAGAGATATGAAAAATGTATTTTGTTATGTTTTACTTGCTCTGACAGCCTTAGTTGGTTATCGGATTGCAAGTGAATATTTAGAAGATAATAGGGATTTTAGATAAGCTTTAAAAAATTGTCAGAATCGATTTCTGGCAATTTTTTTGTATAAAGACTGCTCTTTTCAATAATTACATAGCAAATTTTTTAATCTGATTCACTGCATAGAAATGAAGCACCTTAAACATACTAAGACTTAAGGGGTGTGTCAGTATGCGAGTGATTGTATTGCTTTTGATATTTTTATTTCTTTTATTTCCTCATACATCTCATGCTGCGGTGATGGAGTTTTATGATGAACAGGATGGCACTTGGCTTATTGATTTGAAGCCTTATATATTGGAAGTGGATGAAGCACTATTGAATTGGAATCATATTCAGGATTTAACAAAGCATATGCAGCAGCAAGTTTTTAAAGAGCCGGAAAATGCTTACATTGACGACAATGGGGAAATCGTAAAGGAAAAACCAGGGTCTGCGCTCGATGTAAATAAATTTCACGATCTGATTAATGAGGCGTACTATAGTGAAGTGAATAAACGGCTTCATGTTCCCAAACAAACCGTTCCGGCACGTGTTAACGAAGCGCTTCTAAAGGAAATTAAAGAGCAGCAGCTAAATCGTTTTACAACAAGATTTAGAGAGGGAAATGTAGAAAGGACACGCAACATTGAGCTTGCTGCCGCGGCCATTAATAATACAGTTATTTTCCCGGGAGAGCATTTTTCTTTCAATGAAATTGTTGGAGAGAGAACGCGAGAAAGAGGCTATCTGCCAGCTCCGGTCATTGTAAAAGGAGAGTTTAGCGAGGATATTGGAGGAGGTATCTGTCAAGTATCCTCGACGCTGTTTAATGCAGTAGACCTTCAAGGAATTGAAATAACAGAACGTTATGCGCATAGCCGGGAGGTTCCCTATGTACCAAAGGGAAGAGATGCCACGGTAAGCTGGTGGGGACCGGATTTTGCGTTCCGGAATAAATATAATCAACCTGTGCTTATTCAAGCAGCGGCTAAAGAAGGAGAGATGACAGTCGCTATTTATACGAGTAACGATGCTTCCCTTTTTCAGGCAAAAAGCCCGTGATTTTACGATAAAATCACGGGCTTGCTGTTTATTATCCTCTCGAAAGGAAAGCTTCAATAATTATTCTGCTTTTTGTAATTCTAATTCAAAGTTAATTTTTACATCCTCACCCACAAGAACTCCACCAGTCTCGAGGGAAGCATTCCAGGTTAAACCAAATTCTTTACGGTTAATGCTTGTGGAGCCGCTGAATCCTGCAACCGTGCTGCCGCTCATTGGATCTTTGCTCTGTCCTTCAAAAACAACGTCTAAAGTGACAGCTTTTGTAGTTCCTTTCAATGTTAAATCACCAGTTACCTCGTAGTTATTACCGGCTTTTTTGATATCTGTTGCAGTAAAAGTGATTTTTGGATAGTTTTCTGCATCAAAGAAATCCGCTGACCGAAGATGATCATCACGATCTTTGTTGCGAGTGTTGATGCTTGATACATCTATCGTGACTTCAATATCTGCAGTTGATAAATCTTCTGCATCTGCACTTATTTTTGCATCGAAGCTGTCAAATGTCCCTTTTGCTTTTGAAATCATCATATGCTTTACAGAAAATCCCACTTCACTATGTGCTGTGTCTAAATTCCAATTTACTTTTGTCATAAATGCATCCTCCTAAAAATATTAGTTACTTACTTTGTGTTACCTAGTGTAGAATAATAAACAAATAAAGTCAAGTATATTTAATTAAAAATATTTTAAATACATATATAACCATACCCGAATAATTAATAATAAAACGTCTAAAGGTTGAAGCCGTTCCTAAAAACTTCATTTTTAAATAATAATATATAGGGGTTGTAAAGGAGGGAGAAAAAAGTGGACAAAGGTACTGTGATTAGTATTATAGCCGTGATTATCGCAGCAACAAATCAAGTTCTTGTGCTATTTGATAAGTCACCAATGCTTATCGATAGTACCCTTATAGAGCAAGGATTATCTGCCATATTCACAATCGTGACGGTTTTCATTGCATGGATGAGACGGAAGAAAGCGTCTATGGCTAAGCCGAAAGAGAAAAACAGCAAAAAGAAATAACAAGAACTCTAAGAATATAGCCTGTAATAGATAAAATGTCTTTACAGGCTTTTTTAATGATTTTGACCAAAAATTTCGTTATACTAAATATTAGGTAATAGAATAAAAAGAGGAGGAGAAGCGATTGGTTAAAAAGCTACAGCAATCATGGGATTTAGATGTTATTTTTCCAGGCCAAAGTAATTCCGGGGATTTTCGTCAATTTGTCGATGAGGTTAGCGCGGAGATTGAGAAGTTAACGGAAGACATTAACTATTTGGATGCCAACGGAACGGCAGAAGCCTGGACGGAAGTTTTAGAAAATTTAGAGTTAATTACCAAGAAGTCACGTGAAATGGGAGCATTTATCAGTTGTTTGAGTGCGCAGGATGTAACGGATAAACAAGCGGAGATATATGTTGCAAAAAGAGAACAGATAGCAGCTGCAAACAGTGCGCTTACAAAAATAGTTGATCAAAAGCTGGGAGCAATTACGGAAGCAAATTGGAAGCTGTTATTAGAACAAGAAACAATAAAGCCGCTTCAGTTTATTTTAACAGAAAGAAGAGAACGGGCTCGTGAGCAATTATCTAAAAATGAAGAGATTTTAATCGGGGATTTAGCAGTGGATGGCTACCATGCCTGGAATCAAATGTATGGAGCAATTGTCGGTAATATGAGAATTGAGATCGAAGAAGATGGAAAGGTTCAAAGCTATTCCGTCGGGCAGGCTTCTAATAAATTATCAACATCAGATCGTAAGCAGAGAGAATATGTTTTCCGGCAAATAAGTGATGCCTGGAAAGCAAATGAAAGCTTATTTGGTCAGACGTTAAATCATTTGGCCGGTTTTCGCCTGCAAACATATAAGCACTACGGATGGGATAATGTTTTAAAGGAACCATTAGCGAAAAATCGAATGCAGGAAGAAACATTAAATGTGATGTGGGGAGCAATCGAAAAGCATAAACCATTATTTACAGCATACTTAAATCAAAAAGCTGGTCTATTAGGTTTGAATAAATTAAGCATTTTTGATGTGAATGCTCCTATTCAAGCAAAAATGGAGAAGAAAAGCTACGATGAAGGTGCAGCCTTTATTGTGGAACAATTCCGCAGCTTCAGCCCGAAAATGGCAGATTTTGCACAAATGGCATTTGATAAACGCTGGGTTGAAGCAGAAGATCGAGCCGGAAAACGTCCGGGCGGATTCTGTACAAGCTTTCCATTCAGCGGGCAAACGCGTATTTTTATGACATACTCAGGAACACCTTCTAATATAGCTACATTGGCTCATGAATTGGGGCATGCCTATCATCAGCATGTGATGAATGATGTGAATGGCTTAAATCAGGGATATGCCATGAATGTGGCAGAAACGGCTTCTACCTTTGCTGAGATGATTGTTGCGGATGCATCCGTGAAAATGGCAGAATCAGATGAAGAAAAGCTGACCTTGCTAGAGGATAAAGCTTCCCGCAGTATAGCTTTCTTTATGAATATCCATGCACGCTTCTTATTTGAAAAACAATTCTATGAAGAGCGGAAGCATGGTATGGTCAGTACGGACCGGTTAAATGAGCTGATGATAGAGGCGCAAAAAGAGGCTTATTGTGAAAGTTTATCTGAATATGATCCGCATTTCTGGGCATCTAAGCTGCATTTTCATATTACAGGTGTTCCGTTTTATAATTTTCCTTATACATTTGGTTATTTATTTAGCCAGGGGATCTATGCATTTGCGAAGGATTATGATGGAGACTTTGAAGAGAGATATATAGCTTTATTAAGGGATACCGGTCGAATGACAGTAGAAGAGCTTGCAGCAAAGCATCTGCAGGTTGATTTAACAAAGCCTGGTTTTTGGGAAAATGCCATAGAAATATGCAAGCAGGATGTTGAGGAGTTTTTAGAGTTGGCCAAGCAGCTTGAAAACTAATACAACTCTATTGCGATTTATCATAAAGTGATTTATACTGAATCTATACAAAAAAGTGAATAAAAAAAGCCTGCAAGGGGAGCCTTTGGCTGAGAGTGAACATTTTTTAGTGTTCTGACCCTTTGAACCTGTTAGTTAGCGCTAGCGTAGGGATTGTGGACTTTTTGATGGATATAAAAGTAATGTGTGAGCGGAGTTTAAGATATTCTGTAAGAGATTATTTCTTGGAAGAATGTCACCATCAAGAAGACTCCCTTGGCATTACTTTTTTGTTGTCTGAAAAAGATTGTTCTATATAGATGGGGGAGAGATAATTGAAAAATAAAACGCTTTTTTTGGTGGAGGTAGCTATTTTTACAGCATTGGCATTATTATTGGATATTTTACCGTTAGGATTTAAGATTTGGCCTCAAGGAGGTTCTGTTTCTTTTGCGATGATTCCTATTTTTATCGTTGCCTTCCGATGGGGGCTTAAAGGAGGCTTGCTGTCAGGGTTTCTCTGGGGTGTTTTACAGGTAGCAACAGGTACAGCTTATATATTACATCCTGTCCAGGGAATTATTGAATATGGGCTGGCGTTTACTGTTGTTGGGCTGGCTGGAGTCCTTTCCAAACAAGTTATTGACAGCATTAAAAAGAAACAGATGAAGAAATCTTTTACTTATATTTTAATCGGTGTATTTTTGGGGTCAGCTGCACGCTTTATTTGTCACTACATTGCCGGAATGGTTTTCTTTGGCTCAGCAGTAGAAGGGCAGCCAGCCTGGCTTTATTCATTAATCTATAATTCGTCTTACATGATTCCATCCTTTATTTTGAGTCTTGTTATTGTGTTTCTTCTGTTTTATAAACAGCCGAGAACATTAGTAGGAAAAATATAAGGAAAGAAAAACTCTCTCTCACAAAATCCTGCAGCATGCATTGCTTCAGGATTCTTTTGTCTTTATTCCAATTTTATCACAGAGAACCCTCTGTAAAATTCCAGCTTGCAAATAGAGAAGGAAAATCAAACTATTTTGAAGGGAGGTCAGGTGAGCTAATCTCCTGATTCACTTAGGCTAAGTGGTTTTAATGGGTGATTAATCGCAAATGTTTTCGGCGGGACGAGTAATCGCAGTCCCAGTCCCAATCAGTGGGAGAAGAACGAAAGCCATCACTTAATAAAGTTTCAATTTGTTTTAGTGAATTAAGAGAGGTTAAAAAGCTTGGCTTATCTGAATGGTTTTGTTAAGTTTTATTAACATTCACTTATGGAATAGGCTATCTGTGCGAATAATGGTAGAATAAAGGAAATACAAGAAATGAAATAAAAGCTTAGTTCTCTGATTCTCATTCAGCAGAAAAAAATAAGGGACTTTGAGAAGGTATTTTTATCAATGAGATCGTATATATGTAAAGAGGGGGATTTTCCAAATGGGAAAACAAATTCTAATTGTGGATGATGAGCAATCGATTGTTACTTTACTAAAATATAATATGGAAAATGCCGGATTTACGACGGATGTAGCATACGATGGAGAAGAAGCTTATCAAAAAGCTACCACAGACAGCTATGAATTAATTATCTTAGATTTAATGCTTCCGAAATTAGATGGAGTGGAAGTGTGCAGGAAATTAAGAAAGCACGATATTGATACACCGATATTGATGCTGACTGCAAGGGATGAAGAAATCGATAAAATCCTTGGATTGGAGCTTGGAGCTGATGATTATTTGACAAAGCCGTTCAGCCCCAAAGAGGTCATTGCCCGTGTGAAAGCAATTATCCGAAGAACAAAACGTCCAGCCGAAAACCATTATCAGGCACTCCGGATAAAGGATTTAACGATTTACCCGGAGCGTTACGAAGCAGAAATGAATGGAGAATTAATTACTTTTACCCGAAAAGAGTTTGAACTTCTATATTATTTGGCTAAAAATAAGGGAAAGGTGATTTCCAGAGATCAATTACTCAGCAGTGTATGGGATTATGATTTTGTTGGTGATACGAGAATAGTAGATGTTCATGTAAGTCATCTGAGGGATAAAATTGAACCAAATTCCAAAAAACCTGTTTATATTAAAACAGTCCGCGGATTAGGTTATAAATTGGAGGAGCCGGTTTAAATGAAGATATTGTTTTCAAAAACCCTGTTTCCAAATATACTTGGTATCACGATTGTCCTGGTACTATCCGGGTGGTTAATGGTACAGGCTGAAGGAAACTGGATATTTATCATAGCTATTATTTTAGTAGAGTTTTTAGTGATTTCTATTATATTTATGCAATTCTATAATAAATACACAAGACCGCTTAAAAAAGCCTCAAAAACGGTAAATGAATTGATTAAGGGAAATTATTCTGCCCGTTTTTATAATGCTAATAGTGATGAAATGGAACAATTAAGTAAAAATGTCAATAAATTAGCACGAAATATGAATGAAATCACGATTCAGGAACAAATGCAGGCAGAGCAATTAACCTCTATTATTGATAACATGAAAAACGGACTCGTTCTTATTGATGAAAAAGGATATGTTCATTTAGTGAATCGCGGATTCCTGGAGATGTTTCATGGAAAAGAGAAACAATATCGTGGTCATTTATATTATGAAGTATTTGAAAATGAAGCAATGCACGACGTGGTGCAAAAAACATTTTTGTATGAAAAGCCAGTCAAGGAACAATTCAAAAATAAGCGTGGTTTAACGAAAAATTACATGGAAGTTATCGCCGCACCGATTTTTAATGAGCATAATATGATAAAGGGTGCAGTACTGGTTATTTATGATATTACAGAATTAAAGCGGCTAGAAAAGATGCGTAAAGATTTTGTTGCGAATGTTTCTCATGAGCTTCGTACACCGATTACCTCTATACGCGGTTTTGCAGAAACATTGAAGGAAAAGCAGCATGACGAAAAGGCAGCTGAAGAATTTATTGAGATTATATATAAAGAAAGTCACCGGTTACAATTACTCATTGAAGATTTGTTGGAGCTATCCCGATTAGAAAGAGAAGGTGTTCAACTGGAGAAAGAAGATTTTAATGTGAAACAAATGATAGATGCCGTTCTGCCGGCTTTAGAGAAAAAAGCAGAGAAAAAAGAACTGCAGTTAACCACATCTGTTTCCCGGGATATGAATATTTTTGCGGATGCTGAAAAGTTGAAGCAAGTTGTCATCAATTTGCTGGACAACGCGATTAACTATACGCCGGCTGGAGGAAGCGTAAATTTAAACGTCTCTGAAGAAAAGAATCGAGTTCATTTTTCCATTGAGGATACGGGAATTGGCATCGAGCAAAAAGCGATTCCAAGAGTATTTGAACGTTTTTACAGAGTCGATAAAGACAGAAGCCGGAATACAGGCGGCACTGGTCTCGGTCTTGCAATCGTGAAGCATATTGTCGAGGTTCATCAAGGTGAAATTGTTGTGGAAAGTGAAATGAATAAAGGAACCACTGTTCATGTATATATTCCAAAAAATTAAGTCATCACTTCATAGTGGTGGCTTTTCTGTTACTAAAAAGCTTGTAAAATTGGTAAGGGAAAGCATCAGAAGCAGACATATTCGCTAAAGGGCAAAACGGCTTCCTGCTACATACAAACGGAAAAAAATATTCGATCAGAACTTCAGCTGACCTTTTGTACATAGTTATGCTGAAATCAAAGATTGGTTATCCTGTTTAATATGAAATGGTGCGCATTATGCAGTTCTCTATAAACATGATAAAATAATATTACTCAGATGATAGATAAAGGAGACGGAATTATGACCAAAAAGCTAATTCTAATTGATGGCAACAGCATTATTTACCGCGCTTTTTTTGCATTGCCGCTGTTGAATAATGAAAAAGGTGTTTATACCAATGCAGTCTATGGTTTCACAACGATGCTGCTCAGAATTTTAGAGGAAGAGAAGCCGACACATATGCTCGTCGCTTTTGATGCAGGGAAAACAACATTCCGCCACCAAACCTATAAAGAATACAAAGGCGGACGTCAAAAAACCCCTCCGGAGCTTTCCGAACAATTTCCTGTCCTGAAAGAGTTGCTCGATGCTTTTGATATTAAGCATTATCAGCTGGATCAGTATGAAGCAGATGATATTATTGGAACCTTATCCAAGCAGGCAGATAATAAGGATTGGGAAGTTACGGTTATCTCTGGTGATAAAGATTTATTACAGCTTGTATCGAAGCATGTAACGGTAAGTGTGACCAAAAAAGGAATCAGTGAAATGGAAAAGTATACACCAGTCTATCTGCTTGAGAAAATGCAGGTTACACCTGAACAAATTACGGATTTAAAAGGATTGATGGGTGATAGCTCAGATAATATCCCCGGCGTACCTGGTGTAGGGGAAAAAACAGCAACAAAGCTATTAACGCAATTTAATACGTTAGAGCAGGTTTATGAACATTTAGATGAAGTTAGCGGAAAAAAATTAAAGGAAAATTTAACCACGTATCATGATGATGCCTTGATGAGTAAAGATTTAGCAACAATTAATCGAAACTCTCCGATAACGGTCAATCTAGAGGATGTCATTTATGAAGGCTATTCCACAGGATCTGTCCGAAACATGTTTATGGATTTAGGATTCCAGTCGCTGCTGACACGACTTTCCGGTTCAGAGGAAGCGGAAGAAGAAGCGGTGGAACATCAAGAAATTCAATATGATCTGGTAAGCGAGGTAACGGAAGAAATTTTCTCAGATGAAGATGTACTCGTTATAGAAATGCTGGGTGAAAATTATCATACAGCCCGGATAGAAGGAATTGGCATTGTCAATGAAAATAAAAAAAGCTTTATTCCTACTGCTGTTGCAGTGGAATCTTCTGTTTTCAAAGCATGGGCAGAAAATCCTCAGAAAAAGAAAATTGTATTTGATGCAAAGCAGACAAAAGTTGCCCTGTTGCGTAATGATATTCAAATCGAAGGGATTGTATTTGATGCCCTGCTTGCTTCTTATTTAATTAATCCGGCTGAAAATAATCATGACATTCCTGCTATTGCGAGCAGAAAGGGAATTTATGATGTCTCCTTTGATGAAGAGGTGTATGGTAAAGGTGCAAAACAGAAAGTTCCCGAAGAAGCGGTCCTTAGTGAACATGTGGTGCGAAAAACAGATGCTTTGCTTAAGTTATACCCTGATATGGAGCAGGAATTAGAGGAAAATGAACAGGCAAGCTTGTTAAAGGAATTAGAAATGCCGCTTGCCTTGATTCTTGCTGAAATGGAGCACCAGGGGGTTTTAGTGGATGTTGATCGTCTGAAGAAAATGGGAGATGATCTCAAAGAAAGACTTACTAATTTAGAAAAAGAAATATATGCATTAGCTGGTAAAGAATTTAATCTTAATTCCCCGAAGCAGTTGGGTCCTGTACTATTTGAAGATTTGGGGCTTCCGGTAATTAAAAAAACAAAAACAGGCTATTCTACGGCAGCTGATGTGCTGGAACAGCTTGCTGATCAGCATGACATTATCCCGAAATTACTTTTGTACCGTCAGTTGGGTAAGCTGCAATCAACTTATATTGAGGGCTTACAGAAGGTAGTTCGTAAGGATACGCATAAAATTCATACCCGTTTTAATCAGGCTTTGACACAAACAGGCCGCTTGAGCTCTGTAGACCCTAATCTGCAAAATATTCCAATTCGTTTAGAGGAAGGCAGAAAAATAAGAGAAGCGTTCGTTCCATCTCAAAAAGGGTGGAAGATGTTTGCTGCTGACTATTCGCAAATCGAATTACGGGTACTCGCTCATATTGCGGGTGATGAGAAATTGATTGCTGCCTTTAAAAATGATTTAGATATTCATACACAGACAGCAATGGACGTTTTCCATGTTGACAGGGATGAGGTTACATCGAATATGCGCCGCCAGGCAAAGGCTGTTAACTTTGGTATTGTGTATGGAATCAGTGATTATGGGCTATCCCAAAACTTGGGGATTACAAGAAAAGAAGCGAAGCAATTCATTGAACGGTATTTTAACAGCTACCCAAGTGTGAAGGAGTATATGGATGATATTGTGACAGAAGCGAAGCAGAAAGGCTACGTATCTACTTTAATGAATCGCCGACGCTATTTACCGGATATTACAAGCCGAAACTTTAATGTACGCAGCTTTGCGGAAAGAACAGCGATGAATACACCGATCCAGGGCAGTGCAGCGGATATCATAAAAAAAGCAATGATTGATTTGGATTATCGGATCAAAAAAGAAAAATTACAAACCAAGCTTTTACTGCAGGTCCATGATGAATTGATTTTAGAAGCACCGGAGGATGAAATTGACATTTTAAAGGAAATTGTGCCAGAGATGATGGAGAAGACAGTAGAGATTTCTGTCCCGCTAAAAGTCGATTATTCATATGGCGAGAGCTGGTTTGATGCCAAGTAAGGGGAAGAGAAAATGCCGGAATTACCAGAGGTAGAAACAATTAAAGAAACATTAAAATTACTTGTTCAAGGAAAAACGATAGAAAAAGTAGATGTTCTTTGGGCGAATATTATCAAGCAGCCAGACGATGCCGAAATCTTTAAGCATCTTCTCAAAGGACAAACCTTTCAACAGATAAACAGAAAGGGGAAATTTCTGCTCTTTTATCTGGATGATTATGTACTTGTGTCACACTTAAGGATGGAAGGAAAATATCGTTTGCATAAACCAGATGAAGGAATAGAAAAGCATACGCATGTTGTCTTTCATTTAAAGAATGGAGAGACATTACACTATAACGATGTTCGTAAATTTGGAACTATGCATTTATTAACCAGAGGGAGTGAATTCACACAAGCCCCTTTGATTACACTGGGTCCAGAACCATTTGAGGACGCTTTTACGACAGATTATTTTTATGGAAAACTAAAAAGTTCTTCACGATTTATCAAAACAGCCCTTTTAGATCAGAGTCTTGTTACTGGGCTTGGGAATATTTATGTCGATGAAACCCTGTTCCGTTCCGGCATTCATCCCTTAACTAAATGTAATGAACTGACAAGAAAAGAAGCTGCTGCGATCCGTTCTGCTGCAATTGAAACACTTCAAGAAGCTGTGGAAGCTGGTGGTACGACTATTCGCAGCTATGTAGACAGTCAAGGAAATATGGGGATGTTTCAACAGGTATTATATGTTTACGGCCAAGATAAGAAGCCGTGTAAAACATGCGGTGAGGAAATTATAAAAATGAAGGTTGGTGGACGAGGGACCCATATTTGCCTTCGTTGCCAGCCGCAAAAAAAGGTGAATGATTGATGAGTTTAGTGATTGGATTAACGGGAGGCATTGCCAGCGGGAAAAGTACAGTAGCAAAAATGTTTACTGAATTAAACATTCCGGTCATTGACGCGGATGTAATAGCAAGAGAAGTAGTGGAACCTGGCGAAGCGTCTTACAAGCAGATTGTAGAGGTGTTTGGTGAAGATATACTGGGTCCGGACGGTTCCATTAATCGTCCGAAGCTCGGTTCCATTATTTTTGCAAATGAAGAAAAAAGAGAACAGTTAAATCAAATTGTTCATCCGGCTGTCCGTCAACGAATGCTGAAGAAAAAAGCAGATTATATAGAACAGGGAGAAAAATGTATTGTGCTGGATATCCCCTTGCTGTTTGAAAGCAGGCTGACCGCTTTAGCAGATCAAACGCTAGTTGTATTTGCAGATGAAAAAACGCAACTTAAGCGTTTAATGGAAAGAAATCAGTTAAGTGAACAGGAAGCGATGAACCGGATTACATCGCAAATGCCATTAATAGAAAAGGCAAAGCTTGCTGATGAGCTGATCGATAACAGCCACTCCATAGAGAAAAGCAAAGAGCAATTATTCGCTTTACTGAAAAAATGGGAAATAATTGAATAGATAAATAATGAAAACACCATCTGAAGCTTTTAATAAAGCAAAGTTGGTGTTTTTCGTTCAAAAATACTATGAAATATTTATATATTTAATGACACACTTTCTTTAATATGTGTTATACTAATTGCATAAAAAGATAAAAAGTATAACATTATTGGGAGGAATAAAGTGCTTATGGGGAAAACGCGTATTGCAATAACAGGTTTTGGTCGTATTGGTAGAATGGTTTTTCGTCAAGCAATAGAGGAGGATAATTTGGAAGTTGTTGCCATTAATGCAACTTATCCAACAGACACAGTTGCCCATCTAATTAAATATGATAGTGTTCACGGTCCTTTTAAGGGCGAAGTGAAAGCGTTATCGGATAAACTAATCGTTAATCGAAAAGAAATTCAATTAGTTAATTCGAGAGAGCCTGAAAAATTGCCTTGGAAGGAACTTGGTATTGACATTGTTATTGAAGCAACGGGCAAATTTAAAACAAAGGAATCTGCAGGGCTTCATTTACAAGCGGGGGCAAAAAAGGTCATTATAACAGCACCTGGGAAACAAGTTGATAAAACGATTGTAATTGGCGTTAACGAAAACGATTATAGTCCGGAAAAAGATGATGTAATCTCCAATGCATCCTGTACAACAAATTGTTTAGCTCCTGTAGTAAAAGTCATTGATGATCACTTTACAATTAAAAATGGATTAATGACAACAGTCCATTCCTTTACGAATGATCAAAATAATATTGATAATGCGCATAAAGATTTACGTCGTGCGAGAAGCTGTACACAATCCATCATTCCGACAACAACTGGAGCTGCAAAAGCACTGGCAGAAGTAATGCCGCAGCTGAAGGGCAGATTGCACGGGATGGCTCTGCGTGTACCAACACCAAATGTTTCACTGTTAGATTTGGTGATTGATATTGAAGAAGATGTAACCAAAGAAGAAGTGAATACTTTATTTAAACAGGCAGCTGAAGGATATATGCGCGGCGTCATTCAATATTCTGATGAACCTTTAGTTTCTATTGATTATACGACAAGCGCTTATTCTGCAACTATTGACGGGCTGTCAACCATTGTTATGGATAATAATAAATTAAAAATTATTGCTTGGTATGATAACGAATGGGGTTATTCCAAACGTGTTGTGGATTTAGTTCGTTATGTTGGTTATAGGCTGGAGCAGAAGGTACGTTTAACCTCATAACAGGAAACTTCGTTGAGTGGGAGCCTTACAGCCAGTTATGTTGTAATAAATAAGAAAAAACATCCGTATGAATTCCCATACGGATGTTTTTTAATGGAATAATAAAGTATAAAATCTTGTAACGGTTTTAATAGAATCACAGTCCCAGAACATGCCAGTACAGGCGTTGGGACACGGTGTTACGTTGTTAGGCTGTAAGGGCGCTTTTCACTTTTCGTTCTTTTTTATACTTTAAATTTCTGCGTTTCTTCCTGCAGCTCTTGTGCAGTTTCACTCAGGGTTGTGGCAACATGAGCTACTTCATTCATTGTTGCCGACTGCTCTTCCATTGATGCGGCAATCGTATCAATATTTCCAGACATGACTTGAGAACCTGATGAAATTTCTGTAACAGAAGCGGAAACTTGTTCTGCACTTGCCGAGAGCTCCTGCGAGGTTGCTGAAATCTCTTGAATTTGAAGTGACATGCCATTAACAGCTTCTACAATAGATTCAAAGGATGAGCCGGCCTCGGTAATGACCTCTACCCCTTTTTGTACAGCAGGTAAAGCAGTTTGCATGGCTTTCTCAACATTTTCTGTATCATTCTTGATCTCTGTTGTTAACAGGCTGATAGAACTTGCTGATTTTTTGGATTCCTCTGCTAGTTTACGTACTTCATCAGCAACAACTGAAAAACCTTTCCCTTGTTCTCCTGCACGGGCAGCCTCGATTGCTGCATTTAGTGCCAATAAGTTGGTTTGGTCTGTGATATCGGTAATAACTTTGGTGATATTTTCAATTTCTTCTGTTTGCTTTGCCAATTTTAGCACAAGCTCATTTACAGAAGCTGCTGATTCATTAATATGATTCATTTGCTGCTGAGCATTATCAATGACCTTCGTTCCATTTTGAGCAGCCTCACTAGTTTCGCTGGAAGAAGAGTGAAGCGATTGTGCGGATTCGGCAATCCGCTGAACACCCTGGGCAGTTTCACCCATTGCAATAGAACTTTCATTGGCTGCATGTGCGGCTGTTTGGGAAGTTTCTGCGGTATCAGCGGCCTGCTTTGTTACTTCTTCTGTTGTGGCAGATGCTTCTTCAGCACTTGCTGAAAGCTCTTCCGATGATGCACCTAACTGTTCCGCATTTTGTTGGATACGGATAATTAAGTCACGTGTATTATTTTTAGAAGCGTTAAAAATTTCAGCCAGCTGACCAAGTTCATCTTTAGATTTAACTACGATGTCTTCTGTAGATAAGTCCCCATCGCCGAATTTCTTTGCAACATCCATAACACTTAATAATGGAGCTGTAATAGAACGGCGAACATAGAGCATTAAACCAATTCCAATGAGGATACTTACACTTAAAACAATGATTGAAACAACTTGTGCAGTGCCTATTGTTGACTCTATTTCTCTATCAATATTATCCATTTGTTCAATTTGATAGTTTGCCATTGCATCAGAAGCATCAAACATGGTTACATTGACATCCTGTACAGTTGTATTAACGATTTCTGTGGCCTGTTCGATATTATCATCATCGACTGCAGCGATAATATCTGGCATTATCTCATTGAATTCATCATTAGGAGTGTTAGCTTGCTCCCAATACGATCGCATTTCTTCAGATGCTAAAAATTCCTCCAATTCAATTAAATTTTCATCAATTTCCTGAGCAACAGTTAAGAGGTTTTCCCTATGTATGTTTTTCTCCGGCTCTAAAATCATCGACCGGACATGAAGTGCCTGCATAGCTACACCATAGCGGATATCTTCAATCAAAAGAAGCTGCTCTAAGCGCGAATCCATCGCTTCCTCTACTTCACTTTTAATATTTTTCAAATTCATCATGCTGCTGCTGACAGAAATGGCCAGTAAAACAATTAAAACAATAAAAGATAAATTTAACTTCTTTCCTACACTCATTTAAACATACTCCTTTTTAAAATGATAAAGTTCTTGCTAGAGGCTTCCTTAATTAATTCATCGGTATTTTATCGTCAATCTGTAATGGGTCTTTTGGATTATTTTTTTGAGGGTGCGATAAATAATTTCAGTGGAATGTAGATTGCGATAAAAATCAGGCATCTTTTCATATAATATATAGATGATTTTCAATGAAGCTCCACTCTAAGAACACCTTTTTATGTTAAATCGGAATGCTTCTTCATTTTAGGAAAGTAGTTTAAATGTCTAAATCATGTTAAAATAGTATACATGTAAATGTTAAATTTATAGGCGGAAGAAGTATGTGTTCTAAAAAAGCAAATAAAAAAGGATTGCAGGCTAAGGTCTCAGCCGTTATCATGTTGATGCTTCATTTTTGCTGGGCCTTCGAACACACACTTACTAGTGAAAATATAGGATGTGTATGTAAATGTCGATAGGATATAAAATGAAACGTTTTTTTAACAACCATGCAGAAACCAGTGATAATCATATAGATGCGTCTTTAAAAACAAGGTATTTTAAAGCCAGTAAAAATGCAGTCATTCAAGCCGTAGAGGATTATTTTAATGCAAGTCCAGATTTTTTAATTCACGCACGCTCAGATCAGCATGGAGAGATCAGTGCAACAAGCAAGCGAGGTAAAAAAGTATTTATTATTGCTACGGTTGTTATGGTTCGCCCGTATCAGACAGCGCTTGATTTTTCAGTGACAACAGAGACACCTGTCCAGATTGATTTTGGCTACAGCAATAAAGTGATAAAAAAAATCTATCAGCATGTAAGTGAACAGCTGCCAGTAATAGAAGGTAAATGAAGAAGGAGTGAACGAAATGCGTTGTTCCAACTGTAATAACAAAAATACGAAAGTGCTAGATTCTCGCCCGATAGAGGAGGGAGCAGCAATACGCAGACGCAGGGAATGTGAGAAGTGCGGATTTCGTTTTACCACTTTTGAACGAATTGAAGAAGTACCACTCATTGTCGTAAAAAAAGATGGCATGCGTCAGGAGTTTTCCAGGGAAAAACTTACCAGGGGGATTATCAGAGCCTGTGAGAAACGTCCGGTAGCAATAGAAACAATAGAAAGTATTGCTTTAGAAGTAGAAAAGAGTTTGCGAAATACAGGCAATTCAGAGGTATCCAGCCATACAGTAGGGGAGATGGTTATGGAAAGACTTGCAGAAGTGGATGAGGTATCCTATGTCAGATTCGCTTCTGTATATCGTCAATTTAAAGATATATCTGTTTTTCTGGACGAGTTAAAAGAAATTATTAAGACAGATAAACAAACACAGGAAGAGCAACAATAAAGGATGGGTTAACATGAATGCAATCGGAAAAATTCTTCCTATTGATGGGTATCATGTCGTTATGGACGAACAGCCTCCCATTGATTTTAATGCTTCTTTGACGCATTTTTATCAGCCGTTAATCGGGATTCAGGCAATTTCTTTATACTATACATTATTTTATGAGGCGGGTCATACGCAAAAAATGCAGACACACCATACGTTAATGACGTATTTAAATCTGACGCTGGATGATATTTACCGCGCACGTATAAAATTGGAAGCTATTGGATTATTGAAGACCTATAAACGAAGAGAAGACAACACTGACTATTATACGTATAGTGTGCAGAGTCCTTATTCTCCCGGCCATTTCTTGAAGGAAGCAATGCTGTCCCAGCTATTATTACATCATATAGGAGAACAGAAATATAATGCGCTTTACGCACGTTATGTAAAGGAGAGCTATCCTTACGGCGAGGAAGTGACAGCAGATTTTAAAGATGTGTTTGAAACAGTCACGCCATCTGCTTCTGCTGCGCTTAAGATGGAAAATAAGAAACAAAGCTCAGAAGCTGACTTAATGGATTTTTCCTGGATAGAACAATCCCTTCGTCAACGGTTTATTCCTGTGGAAAGAGTATTACACCCTGCAAATAAAAAGCTCATTTATCAGATGAAGGTATTATATGATGCAGAGAGTGTGGAAATAGAAAAAGCAATCCTATGGGCACTTGATGAGGACAATCAGCTGAATCTGGAAGAATTTAAATCAGCATGTCATGATATGTTTATTGCCCGTAATAATGGACAGGCTATTCGATTAAATGAAAAAGCAACAGCAGTCGATTCACAAACTGTAATGAAAAAGCCCGCAACAAAAGAAGAGCAGTTAATTCATGAATTAGAGACCATTTCACCAAAGCAATTGTTAGAAGATCTATCAGATGGAAATCATGCTTCAGAGCAGGATATTAAAGTTGTCCGTGAGGTGATGACGAATCAGGGGCTTCCAGCGCCGGTCATGAATGTACTCATTCATTATGTACTGCTTCAATCGAATATGAAGCTGTCTAAAGCATATATGGAAACCATTGCCGGTCATTGGTCAAGAGTTGGGTTAAAAACAGCAAAAGAAGCGATGAACTTTGCAAAACGAGAGCAGGAAAAATACAAATCTGCTAAAAATAAGCCAAGGAAGACAAATAATTATAATAACAATTATAAAAAAGAGGCCGTTCCGGACTGGTTCCATAATCGGAAAAAGAAAGCATCTAAAAATACAGCAGATACAAATATAAGTGAAAGAGAACAGCAGGAAATTGAAGCTAAACTGCAAAAATATTTAAATGAGAGCTAAGTATTCAAGGGGGAGATGATTGGTGAAGCCGATACAATCAGAATTAAAAGCATGGATAGATAGGAATGAGAATTTCAAATCCAATTACACTAGAATCAAAGAAGAAATTCTAAGTGATCCCTCTATTCAAGCATTTTTGCGCAAGCATCCCGAATTGACTGGTCATGATATTGAAAAGAATTTAATGCGGCTGTATGAATATAAATCACAATCGAAGCAATGCGACCGCTGTGCATCTTTCGGAGAATGTCAGAATATGATTCAAGGATACTCTCCTCTGTTAAGCATGGATAAAAATGAAATCAGACTCAGCTATGAAAAATGCCATTCCCGTATCCAGGCAGAGGAACAGGAGGCACAGCAAAAGCTATTTCAAAGTCTTTATATGCCTAAAGAAATTTTGGAAGCAAAGATGTCTGAAGTGATTCGGGATAAGTCGAGAATTACAGCAATTGGTGAGATTATCAGCTTTTTAGAAGAAGCTAAAACAAGTTTGCCAAAAAAAGGTCTGTATCTTTATGGTTCATTTGGAGTTGGCAAAACATATCTGTTAGGTGCAGTCGCAAATGAGCTGAAAAAAAGAAATTATGCAACGACACTGATTTATATGCCGGAGTTTGTCCGGGAAATAAAAGGCTCCTTTAAAGATGATTCTTTTAACCAAAAGATAGATTTTTTTAAGAAAGCAGACGTATTAATGCTGGATGACATTGGAGCAGAATTACAATCAGCCTGGTTTCGGGATGAGGTATTAGGTTCTGTCCTGCAATATCGGATGATGGAGGGCTTGCCTGTCTTTTTCTCCTCCAATTTTGATTTAGATCAGCTTGAGAAGGAATTGGCTGCGACAAGGAATGGAGTGGAAGAAGTAAAAGCGGGACGGATTATTGAACGCGTCAAGCAAGTAAGCAAAGTAGTAAAAATGTCCGGTGAAAATAGGCGAGATATTTAGAAGCGGATGCTCTCAGCAGCTATTTATCACAGTGTAACTCGCTGCAGGACTCCCGCTTTAAAGAAAGATCGAAAATTTTAATGGGAGTCGTACAGCCAGCAACGGCTCGATTGATTCAGGTCTGGATGTAGATCACAAAGGCATTACAGCAACTCTTTTCGATGGGACGGGTAATTGCAGTGCCAGTACCAGGACATTACGTACTTAGCCAGTGAGGATGAAATTTATAGATTTGTTCAGGAAAAAGGATTTCTGTTAAGGGGAAATCCTTTTTCCTATCTATGGCACTATAGTCTGCTGAAGTGCTCGTCTTTACCCTATTTTAATCCGGATGATCCAAAATAAGTTTGTCAGTTGCTATGTATAGTTTCCATGTACTCCATGAATTTACTCGTTGTATTAAAAAATAGGTCGGGAGCAGGATGGAAATGAGAGGATTGAACATTATCCAACCAATGCACACCAACCGTTACCACTTTAGCGGCTTTCCCAGCTTCGATATCTGCATTACTGTCACCGATAAACATTGCTTCATCATTGCGAAGTTTATACTTATTTAAAATCATATGAACCCCCTCAGGATCTGGTTTTGGATTAGTAACGTCATCTCCCGCTAACATAATATCAAAATATTTTCCAATTCCTAAAAATTTAAGAGATACGTGAAGCGCCCTAGAAGACTTCCCAGTAACGATTCCTAAAATAAAGCCTCTATCCTTTAAGTATGTCAGTAATTGATTAATGGATTCGTTTGATTTTACCAGCTCTAAGTGGTTGTCTTCATAAATTTGAAAGAAATGCTGGATAGCTTCCTCGTGCTGATGAACAGGTAATTCTTTTTTTATAATTTCAGGCTCTGTCGGCCCGAATTTGTTCATCACGTCTTGCGGCAGATAATCTATGCTTTTATACTTCTGAAAGACGGATTGCAGGGCAAAAATGCAGTTTGGCAAGGTGTCGGCCAGTGTTCCATCAAAATCAAAAATAATTGCTTTCATGATAAACGCTCCTTTTGCATCTTATAGTATTAATATTCGTGAAAAATGCGAAGAATCCTTTTCTGACATGTATAAAATCTTTTATAACTATCAGAAAAATGAATCAGGGCAGAGATGACTGAAGTTTTTTCCTATATAACAACAGGTAATTCTGCTAGTCTGACTAGTTTAAGCATTTTTATACAGCCTTGTCCATATAATTGTAACAGTTTGTAAGTGGATGAGGGTGATATGTATTGTTGGAAGTGTATTTTGAATCAGATAAAGAAGTGTCGGTCTTTCGTAATCAGTTAAGTCCATATAGAAAACAGATCAGAGTACATCAACAAGCAAATGCCATGTGGGGCAACCGGTTACGGCTGGAAGGTGATGCAGCGGAGTTAGAATTAATTGATATAATAAGCTCTGTGATGGCAGATGTATTTATAGAAGTGCATCTGTCTGACATCATCATTCGTGGAATTACAGATAAATATTATTTCTCAGACCCTGATGAAATCAATCGTATCTATGATTTTACTATGTGGATTTTATTTGAAACAGATTCGGATAATCAGTATTTACGTGACCATGTGGATACAAGGAAGCTTTTGCAGCATATCTTTTTTCTGCACGTAAAGGAACATAGGAGCATCCATTTCAGTGCTATTTTACATTTTCGATTGTCCCATTTTCTGGACTTTGTTCATGAATGTATCGGGAAAGCTATTGAAGAATTTAAACGGGAAGAGGACCATCAGACATTTATGGATATGCTGCGGCATTATATTGAGAATAAAGAGCACTGTGTAGACCTTGTTCATATAGAACAAGGGGAGAATTTTACTTTCTACAACGAAAAAGGGGAAGTGATTTCTAAAGATATGCTGCGTTTTTGGATGTATCAGGCGCCGTTATATGCGCTAGGCTTACATGAAAATGAATTTAATTTAAGTCCTCTGATTGCAATGTCTCCAGCAAGAATAAAAGTATATGGAAATGACCTTGCAGACCCTAAAACAATGACAATCATCAATATTTTTCAGGAAAGGGTACAGTTTGAACGAAAAGGGATCTCTATCCTTTCAAACCTGGATTAATGAATTGGACTTGCTTTTCAAACTCGGAAGGAATATAATACGGATAGAGTTTGAAAATGAAATTGCTGAGATGAGGACAAGATTATTTTCAGTTTACGTACTTAGAGAGGGAAGTCCAGGCTGCAAGCTTCCTTTCGTAATGAAGTAATTACCACCTCGGAGCATTACTGCTGAAATATTTTGAAGTAGGCAGTAACGTCCTATCTGCGTTAAAGATCAATGAAGCTGAAGGTAAAAGGGCTATTTTTATCTTCGGGAATTAGGGTGGAACCACGACATTAAACGCTCGTCCCTTTGCATAGCGCAAAGAGACGGAGCGTTTTTTTACTTTGAAAAAGTATAAGTACAGCGGTTTTGATGGGACGAGTAATCGCAAAAACTCTTCGGTGGGACGAGTAATCGCAGTCTCAGTCCCAGTTAAAGGCGTGGTGACAACCAAGTTTTCTAATATTTTATAAAGGAGTTCGATGAAAATGGCTGATTTAACAATTATGTTTCCAGATGGAGCTGAAAAGCAATTCCCTGCAGGAACTACAGGAGAAGATATCGCAGCTTCAATCTCTTCAGGGTTAAAAAAACAGGCACTTGCCATTAAGCTGGATGGGGAGGCTGTCGATTTACGCAGACCTCTTACAAAAGGCGGGAAAATTGAAATCATTACGTATCGTGACCAGGAAGGGCTGGAGATTGCACGTCACTCTACTGCCCATCTATTAGCACAAGCTGTGAAACGCTTATATCCTAATGTCCAATTAGGTGTCGGTCCGGTAATTGAAGAAGGCTTCTATTATGATATAGACATGGAGCATTCATTAACGCCGGAGGATCTCCCAAAAATAGAAAAAGAAATGAAACGAATTGTGGATGAGAACTTAGAAATAAAACGTGTGGAAGTATCCCGCGATGAAGCAAAAGCACGCTTTGCAGAAATTGGCGATGAATTAAAATTAGAGCTGCTTGATGCTATACCAGAAGATGAAACAGTAACGATTTACGAGCAGGGAGAGTTCTTTGACTTATGCCGGGGAGTGCATGTTCCTGCAACAAGTAAAATTAAAGCATTTAAATTATTAAGTATTTCCGGTGCTTACTGGCGTGGAGACAGCAATAACAAACAATTGCAACGTATTTACGGAACAGAGTTCGAGAAAAAATCACAATTAGATGAATATCTGCGCATTCTTGAAGAGCGAAAAGAAAGAGATCATCGTAAATTAGGCAAGGAGCTGGGGCTGTTTACTGTATCACAAAAGGTAGGCCAAGGATTGCCATTATGGCTGCCAAAAGGAGCAACTATCCGTCGTAATATTGAACGCTATATTGTTGATTTGGAAGAACGCTTAGGCTATGACCATGTATACACTCCTGTACTTGGTAATGTAGAGCTGTACAAAACAAGCGGACACTGGGATCATTACCAGGAGGATATGTTCCCGCCGATGGAAATGGATAATGAAGAGCTGGTATTGCGACCAATGAACTGTCCGCATCATATGATGGTTTTCAAAAATCAATTATGGAGCTACCGTAATCTGCCAGTTCGTATTGCTGAGCTTGGTACGATGCATCGTCATGAGATGAGCGGGGCGCTTGCAGGCTTGCAGCGTGTTCGTGCGATGACTCTGAATGATGCACATATTTTTGCCCGTCCCGATCAGTTAAAAGAAGAGTTTATCCGCGTTGTCGAACTTGTTCAACGTGTGTATAAAGACTTTGGAATTAATGACTACTATTTCCGTCTTTCATATCGTGATCCAGAGGATAAAGAGAAATATGTAGATAATGATGCAATGTGGGATAAAGCACAGGCAATGCTGAAAGAAACGATGGAAGACATGAATTTGGAGTATGTAGAAGCAGAAGGAGAAGCTGCTTTCTATGGTCCCAAGCTGGATGTTCAAGTAAAAACAGCATTAGGAAAAGATGAAACATTATCTACCGTTCAATTGGACTTCCACTTGCCAGAGCGCTTTGATTTAACATATATCGGTGAGGATGGAAAAGAGCATCGGCCGGTTGTGATTCACCGTGGTGTGGTGTCTACCATGGAACGTTTTGTCGCATTTCTTATTGAAGAATATAAAGGAGCTTTCCCAACATGGCTCGCCCCGGTACAGGCAAAAATTATTCCAGTCTCCTTGCAGGCACATCTTGATTATGCAAAAGAAGTGGAAGATAAATTACGTCAGCAAGGCATCCGTGTAGAATTAGACAGCCGTGATGAAAAATTGGGCTATAAAATACGTGAAGCACAGACGCAAAAAATTCCATTCGCACTTGTTCTGGGTGATAAGGAAATGGAGGCAGGCAGTGTCAACTACCGTCGTTACGGTGAACAAAATACAGAGACACTCGGATTTGATCGGTTTGTTGACTTTATCAAAAGTGAAATTGAGCAGAAGAAATAAGCAGTAATTTTATAGAAGGCTATTTTCATTTTTTTGAGGATATTCAAAAAGTCCAACAATAATGACACGGCGAATTCTATGGTTAACGTGTTTTTCGATGGGACTGCGATTACTCGCCCCATCGAAAAACATTGCTTTTTGAACGCACTTTAATGAGAATAACCTTCTTTTTATATTGCAATCGTGAATGGATTATTTTCAGAAAAACCATTGACATCCCTATATAACCATGCTATGATTCAATAGTTGTTTAAAACAAAGGATACAGTCCTTGACAGGAAAACGATAAAATGCTATATTGTAAAAGTTAATGATATGATCTAACGACAAGCAGAAGCACCCGCTTCTCACCTGATTGACACCTGTATAGGTAGTTGACTGGTTCATCACGATTCATGTTTACGAATGAGGAGATGTGTGGGTGCAAGTATGTACCGACACTTTTTTTATGTATTGAAATGACTTGTCAAGATAGATCAGTAACAAAATTTCGGAGGTGGCTGGCTATTAGCAAGGATATGAATGTTAATGAAAAAATTCGTGCAAGAGAAGTTCGTCTCATTGATTCAAATGGAGATCAGCTTGGAGTAAAATCTCGTAATGAAGCATTGGATATTGCTCAGAAGCGCAACCTTGATCTAGTATTAGTTGCTCCAAACGCAAAACCGCCGGTATGTCGTATTATGGATTACGGGAAGTATCGTTTTGAGCAGCAGAAGAAAGAGAAGGAAGCTCGTAAAAAGCAAAAGGTAATCAATGTGAAGGAAGTACGTTTTACACCTGGGATTGGTGACCATGACTTTGAAACGAAGCTTAAAAATGCACGTAAGTTCCTGGAAAAAGGGGATAAAGTAAAAGCTGCAGTTCGCTTCCGCGGACGCGCGATTACCCACAAAGAACTAGGAAAAGAAGTACTGGACCGTTTCGCTGAAGAAGTGAAGGATCTCGGCTCAGTAGAAACAAAACCGAAAATGGAAGGCCGTAATATGTTTATGGTGGTCGCTCCATTAAACGAAAAAAAATAAGCTTTTTTTGCAATGACTAGGAGGAAAAAATTATGCCTAAAATGAAAACTCATAAAGGTTCAGCAAAACGCTTCAAAAAAACTGGATCTGGAAAAGTAAAAAGATCTCATGCATACACTAGCCATATGTTTGCACACAAATCTCAGAAGCAAAAACGTAAATTACGTAAAGGAACGCTTGTTTCTTCTGGAGACTACAAACGTATTAAAGCAATGCTACCAAAATAATTAATTTAGATATGTAATTGAATCAGGAGGGATTTCTTATGCCACGTGTTAAAGGTGGAACAGTTACGCGTCGTCGTCGTAAACGCGTCTTAAAATTAGCAAAAGGTTATTATGGTTCGAAACGAACTCTATTTAAAACAGCGAAACAACAAGTTATTAAATCAGGTCAATATGCTTATCGTGACCGCAGACAGAAAAAACGTGATTTCCGTAAACTTTGGATTTCCCGTATTAATGCTGCTGCTCGTTTAAATGATATTTCTTACAGCAAATTAATGCACGGCTTGAAGCTTGCTGGTATTGATATTAATCGTAAAATGCTTTCCGATTTAGCTATTAATGACGAACAAGCATTTGCTCAATTAGTATCTCAAGCAAAAGACGCTTTAAAATAAACCAAAAAAGATCGCATCCAATTGGAGCGATCTTTTTTGATTTTCAAGGTCAATACACTTTAACATTGCAGGAAGCTAAGAGTTTCTTTATGATGAAAGGGTATCGTCATCTGAGCAGGAGGAGAATATGGAAAATTTATCATCATGGCTTATTTATTTACTTGTTGCGAATGTCATTGGATTTTATTTAATGTTTAAGGATAAACAGAAAGCCCGGCAGCATACATATCGAATTCCTGAGCGGACTTTTTGGCTGCTGGCTATTTTAGGAGGAAGTATCGGTATTTATACCGGTATGCAGACTTTCCGGCATAAAACAAAGCATAGGAGCTTCAAGGTTGGTATACCAGTTCTGATTGTTGTTAATGCCATTAGTTTTCTTGGCTTGATTTTCTTTCTCTGAGGAAATCCTTTGCTTTTATGAGGCGTTTAACTTGGAGGAATTCTTTTATCATACACAGCTCGTCTGGAAACATATATATGAATAGAAGTAACACCAGCTTCCTCGAGGAGGGATGACCATGGAATACGTTGGGAATTATTTGCTGGTGATTGTTGAGATGGGCGGTGTACTTTCTCCGTTGTTATTTATTTTGCTTCATCTCATCAGACCGATGTTGTTCTTACCAGTTGTTTTTATTTGTATTTCTGGCGGTATTTTATTTGGACCAGTTGCAGGAAGTGTTTATTCTATTATAGGGATTACAATGGCGAGCTTTCTTTTTTATGTGATGGCAGGCTGGATGCCAAAATCTATGGATAAATTAATTATTTTAAAGCAACGGCTGCTAGGCAGGAATACGGAAATGACAACAGCCCAAATCACTTTATTACGACTTATTCCCTTTATTCATTTTCACTTATTATCATTATGCTTGATTGAAACAAACCAAACCTTTAGAGGGTATGCAAAGTCTTCCTTTATATCAAATATTCCTCTGGCAATTATCTACACAAGTATAGGCGGCTGGATTTCTCAGCTTTCTCCGGTATATATCGCTGCTTTTATTATCGCCTTACTCCCAACCCTGTATCTTTTTAGGAGAAAAGAGATTATTATTAAGTGGCAGGAGTTTTTTGCTTCATCACCCTCCTGTGTCAAACATCAAGGATTACCGCAACCTTTAACACCTAGTAAAACAACCAGCTCTTAAGCTTAAGAGCTGGTTGTTTGAGTATAAAAAGCAAGAAGAAAGATATTCAAAGAGGTGATGAATAGCATGAAAGTTCTGCTCTGCTGAAATTGTGAACAGGAATGGAACATTCTTAAGCCCGTTTAGAACTTGAGACGCCATTGTTTTAACTGTAAAAAGAAGAAATTTTTTAAAAGAAAGTCGATTTATACATTGCTTTTCAGTTCAATTCCAGTGATTATGATAACTATCATGAATTTGCGGCACATGCCCCGGGTGATTATAGTTCCCGCTAGTCTTTTGTAATCTCTGTTATAATCAGCTCATTAATCGGGTGTTTCCACGTAATGGAAGCGTGCGGATAGTGAATCAGTATTTCCTGTTCCAGAAAGTACAAATCCTCCCTGGTTAACCCGCGCAGCTCTAAAGGATTTTTAACAGTAACGTGAATATTGACTACTTCAAAAGCATCTTCTGTTGTCCCTAAATACTTTTCTCCAATAAAAAGACAGCCTTTATAAGTTAATTGAAAATTTTTCTTGTTATTATTTTGTTCATCAAATAAATAAAAATCTTGATTTTCCTGAGAAAGACGCAGCTTTCGCTCAGGGTTCTTTAAGTATTGGATCCATGTATAAATTAACAGTGCAATTGCGATCACTAATAATATCCGAAAGATAATGATGACCATAATTATCTACTCCTTAGAACGTGCTATTACCACTACATACGAATGAGCCTCAAAAAAGTTTCAGGAGAATAATATTTTTTATAAAAAATTGCAGAAAGTTTATCACAGTCTTATTCAATGAGGGAAGAAAAGAACTTTCCTCTGAATGTCAGTTTCACTTAATATGTAATCCTTTGAAATTATAAAAAAGGATTGTGTAAACTTAAAGTTTAAGAAATATTCCTTGACCAAAACTAATCATATTAGTTAAAATACTAATATGATTAGTTTGAGGTGATGATATGAAAATAGAACGTTATCATAATTTATACCAGATTACATTTTTACCAAGCGCTTTTCCGATTAATTGCTTTGTTATGGAACAAGAGGACGGTTTGATCTGTATTGATATGGGAGTAGGAAGATTTGCTGATTATGTAAAAGAAATTGTACTTCAAACAGGGAAGCCTCTGAATAAATTAATGTTAACGCATGCACATAGTGATCATGTGAATGGTGTACCTTATTTTAAAGAAGTCTTTCCCGAAGTACCTGTGGGTATTTCTAAAAGAGACAGCTATTTATTAAAAAAGGATTTTCGGCTGCTGGAAAATGAGGCGGATAAACCAATAAAAGGCGGCTTTCCTAAAAATCTTATCCCAATAGATTTTACCTTCGAGGGAGGAGAGAAGATTGAAGCTTTAGAAGTCATTTCGAGTCCGGGACATACTCCAGGATCTGTCTCATTCTTCGAGCCGGAGCATAAAGTGCTTATTGTTGGGGATGCATTTCAAACAAGGGGAGGTATTGCCGTTGCAGGCGTATTAAAATGGTTATTTCCTTTTCCAAAAATGGCAACATGGAATAATGAAATAGCAGTACAGAGTGCCAAAAAGTTATTGTGCCTCCAACCTGAATTACTCGCAGCAGGGCATGGTAATGTCCTTGTTCATCCAGAAGAGCAGATGCAAGCAGCGATAAAAATAGCAGAGGCAGGGGGCAGAAAATGAAAAAAAAGATAAATCAAGAGACAATCATTGATGCAACATTAGCAATTGTTGAGGAACAGGGAATAGCAGGGGTTACGATAAAAAATGTAGCGATACAACTAGGTATCAAGCCGCCATCCTTATATAATCATGTCGTAAATTTAGAAGATTTACTAGATCTGGCTGCTCTGCGAAGCATGCGGAATTTGTATGAAGGGCTAATCGCAGCCGGTATCGGATTGGAAAAGAAGAATGCTCTTTGGGCGATTGCAGAGGAATACAGGAATTTTGCAAAGAATAACCCGGGTCAATATGCATTAGTGCAGAAAGTGGCACTGTGGAAAAGTGATGAAACAAAACAGATATCGGAGCAGATTTTGGCTATTTTTTTAAAAATCCTGCAAAAATACAAGCTAACGGAGGATGAAGCGATTCATTTTATTCGAACATTAAGAAGCTATCTGCATGGTTTTACCCTGCTGGAAGTAAATGAATCATATGGACTTCCGCAAGAGCTGGATAAGAGTTTTACAGCAGGATTGGAAATCATTTTTACAAATCTGGAAAATCATAAGAATGCAGAAGGCTAATCTTTAGAAACTGCTTATCTTAAAGCTATGTGATAAAATGGAAGACAGGATAGACAAGGAGGTATCACATTGGATTGGAATCAATTATTTGATATGCAAAAGGAATTGGATACATATATAGAAAACAATCATGATTTGTCAGATGTAAATTTATTTCATGAAAAGCAGCTGGCCTTGCTGGTGGAGCTTGGTGAGCTTGCAAATGAAACGAAATGCTTCAAATTTTGGAGTACAAAACCAAGAAACAGTCAGCAGGTTATTTTAGAAGAATATGTAGATGTGCTGCATTTTTTAATGTCGATAGGGATAGAGAAAGATTATATTTATCAAGAGGAAGAAAAGAAACAAGAAGCACTCCTTACAGAATCAGAATGCTTTTATCAGGTATATCAAAGAGCGATTGCATACCGGGAAGATCCGAAAAATGAAAATTATCAGCAGTTATTCAGCCGGTTCTTATATTTAGGAAATCAGCTCGGCTTTACGGATAAAGACATTCAACAGGCATACTGGGAGAAAAATCAGATTAACTATCAGCGTCAGGATCAAGGCTATTAAATCTTTTATCAAGGAGAGATATGGAATATGGAAAAGCTGGATGGCACATTAACAATGCTTAAGGATTTAACGGATGCAAAGGGAATACCAGGAAATGAAAAAGAGGTACGCGATGTATTTGAAAGCTATATAAAGCCTTATGCAGATGAACTGACAACAGATAATTTAGGAAGCTCAATTGCTAAAAAAACGGGAGATGCAAACGGACCGAAGATTATGATTGCCGGACATTTAGATGAAATCGGTCTGATGGTAACACGCATTGATGAAAAAGGCTTTCTTTATTTTCAGACAGCTGGCGGCTGGTGGAATCAGGTTATGCTGGCACAACGTGTGACCATCATGGGGGCAAAAGGAGCTGTGACAGGAGTTATCGGTTCCAAACCTCCACATGTACTCAGTCCGGAGGCTAGAAAGAAGCCATATGACATAAAAGATATGTTTATTGATATTGGTGCAGCAAGTAAAGAAGAAGCAGAGTCATTCGGCGTGAAACCAGGAGATTCTGTTGTTCCATATTTTGAATTTACACAATTAAAAAATGAAAAATTACTTATGGCAAAAGCGTGGGATAATCGCATCGGATTAGCAATTGCCATTGATGTATTGAAAGCTTTAAAGGATGAAAAGCATCCAAATACAGTCTACGGTGTAGGTACGATCCAAGAAGAGGTCGGTCTGCGCGGAGCAAAAACCTCCTCCCACCTGATTCAGCCAGATATCGGTTTTGGTGTGGATGTAGGTATTGCAGGGGATACACCTGGTATTTCAAAACGGGAAGCAGATAATAAGCTCGGTGAAGGGCCGCAGATTGTACTGTATGATGCTTCGATGATTTCGCATAAAGGGCTTCGTGATTTAGTTGTTGATACAGCAGAGGAGAATGGCATCCCATACCAATTTACATCGATTGCCGGCGGTGGTACAGATTCCGGTGCCATTCATTTAACCGGGAATGGTGTTCCATCTCTGTCTGTTACCGTAGCAACACGCTATATCCATTCACATGCAGGTATTCTCCATCGGGATGACTATGAGAATGCTGTGAAATTATTGACAGCTGTTGTCAAGAAATTGGATCGTGACACTGTAGATGCTCTCATTCAGGCTTAATAAGAGATTTTTACCGTATATTCGGAGAAACATCGAATATACGGTATTTTTTATAGAGAATCTAAGGAGTGCAGCGGTTTTTAGGGGGGAATCGCAGTCACAGCCCCAACGGAGATTCACGCTTTCCGTGGGCTTGAGCTCAGCCTCCTCGAAAAAAAGAAGTGCACTTTTTTCCTGCGGGGTCTTCTTCCGAGGAGATTGAAGCGTTGTCCGCGGAAAGCGACTTCCCGTAGCGGACATCTCCTTGGCAAGAATGCCTGTGTTTTGAAGTCTAAGTGATTTTCTTAGTTTTTCTTAAAGCTTGACAGAAAGAGAAACCTATGTTAATTTATACTTAATTAAAATATGTTTAATTAAGTATAAAGGAGTTTTTTTAATGAATCCAATCCGTGGAATGCACCATGTTACAGCCATCACAAGCAGTGCAGAAAAGAATTATGAGTTTTTCACATATGTGCTTGGTATGCGTTTAGTGAAGAAAACAGTTAATCAAGACGATATTCAAACATACCATCTATTCTTTGCAGATGATGAGGGCTCTGCGGGCACAGACATGACATTTTTTGACTTCCCGGGTATTCCGAAGGGTACTCACGGAACAAATGAAATCTATAAAACATCCTTACGCGTTCCAAGTGATGCAGCACTTGAATACTGGGTAAAGCGCTTTGACCGGCTCGGGATAGAACATACCGGAATAGAACAACAGTTTGATGTGAAACAAGTGTCCTTCTCTGATTTTGATGATCAAAAGTATCAGCTTGTGTCAGATGAAAATAATATCGGAAGAGCGTCCGGCACACCATGGAAAAACGGTCCAATTCCATTAGAATATGGAATAACAGGTCTGGGCCCTGTTGTAGTACGTGTTGCTGATTTTAACTTTTTCAAACAAGTGCTGGAAAAAGTATTTATGTACAAAGAAATTGCTGATGAAGGAGCATTTCATCTGTTTGAAGTAGATGAGGGAGGAAACGGTGCTCGAATCATCGTGGAGCATAATGAGGAATTACCTCCTGCCAGACAGGGCTATGGTACGGTGCATCATGCAGCATTATGTGTTGATGAAAGGGAAGATTTAGATACATGGCAGCAAAGAATTGAACAATTAGGCTTTCAAACCTCTGGATTCGTTGAACGCTTCTATTTTGGTTCCTTATATACACCAGTTGCACCCCAGGTATTATTTGAACTAGCAACAGCCGGTCCCGGATTTATGGAAGATGAGCCGTATGAAACGGTAGGAGAGAAATTAGCATTACCGCCGTTCCTGGAGCCGCAGCGTGAACAGATTGAAAATCAGGTAAGAGAGATTGATACGGTTCGCAGTAATAAAACAATTGAAAAAGAATATGAGTAAGGTATTTAAAAAAAGGGGCTGTTGCACAATCAGGTAACTGATCGTGCAACAGTTTTTTTGTGCACACAAAAAAACAGACCACAAAGGGTCTGCTCTCATGTATTATTAATTTATGACCAATAAAACAATAATACACCCTCAGTATACGCAAACTGCAGCGAATTATCAATTATATTTACCGATGGACGTAGAAGAAATGATTCCTTTAGAAGATTCGGTCCGACTCCACTGCCTCTTATGTGAAAGGATGGATTATAGAGAACTCTTACAGGCATACTCTCGAAAAGGGAGAAAACCGGCAGTCGATCCAGTCATTCTCTTTAAGGTCATCACCTATGCAGCCTCGCAAAAAATCTATTCTTCCCGGGAGATAGAAAAAGCATGTTGCCGGGATATCAATTTTCGTTGGCTGCTTCAAGGATATGCAGCTCCTGATCATTCTACCATCAGTCGATTCAAGCAAAAATATCTGACGGATACCGTGATGGAAAAGCTTTTTTTCCAACAGATAGAATGGCTCTATCAACAAAAAGCGATTACCGGTGAAACAATCTATATAGACGGGACAAAAATCGAAGCCTATGCCAACCGGTATTCTTTCGTATGGAAAAAGGCAATCACAAAGCATGAAGCCAACATGTATTTAAAATGGCAAGCCCTCCTGGAAGATATCAATACGACGTACTGTCAAATCTTCACAAGTACTTGCGAGACCTTTTTAGTGGATTTGAAAAAGGTACTTGCCTTCCTGGAGAAATTAAGGGAAGAAGAACAAATCACGTTTGTTTATGGCAAAGGGAAAAGAAAAAATGTCCTCCAACGTTATCACGAACAAGTAAAGGAAATGCTTCAGCGTAAAGAACAATATAATGCTTCCAATCAGATTATGGGAGAGAAGCGAAACAGCTATTCCAAAACAGATCATGATGCCACGTTTATGCGAATGAAAGACGATCATATGAGAAATGGACAACTTAAGCCAGCCTACAATATCCAAGCCGCCGTGGATGCGGAATTTATCGTCGGGATAGATGCCTTTTCCGATCGTAACGACACGACAACATTGATTCCGATGCTTCAGTACTTAAAGGAACATCTTCCCTTTACCTATCGCCATATTGTCGCAGATTCCGGGTATGAAAGCGAAGAAAATTATGTTTATCTAAAGAACGAAAAGCAGACGGCCTATATCAAGCCACAAAATCATGAACGCAAGAAAAAAGCAGCTTTCAAAAAGGACATTAAACAGCGAGAAAATATGGGTTACGACAAAAGCACAGATACTTATACCTGTGCCAATAACCGGCAGCTACATGTCCTCCGGAGTTACACACGAGCCTCGCAGACAGGCTACGAATCTCAGGTAACTGTCTATGAATGTGAAGACTGTTCAGGTTGCCCACTCAAAGAAAAATGTACCAAAGCGAAAGGGAATCGACAACTTCATGTAGCCAAAGCGTTTCTGGCTTATCGGGAAACAGCACAAGAAAATATTCTAACAGAAACGGGCACACTTTACCGTATGAATCGCTCCATTCAAGTGGAAGGAACATTTGGCGTACTGAAGGAAGATTATCATCTGAAGAAGTTTCACACGCGGGGAACAAGCAATGTGCGAAACGAGCTATTGATTCTGGCATTTGGTTATAATCTCAATAAAATACATACAAAAATACAAGCTGATCGCCTGAACCTCTATTATCATCCATTAAAGACAGCTTAAAAAATTTTTAAAAGGGGGAAGCTTATTTAAGTGTGTCAAAAAAACGGTCGATTTTCCTTTTATCACCATAAATAAAATAACTAATCTTAAAAAAGAGCAACTTAACAGAGAAAAAGAGCTGTCATCAAATGCATACCATGCATTTTGCGACAGCTCCTGCTGACTTAAAATTATTCCATTAAAGGGCCAGTTTGTTAAGTAAATCATATTGAACCCACAGGGGCAGTGATAGATATAAAAATATTAAAATAGCAAAATATAAGAAACGCAACATGTGTAATGATGATATGATGAGTTTATACAATGCTAAACCCCAAATGGAAAGGATGTAGTTAATGCGTAAAATCATTCTATTCATTCACAGTACTTTTAATGGAGTTGTCACTGGTGACCCGCGTGAGGACAAAACCAACTTCATGGTCTGGACAACTGACGCAAGCATGGAGGAAGGTTCTGAGTATCTATTAAATACGTTCGATACAGCTGATACTATTTTGCTTGGCCGCGGAACCTACGAAGACCTCTCTAGAAAGTGGCCGTCTATTAAAGACTGGTCAAACGTCAGCGATGTAGGTTCACGCCTGGGTGAAAAGATAAACAATGCCCACAAACTAGTTGTAACCGGCGATCGCTCACTCGACGAGCTAAAATGGGGAGAATTTGAAGCTCCAAAACAATTGACTGGCAGTAATATAGAAGAGCAAATTAAGGGCCTAAAAAATGGTAACGGTGGCGATATAGTTATTTTTGGTAGCCCAACGCTTGTGCGGTCACTTGCAAACGCAAATCTAATTGACGAATATCAGGTACTCGTACACCCGGTGGTGGTAAACGTAGGAGAGCGTTTGTTTGACAATCTTAAGGAGCAGAAGGACTTCCATCTCGTGGACGTCAAAACACTTACGGATGGTTCCCTCTTGGTAACCTACGAACCTGCTAAAGCTTAGCTCAACCAGACAAATCATTACTGGCAAGACGATGTTCAACAAAAGGGTCAGATTGTTGAACAATGGAAATGGTTTGAAGTCAGAATTAGAACAATATATTTTTATTACACAAAATGTGGTTTTGAAATAAAGTTTGATAGAAACAATCCTTTACGATAGTCTGTTCGTATAGGGTTGTTTTTTAATTCTGATAAATTAGAATGGATAATGGAATAAGAGAAGAGTCTTTGAGCAATCGACACGAAATCTCCAGAAGTTTTATATGCTACACTATAAAAAAATATAGGAGAGGGGAATGAACCGTGCGCAAGGTTATCTATTCGATGCAAATGTCCCTCGATGGCTATATCGAGGACGCTTCAGGTGCCATCGGCTTTACTCCCGACCGGGAATTACACGAGTATATGAATACCCTGGAAGCCCAATCCGATACGCATATTTATGGAAGACGGCTCTATGAAGTTATGAACGGCTTCTGGCCCACTGCTGAGGACGATCCCAACGCTGCGCCCGAGATCGTTGAATATGCCCGCATTTGGAATGCACTCGATAAAGTGGTTTTTTCGCGAACACTGAAGTCAGTTGAGGGGCGTGCTCGTCTTGCTAAGTCAGACATCGCCAGCGAAGTTNAAATGCATACCATGCATTTTGCGACAGCTCCTTTTTTTATGGTGGGTTTGAATTGTTGTGCATACTTTTATTAGCTTGAAATCAGTTTGATGCTTAAGAACGGTAAGTATTCATTACTTTTGATACATAAGCAGATGTTTCCTTAAACGGCGGAATACCCCGGTATTTATCTACATTTCCAGGACCGGCGTTATAAGCAGCTAAAGCTAATTCTGTATTGCCATTATATCTTTTCAGCATTTGGCTTAGATACTTTGTACCGCCTTCAATATTCTGGCGTGGATCATAAGCATTTGCGACACCTAAACCTGCGGCTGTCCCCGGCATCAATTGCATTAACCCCTGAGCACCGACATGGCTTCTGGCATTAGGGTTATAATTTGATTCATGCTGAATAACGGCATGAATTAATCGCTCGTTGACATTGTATTTATTTGCCATTTCTTGAACAATGCCTTGATAATTGGTCCCGCTTTTATTGACGGTCTGATTGGAAGCAGCCTGTACAGGTGAAGCTGTTTGAGCTTGAACTGCCGATGAGGGTATAAAATTAGACCTTTGAATATTAGATCCAAAATCCTGCGCTGTACGTTCTTCTGCTTCACGAATGCGTTCCAGCAGCAATTGCTGAAAAGATTTTCCGCCAAAGCCCGTATTTTCTTCTGCGATACTGCTTGAAGCAGAAGTCATCGCTAAAGCATCTAAGGGATTTGTCCGTTGATTTGTATTGATTTCCATTTATATTCACCATCCATATGAGCTGAAAATTGATTGTTTGTCCGGGTTGTTTATATCTAATTACTCCTATTTTATCGATTCTGTCCCCTTAACGCAATATTATATAGAAATAATTTTCATATCGGCTTCCCGTAATAAATTTTCATAGAATGGATCATTGCCAATACATACGACAGCATCACAAATACTTTGGATTTCATCCATATCATGTGAAGTATACATAATCATTTTATGGTCAACTTTTGCTTTTTGCTTCAGGTACCCGGCAATTTCTTTTTTGGAGCGTAAATCAATGCCCACTGTCGGCTCGTCCAGCAATAATAATTCCGGGTTATGAATCAAGCTGATTGCCATGTTCAATTTTCTTTTCATTCCGCCAGATAAAGTATGAACAGGCTCCTCCCATTTTAACAATTCCATATCTTCACAAAGCTGTTTTAATTCATTTTTTGAGCGATTTACCCAAGAAAGTTTTTCGAAAAATATCATGTTTTCTGCTACTGTCATATCTTCCCATAAAGCAATATCTTGCGGGACAAAGCCAACCAGTTTGCGAAGCTGTCTGCGATTTTTTCCATATGTCCATTTTCCTAAGCGTATACTGCCTGTATTTGCTTTTGAAATAGTCGCTAAAATATGCAGCAGAGAAGACTTACCTGCTCCATTTTCGCCTACTAAGCCGATAATCTCTCCAGAATGGACTTGAAAAGATAGGTTTTCAAGCACTTTCTTTTTTCCGAATGATTTAGATACATTTTCAATTTCCAGCTGCACGATGGTAAACTCCTTTCACATACCAGATGATCAAACAAATCAGTCCAATAAATGTCCAACCGCTCCATGTTTCTTCATAGACTATTTGTCTTAATGGATTTAAATAAGAAATCCAGGGATAGCTTTCATAAATACCGTCCATCGGTAATATAATTCCGCTAATGATAATCGTTACTAAAATAATTAGAACAGTAGTTATATAGTAGGGGAGCTGCTTTTTAAAAGCTAGCCCAATCAAAAAGACAAGCATACAAGTTGTTATACGAAAACTAATCAGATACGTAAATTGTGATATATGAAAGCTTTCAGCATATAAAATATGGAAGGCTCCCCATGTGAGTATATCTAATACAAATAAACCAACGCTGTAAAGTAAGAGATTAGATAATAAATATGCCTGAAAAGAAAAACGATTAAAAGTAAAGCGAATACGGGCTGTTGCATTTTTTTCTTTTATCAGCCAATCGAATAAAAAGAAGGTAGATAAAAGGGAAAATACAGACCATAGCCCCCAGGGATTTTGAAATAAAGAAAACCCTGTATCCGTTTCAGCTTCCTCTCCAAGTAGAGTGAAATTGGTAAAAATCAGATTTTCACTTTCTTCAATCGAATAAATTTCATTGATTATCTCATCAAAGGAAGGAATAGCAGAATGATTTAATGCTTCACCTAAATCCATAATGGTATATGCAGTTTTTGATTTCCCGCTGTCCTCCTGTACAAAGGAAGCAATCATTTCTGCAACCGGTGTATAACCCATCGATAAATCTGTGCGATAGCTTGTAACTAATTGATCTCGCTGACCGGCCTGAACTGCAGCTGCGTATCCTTCTTCAATAATAAATGCACTGTCTAATTCATGTGTTGCTACCATTTGTCTCGCTTCTGCTTCATTTTCTACTTCAATCACACGAATTAAATCAGATGATGCCAGCTTTTCTTTTAAGTCAATTGCCATGCCGGATTCTTCTTCCAGAATCACTCCAACAGGAATGGCACTTTGGTTTTGAATCAGTTCCGTGCCAGACATAAACATCCATGTGAAAAGAATGGGAAAAACAGCCCAAAATAATATAGAGAGAAACTGTTTTTTCATATGCATCAAGCGGGTGGCTATAATATCTATCATATGCTTCGCTTCTCCTTCCAGCTTAATAGTCCCAGTAATACAAATAGCAGAGCACCGATGAGCAGTAGGCTGGAAGTATATTCTGCATAATGTCTCCCGTTAAGTATAATTTCTTGAAGCCAATAAAGGCTATTATAAGCATAAGAGTAGGGGAGATAATCTTGAACTCCCAATGGCAGGTAAAGCATCGGTATTATTGCACCGCTAAAGAGTATCAAAATGGATACAAAGATTATTTGTGCAAGCAATCTTAATTTTAACGATGAAATAAGTGCCTCAAAAATCGCTAAAGAGAGAATAAAACCAACCTGATAAACAGTGATAAGTATCAGCGTGCGATTGATATTTTCCTGATTAAGCTCAATGTTTAAGAAATAGAGCAATGCAAAAAAGGAAAGCCAGGCTAAAATAAGAGACAGCACGAGTGTAACCATTATTTTGGCGAGCATCTGTCTAAGCTGTGTAGCCCCATACAATCGAATACGCTGGCTGATCAGTGGCGGATTTTCTTTTGTAAAAAAGTAATATAAGGAAAAAAGCCAAAGACTGCTAATGATAAACCAGCCTCCCAAGCTAAAGTAAGCGATAGGGGAAGAGCTTGCCTGATTGGATAAGGACTGTTCCTTTATTACCTGATCTCTGCCAATTGTATACATTAGAAACTCCTGAAATTGTTCAAAAACAAAGTCATTTCTTGCTTCATCTTCCATTTGAAATTGTCTGGCATAATAATTGATTGTCAGAATGTTAGCCTGTGAAGAACGAATATGCCGAATAACACTCTGCAGGGTTTCGTTAATCATGTAGCTTTCCAGCTGCTGCTTCCGGTTGCCGACAATGGGAACTTCTACAGAGTATCCCTGGTATAAGTCTTGGATAAAACCTTCCGGAAAAGCGATATATGTACTTAAATGATTTAATTCGATCTGCTCGATTGCTTCTTCCTCGGATAATTCATTGACTTCTAAAAAATCGATGAAGCCTGAGGATTGTTCTAATAGTTGTACCATCATTTCTGTTTCTGTTGAATTATCTAAATCAACTAAACCTAATTGAATGGCTTCATTTTCTTTCTGGCTAAAAAAACTGACAACAATGACCATCATAAGTCCGGCTAAAGCAAGAGGAAATATGAAAAGAAGAGGAAGTGAATACCACTTCCTCTTAAGCTGCCGTATATGATTTTTGATAAAAAGCCCGGTTTGCTTTAGAAAAATCATGATTATGCACACTCTTTTCTTTCTAATTCATTCTTGTAACGGTCCGTTTAGAAGCCAAATTGCATTAACCATTGCTGGAACTGATTGCTAAAGTCACCTTCAAAATATTGCTGCAGCTCCTGAGCAGACATTGCACCAAGGTCAACGACATTCGATGTATCAACGCCTTCTACAGCGTCAATGACAGCACCTTCAACGTTGAGATCCATAGAGACATTATCAACATATCCAGGGAAATCTAGTGCAATATTATTGTTTGAATTCATTTGATCTCCATCATAGGTAGAATCGCCGGTCCAGCCAAGATTAATCGTTTCGTTTTCTGCAGTAAATTGCAGCTGACGGTCGAAATTACGAGTGGAACCATCTACCGATTCATCTCCTGTATAGGAAGCAGTAAATTCAAATGGCGTATAGCTGTCTTCAAATACAAAAGTAAGATTTGCATTATCTGTAAGTGAGTCTCCAGTACCTTGAAAATCGCCATCAAATTTAATGGAGCCTTCATTATATTCATCGTGCATTTTTAAAGTGTGGTCAAAATAAATTTGGTCATCATTCAATAATTGTCCACCTGTTAGACTGATAGTTATTGGCTCTTCTCCCTCAGGTGCTAGACTGATAGAAAAATCACGCTGGACAACTTTGTTATCAGAAACCCAAAGTGTAGATTGAAGTCCTTCTGGAAATTGGAAGTTTTCAATGGCTTCGATGCCTTGCTCCATAGCGGCATCAAATTCTTCTAACACTAAATCAAGCTCTTCTTGGATAAGCTCAGGATCTTCAAGCGGCATATAAGCAGTTCGTTCAAACTGACTTTGTAAAATTTCTTTAAATTGGTCGTCACCCTGCATTTTTTCTAAAACAGAAGTGATAACAGATTTAAGCTCGTCTTCAGACAGATTCATCGTAATTTTCTCAGCACTGATGGAATCCCCATTTACTTCTACATCTTCATTCTCACTTGCAAATGCATCATCTGAAAGCTGGTCATAAATAAACATGATGTATTCATTTTGGATATATTCTTTTTCTTCATCCGTTAATAAAGCAGTATTATCTCCAAAGACAAGTTCTTCAATACCTAGTTGTTCATTTCCCGTAAAAGTGTAAGGATCGAATTCAGCTAATACGCTGCCGATATCCTCATCAGAAATCTTTAGAACTTCTTCCAGAAAAGGAAGCTCTGCATACACGTCAGAACCATTGATATAAGCACCGACCCCGTCAAAATTCATACCTGCAACATTTAAGGATAGACCAGTGTAGGCTTGCGAATTTTCAATATCCGTCTCAGAATTGAATGAAAGCTCCGCGTTGGAAAGCATAGCAATGATTTGAGGATCCACATAATATGCATTTTCAAGTCCTTCAAGATTTAAACCAATATTAACAGATTGAGAAACTGCATTCTCCCTTGCCTGCTCATACCAGTTCCATTCATCCTCATATCTTGTTTCCAGGAAGTCTTGCAATTGTTCAACAGAATTTTTCTCTGCAAGGAAATATGTTTCTTTTGGTGTAGAGCCTGTCAGGAAGAAGGCGGCTGCACCTCCGCCGGCAAGCACGATTACCGCAATAATAATAGCAATAATTCCTTTGGATAACCCTTTTTTCTTTGGTTGTTCATTATTATTTTCCACCAAAGTAAATGCTCCTTTCTTAAACTATATTTGTGCATATTGCACATGTTGAAATGATCATAAAAGCTTAGCATATGTAGCTGTTGTGCCAGACTGCTATTCTTTTTTTCATACTATAAATTATATTCATCAGCTGAGAATTAGAATCAAAAATTTACAATATGAAAATCAACCCTAACTTGTTATAACATTAAAGGAATCAGTAGTCAAACCCTTCTTAAGAATAGCTAAGCTTGATTTCTTATTCCCTTTTTAGAATAGCAGTAAACGGCTTGACAGCAGATTAATGAACCAAATATGCTTCCTTTTATTAATATGAAATACGAAAGAAAATTACAAAAGGTTTCAAAGTTTGCTAGATTTGTCGAATTTTTAAAGAAAATGACCCGAAACAACGCTTGCTTTTTATACGTGCGCTGTTTCGGGCGATATTTTTTGGAGAAATATAAAGAATCAGCAGATTATATATCGTTCTGGATTCCTGCCTCCAGGGAAGATATCATTTCTTTTTTCTCCTCCTCATTGGAATGATTCCAAATCAGTTCAAAAAGAACTCCAAGGCCAGGCAGCATTTTCTCTTCTCCATTATTAATCGCATCAACAATAGTTGCTTCTAATTGCTCTTGATCATTATTTGAGATGTTCGCATAAATTGCTTTACGGATATTTAGATCCATCGTTATCCACTCCTTATTTAAGATATTAAAAGTAGTTTGACCGGAAGTTGTGAATTTATGTATGATGTAGTTAGAATTTAAAATTGGATAGGATGAATATAGTGATTACATCTGTGAAGAATGAGAAAATAAAAGCGTTAAAAAAATTACAGCAGAGAAAATATCGAAAGCAGACGAATACTTTCTTGATTGAAGGTACACATTTAATAGAAGAAGTATTAGCAAGCGATTGGACAACAAAAGAAATTATTGTTTCCGAAGAGGCTTCTGTACCTGAATCAGCAGCTAACCTTCCCGTTACCGAAGTAACCAGACAGGTATTTAAAGAACTTTCCTTTACTGCCTCACCTCAGGGAATTATGGCTGTGATCGAAATGAAGAAAGAGAATGTCGTAAATGGAGGGGTAGTTGTTCTGCTGGATGCTATCCAGGACCCGGGGAATTTAGGAACGATTATACGTACTGCGGATGCAGCGGGTGCTGATGGAATTGTGCTCGGTGATGGTTGTGTCGATTTGTATAATGATAAAGTGATCCGTGCAACACAGGGGTCTATCTTTCATTTGCCAATCTCCCATGCTGATCTGGAAGAAGAGGCTGCCCGGCTAAAAGAAGCAAATTTTACTGTCTGGGCTACAGCTTTGGAAAAAGCGGAAAATTATAAAAAGTTGCCCATTCCGCAAAAAACAGCAATTGTCTTTGGCAATGAGGGAGCAGGAGTAAAGGAATCGTTATTAGAAAAAGCGGATGAACGTGTGACAATTCCTATCCTTGGCAAGGCAGAATCATTAAATGTCAGCATTGCAGCAGGTGTTTTATTATATTATTTAAAGAATTAGTCTTGCAACGGAGGCATAATTTTTCTATAATAACTGTATTCCATAAAAAATTGATATGTTCTCACAGCTTGAGAGCAAACAACAAAACGCAATGAAAGAGCAAGTAATTGCCATGTAGAAGTGTTTGTTCAAAAGACTGCCCAATTAAGCAAGAAGATCCGGCAATGCAGAGAATTGCAGCTTATCATTGGGTGACTTTTTGAACATCCTCTAAAAGTGATTCAGGGAGGAGATGTCTTGACTGGAAGCATCTCTATCATTCAGGTTAATTACGTTTCACTCTGGAGCGGACACTTGGACCATATGAGAATGTAAAGGTGATTCGGATGCCATCCGTTATGAGGCAAGAGTTGGATTGGGTATGTTTATTCAGTCAACAAGGGTGGTACCGCGACCATATAGCTTCGTCCCTTTTTTAGGAGACGGAGCTTTTTTATGTTAAAAAAGTCCATTCAAAACAAGGAAAGTATTAAAAGGAGGTATTTGGCGATGAAAGAAGAATTGCAGGCGATAGAAGAAGAAGCTCTTGCAGCTATTGAGCAGGCAGAGGACAGCCAGGCATTACAAGAGATGAAAGTAAAATATTTAGGAAAAAAAGGCTCTTTAACAACCGTTCTTCGTGGTATGGGGAAACTATCCAAGGAAGAACGTCCAATTGTTGGCGAACTTGCTAATAATGTTCGTGCATCCATCACAGAGGCGTTGGATGTTAAAACAGAAAAATTAGAAAGAGATGCGCTTGATAAGCAGCTGGAAGCAGAGACCATCGACGTAACATTGCCGGGGAACCCTGTCCATGTTGGGGGGAGACATTTATTAACCAGCATTATGGAAGAGATAGAGGATTTATTCATCGGCATGGGCTATGAAATAAAAGAAGGTCCAGAGGTAGAAACAGATTATTATAATTTTGAAGCATTAAATTTACCAAAAAATCACCCTGCCCGCGATATGCAGGATACTTTCTTTATTACCAATGAATTGCTCCTGCGTACGCAGACATCACCTGTTCAAGCACGGACGATGGAAGCTTATCAGGGAAAGCGCCCGATTAAAATGATTTGCCCGGGTAAAGTGTACCGCCGTGATACAGATGACGCAACACACTCTCATCAATTCAGACAAATTGAAGGTTTAGTAGTAGATAAAAATATTACATTAAGTGATCTAAAAGGTACATTAGATGTATTTGCGAAAAAAATGTTCGGGAAAGATCGTAAAATTCGCTTACGTCCTTCATTCTTCCCTTTCACAGAACCATCTGTTGAAATGGATGTATCCTGTAAGGTGTGTAATGGAGAAGGATGTTCGGTTTGTAAACAGACTGGCTGGATTGAAATTTTAGGCGGCGGAATGGTTCACCCTCGTGTATTGGAAATGAGTGGATATGATTCCACAGTTTACAGCGGATTTGCATTTGGAATGGGGCAGGAGCGTATTGCGATGTTGAAATATGGTGTAAATGATATTCGTCACTTCTACACCAATGATGTCCGTTTCTTGTCACAATATCATCAAGCGTAAGAGGAGAAGGAGGAGAGTATATGCTTGTTTCCTATAATTGGTTACGAAATTATGTCAATTTAGATAAAGTAACACCAGAAGAATTAGCAGAAAAAATAACACGGTCTGGTATTGAAGTAGAAGGGATCGAATATCTGGCTCCCAAAAGCGAAAATATTGTCGTCGGATATGTGAAGTCCTGTGAGAAGCATCCAGACGCAGATAAATTAAACTTATGCCAGGTGGATGTTGGAGAAGAGTCCCTGCAAATCATCTGTGGTGCACCAAATGTTGGAGCGGGGCAGAAGGTCGCCGTTGCAAAGCCGGGGGCTAAGCTTCCTAATGGGATGAAGATCAAGAAGGTGAAGCTGCGTGGCGTGGAATCAAATGGAATGATTTGTTCTTTGCAGGAGCTCGGGCTGGATGAAAAATACATTCCTGCCGATGTTGCAGAGGGAATCTTTGTTTTCCCGGATGATGCAGAAGTCGGTACTCCGGTACAGGGATTATTGAACCTGGATGATGCTATTTTAGATTTAGATGTATTGGCAAACCGCCCTGATGCTTTGAGCATACTTGGTGTAGCATACGAGGTGGCAGCCATTTTAAATCAGCCAATCACTTTACCTGACGAAAATCTTACTGTCGATCAATCGTTACAAGCCAAGGATTATATTGATGTGAAAATTGATTCCATTGAAAACAATCCGTACTACGGTGCTTTTGTTATAAAGGATGTCGAAATAAAGCCGTCCCCATTATGGATGCGTAATTATTTAATGGCATCTGGTATTCGCCCGATTAACAATGTTGTAGATATTACAAACTTTGTGTTATTAGAATACGGACAGCCGCTGCATGCTTTTGATTATGATCAATTTGGTTCAACAGAGGTCGTCATCCGTCAAGCAAAAGAAAATGAGACAATGGTTACTTTAGATGATCAGGAACGCCAATTAAATGGCAAGAATCTTGTCATCACTAATGGTACAGACCCTGTCGCTCTGGCTGGAGTAATGGGTGGCGCAGATTCAGAGGTAACAGATGAAACAACAAATATCCTGTTAGAGGCGGCATATTTTGACTCTGCTTCTGTACGCCACACTGTAAAACAAACCGGTCTGCGCAGTGAATCAAGTACTCGTTTTGAAAAAGGTGTTGATCCAAATCGGGTGAAACGCGCTGGGATCCGTGCCTGTATGTTACTTCAGAAATACGCAAATGGAAAAGTAGCAAGCGGTGTTGTAGAAGTAGACAAATTGGATAAATCGGAGAAGTCTGTCACCATTACAATAGCAAAAGTAAATCAACGGTTGGGAATGGAATTAGATGAAAAAGACGTGACTGCTGTCCTTACGCGTCTGCAATTTGAATTCAGTATACATGGAGAAGAAATTATTGTTCAAGTTCCGACACGCCGTCAGGATATTTCTATTTTTGAAGACATTCTGGAAGAGGTTATCCGTATTTATGGTTATGATCATTTACCATATACGATTCCGCAAGGCTGGGTGCAGGCTGGCGGTTTAACAGATATCCAGTTATTACAACGGGAAATCAAAAACTATTTATCAAGTGCCGGATTAATGGAAACATTAACGTACTCCTTAACAAATGAAAAGGATGCAATGCGCTTCTTGACACCAGATATTAATGAGGAGCCTGCTTATTCGGTCGGGCTGGCTATGCCAATGAGTGAAGAACACAGTCATCTTCGTCTAAGCCTTATTCCGGAAATGCTCCGTGTTGTACAGCATAATGTAGCTAGAACTCAAACAGATTTAGCTTATTTTGAAATTGGTAAAGTATTTGTTTCCCGGGAAGAAAAGGTAACAAAGCAGCCAATTGAAAACCTGCATGTTGCCGGTGCATTAACAGGTTTATGGCATAATCATCCGTGGCAGCAGGAGAAGCAGCCGGTGGATTTTTATGTTGCAAAAGGAATTATTGAAGGCTTGTTTGCTCATTTAGAATTGGATGTCACCTTTGTACAGACAAAAATGGCTGATATGCATCCGGGACGCTGTGCAGAAATCAGATTAAACAACAAAGGAATTGGCTATGTTGGTCAGATTCATCCGCTGACAGCAAAAGGCTATGATGTGAAAGAGACATATGTTTTTGAAATAAATTTGGAATCGGTATTTTCTGTACACCAGTTGATACCTTCCTTTACCGACATTCCGCGCTATCCATCGGTAACGAGAGATATTGCATTTATCCTGGATATGGATGTTCCTGCCGGTAATGTTCAAGAGGTTATCAAGGAAATCGGAGCTCCACTGGTAAAAGAGGTATCTATATTTGATGTCTATCAGGGAGAGCATATGGAAGAAGGCAAAAAATCGGTTGCATATCGACTTCTATATCAGGATCCAAGCCGTACGTTAAAAGATGATGAAGTGGATGCTTCTTATCAGGCGATTATTGAAAAAGTAAATAAACAATTTGGATCCTATGTCCGCTCATAATCAGGGCGAAAGAGAGCCGCTACCACAGTTTTATAACTGTGGTAGCGGCTCTAATCATATAGCGGAAATATCCTGGGCTCAGTTATCCGGATTCACAGTCAAAGGAAGCTGCCAATCAATAGGAGGAAGATTTTCCTGCTTTAAAATGGCGTTTGTTTTTGAAAAGTGACGGCATCCAAAAAAGCCGCGGTGTGCGGATAATGGACTGGGATGCGGTGATTTTAAAACGTAATGCTTATTGGTATCAATTAATTCTACCTTCTTTTGTGCTGCAGCTCCCCATAATAAGAAAACAACAGGATGATCCTTTTGATTTAACGAATAAATCACCTGATTCGTAAATTGCTCCCAGCCTTTATTTTTATGAGAATGCGCCTGATGTGCACGGACAGTCAGGACATTATTAAGTAAAAGCACTCCTTGTTCCGCCCATTCTTTCAGATAGCCATGGGAAGGAATTTTAAAATTGACATCAGCAGCCAACTCCTGATACATATTTTTTAATGAAGGAGGAACAGGGATTCCGGGTTGTACAGAAAAACTTAAACCATGTGCCTGATTAGGGCCATGATAGGGGTCTTGACCTAATATAACAACCTTCACGTTCTGAAAATCCGTGAAATGCAGAGCATTAAAAATATCGTACATATCAGGATAAACAATGTTAGAACGATATTCCAATTTTAGAAATTCCCGTAAGTGTTTATAATAGTCTTTTTGAAATTCTTGCTCTAAAACTTGTCCCCAGTCATTTTTTAAAGGTATATTCATTATAGCACCTCATTTAGTGTAAATATTTCTTTGCCTTTTTTGTATTAGCAAAATGAAGTTTAGCAACATGACCCAGCCGTTGTTCGCCATGAGCCTCTATATAGCTTGCAGCTGCCTTGTCAACTTTACTTGATGCGCCCTTTGGCAACAGAATACCTGCCTCTTCCGATAATTTGTCCATTGCTGTTACGAATCGGGCTCGGGCTAAAATAGAGGCAGCAGCAACATTAATAGAGTGACTTTCTGCTTTTGTAATAAAGGTTGTTTTATCATGAAGCTTTAACCTCTCCGTTTGCAGATAGCGCTTATATACGGCAGGTTCACAAAATTGATCAATGACAATCCCGTCATAAGCTGTTGCATCTAACTTTTTAATTAATTTGTCAATGGCATGGTGATGGAGCATTGCTTTCATTTTTCCTTGCGACCAGCCTTTATTTTGCAGGTGATTGTACTTTTTGTTCCCTAATTTAAGGATAGTGTAGAAAATAGGGAGCTTTAAAATTTCTTGTGCAATATGATGGATGATACTATCTTTTAAATGCTTAGAATCTTCTACACCCAGTTGTTTTAATTGGTCCTGCTGCTCTTTTGTTGCAAAAACGGCAGCAACTGTAATTGGCCCAAAGTAGTCGCCGGTTCCAGATTCGTCTGAGCCAATATGATTTTGATGAAATATATCTGTGTCTATATTTGGAGAATGCATTGCTTTCCTTGTCGATGTAACGACAGCTGCGCCTTTCCACTGGGCACTTTCCTTCTCCGGCTGACTGCCTTGAAAAAGGACTTTGCCAGAGTGATATGCTGTGATGACAGCATAGGGGGTTTTTGCCCGGAAAACAGCTCCCCGGGGTGTTTTCTCTAAGCAAGCGTGATAATGGTTTCTCATTTCTGTTATTTCAGATGCAGGTAAGGTTAATACTTCTTGGCCCAAAGCTTCATTCCTCCAATCATTAGATACCTATGACTATAGCAAAAATAGCCGGATTTTGAAATACTTCTTTTTACGGAAAGTTCATGTTAATATATAGTAGAATCATCGTTGCACAGGAGGCAGCAAAAAATGACAGACAATGAAAAAAAACGTATAACTGTTGAAATATACAATCGAACTTACCATGTTATTGGAACAGAATCAGAACGCCATGTTCAACTAGTGGCAAATTTAGTTGATCAAAAAATGAATGAAATCCATGATGTAAATAAACAATTAGATACAGCCAGTTTAGCAGTATTAACTGCTGTGAATACGATGAATGATTATTTAAAACTAAAAGAGGACTATGCAACACTTTTAGGTTCATTACGAAAGAAAGAGGAATAACAAACATGATTAACTTAATTTTAATTTTTCTTTTATTATTTGGAATTTTGATGGGATTGAAAAGAGGGTTTATCCTGCAATTATTCCATTTAACCGGGTTTATTATTGCTTTTATTGTTGCAGTAATGTATTTTCGCCCATTTGGAGAAAGACTTTCTATATATATTCCTTACCCTGATCTTTCAGGTGATGGAGCCTGGTCAGCATTTTTAGAAAACCTGCCTATAGAAGCGGCATTTTACAATGCGATTGCCTTTGCGATTATCTTTTTTGCAGTAAAGTTTATTTTACAGATTATCGCTTCGATGTTGGATTTTGTAGCTGCTATTCCAGTAATCAGCTTTATCAATAAAATCTTAGGGGCTGCTCTCGGCTTTGTTGAAGTATATCTGATCAGCTTTATTATTTTATATATCCTGGCCTTAACACCAGTCGGTGGGATACAGGAAGCGATTCAAGGATCTTCTCTGGCAATGCGTATTATTGAACAAACGCCGTATTTTTCAGAACGGATTTTTGAATTATGGTTTAATTTGACGGAATCTCTGACTAAATAGAGTTGTTGGTCATGAACATGATAATAAGCAAAACTGACTCAAACTAAAATAGCTTGAGTCAGTTTTGTTACGGAATGAGTGTCCGTAATTTCCTCTATTACATACAGAATAAAAATTTCCTGTGCATGGGGAAAAACGGTCACTTCATTTCCTGATTTACTCAACTAGGATTTAGCAGCGGAAAACTTCCCCGCTAAATCAAGTTTCTTTTTATGTAAATAGTGAAAGAATAGGGTGAAAGTATATGAATAAAAAAGATATCATTCGTTTGCTGGAGAAAATAGCTGTTTATATGGAGCTGAAAGGCGAAAATCCTTTTAAAATAAGTGCTTATCGAAAAGCTGCACAAGCGATTGAAACGGATGATCGCAGCTTAAATGAAATAGATGACTTTACCAAAATGAAGGGTATCGGAAAAGGAACTGCTCAAGTAATTACAGAATTTATTAAAACAGGTCACTCAGAAACCTTAAAAGAGCTGGAAAAGGAAGTACCTGCCGGACTCGTTCCTTTATTGGACTTGCCTGGTCTAGGAGGAAAAAAGCTCTCGAAGCTTTATCAAGAACTGGATGTAGTGGATGCTGAGACCTTAAAAGAAGCTTGTCTGTCCGGGAAGGCGGAAGCTTTACCGGGGTTCGGCAAGAAATCGGTGGAGAAAATTGTTGCAGCCATAGAGGAAGCAGGTAAAAGACCAGAACGAATTTCCATTGCGATGATGCTTCCAATTGCCGAAAAGGTAGAAGCCTATTTAGATAATATTTCCGGTATTATCCGTTATTCCCGGGCAGGAAGCATCCGGCGCATGCGTGAGACGGTAAAAGATCTTGATTTTATCATTGCTACAGATAACCCGGGTGAAGTAAAAGAAGCGTTAATAAAATTCCCCTCCATCAAGAATGTTATTGCTAACGGAGAGACAAAGGTATCCATTACATTGGAAGAGGTCTATGATATTAATGTTGATTTTCGTCTGGTTACTAACGGGGAATTTGCATCGACGCTACACCACTTTACCGGCTCAAAAGATCATAATGTGGCAATGCGTCAGCTTGCAAAGTCACGCGGTGAAAAAATCAGTGAATATGGTGTAGAAGTGGAGGAAACAGGAGAGACACTTCAATTCGAGACGGAGGAGTCCTTCTTTCATCATTTTGGCCTGCATTTTATTCCGCCGGAGGTTCGTGAAAATACGGGAGAAGTAGAAATATTTAAGGATAACCAGGAATTAATCCAGCTTTCTGACATCCGTGGAGATTTGCATATGCATACTACCTGGAGTGATGGTGCACAGTCTTTGGACGAAATGGTTGAAAAGGTAAAGAGTATGGGCTATTCCTATATGGCAATTACAGACCACTCTAAATACCTGCGGGTAGCGAACGGGTTAAATGAAGAGCGTCTTCGAAAGCAGCGGGAAGAAATTAAGGTGTTAAATGAAAAATATTCAGATTTCCATATCTTTTCTGGGGTAGAAATGGATATTCTGCCGGATGGAAGCTTGGATTTTGATGATGATTTTCTAAAGGAAATGGATTTTGTGATTGGTGCGATTCATTCCAGTTTTCAGCAATCTGAACAAGATATTATGCGCAGATTGAATAATGCACTGGATAACCCATACGTTTCTATTATTGCCCATCCGACAGGAAGACTTATCGGCAGAAGAGACGGGTATAAGGTAAATGTAGAGCAGTTAATCAAAAAAGCAAAAGAAACAAATACAGCATTAGAAATCAACGCTAATCCAAATCGTCTTGATTTATCTCATGAATGGGCTAAAAAAGCGCAGGAAGCAGGCGTAAAGCTTGTTATTGACACGGATGCCCACAACTACCATATGCTCAAACATATGCAATATGGTGTAGCGACTGCCCGCAAAGGCTGGATCAAACCATCCACAGTCATCAACACATGGTCAAAAGAAGAACTAATCACATTTTTTAATCGGACAAGGTAAGAATATTAATTTTTAATAAAAGAGGGTTTTAAAATGAACGAACGCGTATTAAAAACGCTTGAATTTCACCGCCTTGTTGAAAGGCTTCGTGATCAGGCAGAAACCTCGATAGGGAAGGATTTAGCATCTAAGATACACCCTAAGGCCTCGCTGGATGAAGTGGAGGAATTACAAGCACAGACAGATGAAGCAGTACAGATTTTCCGGCTTAATAAAGTGATTCCTTTAGGCGGTATATCAGATATTCGGCCGAGTGTAAAACGCAGCGCAATAGGCAGTGTTCTGTCAGCAGATGAGATCTTACGTGTTGGTGATACTTTATATGGAGGCAGACAGGCAAAAAGCTTTTTGGAGCAGATCGAGGATTTGGAAATACCTATTCTTCAATCTGCAGCAGCAAATATTATTGCTATCCGAGATTTGGAACAGCATATTAATAGTTGTATTGATGACCACGGTCAGGTAATGGATGCTGCCTCTCAAGCATTACGATCTATCCGCAGTTCTATTCGAACTTATGAAAGCAGTGTAAGGAGCAAGCTGGAAAACTACACACGTTCTAATAGTAAGATGCTTTCTGATGCAATTATTACGATTCGGAATGATCGCTATGTTTTACCGGTAAAGCAGGAATATCGCGCAGCTATTGGCGGGATTGTTCATGATCAATCATCATCTGGTCAAACATTATTTATGGAGCCCAAAGCAGTAGTGGATATGAATAATAAACTGCAGGATTTATTTTCTAAGGAAAAACAAGAAATAGAACGTATTCTAAAAGAACTCAGTGGACATATTGCTGCCTATGAGCAAGAGCTGTTAAATAATGTGTACTGGCTTTCCGTAATTGATTTTATCAGTGCCCGGGGAAAACTTGCACAAAAAATGCATGCGGTAAGACCTAAGATGAATATACATGGTTATATAAAGATGCAACAGGCAAGACATCCATATATTCCAGAAGATCAAGTTGTTCCGAATGATGTGGAAATGGGGAAAGATTATCAGGCGATTGTTATTACAGGGCCCAATACAGGCGGAAAGACCGTTACTTTAAAAATGGTTGGTCTATGTACGTTAATGGCTCAGTCCGGGTTACAGGTGCCTGCACTCGATGGCTGTGAAATGCCGGTATTTGATGAGGTATTCGCTGATATTGGTGATGAACAGTCAATTGAGCAAAACCTAAGTACCTTTTCATCGCATATGACAAATATAGTAGAAATTATGAAGCATGTCACAGATCAATCACTGGTTTTATTTGATGAACTAGGCTCGGGAACAGATCCGCAAGAAGGGGCTGCTTTGGCAATGTCTATTCTGGATGAGGTTCTATCCAAAAATGCAAGTGTGATAGCAACAACCCATTATCCGGAATTAAAAGCTTATGGATATAACCGAGCACAGGTTGTCAATGCTTCTGTTGAGTTTAATGTAGAAACATTAAGACCTACCTATCGGTTGTTAATTGGCGTTCCGGGACGCAGTAATGCATTCGATATTTCGAAGCGGCTAGGCCTTGATGAGGGTATTATTAATCAAGCCAAGCAGCTGATTGGTTTAGATTCCCACCAAGTGGAAAATATGATAGCCTCTTTGGAACAATCACATACAGAAGCAGAAAGAGACTATGAGAAAGCACATCAGATATTGGAAGAAAGTGAAAAGCTTCATCAAGAATTGACCAAAGCAATGAACAGATGGGAGGATAATAAGCAAAAAATCTATAGAAAAGCTGAAGAGAAGGCTGAAAAAGCATTGCTTCAAGCGCGCCAGGAAGCAGAAGAAATTGTGCAGATGATGCGCAATATGAAAGATCAGTCCGGAATGAAAGAGCATGAGTGGATAGAAGCCAGAAAAATGCTTGATGAGGCGATGCCCAACTTAAGCAGTGATAAAGCAGCTGTCAAAACGGAGAAGAAACAGGAGGATAGTGAGTTAAAGCCGGGTGATGAAATTAAGCTGCTTACTGTCAATCAGCTCGGCGAGGTTGTAGAAAAGGTGAATGACAAGGATTATATGGTCCAGGTCGGTATTATGAAGGTGAAGGTAAAACGATCCGATTTGGAGCTTGTAAAGAAGAAGAAAAAGAAGCAGGCTGAACCTGTAGCTACTGTCAGAGGCAGTACTCAGCATGTCAAAACAGAATTAGATTTACGCGGGGAACGCTATGAGGATGCAATTCACAAACTGGAAAAGTATGTCGACGATGTATTGCTGGCTGGTTATGCACAAGCATCGATAATTCATGGAAAAGGTACAGGAGCATTGAGAAAAGGTGTTCAGGATTTTGTGAAGCGCCATCCGCACATTAAGGGATCCAGATCAGGTGAGGCTGGGGAAGGCGGGAGCGGTGTGACGGTTATCCGTTTTGAATAAGCAGTACAGGATTTCATTTATTTGTTTAGGAACATTGGAAGAAGGGATGCATAACTTCACGAAAACGAATCCCTTTTTCCCAATGAAGGAGCGAGAAAAATGGAAGGTTTTTGGGACAATATTTTAATAATAACGGCAGCAAGATATAGTGTATTTATTTTATCAACTCTGCTCTTTTTAGCTATTTTTGAGCTGGTAACCTCCTATAAAAACTGGGAGGAAATTAAAAATGGAAACTTGGCTGTCGCGATGGCTACGGGAGGAAAGCTATTTGGTATAGCCATGATTTTCAGGTTTTCTATTGAGCATAATGATAGTTTATTGGTATCTATGGGCTGGGGAATTTATGGTTTTGTCCTATTGATAGCAGGGTATCTATTTTTTGAGTTTTTAACCCCCTTTATGAAAGTAGATGAAGAAATTGGCAATGGCAATAAGGCTGTCGGTTTTATCTCTATGGCCATTTCTGTCGGGTTAGCGTATGTTATCGGTGCAAGCATCGTAGGTTAGGAGGACAATGTGTGATTTTTGAACGTTTGGCAAAAATATTAATAGCTGTAGGAATGACCTTTTTCATAGTAGGAATTATTTATTTGATATTCTAAAAATTAGCTATTGTTTTTAAAAATAGCAAATAATCGTTATAATAGGTATAGAACTAAATTGAAGGAGGAATATTTTATGGTGGAAAAAAGAGCTTGGCATGATCGTTATCCAGAGGATTTACCGATAACGATGGAGTATGATAAGTGTACCCTGTATCAATATTTAGTCGATGCTGCTAAGCAAAACGGCGAAAAGAAAGCGCTTTATTTCATGGGGAAGGAAATAACGTATAAAGAGCTTTACGAGGAAGCGAAAAAAACAGCAAACTATCTGCAGTCTATCGGTATCAGGAAAGGGGACAGAGTTGCTATCTTGCTGCCAAATACGCCTCAAGCTGTCATTAGTTATTATGGTATTTTAATGGCAGGAGCTGTAGCCGTTCCAACAAACCCGCTTTATACAGAAAGAGAGTTAATCTTTCAAATGAATGATGCGAAGGCACGGGCAATTATTTGCCTGGATATTCTATTCCCGCGTGTAAACAGTGCCCGTTCACATACGACACTTGAACACGTTATAGTAACCGGTATCAAAGATTATCTTCCGTTTCCTAAAAATATAATCTATCCATTTATACAAAAGCGGGAGTATAATATGGTTGTCAAAGTAGACCCCAGTAATGATACACATGTATGGAAAAGGATGATGGAACAATCTGTGGCTGATTATTTAGAATCACCTATTGATCCTGAAGAAGATCTGGCACTCCTGCAATATACTGGCGGAACAACCGGCAACCCCAAAGGAGTAATGCTTACCCATTATAATTTAAGTTCGAATGTGCAAATGTGTGAAACCTGGCTTTCGCGCAGTGGAGAGCAAAATAAGCAAGATGTCGTTCTCGGTATTCTCCCGTTTTTCCATGTATATGGTATGACTGCCGTAATGAATTTTGCGATTAAAAAAGCCTCTAAAATTATTCTGATTCCTAAGTTTGATGCAGGTGATTTATTGAAGGTTATAGATAAGCAGAAACCTAATCTTTTCCCGGGAGCTCCAACAATTTATATTGGTCTGTTAAACCATCCGGATTTAGAGAAGTATGATTTATCCTCTGTAGATGCATGTATTAGCGGATCAGCACCATTACCGGTCGAGGTGCAAGAGCGTTTTGAACGAATTACAGGAGGGAAGCTTGTAGAAGGATATGGGTTGACAGAGACCTCTCCCGTAACACATGCAAATTTTGTGTATGCTGAACGCATTAATGGCAGTATTGGTGTTCCATGGCCGGATACAGATGCAAAAATTGTACAAATGAGTGAAGCTGGTTTAGAAGAAGTTCCTACAGGAGAAATTGGAGAAATTGCTGTAAAAGGACCGCAAGTTATGAAAGGCTACTGGAATAATGAAGAAGAAACGGCCAATACTCTGAAGGATGGATGGCTGTTAACTGGCGATTTAGGTCGTGTTGATGAGTCCGGTTTTTTCTATGTAGTCGACAGGAAGAAGGATATGATTATTGCGGGTGGTTTTAATATTTATCCAAGAGAAATAGAAGAAGTTTTATATGAGCATGAAGCTGTCCAGGAGGCGGTAGTAGCAGGTGTACCTGATCCATATCGGGGAGAGACTGTAAAAGCCTACATCGTGCTGAAAGAGGGGGCAAATCTTACGGAAGAGGAATTAAATGAGTATACTAGAAACTATCTGGCAAGTTATAAAGTTCCAAGGATTTATGAATTCCGTGACGAATTGCCAAAAACAGCAGTTGGAAAAATATTAAGAAGAAAACTGATAGACGAAGAGAAGCAGAAACAAGAAGCAACATCTGTTTGAGCCTCGTGCTCTTTTTCTTTTTTTCAGAGATTTATAAAAATCAGCTGGAAATATGCACCTACGATTTTATGATGGAATCACATTTCTATTCAATTGTGCAGAAATAATCTAAGATAAAGCAGCTTTCCGTTGACATTAAACGGCGGGGATTGTATATTAAAAATATGAATGACTATTCACTCATTTTTTATTATATAATCAAGGAGTAAATTATGAAAAATCAAAAACCAAAATATCATCAAATTATTGAAGCTGCTGTAAAAGTAATTGCTAAAAATGGATACCATGGCTCACAGGTTTCAAAAATAGCGAAGGAAGCAAACGTTGCTGACGGTACCATTTATTTATATTTTAAGAATAAAGAACATATTCTTGTTTCCTTATTTGAAGTCAAGATGGGGGAATTTATTGAACAAATAGCTAAAACAATTGAAGAAGGCGGCTCTGCTTCAGATCAGCTGTATACCTTGATTAAAATGCATTTTCAGCAGCTTTCTTCGGACTATTATTTAGCTATTGTAACCCAGCTGGAGCTGAGGCAATCAAACATTTCTTTAAGACTGCAAATTAATCAGGTTTTAAAGCCTTATTTAACAGTGATTGACGGGATTGTCAAAAAGGGGATGGAGCAACAGCAATTTAGAGAAGATCTTAGTGTCCCTTTAGCCAGACAAATGATTTTCGGAACATTGGATGAGATTGTGACAAATTGGGTTATGAAGGAACAGAAGTATAATCTTATTGAAATGGCTCCTGAGATTCATAGAATGCTTGTCAGCGCACTGGCTTCTAAATAAAATAAAGAGGGGTGATGGTTTTGTCCATTATGGATTTAACAATAGCAGATAAGGTAGCTTATTTAACGATAAAAAGCCCTCCTGCTAATGCATTATCTTCAAAAATTATTGCAAGGCTGGATGAGCTGTTAACACAAATCGAAAATGAAGCTGAGGCCAAAGTTCTTGTCCTGCAGGGAGAAGGCAGATTTTTCTCGGCAGGGGCAGATATTAAAGAATTTACATCGCTTCAAGAAGCTTCCGAATATGAAAGCTTAGCCAAGAATGGTCAAGATATTTTTCAGAGAGTAGAGCATTTTTCCCTACCTGTCATCGCATCCATACACGGTGCTGCCTTAGGAGGAGGGCTGGAACTTGCAATGGCTTGCCATATCAGGTATGCGACAGCTGACGCGAAGATAGGCCTTCCAGAAATGAATTTGGGTATTATTCCCGGATTTGCAGGGACACAGCGCTTACCACGATATGTAGGGAATGCAAGAGCATACGAGATGATTTTAACCGGAGAACCTATTTCAGGAAAACAAGCAGAAGAATGGGGACTGGTGAATCGCACTTTTGAGGAAGATGACCTGGCAGAGAATGTTCATCAATTAGCTCAGAAAATTGCTGCGAAAAGTAAGCCTGGCATCAACCGAATCATGCAGCTGATCCCATATGCAAATACAAGTCAATTTGAAGAAGGAGTAAAAAAAGAAGCCAGTTTGTTTGGGGATGTTTTTGGCTCAGAGGATGCGAAAGAAGGTGTAAGCGCTTTTATTGAGAAAAGAGCAGCCAACTTCAAAGATAAATAGATTTTAGTTTGTTAGGAGGAAAAATATGAATATTTATGTATTATTGAAAAAAACGTTTGATACGGAAGAAAAAATTACTGTGCAAGATGGCAGAATTGAGGACGATGGTGCAGAATTCATCATCAACCCTTATGATGAATATGCGGTTGAAGAAGCAATCGTACAAAGAGATAAACATGGCGGTGAGGTCACTGTCGTCACAATTGGTGATGAAGACTCTGAAAAGCAGCTTCGGACAGCACTTGCCATGGGAGCAGATAAAGCCGTTCTTATTAATACAGAAGAAGATTTAGAGGATGGAGACCAATTTACAACAGCAAAAATTTTAGAGGCATTCTTTGAAGACAGGGAAGTGGATTTAATATTAGCGGGAAATGTAGCCATTGATGAAGCAAGCGGTCAAGTCGGGCCAAGGCTGGCGGAGCTTTTAGGAATTTCCTGTGTTACGACAATAACCAGTCTGTCTGTTGATGGTGATGCCGTAGCAATTGAAAAAGATGTTGAAGGCGATGTGGAAATTATTGAAACAAGTCTGCCAGTATTAGTTACTTGTCAGCAAGGGTTAAATGATCCGCGTTACCCATCCCTGCCAGGTATCATGAAAGCGAAGAAAAAGCCGCTTGAGGAATTAGAAATCGATGATCTGGATTTAGATGAAGATGACGTGGAAGCAAAAACAAAAACAATTGATATTTTTCTGCCGCCGGAAAAAGAGGCGGGCAAGGTGTTGGAAGGAGAAATAGAGGATCAGGTGAAGGAGCTTGTTTCCTTGTTGAAAAATGATAAAAAGGTACTTTAATTGAGCCCAGTGAAAGGAGTTCATAACAATGAGCGACAAATTATTAGTGATTGGTGAAGTAAGAGAGAATGATATCAGAAATGTTTCCTTTGAGGCAATTGCAGCGGCGAAACAAATCGATGCAGATGCTGAAATTGTGGGTGTGTTACTTAGCGGCAGTGATTTAACAGATGCCGGTGAGGAGTTAATTACTTACGGCGCAGACCGTGTTGTAACTGTGACACATGACAATTTAAAATCGTATACATCGGAAGGGTATGGACAGGCAATTTTAGAAATCATTGATGAATTATCGCCAAAAGGGATTGTAATGGGGCATACATCAATTGGTAAGGATTTAACACCAAAAATTGCGAGCCGGCTATCTGCCGGGCTGATCTCTGATGTTGTAGATATTGAAAAAGATGGAGCTGACACTGTCTATATCCGTCCTATTTATTCCGGCAAGGCATTCGAGAAAAAAATATTTGAGGATGATTTTACATTTGTTACAATCCGTCCAAATAATATACCAGCACTTGCCAAGGATGAATCAAGATCCGGCGAAGTAACTGGTAAGGATATCGATATAAAAGATTTGCGTACGATCGTGAAAGATGTTGTCCGTAAATCGGCTGATGGAATTGATCTTTCGGAAGCCAATGTTATTGTAGCAGGTGGCCGGGGAGTAAAGAGTGCCGATGGCTTTAAACCGCTTTATGAGCTTGCGGAAGTGCTGGGAGGTGCTGTAGGCGCATCCCGTGGAGCCTGTGATGCAGATTATTGTGATTATGCACTGCAAATCGGGCAGACGGGAAAAGTGGTAACGCCTGATTTATATATTGCTGTTGGTATTTCAGGTGCGATTCAGCATTTAGCTGGAATGTCAAACTCCAAGGTTATTGTTGCTATTAATAAAGATGCTGAATCAAATATCTTTAATATTGCGGATTATGGCATTGTCGGAGATTTATTTGAAGTTATTCCGCTGCTCATTGAAGAAATTAAAAAAGTAAAAGCATAGAACTGTGCAAAAGGTCTGTGAGAAATGCTATCACACAGACCTTTTGAAGTTTATTGCAAATCTGCATAAGCAAACTATTAGGCAGTATACTTATACGGTGATATACTCATACTAAGCTTATTTAAGCTGTATGTTTGAAGGAGGTAAAAATAATGGCAATTAAAAATGTAACGGATCAAAACTTTACAGAAGAGACGTCAAAAGGGCTTGTGCTTGCTGATTTCTGGGCTCCATGGTGTGGACCTTGTAAAATGATTGCTCCTGTTTTAGAAGAAATCGATGGAGAAATGGAAGAAAAAGTACAAATCGTGAAACTAGACGTTGATGAAAACCAGGAGACAGCAGGGAAATTCGGTGTCATGAGTATCCCGACACTTCTTTTATTCAAAGATGGCGAAGTGGTAGACCAGGTTATTGGTTTCCAGCCTAAAGAGGCACTAACTGATTTAATCAATAAACATGCCTAATATAGTAAATTTTTTTCTGTTATTATCACAATACATGATAACAGAATGAATCTCTGTTTTTAGTGAAAAAAAGAAAATCCCTTTGTCATCATGCAGATGAAAAGGGATTTTCTGATACATAGAGGGTTGGTTATATATGAATAAAGAAGCGATTGAAAAAAAACTGTCCATTTTACCGATGCAGCCAGGCTGTTATCTGATGAAGGACAGGCATGGAACGATTATATATGTAGGGAAATCTAAGAAACTCAGGAATCGTGTACGCTCCTATTTTCGTGGAGCAAATGACAGGAAGACACAGCGTTTGGTGCAAGAGATTGCCGATTTTGAATATATGGTTACATCATCTGAGATAGAAGCGCTTATCTTAGAAATGAATTTGATAAAAAAATATGACCCTAAATATAATGTGATGCTGAAGGATGATAAATCGTATCCGTATTTAAAAATTACCTCGGAACGCCATCCGCGGTTAATTGTCACCAGACAGTTGAAAAAAGACAAAGGGAAGTACTTTGGACCTTATCCAAATGTGATAGCAGCTAGAGAAACCAAAAAACTTCTTGATCGAATCTATCCGCTCAGGAAATGCAATAATCCTCCCGGAAGACCGTGTCTGTATTATCACATGGGACAATGCTTAGCCTGCAGTAAAAATCCGCCATCCAAAGATGCTTATCAGCAGATTGTTCAAGAGATAACTTCTTTTTTACAAGGCGGCTTTAAAGATATTCGAAAACGTCTGACCAGGGAAATGACGGAAGCAAGTGAAGTGTTAAATTTTGAAAGAGCAAAAGAACTTAGAGATACGATTCAATACATCGATGCAACGATGGAGCAGCAGAAAATGACAGCAAATGATTTGACAGACAGAGATGTTTTTGGATACAGCTATGATAAAGGCTGGATGTGTGTACAGGTCTTCTTTATTCGTCAAGGAAAGCTGATTGAACGTGATGTCAGCGTATTCCCGTTTTATGATAGTGCAGAGGAAACCATTATCAGTTTTATTGCACGATTTTACCTGCAGGAAAACCACTTGAAACCGAAGCAGGTGCTAGTCCCAATTGGCATTGATGATGAGATACTGGAGAAACTGCTTGAAGTTGATGTCCATACACCGCTTCGTGGCCGTAAAAAGGAAATGGTTGAATTAGCTGGTAAAAATGCCAAAATTGCTTTAAATGAAAAATTCCAGTTAATTGAGCGTGATGAGGAAAGAACTTTTCAAGCAGTAGAAGATTTGGGTGATTATCTGCATATAGAGATGCCGCACCGAATTGAAGCATTTGATAATTCAAACATTCAAGGAACAGATCCTGTATCTGCCATGATTGTTTTTGAGGATGGGAAGCCGAATAAGAAGGAATATCGCAAATATAAAATTAGAGATGTCAAAGGACCGGATGACTACGATACGATGCGGGAAGTCATACGCAGGCGTTATACAAGGGTACTTCGTGAGAATCTTCCTTTACCGGACTTAATTATTGTTGATGGAGGGAAAGGACAGATGTCAGCTGCGGCAGACATACTGGAAAATGAGCTTGGTTTAAGTATTCCGCTTGCCGGTCTAGCCAAGGATGACAGGCACAAAACAAGTGAACTGCTATATGGTGATCCTCCTGAAGTGATTCCTTTACAGCGTCAGTCACAGGCTTTTTATTTGGTGCAGCGGATACAGGATGAGGTACACCGCTTTGCAATTTCTTTCCACAGACAACTAAGAGGAAAAGGGTTGTTTCAATCAGAGCTTGATCGCATTCCCGGTGTAGGTGAAAAACGGCGTAAGCTTCTGCTGACACATTTCAAATCGATAGAAGAGATAAAAAATGCATCGTTAGAGGATATGCGCAAAATTGGGATACCGAAAAATATTGCGACCGAAATAATCGGGCATTTAAAAGAACAGGAAACAGAAAAAAACGATCGTGAAATTAAATAAGTTTCACGATCGTTTTTAGCTTGATGAAAAAGAATCAGGAATGAATAAATGATAGCTGCTGAATTTGATCATGGTTTAGACAGGCAGTGCGGTTTCTGGCTGCACCTTTAAAAATGATTAGTCCTGTATATAAACTGTAAATTCAATTTGCTTTAGACGGCGATGGACAGATTCAAGGCATTCACAATCCGCACCTTCTAATTGCTGGAGTGCTTCTGCTACTATTCCAGCTTCTAAGCGGAAATCGGTCTCAATGTTTGATTTTAATTTCGTAACAATAGCATCTGATAAAAGGTAAAATGTTTTTACTTTCTTTTTATCCTTTACCAGATCCAAAACACCAAGCCCCATTTTCTCAAAAAATAAGCTCAGATCTTCCAGACTATTAAATTCAAATTTACGGGCTAAGTTTCTTCCTAAAAAATAGAGTAAGGTTTCTTTTTCTTCTCCAAACAGCTCCGGTAAGCCGACATATCGTAAAATATCATATCCCGCACCATCACTATATAATTGTCCTAATTCATTTATATCTAATTTTTGATTACCGCCGTTCTTTGACACTACTTTCATCCTTTCTTTCACACCTCGTCCATGTTAAATGTCTATGGTTATTATGTATTGTTGACAGTTGATTAGCAAGTATTGAAACCAACATATTTTAAATTTAAATGTATGTTCAAAAAGTTATTTTGGCCGGGCTTTTGGAACACTCTCTTTAAAAAAGCTTGTTTACAAGATTATCATTGAATGAATTCGTAAACGAAGTTAAATATCTCTATAATAATAACATTACCTGCGATTTTTCTAAATCTTTTTCTAGATTTTTAGGGGGATTTTTTGTTTTATCTTCTATTTCTGTTTGAAAAATTGCGTGTATGATAGAGAAATGTCCTGCCATTAATTCTTTTTCTTTATCCGGTAAATGCCAGGTGAAATACCTCTTTATTTTCTTTAAGAAGGTAGTTGGGAATTCTTGACGCTTTACACTGTAAGAAGTACAATAAGAATTGTTATTGACTGTACTGTAAAAAATAAATTTTAATATTTTTGTAAAGCGCTTTATTTTTTATAGTATACATAAGTTTAGAAACTATCTTTAAAAAAGGGGGGTAAACATGGCAGAGCAACGTGAGTTCTTCTTTAGAAGACTACATTCGCTACTGGGAGTTGTGCCTATTGGTATTTTCCTGGTACAGCATCTATTTATCAATCATCTTGCTGTGTATGGGGAAGAAGCATTTAATGCGGCAGCCGGGTTTATGCACGAATTACCATTTGTATTGTTGCTGGAGACATTCGTAATCTATTTACCAATTCTGTTCCATGCAATTCTGGGTGTTTATATTGTCTTTACATCCAGATACAGTACACGCCGTTATGGTTTTTTCCGCAACTGGATGTTCGCATTACAACGGTTTACCGGAATTATTCTTGTTATCTTCATTGCATGGCACGTATTTGAAACACGGGTTCAGGTTGCTTTAGGGAATGCAGATGTAAATTATAGCCTGATGGAAGGGATTCTGTCCAGTACGCCAATGTTTTGGTTTTATGTGGTCGGAGTAATCTCGGCTGTATTCCATTTCGCAAATGGATTATGGAGCTTCCTGGTAACATGGGGAATTACACAAACTCCAAAATCACAGCGCATTTCTACGTATGTGTGTCTGGCTGTGTTCTTGGCAGTCAGCTATTTAGGAATAAGATCATTACTTGCATTCGCGTATGGCGTTTAAATGGTAATGGAATGAAAGAGGGAGTGAGCTAACGGATGAGTAGTAATCGGAAAGTTGCTGTAGTCGGCGGTGGTTTAGCCGGTTTGATGGCTACAATCAAAGCTGCTGAAGCAGGAGTAAAAGTAGATTTATTTTCTATCGTACCTGTAAAACGTTCTCACTCTGTGTGTGCACAAGGCGGTATCAATGGAGCTGTTAATACAAAAGGAGAAGGAGATTCTCCAGATTTGCATTTTGACGATACAGTTTATGGCGGAGATTTTCTCGCCAATCAACCGCAAGTAAAAGCAATGTGTGATGCTGCACCGGGTATTATACATATGTTTGATCGTATGGGGGTTATGTTTAACCGTACACCGGAAGGATTATTAGATTTCCGACGTTTTGGCGGTACGCAGATGCACCGTACGGCATATGCAGGGGCAACGACAGGTCAACAATTATTATACGCATTAGATGAGCAGGTTCGCCGCTATGAAGTAGAAGGGCTTGTCACTAAATTTGAAGGCTGGGAATTCCTTGAGGCAGTAATTGATGATAATGGTGTCGGCAAAGGAATTGTGGCACAAAATGTAAAAACACATGAAATTAAGGCATTTCGTTCAGATGCAACGATCTTTGCAACTGGAGGACCTGGAATTATTTTTGGTAAATCAACAAACTCGATGATTAACACAGGCTCTGCTGCAAGTAAGCTCTACTTGCAAGGCGCGAAGTATGCTAACGGTGAATTTATTCAAATTCATCCGACTGCTATTCCTGGAGATGATAAGCTCCGGTTAATGAGTGAATCAGCCCGTGGAGAAGGCGGACGGGTTTGGACTTATAAAGATGGAGAGCCGTGGTATTTCTTAGAGGAAAAGTATCCGGCATATGGTAACCTTGTACCTCGTGATATCGCTACACGTGAAATTTTTGATGTATGTGTGAATCAAAAACTTGGTATTAATGGCGAAAATATGGTTTATCTGGATTTATCTCATAAAGATCCAAAAGAGCTGGATATTAAGCTTGGAGGAATTATTGAAATTTATGAGAAATTTGTTGGTGAAGACCCGCGTAAGGTTCCAATGAAAATCTTCCCTGCTGTACATTATTCGATGGGTGGCTTATGGGTTGATGAAAAACAAATGACAAGCATTCCTGGAATTTTTGCTGCTGGTGAGTGTGACTATTCTCAGCATGGCGGAAATCGTCTGGGTGCGAATTCCTTGTTGTCTGCAATTTATGGCGGTATGGTTGCCGGTCCAAGTGCCATTGAATATATTGACGGACTGGATGAGCATGTGGAGGAGCTTCCGGATGAACTCTATCAATCTCGTGAAGAAGCAGAAAAGAGTGACTTTGATAAGCTGATGAATATGCAGGGAACTGAAAATGCATATCAAATTCATAAAGAACTTGGAGAGTGGATGACAGACAATGTAACAGTTGTTCGCGAAAATGAAAAGTTGCTAAAAACAGATAAGAAAATCGTTGAATTGATGGAGCGTTGGGAAAATATCAATATTAATGATACATCCCGCTGGAGCAATCAAGGCGTTATGTTTACCCGTCAATTAAAGCATATGCTGCAATTAGCCCGTGTGATTACAATTGGTGCTTATAATAGAAATGAGAGCCGTGGTGCGCATTATAAACCGGAATTCCCGGAACGTAATGATGAGGAATGGTTAAAAACAACGATTGCTGAATATGATGCTAAAAAGAATGAGCCTGTATTTAGCTATGAAGAAGTGGATGTTTCCCTGATTCCGCCTCGAAAACGAGATTATACAACTAAACATTAGAAAGGAGTAAACGAAATGGCTGAGCAAAGTAAAGTTACTTTTATTATAACTAGACAAGACGGCCCGGATGCTGCTCCTTATGAGGAAACATTTGAGGTACCTTATAGACAGAATATGAATGTTATTTCTGCTTTAATGGAAATCCGAAAAAATCCTGTAAACAGTAAAGGAGAGCAAACTACACCTGTCATGTGGGATATGAACTGCTTAGAGGAAGTTTGCGGTGCCTGCTCGATGGTTATTAATGGAACGGCGAGACAGTCCTGTGCAGCACTAGTTGATCAGCTGGAACAGCCAATCCGTTTAGAGCCAATGTCTACTTTCCCGGTTATCCGTGACCTTATTATCGACCGGGAGCGCATGTTTGATGCTTTAAAACAAGTAAAAGCATGGATTCCGATTGATGGAACGCATGATCTGGGTCCTGGACCGCGTATGCCGGAGAATAAACGTCAGTGGGCGTATGAATTATCGAAATGTATGACGTGCGGTGTTTGCCTGGAAGCTTGTCCAAATGTAAATGACAGTTCGAATTTCATTGGTCCTGCTGCTATTTCCCAGGCACGTTTGTTTAATGCTCACCCAACTGGTGAAATGAATGCCAGTGACCGTTTGAACGGTTTAATGGAAGCTGGGGGAATTGATGGCTGCGGAAACTCTCAGAACTGTGTTCAAGTTTGTCCAAAAGGGATTCCTTTGACAACTTCTATTGCAGCAATGAACCGTGCTACCAATATTCAAGCATTTAAAAACTTCTTTGGAAGTGACACAGCACTTTAATGTATGACCTAATAGAAAAACCCTAGCCATTTTATCTGGTCAGGGTTTTTCTTAATTAAGTGATGGAAACGCTTAAAAAACAGACGGACAGCAAGTATAAAATATGTACAAGAGAGGTAATCGTTGTATGAGCCGTATTTCTTATATTGAAAATTTTTCAGCATGGGAGAAAGAATTCTCCTTTTATGTTCCGATATCGATTCGATTTTCCGAAACAGATATGTATGGTCATGTGAATAATATTTCACCTTTTATTTATTTTGAAGAAGCACGTATCGCTTATTTAAATAGTATTGGATTTTTATCAAAGGATATGCGCCAAAAAGATGGGATTGTTGTTGCTGATTTACAGTGTAACTACCTGAAGGAGCTTTATTTTGGCGATATTATTCGTGTTTATGTGAAAACAGCCTCAGTTGGTACTACTTCTTTTGATATTCATTATAAAGTTATGAAGGAGGATGAGATTGTTCTGACAGCACGGGGCAGGCTGGTTTATATGGATACGGAGAAGAAAGCGCCAAAAAAACTATCCGCTGAATTAAAGGAAAAGTTAATGGATAGATAATTTGTAATCCACAATGTATTACAAAGTTTCATATAAAGAAAGCCACCCTATTTTTCACGATGACTTCTATATCTTGTTCTTTAGCATTAGCAGCGTGTTCATTGCTAAATCAGCCAAAGACTAGTTGTGGTTGTACTATCAAAGACCTTTTTGAAAAGCTTGAATAAGCTAAATAACGTTCAGCGTAAATGTGTATTTTTCCTTTGAACATGGATTTGCAGTGAAATAAAATAGTCTGAGCTTATTTTTCAAAAGCTCAGACTTACACAGCACCCTTATATAGCCCTAGATTTTTCCTGTAAGGAATGACGATAAATAATACAATTGCATGGTGAGCACAATGTCTAAAAACCTCACCAATAAACGCATGACTTAGCTTGAGTTCAAAACAATAATCAAATAGAAAAAGAAAATAAATGTATTTTGATCTCGAATGACACCTGGCTTATCGATTTCTCCTTTAGGTGTATTTACAGCTTTAATTCGCCCATGCGAAGCAATTCGACAACAGCCTGTGAACGGCCTTTTACCCCTAGTTTTTGCATCGCGTTTGAAATGTGATTCCTTACAGTTTTTTCTGAGATGAATAGCTCTTGGGCAATCTCTTTTGTTGTTTTATCTTGTACTAATAGTTCAAACACTTCTTTCTCGCGTTTGGTCAGTAGCTGCTTCGGTTTATACCCATTATCCTTCAAATGTTACCCCCTCCTTGCTTTATAGAACTGCATCATGAAGGGAATTTATTTAGTCGATATAGCTTATGAAGATTGAAACAAAAGAGTGCGTACATTTTTAGAAGGGGTTTGTATTTAAAACAGCTTTTCTTTAAAAAAGTTTTCAAGAAACGATTTTTAGTTTACTATGTATTACAAGTATATAATAAATGCCTTTACCATAGACGCTGTATTGTGCGTGTTAAAATACTTGGAATGGATTTTATTTTAGGGGGTAGCAAGTTGGAAAAAAATAAAGAAGTAGAAGCTGTTAATAAAATGGAGAAGCAATTAAGATATATTTCCGGCATGATTAAACAAAATGGACGGAAAATTTTACATCATTATCCGATTACTTCTCCGCAGTTTGTTGCTTTGCAATGGCTGCTGGAGGAAGGTGATTTGACAGTTGGTGAGTTGTCCAATCGGATTAGCCATGCATTTAGTACCACCACAGATTTAGTTGATCGATTAGAGAAAAATGACTTAGTAGAACGTGTTCGTGATACAAATGACCGTCGTGTGGTAAGAATCCATCTATTGGAAAAAGGAAAGCATATTATTGAAGAGGTTATTCAAAAAAGGCAGGAATATTTGCGGGATGTTTTATCTCCATTTTCAGATGAGCAGAAAGAAACATTAAATGAGCTGTTGAGCTTCCTACATGATGAAATGAAACAAGTTAACGAAAAGTAAAGAAGAATAAAGGGAGAGAGAACTTTGAAACAGCCAATTGGTGTAATCGATTCAGGTGTAGGCGGGTTAACGGTTGTTCATGAACTAATGCGGCAGCTGCCTAAAGAACCGCTTATTTACTTAGGAGATACAGAAAGATGTCCGTATGGACCAAGAACCGAAGAGGAAGTAAAACAATTTACTTGGGAAATGGTTCGTTTTTTACTTAAAAAACATATAAAAATGCTTGTGATAGCCTGTAATACGGCAACAGCATTTACAATAAAGGAATTACAAGAAAATCTGGATATCCCTGTTATTGGCGTGATTAAGCCCGGTGCAAGGGCGGCGATTAAGTCAACAGAGAGTAACTATATCGGTATTGTTGGAACAGAAGGGACGGTGCGAAGTGGAGCATACAGTCATGCACTTCGTCAAATTAAGTCTGATATTGAGGTTATTTCTTTAGCCTGTCCCCTGTTTGTTCCAATGGTGGAAAAAGGGATACTGGATGGTCCGGAAGCAAAACAAGTAGTAGAAACAACATTAGTGCCGATTCTAAAGCATGATAGAATGGATACCTTAATTTTGGGCTGTACCCATTATCCATTATTAAAAGATATCATTCAACAGGTTGTCGGTCATGATATTACTGTTATTTCTTCCAGTGAAGAGACGGCCAGAGAAACGAGTACAACCTTGGATATTCACCAAATTGCGAATGATGATGACTGGATGCCTCCCCATGAATTTTATGCGACAGGAGATTTGAATATATTTATTGAAATCACACAAAGAATATTTAAGGATGGTAATTTTGAGGTTCTAACGATTAAGCATGCAGACTTGAAAGATATTTAGAGCCATTCGCTCGCTTCTGTACTGCAATGGAAATTAATCTCCATTGCAGTACAGGAGTTTTTTATAGAAAAATTTCGGATATCCGGTTTCGTTTCCCGCAGTATAAAGCTGTGTCTTTTATCGTATCCAATGAATTAGAAGTTTATTAATAAACAATCTAATTCATGGTCTATTTCTTGAGGTGGGCTCGTATGATTAATAGTACAAACCATCTTGGGAGGTAGTTGCATGAGTAAAAAGATAATCCGAATAATAGGAGCTTTTGGAATATTAGTCTTGTTGGCAGGATGCTTTAAAGGAGAGCAGTCATCAAAAGAGGTAGATCCTCCGCAAAATGCAGAAGCAGTAAACGGTGAAGAGACGGTAGATGAAGAAACAGTGGATGGGGAAGATACTGCAGCTACTCCTGTGGAAGCAGAAGATACGGTTTCCAGAGAGTTGTATTTAATTGATTCAAATGGGATGGTTGCTTCGCAAATGGTTGAACTTCCTGTTCCTGAAGCAAATCAAGTGGCACAGCAAGTAATGGAATATATGGTTAAAGGTGGTCCAATAACACCGATGCTGCCAAACGGCTTCCAAGCGGTACTACCAGAGGACACGGAAATTCTCGGTATTGACCTTCAGGAGGATGGCACGATTATCGTAGATTTATCAGGTGAATTTTCTGATTATGAGGCAGCATCAGAACTTCCTATTTTAGAAGCTGTTACGCATACCTTGACACAATTTGATAATGTTCATAAAGTCAAGCTCCGGGTAGAAGGAGTTGATTTAAAAGAAATGCCTGTAAATGGTACACCGATTAATAATGGATATACGCGGGCAAATGGAATTAACCTGACAAATAATGATACATTGGATTATTTTAATAGCAGTCCTGTAACGATGTTTTACCCGGTAGAGCGGGAAAATAATCGCTATTATGTTCCTGTGACGCAGTATGTAGAGATGGAAGATGAAAATGATTTGGAAGGTATTGTCAATGAGCTGATAGATGGTCCCGGATATCAAAATGATGTGGTAAATGTATTTAGTCCGGAAGCTGCTTTAACTGCAGAGCCGGTTATAAAAGAAGGCGTCGCTCATCTAACTTTCAATGAAGGCATTCTGATGGATGCCGAGCAAAATATTATTTCAGATGAAGTGATGGAGACAATGGTCAGAACCTTAACACAGCAGTCGAACATTGATGCAGTTAATGTACAGGTTGAAAATGTGGATGAAGTATTTAATGAAAATGGGGAACCTTATTCTGAACCGGTATCTGCACAATTGTTTACACCAAGTGAAGAATTATAACCGAATCATATATACCCTGTAGCATCTAATGCGTGATTTAATCACGCATTAGATGCTTTTTTATTTAACAATACAATTTGATAATACATCATTCTTTTCATTGCATTCTCATGTTTCTTTTTTAGAAAATATGATAAGCTATGTAATGTGAAATAAGGAGGAAGTCGAATGGAAAGACACGATAATAGAAAAGAAAACGAGTTACGAACAATAAAAATAACACCAGGTTATATTACACATCCGGAAGGGTCTGTTTTGATTGAAATGGGTCAGACAAAGGTGATTTGTAATGCAAGTATTGAAGATAGAGTACCGCCATTTATGAGAGGGCAGGGAAAAGGCTGGATTACAGCGGAATATGCGATGCTGCCGCGTGCAACAGAACAACGTAATATTCGGGAATCTTCAAAAGGAAAAGTAAGCGGGAGAACAATGGAGATTCAGCGCCTGATTGGACGTGCGTTACGCTCTGTCGTTGATCTATCAAAAATCGGTGAACGGACAATCTGGATTGATTGTGATGTTATCCAGGCAGATGGAGGAACAAGAACTGCTTCCATCACTGGTGCGTATGTTGCTATGGTAATGGCGCTACATCAGCTTGTTGAAAAGGAACTGCTTAAGGAGCTTCCAGTAACAGATTACTTAGCAGCCATTTCTGTTGGTGTATTACCAGATGGAAAAGAAGTACTGGATTTAGATTATCAGGAGGACAGTACAGCTGATGTCGATATGAATATTGTTATGACTGGAAAAGGTGAATTTGTAGAGCTTCAAGGAACTGGAGAGGAAGCTACGTTTAGTGTGAATCAATTACAGGCAATGCTTCGTTTAGGGGAACAAGGTATTAATGAGTTAATCAGCCAACAGAAAGAAACACTTGGCTCTATCACAGATTTGGTTAACCAAGACTGATTTCATTAGGGGAGGTACCATGAAGAAAATTATTATTGCAACCAAAAACAAAGGAAAAGTAAAAGAATTTAGATCTTTTTTTGCTCCGTATGATATTGAAGTTGTGTCCTTGCTTGATTTAGATGAGGAAGTTCCAGATATTGAAGAAACAGGAGACAGCTTTGTGGAGAATGCAGCGATAAAAGCAGAGCAGATTTCCAATCTGTTTCAGCAGCCAGTGCTTGCGGATGATTCGGGACTTGTAATTGACAGCTTAGATGGAAGACCAGGGATTTATTCGGCACGTTATGCAGGAGAGCCAACAGATGATCAGGCAAATATGGATAAAGTGCTGAAGGAAATGCAAGATATTCCTGAAGAAGAACGCGGTGCCCGATTTGTTTGTGTTTTAGCCATTGCTCACCCTGGTGAAGAGCCTATGTTTGTAACGGGCTATTGTGAAGGGCGTATTCAAACAGAACAGAGTGGAGAAAATGGTTTTGGCTATGATCCTATTTTTGTGCCGGCAGGGTATAAGAAAACAATGGCAGAGCTTGATCCAATTGAAAAAAATCAAATAAGTCACCGGAAGAAAGCTATGAAACAATTGGAAAATAAAATACATTTGCTGTAAATAAGGAAGAGAGGGAGTATAATGACAAGCGTACTGATTACAAGTGACAGTCATGGATTAACGAAAGAACTGAATGAGATTACAAAAAGACATAGTGTAGATTTATACATTCATTGCGGTGATTCTGAACTGGATTTTGATGCAGCAGAGCTAAGTGCTTTTTATAAAGTAGGCGGGAATTGTGATTTTGATTCTCTCTATCCAGATCAGGAAGTATTCGATTTAGATGAGCTGCGTTTTTTTGTAACACATGGCCATCTGCATCAGGTAAAAGGAAGCTTAACTAATCTATCCTACGCAGCTGAGGAATATAAAGCAAATGTGGTATGCTTTGGTCATACGCATATTGCAGGCGCTGAAAAAATTGGCGCTCAGTTATTTATTAATCCGGGAAGTATTCGTATGCCCAGAAATCGTGTTGAGAAAACCTATGCTATTTTAAGCTGGGAAAACACTAATCAAGTACTGGTAGACTTCTACACGTTAAAAGGTCGGAAAGTAGAAGATATGACCTATCGGACATCTTTATAAAAGATCATAAAAGCAGATCCTATTTTGGATATGGGGTCTGCTTTTAAAGGTCGTTTTTTTCTTTGTACAAAGGGAATTTAATCTCTTTGAGAAAGCTTAAAATAAAATTAAAAAATCTGTTGACAAATACTTCTATCCAACATATAATATTACTTGTCCGTTAAAAACGGCGTACATAATGGCTACGGCAATTGCGGGTGTAGTTTAATGGTAAAACCTCAGCCTTCCAAGCTGATGACGAGGGTTCGATTCCCTTCACCCGCTCCATCTTGTCCCAGTAGCTCAGCTGGATAGAGCAACAGCCTTCTAAGCTGTGGGTCGCAGGTTCGAATCCTGCCTGGGACGTAAATAGACAAAAAACTCAAACCCTTGCATATCAAGGATTTGAGTTTTTTTGTCTGTGGCGTACGATGCACTCACACATTTTGCTTACCTCACTCTGGAGTAATTCCCCTTTGATAAAAATGAAACCTCGAAGAAAAAATGCAGGATCAAAGGTAGTCCTGATGATAGTTCATCTTTTCGCAATTTTATTACATGAGAGAATAAAAAAATGTATAATAAATTTATCTGTTAATATAGACCCTGTCCATTTTTAACGGTAACATGATAAGAGGATATTAGTATGTGGGATAAACGCTTTAAAATTCAGCCCCGAATAAAAAGTTTAAATAATAAAGATTAGGGAATAACAGATTTAGACTTCAAGCATATTTTGGGCAAGCCAGAATAGAGGTGAACAAATGAAAGATAGTACAAAAATCATTTTATTTCCGAATACCAAAAAGCAGCTGGAAGAGGAAGGGCTGCATGCTTTAAAGGAAAAGAGATATAAAGAAGCATTAGATAAATTAAACTGTCTCATTGCATATCATGAAGGAAGTCATGAAATCTACATTGGTAAATTAATGTGTTTGATGGAATTAGGAAATTATAAAGACGCTGAACGGCTCAGTGAAGAACTTCTGGCCAAAAAGGATGCACATTATTATCATTACTTCCATATTTATTTAACGATTCTTTTTCAAACAAGCCAATATCAGCATTTGATGGATTTGTTAGAAATAGAGTTTGAACATAATATGATTCCTGACATGCTTCAGGAACCTTTTCAGCAGCTATACGAGATGAGCGGCAATATGAAAATCGGAATTGATGAAGATAATGCTATAGGCTTTGCGAAAGAGCTGAAGGAAGCAGTAAGAGAGAATGATTACCTGAAGCAATGGAATCTGATCGACAATCTTCGGCGAATACAGGCAGATCCAAACGAGGAGAATATCCGGATGCTGGAAAACCCTCAGGTGCATCCGGTTATAAAAACAGCTCTGTTAGAATGGTTTAAGGAATCAGGTGTAGAAAGATCAGTCCACATACATAAGTTTGAAACAAAAATGATGATGCAGCCGTCTGAACTGAGCCGGATCTCTAAGGAAAAAACGTACATAGCTATCATGAAAGAATTAGAAAAACGTGCAGAAGCTAATCCTACTTTACTAAATATGATTGGACAGCTAGTATATCGTTATTTTTACGTAACCTATCCGTTTACACCAAAAGAAAGTGATATACTTATCTTTGCAGAAGCAGTCTATCTGCTTGGAAATGATTATTTGCAGATGGATACCCGGCAAGAGGAAATGGATAATGCGGCAGAAGCCTGGACGGAATCTATAAAAATTTGCAACTCTCTTTATTTAAGTATTATTGAAGAGTAGTAAAATGCTTGAAACACGAAAGATATGTGTTATAATGAGGTGGTTGTAAATTAGGAAAAATGATTAATCAAATGAATAATGAAATACAATGATAGATTTGATTTTTGGAGGGAATAATAATGACAACAAAATGGGAAAAACAAGAAGGAAACAAAGGAGTATTAACGTTTGAAGTATCCGTAGAAGATTTCGATCAAGCGTTAGACCAAGCTTTTAAGAAAGTATCGAAGGATGTTCAAATTCCTGGATTTCGTAAAGGGAAAATTCCTCGCGGTCTTTTTGAAAAACGTTTTGGTGTAGAATCTTTATATCAAGATGCAGTGGATATTGTACTTCCAGGTGCTTATTCTGAAGCGGTGGATGAAGCGAATATTTTCCCAATTGCACAACCTTCTATTGATATTGACCAGATTGAAAAAGGGCAGCCGCTTGTTTTCACTGCTGAAGTAGAAGTGAAGCCAGAGGTGAAGCTTGGTGAATATAAAGGGTTAGAAGTAGAAGAAAAATCTGTAGAAGTAACGGATGAAGATGTAGACCAGGAAATTGAAAATCTTCGCGAACGTCAAGCAGAATTAGTTGTAAAAGAAGATAGTGAAATTGAAGATGGCGATACGGCTGTCATCGATTTTGAAGGCTTCAAGGATGGGGAAGCTTTTGAAGGCGGACAAGGTGAAAATCATTCATTGGAAATTGGTTCCGGTCAATTCATTCCAGGTTTTGAAGAGCAGTTAATCGGTAAAAAAGCTGGCGATGAAACAGAAGTTAAAGTAACCTTCCCTGAAGAGTACCATGCAGAAGATTTAGCAGGTCAAGAAGCTGTATTTAAAGTGAAAATTCATGAAGTAAAAGCAAAAGAATTGCCAGAGCTTGATGATGAATTTGCTAAAGATGTAGATGAAGATGTAGAAACACTTGATGAATTAAAAACGAAAAAACGCGAAGAACTTGAAAACAGCAAAAAACAGCAAGCTGAAAATGAAAAACGCGAAGAACTGCTTCAACAAGCTTCAGACAATATCGAAGTAGATATTCCTGATGCGATGGTAGATACCGAAGTAAACCAAATGGTTCGCGAATTTGAACAACAGCTTCAAATGCAAGGTATGACCCTGGAAATGTACAGCCAATTCTCAGGACAAGACGAAGATGCGTTAAAAGAGCAAATGCGTGCTGATGCTGAAAAACGTGTGAAAACAAATCTTACTTTAGAAGCAATCGCTGAGGCAGAAGATCTTACAGCTACGCAAGAAGATATTGATGCAGAGCTTGAAAAAATGAGCTCTACGTATGGTGTCGAAAAAGAACAGCTTGTACAAATGCTCGGCGGCTCAACAGAAACATTAGAAAATGATTTGAAAATGCGTGCGGCAATTGACTTCTTAGCAGAAAACAGCAAAACAAAATAAGATAATTATTAAACAAATAGAAAAGACAAGGTGCGCTAAAATTCGTGCCTTGTCTTTCCTGTTAATTAAAGCAGAGTCGTAAAATGAATCCTTTTGTCAAAGATTAGATGTATTAAGCAGTTGCAGATGCTCTGCAGATAGAATTGCAAATAGTTGACATTTAAAAGAATTAATGCATACTGGAATGACAGACTTATCATACAATTGCTTATGGAAGTGCAGAAGAGGATGCTCAAAAAGCCCCCAAATGATAAATGGCAAGTGAATGAACTTCTTGCTTCTATTTTGGTTACTTTTTGAACACGTATAAAAAGGTAAATTATTTTGTATTTCCATATGTATCTGATATGATGAATTATAAAGCTGACTGCTAATCGGTAATGACACAAGAAAAGGTTGCTGGAATGATGTAAGCTGAATGTTCCCGGCCAAATGATTTTTTGTGAAGAGAACGAAGAAGTTCAAATGATGGCAGCTGGTTCAGGTGTTATATATGTAATGACTGTGTTGAGAAAGTCTAGAGAGATTGTTGAGGAAGGCGGCGAAAAGTAATGTTTAAATTTAATGAAGAAAAGGGACAATTAAAATGTTCTTTTTGTGGCAAAAGCCAAGAGCAGGTCCGGAAGCTGGTAGCTGGCCCTGGCGTATATATATGTGATGAATGTATTGAATTATGTACAGAAATTGTTGAGGAAGAGCTTGGTACAGAAGAAGGTATGGAAATGAATGAGATTCCAAAGCCCAAAGAAATCTGTGATATCCTTGATGATTATGTTATCGGGCAGGATAAAGCAAAGAGAAATCTTTCTGTTGCGGTGTATAACCATTACAAACGTGTAAACTCAGGTATGCAAAATGGTGATGTAGAAATTTCGAAAAGTAATATTGCAATGATTGGCCCGACAGGCAGCGGTAAAACACTCTTAGCTCAAACATTAGCAAGAATTATTAATGTACCATTTGCAATGGCAGATGCAACATCATTAACAGAAGCAGGGTATGTAGGAGAAGATGTGGAAAACATTCTTCTTAAATTGATTCAATCTGCAGACTACGATGTAGAAAAAGCAGAAAAAGGAATTATTTACATTGATGAGATTGATAAAGTAGCCAGAAAATCTGAAAATCCTTCTATTACAAGAGATGTATCTGGAGAGGGTGTACAGCAGGCGCTTTTAAAAATTCTTGAAGGTACCGTAGCAAGTGTTCCTCCTCAAGGCGGAAGAAAACATCCGCATCAGGAGTTCATTCAAATCGATACAACAAATATTCTCTTTATCGTCGGCGGAGCATTTGACGGAATTGATCAAGTAATTAAACGTCGTATTGGTAAAAAAGTTATTGGCTTTGGTGCCAATGAAGAGCAGGAAGAGCTGGATACTGCACAGCTGTTAGCCAAAGTCCTTCCGGAAGATTTATTACGCTATGGTCTTATCCCGGAATTTATCGGGCGTATCCCGGTAATCGGCAGCCTTACTCCATTGGATGAGGATGCACTTATTGAAATTCTGACCAAGCCAAAAAATGCACTGGTCAAGCAATATCAAAAGCTGTTTGAAATCGATAATGTAGAGCTGGAATTTGAGGAAGATGCACTTACGGAAATTGCTAAAAAAGCAATTGAACGGAAAACAGGTGCACGTGGTCTTCGCTCTATCATAGAAGGCATCATTGTAGATGTTATGTTTGATCTTCCTTCTAGAGAAGATGTGGAAAAATGCGTCATTACAAAGGATACTGTTATTCAAGAAAATGGCAGTCCAAAACTGATTTTTCAGGATGGAACCATTCAAGAAGGAAACGAAAAATTACCAAAAGAAAGTGCATAATTAAAAATAAATAAAGGAATGAAGAATGCAGATTCTAAGCAGGATCTGCATTCTTCCTCTTTTTTTACTTTAGGAAGGTTTATGTTATGCAATAAAGTACAACAGCCAGGATGTCCAAGTATCAACACTTCCCACTTAATGTGGTCTTGCTCAATCGATGAAAGCGTAACGAAAGCTATCTGCGCCTTTCAGGGTTAGCTTGCTCGGTTTTCCTTAGTCAATAAAGGCTATTATTTTTTTAAAACGAGTATAGTTACTCATAGATGTCTGTATACTTGTTCATAATAAAAGAAGACATGATGTGTTTACATTTTGATGATTTTTTTTTACACTGAGAAAGAGCCTTACAGAGAAAAATAATTAATAAAAGAAAACAGGGGGTGAATGTATGACAGCAAACTATTTAAAAATGCCGCTGCTGCCTTTGCGGGGATTAATTGTATTTCCGTCCATGGTACTGCACCTTGATGTTGGCAGAGATAAGTCTATTGCTTCATTAGAACAAGCTATGTTAGCTGATCAATACATATTTTTAGCTTCACAAAAGAAAATGAATTCAGATGATCCAAGTGCTGATGATATATACCATATCGGAACGGTTGCAAAAATAAAACAAATTACAAAGCTGCCGAATGGAACACAGAGAGTACTTGTTGAAGGATTTTATCGGGCAGAGGTTGTCCGCTATCTGGAAGAAGAAGAATACTTTATTGCAGAGGTAGAGGAAAAAGAAGATATTGTCGGAGATGCGTATGAAACAGAAGCTCTAATGCGTACGTTACTTGAACAATTCCAGCAATACATAAAAGTTTCCCGGAAATTAACGGAGGAAACATTTGAAACAGTTGGAGATATAGATAACCCGGGTCGATTAGCAGATATGATTACCTCTCATCTTTCTTTAAAGTTAAATGATAAGCAGGAAATATTAGAATGCTTCGATGTGACAGAAAGAATACATAAACTCTTAAGTATTATTGCTGATGAGCGGAAAATTTTATCCATTGAAAAGAAAATTGGACAAAAGATTAAAACGTCGATGGAAAAAACACAAAAAGAATATTATTTAAGAGAGCAGTTGAAGGTTATACAAAAGGAATTGGGTGACCGTGATGGAAGAACTGGCGATTTAGAGCAGCTCCGGACAAAAATTGAACAGTCCGATATGCCTGAGAGAATTACCAATGTTGCAATGAAAGAGCTGAGCCGTTATGAAAAAGTGCCGCAGTCATCAGCAGAAAGCTCTGTCATCCGGACTTATATTGAATGGCTTGTTGCGCTTCCTTGGCAAACGAAAACAGAAGATAATATCCAAATGAAAAAAGCGGAAAAAGTATTAAATGCTGATCACTATGGATTGGAAAAAGTAAAGGAACGCATCCTGGAATATTTAGCGGTTCAAAAGCTGACCAATACAATAAAGGGTCCTATTCTATGTTTAGTTGGACCGCCTGGAGTTGGGAAAACTTCTTTAGCGAAATCTATTGCTGGGGCGATTGACCGGAATTTTGTCCGTGTTTCTTTAGGCGGAGTTCGTGATGAAGCGGAAATTCGCGGTCATCGCCGGACTTATATTGGAGCAATGCCGGGGAGGATCATGCAAGGTATGCGGCGGGCAGAAACGATTAATCCCGTATTTCTATTAGATGAAATCGAGAAAATGTCAAATGATTTTCGAGGGGATCCATCTTCTGCCATGCTGGAGGTTTTAGACCCGGAGCAAAATCATACCTTCAGTGATCATTATATTGAAGAGACCTATGATTTATCCAATGTATTATTTATTGCTACAGCAAATAATGTTAATAGCATTCCAGGGCCGCTGCTTGACCGGATGGAATTAATCTCGATACCCGGATATACAGAGGTTGAAAAATTGCATATTGCAAAGCGTCATCTCTTACCGAAGCAAATTAATGAACATGGACTTTCAAAGCGTAAAATACAGATTCGTGAGTCTGCTATTATGAAGCTGATCCGGACGTATACCAGAGAAGCAGGTGTCCGTGGTTTAGAAAGACAAATTGCAACACTTTGCAGGAAAGCAGCCAAGGAACTGGTTTCTGACGAGGCTAAGGATCGAATTATTATTACCGATCGAATCGTTGAAGAATATTTAGGTAAGCCGATATATCGTTATGGATTAATTGAAGAGGAAAATCAAATTGGTGCTGCCACAGGACTTGCATACACAGCGGCAGGCGGCGATATTTTATCGATTGAAGTGACCCATTATCCTGGAAAAGGAAATTTAAAGCTTACTGGTAAACTCGGTGGAGTTATGCAGGAATCGGCACAGGCTGCCTTTAGCTATGTACGTTCTCGTACACAGCAATTGGATATTGAAGCTGACTTCTATGAAAAATATGATATTCATATTCATGTTCCTGCTGGTGCTACACCAAAAGATGGTCCTTCAGCTGGCATCACGATTGCTACTGCACTTGTATCCTCATTGACAGGGTGTCCTATCAAAAGAGAAGTTGGGATGACTGGTGAAATTACACTTCGCGGTCGTGTTTTACCTATTGGAGGATTAAAGGAAAAAGCATTAAGTGCACATCGTGCCGGGGTGACAACGATTATTTTACCTGCGGATAATGAAAAGGATATAGAAGATATTCCGGAAAGTGTCCGGGAAGGACTTCAGTTTATCCCGGTAAAGCACTTAGATGAAGTATTAGAAATTGCATTAGAAAAAGGGGGCGAGCAATATGAAAGTTAATCAGGCAGAAATTGTTATCAGTGCTGTCAGCGAGAAGCAATATCCAGAAGAACAATATCCTGAATTTGCATTGGCAGGCCGCTCGAATGTTGGGAAATCCTCCTTAATTAACAAATTAATTAACCGAAAAAACCTGGCAAGGACTTCCTCCAAACCAGGAAAAACACAAACATTGAATTTTTATTTGATTAATGAATCCATTTATTTTGTCGATGTCCCGGGTTATGGCTATGCGCAAGTGTCTAAAAAGGAACGAGCAAAATGGGGCGGTATGATGGAGGAATATTTTAAAAACAGAGAATCGCTTCGGGCTGTTATTCTGATTACAGATTTACGTCATGAGCCAACAGCTGATGATGTACAGATGTATGATTATTTAAAATTCTTTGAGCTGCCGGTCATTGTGATTGGAACTAAACTGGATAAAATTGCAAAAACAAAACAGTATAAGCATATTAAGCGCTCTAAAAAGGTCCTTGAAATGGATCCGGATGATATCTTTATTCCTTTTTCAGCCGAAACTGGAGAGGGGAAAGATGCAGTCTGGGGAGCAATAAAATCCTTTATATAGAGATACAAGAGGGTGCGGTTAAAAGCAGAAGCTTCTAACCGCACCCTTATTTACGTTTTAGCATAATAATACCTAAAAGGATAAGCAGAATCGGCCAAAAACGCTCTAAAAATGAAACAATCGGTGCAAGCCAGCTTGTATATATAGACAGCTGTTCTGCAAAAAGAAAAATTAAACCTAGCAGAATGGAGGAAGCACCTAAGAAAAATCCTTTCTTCGTTTTGGTATAACGAACGATAAAGGAAAGACCGATAATAATTAAATAAATAGACCAATCATCAATCCAAAAGGGATACTGTTTTACGCCATGCAGATGGATACCAACACCAAACAGTAATGTGCCTATAAACAAATTCTGATATGTTTTTGTTGTATAACTGTGAGCAATGATCCCAAGCCCAATCACAATCAGTAAAGATTGCCATGAGTAAAGGTCTACAAAAAACGGAATGCGCAGCTCCCGGAGCAAAAGAAAAACACCAATTCCGATACACAGATAAGCAAGCAGCGAATGCTTTCTTTTCATTGAAGTTCCTCCTTTCATGCCTGTCATCTACCTAATGTTAAACTACTATGTAATTGTAAGAACAATCCTCATTAGAAAGATCAAGAAAATCGCTTGGTCTTTAAGCATATTTAAAGTGCAAAAAAGCGAGTTCCTTGCTATAAAAGATTAGTTATGTTACATTACAGTCGGAATAAGTTGTTGTGGCGAGCGTATTTTAATTCACTTGAATGAATTATTGTTTTTATACATATTCTTATGTAACGTACGAATTGTTTCAGATTCTGTTCACATTTTAGCACGAAATGGATTTTATAGCATGTTATAATGATTATTAGTTAATAATAATAAAAGATAAGAACTATTTTATCATAGTGGGGGTAGTACTGTGCATATTTTAAAGGTTGGTTTTAATTACAAAACAACCCCTGTAGAAATTAGGGAAAAATTCACATTTAATGAAGAACAACTGACTGAAGCAATGATTGCATTAAAGAATCAGAAAAGTATTCTTGAAGATGTCATTGTTTCAACGTGCAATCGGACGGAAGTATATGCAGTTGTAGACCAGCTCCATACCGGGAGATACTATATAAAGCAATTTTTAGCAGATTGGTTTGGAGAGGACAAAGAAATATTTTCAACCTATCTGCATATTACAGAGAATGATGGTGCAATGGAGCATTTATTTCGGGTAACAACCGGGCTTGACTCTATGGTGCTTGGAGAAACACAAATTCTTGGACAGCTGAAACAAGCTTTTTCCAAAGGGCAGCAAGTAAATACAACAGGTACTATATTCAATGAATTGTTTAAACAAGCTATTACATTTGGAAAACGAATGCATAAAGAAACAGGTATTGCTGAGCATGCTGTTTCCATCAGCTATGCAGCTGTGGAATTAGCAAAGGAGAAGTTTGGAGACTTAACGGATAAGCATGTTGCTATTTTAGGTGCTGGAAAAATGGGCGAGTTGGCAGCAAAGAATATTCAAGGTGCCGGTGTAAAAGAAATTACTGTCATTAATCGCACACAAGAAAAAGCAAAAAGGATGGCTGATAAATTTGAAGCCAAGATTGCGGGAATGGATGAATTATCCTTTATACTTGAAGAAGCTGATATATTAATCAGTTCTACTGGATCAGAGTCTGTTATTTTATCCAAACAAGATATTGAAAAGGTACGAAAGAAACGTCAGGACAAAGAATTATTCTTAATAGACATTGCTGTTCCCCGGGATATTGATCCGGAAATCGCCGGGGTGGATCAGGTTGCTTTATATGATATTGATCACTTGCAGCATATTGTAGATGATAATTTAGAGTCCAGAAAAGCAGCAGCCGGACAAATTGAATTATCCATTGAAGAGGAAATTGTTCAATTTAAGGAATGGATGAAAACACTTGGGGTTGTTCCTGTTATATCTGCGCTTAGACAAAAAGCATTATCTATTCAATCGGAGACAATGAAAAGTATCGAACGGAAAATACCGAGCTTAACAGAACGTGAGAAAAAAGTACTTAATAAGCATACAAAAAGTATTATTAATCAGCTATTGAAAGAGCCGATTACGCAAGCAAAGGAATTGGCAGGTACGGAGCAGGCAGATGAGGCATTGCAGCTATTTGTTGATATTTTTGGAATTGAGAATGAGGTAAGAGAGGAGCTTGAGAAACAAATGAGAAAAAAGGAGACATCAACCCAATTTACTCAAGAGGATATTGCATCTTTTCCAGCAGTGGAGCAGGTACCAACTGCTTAATTGAAGTAATTCCTTTATCCTACATCATTCATATCCAACCAGGAGGTCATTTCATCACTTTCTGGTTGCTTTTTATTGTAAAAGAATTGCGAAACCCTAAAGAAGAATCAAGGAGGAGACATCATGCGAAAAATTATGGTTGGTTCCAGAAAGAGTAATTTAGCGATTACACAAACGAAATGGGTTATTGAACAGTTGAAAAAAGCTGGTGTAAACAATGAATTTGAGATAAAAAAGATTGTTACCAAGGGAGATCAAATTCTTGATGTAACGTTATCAAAAGTTGGCGGAAAAGGTCTTTTTGTGAAAGAAATTGAAAAAGCGCTGTTTGACAAAGAGATTGACTTTGCTGTCCACAGTATGAAGGACATGCCGTCTACACTTCCAGAAGGACTGGAAATTTCCTCTATTCCTGTCAGGGAAGATCACCGCGACGCTTATATTGCGAAAAATAATGTGAAATTAGCAGACCTTCGTGAAGGTTCAATTGTTGGAACGAGCAGCTTACGCAGAGGTGCACAAATTCTTGCTGCCAGGCCGGATTTAAAAATTAAATGGATCCGCGGCAATGTAGAAACGCGTATCCGCAAGTTAAATGAAGAGGATTATGATGCGATTATTTTAGCTGTATCCGGCTTGAAGCGTGTCGGTTTAAGTGAGAATCTGATTACAGAGTACTTGGACCCGGAAATTTGTGTGCCTGCTGTAGGACAAGGGGCGCTGGCGATTGAAAGCCGTGCAGATGATTTGGAATTAAAAGAAATTGTTCAAAAGATTCATGATGAATATACAGCAAAAACGGTATTAGCAGAACGTACTTTTCTGCATTTATTAGAAGGCGGCTGTCAGGTTCCTATTGGAGGTTATGCTTATTTAGATGGCGAGGAAATTGTATTAACTGCCTTAGTAGGTACACCGGATGGAAAAACAATTTTGAAAGAAGTGGTTCGTGGAGACGATCCAGTTCGAGTTGGCAGAGAAGCTGCTGAGCTATTAGGGAAACAAGGTGCTAAGGAAATTGTGGAACGTGTGAAAGAGGAGATGGAGTAATCATGGGGGAGCCGCTTCGTGGGGAGCGCATTTTAATTACGAGAGAAGAAACAAAAGCTGCTGAGATGGCAGAGAAGGTCTCTAAGCTGGGGGGAAGCCCAGTTGTCGTCCCGATGATTGAAATAAATGATGTAGAGAAGCCTGAAAATAAAATAATTCTGGAGCGCCTTTCCAGTTTTGAGTGGGTATTTATAACAAGTGCAAATGGTGTACAGGCCTTTTTTCAACTGCTCCAACAACATCATAAAAAACTTCCACAAGGATTACAGTTCGGCATTGTTGGAAAGAAGACAGAGGAAGTATTAGAAGCATACGGTTATACTGCCTCTTTTGTCCCGTCATCTTTTGATGCGCTGACGATGGCAGAAGAATTTACGTCATTTCATACCACAGATAAACCTGTGTTGTTAATTCGAGGCAATTTATCTCGACAGATTCTGCCAGAAAAACTGCGAGAAGCACAGATTCCTTATGAAACGTTAGAGGTATATGAGACAATATACTGTACAGAATCCAAGCAGGAGCTTAACAATGTGCTTTCGACCATAGATTATATAACGTTTACAAGCCCATCAACCATAGATGCATTTGTGACTTTGGCAGAGTACATTCCCGATAAGGCAATGTATATTTGCATCGGTAAAACAACGAGCGAAAGGGCAAAGGAGTTAGGTATTCCTAATTTATATACATCTGATCCATATACAACAGATGCAATGCTGCATTTGATTACTGAGTTAGCGAATGAAAGGAAGATGAATCATGAGTGAATTCATATTTGACAGACATAGACGTTTGCGTTCATCGGCTTCGATGCGCGCGCTTGTCCAAGAAACACATTTAAGGGTGACTGATTTTATTTATCCGATATTTGTTATTGAGGGGGAGGATATCCGGAATGAAGTTCCTTCTATGCCGGGAGTGTACCAGCTTTCTTTTGACCATTTGTTAACAGAAGTGGAGGAAGCTTATCAATTGGGAATTCGTTCCCTTATTTTATTTGGTGTTGTTGCAGAAAAGGATGAAATTGGCTCAGAAGCTTTTCATGATCATGGAATTATTCAGGAAGCAACAAGGATGGTAAAACAAGCATACCCGGAAATGCTTGTTGTTGCAGATACCTGCTTATGCGAATATACTTCACATGGCCATTGCGGTGTGATTGAAAATGGTGATGTATCGAATGATGCTTCTCTGGAGCTGTTAGCCAAAACGGCTGTTTCTCAGGCGCAAGCAGGTGCTGATATTATCGCGCCTTCCAATATGATGGACGGCTTTGTAACGGTTATCCGCCATGCTCTGGATGAAGCTGGCTTTGACCATATTCCGATTATGTCCTATGCAGTGAAATACGCATCAGCTTACTATGGTCCTTTTCGTGATGCAGCAGACAGCACACCGCAATTTGGTGACCGGAAGACTTATCAGATGAACCCTGCCAATCGTTTAGAGGCAATCCGTGAGGCAACATCTGATATTAAAGAAGGAGCTGATTTCTTGATTGTCAAACCGAGCCTGTCCTATATGGACATTATGCGCGAGGTAAGAAATCGTTTTGATGTTCCTGTTGTTGCGTATAATGTAAGCGGAGAGTATGCCATGATTAAAGCGGCTGCTTTAAATGGCTGGGTGGATGAGAAAAAACTTGTTACAGAAACACTGTTATCCATGAAACGTGCAGGTGCAGACTTAATTATTACCTATTTTGCAAAAGATGTGGCAAAATGGTTGCAGGAAGAGAATTAAAAGGAGGAAGAGCATGGTAAATACAAAGTCAGTAGATGCTTATAAAGAAGCCGTTGATTTAATGCCCGGCGGAGTAAATTCTCCGGTCCGAGCGTTTAAATCAGTTGGATTAGATCCAATTTTTATGGAAAAAGGAAAAGGCTCTAAAATTACCGACATTGATGGTAATTCCTATATTGATTATGTATTAAGCTGGGGGCCGTTAATTTTAGGACATGCGGATGAACGTGTTACGAACAGCTTAAAAGAAGTTGTTGAGAAGGGGACAAGCTTTGGAGCGCCTTCGCTGTTAGAAAATAAACTGGCAAAGCTCGTTATCGATCGTGTGCCATCGATTGAAATGGTAAGAATGGTAAACTCCGGAACAGAAGCAACAATGAGTGCAATTCGTCTGGCACGCGGTTATACAAACAGAGATTTAATTATTAAATTTGAAGGAAGCTACCACGGTCATGGAGATTCCCTGCTGATTAAAGCTGGTTCTGGTGTTGCAACGCTTGGTTTGCCAGATAGTCCCGGTGTTCCTGCAAATATCGCGAAGAATACGATTACGGTTCCTTACAATGATATAAACAGCTTAAAACTGGCTTTTGAACACTATGGAGACCAAATTGCAGCTGTCATTATGGAACCGGTGTGCGGGAACATGGGAGTTGTGCCTCCAAAAGAAGGATTCTTACAAGAGGTAAGGAAAATAACAGAACAAAATGGTTCTCTGCTTATCTTTGATGAGGTGATGTCAGGTTTCCGTGTAGGCTACTATAGTGCGCAGGGACATTTTGATGTAACGCCTGATTTAACTTGTCTTGGTAAAGTAATCGGCGGCGGTCTTCCTGTCGGCGCTTATGGTGGAAAACGTGAAATTGTCGAGCAGATTGCTCCAACTGGCCCCATTTATCAGGCAGGTACGTTATCTGGTAATCCATTAGCGATGACAGCAGGCTATGAATCTTTAGCTTCCTTGACAGAAGCCTCTTACGTGCAAATGAACAAGAAGGTTGATCGACTGATAGAAGGGTTCCGCCAGGCGGCTGATAAATATGATATACCACTTCATATTAATCGTGCCGGGTCCATGGTTGGTGTCTTCTTCACGGATCAGGAAGTGGTTGACTTTGAAACAGCACAATCCTCTAATTTAGATTATTTTGCGCAATACTATCGCACGATGATTGAAGAAGGTGTATTTTTGCCGCCATCTCAATTTGAGGGATTATTCTTATCTACTGCCCATTCAGATGAAGATATTGAAAAGACGATTGAAGCTGTGCATACTGCTTTTTCTAAGATTGAAAAGTAACTAGATAGTAATGTTTACAGCTCTGATAAACCGAAAGCCCAAATATTGTATTTGGGTTTTTTATGGATTGATTTGTGTTTTTGAAAGAAAAAAATTGATAAAATGAAATATCAAAGATAGTATTACGTAAGAAACTGCTTTTTGCAATACTGTTTTCCATCAACGATGACCAAATTGAATGACTTCCAAAACATGCTTAACGGAGGATACGTTTATGTTGTTTCAAAACGGTAAGCTGACCGTTCGTGAATTAGAACAAAAAGATAATCATTTTTTAGCAAAGTGGCTGTCTGATCCCTATGTTCTTCAATTTTATGAAGGCAGGGATAATCCATTTCATTTACAAAAAGTAAATGAAAAATTTTATACTCCACAAGAGGATTTAATCAGATGTCTGATAAAGTTTGAAAATATGGAAATAGGATATATTCAATTTTATCAATTAGATAAAAGTATGAGAGAAAATTATGGTTATCCTAATGATGAAGAGGTTATCTACGGAATGGATCAATTCATAGGTGAAACAAAATATTGGAACAAAGGTATTGGCGAAACTCTAATTAAGTCCATGGTTGATTATTTGGTAAATAAAAGACATGCCGATAAAGTGGTTATGGATCCGCAGACATGGAATAAAAGAGCTCTTCGCTGTTATGAGAAATGTGGTTTTAAAAAAATAAAATTACTTCCTGAGCATGAGCTTCACGAAGGTGAATATCGGGATAGCTGGTTAATTGAATATCAAAAACCGGAGTAGCGTATCTCCCAGTAAGCTATTTAAGCCTGTCATCTAAAAATATTTTGAGATGCAGGCTTTTTTCGTATTCCCTTTCATTCCTTGTCTTAGCATAATCCGCTGCCGACAATCATATAAATGATAACGAATGATTCGCATCTGGACTGTTTGCGAGAGGAGGAATACATTTTGTCAGTAGAGCCTAATGCATTTATTTTTGATCTGGAAGAATCCCTGTTTTTTGAAAAAGGACAGGAAGTAGAAGAAATAAGAGGAATTTCTATCGAACCAGAAATAACAATCGAATCATTGGATAATTATATTTCTATTCGCGGTAATATTGAGCTGCAAGGGGAATATCAAAAGGTGGGTGCAGATGAGGGAGAAGAGGAATTTATTGATTTTGATCAGATTCAGGCTAAGCGTTATGTAGAAAGTATTCGAGAGGTGAATGGGCTTTATATATTTACACATAAATTTCCAGTAGATATATCTGTACCGCCTCATCGGGTTAAAAATTTGGAAGATGTAACCGTACAAATTGAATCCTTTGATTATGATTTATTAGGACCAGATAGTTTAAAAATAGCTGCTGCAGTTGAAATTCATGGCATCTTGCAGGATGAAGCATACCGTCCTGCAGAAGAGGATTGGGAAACAGAAGAAGCGGATCAAGAGCAAGTTGGAGAAACATTTTCATTTGAAATAGAGCACCCGGAAGAAGCTTTAACACGTAATGAACAAACTACGTCAAAAGAGCAAACGGTATCGGAAGAACATATCGTATCAGAAGAGCAAATAGTATCAGAAGAGCAAACCATATCGGAAGAGCAACATGTGGATGATCCTGATCGATGGAAAATAAAATCACAGCCTCTATCTGAATATTTTCAATCCCTTTCAGAATCAAAGGTTTCAGAAGAAGAAATGGAGGTTGAGGAGCAGGAAGAAGCTGAATTAGAAATTGTTGAAGCTGCTGAAGTGATAGAAGAAATAGAAGAAGAATCAGGCTGGGAGGTTGCAGATGAATCAGAGCTTGTGGATTATATAGAAGAGACGGATTATTCTGAAGTGCCCAGAGAGGAAGAGATAACTGTCGTGGAAGAGCAGGAGGAAGAAGAACGAGCAGAAAACGCATCTATCCTATCCGAGATTTTTCGGGAAGCAGATGAAAATCATTATGTGAGAATGCGGCTATGCATTGTCCAGGAGAACGATACGATTGATACCATAGCGGAGCGTTTTGCAATCAGTCCACTGCAATTAATTAAACATAATCAGCTGGAAGCCGATTATGAAGTAAATGAAGGACAGCTGCTCTATATTCCTGCAAAACATTAGATCAGAACCCTGCACGAAGAGATTATTTGTGCAGGGAGCTTTACATAATTTATATCTTATTTTAGAAAAAGGGTTAGAAACGATTAAGTCATTAAAAACGAGCAAATGGAAGCTTTTCTAATAAGAGGTGACATGTGATGAATATATGGAAAAAAGTTCTGGAAGCATATCATATCTATCCCGTCAGTATTGAGAAGCAAACAGAACGCGTTGTAAAAGTATTTGACGGTATGCAGGAATATGCATTGAAGCGCAGTTTTTTAACCGAACAGACAATGGAGAATTGGCAGCACATTTACCACACTGCTCGAGAAAAAAATGTGACGGAGATTTTACCTGTGTATTTGACACAGGATAATGCATTTTTTCAAAAGGAGGAGAACTTTTATTATTATTTAACACCTTGGATTGATTCTCCGGAGATCACAGATTCCACCTATAATATAGAAAGGACACTGCAAACACTTGCGCAAATTCATAAAAAAACCAGGCAGACCAGCCGAATAAAATCTGATCGTTTAAAAGAATCATTCCAGGGCTTTTCAAACTTTTGTAAACAGTCTTTAGATCAGCTTCATATACGTATTACAGATTATGAAAGCAGAAAATACATGTCTCCATTTGAACTTCTTTATTGCACGCATTATAAAGGAATTTGTCATGCAGTGGGTTTGCTGCAGGACAAACTGGAACAAATTTATGGGGAAGAAGAAACAGATATTTTATGGTCTACCAGTTTATGCCATCAACGGGTGGATGACACGCATTCAAAGGGGGGGTATTTAATTAACTGGGAATCGGGCGGTTTTGAGCATCCGGCTCGTGATTTATCACATTATTTTCAGAGCTTGACAGGTGCTTATAATCAGCCGGAAAGAACGATACAGCAGGCATTTACAGTTTATCAAAAAACAAATCATCTGACTGTGAGGGAGATGCATCTTGTTTCTGTCTATTTACTTAACCCGTCATCCTATTTGAATGTGCTCAAAAATTATACAGACCGTCACACAAAAAAATCAATGGTAAATCAGGTGAAGGAGCTGCAGCGGCAATTTCGCCGTTTAGAATTTGGCATGAGCTGGGTAGATTTTATACAAGAAACATATGAATCAAAGGAGGAACAGCCAGACTAGATCCATTGCAGGTAAAAAGCGATAACAAGACCAATTAATACAGCCAGTATTAAAATATCAAGTGTTGTAGGTATAAAAAGTGTTCGAATAAGCTGAAAAACCATTATTGGTGTAACACAGGTTTCTACAACAAAAATACATTTTCTAGCCCAAGGCGGAATACGATAGCGATAAAAACGGGACATATTTTTCCCCTCCTGTTTCTTTCCATGAAGTTAGATTTCTGGACTTTGATATAATATGTTATGTATAAACCTGTGAAAAGTGTGTCAATAATATAGATACACTTTTTTAATGGTTATTTTTCTTATCAAGCTGGCTGTAAAAATGCCTATTTACCGTTAATTGTATGAAAATATAGTTGACGTTCTCTTGAGGAAACGATAAAATAAATGTTACGAAGAAAACATACGAATGCGTGAAAGAGAAGTAGTAAAGAATAAACGCTCATAGAGAGGGAAATGAATTGGTGAAAGTTTCCCGGGAAGGTTGTTCTTGAAGTCGTCTCTGATGTAGAGTCTCTGAAAACTGGAGTAGGAGATTCCGGTTGTCAGCCGATATCCATGACCTTAAGTGTGCTTTATAAAAGTGAAAACCGCTTTTATTGACAAGCAAACAAAGGTGGTACCACGGAAATATACCTTTTCGTCCTTTATTTATCAGGATGAAAGGGTTTTTTTGTTTTAGAGGACGTTCAAAAAGCTCGTCGCTTTGTACTTTTGACGCACAAATGTTTTCGGTGGGGCGAGTAATCCTAGGTCCCAGGACGCCTGAGGCCTTAGCAGGCTTGGTCCTTTTTATCGAACTTTTTGAACACAAAATTTTAATGAGAATGAAGGAGGTTTTTAACATGTCAGATAAACAAAATCAGCTTCCTCCTAAATACAATCCGCAAGAAGTGGAAACAGGAAGATATCAATTTTGGTTAGATGGTAAGTTTTTTGAAGCAAAGGATGATCCGGAGAAGGAGCCTTATTCCATTGTAATTCCGCCGCCAAACGTAACAGGACGTCTGCATTTAGGGCATGCCTGGGATACAACGATGCAGGATACGATTACACGTATGAAACGGATGCAGGGCTATGATGTATTGTGGCTTCCTGGAATGGATCATGCGGGAATTGCAACACAGGCGAAGGTAGAGGCAAAGCTTAAAGAACTGGGAACAAACCGTTATGAGCTTGGTCGTGAGAAGTTTCTTGAAAAAGCCTGGGAGTGGAAAGGGGAGTATGCAAGCTTTATCCGTTCGCAGTGGGAGAAGCTTGGACTTGGCTTAGATTATTCCCGTGAACGTTTTACACTGGACGACGGTTTATCCGAAGCTGTTCGGGAAGTGTTTGTCCGCCTTTATGAAAAAGAGCTTATTTATCGCGGTGAGTACATTATTAACTGGGATCCTTCCACAAAAACAGCACTTTCTGATATTGAGGTTATTTACGAAGAAATCCCGGGTAAATTTTATCATATGCGCTATCCAATTAAAGACAGTGATGAAACGATTGAAATTGCAACAACGCGTCCGGAAACAATGCTTGGAGATACTGCTGTTGCCGTACACCCCAAAGATGAGCGCTATCAGCATTTAATTGGCAAAACAGTTATTTTGCCGATTGTAGGCAAAGAAATGCAAATTGTAGCAGACGACTACGTAGATATGGAGCTTGGTTCCGGAGCTGTTAAAATTACACCTGCACATGATCCGAATGACTTTGAAATCGGGAACCGTCATAATTTAGAACGCGTGCTTGTGATGAATGAAGATGGAACGATGAATGAGAATGCAGGAAAATATCAGGGATTAGACCGGTTTGAATGCCGCAAGCAAATTGTTCAGGACTTACAGGATTTAGGTGTTCTGTTTGAAATTGAAGAACGCCCGCATCAGGTTGGACATTCAGAAAGAAGTGGGGCGGTGGTTGAGCCTTACTTATCCACACAATGGTTTGTAAAAATGGAGCCGTTGGCAGAAGCTGCTTTAAACATGCAGGATGTGGATGAAGAAAAAGTAAACTTTGTTCCAGAGCGATTTGAGAAAACCTATTTCAACTGGATGGATAATATTCGCGACTGGTGTATTTCCAGACAATTATGGTGGGGTCATCGGATTCCGGCCTGGTACCATAAAGAAACAGGAGAAATCTATGTAGGCAAGGAAGCTCCGGCAGACGCTGAAAACTGGGAACAGGACGAAGATGTGTTAGACACATGGTTCTCCTCTGCATTATGGCCGTTTTCTACCATGGGCTGGCCAAATGAAGAGTCAGCGGATTTAAAACGTTATTTCCCTACAAACGTTCTGGTAACAGGCTATGATATTATTTTCTTCTGGGTATCCCGGATGATTTTCCAGTCAAAAGAATTTATGGATGAACGTCCGTTTAAAGATACGTTGCTGCATGGTTTAATTCGTGATGCAGAAGGAAGAAAAATGAGTAAATCCTTGGGGAACGGTGTAGATCCGATGGATGTCATTGATAAATATGGTGCCGATTCGCTCCGCTATTTCTTAATGACCGGATCAACACCTGGTCAGGATCTGCGCTTCCACTGGGAAAAAATCGAGTCTACCTGGAATTTTGCCAATAAAGTATGGAACGCATCCCGTTTTTCTCTTATGAATATGGAAGGATTCAAGTATGAGGATATTGATTTAACCGGAAACTTAACAGTTGCAGACAGATGGATCTTATCCCGTTTGAATGAAACGATAGATCATGTAACGAGAAACGCAGATAAATATGAATTTGGTGAAGCGGGAAGACATCTCTATAACTTTATCTGGGATGAATTCTGTGATTGGTATATTGAAATGGCCAAACTGACGTTATATGGCGAAGATGAAGCAAAGAAAAAAACAACACGTTCTGTGTTAGCGCATGTTTTAGATCAGACAATGCGTATGCTGCATCCGTTTATGCCGTTTATCACAGAGGAAATCTGGCAGCAGCTCCCACATGAGGGACCATCGATTACCATCAGCGAATGGCCAAAAGTAAATCCGGCATTTGATGATAAAAAAGCTGTGTCTGAAATGCAGCGTTTAGTTGCTATTATCAAATCTGTTCGTAACAGCCGGGCAGAGGTGGATACGCCAATGTCTAAGCAGATTGAGATGCTTATTTCTACAGAAAACGAGGCACTGGTGCAGGAATTAGAGAAGAACCGGGAATATTTAGAGCGGTTCTGTAATCCGAGCTCCCTGAAAATTGCAGAAGGTATCGAAGCTCCAGGTAAAGCGATGACCTCTGTAGTTACTGGTGCAGAGATCTTCCTTCCTTTAGAAGGTTTAATTGATTTCGATAAAGAAATCGCACGTTTAGAAAACGAACTCACAAAATGGAATAAAGAAGTAGAAAGAGTGCAAAAGAAGCTTTCTAATCAAGGCTTTATCAGTAAAGCACCAGAAGCATTGGTAGAAGAAGAAAAACAGAAAGAAAAAGATTATCTGGATAAACAGGCGAAAGTAAAAGCCCGTTTGGCAGAGCTGAAGCAGTAAAACTGAAAAAATAGCTATGTGAAAATTTCTGCATAGCTATTTTTTAGTTTTACTGCATTTTTTCTTTTATAAAACGAATATATTCTTTTAAAATATTGATATCACTCAGCATGCTCAGGGTACGGGAACCGACGGCATCTTCAATTTCATTAAATATTAATTGCCCATCATCTGTAAACATAAAATCAATACCTGCAAGTCCGAATTCGTAAGCATCTATAATTCTTTGGATTGTGCTTTTCTCTGTTTTATTTAAAGTGTACAGAGATGCTGTTCCTCCAAGCGAATAATTCGCCCGAAAATCATTTGTATTTATTCGCAGAACAGCAGCAATGATTTTTTTATCAATGATAAATACTCTTAAATCCTTTCCGGCCTGAATCTGTCGGGGCGATTGTAATATAAAGTCTTCCGTTAACGTCTGGCGGTATGCTTCCCACTCTTTTTGATTATAAATCATTGCAACCTGCTTCCCGCCTTTCCCCTTAGCTGATTTGACAACAAAGGGAAAATCTAACGGTAGAGGCGAAGGATTAATTTTCCCGGGGAAAAAATAGCTTTGCGGTACAGGTATGCCTAACTGCTGGATAGCCAGATAAGCGTGTGCCTTATGATTAAATGTTTCTGAGATTATCCGGTTGTTGAATACAGTAATTCCTATTTGCTCCAATTGTCTATTAAGGAAAGGGTCCATCGTACGGACAACTGCAAAATCGGCACTGATTTCTTTCCCGTTTGCACGGATAACGGGTTTATTTTTGTGTATACCAATTGAAATGTTTTCTCTTAGTAATAATGTGAGATGGATGGATTGTTTTTTTGCTTCATCTATAAACCAGTCAATATAACTTTTATTTCTTATTGAATCGTTCTTCGTATAGATTAACCATCCATTCATTGGAAAAGCTCCTTTTTTATATAACTTATCATGTAATCGGCAGCGTTGACCCCTGTGCATTCATACAAATTTCGGATATGTGCATTCGCATTTATTTCACAAATCAATAGCTCCTTATTTTGACCAAATAACAAGTCAACACCGGCGAAATCAGCTCCGATTGCTTTTGCAGCTGTAACAGCCAGCTTTTCTATCGTTTCATCAAGGGGGAATGGCAGCATTTTACCTCCATTTGTTACGTTAGCACGAAAATCTTTATTATTTCTTCGTTCGACAGCGGTTATTGCTTTATCACCAACAACCTGAACACGGATATCCCGTCCCTCACTTTCCTCTATATAACTTTGAAATACGAATGGTCGCTCTCCAATAAAGGAGATAACCTCAGTTAATTCCTTTTTATTGTGAATCAAATGAACCTGTTCGCCAAAGGAGCCAAACGCTTCTTTAACAATCAGAGGAAGCCCAAGATGATTGATTACTTCCTGAATATATGCCGAGGATAGATTTCCAGCATGATACTTTTTAGGTGCAATAATCGTTTTTGGAATAGGGAGCTGCTGTTTATGGAGCATTTGATAGGTGTAAATTTTATCATCACTGATTTCAATTGCGCGGGAAGAGTTAAACACACGAATTCCCAGCTGCTCCAGCTGTCTTGCTAAGTGTATATCTTTATCAATAAAAAAAGCAAAATCAGGCATTTTATTCTCGTTTTGTATAGATGACACCATTCCATTTTTCGGGCATAATAAAGTTAAAACATCATCATTTTTTAAAGAAATTGTTTTGATTTCTTGTTTTGCAGCAGCATCTGCAATCATATTTGCATAGTCAAGAAATTTTTCAGTTGCAATACTGCCATTAATAACAATCCAACCAGTATTATTCAAAGTAGAACATCCTTTCTGCTAAACGGTTAAACTTGATTTAGCGGGCGGTTTTCCCAGCAAAAATAAGGAACACAAACTACTGTCTTCATATCCTGCGAAAACGCTTGTGTGACCAACGTCCTGTTGGCCAAAACCAACCAGGAGATGATGAGTCCGTTTTTCCTGGCAGACAAAAATGCTTCTGCTGTAAGTAAAAGGGAAATTACGGAGACTCATGCTGTGATACTTAGTATACGACGAATAGGTGAAGGGGGAAAGAAAGATGCGTACAAACATTTATGATTTTTTTGAAAAACGTCAGCAGCTTGGTGTACAGCCGGGGCTGGATCGGATAAAAGCGTTGTTAGAAGCGTTAGACCATCCTGAGGAAAAATTTACATCTATTCATATTGCCGGCACAAACGGAAAGGGATCTACCGGAGCTTTCCTTCAGGCTGCATTAAGAGCAAACCGTTATCAGGTCGGGACATTTACATCACCAAGTTTACACGGTTTGACAGGCTTTATTCTTATCAATGGTGAACCGATTTCGGAGACTGCATTTACAGAGCTGTTTCAAGAAATCGAGCCGGTCATCGAACAAATGGATAAGGAAGGCAGATCACCAAGCCATTTTGAAATTATTACGGCACTTTCCTTTCTATATTTTTCAAGAAATGTTGATATAGCTATTATTGAGGCTGGTATGGGTGGAAGAGAAGATACGACAAATGTGATTAAACCGGTTTTATCCATTATTACTACCGTTTCTAAAGATCATACTGCTTTTTTAGGGGAGACACTGGAGGAAATAGCTGCACATAAAGCCGGGATTATTAAACCCTTTACGCCGATTATAACAGGAGTTGAAGGAGAGGGGCTCCTTCCAATTGTTACAGAGGCAAATAAAAAACGGGCAGTTTTATATCGATTTGGTATGGATTTTATGATGGAAAATGTACAAGTTGATGAATTTGAATGGAAAAATATTGCATCGAGCTATCGTGTAAAGCTTCAGACAATTGGTTTGCATCAGCATCATAATGCTTCCATAGCCATACAGGCTTTAAAAGTGCTGAAAAATCGATTTGGTCATTTGGATATACAGGTTGCAATAGAGGCTATCCAGAAGGTGATGATACCTGGCAGAATGGAAAAAATTCACGATAATCCATTTATTTTAGTAGATGGTGCTCATAATGAAGCAGGAATGAAAGCTTTTATTAAAACAGTGAGAGCCATTTATCCAAGAAGGAAAGTGAAGGTATTGTTTGCGGCTTTTAAAGATAAAGATTTAAAGGAAATGCAAAGCCTGCTTGCAGATGTATTCCCTAACTTGTATATCACTTCTTTCGATCATCCGCGGGCAGCTGCATTAACAGACTACCCGATACAAGATAAAGGAGAGCAGGTTGAAGACTGGAAGACATGGATAGAAGATAAAATAAATTCATCCACTGCACCGATTCTGATAACGGGTTCATTTCATTTTATTGATATTATCCGTTCTTTTGTTAAATCGCTTGAGAGACCGGAATGAGATAATTGATTGACATATCTTCCGGCTCCTTAAGAAAATTGTAGAACGATTATAATAGAGCATGTCATAATTCGCCTTACTTTTTACAAGAGCTATGCTAGAGTGTAATAAAGTGAAACTTCGTTCAGCGGAGCCTCTTTTATCCCGCTGAATAAGTCACAAACACTAAGCACGTGACGTCGTGTCGCAGCGCTTTTGTGGCTTACAGCCAGTTACACGGCAACAAATACTAGCATTGGAGGGCTGGATGAATGACAAAGCATAAACAGGATATTGTAAATGATACGAAAGGCACTTGGACATATAAAGTCCATACAACCTCCAAAGAAGATAGGATAAACAAAGAATTGGCAGCATCGGTTGAAAAAGAGCAAGAAGAAGCTGATTTCACAATGCTGTCACCTGTTCCAAAAACGAATCAGAGTAAGCTGAAACGAAATACGATTTGGAAAGCGATCTTAGTCAGTGGGTTAAGTGCGGTTTTAGTTGGTACAGTTATAGGCTTTTTTCTTTTTCGGATGTTTGTACAAGTTGATACACCAGCAACCGCTGAAAATCCATTACAAACAGCACCAACAGCTGCACAAACAGAGAGAGAGGAGGAGCGTCCTGCTTTTGTGATGGCATCCCTCGATCCGTTAGAAGCATATATACTACAGGCTGGTATTTTTTCAGAGCAAGAAAATGCAGATGCATTAATTGGCAGTTTAACGAACCTAAATATCTCAACGGTATTCTTTGAAAGAGAAGAAGAACATTATTTAATGGCAGGGGTTGGGCCGTCAGAGGATACAGCAAAATCTCTCGCTGATTCTCTTTCTGATAATCAAGTAGAGCTTTATGTGAAGGAATGGAGTACCCAATTCAGGGAAATAGAAATGACAGAAGCAGAAAGGGAATGGATAACGGCATTTCAAGCTTTTTTTGATGAGCAGCTCCATCAGGCTGACTTAAATGAGCCCATAGCAGAAGAGGAAATAACTGATCTGGTAGACAAAGCGCCGGATGAAGCAGATAGGATAGACGAATTAGTAACCCATTTAACAGAGCTGCAGGGAGAACCTTCCTCTTATCAATTATTGAGCTGGATGCAGGTCTATGACGAGTTATAGTGTGTAAATGCAACCAGTATATGAATATTGCCCTTAGAAAGCAGATTAGAAGACTAGCTTTTTAAGGGTTTTATCATGAATTGATAATTTTATATAAAATCCATTTTTATTATAATAAAAAGCCAGTAAAGTAGCAGTTTCTTATTAGAAAAAAATAATTATTGCCGGTTAAAGCGCAGTAGAAATCAATAATTGTCAAGTTGTAGAAATAGTGCGGTATCACTATGATGTAAATAAACGAAAGGTGAGATATTATGGGGAAACCAATTTTTATACGAGATTTACCGACAGAAGACAGACCAAGGGAACGCCTGCTAAAGTATGGTGCAGATAAACTGAGCAATCAAGAAATACTTTCTATCTTAATTGGCAGCGGTTCTAAGAATGATCCTGTTCAACTACTTGCAGATCGAATTCTGATGCACTTTGAAGGAATAAAATTGTTAAGAGATGCTACAGTGGAAGAATTAACAGCAATTAAAGGGATTGGTATTGCAAAGAGTTTAAATATACTGGCAGCCATCGAGCTCGGAAAAAGAATCAGCAGTTATAGACCTATAGATGCATATATCATCCGTTCCCCGGAGGATGGAGCAAATTATGTGATGGAAGAGATGCGTAATTTAGCACAGGAGCATTTTGTCGCGCTTTTTTTAAATACGAAAAATCAAATCATCCATCGGCAAACCCTTTTTATTGGTTCATTAAATGCCTCAATAGTACATCCTCGTGAGCTGTTTCGTGAAGCTGTAAAACGATCTGCTGCTTCGATTTTAGTTTGTCATAACCACCCTTCCGGCGACCCGACCCCTTCACAGGAAGATATCCTTGTTACCAAGCGGCTTGTGGAATCTGGAAAAATAATTGGCATAGAGGTGATTGATCATTTAGTTATTGGGAATGAGCGGTTTGTTTCATTAAAACAAAAAGGATACTTATAAATACTATCTATTTTAGCGTTTTTTTCGTATAATTGATATGGAATTAATTTTCAGCGCCATTTTTCAGGAAAATGTAAAAGTGGCGCTTCTTGGAATTGTTTAAGTAAAGCTTGGCTGATAAAAGATTTTATGCGGTGTGTATGTGGATATAAAAGAACAGCTGAAAAGATAATGATTGATGTGAGGATAAGAAAGGATGAAAGTAATGGGGATGTTTAATTTTTCACAGGATTTAGGGATTGATTTAGGGACGGCAAATACATTAGTCTATGTAAAGGGGAAAGGGATTATTGTCAGAGAGCCATCTGTTGTCGCTAAAAATTTGGAGATAGGTAATATTGAAGCTGTTGGAAGTGATGCGCGTATGATGATTGGGCGTACACCGGGAAATATTTCTGTTATTCGCCCGATGAAGGATGGTGTCATTGCAGATTATGATACAACTTCTATTATGATGAATTACTACATGAAAAAAGCAATGAAAAAGCGCTCGCTCTTTGCCAAGAAGCCGAATGTCATGGTATGTGTTCCATCTGGCATTACCATGGTGGAGGAACGTGCAGTTATTGATGCAACAAAGCAGGCTGGAGCAAAGGAAGCCTATCCAATTGCAGAGCCTTTTGCTGCTGCAATTGGAGCGGGATTGCCAGTTTGGGAGCCGACAGGAAGTATGATTGTTGATATTGGCGGAGGAACGACGGAAATAGCTGTTATTTCATTAGGGGGAATTGTAACAAGCAAATCCATTCGCATTGCCGGGGACGACATGGATGAGGCAATTATTTCTTACATAAGAAAAAAATATAACCTAATGATTGGAGAAAGATCAGCCGAATCGATTAAAATGGATATAGCAGCAGCGAAACAAGGCATTGTTGGAGAAGAAATGGATATTAGAGGGCGTGATTTATTGACGGGACTGCCAAAAACAATTACAGTTACATCGGAAGAAATTTCAGGGGCTTTGAATGAAAATATAGATGCAATTGTGAATGCCGTCAAATCAACATTAGAAAAAACGCCACCGGAATTATCCGCTGATATTATGGATCGGGGAATTGTTTTATCAGGTGGCGGTGCGCTTTTAGAGAATCTTGACAAAGTCATTAGTGATGAAACAAAAATTCCAGTATTTGTTGCAGATGAACCTTTGGAAAGTGTAGCAATTGGAACGGGTAAATCACTTGATTATATTGACCAATTCCGGTCGGCTCCAAGTGTGTCTTCTCGCGCGTTAAATTAATAGAAGATGTTCAAAAAGTCCGGTGAAAATGACAGGGCAGAAAAAGGAACTTCTACTAGGAACGCCCATGTGGTGTGGGCAACGTAGAAATCACCACAACACGTGAGAAGCCTGTTGGCTTGTTTCTCCGCTGAGGTTGCGATTACTCGGTCTATTAAAACCGTTGAGACCTGCGATTACTCGGTCTATTAAAACCGTTGCTTGAAACTGCGTCGCCTTGAACTTCTCGGTCCTTTTTGAACACGAATTAATAAGTAGGTGTTTGTATGAATTTTTTTCGTAGCAAGAAATTATTTATAATCCTTGTTGGATTTATCGTACTAGTCGTATTAATTGGTTATTCCCTTAACAATCGGGGACATTTAAACTTTGCAGAAAAGATTGTCAGTGATGCTGTGGGATGGGTGCAGAATGTTGCACAAGCTCCAGTAACGTTTGTTACTGATATTGCTTCCAATATCAGTGATTTCAAGACAACATATGAGGAAAATCAAGTGTTGAGAGAACAATTGTCTCAGCAAAAAAGTATAGCATATGAATTGCAAAGCCTGGAAGAAGAGAATGAAGAGCTGCGTTCCATGATTGATATGACGGAAACAGCACGGGATTATGAGCCGATCTATGCAACGGTGATTGCCCGTTCGCCAGAGCAATGGGTGAATCAAGTAACCATTAATCGTGGAGAAAATGATGGCGTACAAGAAAATATGGTTGTCAGAACAGCAGAAGGGATGATTGGAAAAGTCCTTCATACATCCCGAGGGACATCTACTGTACAGTTACTGACAGGTTTTGATGAATTTAATCGTGTTTCTGCAACTATATTGAGAGAAAATGATAGTGATATTTTTGGAATGATCGAAGGATTTGATGAAGAGACGGAGATGCTGTTATTCCGTATTATTGAGGAATCAGATTCGGATATTGAAGAAGGAGACACGGTTTATTCCTCTGAGCTTGGCGGGGAGTTCCCGGCGGGTATCACAATTGGTGAGGTAAATGAGGTAGTGGCTGATCAGTACGGTTTAACTAGAATTGCAATGATTGAACCGGCCGCTGATTTATTTGATATTCGTAACGTAATTGTAGTCAATCGTTCCATAGAGCAGCCAGAAGAAATACAAGAAGAAGAAGGGGATGACGAGTCTTGACTAGACGTGTGATTTTCCCTTTGATTCTGTTCATTGTAATGGTGCTGAGCGGAGTGGCTTTGGAGCTCTTGCCCCACCAGCTATTGATGGGTACATATATGATTGTACCCCATTGGTTGTTTGTTATGCTTATCTACATTGCGATCTTCTATGATCGCAATGATACCTATTATGCAGTTTTATATGCACTTATTTTTGGACTGCTTTTTGATATTGTCTATACAGGTATTTTAGGTGTTTATATGTTTTCCTATGGGCTGGTAATTTATATTGTCCGCGGTTTGAAAAAAATGCTACAAGGGAACTTTTATGTGCTGCTGATACTATCTGCTTTTGGAATTGCCTTAGCGGATATCAGTATTTATACCACTTTCACCGTGATTGGATTAGCAGATATGCCGATAGAAGTATACTTATTGAATCGATTAGTGCCTACCATTCTTCTGAACCTTTTATTCCTGGTATTGATCTATCCGTTAATAATAAAGCCAATGCGGAAATGGGGTAGAGAATTAACGTAATCTGACCGTTTGAAATAAATATGTCCGGACGTATATTTATGAGGAGCGGCAGACTCTGCTCGGTCAGTATACTTTTTTAGGCTGACTGTAAAAAAAAGAGGTGAATATATCGTGCAAGAAACCAAACCGACCATCACGATTAAAGGGACAAGAGATGGTTTGATTTTATTTATAGATGAAAATTCTTCTTTTGAAGAAATTGTACAGGATTTAACGAAAAAGCTGGACGCCAGCAGTCCGCAAAAAGAAGAACCCGTTGTTTCTGTGAAAGTAAAGCTGGGACACCGTTATTTAGCGGAGGAGCAGCGCCGGCAATTAAAGAAAATTATTGAAGAAAAGAATCGTTTTCAAATCGAAGCCATGGAATCGGAAGTGATACCGATTAAAGATGCAAAGACATGGCTGGACCAGAGTAAATTACAAGTAGTTAACCAGATTGTCAGATCTGGACAAGTACTTGAGGCAAAAGGAGATTTGCTATTAATTGGTGATGTAAACCCTGGCGGGAGAGTAAGAGCAAGGGGGAATATCTATATTATGGGCAATCTGTTGGGAATTGCTCATGCCGGCATAGAAGGAGATCAAGAGGCTTTTATAGCTGCTTCTTATATGAAGCCGGCACAGCTTCGAATTGCTGAATATATCAGTCGGGCACCTGACTATGAAGCGGATGGAGTATACATGGAATGCGGAATTATTGATCCGGATCAGAACAAGATTGTAATTGATTCGATCAAAATACTTTCGAAGCAGAGAAAGGTGATTAGCGCATTTGAGAGGAGAATGAATAATGGGTGAAGCGATTGTCATTACATCCGGGAAGGGTGGAGTTGGTAAAACAACCACATCTGCAAATATTGGGACATCTTTAGCATTAATGGACAAAAAAGTTTGTTTAATTGATACAGATATTGGTCTTCGTAACCTTGATGTAATTATGGGGCTCGAAAACCGGATTATATATGATATTGTTGACGTTATTCAAGGACGTTGTAAGCTGCAGCAGGCTTTAATCAAAGATAAGCGTTTTGATTATCTTTCCTTGCTTCCGGCTGCCCAAACAAGTGATAAATCAGCTGTAACAACAGATGGCATGAAAGAGATTGTTACAGAATTAAAGCAAGAGTACGATTATATCATTATTGATTGTCCAGCAGGTATTGAACAAGGCTTTCAAAATGCTATCGCTGGTGCTGATAGAGCCATTGTGGTTACAACACCTGAAAATTCAAGTGTACGAGATGCTGATCGGATTATCGGTCTGATAGAAAAAAAAGATATGTTAGAGCCGCCAAGATTAATTATCAACCGGATTCGTAATCAAATGATGAAAAATGGCGATATGCTTGATATCGATGATATTGTCCAGTTGTTAGCAATTGATTTAATTGGGATTGTAGCGGATAGTGAAGAAATGATTAAAGCTTCTAATAAGGGAGAGCCGATTGCACTGCACCCTCATTTCAAAGCTTCTATCAGCTATCGGAATATAGCAAGAAGAATTTTAGGTGAAACGGTTCCCCTTCAGTCGCTGGAGGAAGAAAAAAGTTTTATGCAAAAGGTAAAAGCATTCTTTAAAATATAATAATTATAGTAAGTGCGAGTGTAACAAGCTGTTACTGTTAAGTTAGAAACTCTTGCTGCACATCGTCTAATCAGCAAAACATCCGACCTGGTATATGTCAGATCGGATGTTTTGCTATTCAGTAATTCGTAAATGCTTCCCCAATCGTTTTTCGATATGGTCTTTCGTTAAAATAGAAATCTAAACATTCATTATCCTCAACAGAAATTCGTTCCTTGTCAGGATATTCGATATAGATGGTGTGTTTCTTTTCCCGGTGAAAACAGGCTAATACGTCTAAAAAGCTGTCATGGGGGGAGGCGTAAATTGGCTTGATAGCACGTACAAAATGCCCTCCTTCGTATCTTTTTAAAAGAAAACGGATAAAAACATAAAAACGATATTTCCATTCTTTCCAGTTTTCATGTATTAAAAAGAGCCATATTAGGAAGCTGCTTAGTGTAAATGGAAAGAAAAGAAGCTGTACGAAAACAATGACGGCACATATCGCTAAAGAACTAATAATCGTTGCGTAATATGCTTTTTTAAAGGTTAAAAATGTAGTTAATGCTAAGAAAACAAGCTTTCCGCCATCCAACGGCCAAATTGGCAGTAAATTAAAGAGGAGAATAATTGTATTGTAATATAGAACTAATTCGTAATAATATTCCGGAATGATCCCAAAAGAAGATGCGCCATAAAGAAAGCCGTATATTAAAATCTGTACAAAAGGTCCTGCCAGTATAACGATTGCTTCTTCTCTGACGGGGCGGGTTCCATGCTCATCTGTTTTCATCACTCCGCCAAATGCCCATAAAACGATAGAGGAAACTCGCCATTTAAAAGAAGCGGCGGCAGTGAAATGCCCTAATTCGTGCAGAAGAATAATACTAAAAATAATCGCCAGCTCTGTAAAAGAGCCTGTCAAGAAGGAAATCACAATAAATATCCATAGAATTGGATGAAAATGAATAAGTTGTACGGAAGATTTAAGGCTGTTGATCAACCAGAATCACCTGCTCAGGATCAATATATTGGTTTTCATGTTCAATTGCGAAAAAAACAGATGGGCTATTACCTTCAGCTCCGGATGTTCCGAGCACTTGTCCATTGGCAATATGCTGATATAAATGAACCTCGACAGAATCTAAAAAGCCGTATTGTGTCGTTGTCCCATCAGCATGCTGAATTTTGACTGTTTTATCCGTGGAACGGTCATTACCAGCAAAAACGACAATACCTTCCCCAACAGCAGCTACATTTCCTTCTTCTTCCGCATCAATATATACACCTTGACCATTTTCATGGAAACGTTCTGAAATGGTTCCGTTGACTGGAAGATATGCCGGATCTGTGACCACTTCCTCTGTAATCGTGCTTGGCCTAAAGGATAGAGATAAAGGTGTGCCAAACGCCTCTGAATACCATGCATTTACTTTTGCGAAAGGAAACTGATTTGTTAAAGTTGAAGTTATCCATTCTTTAGGCTGGTGCATAAATGGTTTATCAACCTCTGTAACCAGTGCTGTTCCCAGAAAAAGTGAAACAGATAAGAGTGCTTTTACAGCAATACTGGTAATCTGAGAACTTTTTTCAGGATTTGCTGCACTTGTATGGCTGGCAGATACAGAAGGATAAAAACCATGTGATTCTTCCATATCTGGTAAGGCATTGCTGTGTAGATAATCTTCCTGTTCATTTTGCTTTACTCTATTTACCCCTTTTGCTTTTTGACGCATTTCAATGGCTTTACGAATTTTTTTTACGTTTTTATCCATACATCTCACAATCCTTTATAGCGTGGTGTGTGATTCATTATATGCTGAACAAGCTGCCTATATGAGTAAATGTGAGAAAGGAGGAAGAACATGCTGGACATGGCTATCTCTGCATAAAAAGTAATTAGTGGAACTGCGATGACTCGCCCCGCCGAAAACATTTGCAAAACTTATAAACTTATTCTATAAAAAGGTTGACACTGGGACCCGTAAAATGATAAGATTTATCTGTTATTCTAAGTAGCACCCGTGCTACAACCGCGCATAACAGGTTTTAAAACTGCAAAATGCAGTACCTTAAGTGGCGAGTCTGAGTTTAATGAGGAGGTGCATATAAATGTACGCAATTATTGAAACTGGTGGTAAGCAAGTGAAAGTAACAGAAGGACAAGAAATTTATGTGGAGAAGGTTGCTGGTGAGGTAAATGACACAGTAACTTTTGAAAAAGTTCTATTCGTTGGCGGAGATGATGTGAAGGTTGGTGCTCCATACGTTGAGGGCGCATCTGTAACAGCTAAGGTTGAAAAACATGGCCGTCAAAAGAAAATTGACGTTGTGAAGTTCAAGCCTAAAAAGAACTATCATCGCAAACAAGGTCATCGTCAGCCATACACAAAACTTGTAGTTGACAAAATTAGCTTATAAGGGACCTGTTGTTCATAATGATTCAAATAACTGTTTTTCAATCAGATAATCAGGTTACGGCTTTTGAGCTTACTGGACATGCAGATAGCGGTCCTTATGGATATGACCTTGTTTGTGCAGGAGTTTCAGCTGTGACATTTGGTGCTGTGAATGCAATTATGAAGCTATGTGAGACAGACCTCGATATCGATCAGGGAGCTGACGGCGGTTATCTTGCTGTAAAGCTTCCAATGAACATAAACTCCGAAAAACTTGAAAGGATGCAGTGGTTAGTGCAAGGGATGATTGTCTCTTTAGAAACCATTGCAGAGAGTTATGGGGAGCATGTTCAACTGAATTTTTCATAAGGAGGTGCATTTTCATGTTACGTCTTGATTTACAATTTTTCGCATCTAAAAAAGGTGTAGGTAGTTCTAAAAACGGTCGTGATTCAGAATCAAAACGACTTGGTTCTAAACGTGCTGATGGACAGTTTGTAACTGGTGGTTCCATTCTTTATCGTCAACGCGGCACTAAAATTTATCCAGGTGAGAACGTTGGTCGCGGTGGAGATGACACGCTTTTCGCTAAAATCGATGGTGTTGTGAAATTCGAACGCTTCGGTAGAAACCGCAAAAAAGTCAGTGTTTATCCTGTAGCCAAAGAAGCATAATGCTTGGGTAGCAATTAAGTTAACGACAAATAGACAGGCTGTCGAGATAATCTCTCGGCAGCCTGTCTTTTGGTATACGATAGAAAGCATCTCTAAAGAGGCTTAACCTGTAACGCTTCTTTTATCGGATAAGGACGGAATCTATCGTTTACAGCTTTTGATTTCCTGTGTTTTCTGCTATACTCAATTTTAATGAGGTGAAAGTATGATCGAACAAGAGGTAGTCCGCTTAATACAAAAATACCGGCATGATTTAATGAACCGATTACAGATTGTTTCCGGTTATTTAACTATGGGGAAAGCTGATAAAGCAAAAATGAATTTAGATGATGTGCTGGCATTTTATGAGGAAGAACGGAAACTGATGCAATTAAACGCAGATAAGTTTATGATTTGGGTATTACAATTTCAAGAAGTATATCCTTCTTTTTCCTTAACATATCATGTAGATTTACTTGAATCTCAGGTAAAAACAATTGATGAGCAAGAGCTTCTTTTATCCTGTGAGAGGCTGTTAGCTTTTCTGTCAGAGGCTGCGGAGGATTTACATGTGTATGATTTGACTCTTCACATTGAAGAAAAAGAAACACATTGGGTAATTCGGATGAACATCAAAGATAACATTGTTGAAACAATAAATATTGAAAACATAGAACAACAATACAGTGTTTCTGTGACACAGAAACAGGAAAAAACAAGCTTTGAATGGAATATAGCAAAGGAAGAAAGAGGTGATTAACAATGTTTGTCGATCAGGTGAGTGTCTATGTAAAAGCAGGAGACGGCGGAAATGGGCTTGTTGCTTACCGGCGGGAGAAATATGTTCCTAAAGGTGGACCGGCAGGCGGAGACGGCGGAAATGGGGCAGATATTGTCTTTAAAGTTGATGAGGGCTTAAATACCTTGATGGATTTCCGTTACAATCGTCATTTTAAAGGAAAACGCGGTGAAAATGGAATGAGTAAAACGCAGCATGGGAAAAATGCTGCTGCTTATGTGATTCCAGTACCGCCGGGAACTACTGTTATAGATGAAGATACAGAAGAAGTGATTGCTGATTTAACAACCCATGAGCAGGAGGCTGTGATCGCAAAAGGCGGACGTGGCGGAAGAGGTAATACCAGATTCGCCAGCCCGCGTAATCCGGCTCCGGATATGGCTGAAAATGGTGAGCCAGGTCAGGAACGTAATATAAAAGTAGAACTGAAGCTGATTGCTGATGTGGGATTAGTCGGCTTCCCAAGTGTCGGCAAGTCCACTTTACTATCTGTCGTCAGCGCAGCGAAGCCCAAGGTTGCTGCCTATCATTTTACCACGATCGCCCCAAATCTCGGAGTAGTTGATACAGGAGATCAGCGCAGCTTTGTGATGGCAGATTTGCCGGGATTAATTGAGGGCGCTTCTCAAGGTATTGGACTGGGCCATCAGTTTCTGCGTCACGTGGAACGTACAAGGGTGATTGTGCATGTGATTGATATGGCTGGAACAGAAGGACGCGACCCTTATGAAGATTATGTGAAGATTAATGAAGAACTGGCAGCATATGATGAAAAGCTGTTAACAAGACCGCAAATCATCGCTGCCAATAAAATGGACATGCCGGGTGCAGAAGAGCATTTAAAAGCATTTAAAGAAAAACTGGGAGAAGAAGTCCCGATTTATCATATTTCTGCGATTACAAAAGCTGGGCTGCGAGATTTATTATTTGCAGTGGCAGATAAGCTGGAAGAGATTCCAAAATATGAGCCGGAGATAGAGCAGGCAGATGAAACGGTTGTTTATCGTTATCAGAAGGAAGAGGAGCCTTTCCATATAACTAGAGATCCGGACGGTGCTTTTGTACTTTATGGTCATCGGATTGAAACGCTATTTAAAATGACAGATTTTCAACACGATGAAGCTGTTCAGCGCTTCTCCCGCCAACTAAGAGGGATGGGTGTTGACAAAGCACTTCGTGAACGCGGGGCGCAAGACGGTGATACTGTCCGACTGTTAGATTATGAATTTGATTTTATTGAGTAGTTTTTTAATTTGTTTAGTTTCAAGCGCCAAAAACTAGAAGATTTCACGTCGCCCCTACGATAAAGAAGCCTTAGCGATTGGCAAGCCGTCAGACGCAGACAGAGCTAAAGTTGGGACTGCGATTACTCGCCCCATCAACACCGCCGCACTTATGCCCTGTGGGTGAAAGTCAACATCAGCTTCCTTTGGTTTGTGTTTCCTTTATCACTTCAGTTAAAGGAGTTCGGCCAAGGTTGAACCACCCACAGTTCGGGGCGCAATCTTTACGTTTTTAAACAGGCGCTTTGCACTTTTCTATTTAGGAGGAAATGAAGTTGACGAGTGTTGGTTATTTAGGTCCTAAAGGAACATTTACAAAATTAGCAGTAGACGCAACGTTTAATGGAGAACATAAGGAAGGCTTCAAAACAATTCCAGAATGTATTGACGCAGTCGACAAGGGTGAAATTGATATTGGAGTTGTTCCGTTGGAAAATGCGATTGAAGGTACGGTCCAGTTAACGGTTGATTACTTGATTCATCAAGTACGGATACCAGTAGTAGGAGAAATTGTGGTACCGATTCAGCAGCATTTACTTGTACGAAGTGATATTATTCAGGATGCGTTAGAAATAAAAGAAGTGCATTCACATAGTCATGCAATCGCGCAATGTCATCAATATTTACATCAGAATTTAAAACATGCCAAAATAGCCTTTACCTCTTCAACAGGAAGAGCTGCAGAGATTGTCAGCAGCTCTGATCAGCCTATTGCGGCAATTGGAAACCGTTCTGCTGCTTCAGAGTATGGCTTGGAAATCTTCAAAGAAAATATTCATGATTATCCAAATAATCATACCCGTTTTCTAGTTCTTTCTCATCAGCCGGAGAAAGTTAAAATAAAAGCGGAAGCTAAAGGGGATAAAACGACGCTTTTAATTACGCTGCCAAGCGATCAGGCCGGTGCACTGCATCAAATTCTTTCCGCTTTTGCATGGCGTAAATTGAACTTATCCAAGATTGAATCCAGACCTACTAAAACGGGGTTGGGAAATTATTTCTTTATTATCGATGTAAATCAGGCTTATGATGATGTTCTGCTTCCTGGTGTTAAGGCCGAGCTGGAAGCATTGGGCTGTCAGGTCACTATTCTGGGGTCATATTCTGTTTATGATATTTTATAGGACAGTAAATGTTGAAATCGGAAATAGCTTATCTGCAAGTGAAAATACAATTATAAGAGGCCGATAAAAAGCTGTGGTTAAATCATAAAAAAATAGTCAATCGTATAAGAAAAAAGTGCTGTGACATTATCCAGCACTTTTTTCTAACTTATATTCCTTTTGTATCGTCTTTTTGTCGTTCTCTATATGTTTCTAATTTCTTTTCATATTCCTCTGGTGAAGTTTCCAGATACGTTTGCACCCTTTGTTTATTAGGTGTTATCGTCAGCCCTAAGAATTTCCGTTCTTCATTGGCAATTTTGAAGAAGGATATAACCAGTAAGATGACAACAATACTAAATGGCAGTGCAGCGGTGATTGCGGCTGCTTGCAATGCATCCAGACCAGTTTCACCACCTGCCAGTAAAAGAATAAATGCAATAGCGGATAAGGAAACTCCCCATACAATCTTAACTCTTCCAGCTGGAGATAAAGACCCGAATGATGTTTGCATACCTAACACGAAAGTTGCTGAATCTGCCGAAGTGATAAAGAAAATTGCCACAAGCAGAATCGCAACAATGGATAGAACCGTACCCATCGGAATTTCATTGAAAATGCCAAACAGCTGTGTCTCAGGCGGCATATCAAATATATGTGGTGCACTTTGACCAACAGAGATACCTGTTACGCCAAATACACTAAACCATAAGGTCCCAATAATGGTAGGGACTAAAAGAACAGCTAAAATAAATTCACGGATGGTCCGTCCTTTCGAAACGCGGGCAATAAAGATTCCCACGAACGGACTCCAGCTCATCCACCAGCCCCAGTAATAAATTGTCCATTGTGACATCCATTCACTTTTTTGTTCATTTAACGGTGCGACATCCAGAGCACTGTATAAGAAATTCTGCAAGTAACCACCAGTTCCGGTCGTCAACATATTCAGGATTAAAATAGTTGGTCCTACAATCAATACGATAAGAAATAAAATCCCGGCTAATACCATGTTGATATTACTCAAATATTGAATTCCTTTACTTAACCCGCTCCAAGCACTGATTAAGAATAGTACAGTGACAACAGCTATAATGATTGCTTGTACAAAGATATTATTAGGTATACCGAATAAGTAATGTAAACCGCCATTAATTTGTAAAGCTCCGACACCAAGTGATACTGCAACACCGATAACTGTGGCAAAAACAGCTAAAACATCTACAACAGTACCTAATGGTCCATCAACACGATCATGAAATAATGGACGTAATGCTTTAGATAAGAGCCCGACCTCTCCTCTTCTAAATTGTGAATATGCTAATGCAAGGGCAACAACACCATAGATAGCCCAAGCATGAAAACCATAATGTAAAAAAGTTGAGCGCATCGCTTCAAGCATTGCTTCATTTGTTTCTGGATTGGTGGTTGGTGGAGCAAGATAATGCGAAATAGGCTCCGATGCACCATAGAATACTAATCCAATCCCCATCCCGGCACTAAACAACATTGCCAGCCAAGAGATAGTCCGGAATTCAGGCTTATCTTTTGGCTTCCCTAATTTTAGAGTTCCAATTGGACTGAAAATAAGGAATGCACAAAAGAAAACAAGTATTGTGGTAAGAATCATGTAGTACCAGCCGAAATTTTGAGTAATCCAGGATGATATATTGCCGGCAATTTTTCCGAATCCATCTGGAAATACTGCTCCCAGTACTACTAAAATGCCTATAAAAATAGAGGCAAAAAGAAAAACGTCAGACATTTTTCTTTTTGTTGAGGTTTTACTCATAATTTTCTCCTTCCTATATTTGAACGAACGTCAATACAAAATGTAATATTGTATTGTTTAGACTTTCATATCCTAACAAGTATTTATTATAAAATCAACTATTACCAAGATACCGGTAAAGCTGTAAGCGAGGATTATTACTGGAACAGTATGAAATAAAGCTTCATGCTGGCTTATCTTTTGTTACAGGATACGGTAGTAGTTCTATACCCCTTTATTAGACAAAAGTAAACGCTCGATAGGTGATCCATTGCCAAGTACTATTGCTGTAAAATTTAAAGCGGTATCTCTGCTTTGATAGTATGCCCAATTATATTTTTACCATATCATTTTTCTATCGCAGTTTAACGGCTTGTCGTCCTTTCTGATGATAGAAGATTCGGCATTCTGAACAATATGACAGCACCCATGTGCAACTTTTTTCTATATCATGCATATGCTGATATAGAGCATTAGCCCATTTCAATTACGAAAGGGAAGGGAGTTCGTTATTTTTGAAAATACACATTGTGCAACTTGGAGATACGTTATGGAATTTGGCGGAGAAGTATAATGCTTCTTTTGAGGAGTTGAAAAAGGTAAATTCACACTTAGCTAACCCGGAAAAACTTATGCCAGGAATGAAAATAAAAATACCTGGTTCCAAAAAATCAGTACAAAAAGAAGTGTCTAAAAAGGAACAAATGACGCCCGTTTCTAAAAAGAAAGAAGAGACAAAAACAGCAAAAAAAGAACAAAAAAAACCAGTACAAAAAGAAGAGAAGAAAAAAGAGGAGCATCCGTATAAACAAAAAACACCGACACCCATCGCTGTATTAAAAGAAGACGATCAACAAGAAAAGAAAAAAGAGCAATTTGAGGCAGTTATGCCCAAAATGCCAAAGGTACCCGCGATACCTATTTTAGAAAAAGAAATGAAAGCGGAGGAGAAGCCAATAAAGAAGGCCGAACCACCGAAGCCAAAAGAACATAAGAAAGAGCATAAGAAAGAAAAAATGAAGCCAAGTGAGGAACAGAAGCCAGCCTGCAAAGAGAAGCAACAGCCACCGCAGCAGAAGCCAGCTGAGTTTGAAGGATATCAGCCACAACCGGCGATACCTTGTGAGCCAATGGTATTGCTACCACAAATGATGCCAATATTTTACATGCCTTGCCCGCCAATGCCACCGATGCACCCTTGTAGTCCTTATCCTGGCCAGCCGGGAATGCAGCATGGTTTTCCTATGATGCCGCCAATGGGAGACTGCGGCTGTGGAAATCAATATCCATTACAGCAGACTCAAGGAACTTTTCATCCGATGCCGGCTGGATTTCCTACAGAACAATTTGAAGCAGCTAATCAAGACTTTCAAACAATGATGGCTCACCAGCGGCAAGCATCTGTAAATCAAATAAATCAGCAAGCACCTGCGCCTAAAGCATATCCAGCAGACGATATGGATATAACTTCTAATCAAAAGACAGATCATAGACAGTCATCAGCTTATAATCCAAATCATTTACCAACATCAGCATCATTTGTGCATAACCCCGGTCAGGTTCCGGGATTCGCTGAAAATCGACATTATTTCCAGCCTGATCAGACTGGTTTATCTGATTCACAAAGAAACACTTTCTATCCAAAGCCGCCATTTTTTCCGGAATTATCTGATAATAAACATGACGCCAATTCATAAAAGCTTAAATGTAAGAAAAACCAAGAAATGACTTGGTTTTAAAAACTTAGTGTGCCCGCCAAAGATTGGTGCTTCAATGAGTTTCGATGGGGCGAGTAATCAGAGTCCTGGCTGGAAGACGCCATAGAAAAACACACTTTTTTCTGGAAGATAAGTCCGGCGGAAAGCGGAGTGTATTTCTGGACGGCAATTTCCAGCATTTTTAACCCATTCTTATTCTCTAAAAATAGTGGTGTAAAAAATCCTTCCTTATCCATACTATAGTATGAGGGAGGATTTTATGATGTTTAAAATACAATATCTGTTTTATGCCATATTGGTAACATTATTTCTGACAGGCTGTGCAAATACATCTACAGAAGATGACGTAAGCAATGAACAGCCTGTTCAGCCAATTCACTATGAGGACAATAGAAATCAACCTGTTTCAGAAGAAGATCCTGAAGAACACGTTGAACCGCCGTCATTAGCATCTTTTGACAGGGAAGAATCTGCTGCATTCCAAGAATTAATTCGCGAGCATGCAGAAGTGGAGGATGCACAAGTTGTTACGGAAGCAGATCGCGTCGTCGTGGCAGTTCAAATGAAAATAGGTACAGATCAGCGTGATTTTGAGGAAATAAGTGAGGATATCGAGCAAATTCTGAATACAGAAAAGAAGCTGTACATTTATAATAATAAGGCAAAATGGGAACGGGTAAAAGATTTTTATGCACGGGATGAAGCGGATCAGATGGATAAAGAGATGGAACGTCTGTTTCAAAATCTATTCGAATAGTTGCAGGAAAAAGACGGTTTTCCTTTTCTGAAGGGACTTTTTTTGATATAGTAAAAAAAGAGTTTCGAGAGAGGAGTATGTCTAATGGCTGGACATTCCAAATGGAAAAACATACAGAAAAGAAAAAATGCACAGGATGCAAAAAAAGGTAAAATTTTTATGAGGCATGCAAAAGATATCTATCTTGCTGCAAAAAATGGCGGTGGAGATCTGGATACAAATGCCGCTTTGAGAACAGCTGTTGAAAAAGCAAAGGCTGACAATATGCCAAATGATAATATAGAGCGAAATATAAAAAAAGCAACAGGTACACTGGATGGTGCTACTTATGAGGAAATCACGTATGAAGGCTATGGTCCCGGCGGAGTCGCGGTAATTGTTCATGTATTAACCGATAATAAAAATCGTACCGCAGCGGAGATTAGACACGCTTTTAAAAAGAATGGCGGAAACCTTGGAGAAAATGGCAGTGTATCCTTTATGTTTGACCGTAAAGGATATATTGTGATTGAAAATGAAGATGGTTCTATTGATGAAGATACCATTACTTTAGATGCACTGGAAGCCGGCGCAGAGGATGTCAGTGTGGAGGACGGAGCTTATGAAATTTTCACAAGCCCGGAGGATTATCAAAATGTTGTTTCTTATTTAGAGGAGCAGTCTTACAAGCTGGCTGATGCAGAAGTCACATTAATTCCACAAAATTATAACTCTCTGTCTGAAGAAGATGAGGAGAAGATGATGAAGCTGGTGGACACATTGGAAGAAAATGAAGATGTGCAAGATGTTCATCATAATCTGGAGTCGAATGAATAAACTTCTATTTAGAAAAATAGAAGTTTATTCATTGATTTCGTCTCGAACAAAAGGAGTTTAATAATTTGATTGCATATATAAACGGAAAGCTTAGTTCCATAAAAGAGAATGCTGTCATTGTCGATGTACATGGTGTCGGGTATGAAATTATTTGCCCAAATCCGTATGTATTTGAACCGGAAATGAATCAGCAGGTCCAAATACATACGCATCATCATGTCAGAGAGGATGCGCAAATCTTATTCGGTTTTCGCAATACGGATGAGAAATACTTATTCACAAAGCTTATTTCTGTGTCAGGAATCGGACCAAAAGGAGCTTTGGCAATTTTAGCCGGCGTCAATATCCAAGGGTTTATTGCTGCCGTTGAAAATGAAGATGAAAAGTTTTTAACAACCTTTCCGGGGGTTGGAAAAAAAACCGCCCGTCAAATCATTTTGGATTTGAAAGGAAAGCTGGTTAATGACTTTGCCATCGAAAGTACTGCCGGGCACTCTGAATCAACGGCAAATACACAAGATCGGGAGATTGTTTCAGAAGCGCTGGATGCTTTAAAATCATTAGGCTTTACAGCAAGTGAATTGAAGAAAATTACACCGCGATTAAAATCAGATAGTACGCTTCAAAATACGGATGAAGTGATTCGCAAAGCATTCAGCTTGTTAGCAAAATAATGGCGCAGGATGTTCAAAAAGGAGAATAAAATGTCATATGAGACTTCTTGGACATGTACCAGAAAGGAGGGCTATCCTTGAATGAACGGATGATTGACGGAAATTTGCATGATGAAGATATATCGATAGAGCAAAGCTTAAGACCGTTGCAACTAGAGGATTATATTGGCCAGCCCAAGGTGAAGGAAAATTTAAGCATCTTTATTCAAGCAGCAAAAATGCGTGAAGAGCCACTTGATCATGTATTGTTATATGGACCGCCGGGATTAGGGAAAACAACGCTGGCTTCAATTATTGCGAATGAAATGGGTGTGCAGTTCCGGTCTACTTCAGGTCCGGCAATTGAACGGGCAGGGGATTTAGCGGCAATCCTTTCCTCGCTGGAGCCGGGAGATGTATTATTTATTGATGAAGTACACCGCCTTCCGAGAGCTGTTGAAGAAGTGCTGTATCCAGCAATGGAAGACTTTTTTATTGATATCGTAATAGGCAGTGGACCAAGCGCGCGCAGTGTCCGGATTGATTTACCGCCTTTTACGCTAGTAGGAGCGACGACACGATCCGGACTTTTAAGTGCGCCTTTACGTGACCGGTTTGGGGTACTCAGTCGTCTAGAATACTATGATGTATCTGACCTGCGCCTGATTGTCATGCGTACAGCAGATATATTTCATATGACCATTTCAGAGGATGCGGCCGTAGAGATTGCCCGCAGATCGAGAGGAACACCGCGTATCGCCAACCGTCTATTGAAAAGAGTACGTGATATTTCCCAGGTAAAAGGGGAAACAGAGATCAGTTTTGAGACAACAAGACAGGCTTTGCAAATGCTGCAGGTTGATGACGCCGGCCTGGATCATATTGATCATAAACTGTTAAAAGGGATTATAGAAGGTTTTGATGGTGGTCCTGTTGGACTGGATACCATTGCCGCAACAATTGGTGAGGAATCTCAAACGATTGAGGAAGTATACGAACCCTTTCTGCTTCAATTAGGTCTGATCCAGCGGACACCAAGAGGCAGGAAAGTGACGCCAAAAGCTTATGAACATTTTGGAATACCAATGGTAAATGGGGAAGAATAATGGGAAAAATCTTTATTATTGCCGGGATTATACTAATTGTAGCAGGTTTGCTTTGGTCATTTATCGGCAGACTTCCGGGAGATTTTACGTTTCAAAAAGGAAATATAACCTTTCACTTCCCATTAATGACATCCATTCTCGTTAGTGTTATATTAACACTAATTCTGTTTATTATAAGCAGATTCCGATAAGGTTCTATTCGATAAGAGGAAAGTAAGGAGATAGACATGAATATAGAAGATTTTGATTTCGACCTGCCCGAAGAATTAATTGCGCAGACACCACTGAAGGATCGGACGGCCTCCAGACTTTGCGTTTTGGACAAGCAGACAGGTCAAATACAGCACCGGCATTTTTCAGATATCAAAGATTATCTTCGTGCAGGAGATTGTCTTGTTTTAAATGACACAAAGGTTTTGCCGGCCCGTTTATATGGTGTAAAAGCAGATACAGGAGCTAAGATAGAGGTTCTTTTGCTGCATCAGGGAGAAGGCGATGATTGGGAAGTTTTAGTAAAGCCAGCGAAGAAAGTAAAAAAGGGTACCGTGATTGATTTTGGAGATGGATTATTACAAGCTGTTTGTACAGATATCAAAGAGCATGGCGGACGAAAAGTAAGGTTTTCTTATGACGGTATTTTTTATGAAATATTAGATGAGCTTGGTGAGATGCCATTGCCGCCATATATTAAGGAACAGCTTTCTGAAAAAGACCGATACCAGACTGTTTATGCCAAAGAAAAAGGATCTGCTGCTGCTCCAACCGCCGGACTTCATTTTACCGATGAATTATTAGGCCAATTAAAAGAAAAAGGTGTACAGATTGTTTTTATCACACTTCATGTCGGGCTGGGTACATTTCGGCCTGTAAGTGTGGATTCTGTCGAAGAGCACACGATGCACAGTGAATTTTACCGTATGTCCCAAGAAACAAGTGAAGTATTAAACAGTGCTAAAGCAGATGGAAGAAGAATTGTTTCGGTAGGAACCACTTCCACTCGTACATTAGAAACAATCGCCCGTGATAATAATGGGACGTTTGTGGAAACAAGCGGCTGGACAGATATTTTCATCTATCCGCCATATCAATATCAGGCGATTGATGGATTAATTACGAATTTTCATCTGCCTAAATCAACGCTTATTATGCTTGTAAGTGCATTGGCCGGCAAAGATGAGGTACTTCATGCATATCATGAGGCGGTGAAAGAGCGTTATCGCTTTTTCAGCTTCGGTGATGCCATGCTTATTATCTAGCTTAACCGGGTATAAATGCGTTATGATATGTTTAGACTGAAAAAAAAGGAAGAGAAATCATGATACCTATTACGTATGAATTCATAAAAACAGATAAACAGACAGGGGCAAGGCTTGGTCGTGTGCATACACCGCATGGTTCTTTTGATACGCCAACATTTATGCCTGTCGGTACCTTAGCAACTGTTAAGACGATGAGTCCTGAAGATTTAAGCTCCATGCAGGCAAATATAATCCTCTCTAACACATATCATTTATGGCTTCGTCCTGGAGAAGATATTATTGAAGAAGCTGGCGGCCTGCACAAGTTCATGAATTGGGATAAAGCCATTTTAACTGATTCAGGAGGGTTTCAGGTATTCAGCTTAAGTGATATGCGCCAAATTGAAGAAAAAGGCGTTCATTTCCGTAATCATTTAAATGGAGAAAAGCTATTCCTTTCACCGGAAAAAGCCATGCAGATTCAAAATGCATTGGGATCAGATATTATGATGGCATTTGATGAATGCCCTCCATACCCGGCAACATATGAGTATATGAAGTCATCTGTTGAACGGACTTCCAGGTGGGCAGAACGTTGTCTGGAAGCACATCAGCGCCCGGAAACCCAAGGGCTGTTCGGAATTATTCAAGGTGGAGAATACGAAGAGTTGCGCAGACAAAGTGCAAGTGATTTAGTCTCACTTGATTTTCCAGGTTATGCTATTGGCGGGTTATCCGTGGGTGAGCCAAAAGATGTGATGAATCAGGTTCTCGAATTCACAACACCGTTATTGCCGGCCAATAAGCCGAGATATTTAATGGGAGTAGGCTCTCCCGATGCTTTAATTGATGGAGCAATCCGTGGTGTAGATATGTTTGATTGTGTGCTGCCGACCCGTATAGCCAGAAATGGAACCTGTATGACTTCTAATGGCAGGCTGGTCGTCCGGAACGCAAAATATGCACGTGATTTCACGCCGATTGATGAAAATTGTGACTGCCATGTGTGCAAAAACTATACAAGAGCTTACATTCGACATTTAATAAAATGCAATGAAACATTCGGATTCCGACTTACGACTTATCATAACCTGCATTTTCTGTTAAAATTAATGGAGCAAGTCCGAACTGCTATAAAAGAAGATCGACTTGGTGATTTCAAAGAGTCATTCTTTGAACAATATGGATTGAATCAAGAGAATCCAAAGAACTTTTAGGAAGGAGATGGAACATATGGAAATGATTACACCAATTTTATGGATTGTACTTATGTTTGCTATTTTTTATTTCTTACTTATTCGTCCGCAGCAAAAGCGTCAGAAGCAAGTAAGAGAAATGCAGGATAGCCTTCAAAAAGGAAATGACATCGTAACAATTGGCGGATTACATGCGAAAATCCATGCCATTGACGAAGGTACAATCGTGTTAATTACTCCAGAAGGAACAAAATTAACATATGATCGTTCTGCGATTCGAGAAGTAAAACAATAGTATAATGCATAAAAAAAGCTAATGGTTAACCATTAGCTTTTTTTATGCATTATATCCGCTATAGAGTATGGAGCTTATTTCTCTTCTATGGGACTTGAAAAGTTTACACCGATAATCCCTCCCAGGATAGCTGCAATCAGATAAAAGCTATGATACATTGCTTGCGTTAATGAAAAGCCCTGCTGATATCCAAGAAACTGCACGAGGAAAACAAATCCGGTAAATCCTAATCCAATCAGCACACCTAAAAGCCAACCCTTTGCTTTTCCTTTTAAACCAGTAACCAGTCCGCAAATAAATAAAATAAGCAGCCCGATGATAAAGGTAGTCCAGGATAATGTTGTTTCTTTCATATCTATAAATTTCAGTAATAATCCTAACGTAAAACTTAAGAAAAAAAGTAAGCCAAACAATATGATCCAGCCGTAGAGTAAGGATGTCCATTGAATCTTCTCCATGTATTCATCTCCTCCTGAGTTTGTCCCTTACTCTATCTTTATGCCGGGACATCTAATTTAGAAGCTAAATTTTCTCTGCTTGTACCTGCTCCCTAAAGAAGCTGAATAAGAAGCAAATGGCTTGTTACATGCCCTTTTTTCGGAAAAATGGCAGCTGTTGCAATTCATCCTTGCGAATAAATCGTAATAGAATCAGCAGAATCATATAAACCAGGACAATGATAACCAGCAGCAGGATAAATGAAATTAAATTTGTATTATCGGTGTAAAATTGATTCTTGATATAATATGTCAGCAGAAAAGTTGCTCCGCATAGGATAATCATACGGGTTATATCTCTCCAGGCAGGGAAATAATTGATTTCTTTTTTTAGTACGGCAATATGAAGAAGGGTAACGAGAACAACATTAGCGCAGATCGCAATTGCTGCTCCTTTAATTCCCAGATTTGAGCTGGTTGCCAGCAGGATCATAGCCCCAAATTTTAAGATAACGCCAATCAACGTATTCCACATGGCTGGACGGGCTAAATCCAGGGCTTGTAATGCTGCTTGTAATGGAGCTTGAATGTACAAAAACAGGAAAAATGGTGCCATGATAATCAGTAATGAAGCAGCAGAATCAGAGCGATACATCAGATCGAGCAGATCTGCTGCAAATAAGGTCATCACAATCGTAGCTAATGCCCCTGATGCAAAGGAAATCCGGATAGATTGGTGGATGCGGCTATGAATCAGTTCTGTTTGATTTTTAGCTCCTGCCTCAGAAATAGAAGGAACGAGGGCAATAGAGAGGGAGCTTGTAATAAATGTCGGCAAAAATAACAAAGGCATGGTGTAGCCCATTAATTCTCCATATTGCTTCGTTGCAGCTGCAGCAGTGACACCTGCGAGTGCGAGAGACTGGACAATAATGATTGGATCAAGAAAATTTGAAATAGAACCAATCATTCTATTTCCCAATGTTGGCATAGAGATGGATAATAGTTCTTTTGCTGTTGCCTTTCCAGACAGAACTGTTTCTGTAAAATGTTTTCGTATTCTCAGCTTTCTTTTTTGACGAAATTTTCGAATCATGTATAAGAGAGAAGCAAATTCACCAATAATAATACTGAACATAGCACCGGCTGCGGCGTATTCAATTCCATAAGGCAAGAGAATATAAATAAATACACCCACAAATGTAATCCGGACAATTTGCTCCAGTACCTGAGCAACACTTTGGGGTTTCATATTCTGTTTTCCCTGAAAATAACCTCTTAATACTGCTGATACAGCAGCAATCGGAATAATTGGACTAATAACAACCAGAGGAAGTAATACACGGCTGTCTGTAAATAAGGTAACGGATAAAATTGGTGCAGCCAGTATCAAAAGCGCTGTGAACAGGATACTTGCACTTAAGGTGATAGCCAGGGAGACAGCAACAATTTGTTTTATTTTCTTCGAATCATTTTGAGCATCTGCTTCAGCTACACGCTTGGAAATAGCAACTGGAAGACCGAATTGAGTCAGTGTCATCACTAAAAATAAGGTAGGCAGAGCCATCATGTAGAGTCCGACACCTTCCTCACCCATAAAGCGCGCTACGACCATACGGTTAATGAAACCCATAAAACGGGTAAGCATCCCGGCGATAATTAGAATCAATGCTCCCTGGATAAAGGTTTGTTTTGTCATTTATGTTGCCCCGCCTTCTCAAAAAAATAAATTTGATATACAATGATATATATGCTGGATAATGGACAAACCATGACAGTTGAATGAAAAAGCCATACAACTGGGAAAGCTTCATGGAGATCAGGTAGAAATGGTGGGATGAAATGGAGAGCCAATATGTAGACGCGTGGAAAGAAATGGTTTACCCGGCACTAAAGAGCAAACAAGAAGAGTTGGAAATGCTGGGTTATGAGCAAGCCACTCCAGAGGATGTGTGGAGATGCCTTTCGGTAAAGGTTTGGAATAGGAAGTCTGAAAAAAGATTGCACGAAATTGTTCAAGATATTTTTCATTTAAAATCATCTGTTTATTTGAGCTATTTAACGATTCAATCCTATGAGAATGATGATTTAGCCGCTTCGATTGAAGCGCTTATTGGTAATTCACCAAATACGGGTAAATAACATGGATTCAAAGGTTGATATACGAAGGAGGAAGTGCAAACGATGAAAAAAAGAGGCAGACTCGTTGCCTTTTTTCTTGTCATCGCAGTTTTGGCAGGAGTAATTGGAACAACGTTTAGCAATCTAGTAAGTAATGTAAATCTTGGCTTGGATTTGCAGGGAGGCTTTGAAGTTTTATATGAAGTAGAGCCTGTGAATGATGACCAGGAAATTTCAAGCAGCCTGATGGAAGGAACGGTTCAAACATTGAATGACCGCGTAAATCGGCTGGGAATCAGTGAAGCGGTCATTAATATAGAAGGAGAAGATCGAATTCGGGTACAGCTTGCGGGAATTGACAATCAGGCTGAGGCAAGAGATTTACTGTCCACCTCGGCACAACTTTCTTTCAGAGATGTTGATGATAAAGAATATCTTGATGGATCAGACATTGTTGAAGGAAGTGCCAGTCAGGATTATAATCCAAATACAAATGCGCCGATTGTCACCTTACAGCTGCAAGATGCAGCGAAATTCGGTGAAGTAACGGAAGAAATTAGTCAAATGGCTGATAACCGTCTTGTTATTTGGATGGATTATCAGGAAGATGAGGATTCATTCGCAGAAGAAGTGATGAAAGAGGAGCCTAAATTTGTTTCTGCTCCAGCAGTAAGCCAGGCCATCCATTCCAATAATGTCATGATTGAAGGGAACTTTACGGTAGAATCAGCACAACAAATGGCTGATATCATTAATTCTGGTTCACTGCCTGTACATATGAATGAAATTTTTTCTACATCTGTAGGTGCACAATTCGGTGAACAAGCATTAAATGAAACGGTTTTTGCCGGAATTATCGGGATCGGTTTAATCATTCTTTATCTTTGTGTGTTTTATCGCTTCAGCGGTATCATCGCTTCGATTAATTTAGTTGCTTATGTATTCCTGGTAGTTTTAATTTTTGAACTGCTGAATGGGGTTTTAACATTGCCTGGTATAGCTGCGCTAATTCTCGGAGTCGGGATGGCAGTTGATGCGAATGTTATTACTTTTGAACGTATTAAAGAAGAGTTACGGACTGGTAAGTCTGTGAAAGCTGCTTTTCAATCTGGAAACAAAAATTCGTTTGTAACCATTTTGGATGCGAACTTAACCACTTTAATTGCAGCAGGTGTGTTATTTGTATTTGGAACAAGCTCTGTTAAGGGTTTTGCGACGATGTTAATCATCAGTATTTTAATTAGTTTTATTACAGCAGTATTCGGCACAAGAGCTCTCTTGGCATTATGGGTTCAAAGTGGCTTCCTGAAAAAAAGAAAGGCTTGGCTTGGTGTTAACAAAAACCAAATCAAGGATATCACAGAAGGGAGCGAGCTTGAGCCAACGATTTTTAAAAAGCAGGTTAATTTTACGAATCATCGTAAGAAATTCTTTACCTTTACATTGCTGTTAGTTGTCATTGGAGCTATTATCATCGGTATATTTAGAATTAACCCTGGTGTTGATTTTACAAGTGGTTCACGAATAGAGGTTGTAGCTGATCAAAGCTTGACGGAAGATGAAATTGTAGAAGAATTTACAGTACTGGGCTACGAAGTAAGCTCTGTAAATTTATCCGGTGAAAACAATGATATCGGCGTTGTCCGTTTTGACACGATTCTTGATGAGGGAGAAGTAGACAATGTTCAGCAGCATTTCCTGGATTCCTATGGCCATGAGCCGAGTGTGAGTGTTGTATCACCAATTGTTGGTCAGGAACTTGTAAAAAACGCTATTTATGCAGTAGCAATAGCATCACTGTTTATTGTTGCGTACATTGCGATTCGCTTTGAATTCTTCTTTGGGGTGACGGCAGTTATTGCCCTCCTGCATGATGTGTTCTTTATGCTGGTGGCATTCAGTTTAACCCAAATTGAATTTGATGTGACAATTGTAGCTGCTATTCTAACGATCATCGGTTATTCTTTGAATAATACACTCGTTATTTTTGACCGGATCAGGGAAAACATTCGCCATGAAAAAACCGTCAAATCCTTTAAGAAACTGGCGGAAATTGTTAATAAGAGTATTGTTCAGTCCTTTACGCGGACAATGAATACATCGATTACAACCATTATTGCTGTTGTTGCTTTTATGGTGCTTGGAGCATCATCGATTTGGGCATTTGCTTTTGCTTTGTTAATCGGATTATTGGCCGGGACGTATTCTTCTCTATACTTAGCTTCACAGCTTTGGTTAGTATGGAGAGGCAAATCCGTGAAAAAGAAGCCAGTTGACTTTAGAAAGAAAGAACGGGTGGAAGGTCCGCAGGTTTAAAAAACTTAATAGTGAAGCTGAACACCTAAAGAGAGCTTTCAATACAGTAATGTCTCCAGATAAGCCTAAAAAACAGCATTTCTTGAACAATGGCATTCTAAAAATGAAAGCTCTCTTTTATTTTTTCAGGCTTAACATAATATTAAATCGGGTAATGAATAGATAATAAATATGTATTGATGGAGGAAGTTTTTATGAATGGACAAGTATATGTTATACTCGCTATTATATTTGTGATTATCATTGCAGTGTTTGCTGTTATTAATGTAGATCCGGTAACAGTAAACTATTTATTCTGGGAGACGGAATCACCTTTAATTCTCGTTATTCTCTTTTCAGTATTAATGGGAGGGTTAATTACTGCAGCAGTAGGAGCTCTCCGGCTTTATAGAGCACATCATGATGTCAAAAAGCTCAGCACAGAAAACGAACGTTTGAAAAAGCGAATGGCAGCGCATGGAATTATGGATGAACAGAATGAAGAAGAAAACAAAAAAGAAACTCGAAAAAAACTGCGTCAAGAAGCGAAACAAGCCCAAAAAGCAGATAAAGAATAATCTGTCTTATTAATTTCTTTCTTACTTAAAGGAATCTATTTGATGCCCCTGATTTAGTTTAGTATAATAACTAGGTCAGGGGTGAATTTATGCTATCAAGTAAAGCAAACTGGAAATATATAAATAATCCTCCTGCAAAGGATAGAGATTCAATAGAAATAGCAATGTCGCCTATTGTAAAGGATCTATTTTTGCAAAGAGGAATTACGACAACGGAAGAAGCAAAACAATTTATGCAGCCTGATTTAAGTAATTTGGCTGATCCATTTTTATTGCAGGGAATGGATAAAGCAGTGAAACGGATCAAGGAAGCGGCTGCCAATCAGGAAAAGATCGTTGTGTATGGGGATTATGATGCTGATGGGGTAAGCTCCACGGTTGTTCTGCTGCATGCCTTAAAAAAAATTGGTGCAGATTGTGAATATTATATTCCGAATAGATTCACAGAAGGATATGGCCCGAATGAATTGGCATTCAGGCAGCTTCATCAGGCTGGATTCGGGTTGATTATTACGGTTGATACAGGAATTGCTTCTGTACATGAAGCGGAAGTAGCAAAAGAGCTTGGAATGGATTTAATCATTACCGATCATCATGAGCCTCAGGCACAAATACCAGATTGTTATACGGTCATTCATCCAAAGCTATCGGAGGATTATACTTTTAAAGAACTTGCCGGTGTGGGTGTTTCATTGAAATTAGCACAAGCCATCATGGGAGAGCTTCCGTATGAGGTACTTCCTTTTGCTGCGATAGGTACGATTGCGGATCTGGTGCCATTGGTTTCTGAAAATCGCGTTTTAGCGACATTTGGTTTAAAAGAGCTTGAGCGGACAAACAATGTAGGGTTGAAAGCATTGAAGCAAGTGTGCCAATTGGAGGAGCGTCTTACAGAAGAGGATGTCGGTTTTCGGATCGGTCCGCGGATCAATGCAGTAGGACGTTTAGGAGATGCCGACTTAGCTGTTGACCTGTTCCTGGAGAAGGATGCTGAAATTGCCCTGGAAATGGCGAATGAACTAAATCATATGAATGAACAGCGCAAGAAAATTGTTCAAGAAATTGTTGATGAAGCAATGGGAATGATTCAAACAGATAAAAGGATTATTATTGTAGCCAAAGAAGGCTGGAATGAAGGAGTATTAGGAATTGTTGCTTCCAAATTAGTTCAAAAATATGATCGTCCGGCGATTGTGCTTGCGATAAAGCCGGAACAAGGTATTGTCAAAGGATCGGCCAGAAGTATTCCTGCATTTGATTTATTTGAAGGCTGTATGACTGTCAGAGATTTATTTACACACTTTGGCGGGCATGCCCAGGCAGCAGGGATGACATTACCTGTGGAGAATTTGGTCTCCCTGGAAGCAGCTTTGGATGATTTACTTTTTGAGCATTTATCAGAAGAAGATTTTAAGCAGGAATTAAATATTAATGCTATATTAGATATAGAAGATATTAATGTTTCAATCATTGAAGAGATAGGAAAGCTTGCCCCGTTCGGCATGGGTAACCCAAAGCCGCTATTTGAAATAAATGGAATACCAAAAGAAGTCCGTCAAATTGGAAGTAAAAAGAATCACTTGAAAATGCAATTTGCGTCTCCAAAAGCACAAATAGATATGGTTGGCTTTGGATTTGGGGAACTGAAGGAAGCTATTTCTCCATATACAAAGATATCTGTTGCCGGAGAACTTTCTGTTAATGAATGGAACGGCAGACGGATGGCGCAATTAATGATGGAAGATTTGAAAATTACAGAATGGCAGCTATTTGATTTTCGCGGCAAAAAAGCGGAGCAACTGCTTCCCGGGACAGGAAAAGAAGTTTTTGTTTGCGGAGAGCCTGTGCAGTTCACTAAGCATCAGGAGACATTCAGCTATAAAGAGGCACTGTCGATGGATCTCCGTTCTTATCAGACAATCGGCTTTACAGCGTTGCCCGAATCATTAAATGATATGAAGGAAATTATCCGTCAGATGAATCCTGAAAATATTGTAATTGCCATCCGCCAGGTGCCAAACCAATACCCATTTCAGTTCCCATCGCGGAAAGAATTTATAGACTATTATAGCTTGATTAAACAGCATAAGCAGTTTCGGGTTGCAGAAATGCAGAAGGCGATTGAACAGCATCGAGGCTGGAATGAAGCAAAAGTGATGTTTATGTCAGATGTGTTTGTAGATTTAGGTTTTGCAGTGAAAAAGGATGGCTGGCTTCGTTATGAAGCAGCAACGAACAAACAAGATTTATCCGAATCAATCGTTTATCAAACATGTATGAAACAAAAAGAAGCCGAGAATATACTTATCTATTCTAATTATCAAGATTTGAAAAAGTGGTTTGAATCTTGTATGGATACGTCCCTAAATGTGAAGGAGGAAGCAGTATATGGATTATAAAGAGTATATCGAGATTGTTGAGAACTGGCCAAAAGAAGGAGTTCGTTTTAAAGATATTACGCCATTGATGGCCAATGGACCAGCTTATAAATCAGCTGTGGATGAAATTGTAGCATATGCAAAAGAAAAAGAAATTGATGTTATTGTTGGCCCGGAGGCAAGAGGTTTTATTGTTGGCTGCCCTGTTTCCTATGCCTTGGGGATTGGTTTTGCCCCCGTCCGCAAAGAAGGAAAATTACCACGGGAAGTCATTAAAGTGGAGTATGGACTGGAGTATGGAAAGAATGTCTTAACCATTCATAAGGATGCTATTAAGCCTGGACAGCGTGTCCTTATTACAGATGATCTCCTGGCAACAGGCGGTACCATTGAAGCAACCATTCATTTAGTAGAACAGCTTGGAGGAATCGTTGCCGGCTGTGCTTTCCTGGTGGAATTAAGCTATCTGGATGGAAAGGATAAATTGGAAGGCTACGATGTGCTTACGATAATGACTTATTAATAAACATACAAAAAAGAGTCAAACGGAGCTAAATCCTGTGTTGACTCTTTTTTGTATAAATTAATTTATCCGTATATAATATGTTTTAGTTGGACAGACATATAAAAAAAGTCTTATAATAGTAATTATTATCGAATAATGTTTTTAAACCGGAGAAAATGAAGAGATTTTAATGGAAGAAATGGCTTCAAGCTTTTAGATACTTGTTGCTATTTTTATTTTAGTATAATTTATTGAATATTGAGGGTAAATAAAGGTGATTACATGGCAAAAGATGAAAATGTCAACATTACAGATATTGTAGAAAAAGCAAAAGAATATTTATCTGATCAAGATGTTGCTTTGATTGAACGCGCTTATGAATTTGCGAAAGAAGCTCATAAAGATCAATTTCGTAAATCTGGTGAACCATATATTATTCATCCAGTACAGGTTGCCGGAATACTTGCTGATTTGTTAATGGACGCAGAAACCATTTCAGCAGGCTTTCTTCATGATGTTATCGAGGATACAGATGTAACTTTTGAACAAATAGAAGAAGAATTTAATCATGAAATAGCTGCACTTGTTGATGGTGTAACAAAGCTTGGGAAAATTCGCTATGAAACAAAAGAAGCGCAGCAGGCTGAAAATCATCGGAAAATGTTTGTTGCAATGGCAAGAGATATCCGTGTTATTATGATTAAGCTTGCTGACAGATTGCATAATATGCGGACATTAAAGCATCTGCCGCCAGAAAAGCAAAGACGTATTTCCAATGAAACGCTGGAAATTTTTGCTCCGCTTGCCCATCGGCTGGGAATATCCACGATAAAGTGGGAGCTCGAGGATACGGCATTACGCTATCTTAATCCGCAGCAATATTATCGTATTGTTCAGTTAATGAAGCAAAAAAGAGAAGAAAGAGAATCTTATATCCAGGAAGTGATTACTGATCTTTCACAAGAATTTGAGGCTGTAAATATTAAAGCAGAGATGTCAGGCCGCCCGAAGCATCTATATAGCATTTATCAAAAGATGGTCAATCAGAAAAAACAGTTTAATGAAATATATGATCTTCTTGCTGTCCGGATTTTGGTTGATAATATTAAGGATTGCTATGCTGTCTTAGGGATTATTCATACAAATTGGAAGCCAATGCCGGGCAGGTTTAAGGATTATATTGCGATGCCGAAGCAAAACCTGTACCAATCGCTGCACACGACGGTGATCGGACCTAAAGGTGATCCGCTTGAGGTACAAATACGTACGAAGGAAATGCATGATATTGCAGAGTATGGGATTGCAGCGCATTGGGCATATAAAGAAGGAAAGCAGGCAAAAGGAAAAAGCTCCTTTGAAGAGAAATTATCATGGTTCCGGGAGATTTTGGAGTGGCAAAGTGAAACACATGATGCGGAAGAATTTATGGAGTCGCTGAAAATTGATCTTTTTTCAGATATGGTTTACGTTTTCACACCAAAAGGAGAGGTAATCGAATTGCCGTCAGGCTCGATACCAATCGATTTTGCCTACAAGATTCATACAGAAATCGGTAATAAAACGATTGGAGCGAAAATTAATGGCAAGATGGAGCCTCTGGACTATCAATTGCAAAACGGAGATATTGTGGATGTAATGACCTCAAAGCATTCGTATGGACCATCAAAGGATTGGCTGAAAATGGTTCAAACCTCGCAAGCGAAAAGTAAGATAAAGCAATTTTTCAAAAAACAGCAGCGTGATGAGAATATTGGTAAAGGGAAAGAAGCTGTAGAAAGAGAAATTCGTGCCTTTGATATCGATCCTAAAGAAGTATTAACGCAGGATAATTTACAGCGTGTATTTGACAAATTCAATTTTACAAATGAAGATGATATGTATGCGGCTGTTGGTTATCAAGGAATTACGGCAGCACTTATAGCTACTCGATTAACGGAAAAGATTCGTCATTCAAGAGAAGCTGATCAAGATTTGGAGACAAAGATAGAAGAGGTAAAAACAGATAAGGTAAGACCATCCTCAAAGAAAGATTCAGGCATTGAAGTGGCTGGTGTCAACAATTTGCTTGTCCGGATAGCAAAATGCTGTAATCCGGTACCCGGTGATGAAATCTTAGGCTATATTACAAAAGGCAGAGGCGTATCTGTTCACCGTGCGGATTGTCCCAATGTACAAACAGAGGAAGCAAAGCAGCGTTATATAGATGTGAAATGGAAAAATCAATATGCGGAAAGAAAACAATATCATGTTGACTTAGAAATTACAGGCTATGATCGCCGTGGTTTGCTCAATGAGGTATTGCAGGCTGTCAATGAAACAAAAACGAATATTACGCATGTTAATGGCAGGTCAGACCGCAATAAAATGGCTGTTATTCAATTAACCATTTTAATCCATAACACGAACCACCTGCGCAAAGTAGTGGATCGAATAAAGCAGATTCGGGAAGTGTACACTGTGACAAGAACAGTGCAGTAAGGAGCGTTTGTTTTATGAAGGTAGTATTGCAGCGGGTGAAGGAAGCTTCTGTCACGACCCGTGGAGAAAAAATTAGTAAAATAAAAAAAGGATTTCTTTTACTTGTTGGTGTTACCCATGAGGATACAGATGAGGATTTAAAGTATCTTGTCAATAAGATTGTCCATTTACGTATTTTTGAAGATGAGAATGACAAAATGAACCTTTCCATTAAGGATGTAGAAGGAAGCATTTTATCTGTATCCCAATTTACACTGTATGGAGATACAAAAAAAGGGAGGCGTCCAAGCTTTACCAAAGCAGCCAAGCCTGATAAAGCAGAAGCCTTATACGATGCCTTTAATGAAGCATTGCGTGTGGAGGGAATAGAGACAAAGACAGGGAAGTTTGGGGCGATGATGGATGTCCAGCTGGTAAATGATGGGCCTGTAACACTGATTATTGATAGTAAAGACAGATAGGGAAAAAGGTAAGAATAAGGTTAACATTTTGTGGAGATGCTATAAGAACTTCATTTTAAAGGAGAACTTAAGCGATGCATCGAGAGACAAAACAAAGAAATGCCAATAATTATTCTGAACTGTTGATGGTGGATTTTCATCATTTTCTGCAAATGGAAAAGACGTTAACCTATTTAGAAATAGCAACAGAGCTTGGAATTTCCATGCAGGAAGTAAAACAATTGAAAAAAAAGAGCAATCGTTCTTGACATTGTACGAAACTAACCTTATCATTATAATCATTCCACATCCACTGGATGTCTTCCACTGGATGTGGTGGACTTCTACGTTACTCAGCACGAGTGGACGGTCTTAGCAGAAGTTCCTTAAAATTAAATGAATGAAACCGTTGAAGGAAAAAGTAATATAGGCACAGGTAGGAAGAGAGTAGTTGTCATTGGCTGGGAGCAACTATCTATCCGGTTTATATGAAAGACATTCTGGAGGATTTATATCGAAATAGATGGAGTAGATATAAACGTGTTGCAGGCGTTAACTGGTAAAGGTGGGTATCTTTTTTGATATCAACTAGGGTGGCAACGCGGGAAAAATCCCGTCCCTTATTTTTTAATAAGGGACGGGATTTTTGTATTGTCAAAAAATGAAATCATCCGCATTAAAAACTACCTGCTACCATTTTCTGCTGGTCAGAAAGCAAAGTTCGCCAGTTATTTTGGATATGAGTGAAGGAGGCAATAAAATGGCTATGAAAGCGCCAAGAGGAACCGTAGATATTTTGCCGGAGGATACAGTAAAATGGCAATATGTTGAAAAACAAATAAAAAACATTTGTGATGCATATCGTTATCACGAAATACGCACACCAATCTTTGAGCATACGGAAGTATTCCAGCGCGGGGTTGGAGATTCTACAGATATTGTGCAAAAGGAAATGTATACTTTCGAGGATCGAGGAGGCAGGAGTATTACGCTTCGTCCAGAAGGAACAGCTGGTGTTGCCCGTGCCTTTGTTGAAAATAAATTATACGGCAGCCCTAATTTACCGGAGAAGCTCTATTATTTCGGCTCGATGTTTCGTTATGAACGTCCGCAAAAAGGCAGAATGCGCCAATTAAATCAATTCGGGGTTGAAGCGATGGGAAGTGAGGATCCTGCAATTGATGCAGAAGTCATTGATTTGGCAATGCAGATTTATCAAAGGTTAGGTTTGAAATCATTAAAGCTGGTAATTAACTCATTAGGCGATAAAGAAAGCCGCAGGGCACATCGTGATGCACTTGTAGCTCACTTTGATCCATATCGTGAGGAGCTCTGCTCAGATTGCCAATCACGGCTGGATAAAAATCCATTACGTGTGCTGGATTGTAAAAAAGATCGTGATCATCCAGCAATGAAGACTGCACCATCCATTTTGGATTATTTAAATGAAAAATCTCAAGCATATTTTGAACAGGTTCAAGCATATTTAGATGCTATGGGAATTTCATATACAGTGGATTCCAATTTAGTCCGCGGCTTAGACTACTATAATCACACAGCGTTTGAAATTATGAGTGAAGCTGAAGGCTTTGGTGCTATTACGACATTAGCCGGCGGCGGCAGATACGATGGATTAATTAATGAATTTGGCGGTCCGGATACACCGGGAATTGGTTTTGGAATGGGCTTAGAACGCTTGTTAATGGCTCTTCAGGTAGAAAATATTGCTATACCTGTTGATACAAAGCTGGACTGTTTTGTAGCAGGCTTTGGTTCTGAAAAAGTACGGACGGAGACGGTAAAGCTCGTTCATCAGTTGCGTACGAACGGGATTCAGGCAGATACGGATTACCAGCATCGCAAAATGAAAGGACAGCTTAAAGCGGCAGACCGGTTAAAAGCAAGATTTGTTATTTTTATAGGTGATGATGAGCTGGAAAAGCAAGTGGTAGCCGTTAAAAATATGGAAACCGGAAATCAAACAGAGATTTCAATTGATTATATTGTTTCTGGAATGAAAGAGTTGTTATTGGAGGAGAGTTAAAAAATGACAGAACGTGTTTTATCAGGACACTTAACCGAAAATGAAATAGAACAGGAAGTCAGACTAAAAGGCTGGGTTCAAAAGCGCCGGGATCTTGGCGGGCTGATTTTCATTGATTTACGGGACAAATCAGGAATTATGCAAATTGTTTTTAATCCGGATTTTTCTCAGGAAGCGCTGGAAATAGCGGAAAGTATCCGCTCTGAATATGTGATTGATGTAGTCGGCAAGCTTGTTTTACGTGATGAAGCAACCGTAAATCCTTCCATTCCGACTGGCAAATTGGAAGTACTGGCACATGAAATTACAGTGTTAAATAAAGCGAAAAATCCTCCATTTATGATTCAGGATGATATCAATATCGCAGAGGATATCCGCTTAAAGTACCGTTATTTAGATTTACGCCGGCCAGGCTTGCAGGAAACGTTTAAATTACGGCATCAAACCACACAGGCAATTCGCAACTATTTAAATAAAAATGAATTCTTAGAAATGGAAACACCAATTTTAACCAAAAGTACACCGGAAGGAGCTCGTGATTACCTTGTACCGAGCCGTGTTCATCCGGGTGAATTTTATGCTTTACCACAATCTCCGCAGTTATTTAAACAGCTAATTATGATGAGCGGATTCGAACGTTATTACCAAATCGCACGCTGCTTCCGTGATGAAGACCTACGTGCGGATCGTCAGCCGGAATTTACCCAGGTGGATATCGAAACATCCTTTTTAACAAGCGATGAGATTATGACCATGACAGAAGAAATGATGAAAGAGGTTGTTAAAGAGGTGAAAGGTGTCGATATTCACTTACCTTTACAACGGATGCCTTATGATGAAGCCATGAACCGTTTTGGCTCTGATAAACCAGATACACGCTTTGGATTAGAATTAATTCATGTATCAGATATCGTGGCTGCTTCTGGATTCAAAGTATTTAAGCAAGCAGTAGAAAATGGCGGAAAAGTAGCTTTATTAAATGTAGAAGGTGCTGCCGGCAATTATTCCAGAAAGGATATTGATAAGTTAACAGAGTTTGTAAATGTATATGGTGCAAAAGGCTTGGCCTGGTTAAAAGTAGAGGAAGACGAAGTGAAAGGTCCGATCAGTAAATTTTTATCCGATGAGGAAAAAGCAGCTATCATGGATAAGGCAAATGCAAGCAGTGGAGACTTGCTATTATTTGTAGCTGACAAATCATCTGTCGTCTACGATAGTTTAGGAGCGTTGCGCTTGAAGCTTGGGAAAGACTTAGGGTTGATTGATGAAGAAGCGTTTCATTTCTTATGGGTAACAGACTGGCCGCTATTTGAATATGATGAGGAATTAGGCCGTTATTTTGCAGCTCACCATCCGTTTACATCACCGGTGGAAGCCGATAAAGATAAACTGTTAACCGATCCGGTAAATGTCCGTGCGAATGCATATGATTTAGTTTTAAATGGCTATGAGCTTGGCGGCGGATCGATCCGTATTCACCAGACAGAACTGCAAAATCAAATGTTCAAAGCGCTCGGATTTACAGAAGAAGAAGCAAGAGAGCAATTTGGTTTCTTATTGGACGCATTAGAATATGGAGCACCGCCTCATGGTGGGGTTGCATTAGGGTTAGATCGCATTATTATGCTGCTGGCAGGGCGCTCTAACCTGCGTGATACAATTCTTTTCCCTAAAACAGCATCTGCTTCTGATTTAATGACAGCAGCTCCTGGTGAAGTGAGTGGAGACCAGCTGCAGGAATTGTCGATTGCATTAGCGGAAAGAAATAATAAAGAATAAGGTTGTAGAATATGCACGATATCTCTGCATATCGTGCATATCATTTCTGCAATAAATACAGAAAAATGTGAAATAAAAACAAACAGAACTTTAAGATTCTTGTATTTATTTGTTTTTTCATATAAAATAAAAAAACCTTTTCAATAAGGAATCGGTTGAAAATATAAAGGAGATGAATGATGAGAGCCATGGAAAATAATTTACAGCATAGTCATCGAACAGCAAAAGAATACGTACAAGGTGTTTACGAAGAACTAAAGCAGAGAAATAGCCATGAGACAGAATTTTTGCAAGCAGTTGAAGAAATTGTCGAATCTTTAGAAGTTGTTTTTGCAAAGCATCCAATTTACATGGAGTTAGGGATCTTAGAAAGAATCTTAGAACCAGAACGCTTAATTACTTTTCGTGTTCCTTGGATAGATGATGAAGGACGTGTTCAGGTGAACCGCGGTTACCGTGTTCAATTTAACAGCGCTATTGGACCATATAAAGGCGGCCTTCGTTTTCATCCAACAGTAAATGCAAGTATTATTAAATTTTTAGGCTTTGAACAAATCTTTAAAAACTCTTTAACCGGTCAACCTATTGGTGGAGGAAAAGGCGGATCTGATTTTGATCCAAAAGGAAAGTCAGACTTAGAAATTATGAGATTTTGTCAAAGCTTTATGTCAGAATTATCTAGATATATTGGGCCGGATACAGATGTGCCTGCGGGAGATATCGGGGTAGGCGGAAGAGAAATCGGTTATTTATACGGTCAGTATAAAAAGATAAAAGGTGCTGTAGAACCAGGTGTCTTAACGGGTAAAGGTCTAGGTTTCGGAGGCAGCTTAGCACGTAAAGAGGCAACAGGTTACGGCACGGTTTACTTTGTACAGGAAATGCTTAAAGATAATGGCCGGGATTTTTCCGGTAAAACAGTTGTTGTATCTGGATCAGGGAATGTATCTATTTATGCTATGGAAAAAGCAGCCGAATTTGGTGCAAAAGTAGTTGCGTGCAGTGATTCCAACGGATATGTATATGATGAGAATGGTATTGATGTTGAATTAGTGAAGCAAATCAAAGAAGTAGATAGAGAGCGTATAAATGTATACTTAGAAACACATCCGAATGCAGAATATGTTGCAGGCGGATCGGTTTGGGAGATTCCATGTGAGATTGCTTTACCTTGTGCAACACAAAATGAAATTGACGAAGAAACAGCAAAAACGTTAATTAAAAATGGTGTGATCGCAGTAGGAGAAGGGGCAAACATGCCATCATCCTTAGAGGCGATTAACCAATTTTTGGATAATCATGTTTTATTTGCACCAGCAAAAGCAGCAAATGCAGGCGGCGTAGCTGTGTCTGCGTTAGAAATGGCTCAAAACAGCAGCCGTGTTGCCTGGAGTTTTGAAGAAGTGGATGAAAAGCTCCAAGACATCATGCGTGATATTTACCAAAATAGTATTCAAGCTGCAAACGAGTATGGGAAAGAAGGAAATCTCGTTGCCGGTTCAAATATTGCAGGTTTCTTAAAGGTTGCCGATGCTATGGTAGAGCAAGGGATTATCTAAGAAGCCGGCTGAAATTGATTTTTCTATAATATATTATTTGTACTTTGAACAAATTTATGCTAAGATAATAAAAATAAATCATAACAATCCTGATGTGTTCGTTAACAATTGGTATTTTGACCGAACACCTGTAAGTTAGGGAATCCGATTTGTCTTTAAAGTGCGTGCATGCCTAAGAGGGGAAGCATAAAACCTTTAAAGCAGGACACCCACCTGCCAAAAGCGGGATCAAAACTTTATTGTTGGACGGCACTATCGGGATTACGTAAAAAACTGCACAATTTTGTGCAGTTTTTTACGTATTGATGATGGATAGCTACCTGTGCTGTGTCAAGGAAAGTATCTAAATCAATTTAATTTGATCCTTGTGCAAGCTGCTCAAGGTTTCCGTTTTTATCCATACGGAAGGAAGGTGCACTTATAAGGTTGGCATCCTCAAAAACTGTCATTTTACGGGCTCGGTCCATAATTTGGATAAATGTTTGATAATCTTCTTTCATGGCATGCAGCTGCTGTTCAGTATCTGTTAATTTCTTTTGTAATTCCTCCACCTTCGCCTGCAAAGAGGTATTCTCATTCTCTAATGCTTGCAGCGAAGACTTCGATTGATTAGAAGTATACAAGTCTTTTTTTAATGATTTTAAGTACTTAATGACTGTATCTAAATTGAATGGTGCAGCCGATTCAATATTTGTCTGTACTGCCAACTTGCGCTCAGGTTCTTCATGATCTGGAACATGCTCTGTATCAGCAACAGGAACTTTGGGAACAGCTTGAACGGTTTTGTTCAAAGCTCTCTTTCTTTCTTTTCTTTGTCTTTTCGCTAGGTCAATTGCATTTTCGTATTTATTACGAACTTCTGCATTCCATCTGAAACCGCAGGCTGCTGAGGTACGGTTTAAATGATCTCCTACTTCTTCAAATGCATTCAGCTGAGTGCTTCCTTCACGAATATGTCTCAGAACAGTTTCTGCCAATAACAGATCGTCTTCATGAGACCAAGCGTCTTGTCTTACTTTTACCATGCTATTCACTCCTCATAATTAAGAAAATATTAGAAAACTTTGCTGGCACCCAGTCTTTAGGTGACAATCAAAGTTTGAGCTTATGCAGTAAGAAAGCTTTATACTTTCTTAGCTGTCTAAGAAAAACTTGTAATCACAGGTCTTTGCGTTTTTCTTATATTTGTACGTTAACATGTCATACTTTCCTAACGTACTAGAAAGATTATAGTAATCTCTATTCTTTCCAGAGGAGTTTAAAAATATACACCACTTTAAATTATAGATTAAATTTCCTGAGGTCCTATTGTTCGTAACAGGAGTGTCCATAATCATTCCTGCTAAGTATAATGAAAGTAAAATTTTTTATGTATGGGGAACGATCATTGTATCACCTGATTCGTTCCATTTAAGATTTAGCGGGGAGCTGCCCGCTAAATTCTATCCTAATCTTTTTTGATGCGTTCATATACTTGTTTTAAGGCACTTTCAAATTTTCCTGTATCTTTTGGTGTGTAGTAGTTCTGTTTTTTTATCGTATCAGGTAAATACTGCTGTTTGACCCATGCTCCCGGATAATTATGAGGATATTTATAATCTATACCTCTGCCAAGCTTGCCTGCCCCTGAATAATGTGCATCTTTTAAGTGTGCAGGAATTTCGCCGCTTTTTCCTTTGCGAATATCTTCTAAGGCGGCATCTAAGGCTTTATATGCTGTGTTTGACTTTGGTGAAAGGGCTAATTCTACAACAATGTTAGCCAGCGGGATTCGCGCTTCTGGAAAACCAATCCGTTCGGCAGCTTGAACTGCTGCAACAGCACGCGGACCGGCTTGCGGACTTGCCAGACCAATATCTTCGTAAGCAATGACAATCAGTCTTCTGGCGATGCTGTCTAAATCCCCTGCTTCTATCAAACGCCCTAAGTAATGAAGTGCAGCATCAGCGTCACTTCCGCGAATCGATTTTTGGAAAGCGCTCAAAACATCATAATGCGCATCCCCATCTTTGTCGTGGGAGAAACTTTTTTTCTGCATACATTCTTCCGCAATTGCAAGCGTTATTTCAATTTGCTGATGAGAATTTGGTGGAGTAGAGCTGACTGCAAGCTCTAAGCCATTTAGTGCGGAGCGCAGGTCTCCATTCGCTGAAATAGCCAGATGCTCTAAAGCATCATCACTAATATGAATATTTTTATCTCCATAACCATTTGTCGCATCTTGAATAGCACGCTGCAATGCTGTTTTAACATTTGCAAGTGTTAAGCCGCGCAGCTCAAACAAATGGCAGCGGCTTCTTATTGCCGGATTAATGGAATGATAAGGATTGCTTGTTGTACAACCAATTAAAGTCAGTAAATTATTTTCTAAATGCGGCAGTAAAAAATCCTGTTTTGCTTTGTCCAGACGGTGCACCTCATCTAAAATCAGAACTGTCTGCCCCTGCATCTTTGCCTGTTCAACAACAATTTCCATATCCTTCTTTTTATCAGTCACAGCATTCAGCGTTTTGGACGGGAGCCCTATTGTTTCTGCAAGAGCAAATGCCATCGATGTTTTCCCGGTACCAGGCGGGCCGAATAAGATCATCGAAGAAAGCTGGTTCGCCTTAACCATACGATCAATTATTTTTCCTTGACCTACCAAGTGTTCTTGACCTATAATATCATCTATGTTTTTTGGTCGCATACGATATGCGAGTGGTTGTTTATACATGAAATAACTTCCTTCATCTGCTTAGTATTCTATTAGCTTAAAGCGAATATAGGAGAAATGCAAGAGGTGAGCAGTCATGCTATAATATAAATAATCAAATTTGTATAGATGGAATTAAATAAGTTAACTTTATTTAATACATGATATATAGAAAGCAGAATAAAAAGATAAATGATAGTAAAATTGAGGTGTATTGGATGAAAATTTCAACTAAAGGAAGATACGGACTGACAATCATGATAGACTTGGCAAAAAATGAAGGGAGCGGCCCGATTTCTCTTAAGGTTATTGCAAAGGATAACGATTTGTCGGAGCACTATCTAGAGCAGCTTGCTTCACCGTTAAGAAATGCCGGGCTAATTAAAAGTATACGAGGTGCTTATGGAGGCTACCAGCTTGCTAAAAAACCAAATGAAATTACTGCCGGAGACGTTATTCGCGTGCTGGAAGGGCCTTTGACGATTGTGGAAGGAATGGAAAATGAAAAACCGGCACAGGCTTCTTTATGGCTGCAAATCAGAGACGCAGTGAAAAATGTATTAGAAAAAACAACACTGGAAGATTTAGCAAATTATGATGACAGTGATGAAGGACCTAAAGAAGCGTATATGTTTTATATTTAGTCGTACTAGAAAGGATTTTGAATCATGGAAGCAATATATTTAGATCACGCCGCTACGTCTCCAATGGCGAAGGGAGTTGCTGAAGCGATGATTCCAGTATATGAAGGGATCATCGGCAATGCATCAAGTGTTCATTCCTTTGGACGGAAGGCAAGACAGCAACTCGATGCGTCACGGCAAGCATTGGCTGCATCCATTGGTGCAAATGAAAAGGAGCTTATTTTTACAAGCGGCGGTACAGAAGCGGATAATATGGCACTTGTGGGCGTAGCGGAAGCGAATAAAAATAAAGGAAACCATATTATTACATCTGTTCAAGAACATCATGCTGCATTGCACACCGCAGAAAAATTAGAAAAACAAGGCTTCCGTGTAACATACTTGCCTGTCAATAAAAAAGGGCTGATTTCTATGCAAGATGTGGAAGCTGCCTTAACGGATGATACCATTTTAGTTTCTATTATGTATGTAAACAACGAGACTGGTGCTATTCAGCCGGTTAGTGAAATAGGAGAGCTATTAAAAAATCATCAGGCATATTTCCATACAGATGCTGTACAGGCTTATGGCCTGATTGATATTGATGTAAAGGAGCAAAGCATTGACTTATTAACAGCTTCCGCACATAAAATCGGCGGTCCTAAAGGGATTGGATTTTTATATGCGAGTGAAGATGTCCATATGAATCCGATTCAATTTGGCGGAGAGCAGGAGAGAAAACGCCGGCCTGGAACAGAAAATGTTCCGGCAGCAGTCGGTTTTGAATTCGCAGCTGGCATAGCAATGGAAACAAAAGCTTCAAGAAATCAACAGTATCGACACTATAAACAAATCTTAACAAATACATTTATGGAGGCAGGCATTGCTTTTCACATTAATGGAGATCTTGAAAAGACAGTGTCTACTATTATCAATATCAGTTTTCCGGGAGCGAATGTAGAAGCATTGCTTGCGAATTTTGATTTAAGCGGTGTTGCTGCTTCCAGCGGAAGTGCTTGTACTGCCGGGAGTGTGGAGCCTTCACATGTTTTATCCGCTATGTTTGGCTCAGACAGCCCTGTTACAACAAATTCAATTCGATTCAGCTTTGGGCTGGCAAATACAGAAGCAAATGTGAAAGAAGCAGCAGATCGAATTGCCAGGATTGTCAAACGATTAACAAGTTAAAGGAGGGGCGGCAATGGAAGATAATAAAAATATACGTGTTGTAGTTGGAATGAGCGGCGGTGTCGACTCTTCGGTTGCAGCACTATTATTAAAAGAACAAGGCTATGATGTTGTCGGCATATTTATGAAGAACTGGGATGATACAGATGAGTTCGGTGTTTGTACAGCGACAGAGGATTTTGATGATGTCGTCCGGGTATGTAACCAATTAGATATTCCATATTACTCCGTAAACTTTGAAAAACAATATTGGGATAAGGTGTTTACCTATTTTCTGGATGAATATAAAGCTGGACGAACGCCAAATCCAGACGTTATGTGTAATAAAGAAATTAAATTCAAAGCATTTCTTGACCATGCGCTTTCTTTAGGCGCGGATTATTTGGCAACAGGGCATTACGCGCAAGTGGCAAGAGATGAAGACGGGAAAATTCAAATGCTGCGCGGGGCTGATGATAATAAGGATCAAACGTATTTCTTAAATCAGCTCAGCTCAGATGTATTAGAAAAAGTTATGTTTCCGTTAGGTCACCTGCCAAAGCCGGAAGTACGCAAGATTGCAGCGGATTATGGTCTGGCTACAGCAGCGAAAAAAGATTCCACGGGGATCTGTTTTATTGGAGAACGGAATTTTAAAAGCTTCTTAAGTGAATATTTACCGGCACAGCCAGGGAAAATGATGACATTAGACGGGATCGAAAAAGGGACGCATGACGGATTAATGTATTATACGATTGGACAGCGCCAGGGACTCGGTATCGGTGGCTCCGGAGATCCTTGGTTTGTGGTAGGGAAAAATTTAAAAGACAATTATTTATATGTCGCACAAGGCTACCATAATGAATTTCTATATTCTGATGCACTTGTAGCAACGGACATCAATTGGGTGCAGCCGGATCAAATAGAAGAAACGTTTACTTGTACAGCGAAGTTCCGCTATCGTCAAAAAGATTCAGAAGTAACTGTTACAGTAAAAAATAACAGGGCGTATGTTGTATTTAAGGAAAGCCAGCGGGCAATTACACCAGGACAGGCTGTTGTGTTTTATCAAGGTGATGTATGTCTTGGCGGCGGAACAATTGATGAAATTATCAAAGACAATAAAGCATTGCAATATGTAGGCTAACAGGGGAAGTTCAAAAAGTCCCCCAAAGATAAGTGGTGAATTTTTTAATGGACGTGATAGTCTCCGATGGGAATGCGATTACCTGTCCCACAGGAGACTATCACGATTACTTGCTCCACTGAAACCTTTGGTGTCTTTTTTGAACATGTATTTAGGGGGCTTAATGAATGGATAAAAATCAGCAGGCAATTACACTGCTAAATGAAAAAAAGTATCAAGAAGCAGCACAGCTGTTTAATGAAGTCATTGAAGAATCCCCCAATAATCCATTGGGCTATATTAATTTTGGCAATCTGTTGATGCAGCTGAATGAAGCAGAAAGAGCAGAACGCTTCTTTCTGCGCGCCATTGAATTGGATGAAAATGCTGCAACAGCATATTATGGTTTGGGGAATCTCTATTTTGATCAGGAAGACTTTGAGAAGGCCGGGCAAAACTTTTTAAAGGCAATGGAGCACGGGCTTGAAGAAGCAGATGCTTATTTTATGCTTGGTATGTGCTTCCGTAATCAAGAGCAGTGGAAGCTATCACTGCCATATTTACTGCGGGCAACAGAACTGGATTCAGAGGATGAAAGCTTTCTATTTCAATATGGTTTATCCCTGGCACAGGGTGAATTTCTCGATGAAGCACAAAAAATATTTGAAAAAGTGCTTAGATTGAATGAGAAGCATAGTGACGCTTATTATAATCTGGGTGTGATCGCATTATTCCATGAAAATACGGAAGAAGCTTTATATCACTTTGAAAAAGCACTGGAATTACAGTCAGATCATATGTTGGCTGCTAACGGAAAGAAAATTGCGTTACAGTATATGGAGCAATCTGAGGACAAATAAGGAGTAATCAGCATGGAAAACCAGGTAGAAACGAAGGAAGCACTGCCTTTTGTGACAGGAAGCGTCATCAATACTATTTTTCGCAATGAGGCAGAGCATTTCTCTATCGTCCGAATAAAAATTACAAAGACAAACCTTGCGTATGATGATAAAGAAATCATTGTAAAGGGGTATTTTGATCAGCTGCAGGATCAGACTGCCTATCGTTTTTATGGGGCGATGGAGAAGCATCCCCGTTATGGCTCACAATTAAAAGTACAATCCTATGAGACCATTTTGCCGACGACGAAGGATGGGCTTGTCCAATATTTGTCCAGTGATTTGTTCTATGGTGTTGGTAAAAAAAGTGCCTCAAAAATTGTCGAGAAGCTTGGTGAGAATGCTGTTTCTAAAATTATTGATAATCAATCTGTATTAGAAGGCATTTCCGGAGTATCCAAGGAAACCGGGAAAAGACTGGCGGAGCGCCTCAGAGAAAATCAAGGGTTTGAACGGGTTGCTGTACAATTGTCAGAATATGGAATTGGATTGAAGATGGCTCAGGTAGTTTACCAGACCTATCGTGATGAGGCGCTGGAGATTCTGGAAAAGGACCCTTATCAATATGTGTTTGATATTGAGGGCTTTGGTTTTAAAATGGCAGATCAGATAGCCTCCAGCCAGGGTATTTCACATACGCATAAAAGCCGTATTGGTGCCGGGGTTATCTATATTTTACAGCAAAGTATTCAAGCAGGGCATGTTTATCTGCCGTTTGAAAAATGTGCGCAAGAGGTCATTCAGTTACTCCGTCTTCCTCATTCAGATCATGAGTCTGTCTCCAATGTTATGTTGCAATTAAATACAGAGAAAAAAATCATTATGATCGATGAACGCGTGTATTTACCTTCTTTATATTACGCAGAGGATAACTTTACTGCCAGCTTGAAAAAAATTTTAACGAAACCGATAGAAGATGAAGTGCCTTTATCAGAGCTTTTGAAAATAACTGGTGATATTGAGGAGAAAGAGTCATTAAGCTATGGAAAAGAACAATTTGATGCCATTGTTCAAGCAATCCATTCTAAAATTATGATTTTAACAGGTGGTCCGGGAACCGGGAAAACAACAGTTATAACTGGTATCATTCAAGCTTTTGCAAAAATTCATGAGCTCTCTTTAAATCTATCGGATTATAAAAACAAGGATAGCTTTCCATTTATTTTAACAGCTCCGACAGGACGGGCAGCAAAGCGGATGTCGGAATCAACCGGTTTGCCTGCTGTTACGATTCACCGGCTGCTTGGCTGGAATGGGATGGGTAATTTTGAAAAAGATGAACATGAGCCACTATCCGGAAAGCTGCTTATTGTAGATGAATTTTCAATGGTAGATACCTGGCTGGCAAATAATTTATTTAAAGCCATTCCGGATACCATACAGGTTATTCTGGTTGGAGATGAAGATCAGCTTCCATCGGTAGGACCGGGCCAGGTTTTAACAGATTTAATGAAAAGTGAAGTGCTGCCCGTTATTTCTTTAACAGATGTATATCGTCAAAAAGAGGGCTCTAAGATTATTCAGCTTGCTCATCAAATTAAACATGCTGATTGTAATACGAGTTCTTTAGAGAACGCGCGGGATTTTAGTTTTATTTCCTGTTATGACTACCAGATGGTCGACGTATTGACATCGATTATTGATAAAGCACAGAAAAAAGGAATTGATTCGTCTTCTATTCAGGTTCTATCCCCGATGTATCGTTCACAGGCCGGGATTCATGCAATTAATGAGGCGTTGCAGCAGCTAATTAACCCTCCGGAAGAGAAAAAACGGGAGATTGCCTTTCAAGATATTGTTTATCGAGTTGGCGATCGTGTCATTCAGTTAGTCAATCAGCCTGAGGATGGCATATATAATGGAGATATCGGTGAGATTGCCGCCATTTTCAAAGCAGAAGAAAATGTTGAGAATGAGGAGCAGATTGTCATTGCTTTTGAAGATAAGGAAGTAGTCTTTACCCGAAAAGACTATCATAACTTCACACATGCCTTCTGTATTTCTATCCATAAATCACAGGGGAGTGAATTTCCGATTGTCATTCTTCCTGTCGTATATTCGCATCATCGCATGCTGCGAAAAAATCTCTTATATACGGCGATTACGAGAGGAAAGGAATCCTTGATTATTTGCGGTGAAAAAGAAGCATTTATCAAAGGAGTGCAAACCGAAGATACAAACCGAAGATACACGTCATTGCAGGAAATGCTGCAGATCCAGCTAGCAAGTCAAAAAGCTGAGAAAAAGGAATATGAAACAGTGGAGGATATTCCTGAAGAAGAACTATCGCCGTATGATTTTATGGATTAAGTGTATAAAAAATGTTATTTAAGGCAATACTTGGACTGATATAAGCAGAAAAAGGATGAAGAAGTATGCTAGTATGTCCAAATTGCCAGGGAAAACAACTTGGAAAACTAAGTCCAACAAGCTATTACTGCTGGGTGTGTTCCATTGAATTAACGATATCCGGAAAGGAATTACACATCCATCAGATCGAAGCGGACGGAACCCTTAGTTCATTAGATGATTTATTTTCAAAAGAAGAGAGAAGATTATTATAAAACGAAATTTTCTTCTCCGGCAGAAGGTTATCTGTGATAAACTTCTGGTCTATTGGTTACACTACCAAGGACTGGGAGTGATTTTATGTGGAAAAAAATAAAAACTAAACAAGTTATTTCTTTGCTGGTAATTGCCATTCTTTCCTTTATTCTATTATATTTTTTAGCTATCACAAAACCGTATTATGCAGCATTTTTTTCTTTTATTTTTAAGCTGATGCTTCCATTTCTGGTTGCAGGCATACTGGCTTTTTTACTCCATCCGCTGATTGAGTGGCTGTATCGGTATCGGATTCACCGCGGAGCAGCAGTGCTGGTTATTTACCTGCTCTTTTTTGGAGGAGCAGGCTATGCGATTTATCGTGCATATCCATTAATTGTCGAGCAAGTAAAGGAAATGAGCCGGAACTTTCCGGAATTTATTGCACTGTATCAGAATTGGCTCAATAAGATATACACGTCTACCTCTTTTTTACCGGAGACCGTCCATGACCGGATAGATATGTTTATTTATTCCTTAGAGGATACGATGAATAACTTTTCTGGAAAAATTATCGGTGGTGTTAATGGTATGATGGATACGGTTATCCTCTTGACCATTATCCCGGTTCTTGTATTTTATTTCTTGAAGGATTATCCGTTTATTAAATCATTCCTTTTTCGCTTTATTCCGCATGAATACCGGGATGAGACAGGAAGTATCTGCAGGGAAATCAGCAAAGGGCTTGGCGGTTATATCCGTGGACAAATTATCATCAGTGCCGCAGTAGGGATTATTTCCACACTATGCTGGATGTGGTTAGGCTTACCATACGCTTTATTGCTTGGAATTATTCTGGCAATTGTTAATATCATTCCTTACTTTGGTCCAATAATCGGTGCCATCCCGGTTGTAACGGTAGCTTATATGGTGCAGCCGGAAAAAGCATTATTCGTTATTGTGATTATTTTTGTTATGCAATTGATTGAAAGCAACCTGTTATCACCTTATATTATGGGGAAAACAGTAAAAATTCATCCAATTGGTATTATCTTTGCCTTGTTATTAGGTGGTCAGCTGGCTGGCGTCATAGGTATGATTATTTCTGTTCCGGTTTTTACAATGCTGAAAGTACTGATTCAGCAATATCAAACTTCCAGAGCCAGTTAAATTAAAAATCGGTGTTTATGAAAGTGTAACTGGGAGTAAGTTACAAAGACTGAGAATGTTAAAAGAACAAAAATTGACATACAGCGGAAAAATCAATATAATAACGCTAGAATCAAATAAATCGCAATGAATGATAACTATTTTCGTTATCTATCATACAAATCTCGATGAAGGTGCTAAGTACATGACATGCTGTTTCAAGAGAGGAATTCCCTTGGCTGGAAGGAATTCTAATGATGCTGCTATGGAAAGCTACACTGGAGTACGGCTAATTCCCGTCGGTATCATACCGTTATAATGCTGAAAGTGATGAACTTTTTTTGTTCATAATAAGGGTGGTACCGCGAAATCTCGTCCCTGCAAATAATGCAGAGAGGAGATTTTTTGTTTTTGGATTGTCTAGCACCGGGCGCCAGCTTTGGAGCTAACACGAGCCGCCCTACGACAAAGAAGACTTAGTGATTGCGGGATTACGGGTGTTGCGGCACCGATGTCGCGTTCTTAGCCTGTAAGGGTGCGACTTGCGCTTTTCTAAAAAAGGAGGAAAATATAATGAAATTTTTAAGTTCTGCAGAAATCCGGCAAATGTTTATTGATTTTTTTAAAGAAAAAGGGCATCAGGTAGAGCCCAGTGCTTCTTTAGTGCCGCATGATGACCCTACGCTGCTATGGATAAACAGCGGTGTGGCAACCCTGAAGAAATATTTTGACGGCCGGGTTATTCCTGATAATCCAAGAATTGTCAACGCACAAAAAGCAATACGTACAAATGATATTGAAAATGTCGGTTTTACAGCACGTCATCACACATTTTTTGAGATGCTGGGAAACTTCTCTATCGGCGATTATTTTAAAGAAGAAGCAATTGAATGGGCGTGGGAGTTTCTGACCAGTGAAAAATGGATTGGCTTTGATCCGGAGAAGCTATCTGTAACTGTTCACCCGGAAGATGATGAAGCTTATGAGCTCTGGATGACAAAAATAGGTCTGCCAAAAGAACGTATTATCCGGTTAGAAGAAAATTTCTGGGATATCGGGGAAGGACCAAGTGGCCCCAATACAGAGATTTTTTATGATAGGGGAGAAAGCTATGGCAATGATCCGAATGATCCAGAGCTTTATCCGGGTGGTGAAAACAGCAGATATTTAGAGGTCTGGAACCTGGTATTTTCTCAATTTAACCATAACCCGGATGACACCTATACGCCTCTTCCGAAGAAAAACATTGATACAGGGATGGGGCTGGAGCGGTTGACTTCTATCATCCAGGAGGTTCCAACCAACTTTGAAACAGATTTATTCATGCCAATTATCCAGGCAACAGAATTGATTGCAGATAGAAAATATGGAGAAGATGAAACTGCTGACACAGCATTCAAAGTAATTGCCGACCACATCCGTACGGTCAGCTTTGCAATTGGTGACGGGGCGATGCCGTCCAATGAAGGCAGAGGCTATGTTTTACGCCGACTGCTGCGCCGTGCCATTCGTTTTGCGAAAGATATTAATATCCATGAAGCTTTCATGTATCGTCTTGTTCCGGTAGTAGCTGAAATTATGAAGGATTTCTATCCGGAGGTTGTGAAAGAAACAGACTATATTCAAAAAATTATTAAGGTAGAGGAAGAACGTTTCCACGAAACATTAAATGAGGGACTTGAGATTCTAACCAGGCTGATAGAAACGGAAAAAGAAAAAGGCAGCAGTGTATTTCCTGGTGAAGAGGTATTTCGTCTGTATGATACCTATGGCTTCCCGAAAGAATTAACAGAAGAATATGTTGAGAAGCTTGGGTTTACAGTGAATCAGGAAGGCTTTGAAAGAGAAATGAAACTGCAGCGTGAAAGAGCAAGAAACGCACGCCAAAAAGTAGATTCCATGCAAGTTCAGGATACCGTATTTTCTGCAATTGAAGTAGAAAGTGAATTTGTCGGATATTCAATATTAGAAAAAGAAACGGCTATTCAGGCAATTATTCAGGATAAAGAGATAGTCGAAGCAGTAGAAGCAGGACAGGAAGCATTTATCCTCCTGAAAGAAACACCATTTTATGCCGAAAGTGGCGGACAGGTTGCTGATACTGGTTCTATAAAAACAGACAATGCCTATGCTGTGGTTACAGATGTACAAAAATCGCCAAATGGTCAGCATATACATCGGGTCGAAGTAAAAGAAGGTCTATTTCAGGTTTCTGAGGAAGTAAAAGCTGTTGTCGACCGGGCGTTCCGGACAGATGTTATCAAAAATCATACAGCAACCCATTTACTGCATCAGGCGCTGAAAGATGTACTCGGCTCACATGTTAATCAGGCAGGCTCTTTAAATCAGCCCAATCGCCTCCGGTTTGACTTTTCTCATTTCAGCAGTGTAACAGATGAAGAGCTGGAAGAAATTGAAAAAGCTGTGAACCAAAAAATATGGGAGTCATTGCCGGTTTTCATCGAAACAAAAGGGATTGACGAAGCAAAAGCAATGGGCGCGATGGCATTGTTCGGTGAAAAATACGGTGATATTGTCCGTGTTGTTCAAATCGGCGATTACAGTATTGAATTATGCGGCGGATGCCACGTCGGCAATACTGCAGAAATCGGCTTGTTTAAAATCGTATCAGAAAGTGGAATCGGCGCAGGAACAAGAAGAATTGAAGCTGTAACAAGCAAAGAAGCTTACGATTATTTAAATAACAAGATTGAGTTACTGAAGCAGTCCGGCGTATTATTAAAAGCAAAAGATGAACAAATTCCTCAAAAAGTGTCCTCATTACAATTAGAATTAAAAGAGACACAAAAGCATGTAGAATCCTTACAAGCTAAATTATCTAATCTAGAAGCATCTTCTATCTTAGATGAAATAAAAGAGGTAAATAATGTGAAATTACTGGCAAAGCAGGTTGATGTAAAAGATATGAATCAGCTGCGCTCGATGGTTGACGAATTAAAACAAAAAATAGAATCAGGTGTAATTCTGCTCGCGGCTGTCAATAATAATAAAGTACAACTTGTCGCAGGTGTAACAAAAGACTTGATGAAACAAAATCTCCATGCCGGTAATTTAGTGAAACAGGCTGCTACAATTTGTGGTGGTGGCGGTGGCGGTCGTCCAGACATGGCCCAAGCTGGGGGAAAAGACCCGTCTAAAGTTACAGAAGCATTACAAAGTGCTTTAACTTATGTAACAGACGTAACAAATGCTTAATCCTTGGTTGTATGTTTTCTCGTTAATAAGTATAATGATAGAGATAAACATGTTAAAATAGAAGAAGGTTAACGAAGGACGAGGTGTCATTATGAGTTCAATTGATAAAACGATGAAATTCAACTTTTCCGAAGAACCATTTGACCAGGATATTAAAAAGATTTTAATGACTGTTCATGAATCATTACAGGAGAAAGGATATAATCCGATTAATCAAATTGTCGGGTACTTGCTGTCAGGAGATCCCGCTTACATTCCTAGGTATAATGATGCGCGTAACATGATACGTCAGGTGGAACGGGATGAAGTTATTGAAGAGCTTGTAAAGTTTTATCTAGAACAGAATAAGGAGAATTCATGAAAGCGATAGGTTTAGACGTAGGTTCAAAAACGATTGGTGTCGCGATAAGTGATGCTCTTGGGTGGACAGCTCAGGGACTGACCACTATTTATTGGAATGAACAAGAAATTGAATCTGCAGATAAAGAGCTCAAAAGCCTTATAGAAGAAAATGAGGTATCTTTGGTTGTTATCGGACTTCCGAAAAATATGAACGGCTCGATTGGCGAAAGAGGCGAGGCATCCGAACGCTATGCGGATTATATAAAGGAAAAGTATCAGTTGCCTGTTGTGTTATGGGACGAGCGTTTAACGACAATGGCAGCTGAGCGTGTATTATTAGAGGCGGATATGAGCCGTAAGAAAAGAAAAAAAGTAATTGATAAGATGGCAGCTACAATGATTTTGCAGGGTTATCTTGACTCCAAAGGAGGCGTTATTTAATGTCATTAGAAGAAAAAGAACGGATTATTATTCCGGATGAAAATGGAGATGAGCATCTTTTTGAAGTGCTTTTCACCTTTGATGTGGATGAAACAGAACAATCCTATATAGCTGTCGTACCAGCTGAACAAGCAGAAGATGAGGAAGTAGAAGTATATGCGTTCCGTTATGAGGAGCAGGAAAATGAAGACTTTACATTATACCCGATCGATTCTGACGAAGAGTGGAGTATGGTGGAGGAAATGTTAAACACATTAGCAGAAGAAGAGTAAAAATATTAGAAAACGTGGCTGTCACCTAAATGCCTGGTGACAACCCTGACTGGGACTGGACTGGGACTGCGATTACTCGCCCCATCGAAGCCCGTTGCGATTACTCGCCCACCGAAAACGCTGTGTTTATACTTTATGTCTTACCTTTTCTATACTTTCTTAAAGTATAAGAAAGCTGATGTTCACATTTTGTGGCGTCAGCTTTCTTTTACCATATACACGGTTTGTATCTTTATTAAAATCCTTTCAATACCTGCTAATAAGTATGATTTTCCCCAAAATTTCTGATCAGGGTTAAATAAAATAACAGGAATGTTGGATAAATTTATATGAATTTAGTATAATAAAGCGGATGAAAGGGGGATACATAGTGTCAAAAGATGACAATAAGCATAATGGATTCCAAGAAAATCTTATACAAAGAGGAAAAGATGCTTCTAAGGTTAGAAAAATTGTAGCAATTATTATTGTGTGTTTTACTCTTATCATAATAATCGGCGGAATTTCGGCTTATTTATATATTAAATCAGCACTGCAGCCTATTGATGAAGAAAGTTCAACACCGATAGAAGTAGAAATACCTATTGGTTCTTCCAGCTCAACAATAGCCGGGATTCTTGAAGAAAATGGAATTATCAAGGATGCTCGTGTTTTCCGTTTCTATACTAAGTTTAATAATGTGAATGAATTTCAAGCAGGGAACTACACATTTAATACAGCAATGAGCCTGGATGAAATTATTGATTCATTACAGAACGGAAGAATTATTGTTGATGCAGTGCATACAATAACGATTCCTGAAGGATTAACAGTTGATCAAATTGCTGAGATATACAGTGAACGGCTTGATTTCTCCAAGGAAGATTTCTTAGAGGTTGCTAATGATCCCGATTTTATTGAAGAATTAATGGAAGAGTATCCTTCCTTATTAACGGAGGACATCTTAGATGATGATATTCGTACTCCTCTAGAGGGATACATGTTTGCTTCTACATACGATTTTTATGAAGAACAGCCAGATATTGAATCGATAATAGATCGTATGGTAGAACAAACAAATACTATTTTTCAACAATATGAGGGTGAGATTGCCGAACAGGATTTAACGCCGCACGAAGCGATTACATTCGCATCGGTTGTGGAGAAGGAAACTGCCCATGAAGAGGAGCGGCCACAAATCGCCGGTGTGTTTTATAATCGCTTAAACGAGGATATGCCGCTGCAAACGGACCCAACAGTGCTGTATGCCAAAGGGGAACATCAAGCTGTTGTTACCTTTGAGGATTTAGAAGTGGAGTCACCGTACAACACATACGTAGTCAATGGATTACCAGTAGGTCCGATATCCAATTTTGCGGAAAACTCACTGATAGCCGTATTATCCCCAGAGGATTCAGATTATCTTTTTTTCCTGCATGATGAGGAAGGAAATATTCACTTTGCAGAAACCTTTGATGATCATATAGAAAATCGAGAAGAATATATCAATTGAAGTGTGCGTTCCAAAAGGATCTACTCTTAAACGGACGGATGGAGAATTTCTCCATTTTCCGTTTTCTTTTTTACATGTTCAGGGCAGCTTCAATGTGTAAAGAATTCACGTTGATGTGATAATAAGGTAAAACTTCATTCAGCAGGGAGCTAACAGTCTGTTCATTGCGATAAAAATTTTATGTTTGAAAATAAAAAGGAAATGATGAGATGGAGAAAGAAATAGGAAGCTATTTGGAAAGTCTGCTGCCTGCTTCATCAGGGTTTGCAGAAAAGCTTGAAAAATATGCAGAAGTTAATCATGTGCCAATCATACATCGAAGCAGTATGCATTTGCTTCATCTGATGCTAATGATGAAGCAGCCTGAAAACATTTTAGAGGTAGGTACGGCAATTGGCTACTCAGCATTACGTATGCTGGAGGGAGCGGAAAATGCGGACATTACTACGATTGAAAAAGATGACAAACGTTACCATGAAGCAATCACAAATATCGGGGAGCAGAAGCGTGATAAACAAATTAAAGTGCTCTTAGGTGATGCCGCTGAAGTGATGCAGGAATTAGCTGAAAAGAAGAAACAGTTTGATGTTATTTTTATTGATGCAGCAAAAGGGCAATATCAAACCTATTTTGACCTGGCAGATAAAATGTTAATGCCCGGCGGCATTTTAATAACGGATAATGTATTATTCCGGGGGCTGGTCTATTCTAATGAAGAAGTACCTAAAAAATATAGAACTTTGGTACGAAAATTAAAAGCGTACAATGAGATGCTAATGAATCATCCGGGGTATCATACGTCTATTATACCGATAGATGATGGTGTTTCCGTTAGCTATAAAAAGCAATCAATGTAAGGAGATAACAGCATGGAAAAAAATAAACCTATCGTAATCGGTGTTGCTGGAGGGAGCGGCAGCGGAAAAACGTCCGTAACAAGATCTATCTGCGAGCGTTTTAAAGAGAAAACGATTCTGGTTATAGAACAGGATGCCTATTACAAAGATCAGTCACACCTGCCTTTTGAGGAAAGATTAAAAACCAATTATGACCATCCATTAGCATTTGATAATGATTTATTAGTAGAGCATCTTCAGCAATTACTCGAATATAAATCTGTTGCAAAGCCTGTTTATGATTACAAGGTTCATAACCGCTCAAATGAAACGATTCATGTTGAACCAAAGGAAGTTATTATCGTGGAAGGAATTTTGATTTTAGAGGATGCAAATCTTGTCGACTTAATGGATATAAAGGTATTTGTCGACACAGATGCTGATTTAAGAATTATCCGTCGGCTGGTCAGAGATATCAAAGAACGAGGCAGAACATTAGAATCGGTGATTGACCAATATCTTCAAGTGGTTCGTCCGGCTCATCTGCAATTTATTGAACCATCAAAGCGTTATGCAGATTTAATTATCCCGGAAGGTGGAGAAAACCATGTTGCAGTGGATATTATGGCATCTAAAATAGAAAATATCTTAACAAAGAATTCAAATAAATAATTATTTCTCTTGATATTTTAGGTAATATCTGCCATAGTATTGGTTAGTATATTTTAAAGAATCAGCACATAAGCTATATAGCCAATTTTATTAATTAATTCATATATGGGAAATTTGCAGTTGTTTTTCAAAATAAGCATGAAATATAATAGGCTGCAATTTCCTGGATAGAAAAGAAATAAGAAGGAGTGTATGAAGATGGCTGCAGAAAAAAGCTTTTACATGACACAAGAGGGGAAAGACAAATTAGAGGAAGAACTACATTATTTAAAAACGGACCGTCGTCAAGAGGTCGTTGAAAGAATAAAAGTAGCTCGTGATTTCGGTGATCTATCCGAGAATTCTGAGTATGATGCTGCGAAAGACGAGCAGGCATTTGTTGAACAGCGTATTACGCAGGTAGAGAACATGATCCGTAATGCGGTGATTATTGAAAACGATAACCAAAATCCAAATGTAGTGGCACTGGGAAAATCAGTTAGTTTTGTTGAATTACCTGATGGTGATGAGGAAACATATACAATTGTCGGCAGTGCAGAAGCAGACCCATTTGAAGGCAAAATATCCAATGATTCCCCAATGGCAAAAAGTCTGTTAGGGCAGGAAATTGGAAGAGAAGTTACCGTAGCAACACCGGCTGGTGATATTGAAGTCCGCATTATCAATGTGGAATAAAAACTGGGAAGCGTTTGCGTATTTAGGTTTTATTTATATTTTTTGCAGATGGATAGTGAAATCTTTAACTGATGAACTTTTGCAGGATATGCTGACTGCCGAGCCTGCTACACAAAATGGCTGTTTTTAGAGCAGGTCATTTTCCTAATCTGTTTGATGTTTGATGGAGTTTTAAATATCCTCTGATAATGTAAGAAATAAAAAACTTGCAGTTCATTTAGCTGTAAGTTTTTTATTTCTTACCAAAAACGTTAAAAACCAGTCAATCTGTTCGAATAGTATTACATAGCTAAATGAAGTTACGCAGGGTATTACTCCATATCTTCATTTCTTCATCCTTTAAGTTTAAAGAAGAAACAAACAGTATTTTTATGCTAAAATAGAATAGACAATAATTGCTAGACTCAGTATGATAGTAGAAAACCAATAGTGTAGTGAGGGGGAGTCTCTGGTGAATCAGACAAGATCAAACAAATTTGAAAAGAGAAGAAAAAATACAAATGCAATTACCATCCTATCCATTGCTGCTGGTGTTGTTTTAGTTATCTTTCTTGCAATATGGGTATTTGGCGGTGGAGATGATACAGCTGAGGACAATACGGAATCGGATGCATCAGAAAATACGTCAGAGGAACAAAATGATGAGGAGGGAGCAGAAGAAGATAATGGCTTTCTCATAACTGATCCAAACGCAAACGATGAAGAAGGAAATGAAAATGGATCCGAAAATGAGGAGGCCAATAGAAAAGAAGATAATGAAGATGAGGACGAGGAAGCTGACGAAGATGCATCCAATGAGGATGAAGAAGAAAATGAAGAAGATAACCCGTATGAAGAGAGAGAACCTGCTGAACCGTCAGATAGCAATGTTTCAGAAGCTTATACCGGCGATTGGGATCCGATAGGCACAGAGCAGGATGGTCCTCATAACACAGATTTTAGTGATGGATCTCAGGATCGTATTGAAATTAAGCGAGCAACATCTATGGTCACTGGTTTAAGTGAAGATGATATGATAGAGCATTGGGTTGGAAATAATGGACCTGATAGAGTAATTGCTACTGTTTCCGATTCGAGCAACTCAGAAGTATACCGTGTGTTTTTGGATTGGGTAGACGGTGAAGGCTGGCAGCCGACGCAAGTTGAAGAATTGATTGCAAATGATGCAAGACAATAATGGAGGATTATCATGACCATAGGAATTATTGGAGCAATGGATGAAGAAATTGAATTACTAAAACAAAAAATGATAGATGTTCAAGAAATTGAAGTAGCAAATAGTTATTTCTATCAAGGCTGGCTGGAAGGAAAAAAAATTGTGCTTTTACTGTCAGGTATCGGAAAAGTAAATGCAGCTATGTCCGCAACTATTTTACATGAACAATTTAAACCTGATACAATTATTAACACAGGTTCTGCCGGAGGATTTGCTGAAAACTTAGAAGTGGGAGATGTCGTCATTTCCACAGAGGTACTCCATCATGATGTAGATGCAACGGCATTTGATTATGTGTATGGACAAGTTCCCGGAATGCCAGCATCCTATCCTGCTTCTCCAGATCTGGTAAAGCTGGCAGCCGAAGTGGTTTTAGAGTCAGGTATACAAGCAGAAACCGGTATGATTGCAACAGGTGATTCTTTTATGCAAAGAGCTGATCAAATAGCTGTTGTCCGTGAACGGTTTCCTGAGATGCTTGCTCTAGAGATGGAAGCTGCTGCAATTGCACAAGTTTGCTATCAGTATAAAACACCTTTTGTGATTATTCGTGCACTGTCAGATATTGCAGGAAAAGAATCATCGGTTTCATTTGATGCCTTTTTAGAAAAAGCAGCAAAAAATGCAGCGAATGTTATTATAAAGATGCTTCGTAAATTATGAGCTTTATAAAAAGATTTTAAACAGGTTTCTATTTGTCTTTTAATAGAAACCTGTTTAATTATTTTTAAAGTCTGCGTTATGCAGATTAAAAGTTATTGAAGGAGAGATAGTGTTGTCTATTTCAGATTATTACAAAAACATGCGTGCAAAAATAGGATCTAGCTTAATTTTTATGCCAAGTGTTGCGGCGATTATTAGAAATGACCAAAACGAAATACTTTTTCAATATCTTGAAAAAGAGAATCAATGGAGTTTGCCTGCAGGTGCAATTGAACCTGGTGAAGCACCTGCAAAAGCAGTTGTTCGAGAAGTCTTTGAAGAAACGGGTTTACTCGTAAGGCCACTCGATTTAATAGGAGTATTGGGAGGTACTAACTTTCGTTTTACGTATCCCAATCAGGATCAAGTAGAATATAATATTTTTGTATTTAATTGCAAAACTATTTCTGGAAAATTAACAGCGATTGATGGAGAGTCCTCAGAATTAAAATATTTCAGTTCATATAGTAAACCTAAACTTGCATTACCTTATCCTGAAATAATTTTTCAGAATCCAAATAAAGGAAATGTATATTTTCAATGGAATGATGATTGGCTTGGATGAAACGATTAATTTTATATATAACGATGGATGGTAAATTTCCAATTGATTAGAAAACTTGGTTGTCACCAGATTTTTGGGTGACAACCCTAGTTGCACTTGTACTTTATTCCTTGAATTTTCTATATTTTTTTACTCTCCAACCTCAAAATAATCCTGAATAAAATTATAAAAAACCTGTTCAGACGGTGCCAGGTTACGGTTTTTAGGGATAATAATGCCGACTGCCCGCCTCAATGGCGGATTATCGATAGCTACCTTAGCACTATATGCAGTATTCAGATCATTAAAAGCACTTTCAGGAAGCAGCGTAATTCCCATTCCGGCTGCAACAAGCCCCTTGATTGCATCTAAATCCTCCCCTTGAGAATAAATATTTGGTGTAAAACCTGAACGGATACAAGCATCAATAACAAGCTGGTGAAGCACATAACCTTCTGGAAATAGTACGAAACTCTCATTTTCTAAATCTGTAATGGAAATTTCTTCTTTCACTGCTAAAGTATGAAAACTGGGGATAAGCGCATAGAAGTTTTCCATAAACAAAACTTTCCCAATAATGTCCGGCTGGTTATCGGGAACAGGCCCGAGAAATGCTAAATCAATTTCTCTGTTCCTCACCGCTTCAATTAAAAAGTTATAGGAGCCTTGCCTTAATTGAAAACGGATATTGGGATAGCTTTTCTTAAAAGCTGATAAAACTGTTGGCAGAAGATTACTGGCCAGACTTGTTGGAAAACCGATTTTTATCGAGCCGCGTTCCGGATCCAAATATTCATCCACTTGTTTTTTCGCATAATCCACCCCTTTTAAAGCCGACTTTATATGTGTTAAAAATATTCTCCCAATCGCCGTTAAATGTACATTCCTCCCAACCCTTTCAAAGAGCTGGACTCCTAATTCACTTTCTAAATTTGAGATTTGCCGACTGATTGCAGACTGGGCAACATGCAGTTCAAGCGCCGCTTCTGATACATGCTCTTTTTCAGCAACAGCAACAAAATATCTTAATTGACGCAGTTCCATTATTCCACCTCATATCAAAATTAGATTAGTATTATGTTTATTATATATTGTTTAGATAGATAAAAAAACATAAAATGTATCTTACCCACAATTATTGTACACGGAATGGAGGAACAAGTAATGATTTTTCAAGATTTGCCAAAAGCGCAAGGTCTATATCATCCGGATTTTGAGCATGATGCTTGTGGAATTGGCTTATATGCACATATAAAAGGGAAACAGACGCACAAAATCGTTGAGGAAGGGTTGGGCATGCTTTGCAAGCTGGAGCATCGAGGCGGACAGGGAAGTGATCCAATGACTGGGGACGGCTCGGGTTTAATGGTTCAGATACCGGATCAATATTTCAGAAGGGTATGCCGGGATTTCGAGCTTCCGCCTGCTGGTAAATATGCTGTTGGCATGGTTTTTCTTTCTCAAGATGAACAGGAGCAGTTGGAAGTGATAGAAAAAGTAAATAGTTTCATTGCCCAGGAAGGACAGCAGCTGATCGGCTGGAGAAATGTACCTGTTAATTCATCCTGTATTGGAAAAGGAGCCATTGAAACATTACCGGAAATAAAACAAGTATTTATACAAGCAAAAGGGTCTGCTGATGATCTGGATTTTGAGAGAAAATTATATATTATCCGCAAGCAAGCAGAACACTGGGCAGAAGAAAAAGAGATTCGATTTTATGTTCCAAGCCTTTCCAGCAAAACCATTGTATATAAAGGATTGCTGACTCCTGAACAAGTGAATGGATTTTATTTGGAATTACAAGAGGAAGATTTTGTTTCTGCTTTTTCACTTGTCCACTCCCGGTTCAGTACAAATACTTTTCCATCATGGGAACGGGCGCATCCGAATCGTTACTTAATCCATAATGGAGAAATTAACACATTACGCGGAAATGTAAACTGGATGCGAGCGAGAGAAAAACAGTTTATATCCGAAGCATTTGGTGATGATTTAGAAAAGCTGCTGCCAATTATCCGCAGTGACGGCAGTGATTCGGCAACACTGGATAATGCACTCGAATTTTTAACACTGGCAGGAAGAGAGCCTGCACATGCGGCAATGATGCTGATTCCTGAGCCTTGGGATAAAAATGCTCATATGAATCAGGAAAGGCGTGCTTTTTATCAATATCACAGTCTGATGATGGAGCCTTGGGACGGCCCGACATCCATCACCTTTACAAACGGGAAGCAGATCGGAGCTATTTTAGATAGAAATGGTTTGCGTCCGGCCAGGTACTATGTCACAAAAGATGATTACATTATTTATTCCTCCGAGGTTGGTGTCATTGATGTAGAAGAAAATAATGTTCTGTTAAAGGAACGATTGAGTCCGGGGAAAATGCTGTTAGTAGATATTGAAGAAGGCCGGATAATTTCTGATGAGGAAATAAAATCTGCCATTTCCAAAGCACACCCTTATCAAAACTGGGTGCAGGAGCAAACAGCTTCCCTGGATTCCGAGGTTGATGAAAGCTGGGAAACAGATCCGCAATTGTTCCATAAGCAAAAAGCATTCGGTTATACAATGGAGGATATTGAGAAGTATTTAATTCCATTAGTGGAGGATGGCAAGGACCCGATCGGCGCAATGGGAAATGATGCACCGTTAGCCGTTTTATCTGAGCGGCCGCAAAGTTTATTTAATTATTTTAAACAGCTTTTCGCCCAGGTGACGAATCCGCCCATTGATGCCTATCGGGAGCAATTAGTAACCTCTATGCTGACATGGCTTGGAAGTGAGGGAGATATCCTTCATCCAGAAAAAGAAAAGAAAAAACGTGTCCGCTTAAATTCACCAATTTTATCCGGTGTGCAAATGAGAAAGCTGGAAAATAACGATATTGCCGGGCTGGATGCAGAGATCATAGAAACTTTGTTTACCGATGATATGGAAGCTGCATTGAATCAGGTATTTGAACAGGCGGAAACAGCGATTCATCATGGAAAAAATATATTGGTGCTGCGGGATACGGAAATGAATCAAGAGCAAAAAGCGATACCGGCACTACTTGTGGCTAGTGGGCTGCATCAATTTTTAGTCCGTAAGGGTATACGCACAAAAACAAGCATGATTATCCAGTCAGGTGAAGCTCGTGAGGTGCATCATTTTGCGGCACTGCTTGGTTATGGCGTGGATGCAATTTATCCGTATCTGGTTTATCAAACGTATCAGCAAGCATTTGAAAATGGAAAATTAGCACTGAATCCAAAAGAAGCGCAGACAGCATATATTGCAGCTGTGACGGAAGGTATCATCAAAGTAATGTCTAAAATCGGTATTTCGACTGTGCAGAGCTATCGCGGTGCACAAATTTTTGAAGCTGTCGGCATCAGCAAACAGGTCATTGAAGCTTATTTTACCGGAACTGCCTCTCAAATTGATGGAATTGGTTTGGATATTATTCAACAGGAAACGGAAAAAAGGCATCAGGAAGGATATCAGAAAGCGATACGTGAACTGCTTGATTCAGGAAGTGATTTTCAATGGCGAAAAACCGGCGAACATCACGCATTTAACCCATCAACCATTTATAAGCTGCAATGGTCCTGCCGCCGGGGAGATTACCAGCTGTTCAAGCAATTTTCGAAAGAAGCTAATGAAGAACGGATCGGCTTTTTACGAAATCTGTTTGACTTTAAGAAGTCAAAAGCTATTTCCATTGATGAAGTAGAATCAGTCGACGACATTGTCAAACGTTTTAAAACAGGAGCGATGTCATTCGGTTCGATTAGTAAAGAAGCCCACGAAACGCTGGCTATTGCGATGAATCGCCTCGGCGGTAAAAGTAACAGCGGGGAAGGCGGGGAGGATGCATCCCGTTTTACACCTGATGCTAATGGGGATTTACGCTCCAGTGCAATTAAGCAGGTTGCATCCGGCCGCTTTGGTGTGACAAGCAATTATTTAGTAAATGCTAAAGAACTGCAAATAAAAGTAGCACAGGGAGCAAAACCGGGAGAAGGCGGACAGTTGCCGGCTGAAAAGGTTTACCCGTGGGTTGCGGATGTCCGCGGATCTACTCCTGGGGTGGATTTAATTTCACCGCCTCCGCATCATGATATTTATTCGATTGAGGATCTGGCGCAATTAATTCATGACTTGAAAAATGCGAACCGTAAAGCAAGAGTGAGTGTCAAGCTTGTAGCTAAATCAGGTGTCGGCACAATTGCTGCCGGGGTCGCTAAAGGAAATGCAGACGTTATCTCTGTTGTTGGCTATGACGGCGGAACAGGCGCATCCCCAAAAACGAGCATTAAGCATACCGGCCTTCCCTGGGAATTAGGTTTGGCAGAAGCTCACCAGACATTAATGCTGAACGGACTAAGAGACCGCGTTATTTTAGAAACAGACGGCAAGCTGCTGACAGGTAAAGATGTGATAACAGCCGCCTTGCTTGGAGCAGAAGAATACGGGTTTGCTACTGCACCGCTTGTTGTTGTCGGCTGCGTTATGATGCGTGTTTGTCATAAGGATACCTGCCCGGTTGGTGTTGCCACGCAAAATCCGGAGCTTCGTAAAAAGTTTGCCGGAGATCCAGATCATGTTGTGAATTATATGCGGTTTGTTGCGGAAGAGGTTCGTGAAATTATGGCAGAGCTCGGCTTCCGGACGATGGATGAGATGATAGGTCGGACAGAGTTTCTGGAAAGGTCTGAACGTGCTGACGCTCATTGGAAAGCAAAATATCTTGATTTATCAACGCTTGTTTATCAGCCTGAAGGAACAAAAAGAAATACGACACAGCAGGATCATAAGTTAGATCAATCCTTAGATATAAGAGAAATCCTTCCTGCTGTTCAAGGTTCACTAGAAACAGGAGAAGCGATGGAAGCGAGCTTCTCGATTAAAAATACAGACCGGGTTACCGGTACAATAGTCGGCAGTGAAGTGACTGCTAAATATGGGAAAGAAGGATTACCTGAAGATACAATTAATCTACATTTCACAGGATCAGCAGGCCAAAGCTTCGGCGCTTTTATCCCATCGGGCATGACGATGACTGTGACAGGAGATGCGAATGACTATGTTGGAAAAGGTCTTTCAGGCGGTAAAATTATTGTGCGTGCATCTGAAGAATCAACCATTGATGCAAGTCATAATGTCATCGCAGGGAATGTATCCTTCTATGGCGCAACAAGTGGAGAGGCTTATATACAAGGCTATGCCGGCGAGCGTTTTGCAGTTAGAAACAGCGGCGCTAAAATTGTTGTAGAAGGTGTCGGTGATCATGGCTGTGAGTATATGACAGGCGGTCAGGTTGTTATCCTTGGTAATGTCGGCAAAAACTTCGCTGCTGGAATGTCCGGCGGCATAGCTTATGTCAGGCCGGATGACATTCCTTTATTCCGCTCCTTAACAAATACGGCGCTGATTCAGTTTGAAGAAATAGCAGATCTGGAAGAACAAGAGGAAGTAAAAGATTTAATTATTAATCATCTGGATTACACGCACAGTGAAAAAGCAGCATGTATCTTGAATAATTGGAAAGATGAAGTGAAGAAATTTGTCAAAGTGATTCCGACAGATTATAAATTAATGCTTCAGCAGATCGAATGGTTCAAAAAGCAGGGCTTAAGTACAGAAGAAGCACGTTATGAAGCGTTTATGGCAAAGAAAAATCATACCATGACAGTAAACGTAAATGAAGAATCTATGTTGAAAGAAGAGAAAGGAGCCAGAGTAAATGGGTAAAGCAACAGGATTTATGGAAATAAAAAGAAAAACAGTGAGTGAGCGTAAACCGCTGGAGAGAATGAAAGACTGGAAAGAGTACGCTGGCTCTTTCTCTGACGCTTCAGCAAAGGAACAAGGTGCACGCTGTATGGATTGCAGTATTCCGTTTTGTCATATTGGCATGGAAATAGAGGGGGCAACATCAGGCTGCCCTGTCTATAACCTGATCCCGGAGTGGAATGATCTTGTATATAAAGGCAGATGGAAGGAAGCTTTGGATAGATTGCTGAAAACCAATAATTTCCCGGAATTCACCGGAAGAGTATGCCCGGCACCATGCGAAGGTTCGTGTACGGTAGCAATACATGATCCGGCAGTAACTATTAAAAATATTGAACAGAAAATCATTGATAAGGGATTTGAGAAAGGCTGGATGGAACCAAGAATTCCCGATAGGCTTACAGGCAAGAAAATAGCTGTTATTGGTTCTGGTCCGGCTGGATTAGCAGCAGCTGATCAGCTTAATCAGGCGGGGCATAAGGTCACTATTTATGAACGTGCGGATCGTGCCGGCGGACTGTTAACCTATGGTATTCCAAATATGAAGCTTGATAAAGGTGTTGTTGAACGCCGTATCCAGCTGCTTCGTCAAGAGGGGATCGAATTTATTTTAAATACAGAGGTAGGCAAAGATATTTCGGCAGAAGAAATAAAAACAAGCTTTGATGCAGTCATCCTATGTACAGGTGCTCAGAAGCATCGTGATCTGCCGTTAGAAGGAAGAGAAGGAAAAGGAGTCCGCTTCGCAATGGATTACTTGACCCGTTCAACTGAAAAATTGCTTGATAATCAAATTCATTTAGAAGATGAGCTGAATGCGGAAGGAAAAGATGTTATTGTTATTGGCGGCGGAGATACGGGCGCTGATTGTATTGCAACGGCAATACGTCAAGGAGCGAAAAGCATTGTCCAACTCGGCAAACATCCGCAGCTGCCAATGAAGCGGGCTGATACCAATCAATGGCCGGCTTATCCACAAGTATTCAGCTTAGAATATGCCCATAAGGAAGCGAAAGAAAAATTCGGAAAGGATATCCGCGAGTATTCTATTCAAACCAAGAAATTTGTAACAGATGAAAAGGGAAATCTAAAAGAATTGCATACGATTCAAATGGAGAAAAAGCAGGATGAGAATGGCGTCTTTTATTTTGAGGAAATACCTGGTACAGAGAAAATTTGGCCGGCCCAGCTTGTTTTAATTGCCATTGGGTTTGAAGGCGCTGAAGAGCCTGTTCTGCACGCTTTTGGAGTAAAAACGATGAGAAATCGTGTGCTTGCAGCCTACGGGAAATTTTTAACAACCGAAGATAATGTGTTTGCAGCCGGGGATGCCCGCAGAGGTCAAAGTTTAATTGTCTGGGCAATTAATGAGGGAAGAGAAGTTGCTTATCAGGTAGATGAATATTTAATGGGATCTACTTCCTTGCCGACCGTTGCAAATATGTGAAGTATAAAGATAAATATGGAAAGCGAGTTAATTTTCTGGAAACAGAATGTTAACTCGCTTCTCTATGAGGATGCGTATTTATTTAACAAAATGGAGAAAAAGCAATTTCTTTTAAAAAATAATTACATAACCTATCACAAATCCATGGGCATCTGTCACCCCTTTTCAGCTGTCTGCGTATATTGTTAATGAATAAGGGGTGATGGAGAATTGGCACAGGCAGAAGGGTATAAAAACGGTCGTATTAATATCATCTTACATGAGAATACGTCGCAACCCAGCAAGGAGCTCCGTATAAAAAAACAAAGACATTCGCCGCTTGAAATGATCGATAAAGAATTTGCAGCTTTTGTCGGCTTAGATGACTTGAAAACTTCTATTAAGGAGATTTATGCAAGCATTCTTATCAATGAAAAGCGTAAGGAGCAAGGATTAAAAAGCACAAAACAGGTTCTTCATATGTTATTTAAAGGGAATCCGGGGACTGGAAAGACAACTGTAGCCCGGAAGCTGGCTAAGCTTTATTATCAGCTGAATATCCTTTCCAAAGGGCATTTTATGGAGGTAGAACGCGCAGATTTAGTCGGTGAATATATCGGGCAGACAGCGCAAAAAACAAGAGCTCTTATCCAAAAGGCGATGGGCGGCGTTTTATTTATTGATGAGGCTTATTCCCTGTCACGAGGAGGAGAAAAGGATTTTGGCAAAGAAGCAATTGATATACTTGTAAAACATATGGAGGACGGACGGGAAGATATCGTGCTGATCCTTGCCGGATATCCCCGGGAAATGGAACGCTTCCTTTCTATGAATCCTGGACTTGAATCACGCTTTCCCTTTATTTTAGATTTTGATGATTACTCTGTTAATGAATTATTAAATATAGGGAACCGTATGCTGGGGGAAAGGCAATATCAATTATCAAAACCGGCAGAATGGAAGCTTCGTAATCATTTAGCAAGAAAATTGCGGGAAGAACCTTTTAATTTTTCGAATGCAAGATATGTGCGAAATGTCATTGAAAAGGCAATCCGTATGCAAGCGATCCGATTGCTTACCTCGGATCAAATCGCTTCAAAAGATTTAATTGTTTTAACAGAGGAGGATTTGTTGCTAGAATAGAAATAATGGGTATGATAGATGGTGAGAACTATTTTTAGAAAGAGGTAAGCTATGACAGTAGAAAATGTATTCGTAATTGCAGTTAATCTATCCGGGAAATCAGAGCGTCACTTTCAGTCTTCTTTAGATGAACTTGTTTCTCTGTGTAAAACTGCTGGGGGGCAGGTGCAGGGGGTTATCACGCAAAATCGTGAACGTATCCATCCGGCGACCTATATCGGCGAAGGAAAGCTTCAAGAACTGGCCCGGATAGTTGAAGCAGAGAAAATTGATTTAGTGGTAGCTAATAATGAGTTATCTGCTGGTCAAATTCGTAATTTAGCAGATGCTTTGGGTGTTCGTGTCCTGGATCGGAGTCAATTAATATTGGATATTTTTGCAATGCGTGCACAGACAAAGGAAGGGAAGCTCCAAGTGGAATTGGCGCAATTGGAGTATTTGCTTCCTCGTTTGCATGGACAGGGAGCAAACTTGTCCAGACTGGGCGGCGGGATTGGGACGAGAGGTCCAGGGGAAACAAAATTAGAAACGGATCGCAGGCATATTGAAAGAAGAATCTATGATATTAAACGCCGCTTGCAATTAGTTGTAAAGCAGCGTGATCAATACCGGAAGCGTAGGCGATCCAATGATGTTTTCCAAATAGCAATTGTCGGTTATACGAATGCAGGAAAATCAACCATATTTAACAGACTGACAAACAGCCAATCGCTCGAAGAAGATCAGTTGTTTGCGACGCTGGATCCGCTCACACGCCGCCTGCAATTCCCGAGCGGCTTAAAAAGCTTAATGACAGATACAGTTGGCTTTATTCAAGATTTGCCGACAGCACTTATTGCTGCATTTAAATCTACTTTGGAGGAAGTGGCAGAAGCAGATTTTCTCCTGCATGTGGTGGATATTTCAGATCCTGATTTATTGCAGCAGCAAGAAACAGTCCGTAAGCTTTTAAAAGAATTAGATGCCGGAAATCTTCCTGTCTTAACGGTTTATAATAAAAAGGACCAGCTGGAAGCAGATTTCTTTTTAGCGAATCAATTCCCTAACATTCAAATCAGTGCATTAGAGGAAGCGGATTTACGATCATTATTAATAAAAATAGAAGAAGTGTTAAAAGATGAATGGGATTTCTTTGACATTGTTTTAGATTCGGGTGAAGGAGATGTGTTATATCAGCTCCAGTCAAATGTATTAGTAATAAAAAAAGAACTGATAGAAGAAACCAATCAATTTCACGTTCAAGGCTATGTCCGAAAAAATCATCCATTTCACCGTTATGTAGAGGAGAAGTAAAAAATGCAAGCAGAGTCACTTATTATACAAGCAGAAAAAGATTGCGCAGAAGGTCATCAGTATATTCAAGGAATTGTAGAGGAGAACCAGAGACGTGTCCTTAACGCATTTAGAGAGCATCGGATCAGCGATGCACATTTGCAGGGAACAACAGGCTATGGGTATGATGATTTAGGCAGAGAAGGGCTGGAAGCAGTATATGCCGAGGTGTTTGGTGGAGAGGATGCAGTGGTACGTCCGCAGATTGTATCAGGCACACATGCTATTACCACCGCTCTTTTTGGTATACTGCGCCCGCAGGATGAGCTGGTCTATATTACGGGTCATCCATATGATACCTTGGAAGAGGTAATCGGAAAGCCCGGCAAAGAAGAAGGAGCACTTGCCGATTTTCAAATCGGTTATCGGGAGGTTGCTTTAACAGAAGCGGGTAAGGTTGACTTTGAAGAGATAAAAAGAAGCTGGACAAAACAAACAAAGGTAATTGCTATCCAGCGATCAAAAGGTTATGGAACAAGACCTTCCTTCACGATAAATGAAATAAAAGAGATGGTTGCATTTGTAAAGGAGATAGATCCGTTCGTCATTGTATTTGTCGATAATTGTTATGGGGAATTTACGGAGACACAAGAACCTTTACATATTGGCGCAGACCTGATTGCCGGCTCCCTTATTAAAAACCCTGGCGGCGGACTGGTACGAGCTGGAGGATATATTGCTGGCCGTAAAGATTTAATCCATTTATGCGCTAACCGCCTGACAGCTCCAGGGCTTGGTAAAGAGACCGGAGCTTCTCTTGGCATGCTTCAGGAAATGTATCAAGGGTTCTTTATGGCTCCGCATACAGTAGGAGAAGCTTTAAAAGGAGCGCTTTTTACTGCGAGATATTTAGAGCTGGCGGGTTTTCAGACAACTCCTTCCTATTTAGAAAAAAGAACGGATTTAATCCAAACAGTTACCTTTAAAAAAGCGGAAGAGATGATAGCTTTTTGTCAGTCCATTCAAAAAAGCTCTCCCATTAATTCCTATGTAACACCTTATCCAAGTGGAATGCCTGGTTATGAGGATCAGGTTATTATGGCAGCGGGAACATTTATTCAAGGCGCAAGCATCGAATTATCAGCTGACGGACCAATTCGCGCCCCGTATACCGCTTATGTTCAAGGCGGCTTAACCTATACGCATGTTAAAATTGCTGTGGTAGAGGCTGTAAAAACATTACAAAACCAAGGGTTTATTTCTTAGGAAGCAGGGAAGCATGGATAGGTGAATTTTTAATGTTAACAAATCTAACATTTGATTGACATTAAAGCTGACATCCATTATACTAAATATATCATAACAAGAAGGGGGTCATCTTTTGAATGATAAAGACCGTCGTTCAATGCCCTTATTCTCTATAGGTATCGTAATGAAATTAACCGAACTTACTGCGAGGCAAATTCGTTATTACGAAGCAAATGATTTAATTACTCCGGAACGGACAAAAGGAAATCAACGTCTTTTCTCATTTAATGATGTGGACAAATTGCTTCAGATTAAGGATCTTTTAGACAAGGGATTAAATATGGCGGGGATTAAGCTGCTGCTGGATGAAGAAAAAAAAGAAATGGCGGCAGAGACACCAAAGAAAGAGAAAAAAACGCCAGCTAATCTATCTGACAAAGAGCTTAGAGCCATTCTTAAAAACGAATTAAATGAAGCCGGCAGATATGGTAAAGCAAGTATGAGACAAGGGGAATTAGCTCGTTTCTTTGTGAAACGCTAGTACAGGTTAAAAAGAATGGCTTTTGCAATGCTGCCGTATTGCAAGCTTTCTTTTCATATTATCAAAGATTTTTAGGAGGAGAACAAATGGCTGAGAAGTTAACCAGAGAAGAAATTGAAAAACAGATTAAGAAGGAGAACGTACGATTTATCCGCCTGCAGTTTACGGATATGCTTGGAACAATTAAAAACGTAGAAATTCCTTTAAGCCAGTTAAACAAAGCATTAGATAATAAAATGGCTTTTGACGGATCGAGTATTGAAGGATTTGTACGTATTGAAGAATCAGATATGTTATTATATCCTGATTTAGATACATTCATCGTATTTCCCTGGACTTCGGAAAAAGGAAAGGTAGCACGCTTTATCTGTGATATTTACAATCCAGACGGTACTCCATTCGAAGGTTGTCCACGTTATAATTTAAAACGCAACCTGAAAAAAATGGAGGAGTTAGGTTTTGATGCTTTCAATATTGGTGCAGAGCCAGAGTTCTTCCTCTTCAAACTGGATGAGAAAGGAGAGCCCACTTTAGAATTAAATGACCATGGCGGCTATTTTGATTTAGCTCCTACAGACTTAGGCGAAAACTGCCGGCGTGATATCGTGCTGGAACTTGAAGAAATGGGATTTGAGATTGAAGCTTCCCACCACGAAGTTGCTCCGGGACAGCATGAAATTGATTTCAAGTATTCAGATGCAGTAAAACATGCAGATGATATTCAAACATTCAAACTAGTGGTTAAAACAATTGCGAGAAAGCATAATTTACACGCAACTTTCATGCCAAAGCCTTTATTCGGCGTAAATGGTTCTGGAATGCATGTCAACATGTCCTTGTTCAATGGAAATGAAAATAAATTTTTTGATCCGAAAGCGGACTTGCAATTAAGTAAAACGGCGTACCAGTTTATTGCGGGAATCATTGATCATGCAACGAATTTTACGGCAATAACCAATCCAACTGTTAACTCCTATAAACGTCTGGTGCCAGGATATGAAGCTCCTTGTTATGTAGCATGGTCTGCATCTAACCGCAGCCCTTTAGTTCGTATTCCCAGCTCACGTGGACTGAGTACACGTGTGGAAGTACGCAGTGTTGATCCAGCAGCAAACCCATATATGGCATTATCTGTTTTGCTGGCTTCCGGATTAGATGGAATTAAGAGAGAATTAGAAGTTCCAGAATCTGTTGACCGCAATATTTATGTCATGAATAAAAAAGAACGTGAAGAAAACGGAGTGAAAGATTTACCATCTACATTGAAAGAAGCAATGAACTATCTGGAGCAGGATGAGATACTTGTTGAGTCTCTGGGAGAGCATTTATTTGAGCACTTCATTGAGGCAAAAGATATTGAATGGGATATGTTCCGCACCACCGTACATCCTTGGGAACGTGAGCAGTATTTAACAAACTATTAGGCTGAAAATGTTACTATAAGTTATAAATGACGGATATCAAATGGAGCTAGGTTTTTAGCACCCATATGATATCCGTCATTTTTCAGCTCGCGTAGGCTTGTTTTATATCTGCCTTTATTTTCTATTATTTTATCATTAGAGGTTGTTTAAAAACCGCTCTAATGATAAGCGGCGAATTTTGCTTTTTTTCGTTGGGACTGGACCTGGACGTGGTTACTTGTTCCAACATAAACACCGGTTGGCACTTTTTTTAGTAGGCACTATTAGCTCAGAACAGAATTTTTGCTATGAGATAATAACTTTTATAATGGGCAAATTCAGCAAGTTGTATTACAGTCCTATTTTTTGATTGGGGATGCTGTTCACAATACCCAAACCAGTTTTCCAGAATAGCTTCTAAATGAATCCCAAAGGGCCGGCAATAATTGCTAACATGCAAGATATTGCAAACAACGAGATAGTTTTCTGGGTGGTCTTCATAAATAAAACACCTTTTCTGTTAGTAGTTAGGTGTTATACGTTTGACGGATAGAATTTGTTTCATTAAAAATCACCGGATGCCGAACAGTTGATATGGTCCTCGTATCGATGCCCGTCACTTGACGGATATACTTATTTGATGAAAGTAAAAAAACTAAGACTGTCACTTAAAAGCTTGGTGACAGCCTTAGTTTTTAATAATCCGGTGCTCAGCAATTATTGCTGTCCTCTTGCTGATACAGGAGGAAATGTTAAATTCGATTCATCCTCTGTGAAGAATTCTTTGTACAGGGATTGAATCGCTTTTTTCAAATCAACAGCATGAATCCCGAACATCATCGATACTTCGGAAGAGCCCTGGTTAATCATATCAATATTAACACCAGCTTTAGCAAAAGATGCCGTCGCTTTAGCAGCAACTCCTATGGTATTCTCTAATCCTTCTCCTACGACCATAACCATGGCTAAATCACGATGAACACTGACAGTATCTACATTCAATTCATTACGAATCCGGTCAATAACCACTTTTTCCTTCTCCGGTGTAAATTGATGGTCTCTGAAAATAACAGACATGTCATCAATTCCAGAAGGGGTATGTTCAAATGAGATACCTTCATCCTCGAATATATTTAAAAGCTTCCTTCCAAAACCAACTTCCCGGTTCATTAAAAATTTACTTACATATAAACTGCAGAACCCGACGTCACTCGCGATACCGACAACGCATTGATCGGTTGCATCCCTTTCTGCGACAACCATCGTTCCAGGTGCATCCGGATTATTTGTGTTTTTAATACAAACAGGAATCTGTTCTTTGAATGCCGGAATAAGTGCTTCATCGTGAAAAACAGAAAAGCCTGCATAAGAAAGTTCCCGCATTTCTTTATAAGTTAATACCGTAATATCTTTTGGATTTTTGACGAAATTCGGGTTTACCGCAAAAACAGAATCAACATCTGTGAAATTTTCATATAAGCTTGCTTTTGTGCCGGCTGCCAGAATAGCCCCTGTAATATCCGACCCGCCTCGTGAAAATGTTACTAAATCATCATCAGCGGAATAACCAAAGAATCCAGGAACTACGGATACACCCTCACGCTCCCGAAGTTTATAGATAATAGGAAGGCTCTCAGGAAGTAATTGAGCATTTCCCGGCTCGTTACTTACAAAAATACCTGCTTCTTTTGGATTAACATAGCTTGCATTTAAGCCTAAATGCTTTAAATAAGCACTTACTATTTTAGCGGAACTATCTTCGCCAACTGATTTTAAAGCATCGAGCTGCGCCAAAGGTGATATATCAAACTGAATATATTTTTCAATCGTTTGCTGAATATCATCTAAAATATGATGGTCAAGCTCTAAATCATCAATAATTTCTTGAAATCTAGCCATGATTTTTTGTAAATATCCTTCATAATCCTGATCCCGCTGTTTCGCATAGCAAAGCTCAATTAATAAATCGGTCATTTTGACATCATCCGAGAAACGCTTACCCGGTGCAGATACAACAATCACCTTTCGGGAGGAATCAGACTGAATGATATTTGCTACCTTTTTTATTTGTGTTGCGTTTGCTACGGAGCTTCCTCCAAATTTTGCTACTTTCATTTACATGATACCCCATTTCAAAATTCCCACAATAAACTAGTTATTAGTTACGAAGATTTTAGTGCGTGGTATTTTTTATTTTTACTAATATAACATATTTTCTGTTAAATTAAAGGGGGGAAATGAAAAAAAGAGAGGAAAATAGCGAAGATACCGTTTTCATTTTCTGGGATACATACAAAATGTATCATTTTTGTTTTTAATGAAAAAACCTGAATTCGTATTTTCTATTTGAATAAGGATAATTAGTCTACAGCCCCTGCTGGTTCAACCCAAAATTTATCAGGAAAAACCGCCGTCTAAATCAAGTTTCATTTTCAGTAAAACAAAAAAATCCTGCTTCTATAATAAAAACAGGATTTTTTAGCTTGCCGATTTCTTTTCCTGATGGCGTTTTTTTCTGTCTCTATAGACGATAAAACCGCCAAGAAACAGCAAGCCTCCGAGAAACATCAGTAAACCAGCAACAAATTGAATGCTTCCGTAAATAAAAATAGGATAGAACGTATCAAATAGTGTATCGCGCATTAACTTAATGCCAAAAGCTGCGATTACTCCCGGAATAAACAGGATGATTAAAGCGAGATTTCTCTGCATAAAATTCGTACTCCTTTACATTTGCTTTCAATGCCACCTAATAAATTTATCTATATTTGTCGCAGATTGTATTCTTTAAATGCAACATAAGTATACCAAACTAAGTCGAAAAATAGAAATAGAATTCATTTGCTAAATTATGCATGGTATCGTATGATGAAACTGTGCAAATAAATTCAAGGTGGATGAAAAGTATGAAGCAAATTCTGATAGTTGGCGCTGGTAAAGGCGGTACAGCATTATTTCGTCTGTTTCAAGAAACAAAACGCATGAAAATTTGTGCAATTGTTGACAAGGATCAGGATGCTCCTGCGATGAAGCTGGCGAAAGAAATGAATATTCATACAAGTACAGAGTGGAAAGATTGGGTTCACCATGATATTGATATTGTCGTCAATGTAACAGGCGAAGAAGCCTTATTTGAAAAAATGCTTGCGTTATTTCCAAGAAAAACAATTATTATTCCCGGTTCTGTTGCAAATATCATTTATGAATTAATTCATGAGAAGACCGTTTTAACAGATGAAGTAAAGGTGCAGGCAAGCCGACTGGAATTAATTTTAAATCATATGAATGATGGTATGATTGTTGTTAACAAAAATGAACAGGTGCAGCTTTTCAATCGGCGTGCAGAACAAATTCTTGGCAAAAAAGAAAGAGATTACAAAGGAAAGCATATAAGAGAATTGCTGAAGACAAGCCGCCTGCCGCATGTTTTAAGAAGTCAGAGAAAAGAATTAAATCAAAAGACGATTTTAGACAACGGGAAAAAAGTAATTGCATCACGGATACCAATTATTAATAAATCGGGGGATCTGGTCGGTGCTTTCGCTGTCTTTAAGGATATTACGGAGGTAGTCCAACTAGCTGAGGAAAATACCGATTTAAATGAAATTAAAACGATGCTGGAAGCCATCATCAAATCTTCTGACGAGGCTATCAGCGTTGTCGATGAGCATGGAAAGGGTCTGATTATTAATCCTGCATATACAAGAATAACAGGCTTAACAGAAGAGGAAGTAATTGGAAAGCCGGCAACAGTCGATATCTCTGAAGGGGATAGTGTGCATATGAAGGTTTTAAAAACCCGACGTGCTGTTCGTGGAGTACATATGAAGGTTGGACCTGCAAGGAAAGATGTTATTGTGAATGTTGCGCCAATTATTGTTCAAGGAAAAATGAAAGGCAGTGTCGGAGTACTTCATGATGTCAGTGAATTACAATATGTGACAAAAGAGTTAAAAAGAGCCAGGCAGATAATCCGTAATTTAGAAGCGAGATATACATTTGATGATATTATCGGTCATTCCCCAGAAATGAAGCTTGCTTTAGAGCAGGCAAAAGTAGGTGCAAAAACACCGGCAGTGGTTCTGCTGAGGGGAGAAAAGGGGACCGGAAAAGAGTTATTCGCGCATGCTATACACCATGAAAGTGATCGGAAATTTAATAAATTTATCCGTGTTAATTGCGCCGCATTGTCAGAGCCTGTGCTAGAAAAAGAGCTGTTTGGTTCGATAGAAGAGGATGTAGGGCAGTTAACCAAAAAAGAAGGATTGTTTGAACAGGCAAACAATGGAAGTATCTTTCTTGATGAAATTGGTGAATTATCCTTATCTATTCAAGAGAAGCTACTTGATATGCTGAAGGAGAACCAAATCACTCCTGTTGGAGCATCAGCTCCTGTTCCTGTTGATGTCCGAGTGATTGCCGGGACGAATATTAATTTAGAGAAGGCTGTGATGAATAAGAAATTTCGTGAAGACCTCTATTATCAAATAAATAAGCTTCCAATATCTATTCCATCGTTAACAGAGCGGGAAGAGGATATTCCAGTGTTAATAGAACATATTATTTATCAGCTTAATGAAGAATATGGAAAGAATGTTCAAGGCATATCTGATGAAGCTTTGGAAAAACTGATGGCATATCATTGGCCGGGAAATGTCAGAGAAATGGCTAATGTAATCAGCCACGCCATGATATTTATTGGCAATATGGAGGAACAAATTGAGGTATCTCACTTACCAGAATTGCAGTCAAAGAAAATGACAGCAAACGAAGATATCGTGCAGGCGGGCGAGCCGCTAAAATTGCAGGAAGCACTGGATCGTTATGAAAAAAGATATTTGCAGGAAGTATATCTGCAATGTAATAAAAATAAAACGAAGACAGCAAAAGCTTTACAAATTTCCGTCCGCAATCTGTATTATAAGCTTGAAAAATACCAGATTGAATAACCTGCAATATTTTGCATGGTAAGCTATATGGAAGCAGCAGCTAGTGATTATTGCATTATTTGTAGCATATTCAAAAACCTTATGATGCATTTATCAATGAGATAGATAAAAAAGCTTAAGGATGATTTAGATTTATTATTGGAGGGGTTATCATGGAAATTTTTAATTACTTAGAACAATACGATTATGAACAGGTGCTTTTCTGTCAGGATAAACAATCAGGACTAAAGGCGATTATTGCAATTCACGACACAACATTAGGACCGGCATTGGGCGGGACGAGAATGTGGACATACCATTCAGAAGCAGAAGCTGTTGAGGATGCGCTGCGTTTAGCGCGCGGAATGACATATAAAAATGCTGCTGCCGGGTTAGATCTGGGCGGTGGAAAAACAGTTATTATTGGAGACCCGAACAAGGATAAAAACCCGGAAATGTTCCGTGCATTTGGTCGTTATATCCAAAGCTTAAATGGCAGATATATAACTGCTGAAGATGTTGGAACTACGGAGTCAGATATGGATCAAATTGCGCTTGAAACGGATTATGTGACAGGAGTGTCCTCTTATAGCGGAGTATCCGGAAACCCGTCACCTGTTACAGCTCTGGGAGTTTATCAGGGAATGAAGGCAACAGCAAAAGAAGCTTTTGGGTCAGAATCTTTACAAGGAAAAGTTATTGCTGTTCAAGGCGTGGGAAGTGTTGCCTACAGCCTATGTGAATTCCTGCATGAAGAAGGCGCCAAACTTATTGTTACTGATATAAATAAAGATGCCGTAAAGCGTGCACAGCATCATTTTCATGCAGAAGCTGTTGACCCGGATGATATTTATGATGTGGAGTGCGATATCTATGCCCCTTGCGCACTGGGAGCAACCATAAATGATAATACGATTCCCAGACTAAAAGCGAAAGTTGTTGCAGGATCTGCCAATAATCAGTTACAGAGTCAAAAACACGGCGATATGCTGCATCAGAAAGGAATCTTATATGCACCAGACTATGTCATTAATGCCGGTGGGGTAATCAATGTTGCTGATGAACTAATTGGTTACAATCGTGATCGGGCACTGCATAATGTGCAGCGTATTTACAAAAACCTGGAGCAGGTCTTTGCCATTTCCAATCGCGATCAGGTACCAACATATATTGCCGCTGACCGCCTTGCAGAAGAAAGAATTCAAGCAAAGCTGCATTCTCGCAGTCAGTTTATTACAAATGAGCGAAATATTCTAGATCGTAGGTAATAGAACAGCTGCAGGCATTTCCTTTTAATGCGATAAAGTGGAGGTCTTTTATCCCTCGCTTATGTCTGTTGCACTGTGGTAAAAGGACAGGAAAGCGAAATAATGGAGGTTATTTTGTGAATCAGATTGGTCGTGTTTTAGTTATCTACCCCGACTTGTATCTCACCACAATCGGTGTCTTTGAAGGGAATCATCTCTTATATCAGCAGAAAATCGCTCACGATGAAGAGGTATTGCATCGTTTTGCACAGCTGATCGATCAGGTTGCTTATAGAAAACAGGCTATTTTTGAACAGCTGGATTTGGATGGCATGAATACATCCCGCTTCATAAGTGTATGCGGACGGGGCGGACTACTACGGCCGATTAGCGGTGGAACGTATCAAGTCAATGAAGCTATGCTATATGATTTAAAGACAAATGCCTACGGGGAGCATATATCGAATTTGGGAGCTGTTTTAGCTTATGAAATTGCCGAGAATTTAAACATACAAGCATACATTGTAGATCCGCCCGTAGTAGATGAAATGCAGAAAATTGCAAAATATACCGGCATTCCGGAAATAGAGAGAGCAAGTATCTTTCATTCACTGAATCATCGGCATGCCGGCAGAATTGCAGCTAAACAAATGGGTTTGGTATATAGCTCGTTAAAGCTTATTTCCATTCATATTGCAAGAGGAATTACCATTGCCTCCCATCAGCAGGGCAAAATTATCGACGTAACGAATGGTGTTGATGGGGAAGGGCCTTTTACGATTGACCGGTCTGGCAGTGTTCCATTAAAAGGCTTCCTGACGTATTTATCTGAGCAGTACCGTGATGATGAAGATTTTCTATGGAGCCATATTCAACAGGCTGGAGGGGTAAAAGCATATTTGCATACAGAGGATCCATCTATTATCCGTTCCAGGCTGATGAAAGAAGACCAGTATACAAAAGAAGTGATAGAGGCTCAGGCCTATCAGATTGCCAAAGAAATCGGGGCGATGAGCACGGTATTAAATGGGGAAGTAGACGGGATTATTTTTACCGGGAAAATTAATGAAAATGATTTTGTGATTGATACCATCATTCCAAGGATAAATTGGATTGCTGATGTGTTGGTGTTTCCGGGTAAAAATGATTTAGAAGCGATGAATGAAGGGGTTTTAGAAGCTTTAAAACATCCTCAGGAAGTAAAGATATATGTTGCAGAGGAGGCTAATTAAATGGCAACAGAGTATGATTTAGTCATTTTAGGAGGCGGAACAGGCGGCTATGTTGCCGCCATCCGTGCCAGTCAGTTAAATATGAAAGTAGCAATAGTAGAGAAATCTGAATTAGGAGGCACCTGCTTGCATAGAGGGTGTATCCCATCCAAAGCATTACTTCGCAGTGCAGAAGTTTACCAGCAAACCAAAAAGGCCGATGCATTCGGTGTTGAGGTAAATGAACCAGCCTTGAATTTTACAAAGGTGCAGCACAGGAAAAATGCAATTATTGAGCAGTTGCATAAAGGTGTTCAGGGATTAATGACAAAAGGAAAGATTGATGTCTATCAAGGCTTTGGCCGTATCCTTGGACCAAGTATCTTTTCACCTATGCCCGGCACGATTTCTGTAGAATATGAAAACGGAAATGAAAATGACATGCTGCTTCCTAAAAATGTCTTAATTGCCACCGGATCACGTCCCAATACATTACCCGGTTTAGATTTTGATGGGGAATATATAATAAGCTCTAATGAAGCATTGGAAATGGAAGAATTACCCTCTTCCATCGTTATTGTCGGTGGCGGTGTTATCGGCATCGAATGGGCATCCATGCTCAATGATTTTGGAGTCGATGTCACTGTATTAGAATTTCAACAGCAAATTTTGCCGGCAGAAGATAAAGATGTTGCGAAAGAGATGGAAAAGCAGCTCAAAAAACGAGGCATAAAAATTATAACAGGAGCCAATGTAAAGGCAGATACATTAGAAAAAAATAGCCGTGTATCAATCGAAGCAGCCATTGGTGAAAGAACAGAACGTTTTGAAGCGGATAAACTGCTTGTATCCGTTGGAAGAAAAGCAAATATCGAAAATATCGGGATTGAGAATACAGATATCCAAATTTCGAATCATACGATTGAAACAAATGAATTCTACCAGACAAAGGAATCACATATATACGCTGTTGGAGATGTTATCGGCGGGATGCAGCTTGCTCATGTGGCTTCTCATGAAGGAATGGTTGCAGTTAGTCATATGGCCGATGAATATATAGAGAAAATAGATTATCAGGCAATACCAAGCTGTATATACGCGAATCCAGAAGCTGCAAGTGTTGGTTTCACAGAGCAGCAGGCAAAAGAACAAGGCTATGAGACTGTTACTGGCAAGTTTCCTTTTAAAGCAGTTGGTAAGGCGCTGGTTTATGGAGAGACGGAAGGTTTTGTCAAAATCATTACCGATAAAAAGACACAGGATTTATTAGGGATTCATATGATTGGTCCACATGTGACAGATATGATATCAGAAGCAGGATTAGCAAAAATATTGGATGCAACGGCATGGGAGATCGGTCAGACAATTCATCCGCACCCATCTTTGTCAGAAGTTATCGGTGAAGCAGCGCTGGCAGTCGATGGAATACAAATTCATGGATAAAGTATATGAAATGGCTGAAGGAGGGAAATATAATGGCACAAACATCTTGGGAAAATGTAACTGATGAAATGGCTTTAGAAATGTTTGAAATGATGCTGTTAGCAAGAAAGATTGATGAAAGAATGTGGCTGTTAAACCGTTCAGGAAAAATACCATTTGTCGTTTCCTGTCAAGGTCAGGAAGCAGCGCAGGTCGGAGCTGCTTTTGCATTAGACCGTGCTGCTGATTATGTAGCTCCATACTATCGGGATATAGGAGTTGTTTTAGGCTTCGGTATGACAGCAAAAGAATTAATGCTGTCTGCATTTGCCAAAGCAGAAGATCCAAATTCAGGCGGACGTCAAATGCCAGGACATTTTGGACAGAAGAAAAATCGGATATTAACCGGTTCTTCTCCAGTAACAACCCAGGTTCCGCATGCTGTTGGCGTTGCATTGGCAACAAAAATGGATAAAAAAGATATTGCGACCTTTGTGACATTAGGAGAAGGTTCTTCCAATCAGGGGGATTTTCATGAAGGATTAAACTTTGCAGGTGTTCACAATCTTCCAGTCATTACAATGGTAGAAAATAATAAGTATGCGATTTCCGTACCATATGACCGTCAAGTTGCCAGCAAAACGATATCAGAAAGAGCATCTTCGTATGGCATGCCAGGAATTACAGTAGATGGAAATGACCCTATTGCTGTTTATCAAGCTGTGAAAGAAGCTAGAGAAAGAGCGGTAAATGGCGAAGGACCAACGCTGATTGAAGCAGTAACCTACCGCTTCACTGCACATTCCAGTGATGATGATGACCGTGTTTATCGAAAGCAGGAAGAAGTAACGGAAGCGAAAAAGAAAGATGCGATTGTTACCTTTGCTGAAACGCTGAAAGACAAGAATATAATGGATGAAGCACAAGAAAAAGAAATTTATGATAAGGTAAATAAACTTGTTAATGAAGCAACAGAATACGCAGAAAAAGCCCCATATGCGGCTCCAGAGGATACGTTGAAGTATGTTTATGAGGAATTGGATGAAGGAGGGGAATAATCATGCCTGTGATGTCTTATATACAAGCGATAACAACAGCACTGAAGGAAGAAATGCAAAAAGATGACAATGTCTTTATTCTTGGTGAAGATGTAGGAAAAAAAGGCGGCGTGTTTAAAGCAACAGATGGACTATACGATACATTTGGTGAAGAACGTGTATTAGATACACCTTTGGCAGAGTCGGCGATTGCCGGCGTAGCGATTGGTGCTGCTATGTATGGGAAACGTCCAATTGCCGAGATGCAGTTCGCGGATTTTATTATGCCGGCAGTGAATCAAATTGTTTCCGAAGCAGCTAAAATACGCTACCGCTCTAATAATGATTGGAATTGCCCGATCACTATCCGCGCTCCATACGGCGGCGGAATACATGGTGCTTTATACCATTCCCAGTCGGTAGAAGCGTTATTTGCCAATCAGCCGGGATTAAAAATTGTGATGCCGTCTAATCCGTATGATGCAAAAGGGCTATTGAAGGCGTCCATCCGTGATAATGATCCCGTCTTATTCTTTGAACATAAACGTGCTTATCGTCTGTTAAAGGGAGAGGTTCCGGAAGAGGATTATGTTCTGCCGATCGGTAAAGCAGATGTAAAAAGAGAAGGGGACGATATTACGGTTATTACTTATGGACTGGGTGTACACTTTGCATTACAGGCTGCGGAAAGATTAGCAGCAGACGGGATAGAAGCCCATATTCTTGATTTGCGTACAGTCTATCCGTTGGATCAGGAAGCAATTATCGAAGCAGCAAGTAAAACAGGAAAGGTTTTACTTGTTACGGAGGATAATAAAGAAGGAAGCGTAATGAGTGAAGTAGCTGCGATAATTTCCGAAAATTGCCTGTTTGATTTAGATGCACCGATTGAGCGTCTTGCAGGTCCTGATGTTCCAGCAATGCCTTACGCTCCCACAATGGAGAAATACTTTATGCTTAATCCGGATAAAGTGGAAAAAGCAATGCGTGACCTTGCAGAATATTAATTTGGAGGTAGAAATATGAGTATGGAAAAAATAACAATGCCTCAGCTGGGTGAGAGTGTAACAGAGGGAACAATTAGTACTTGGCTTGTTTCTGCCGGAGACCAGGTCAATAAGTATGACCCTATTGCTGAAGTTATGACGGATAAAGTAAATGCAGAAATCCCTTCTTCCTATACAGGCAAAATAACAGAGCTTGTCGTAGCGGAAGGAGAAACCGTAGAGGTTGGGACGTTAATCTGTTATATAGAAACAGATCAAAGCGCTGCTGAGGATCAAGCAGTAACGTCAGAAGCAGAGACAAGAGCAGAAAATGCCATGAACGAAAAAGCGGAAAATACAGACCGCTCTATGAAAAAACGATATTCTCCGGCGGTTCTGCGTTTATCTCAAGAGCATCAGATTGATTTAGACATAATAGAAGGCACAGGCAGAGGCGGAAGAATTACCAGAAAAGATGTTGAGAAATACATTGAAAAGGCCGGTTCGGCTCCAGCACAGGCAAAATCTTCTCAAGAGAACAAACCGGAAAAAGCTGCTGTAAAAGAAGCACCTTCTCTACCAAAGGAAAGCATACAAAGTGCAGCCGGAGATATCGAAATTCCTGTTAAAGGAGTCCGGAAAGTCATTGCGGATAATATGGTTCGGTCAAAGCAGGAAATTCCGCATGCCTGGATGCAGATAGAGGTAGATGTCACAGACTTAGTAACATATCGTAACAGCATCAAAGAGTCATTTAAAAATCAAGAAGGTTTTTCGTTAACTCCTTTTGCATTCTTTGTAAAAGCTGTTGCTCAAGGCTTAAAAGAATTTCCGGAGCTTAACAGCATGTGGGCAGGAGATAAAATTATTCAGAAAAAAGATATTCATTTATCCATTGCAGTAGCCAAGGACAAGGAATTATTTGTTCCGGTGATTAAACATGCTGATGAAAAAACAATTAAAGGCATCGCCCGCGATATTACAACACTTGCTGCAAAAGCACGTCAGGGTAAGCTATCCCAGGATGACATGCAGGGCGGTACGTTTACTGTGAATAATACAGGCTCCTTTGGTTCTGTTTCTTCAATGGGTGTTATTAATCATCCGCAGGCAGCGATTTTACAAGTAGAATCGATTGTCAAACGGCCTGTTATTATCAATGATATGTTTGCGGCCCGTGATATGGTGAATTTATCTCTTTCCTTAGATCACCGTATTTTAGACGGTCTTGTATGCGGGAAATTTTTAGCCCGGGTGAAAGAAATTCTGGAAGGTATGAATGAATCGTCTGTAGCCCTTTATTAGGCTGGTGCTAATAGATTGAATTTTTTATGACTAGCTGATAAGCTATAAATATATTTTAAGTAAAAAGGGTGAAGCACAATGGATTTCGATTTATTTATGCAGGATGTCGTTAAAGTTGCCAGAACAGATATAACAGAATCAGGTTACGAAGAAGCTCGGACAGCTGAAGAAGTGGATACAGCATTAGCACGAAAAGGTACAACACTTGTAATGGTTAATTCAACCTGTGGGTGTGCCGGCGGAGTAGCCCGTCCGGCAGCAGGAAATGCGATTCATTATGATAAACGTCCGGATCATTTATTAACTGTATTTGCCGGGCAGGACCAGGAAGCTACCGAGCAGGCAAGAACGTATTTTAAAGGATACGCACCATCTTCTCCCAGCTTCGCATTGCTTAAGGATGGCGAAATTCTTGCCATGGTAGAACGCAATGAAATTGAAGGACACAGTGCCATGGAAGTATCCGCGAAGCTTCAAAGCCTGTTTGATCAATATTGTGAAGAGGTATAGGTAATAATACAAGGCTGTCATCTGGCAGCCTTCTTTGTATATGTGAAAATCTATCAGGAGGTTCATAAAGGGTGAAAATTGGATATCGCACCTTAAAGACGGCCATTGGAACGCCAATTGCGATCTACTTAGCACAATGGGTTGGACTTTCAAATTTTATTTCAGCGGGGATATTAACGATTCTTTGCATACAGCCATCGAGAAAGTCTTCCTTTTTAAGTGCATGGCAGCGGTTTATTGCGTGTACAGCAGCTGTTGCTTTTTCATGTATCATTTTTGAATTTATTGGCTATCACGCTTTTTCTATATTTTTATTACTTCTTTTATTTATTCCTGCAACTGTAGCATTAAAAGCAACTCCAGGGATTGCATCCAGTTCCGTTGTTATGCTGAATCTATATGGTTCCGGGAGTATAACGCTTTCTTTGATTGGGGAGCAGTTTGTGCTAATTATCATTGGGATTGGTATAGGGCTTTTGCTGAATGTATATATGCCGAGTTTAGATAATAAATTAAAAAAGCTGCAATCGCAATTAGAAGAGAATTTCAGCCGTATTTTATATGAATACTCTTTGTATATTCGGGATGAAAATGATAAGTGGCAAGGAAGAGAAATTACAGCTGCAGAGGACATACTTATGGAAGCGAAAAAATTAGTTATTCGGGATAAAGATAATCATTTATTACGGAATGAACATACCTATTATAATTATTTTAAAATGAGGGAAAGGCAATTTGAACTGTTAAAGAAAATGCTTCCGCACGTAACACATCTGCCAAAGACAGATCATATCGCACTTGAGATTGCGGATTTCTTTGAACGTTTGTCGCAAGCCGTTCATCCAGGGAATACAGCGATTACTTTTTTAGATCAATTAACAGAATTAAAAAGGGAATTTCATGCGCAGGATTTGCCGGAAACACGAGAAGCGTTTGAAACACGGGCATACTTATTTCAATTATTACATGAAATAGAAGCGTACTTAATTATTAAAAATAAATTTAAGAAAAGTGATATAACTTCTTGGAAGAAAGAGAAGATAAAAAGAAAAAAAGACAGATAAACTTTCCTGTTACATACGGGTGTAATCATTTCAAAAAGCAGTACGGAAAATAATGAATCATTTCTGCACTGCCTTTATATTTGTCCAGGAAATTATAAAATTGTTTGTGTGTGCATATCTATTTATAGAATAACAGCCACGTCCAGCTCCCAGCTTTTGCGATTACTCGTCCCTGGACGTGTGAGTACAGGCAGTAGTAATATGATTTCGCGTTCTTAGCCTGTAAGGGCGCTTTTTGCACGCTTTCAGTTCTTTTAGACAAACGCTGCTAGTCCAGCTGTAATTGCTGATATAATCATAAGAGCGACCATGAAATATATAATGATTTTCGTACGGCGTGCACGTTTAGAACGCTTCTTTTGCACAGATTGTTTTGCTGCCATGAAATATCCCCCTTCGTTAACCGGTATCATCTATCGTTATTCTAACGTGAAATCATTCATCAGACAAGTTAATCGTATTGTTTTTTTCAAAATTGTTCTTCTAAATTTGATGTACTTATGCATGAGAACCGGGAATCCAATTCATTCTACTGTAAAAAAAAGAAAAAATATAGTAGCCTATTCAGTAGGAGGTTACGCAAATGAGTGTGAATGAGGAAAGAGTAGTTAATGAATTTTTAGAGCTTGTGCAGGTAGATTCTGAAACAGGGTTTGAAAGTGAGATAGCATCTGTTTTAACCAAAAAATTTCAAGCTTTAGGTGTTCAGGTAGAAGAAGATAATACAAAAGAGCAAACTGGTCATGGAGCAGGAAATTTAATCTGTACACTTCCGGCAACCAAAGAAGGCGCAGATCCAATTTATTTTACTTCCCATATGGATACCGTTGTTCCAGGGAAGGGAATACGCCCAATTATTAAAGATGGTGTGATTTCTTCAGAGGGAGATACGATTCTTGGCTCCGATGATAAAGCAGGTATAGCCGCTATGTTTGAGCTGATTAGAGTACTTCAGGAAAACAATATTCCCCATGGCCAGATTCAATTTATTATTACAGTAGGTGAAGAATCTGGTCTGGTGGGTGCAAAAGCATTAGATGCTTCTAAATTAAATGCTCGCTATGGATATGCGTTAGACAGTAATGGAAACGTTGGGGATATTGTTGTGGCAGCGCCGACACAGGCGAAAATTCACGCAACAATTACCGGTAAAACAGCGCATGCTGGTGTGGAGCCTGAGAATGGTATTTCTGCTATTACGATTGCATCAAAAGCAATTTCTAAAATGCCATTAGGACGTATCGATAAGGAAACAACAGCGAATATCGGACGCTTTGAAGGCGGCAAGCAAACCAATATTGTTGTAGATCATGTTGAAATTTTAGCAGAGGCACGTTCCTTATCAGCTGAAAAGATGGAAAAGCAGGTAGAAAGCATGAAGACAGCTTTTGAAGAGGCTGCTGAAGAGCTTGGCGGCGCAGCAGATGTGAAAATAGTTGTAGCATATCCAGGTTATCACTTTAAAGAAGGCGACCAGGTTGTTGAGGTTGCCAGAGAAGCTGCAAAAGCTATTGGCAGAGAGAGCAAATTAGAACAAAGTGGCGGAGGCAGCGATGCGAATGTTATTGCAGGATACGGCATTCCTACAGTCAACTTAGCTGTCGGCTATAAGGAAATTCATACGACCAATGAACGAATCAAAGTAGAGGATTTAGTGAAAGTAACAGAATTTATTGTAGAGATTGTTAAAGTCTCAAGTAAAATAAGATAAAGCCCATCTTTACAATAATTATTTTGTGAAAAAAGGAGAAAGAGCGCATTCGATGACGGATGTGTTCTTCTCTCTTTAAGGGAGAGTTGTTGCTGCTATGACCCAATCAGCTAATTCAAAAAGACGTGTCATCTTTCATATTGATATGAACTGCTTTTATGCATCGGTAGAGATGGCTCATAATCCGGAGTTAAAAGGAAAGCCGATTGCTATCGCCGGTAATCCGGAAGAGCGGAAGGGCATTATTGTTACAAGCAGCTATGAGGCAAGGGCAAAAGGTGTAAAAACAACAATGCCTGTTTGGCAGGCTAAAAAATTATGTCCTGATTTATTATTAATGCGTCCTAATTTTGACAGATACCGGGAAGCCTCCCGAACGATTTTCAAGATGCTTGCAGAAATCACCCCATTAGTCCAGCCTGTTTCGATTGATGAGGGATATTTGGATGTGACAGATACAACAGGATTTGGGACACCCATAGAAATTGCTGACTATTTGCAGCAAAGAATCTTAACAGAGCTGGATATCCCATGCAGTCTCGGCATTGCTCCAAATAAATTTTTGGCAAAAATGGCATCAGATATGAAGAAGCCTTTAGGAATAACGATCCTGCGGAAGCGAGAGCTGCCTCAAGTGCTATGGCCGCTTGCCATTGAAGAAATGCACGGAATTGGCAAGAAAACAGCAGCAAAGTTGAGAAAGGTATCCATTCATACTATTGGCGATCTGGCTGCACATGATGTGTATCAATTAAAGCAGCTATTAGGTGTAAACGGAGAACGAATGAAGAACCTTGCCAATGGGATCGATTATCGTCCAGTTGATCCGGAAGCAGTACACGATTTTAAGAGTATCGGCAGTTCACAAACGCTGGCTCATGACTCTACAGATTGGAACGAGCTTCATCAGCTTCTGGATCAGCTTGTTACGAATGTTGCCAGAAGGGTGAAAAGGAAAAGTGCAACAGGGAAAAGTGTCCAATTGATGATTCGCTTTCATAATCATCAAACCATTACACGCAGTAAAACCTTGCAAGGATATATCGATGAAAAAGAAGATATTCTTTTTGTTGCAAAAGAGTTATTAAAAGCACATTGGAATGAAGAGCCTGTACGGCTGTTAGGTGTCTCTTTACAAAATTTAGAGGAGAAAAGGCAGGTAGGAGAGCAGCTTGATTTGTTTACCTATCGGGATAATGCCAAGAAGGAAAAGTTTTACGAAACAATGGAAGAATTGACTGATAAGTACGGCAAAGATGTATTTTTATCTTTAAATAGTGAAAAGGATAAAGAACAGCAGCCACGAACAAGCTTTCAAAAAGATTTTTTAGATGATTATAAAAAGCCTTGATTTTATTTTATGTTACCAGAGATAAAATAAAATCAAGGCTTTCATTTATTGGATCATCAGAATTAATGGTTGCGATTTATCACAGATAACCGTCCGTAAAAATCCCACTGATTGAAGTTTCGTTTTATGATAAAAATTTCTTTAAAATATTCGAAGTAACTGTGCCGCCTGAATAACGAAAAGGAAAATCAAATTTTGTTGTTTGTTTTAAGATGCTTTTCTGGTGTGAAAAAGTATCAAAGCCTGCCTTCCCATGATAGCTTCCCATCCCGCTTTGACCGACACCGCCAAATGGCAGATGCGGATTTGCAAGGTGGAAGAATGTATCGTTTATCGAACCGCCTCCAAAAGAAGCATATTCCATTACTTGCGATTGCATTCTTGGATTTTCTCCAAAGTAATAAAGAGCTAATGGTTTTTCCCTGGATTTAATAAGCGCAAGAGCATCTTCTATATTTTCAAATTGCAGCACTGGCAGAATCGGACCAAATATCTCTTCTTGCATGATCGGGTCTTCCCAATCTATTTTATCAAGAATAGTAGGTTCAATGACTAACTCTTCCTCATTATATTCTCCGCCATGAACAATATGGTCACTATTTAAAAATGCTTTTAAACGGTTAAAATGGTCCAGATTAATGATTCTTGAAAAATTTTCACCCTGAAGTACATTCTTTCCGTATAACGACTTAATTTGTTTTTTCATTGCTTTTAAAAGCTTGAATTTAACAGATTCCTGTACTAATAAATAATCTGGAGCCACACAGGTCTGACCAGCGTTTGTATACTTCCCCCATACAATTCGCTTGGCAGCCATTTGGATATTTGCATCTTCATCAACAATAGCAGGACTTTTTCCACCCAGCTCTAACGTTACTGGTGTCAGATACTCGCTTGCGGCACGCATGACTATTTTACCTACATTACTTCCGCCGGTGAAGAAAATGTGATCAAAACGCTGCTTTAACAGCTCTGTTGTTTCCTCAGCAGCTCCTTGAACAACGGTGAAATAAGAAGGATCAAAATTTTCTTCTGCTATTCGGGCGAGAAAATCTGATGTGTGCGGTGCATGCTCAGAAGGCTTTAAAATAACCGAGTTGCCTGCTGCTATCGCTCCAATAATCGGTACCAGAGATAATTGTAAAGGATAGTTCCATGGCGCAATAATCAGTACAACACCGAGCGGTTCTTTTATAATGTAGCTTTTCGAACCTTTATGCGTTAACGGAGAGGCCACTTTTTCAGGCTGCATCCAATAGCTGAGATTTTTGATAGCAACCTCCAATTCATTTTGAATAATGCCAATCTCTGTAAGCATGATTTCATGATCAGGTTTATTTAAATCTTTTCTCAGCACATCATATATCTCTGTTTCATAATCTTTTAGTATCTTTTTTATCGTTTCTAATTGTTGTTTGCGAAAAGTATAATCAATCGTATTTCCTTGATCAACATATTTTCGATGATCATCAACGATTTGTTGATAGTTTTCTTGTAAGGTCATCAAATCTGTCTCTCCCTTTCTCACTTCAAGAGGATGTTCAAGCTATAATGAAAACACACTAAAATCTTTGGCGACGAATGTATTCGAAAATACTTTTTTCGCCTCTTCCAGAAATGGATCCATTTCCGGTAATTGATATCTTGAAGATATATGTGTCAAAATTAATTGTTTACAGTCTGCATCAAATGCTAATTTGGCAGCTTGTGTGTTTGTTGAATGAAAATATTCCTCTGCAAGTGTCTCTTTATCTGCAGCAAAAGTGGCTTCGTGAATAAACAGATCGCTATTTTTTACAAATTCTTTATGCGATGCTTGATAGATCGTATCGCCAAGAATGGAGATGACTCTCCCTTTCTTAGGTTGGCCAATAAAATCACGTTGGTAAATTATACTGCCATTTTCCAGCGTGACAGAAGGATTTTTTTTAATTTCTCCATAAATAGGACCAGGCTGTATCCCTTTGGCTTTTAATTTTTCAACAAGCAGCTCCCCGGGCTTATTTTTTTCAACAATACGGAAGCCAAAGCTTGGGACACCATGTACCAGCTTTTTTGTATATACTTTAATCGCTTCGGTTTCAAACAATAATCCTTCTTCTATTTCAATGACGGTAAGAGGATAAGTTAAATGGGTATAGCTTAATTTTAAAGCAGATTGAATAAATTCCTTTATCCCTTTTGGACCATAAATGGTTAAAGGTCTATCTGTACCTGCTTGAAAAGAACGGCTGCTGAGAAAGCCCGGCAAGCCATAAATATGATCCCCATGCATATGGGTAATAAAGATTTTATTTATTTTTCCTGGTTTAATTTTTGTATGAAGCAGTTGATGCTGTGTTGCTTCTCCGCAATCAAACAGCCAAACTTCATTCAATTCCTGCAGCATACTGAGCGTGATGGCTGTTACATTCCTTTCTTTAGAAGGAAGGCCGGCTCCAGTGCCTAAGAAGGTTATCTCCATATGTCCCATCTCACCTTAATTTTTTATTATAATTTAAAATTTTACCCAAATATGCAGTAATCATCAATCTATAAGGTTAAAAAATAGTATAAACTCCTAATTTTAAATCAGAAAACTCCGATATAGTTTTTTACGTGCAGCAAATGCTTTGTCGGGTACATCTGTAAATATGCTGTTTACTTTGTATGAAAAACAGCGATGGAAAAGGCGGGATGAATTAACCGTATAAACCCTGACAGGAACATCGTTTTTCACCGCATCATTTATAAGCCGCTGCCGCAAGAGTGTATGTCTGATATGGATAGCGGTTGCTCCAATAGATAAAGCATATGCTAATAGATTTCTTTTGGGGCGCTTTGTTAGCCAGCCGATATTTGAAACATCCGGTAAGCTCGCCAAACGGGAGATACTAACATCCGAAAATGTAGAAAAGCATGTCTTATCTAACATTTGATACTGTTTGACAAGCTGATATGTAATTTTCTCCAGATCCTTATGAATGATCTTATTATTTTTCAGTTCTAAATGCAGTATTAATGGTTTATCTTGTATCCAAATAAGAAATTCCTCAAGTGTCACTATTTTTTCGCCCGCAAATTTAGAATGGAAGGATTTCCCCATGTCCAATTGTTTTAATTCGGTCAGCGTATATTGATTAATCCATCCTTTTTCTCCAAAAATTCGATATAAGTTTTCATCATGAAAAAGGACCGGGATATTATCTTTCGTAAGCTGAACATCTGTTTCAATTCCATCTGCCTTCATTTCGTAAGCAAGTTTAAATGCCGGGAAACTGTTCTCAGGGGCATAACTGCTTGCTCCCCGGTGTGCAATAATGGACGTCATCGAGTCACCTCCTATCTTATTGTGTTAGATTTTCGTTTATAAGTCAATGTTTAAACAGGTGTACTGGACTATTGTTTCGTTGTACAATATATATAATAGTATGTCCATTTAAATAATTATATGAAGTAAGGATCGATAAAAATGAGAATAGGAAAAAATCGTTTTGTCAATGGCAAGAAAATTATTGTTACTGGTGCATCAAAAGGGATTGGCAAAGAGATTGCCAAGAAAATAGCCGCTCATGGAGGTATACCTGTTTTAATAGCAAGATCGGGAGAATTGCTGGAGGAACTGGCTGATGAAATAGAGGCGAACAATGATGTTTGTAAGATTTACCCGATTGAAACATTTTCAAAAGAGGCAATTGAAGAACAAATCAATGAAATAATGAAAAAAGAGAAACGGATTCATGGGTTAATTAATAATGCAGGATTTGGCGTCTTTGATTCCGTAGAGGATTTAAATATAGAAGATGTAGAAGAAATGTTTCAAGTCAATGTTTTAGCAGGGATTCAATATACAAAAGCATTTTTACCGCATTTTCTGCAGTTTAAAGGGAAATCACATATTATAAACATTGTTTCTCAGGCTGCAAAGTTACCAACACCGAAAGCAGCAGGCTATGCTGCTTCTAAACATGCCATGCTGGGGTTTACGAATGTACTCAGACAAGAGACAAGACAAAGCAGTCTGACTGTCACCTCTGTCAATCTCGGACCTGTGAAAACAAGCTTTTTTGATGTGGCTGATAAGGAGGGGAATTATCAGCAAAACGTCGAAAAATACATGCTTCAGCCTGAAAAAGTTGCTTCGAAAGTAGTTTATAGTTTATTTACTAATAGAAGAGAAATAAATATGCCGTGGTGGATGGAGGCAGGAAGTATTTTCTATCGGTTATTCCCTGGATTAATGGAGAAAATCTTGAAATCTCAATTTGATAAGAAATAATAGATTCCATAAAAGAAACAGATCTGCTTCAAACAAGGATAACGCTCCTTCGTGAGGCAGGTCTGTTTCTTTTAACTTGCATTGTTTATTAATGGTTTTAACGATGCTGCTCATATTGCGAAGCTTTAGTAATCTGTTGCAGAATCGGATAAGCTGCATCTGTGATTTCATTTATTGATTGGTGAACAGCGATATTTTGTTCTAGCTGCTCCAAAGAACTTGCTCCAAATACGGTTGATGTAATTGCAGGATGATTTGCAGTGTAATACATTGCCAATTGCTGCAGTGTACTTTCAGGTAACGCTTGTTCCAGTTCATAGTAAAGTGATTTTAAGTCGCTGTAAGAATAGTCGAGATAGCCCTCTGCCCCTTTTTTATTAAGAACTTCATCGGCTTTATTGCTCAATAGCCCCTTTGCTAATGGACCGCGGGCTACAACGCTGATTTGATTTTCTGCTGCAATTGGTAAAATTGCTTCTTCCGGCCGTCTGTCTAAAAGGCTGTATTGTGTCATTAAAATATCAATAGAAGACCGGATCGTGTATTCCCGGACGACATTTGGCCGAATCGAGGAAATACCGTATGCACGAATGAAGCCTTCTTTCTTTAATTCTTCAAAAGCCTCTATGGTTTCAGCCATTGGATCATCCAATGTACCACCATGAAGCATATACACGTCAATATAATCCGTCTTTAATCTTTGTAAACTATCACGGACAGCTTGATGAATATATTTTTTTGATGGATCCCAGAACCAGCCGTCTTTTCCTTCTTCAAAATGATTCCCTACTTTTGTTGTAATAATTACATCTGACCTGCGATGTTTTATTGCTTCTCCAACAATTTTTTCATTCTTGCCAAAATGATAAAGGTCTGCCGTATCTAAATGGTTAATCCCTTTGTCTAACGCATAATCGATCATTTTTTTGCCCTGCTGCACATCCGTTCCCAGCGACATGCAGCCAAGGGTTAAGTCAGAAATCTCTATATCGCTCTTGCCAAGCTTTCGTTTCTTCATATTATTCCTCCTTGCGTGGATAACGTATGCATATATTGTAGAGGGAGAAGAAAAAGAATACAATGAATATACATTATTGGCAGGTATTTTGTAGAATAAGAAAGTATAAGTTTTTGCAAATGTTCTCGAGGGTGTGGGTAATCGAAGCCTTTTTCCTTTTTTTAAATGAAAAACAGAATAGACTTGCTACAAGATAGACTGACCAATTAAAATAAATAGAAAGACACATAAACTAAAAAAGGTGGAATAGCAAATATGAACCGTTTTGAAGAAAAAACAATCTCATCCCAGAAAATTTTTCAAGGAAATATAATAGATGTTCAACTGGATGAGGTAAAACTCCCAAATGGAGAAACAGCCCAAAGAGAGCTTGTCTATCATCCTGGTGCTGTAGCAGTCATCCCAATTACCCCTGATAATAAAATTGTACTCGTAGAACAATACCGTAAACCATTAGAAAGAACATTAATAGAAATTCCGGCAGGGAAGCTGGAAAATAATGAGAACCCTTTGACTGCTGCAGTCCGTGAGCTGGAAGAAGAAACAGGTTATACCACAACCAATTTGACGCAGGTAACTCATTTTTATACGTCTCCAGGATTTGCTAACGAGCTCGTGTATATCTATGTTACCGATGATTTAATCAAATTGGAACACCCACCCGCCGGTGATGACGATGAATTTGTTGAAATAATAGAAGTAACCTTAGACGAAGCTAAAAATCTCGTAGATGAGGGCCGTATTCAGGATGCAAAAACAAATTATGCTATTCTTTATTTACATGCATTAAACAAGTAAGGAAGCTAATGCTGTTATTGGTACAGTTCTATTTTAAGAATGTTCAAGTTGTCCTCAAATGATAAGCTGCGATGACTCGCCTCATCAAAAATCGTTGGCCCTTTTTGAACACGTACTATTTGGTCTATGAAAAGATAAAAATTAATAGGTATGTTTACAGAGGAATTCTCATAGTTTGAAGTATAGGAACTATAGTCAGGAGGATTCCAATGCATAACACCTCTAATCATTTAGTAATCAGACATATAAAGCGGCATACGACAGTTTATTTATTTACAACGATTCTTTTTCTGACAGGTATTGTGTTCGGGGCTATTTTAGTAAATAGTATGGATTTTGTACAGAAGCAAAATCTATTCTTTTACTTGGAAAGGTTCTTTACGCAGCAAACAAATGCCGGAGAAGTAATTGGGCGGCAGGATATATTTATTGGAAGTCTTCTCTATCATATAAAGTATCTTTCCTTAATGATTTTACTGGCGCTTAGTATGATTGGACTGCCAATTATTTGGATTATGATATTTATGAAAGGACTCGTAGTCGGCTTTTCTGTCGGTTTTATGGTAAATCAGCTGGGAGGGCAGGGGCTGCTTTTATCTGCTATATCGATTGCTCCTCAAAACCTGTTCATTATCCCGATCTACATCATTGCTGGAAGTATTGCGATGATATTTTCAATTGGATTATGGCAGAAGCTGCTATTAAAACATCATTATCAGGAAGTCTTGCCATCGTTTATCCGGTTGATTATCATTTTTGCCGTTTTAATGGCATTGACAGCGTTAGCTGCATTGCTGGAAGCTTATTTATCCAATACGTTTTTGTTAGAATGGATTGAAAGATATACGAATTAATGGTTGTGTTTTATGCGCCTGTCACTTTACATTATTTGTTTACAGCTTGAAAAATCGCATTTATTATAATATGATAATAAATACTACTTTATAATTATTATTAATAATAATTGAGAATACCTTTGACACATGGAAGATAGATGCATATAATGAAGATGTAAAGTGAGGGAGGCGACTATCCATGGAACATCGGATTGAAAAGATAAAAAAACAGCTACATTCGCATAGCTACAAACTAACTCCCCAAAGGGAAGCTACGGTTCGCGTGCTTCTGGAAAGAGAAGAAGATCATTTAAGTGCGGAGGATGTTTACCTTCTTGTCAAGGAGAAATCACCAGAAATTGGTCTGGCAACCGTGTATCGTACATTAGAATTATTATCTGAATTGAAAATAGTAGACAAAATTAATTTTGGTGACGGCGTCTCCAGATATGATTTGCGAAAAGAAGGCGCAAAGCATTTTCACCATCATTTAGTATGTATTGAATGTGGTTCTGTAGAAGAAATTGAGAATGATTTATTAGGTGAAGTAGAACAAATTGTTGAAAATGATTGGGGCTTTGAGGTGAAGGATCATCGGCTGACTTTTCACGGGATTTGTCGCCAGTGCCAAAAAGCTGCAGTAAAAGAAGAAGATGTTCAAAAAGCAACATAGTCATCAGAGTAAAACCTTTTTCCAAAAGAGAGAAAGGTTTTATTTTAATTGCTGATAAATCAATGGATAAAAATCAAATGTGGCAGAATAACAAATATATGCTAATCTGCCAGTAAGGAAAATGGATTATTTAGTTGGTATATCTTTTTAGAATATGATCAACGCTGCTTCCATAAGCTTCCCCAAACATATTTAAATGAACGAGCAGGTAGAACAGCTGGTAAATCGGCTTTACATCCTGATAATAATCTTCTAGCGGCAGAATTTCCTGATATGAAGAATAAAAAGCAGCTGAGAAACCGCCAAAGAGCTCTGTAAAAGCAAGCTCAAATAAATAATCTCCATACAATACGGATGGATCAATCAAATAAGGTTGTCCTGCTTGCCCTGTAATCCAATTGCCTCCCCATAAATCGCCATGCAATAAGGAAACCCGTGGCTGGTTTGGAAGATATTTATCTAAATCACAAATTAATGCATCCAGTTTTAAGCGTCTTTTTTGGTGCATTCGATTGTATTGCGCAGCCAGACCTAATTGAGGTTGCAGGCGATGTTCACGAAAGTAGTCAACCCAGTCATCGTGCCATCCATTTGTCTGAATTAGTTCTCCTGCATAAGTTGACTGCTCCAATCCATACTGCGAGAATCCGTCAGCTAAATGCATGGTCGCCAGCTGCCTGCCTAGTTGTTGCTCTGCAGCTGTTGTTTTCTCTCCCTGAACCCATTCCATGATCAGCACCATCTCCTGGACTTCTTCAGAGGGTTTGTCAAAGTAATAAACTTCCGGGACAGCAATTGTTTGTGTCGAACGGATTCTTTCCAGTCCATTTACTTCCACTTCGAAAAAATCGCTGTTTACATTACTATTCGCTTTTATAAAATATGCTTGCTTTGCGGTTTTTATATAGTAAGTCCGGTTAATATCGCCTCCAGAAACAGGAGTCACTGTTTCGATAGTGGAGTTATCACCAAGCTGTCTTAATTTTTCTTCTAGCATCTGCACGGTTTCGACCTCCTTTTCATTCACTTCAGTATGTCATATAACTGGATAACACAAAAGCGTCAAAGTGTTTGTAGTTTAACTCTGCTTCCAATCAATGTATAATATTAGCAGAAAGGGATGTATTGATTTTTTTACGTCAGCATTTTTTCAAGTATTTTTGAAAGGCTTATTTGCATATTCTAACTGTAAACGTGTTTACTTACGATACAATCTACGGCGGATGGAGGTTAGAATATGGAAAAGCATGCTAAAGAAGTTGTTAAAATATTTATTTGGTTTATGCTAGGAGCTTGTTTCTTTACAGTATGTCTGTATTTTATATATAACGAGTTTCAAGAAATACATCGTTATGATTTGCCGGAGGGGCCGGCGATGAAGGTAATCGAGGAACGAATTTCTTGGTTTCCATTTAATATTTTGAAAGGGGAATAGACATGTTGAAATACGCATTAGAAGATTTCTTTCATTTCCTTCGGGTAGAGAGAGGGCTGTCGGATAATACCGTTGTCTCTTATCAAAGAGATCTTACTGCTTATGAAAAAAATGTAACAAAAGCTGGTCACCGGACATGGAATGGTATAACTCGAAACGATATTATGCGTTTTTTATATGAATTAAAAGACAGCGGCAAGTCAACTGCGACGATTTCCAGACATATTTCCTCTATCAGGTCCTTTCATCAGTTTTTAATACGGGAGAGGATCGCGGATACAGACCCAAGCTTGCACATTGAGACGCCCAAAAGAGACCGAAAGCTTCCAGACACACTTTCTCAGGAAGAGGTAGACAGATTATTGAATATCGACACATTAACACCGCTGTCTCTTCGTAATAAAGCCATGTTAGAATTATTATATGCTACCGGCTTACGTGTTTCTGAAATGATCGGCTTAAAATTGGAGGATTTACACTTAATGATGGGCTTTGTTCAATGCATGGGGAAAGGGTCAAAGGAAAGAATTGTGCCTTTGGGAGATACCGCAAAAAATGTTCTGGAGGAATATATCCAGACTGCGAGAAAAAAGCTTGTCAGGAAAAACAAACAGGAAAATGCCCTTTTTGTAAATCAGCATGGACGCCCTTTAAGCAGACAGGGATTCTGGAAAATTCTAAAAGGATTAGCGCTGGAAGCCGGGATTCATAAGACCATCACCCCGCATACATTAAGGCATTCTTTTGCAACGCATTTATTAGAAAATGGAGCAGATCTGAGAATTGTACAAGAGATGCTTGGCCATGCAGATATATCAACGACACAAATTTATACGCATGTAACCAAAGCGAGATTAAAGGACATTTATCAATCGTATCATCCGAGAGCATAATTACATATTTACAGCTAAAAACTTTTCAAGTAAACGAAATTCCTTTATGCTTATGATGTCAGACATCTAACATCTATAAGAGATGTCATACCGGGTAGTAGTTTCGGGAATATAGTACATAGGAGGCAGATACAAATGATACCATTTAAACGTATATTTTTAATTGTTATGGATTCAGTTGGAATAGGAGAAGCACCCGATGCGGAGAAGTTTGATGATTTGGGAGCGGATACACTGGGACATATTGCAAAGGAAATGAACGGGCTTGATATGCCCGCCATGGGCAGCTTAGGTTTAAGTAATATCCGGGAGATTAAAGGAATAGCACCGGCAGAGAAGCCAAAAGCACACTATACAAAAATGCAAGAGGCCTCTAACGGGAAAGATACCATGACTGGTCATTGGGAGATTATGGGGCTACGTATCGATCAACCGTTCCGGACATTTCCAGACGGATTTCCGGATGAGCTTATTCAAGAATTAGAAGAAAAGACTGGAAGAAAAGTGATTGGCAATAAGCCCGCATCCGGAACAGAAATATTAGTAGAGCTCGGGAAAGAACATGTTGAAACAGGCAGCCTGATTGTGTATACATCAGCAGATTCTGTCTTACAGATTGCTGCCCATGAGGATATTGTTCCAATCGATGAGTTATACCGGATTTGTGAAATTGCCAGAGAGCTTACGCTGGATGAAAAATATATGGTGGGACGTGTGATTGCCCGTCCGTTCATCGGTGAGCCAGGGGCCTTTGAACGGACATCTAATCGTCATGATTACGCCTTAAAGCCATTTGGACGCACGGTTATGAATGAATTAAAAGATGCTGGAATTGATGTGATTGCCCTCGGTAAAATTTCCGATATTTATGATGGAGAAGGTGTTACCGAAGCTGTCCGTACCAGAGATAATGATGACGGCATGGTAAAGCTAAGCGATTCTCTGAAAAAAGATTTTACCGGATTAAGCTTTCTTAACCTTGTAGATTTTGACGCAAAATATGGTCATCGCAGAGATCCAATTGGTTATGGAACAGCTTTGGAGACATATGATAAGCAGCTTCCGGAAATTCTCGAACAGCTGCGGGATAACGATTTATTAGTCATTACTGCTGATCATGGAAATGATCCGACTCATCATGGCACAGACCATACTCGTGAGTATGTACCGCTTCTTGTTTACCATACCAGCATTAAAGAAGGAAAGAAGCTACCGCTGCGGACAACCTTTGCGGATATCGGTGCAACCATCGCCGATAATTTTAAGGTAACATTACCCGAACACGGTACGAGCTTTCTGGATGAGATAAAGTGAAACTTCATTCAGTGGGGGTTTTCTTTTCATCCCCCGCTGAATAAGGAACAAAGGCTAAGTTCGCGACATCGTGTCGCAACGCCTTTGTGACCTACAGCCAGTTACACTGCGATAAAGTGATTTATTTTAAAAAGAGAGGGTGGCCAACATGAATACGGTAGAGATTATTAACAAGAAAAAATATGGTAAAGCATTATCCTATAAGGAAATAGAGCATATTGTAAATGGATATGTCAACGATACAATACCAGATTATCAAATCTCTAGCTGGCTGATGAATGTTTATTTTCAAGGCTTAAACAGTGATGAAACTTCTGCACTTACAGACGTCATGGTGAAGTCCGGAGAAACGATTGATTTATCCTTTTTAAATACAACCGTTGTAGATAAACATTCTACAGGGGGGGTAGGAGATAAGGTCAGTCTTGTTGTTGCACCGATCATAACAGCATTAGGAATTCCGTTTGCGAAAATGAGCGGGCGTGGACTTGGTCATACTGGAGGAACGGTAGACAAACTGGAATCGATTAAAGGGTTTCATACAGAGCTGCCGTTAGACAGATTTAAAGAACAGGTTAAAGAACTGGGCATCGCATTAGTCGGCCAGTCAGGAAATTTAGTACCGGCAGATAAAAAGATTTATGCATTAAGAGATGTGACAGGAACCGTGGACTCCATTCCATTAATAGCAAGCTCTATCATGAGTAAGAAAATTGCTTCCGGTGCAGATGCAATTGTTCTGGACATTAAAGTCGGAAATGGCGCATTTATGAAAACAGAGGAAGAAGCGGGAAAGCTTGCTGAGACCATGGTTGCTATCGGGAAAAAGCTGAACCGGGAAACCGTAGCAATTTTAACAAATATGGATCAGCCGCTCGGAGCAGAGATTGGTAATGGAAATGAAGTTTTGGAAGCAGTGAAATTACTGCGCGATCAGGAATATTGTCAGGATTTATACGATGTATCCGTAGAAATTGCAGCGCAAATGGTTTTCTTAGCTGGAAAAGCAACCACCGTGGAACAAGCAAGAAAGCTTGTTGAAGAGGTGATTCAAAATGGAGAGGCATATGAAAAGTTTGTTACCTTTATTGAAGCACAGGATGGAGATTTGTCCAGTATTGATGAGATAGAAGCAAAGGATTCTATTAATGTGACGACGGATGAGGCTGGATATATTGCTTCCATCGAAACACAGGAAATAGGGGAAGCCGCTATGCTGCTCGGTGCCGGACGACAAACAAAGGACGATCAAATTGATCACCAGGTAGGCATCACCTTCCATGTAAAGCTGGGGGAAAAGCTGCAAGCAGGTGATAAACTGGCAACCATTCATACCAATATGGAAAATAACGATGCTGTTATTCAAAAAATAAAAGATGCTATTTCCTTTTCAAAAAATCCTGTTCAAATAAAGCCAAGTGTTATAGATATTGTTCATTAAGAATGGCATTTAAAACAGGGCGGTTTAAAAAAGAGCTTTAGAAATCACTGTAGCAGGGTTTCTAAGCTCTTTTCTTACCATTAAAATGGATTGGTTGCCCATTGTGAGGATTGCTTAATAAAGATGCGCTGATTTAATTTTAATTGCGCTACCATATATTCCGCAATATCCTCCGGCTGCATATACTTATCTTCATTTTTTTCTTCTAATTCGTCACCAAAAGCTAACTCTGTTGCAACTAAGCTGGGGTTCATCGTAAATACGCGTATATTTTCTCTGCGAACCTCCTGCATCAGTGCTTCTGACATGCCCTGAATCGCAAATTTGGATGCGCTGTAGGCTGTCGAACCTGCAGTTGCTTTTAATCCATTGCTTGAAGAAATCGTAATAATATCCCCTTTTTGTTTGTTAACAAAGTGTGGCAGAACTTCTTTTAAGACATGATATGTTCCAAAAACATTCACTTCAAAAATATGCTTCCAGACTTCTTCAGCCATATCCTGAAAGTCGCCGTAGGCACTGATTGCTGCATTATTAATTAATATATCTGCTGTTCCTAATTGCTGTTCAAATGTCTGGACAGCAGCTTTTACTTGATCATGCTTGGAAATATCCGCACTGAAGGTAACTACATCGATATCATACACCTCTAATTCTTGTTGGACTTTCTCAAGCCTTTCCTGATTTCTGGCAATTAAACCAAGATGAATGCCTTCTTTTGCAAATTGGTGAGCAGCTGCTTTGCCAATTCCACTGTTTCCACCTGTTATATAAGCAATTTTACCACTTAGACTTTGACTCAATTCCAGATCTCCCTTCATTTTTCCAATTTAATTCCTAGTATAAATGAGAGGCGCTAAAACAACAAAAAAGATGCTTTTACTTCCTAAAAAATAGTATGAAATCTGCTCTATATGGAAACCCTAAAAGTATTATTGTAATTTGGAGGGAAGCAGTATGAAGCGACGAATTTTATTCGTGATTGGATTATTTATTGGAATGATGTTTTTCAACTACTCCATTGTTTTGGCAAACGAGGAAGGTGAAGAAGGCCGGGACTTAGCGGAGGATGCTTTATCAGGTATTTTAATAGAACAAAATACAGGTGCAGTATTATTTGATAAAGATGCACATGAACAATTGCCCCCGGCCAGTATGACAAAAATAATGACCTTGCTGCTCATTATGGAAGCTTTAGAAAAAGGAGATATCTCTAAGGAGGAAATCGTTGTTGTAAGTGAATACGCTGCTTCGATGGGAGGCTCCCAGGTATTTTTAGAAGCCGGGGAAGAAATGTCTGTAGATGATTTAATCAAGGGAATAGCGATTGCTTCTGGAAATGATGCCAGTGTTGCCATGGCAGAAACGATTGCAGGAACAGAAGAAGAATTTGTCAGAGCAATGAATGAAAAAGCGGAGGAATTGGACCTAAAGAATACACATTTTATGAATACCACGGGGCTTCCTGCAGCTAATCATTACAGCAGCGCTTATGATATGGCAGTAATGACAAGAGAATTATTAAAATATGAAGATATTACAAGCTATACTTCCATCTATGAAGATTACTTACGACAGGGAGAAGAGAATGAGTTTTGGCTTGTAAATACAAATAAGCTGATTCGTTCCTATCCAGGTGCAGATGGTATGAAAACAGGCTATACCAATGAAGCAAAGTATTGTTTGACAGCTACGGCCAAACGGGATGATATGCGGGTGATTGCTGTTGTTATGGGAGCTGAAACACCTAAGGAAAGAAATAAAATGGTATCCGGATTACTGGACTATGGCTTCCAAAGTTATCATACAAAACAGCTTTTTGCTAAAGAAGAGACGATAACGCAACTGAACAAAATAAAAGCAGAGCCGTATCATTTTGATATTGTAACAGAGCAGGGTGTTCACACTCTGCATAAAAAAGGAGAAGAGGAGCCTGCTGTTACAACGGAGGTTTCTATTCAAGAGGAATGGGATTTTCCTGTAAAAGAAGGCACAATTGTCGGCGAGCTCACTGTGAAAGAGAATAATGAACCTGTATATACTACTCCGCTTATTGTAAAAGAAGATATTACAGAGGCTTCTATTCTGGAATTAACCAAACGAACCTTGCAAAAAATGGTGAAAGCAGAAGATTAACACGTATTTCCACTTCTTTTGTCGAGTGGCAGGAAATAGATATTTGTTTAGAGAATCCCTTATATAAGGATGTTCAAAAGACCCGTCAAAATGGATATAGGGAAAATTTTTTCGGGTTTTTTGAACAGATACTTTAAGCAAAAAGGATAACTATTTCACAACAAAGAGGAGGAGCATTGCACATGGGATTACAAACTGAATTTGAAGTAAGAGGCGATGTGCTGATTGTACGTATGGAAGGTGAATTGGATCATCATGAAGCAGAAGGATTAAGAGATACGTGGAAGGATTGGATTTATCTGCATTCCATTAAACATATCATCTTAAATTTGAAGGGAGTAAGCTTCATGGACAGCTCTGGATTAGGAGTTGTTTTAGGACGTTATAAAGAGATTGTGCAATTAGGGGGAGAAATGGTTCTTTGTTCTGTAGCTCCTTCCCTGCACCGACTTTTTGATATGTCGGGATTTTTCAAGATTATCCGTTTAGAAGAAAATGAAGATCGTGCACTTCAAGGCTTGGGGGTGACATCATGAGGAATGAAATGTCATTTTCTTTTTCAAGCATAAGTGAAAACGAGGCTTTTGCCAGAGTTGCCGTTGCATCCTTTGTCACACAGCTGGACCCGACAATGGAGGAATTAACAGAAATTAAAACGGTTGTCTCTGAGGCGGTGACCAATGCCATTATCCATGGCTATGGAAGCGAGCCGCATCACAAGGTATATATTGATTGTGTCCTGTATGACGGGGAAATCGAATTGACCATTCGTGATGAGGGACAAGGTATTATAAATGTGGATGAAGCAAGGGAACCTTTATTTACATCAAAACCAGAAATGGAACGATCCGGCATGGGTTTTACGATTATTGAAAATTTCATGGATACCGTGGAAGTCATTTCTGCTCCTGAAAAAGGGACTTCCGTTTATATGAAGAAGCAATTATCAAAATCAAAAACGGTCTATAATTAGGGCATCTGACGTGAATATTCATAAAACGGAGGAAAGAGAGCAGCTTTCCAATGAACAGGTAAAGAAAATGATTCGATTAAGCCAATCAGGTGATAACGAAGCAAGGGAAGAGCTTATCCGCCGTAATGTCCGGCTTGTCTGGTCTGTCGTGCAGCGGTTTGTCAATCGGGGTTATGATCCTGATGACTTATTTCAAATTGGAAGTATTGGGTTAATCAAAGCAGTGGATAAATTTGATTTGTCCTACAATGTGAAATTTTCTACCTATGCTGTGCCTATGATTATTGGTGAAATACAGCGTTTCATTCGTGATGACGGCAGTGTAAAGGTAAGCCGGTCTTTAAAGGAGATGGGGAATAAAATTCGCCGTAAACGAGAAGAAATGGCGAAAGATTTAGGTCGTTCTCCATCGATTAATGAATTAGCAGAAGCACTGGAGCTGGATCCGGAAGAAATTGTCCATGCACAAGAGGCTGCAAAATCACCTCAATCCATTCATGAAACCGTCTATGAAAGTGATGGTGATTCCATTACTTTATTAGATCAAATTGCAGAACAGGATTCCAGGTGGTTTGAAAAATTATCCATTCAGGAAGCTGTCCGTTCCCTTACCGAGCGGGAAAGATTAATTATTTACTTACGCTATTATAAGGATCAGACACAGACAGAAGTAGCAGAAAGACTTGGAATTTCTCAAGTGCAGGTCTCCAGACTGGAGAAAAAGATATTAGAAGATATGAAGAAAAGTATGGATGCAGGATAAAATCCGAGCTTATTTGTGTAAATAGCACAGATAAGCTTTTTTTCATGTTAAGAAAAGAATAAGTCCACAATAGATTAAGTTGTTAACGAAATGAATTGTATTTAGAGCTCATAATTTGCTTACCTTTAACAAATACTATCTGTTAAGGAAATGAAGATAAGGGTGTGATGGTATGACCGAGCTTGTTTATATAAGAATGCGGAAAAAAGTAATCCTTGAAAAATGGCAAGAGCTGAAGCTGAAAGATATTGCTCATATATCCACACATACCAAGAAGAAAGAAATACTGGAAAACACACCGATTTACCGCTTATCTAAAAAGGATAAAAATATTTTAGTGATTGACAGCTTTTTAGTGATTGACCACCTTACAAAAGAGTACTCAAATATTGAATTTCAGCTGCTTGGATCAGAGCAGACCCTTATACAAATTGAACCGCATAAAAAGCCGACACATCCAGTGATTATTACGTTTGTCTGGTTGCTCCTGTTTGTTGGATCAGCAATGACGATTATGAATTTTCATTATGATGTAAGTATGCAGCCCGTCCAGCAAAAACTGCATTTTATCCTGACTGGGGTCGAAAACAAGTACCCTCTATGGATTCAAATTCCTTATTCTTTAGGTCTTGGGGTAGGAACAATTCTTTTTTTCAATCATTGGTTTAAAAAACGATTTAATGAAGAGCCGAGCCCGTTAGAAGTAGAGATCTTTAATTACCAGCAGGATTTACAGCAGTACATTAATACGATGGAAAATGAAATGAATGATCCGGGAAATCCTTCTTAATACCCTGCAAATTTTTATTGGCTTCAGTGGCGGTGTTGCTGTTGGTGCGGGATTTGTTGCTTTTATTACGGTATTAGGAATCATTCCAAGGCTGATTCAATTAAGCAAAACAGAAAAATATATAAAAATTTACGCGGCTGCAGTAATTATCGGGCTATTAGCCGGAGCTTATTTTTCATTTGCGCCTATTTCAACATCACAATCTATTTTCGCGTTAATTTTATGGGGGTTATTTCATGGCATTTTTAATGGAATGCTTGCGGCAGCATTAACAGAGGTATTAAATGTTTTTCCCATTCTTTCGCGGAGGATAGGAATGGAAGGCTATGTTGTTTTATTTATGATGGCATTAATGCTTGGCAAGGTGTTTGGATCATTGTTCCAATGGATTTATTTTGTGCATTAAGAAAGTGTGAAAGGACACGATGTAACCGTCATTTAATCGATGAAAGCGCAACGAAGGCGAGCAATCCTGCGCCTTTCCAAGGCGTGGTTTGCCAAGTTTTCTTTATCCGCCGGAGGTGAAACGAAAACTTGGCAAACGGTGAGGCTGATACGCTATTAAATTTTGCTTTTCATTATAGAAGCTTATAAACAGAAGGTGAGCACATGAAAACAGATAAAGAAAAGAAGATTTCTATTTCTCCTCATATTGAAGATACGTATGCATACATGAAAAAGAGAATAGGGCTGGAAAAATCATATGATTTAGGCTACAGAGAAGTAGTCATCCTAAACAGACGCTTACAGCTTTACTATGTAACGGGTTTATGTGATACCTCTGTAATACAAGAAATTTTAAAAGTGATAATTGAAATCAATGATAATGAATCAGAAAGCAATCAGATTGGTGAAATCATTGAGAATAGACTAATTCACCAGCAAGTAACACATGTAAACACAATGGATGAAGCTGTTGATGAGGTGCTAAGTGGTCTGATTGCTGTATTTATTGATGGAAAGGATTACGCACAGATTATTGATGTACGTAATTATCCGGGAAGAACTCCTGAAGAACCGGATACAGAGAAAGTCATTCGTGGATCAAGGGATGGTTATACAGAAAATATTGTAGAGAACACGGCACTGACCAGAAGACGGCTGCGTGATGAAAGCTTGCGGAACGAGATGCTAAAAGTAGGGGAGCGCTCGAAAACAGATGTTTGCGTCACCTACATTGAAGATGTGGCAAACCCTAATTTAGTAAAGTATTTAAAAAACTTGATTGAAAAAATCGAAGTGGATGGCATTTCTATGTCTGATAAATCATTGGAAGAATTTTTAATGGTCAAAAAGTGGAATATTTATCCGCTCGTCCGATATACAGAAAGGCCCGATGTTGCAACAAGTCACTTATTAGAAGGGCATGTTATTATTTTTGTTGATACTTCTCCCAGTGCAATCATTGTTCCCACAACTTTTTTTCATCATTTGCAGCATGCTGAGGAATACCGGCAAGTACCGACAATAGGTACTTGTATCCGATTTATCCGGTTTCTTGCTGTGTTAGCAGCTTTATTTCTATTGCCGACGTGGCTGTTGTTTGCTGTTGAGCCATCCCTGCTGCCGGACAAATTGAGTTTTATCGGCCCGAATGATGAAGGAAATGTACCTATAACCGTCCAGATTATCATTGCGGCTGTGGGAATTGAATTTTTAAGAATGGCAGCAATTCATACCCCGACCCCCTTATCAACAGCAATGGGGTTAATTGCAGCTGTTTTAATTGGAGAAATAGCTATTGAAGTTGGACTGTTCTCACCAGAGGTTATTCTGTATATTGCAACGAGCGCAATCGGGAATTATGTCACACCAAGCTATGAATTAAGTGTTGCCAACAAAGTGGTTACTATTTTGCTTGTCGTCGCTGTAGGATTATTTGGATTACCTGGATATATGATTGGGATTACACTTTATATTTTATTTATCATTCAGATCAGATCTCTAAGAACACCCTATATGTGGCCTTTGCTTCCTTTTAATTTAAAAGCAATGACACATATTATATTCCGGATGCCGGTTCCATACACAAAACACCGCCCAAGCATTGTGCACCCGCGTAATAATTACCGGCGTCCTTAAAAGGGGAGCAGATGCCTGAAGAAGTTTAAAGAATTTGAGGAGTAATGGGAGTCCCAGTCCCAACTAAGGCAGCCCTGCACCTTTCAGAATTGGTTTTCCAAGTTTTCTTTAGATAAAATACAGTTAATTTAGATGCTGTAGCTTTATTCAGGCTTTCATTATTCCTTGTATTATGATAAAGTATTTTATTATTTGAAATAATGGGGGAAAAAGAATGATACTTGATGCACACCCCTTTAACGTAAATACAAAGGGACATTTAGAAATTGGTGGTATCGACACCATTGAATTAGCTGAAAAATACGGAACACCTTTATATGTCTATGACGTGGAAATGATTCGGAACCATGCCAGAGCTTTTGTGCAAACTTTTCGTGATGCCGGAGTTACTGGCAGGGTTGCCTATGCAAGCAAGGCGTTTTCGACAATCGCAATGCTTCAGGTGGCAAAACAGGAAGGCTTATGCTTAGACGTAATTTCTGAAGGTGAATTATACACTGCACTTCAAGCGGACTTTCCAACTGAGAGAATTCATATGCATGGCAATAATAAAAGTGAAAAAGAAATAGCGATGGCAGTAACACATAACATCGGCTGCATTGTTATTGATAACTTTCATGATATTGATTTATTAGAGCAAGAGCTAATTAAACAAGAAAAAACAATGGATGTGCTATTTCGTGTAACACCGGGTGTGGAATCGAAAACACATAAATATATTATGACCGGAAATGAAGATTCTAAATTCGGCTTTAATCTGCAGAATGGGCAAGCGGAGGCTGCTTTAAAAAGTGTTCTGGGACATCCCCGCATTCAATTAAAGGGCCTTCATTGTCATATTGGTTCACAAATATTTGAAACAGACGGCTTCCGTGCAGCAACGGGTATTCTATTTGCTAAATTAGAAGAGTGGAAGCAAAAATATCATTTTGAATCAGATATTTTAAACTTAGGCGGAGGTTTCGGAATTCGTTATACAGAAGACGACCAGCCGCTTCCGTTAGCAGAATACGTGAAAGATATGATTGATAGCGTGAAAGAAAATTGTGATAAATACAAGATGAAATTCCCGGAAATTTGGATTGAACCAGGCCGTTCTATTGTGGGAGATGCAGGGATAACTTTATACACAATTGGAGCTAGCAAGACCATTCCCGGTGTCAGAGAATATTATTCTGTTGATGGCGGTATGACAGATAATATCCGTCCAGCTCTATACCAATCTAAGTATGATGCAGTCATTGCAAATCGTCCGAAGGCAAGTCCGGAAAAGGAAGTTTCCATCGCTGGAAAATGTTGTGAGTCTGGGGATATGCTGATTTGGGATCTGCCAGTACCGCAAATTAAAGATAAAGATATACTTGCTGTGTTTTCAACAGGAGCTTACAATTACTCTATGGCAAGTCATTATAACCGTTTACCAAAACCTGCAGTTGTTTTTGTGGAAGATGGTCAGGATCATCTTGTTGTTCGCAGAGAAACATACCAGGACATTGTTAAAAACGACTTATCCTACGATGGGATAAAGAACTTTACTTGTGTAGAATAAATGGTAAAATAAAGATTAATTGCTATTAAATGAGGATGTTTAAAAGGAGATTTGCTGAAATGAAAAAAGGTTATATTGAAATGGAAAATGGAAATAAAATTGAATTTGAATTGTACCCGGAGGAAGCACCGGGAACAGTGGCTAACTTTGAAAAATTAGCAAATGAAAAGTTTTATGATGGTTTGACTTTTCACCGCGTCATCCCTGGTTTTGTCAGCCAAGGAGGATGCCCGGTTGGTAATGGTACAGGTTCAGCAGGATATACAATCAAGTGTGAAACAGAAGAAAACCCGCACAAACATGAAGAAGGTTCCCTATCTATGGCACATGCCGGAAAAGATACTGGAAGTTCTCAATTCTTTATTGTACATGAACCACAGCCGCATCTAAATGGTGTTCATACTGTTTTTGGAAAAGTAACGTCCGGTATTGAACTTGCAAAAGCAATGTCAAACGGTGATACAATGAAAGAAATTCGTGTAGAAGGATAGTTATCATTTAAATGAAGGATGACCTTAGAAAAATAGTTAGAAAACGTTGTCTGTAAAGACGACAGAATGTACTTGGCAAACTATTTGGAGAGGCATCCTTTTTATGCATGTATTGCTGATTTACTCAAATTTTAAAATGATGCTTTTCATTATATTGGAAATGCGTTATACTTTCAGAGTAAATACTGATTGAAACTTTAAAGGATTACCATACAAGAAATTAATGAGGGGTAATTATGTTAATTCGCTTTAAAAGAAACTTAGAAAAAATTGCTATGGGTTTATTATCATTTATGCCAGAGGAAAAAGACGTAAAAAAACTGCAGGCGACAATTCGCGAGTATGAGGAAAACGACCATTTACATCTGCATTTGTGGAAAGAAGGCGATGATGTTCTTGGAGCAATAGGTGTACAAACTGTGAATGACAATCAATTAATGATTAACCATCTTACTGTGAACCCTTCTCATAGAGATCAGGGGATTGGTTCGCAAATGATTGCCGAAATTCATCGTATCTATGCAGATAAATACGATATTGTACCCTCTGAAAGTGTCAAAGCCTTCTATGAGAAAGCAAAGGACGATAAAAGCCAACCCTGAAAGGGTTGGCTTTTCATTCGTTGCTGCTTCTATTTATTTCAAGTATATTTTAGTACCAAGCTGCTCCTACAATTACTAATAAGATAAATAGTACAACGATTAAAGCAAATCCACCTGCGTAACCACCAGAATAACCGCTCATTTTATTTCCTCCTTTTTAGTTCAATCCATAAATGTTTTGTGCTAACATTTATATTACGCTATAACTTATGTAAGCTTAGCTAAGAGTGTATGGGCTCTTGCAATTAAATTTAAGCTGCTTCTTAGAATGGTTTATAGTAGATGTTCAAAAAAATTCAAGCAACATAACATGGCAGGAAAGAAGCTGCTGCTGAGAATTCCTGCAATATTTTCCAAATAATCTTTTTTTGAACATATATGAATACAATATTTGAGTAAGCTTGAGAGGAATTACAGCGATGATTCAAGGGTATGAAGTGAAATTAGAAACGTTTGAAGGTCCATTAGATTTGTTGCTTCATTTAATAAATCAGTATGAAATCGATATTTATGATATCCCTGTTGCTCAGATTACCCAGCAATATATGGATTATATTCACACGATGCAGCATTTGGAATTAAACATTGCCAGTGAATATCTGGTCATGGCATCTACATTGCTCGCCATTAAAAGCCAGATGCTTCTTCCCAAGCAGGAATTTGAAGAGGAAGAGATGGATGAAGCATATACGGAGGACCCTCGGGAAGAACTGATGCAGCGCTTGATTGAATATCGAAAATATAAAGAAGCCGCAGAGGCATTAAAAGAAAAAGAAGCAAAAGAACAGCAGGTATATACGCGCTCACCAGTCATTTTTGATTTTAAAGATATTCCCATTGAAAATACGAATGCTGGAAATGCGTCTATTTTTGACATGATTCATGCTCTAAAAAAACTGATGCAGCGAAACCAATGGAAAGAGCCGCAGGATACCGTTATTGAGCGAATGGATATACCGATAGAAAAAAGGATGGATGAAGTACTGCAGCAGGTTAGAAATAGTAAAGATGGGATTGCATTTCATGCGTTGTTCCCTGTTCCAACAAAATCATATATCGTAACAACCTTTGTAGCGATTTTAGAGTTAATGAAAAAAAGAGAAGTATATGCAATGCAAGAACAGCATTTTGAAGAATTATATGTTTACAACATGGAGGAATCATCGTGGAGTTAGAATATTTAAAAGGAGTTGCAGAAGGTCTGTTATTTGCTGGCGGTGACGAAGGGATAACTGTAAATGAGCTGAGTCATGTCCTGGGTGTTTCCTTAGATAACGTTCGTCAAATTATTGATGAACTTCAAACAGACTATAAAGAGCAGCATCGCGGACTAATGATTCTTAACGCAAACGGGATGCTCAGCTTAACAACCAAACCGGATCACAGTGATTACTTTAAGAAATGGGTTATCCAGCCAAAGCCTAATAGAATGTCTCAAGCAGCATTAGAAACACTGGCAATTATTGCATATCAGCAGCCGATAACGCGGGCTGAAATTGATGAAATTCGCGGCGTTCGCAGTGAAAGGCCGCTGCAAACTTTAATATCCCGGATGTTAATCGAAGAATGCGGGCGGAAGGAAACAGTAGGCCGCCCAATTCTTTTTCGAACAACCAAGGAGTTTCTTACCTTCTTTGGTTTATCTACCCTGGAGGAATTACCTGAATTAGAAAGCTCTTTAGATTCTGAAGCAGATGCAGCTGATGTGGATCTATTCTTTGACCGGTTTCAGGATGAATAATTTTTGATTAGAAGACCTTATAGGTGAGTTAAATCTATAAGGTTTTTTCATTGAGTAAATCAGAATACTGCAATCCAGGTTTCAGCAGCAGATCCTGCCTCATTTTCTCCGCTTATCTAGTCCCTTATTCCATTTTAATCATAACAGCTTGTTTCATGCATATAAATAAATTAGAAGCATTTATCAAGCTCTTAAGAGAGGATAGAATTTCTAGACATAAAGCTGTGTTTTATGAGGAGGAGCCAGCCTGATGCGCTTTTTAGTATGGATGGTCATATTTATCATTAGTTTCTTATCTTTCCCAATTTATGGACATGCTGCACCGGATGTTTCGGCACAGCAAGCCGTTCTAATCGAGCAATCGTCAGGGAGGGTATTATTTGCAAAAGATGCTGATGAACAGGCTTCTATTGCAAGTATTACGAAGGTGATGACCGCAATTATTGCTATTGAATCTGGGAAAATGGATGAAAAAGCCACTGTTTCCAGAAATGCTATTTATACAGAAGGATCTTCTATTTATTTAGAGCAAGGGGAAAAAATGTCTTTGACTGATTTAGTATATGGTCTCATGCTTCGCTCGGGAAATGATGCTGCTGTTGCTATTGCTGAACATGTTGGTGAGAGCGAGGAAGGCTTTGTTTACTTAATGAATGAAAAGGCTAAATGGCTTGGAATGGAAAATACGCATTTTGATAATCCGCATGGACTCGATTCAGAAACGCATTATTCGAGCGCTCATGATATGGCAATTTTAATGCAGTATGCGATGGAAAATCCTATTTTTCAAGAGGTAAGCGGTACGAAAAGCTATATGTCTGAAAACAGATCTTACTATTGGCAAAATAAAAATAAGCTTCTGACCAGACTTTATGACTATTGTACAGGAGGCAAGACCGGCTATACGAAGCAGACCGGACGAACACTGCTGACTACAGCTGAGAAGGACGGAATGACATTAATTGCTGTCACCCTTGATGCTCCTGATGATTGGCAGGATCATATAGCTATGTATGAATGGGGCTTTGAACAGTTTGAAATGAAGGAAGTGGACCAGAATGGCGAGGTCATAACAGATGAAAAGAATTTATCAAAAGACACTGTCATTTTACCACTCTATAAACATGAAAAGGACACTTGGGCAAAAGAAGTTTATTTGAGAGGAGAAGGCGTATCCTGTCAGGCAAGCAATACGGTATTAAACCAGCAAAGTAATCATAAAGAAGAGCATTTTATGGATGATATAGTGCATGTATTTCATTCTATTCTAAGGTGGGATACAAATGATTAATTGGATATGGATCGGTATGGCTGCGATTGGCATTATTTATGCGATGTTTTCAGGGAATATGGAAGCAGTCAATGAGGCTATTTTTGAAAGTGCTGCCCAGGCTGTCTCCTTAGCGATAGGGCTAATTAGTATTTTAGTGTTTTGGTTAGGTATGATGCGTATTGCAGAGGAAGCTGGTATTTTACGGGGTCTTGCCAAGCTGTTTCGTCCGATTATTTCTAAAATTTTCCCGGAAATACCAAAGGATCATCCAGCATTAGGTTATATTTTATCTAATTTAACAGCAAATATGTTTGGTCTGGGCAACGCTGCCACGCCTTTAGGAATTAAGGCGATGGAAGAAATGAAAAAACTCAACAACCATGCCGAGACAGCTTCTCGTTCCATGATTACCTTTCTTATCTTAAATACGACTGGATTAACATTGATTCCTACAACCGTCATTGGAATCAGAATGCAATACGAATCAGCATCTCCAACAGAAATTGTCGGTATTACCTTACTGGTTACCTGTATAGGCACGCTTGCCGGACTGGCTATCGATCGGTTTTTTTATTATAAAAGTACGTGGGGGAAATCATAATGGGGCTGATCAGCTTACTTAGCATTTGGATGATACCTTGTTTTATTTTAATCATTATGATAACAGCAAGTATTCGGAAATTACCTGCATATGATTTGTTTGTAGAGGGAGGGAAGGAAGGAGTAAAAACAGCTGTTTCCTTGCTTCCTTTTTTAGTTGGAATGATTACAGCTATTTCGATATTGCGAAGCTCGGGCGCTTTAGATGCATTTGTGGACTTAATCGCTCCACTGCTGGCCTTTATCGGATTTCCTGCAGAAGTGTTACCGCTGGCACTTATTCGCCCGATATCAGGAACAGCAGCATTAGGAATGACAACCGAAATCATCGCAACCTATGGCCCCGACTCGTTCATCGGCACGCTTGCTTCAGTTATGCAGGGGAGTACGGATACGACCTTGTATGTGCTTACGATTTATTTTGGAGCAATTGGTATTAAAAAAATCCGTTATGCACTGCAGGCAGGGCTGTTAGCTGATTTAATTGCTATACTTGCGGCTGTGTTTCTTGTTACAATGATGTTTGGGTAAATAATCTGCTTCCGTTGAAATACTTTTTCCTAAAAAATGATACTTTCCTGACAGCCAGAATAAGACTATGATGAAGATAGGTGAAAAATTATCTTTTATCATAGGCTTTCTTAATGTATAAGAAAGTATATAATTTAAGGCAACGGTTTTAATAAACCAAGTAATCGCAGTCCCGGCCCCGGTCCCAACTAAGGCTTGGCAAATGCCGAGTTTTCTTTATTTGTGTGAAAACAGCAGATTATTAGGTAAATCAAATGAAAATAGTATAATATAAGAAGGCAATACATGAATTGAAGTTCGGATATCAGATACAGCATGCTATCCGTTCCCGGGAAAATAAAAGAAAAAAGATAGGAGATTTATATGTCAAAGCATGAAGAAAGATTACAAAAAATCATTGCTCAAAGTGGATTAACATCCAGAAGAAAGGCGGAGCAGCTGATTTCAGATGGAAAAGTAAAAGTAAATGATAAAACCGTAACAGAAATGGGAATAAAGGTCACCTCTGATGATAAAGTAGAGGTAGATGGGGTGCCGCTTGAAAAAGAGGAGTTTGTATACTATCTCTTGTATAAGCCTAGAGGAGTTATTTCCAGTGTCAAAGATGACAAAGGCAGAAAAGTAGTTACAGACTTTTTTCCGGAAGTAGAAGAACGCATTTTTCCGGTCGGCAGATTGGATTATGACACATCAGGAATATTGCTGTTAACCAATGATGGTGAATTTGCCAATCGGCTGATGCACCCAAGCCAAGAGGTTAATAAAGTGTATGTGGCAAAAGTCAAAGGTATTCCTCACAAAAAAGAATTGTTAAAATTACGCAAGGGTGTTGTCGCTGATGGAGAAAAGCTGAAGGCAGTCCATGCGAATTTGCTGTCCACTGATAAAGAAAAGAAGACAGCTATTGTTGAATTAACATTACATGAGGGAAAAAATAGACAAGTACGCAGAATGCTTGAAGAAATCGGTTTTCCGGTGGTGAAGCTGAAGCGTGAGCAATATAGTTTTTTGACATTACATGGATTAAATGCTGGAGAATATAGAGCATTAACCCCAAAAGAAGTCAATCAACTTCGGAACATGTCCACAAAATTGTAAGATAATATTCAAATTTAAACACTTTAGTCAATGTTATAATGAGTTGGAAAGGAGGACGGGAAATCATGAGCAAGGAAGAAAGAAATATTTACAAACAGAAAAAGAAACGAAATCGCTTCATTTTTCGTTCTTCTATTTTAGCTGTGCTGATCGGGGCTGTCATATTTGCACTGTTTTCAAATTCAAAGGATGATGATGAAATATATCGTGCCGGTGATATGGCTCCTGATTTTAAATTAAGTCAAATTAATAACAACTTTGATGCTGAGGCGACACAGCTCAGTGATTTAGAAGGTAAAGGGGTCATGCTGAACTTCTGGGCGACCTGGTGCGGACCGTGTAAAGAAGAAATGCCGTATATGCAGGAATTATATCCGGAGTATCGGGAAAAAGGTGTCGAAATTGTAGCTGTCAGTCTCGATAGTACAGAATTAGTAGTTGATAATTTTATAAATGAATATGGGTTGACATTTGCAATCCCTCATGATGCCAATAGTGATGTTAGAGATCTATATAAAATCAGATCAATGCCGACAACTTTTTTTATTAATCCGGATGGGACGATAGAAGAAATTGTTCAAGGAGCTCTGACATTAGATAGATTAGAAGGATACTTAGACGCAATTACACCGGATGCATCATGATAATCCATGAGAATGGAGGTAGACAATGAATAAAATAAAGTGTGAGTGCGGTCATATCAATCCCGAGGGTACCGTATTATGTGAAGCATGCGGAAAGCCTGTTGAAGGGAATCAGCATATTGATGGAAACGATGACAAAAAGCTGCTAAATATGCGTTATGACGGAAGTGCCCGCCGTTCACAAACATATCAAAAATCAATTGTAGATAAAATTTGGAGCTTTTTCTCTTCGGTAAAAGTAGGCGTCTGGCTGATTGTATTGGCATTAATCGCCTCTATATTTGGTACAATTTTCCCGCAGGAGCAATTTATACCGCAGGATGCTGTATCAAGAGATCCGGCAATCTTTTATGAAGATAGATATGGTATTTTAGGATTGATGTACTATCAGCTTGGGTTTCATCATATGTACAGCTCTTTTTGGTTTATCACGTTACTTGCTTTAATCGGGATATCCTTGGTTATTTGCAGCTTGGACCGTTTTGTCCCGCTTTATAGAGCACTCAGAAACCAGAGAGCCAAGAAGCATAAGAAATTTTTATCGAGACAGCGGCTATATAGTGAATCAACTAATATTCATGACAACGATATAGACAAGCTGGTGGCAAGTTTAAAAAATTCCAGATATAAAATAACAGAAGAAAATGGATATATATTAGCAGAGAAAGGCCGTTTTTCCAGATGGGGTCCTTATGTAAATCATATTGGTCTTATTATTATATTACTGGCGGGGATTTTACGTACAACGCCAATCATGTTTTCCGAAGAGTATATGTGGGTTCGTGAAGGGGAACAGAGGGTGATTCCTGGCACAAATAACCAGTATTACATAGAAAATCAGGAATTTATATTGGAAACACATGATCAGGAAGATGAACGTTTTCAGGGAGGCTCCTTGGAAGAAGAGATTGCAACTAACTTCCAAACCGACGTTATTATTTACGAAGCTGAAAATCCAGATGTTGTTGGTGCTGAGCCTGAATTAGAACCAATTCTTGAGTATTCTATTCAGATGAATAATCCGGCAAAGTTTGATAAATACACGTTATATCAGCAAGGTTATCAGTTAAATGAATTTAAAAATATGTCTTTTTATATTCATGACGCAGATGACGAGGCTGGAGAGTCACTGGGTACGTTTACGATTGATTTAACAAATCCGGAATCCGTTTATGAAACAGACAGCGGTTTTCGAGTCGAGTTAACAAATTACTATCCTGATTATGTGATGACAGAAGAAGGGACCCCCGTTTCGGAAACGGATTTTCCTAGAAATCCGGCATTTGTTGTAACTGTATATCCTCCAGATTCCGATGAGGGTGAAGTCAGCTTTCTTGGTATCGGCATGAACATTGATGCTACCGGAGAAAATCAATACAAGGTAGCAATTGATGATGTTGAATTCAGGGATGTCAGCGGGATTACAGTAAGCTCAGACCGGACACTTCCATTCTTTTTTGTCGGTGCTATGATCTTTATGATCGGTGTTATTCAAGGAATGTACTGGCAGCATCGCCGGGTTTGGATTAATAAGCAAAAGGACAATTCTCTTCTTGTCGCAGCGCATACGAATAAAAACTGGCACGGAATCAAACGGGATATTGAAAAGGCTGTGGAAGGTACAAATGTTACCATGGTGAAGGACCAGCAGGAATTGGACGAATAAATATTATATTTAGAGGGTTAAGAGAGGATTGGAGGTAAGCGAATGGGTTTATATAGTACTAGCAGCAGTGCCCTGCTCATTGCATTTATTTTATATTTAGTTGCAACCTTCTTCTTTGGAGGGGCAATCCGGCAAGATAAAAAGGAACGTCATCAGAAAACAAAAGCAGGAACCATCGGTTTAGTTATCACAATAATTGGTTTTATATCTCAAATTGTTTACTTTATTACAAGGTGGATATATACAGGCCATGCACCGGTAAGTAATCTTTTTGAATTTACAACCTTCTTAGGTATGTCAATGATTTTGGCATTTATCATTATTTACAGCTACTATAAAACTGCATTTTTAGGAGTATTTGCATTACCTTTAGCAACGATCATTATCGCTTATGCAAGTATGTTTTCAACAGATGCAGCGCCATTGGTAGCGTCTCTGCAAAGTTATTGGCTGCCGATTCATGTTTCAACAGTGGCATTGGGGCAAGGGATTTTATTTATCAGCTTTGTCGCCGGGTTAATGTATTTAATTCGGCAGATTGATCAAACAAAGCTGACTTTACGAAACACGATGCTTGAGCTTGTTATTTACGGTATCTTTTTATTTATTGGATTTATTGCTGTTACAACAATATTTAATGCCGTTTCATATCAAGCAACGTTTGAAGTGGAAAGAAACGGACAGCAAATCATGGCAGAATATCATCTTCCGCCAATCGCAGAGCCGCAGGATAGTACATTATTATCTGAAAATGTCATGACTCCATGGTTTGCAGCACCGGATTGGATGCATGGGGATGAAGCCGGTAGAAAATTAAATACAGTGATCTGGTCATTCTTTGCAGGAACAATTATTTATGGCATTACTATGTTAATCTCTCGTAAGCGAATTGGAAAAAGGCTGCAGCCACTTCTCCAGGGAGTAAAACCGGACATGCTGGATGAGATTATGTATCGCTCTGTTGCAATTGGTTTTCCTGTCTTCACTTTAGGAGGATTAATCTTTGCAGCTATTTGGGCTCAGATTGCCTGGGGTAGATTCTGGGGCTGGGATCCAAAAGAAGTCTGGGCATTAATTACCTGGTTCTTTTATGCGGCATTCCTGCATCTGCGCCTTTCCAGAGGCTGGCATGGGGAAAAATCAGGCTGGCTTGCAGTAGTCGGTTTTGCGATTATTATGTTTAATCTGATTGTAGTAAATCTGGTACTTGCCAGCTTACACTCTTACGCATAATTTGCATGACGGCAGATGGCAGATAGTGCTATCAAAAAGAGAATTGTTATTAATCCGTTGGTTGGTAGCAGTTCTTTTTTCTATAAGCGCATGCTGCAATCGTTAAGAACCTGAGGTTTCTCTTAATTCCTTAACTTTTCAAACGGCTTCGTTTATAATGCTAATTAGAGTTGATATGAGGAGTGAAATACAAATGAGTGAAGCACAGAAGCTATTAGTTGTAGATGACGAAGAAAGAATTCGGCGTTTAATAAAAATGTACTTGGAAAAAGAAGATTTTGAAATAGATGAAGCAGCCGATGGAAAAACGGCTTTAGAAATGGCTTTGCAAAATAATTACAGTGCGATTATTTTGGATATTATGATGCCGGAAATGGACGGTATTGAAGTTTGTGAAGAGCTGAAAAAAGAAAAGGATACGCCAGTTATTATGCTGACGGCACGCGGAGAAGAATCGAACCGTGTACAGGGCTTTGAAGTAGGGGCAGATGATTATATTGTGAAACCATTCAGCCCGAGAGAAGCTGTATTGCGGGTGAAAGCAATTTTACGCCGGGTTTCCAACTTAAATTATCATCAGTCAGATACGACTGCCAAAAACTTATTAGTATTTCCGCATTTAACCATTGATCATGATGGACACCGGGTTACAGCCGATAATCAGGAGGTCAGCTTAACACCAAAAGAATATGAGCTGCTTTGTTTTTTAGCAAATTCACCGGATAAAGTATTTAATCGTGAGCAATTATTAAAAGAAGTGTGGCAGTATGAATTCTTCGGCGACCTTCGTACCGTAGACACGCATGTTAAACGATTACGCGAAAAATTAAATTCTGTTTCCCCGCAAGCAGCGAAAATGATTGTAACTGTCTGGGGCATTGGCTATAAGTTTGAGGTTGAACACGACTGATGTTTTGGAAAAGTGTTGTAGGAAAATTATCATTAACGATTCTGTTATTAGTCTCTTTTGTTTTAAGTGTTTTAATGTTTTTTTTAATGCAGTTCTTTGAAAACTACCATATACAAGAAGCTGAAAATGACATGACACAAATGTCCGAGAAAATATCTTCATTGGTTGATTCGGATTATGATTTGGAATTTATTGAGGATGCCACGGAGGTACTGAGAGATCCTACCAGCCGCGTAGTCATTTATTATTCAGGAGAAGAGCAATGGATTTCTAACACCGAAGATACAGACTTGGATTTTATCGATGCTTCATGGATGTTAAATGATACAGAAGCACAGGAGCTGCTGGGGCAAATCACATCACAAGGCTCTCAAGGCTTAGTTGTAGATAATAATGAAATAATTTCCGTAGGCTCCCCTCTAGAAAATGGAGGGGCTGTGTTTGTGTTTAAATCTTTGGATATGATTAATGAAACAAGAGATCAAACAACAAAGCTGATCTTGCTGAGTGGCGGGATTGCAATTCTGCTAACAACATTTTTTGCTGTATTTTTATCATCGCGAATTACTGCACCATTAATGAAAATGCGGGAAGCAGCTTATAATCTGACCCGTGGCGAATTTAACACCAAAGTACCTGTTTTAACACGTGATGAAATTGGTGATTTAGCAATAGAATTTAATCGGATGGGCAGTCAGCTCAATTATCATATTCAGGCCTTAAGGCAGGAGAAAGAACAATTATCAAGTATTGTCAGCTCAATGGCAGATGGTGTATTTACACTGAATAGGGATGGTGAAATTGTTGTCATCAATCCGCCTGCAGAAGCTTATTTGGATAACTGGAACTATGAACATAATCAGGACGAAGAGACAAAAAGGCAGCTTCCGACTGAGCTCAAGGATGCGCTTAATAAAGTAATTGCCGAAGAAAGGGCTGTTTTAAAGGAATCGGTTGTACAAGGCAGAAACTATGTAATGCTTGTTACGCCTTTATATGACGAATCGCATGTCCGGGGCTGTGTCGCTGTTGTTCGTGATATGACAGAGGAACGCCGGCTTGATAAACTGCGAAAAGACTTTATCGCAAATGTTTCGCATGAATTACGTACACCTATTTCCATGCTGCAGGGCTATAGTGAGGCAATTGTCGATGATATTGCCGAAACAAAGGAAGATAAGAATGAGCTGGCTAAGATTATTTATGAAGAATCTCTCCGGATGGGCAGACTTGTCAATGAGTTACTTGATTTAGCCAGAATGGAAGCAGGTCAAATCCAGCTCCATATGGATTCTGTTGCTGTTCAGGCATTTGTAGAGCGTATTGTTCATAAGTTCCAAGGACTTGCCGCGGAAAATGAAGTAGAGCTTTCTTTAACGTTAGATATGCAGGAACAAATTGGTGAAATGGATCCAGATCGAATCGAGCAGGTATTAACCAATTTAATTGATAATGCACTCCGTCATTCAAGGAAAGGCGGAAAAGTGAAAGTATATGCACTTAGTAATTCCGATTTCCTTCATATAGAAGTGGAGGACAATGGCAGCGGTATCCCTGAAGAAGATCTGCCATTTGTTTTTGAACGCTTTTACAAAGCAGATAAGTCACGAGTGAAGAAAGAGAAGCAAGGAACGGGATTAGGGTTAGCTATTGCCCGAAATATCATTGAAGCACACCAAGGGAAAATTCAGGTTAGAAGTAAGCTTGATATTGGTACAACCTTTAGTTTTGAAGTACCTATGAAACATTCCTAAAAAATGATAGTTATGATAATATAAGGATATATAAAACTTAGCCTGTCAGCGAAGCAGGCTTTCTTCACGGTAAAAGGGATTTGATTATGAAGGGAGATTAAAAATGAAGAAGTGGTTGAAATTTTTAGGTATTATGCTCTTATCTTTTGTTTTTATGGCAGCCTGCGGTAACAATGAAGAAGAAAATGAAAATTCGAATACTACTGTCAGCACCAATGAATCAAGCGGAAACGATCAGGAGCTTGCTGAAGATGAAGTACGTTTAACGATAACGATTGATGAGGGAAGTCAGTATGTATCAGAACAAGTTGTTCAGGTGGAAGAAGGAGACATTCTTTTAGATGTGCTGAAGGATGCTTTCTATGTTGAAGAAGACAGCGGGTTCATTACTTCTATCGAGCGGGTATCAGATGATGCTAATGAAGGAAAGTATTGGATGTACTCTGTAAATGGTGAAGCTGCACAGGTTGGAGCTGGAGAATATGAGCTGAATGGCGGCGAGGAAATTATCTTTGATTTGCAAACAATGGAATAAAAGATGAACCTATACAAGCTGACATTATTGGCGCTGCTCGCAGCTCTGGCTGTCATCGGCAGATATGCGTTTCAATTTATCCCTAATGTCCAGCCCATTACAGCAGTTATTATTTTAACAGGGATTTTTCTTGGTTCGTTGTCATCTGTTATTCTGGGAATTTTAGTTGTATTTCTTTCAAATATGCTGCTTGGAATGGGAATCTGGACTATCTGGCAAATACTTGCATGGTGTATTATCGGTTTAACAGCAGGAATCATAGGAAGTGTATGGAAAAAGGTTCCATTCCTTTTTATTATCCTTTTTGCTGTGTTCAGCGGTTATTTTTATGGATTTATCATTTCCTTGACGACATACCAGATAACAGGGCACTTTTGGCCGTATTATTTGGCCGGTCTTCCTTTTGATACAGCACATGCCATTGGTAACGCTGTATTTACCTTTCTTTTATATCCATTACTTCATACACTGCTGCAAAGGTATGCCAAAGGTAAATTTCGTATGATGTAAGTAGTAAGTATGAAAAAAAGCTGCGAATCCGCTCATTATCATATGAATTCGCAGCTTTCTTCATAAACACTGAAAAAGAGCCCTTATTCACTCCGTATGTTTTTTATAAGCCTTAATCCTCAAATATATATACAATCCATTATTCATGATATACTTTTCCTTGAAAATAAAATCAATCTTTACGATATGAAAATTTTCCTTTTTCATATATAAAAATAGGAGTTTAACGAATGTCTAAATTTTTAACCTACGAAGAAATCCTGCTCAAATGCGAGGAAATAAATACAACATATGAAATTAATCAAAAGCGCTTCGATAAAATAGTTGATTGTATACTAGATAATGAAGAAATATCAGCCGATCATAAAATCGCAGAAGCATTTGCCCAATTATTGAAGGCAGTAAGTGAAGAAATCAGCGAGATGGAAACAACAGCTGAGCTTGTGCCGACATGTCAGATGGGCTGTGCTTTTTGCTGTTATTTTCCTATTGTTACAAATAAAATGGAAGCAGCGCTTATAAAAGATGCTATTTCAAAAATGCCTGCGGATAGGAGGCATTTTATTGAAAATCACCTTGTTCAATACTATCAAACTTATGAGGAAAAGGTTGAACGGCTGGGCAGGATCGATTGGGCTTCTGATTCAGATGCAAAATATAGATACAAAAAAGAAAATCTCCCCTGCCCATTCCTGAACTTGGAGACAAATGCCTGCATGATTTATGAAGTGCGCCCATTGCCGTGCAGAACCTATGTGAACTATACGGACCCTAAAGTTTGCTCGGCTAATGTCATGCCGAAAGAAACGATCAGCTATGAATTCTTGTATCAGGAATATATGGGAGCTATCAATGAATTATTACAGTATCTGTATGAAAATGAAAAGATAGAAAAAATCGATTACCCTGGTGATTTATATCAGGAAGATTTATTAATAAATTGGATGAAAAAAATTAACCAATAGCTGTCTTTTGCAAGGATATTTCAGACGAATGGTGGTGACCGGATGCTTTTCCGAGGAATTCTTATCGATTGTTTTCAAAAAATAAATCAGGAGCGTACGTCTTCCAGTATTTACAACCTGTTAATTGGAAAAAAAGCTATTCAGACGATACAGGATGCAAGATTTTATCATATGGGTAATTATTATGGCATTTATCCTGGCTTAACAAAAGCAGAATATCTTCAGCAGCTTCAACAATTACTAAAGTTGGATTATTTACTGGAAGCGGATGGTGAGGAGCAAAAGCTACAAATCACAGAAAAGGGAAAAGCTTGGCTCACATCTTATAAAGAAAGCCTTGACGGCTTTTACGGATCGAAATACAAAAATATGCTGGAGCCTTTTAAACAGCGGTTACTGCTTTTTATTCAGACTTTCACGAATACGGCCAAGAATCATTATCGATTTATTCCCATCACAGATAATCATGATATTGAGCGATTTATTAAAGACTTTTACACACAATATAAGCACCGCTCAACAGAGGTACTGCAACAGCTATATAAGGAGCTGGAACAGGCGTTATCCGGGCTGTCTGATCTGGAAGCTTCCATGTTTGTGGATCGCATCACGAGCTACTATTCCTATGGGAGCAGTTTGCAGCAGCTTTCACAAGATTACCGGCTTTCGATTCCGGATTGCTACCTGACTTTACAAAAGTCATTTTATCATTTGCTAAATGTACAAACGAACAGTGAAAATTATCCAATACTCAAGCTTTTTACGAAACATTTACACACTGCTGAAACACCTTTAAGTCAAACTGCACAATTTACGCTTCGTTTATTGCAAAAGCAGCACTCTCTTGAAGAAATTATGAAAATTCGCCGATTAAAGGCAAATACAATACAGGATCATCTCGTAGAAATTGCTATGCATGAGGATGAATTTCCTTTTTTTGATTATTTAGATTCTGCAATTTATGAAGAAATTAAAACAGCCGTATATAATAAACAGACCTATCGTTTAAAAGAAATTAAAAATCATGTCCATCCAGAAATCAGTTACTTTCAAATTCGTTTGGCATTGATCCTGTACAAGAAGTAGGAGGTAAGAATAATGCTTTTAGAAGAAGCATTGAATCATTATTTTCATTATGATTTTTTTCGTGAAGGGCAGAAGGAAATCATTTCTGATGTCCTGCAGGGAAAGGATGTACTCGGTGTATTGCCGACAGGCTCCGGAAAATCAATCTGCTATCAGCTTCCTGCAAAACTGCTGGATGGCATAACCGTTGTTGTATCTCCGTTAATATCTCTAATGATTGATCAGGTAAAGGAATTAAAAGCGGCTGGCTTTAAAGAAGTCATTGCATTAAACAGTTTTCTACCTTTTCAGGAGCAGCAGAGAGTTCTAAAAAGTTTGGATGCGTTCCGGCTTATCTATGTTTCACCAGAGTGGCTGCAAAAAAGAAGCCATCAAAATTATTTGCAGCAGCTGCCCATTAAACTATTTGTGGTGGATGAAGCTCATTGTATATCACAATGGGGACATGAGTTTCGCCCAGATTATCAGCGGCTGCATGAAGGAATAGAAGCTTTAGGTAACCCCCCAGTGTTAGCACTAAGTGCCACAGCAACTCCAGATGTGCAGGCGGATATTTTGCAAAGCTTGCATAAGCCGAATATGAAAAAGCATATCTATCCAATGGATCGGGAAAATATCGCTTTTTGTGTGGAAGAAGTGGAAAATGACCAAGAAAAATTAGAGCGTATTGTAGGAATTACAAAATATTATTTCGTTCCCGCGTTAATTTATTTTACTAGCAGACAGGCTGCTGAAGAGGTTGCTCTGTCCCTTGCTGCCAAGCTCCCGGATCGAAAAATTGCTTATTACCATGGCGGCATGGAAGCAACGGAACGCCTGCGAATTCAGCAGCAGTTTATGAATAATCAAATAGATATCATTTGCTGTACAAGCGCCTTTGGAATGGGAATCAATAAGCCGGATATCAGACTGGTCGTTCACTATCACCTTCCGTTGCAGGTGGAATCTTATATTCAGGAGGCAGGAAGAGCCGGAAGAGACGGGAAATCAAGCGTTGGCGTTATTCTTTATCAAAAAGGGGATTTCCGTTTGTCAGCAAGCATGGTGAAAAATGAACTGCCGGCGATGGAGGAGATTGACCGTTTGATTACGATGATCTTGACCTGTCAGCATAATCATATGGATATACCACCTCCTGAACAAATGCATACACTTCTTGATCTCCAGGAGGGAGCAGTCCGGTTTATTCAAAGGCAGCTGCAAAAACATGGACTCATTCATGATAACAAGTGGATGATAGATGATGCAAAATGGCAGCAGGTTAGAGGCAGTGTGATGAATTATTTAGAAAAACGGAAGCGATATAAAAACAGCAAGCTGAATGAATTATATCAGTGGGTTCAGACAAAAGCTTGTTTGCGGAAAACACTTTACCAGTCTTTCCAGGATGAATTTAAGGAGCCTCTGGATCAATGCTGCAGTAATTGTGGTTTTGATTGGAGCAGATGGCAGCCCAAATTATCATTTCAGGCTACAGAAGCATTTCATCCTGCTGACTGGCGCAAAAAGCTTCAAAGAACCTTGAATTTAGAAGAGGCGCAAGATGAAACAGTATGATCTGATCAAGCAATTGTCCAAAAAAGAGTTAAGGATACAATTATTTCTCTCGCAAGGCTTATTTTTATTATTAGCAATTGTTTTAAGCTTTTTCCTGTTTGATTCATTTTTTGATTGGATGACGCTTTTCAAATGGAATATAAAGGAAATATTTATCTTCGGATTCTTATCTGCAGTTATTGTTGTCCTGATGGAACTAGCTATTGTATATCTAACACCAAAAACATGGTGGGATGATGGCGGGATTAACGAGCTCATATTTAAAAATCAGCCGCTCAGCTTTATATTTGTATTTACACTCACCGTAGCGATTTGTGAAGAATTTTTATTTAGAGGTGTGATTCAAACAACTTTTGGATATACATTTGCAAGTATACTTTTTGCAGTCGTTCATATACGATATTTAAAGAAACCTTTACTATTTTTTGCTGTTCTGTTGCTAAGCTTTTATATCGGCTGGGTGTACAAGCACACAGGTAATTTAATTGCCCCCATTGTCATGCATTTTTTTATTGACTTTCTACTCGGTTTAGTTATACGGTTAAAGAAATGAGGTGATGGCTTTGAGCACTAAGCAAAATGATCAAGCAGAAGCATTAAGACAAGCTGTTGAAGACGTTATAGAGCATAAATCAGAGGAAACAGAACAAGCTATGCAAGATGAAGCTGAACAACTGAATCAGGCTGCTGTTGAAATAGATATTTTAAACTTGCCTCCAAGAAACGAAGTACATAAAAGCAATAACAAAATACAGTTTAAACTAAACCTTTCTTTACTGCGCTTTATTTTTATTGTTGTTTTACTTCTGGCTCTTGCAGGTGTTATTGTTTGGATTATTTAATTTTCCGGGTAAGCATAATATGATTCAACAAACGCATAAAATGTTATAATTAATGTACAAGCAAATGAAAAAAATATACAAGAGGATGTTCAAAAAGTCCACAAATGATAAGCGGCGAACTCTTTAGTTGATATGATTTTTCCGATGGGACCAGGAGATTACTTGTTCACCGAAAAGCGTTACTCGCATATTGAAAAGCGCAGGGGAATTTCTGTTAAGTTTTCCACGTTGTGTGGACAACAAAGAAATCATCACAACATACGGGAAACACGTTTAAAAAATCATATCTCCTTGACCTTCAGAACCAATTCAGCACTTTTGAGCGCGCACTACAATAAATACATTTCATACGACCATTTTTAAAACGATACAGGCAGGTTGTGTTCATCATTTGAAAATAATGCATATATTAATATTAATACTTGTTGCAAAAGCGAAGAAGATAAGGGGGATGCAGTATGCGGATCGAACGAATTTCTACAGACCAGTTTAAAATTTTTCTGACGTTCGATGATCTTATAGAAAGAGGGTTTACCCGTGAGGACTTATGGCATGATGCATCTAATGTTCGTACGCTGTTCAGTGATATGATGTATGAAGCAAGCAGTGAGCTGGGAATGGAGTTTGAAGGAATGCTACTTGTTCAGGTACATCTCATGCAAGCTCAAGGAATGCATATTTTTGTTACGCATCAATATGACGATGCTGATATAGAAATAGATGATGAATACATTGAGATGAAAGTGACACTTGATGAAAGCAAGGAGCTTATTTTCTCATTTGATGATTTTGAAGATGTTATTTCAGTAGCAGGTTATTTATCGAATATGCAATTCAAAGAATCAAATGTATATTTTCTGGAAAATCGCTATTTTATGACGCTGGACCCTGACGTGCATACGGTCAGCCATAAAGAAAATATTATTGGACTGATGTCTGAATTTGCTCATCCAAGCATATTAACCTCACATCGTTTACAGGAGTACGGTAAGGTTATTTTTGAAAAAGATGCTATCTCTAAAATTAATCATTATTTTGCTTCATAACAGAGGATATTTAAAAAGAAGAAACAAAGGATGATCCAGGAATATTGTTTGAATAAAATCTTACTATCAGCCGATCACCTCTTTCATTGCATATTTTGTATGAAAGTGTATACTAATTCTTGAATGAGTAAAACATTGTATAATGGTAGGGGGTAAATATGAATGGCAGGCGATAAAGCAGGAGATGCTTCCCAAGAACAAAAACAAGAAAATACAGACGTGTTAAATTCAACGTTATCTATTGTGGAAACCGCATTAAATAAACTTGGTTACCCTGAAGAAGTATTTGATTTATTAAAAGATCCTTTGCGTATGCTTACAGTCCGTATCCCAGTCCGTATGGATGATGGAAAGGTGAAAGTTTTTACCGGCTACAGAGCACAGCATAATGACGCTATTGGACCAACCAAAGGAGGAATCCGCTTCCATCCGGATGTTACCGAAACAGAAGTGAAAGCACTTTCAATCTGGATGAGCTTAAAAGCCGGTATTGTCGATTTGCCTTATGGAGGAGCAAAAGGCGGAATAATCTGTGACCCGAGAGAAATGTCTTTTAGAGAGTTGGAAGCGCTGAGCCGCGGTTATGTTCGGGCTGTAAGTCAGATCGTTGGTCCAACAAAGGACATTCCTGCTCCAGATGTATTTACGAATTCACAAATCATGGCATGGATGATGGATGAATACAGTAAAATTGATAAATTAAATAATCCTGGTTTCATTACTGGAAAACCAATTGTTCTTGGCGGTTCTCACGGCAGAGAATCTGCTACGGCTAAAGGGGTAACCATTGCTTTATATGAAGCAGCGAAAAAGAAAGGCATCGATATCAAGGGTGCCCGCGTCGTTATTCAGGGGTTCGGAAATGCAGGAAGTTTCTTATCTAAATTTCTGCATGATGCCGGTGCGAAAGTTGTCGCAATTTCTGATGCATATGGAGCTTTACATGACCCGAAAGGCTTAGATATTGATTATTTGCTGGATCGCCGGGATAGCTTCGGAACAGTAACAAAGCTATTCGATAAAACGATTACCAATAAAGAATTATTTGAGCTCGATTGTGATATTATTGTTCCAGCTGCAGTCGAAAATCAAATTACAAGGGATAACGCTCATAATATCAAAGCATCCATCATTGTAGAGGCAGCAAATGGACCAACTACAATGGAAGCCACTAAAATTCTTACAGAAAGAGATATTCTGATTGTGCCGGACGTTCTGGCATCCGCAGGCGGAGTTACTGTATCCTATTTTGAATGGGTACAGAACAATCAAGGCTTCTACTGGTCCGAAGAAGAAATCGATAGACGGTTACATGAAATCATGATTAAATCTTTTAACAACATATACAATATGGCAAAAACAAGAAAAATCGATATGCGGCTGGCAGCTTATATGGTAGGTGTAAGAAAAATGGCCGAAGCATCCCGTTTTCGGGGCTGGGTTTAATAAAACGTATCGCTTTTTACGCTTGAGTCAGGATACAGCGTAAAAAGAAGGTCACATACTAATAGCTAAAGAAACAAATAAAAAACTCTTCGATACCAAGAGTTTTTTATTTATTTAAGTCTTCTTAAAGCACGTGAATATCCTATTTAAAGAAGATAACCTTTTGTATTTGCCATGCAGTAAGCTTCGTTGTACGATAGATATTGATAAATTAACATGAGACTCTAAGAAAAAAGCGATTGATTTACGAATCGAAAGTGAAGGAATCGTTTTTCCAGGCGATGAACGAAGGAAGGATAAGAAATGCTAAACGAAAAGATTATTATTATTGGAGCTGGTCCATGTGGAATGGCATGTGCATTAGAGCTTCAGAAAAAAGGGGAACATCCATTATTAATTGAAAAAGGAAATGTCGTTCAAACAATTAGTAACTTTCCAACACACCAAACATTCTTTAGTTCAAGTGAACGTTTAGAAATTGGGGGCATTCCTTTTATTTCTGAAAATCAAAAACCAGTGCGGAACCAGGCAATGGTCTATTATCGGGAAGTTGCTGAGCGAAATGAACTGCGCATAAATGCGTTCGAAAAATTAGTATATCTGGAAAAGGATGGAGACCTTTTTTTCTTAAGAACGGTGAAGAGCAACGGCGATGAGAAGGAATATTGTGCTGAAAAAGTAATTATGGCGACAGGATATTATGATCAGCCAAATTATTTAGATATTCCGGGAGAATCATTGCCAAAGGTAACCCATTATTTTAAAGAAGCACATGAATATTTTAATCAAAGGGTTGCCGTTATTGGCGGTAAAAATTCTTCCGTAGATGCGACGCTGGAGTTGCATAAAGCAGGGGCGCATGTCACAGTGATTTATCGCGGCGATGGTTATTCAGAGAGTATTAAACCATGGATTCTGCCCGAATTCGAATCACTTATTCGAAATGGAAAAGTAGAGATGGTTTTTAAAGCATCCGTTACTGAGATAACAGATACACATCTTACTTATAAAAAAGATGGGCAGGAGAAAACGATAGAAAATGATTTTGTCTTTGCAATGACAGGCTATCGTCCAGATTACAGCTTATTAAAGCAAGCTGGTGTAGAAATAAACCTCGAAAATGGCAAGCCAGTTCATGATGAGAACACGATGGAAACGAATGTGAAGAACCTGTACATCGCAGGTGTTGTGGCTGCCGGGTATGATAATAACAAAGTATTTATTGAAAACGGCCGTTTTCATGGCGAACAAATTGCTGCATCTATTTTCTCTTAAAGTGCTTGCTCAAAAAATACGATGAAAGAAAGTAATTTTGAGCTATACGTGAGAGGTTCTGTACCTCTCACGATAAAATATAATCAGTATTTTCATGTCGATATACATAACTAATAAAAAAGAAGGTAATTACATGAACAAGGTCTTGATGATTGCAACAGGCGGCACGATTGCAAGTGATGAAAATGAAAAAAGCGGTAAATTAGCTTCAGGTGTTCTGACTGGAGAAGATATTATTGAAAAATGTGATATTCCAGACAATATACAGGTAACAGTGGATTCTTTCTTTCAAAAGGCAAGTATGCATTTAAATTTTTCGGATTTAATACAAATCAAAGAAAAGTTAGACGAATACTTAAATAAAGAAGCTTTTGATGGTATTGTTATTACACAAGGAACGGATACATTGGAAGAAGCTTCTTATTTTATGCATCTTATTTCAAACTATAACATCCCAATTGTATTTACTGGATCACAGCGTTCTCCTAAGGAAGTAGGTACAGATTCCTTTATTAATATTAAAAATGCTGTCCTGGCAGCTTGCAGTGAGGATTTAAAGGATGTTGGCGTGACGGTTGTATTCAATGAGCGTATTTTCCATTCCCGCTATGTTCGCAAAGAGCATGCTTCCAATATTCAAGGCTTTAATGCGTTTGGTTATGGTTATTTAGGTATCATTGATAATAATACTGTGCGCGTATTTCAAAAGCCGACATACCGTGAGCATTTGGAGTTAAAAAAAGAGCTTCCGACCGTAGATATTATCAAAGTATATATGGACGCTGATGGAAAATATATTCAAGCAGCAATAGACAGCGGCATAGATGGTCTTATCTTGGAAGGTGTCGGCAGAGGACAAGTATCGCGGACAATGATGCCTGCTATTAAAGAATGCATCCGGCAAGGAATAAAAGTAGTGATTACGACCTCGGCTGTAGAAGGAGAGGTTTATCCTACCTATGATTATGAAGGAAGCACGTACGATTTAATGGAAAATGGTGTTCTTTTAGGAAAAGATTATGATAGTAAAAAAGCAAGAATAAAGCTTCTTGTTGGACTGGCAAGTAATGTGGAATTAGAACACTTATTTGATATGTAACTAAGAAGAGGAGTAAGAATCAATGATAGCTGCTCTATCTGCTGGTATAGCCCCTGCTGTAGCTTTTATGACTTTTATTTATTTACGTGACCGCATCACAGAACCGCTTTGGCTGATAACGCGGATGTTTATTACTGGTGCTTTAATTGTGCTGCCGATTATGTTTATTCAGTACGGCATTCAGGCTGAGCTGACCAATATCCCAATTGTTGCAGAAGCCTTTCTTTTTAGCGCATTTTTAGAAGAGTTCTTCAAGTGGTTTATGTTCATGTTCCTAATTTATCAGCATGAGGAATTTGATAACCACTATGATGGAATAGTCTATGCCAGTGCTATCAGTCTCGGGTTTGCTTCCTTGGAAAATGTATTTTATTTATTATCAAATGGAGTTGAGCTGGCATGGATGCGTGCGCTGTATCCCGTCTCCTCGCATGCTCTTTTTGGTATTATTATGGGATATTATTTAGGAAAGGCGAAAATGCAATCAAAATACAGACGCACGTACTTAACCATCGCATTTATACTGCCATGTTTATTACATGGCATCTATAACTACATATTACTTGCATTCAATCAATTTATTATTATCTTATCGCTATTTTTAGCTGTTGTCTGGATTTTTGCAATTTATCGATTAAAGCATGCCAGAATGTATGATATTCGGTTTCTCCCGGAGCAAATACATAAAGAAAAGGAATAAAAGCTGACGAAAAAATCCGTCAGCTTTTTTTTGATAAAAAAACGGTAAATACATTAGCTGGAGAGATACAAAAGATATTCACTAATAGTAATTGATTTGATTTTCATTGTTTATGAATAAAAAGTAGAATTGCACAAAAAATAGGCTTAGTTAAAAATTTCTCTAATCCCCTCTTTCATCCATTGATTTCACATGCAGGGAGGAAAGGGGGGCAATAGAGAAGAAAATGGAGGCATAAGTATGAAAAGACATCACAAGCCCATGGTTTATACCTTAACATTTTTGGTATTACTATCTGGATTTATGTTTACGAAACCTGAACAGACAAGCGCATTTAGTGATCAGGTGATCCAACAGGGAGCAGTTGGCGAGGACGTTATTGAATTACAAGCCAGACTGAAGCATATTGGTTTTTATAATGGCAAAATTGATGGTGTGTTTGGCTGGGGGACTTACTGGGCTTTAAGAAATTTCCAATATGAATTCGGAATGGAAATCGATGGGCTGGCCGGACAAACAACGAAGGATAAGCTCACACAGGTAACAAATTATGATAGAGAAAAAGTGCAGCAGGAAATGTATGGCACTGCTCCATCAGGTGGAAACAATGGAGGTGGAGAAAGTACGCCGACCAGCTCGGTAAATGTTCCTCAAGGGTATTCTAATAATGATATTCAACTAATGGCAAACGCGGTTTATGGGGAAGCAAGGGGAGAACCTTATGAAGGACAAGTAGCGGTTGCAGCGGTTATCCTCAATCGATTAAATAGTCCGTTATTTCCTGACACAGTATCCGGAGTTATTTTTGAACCGAGAGCATTTACTGCAGTTGCAGATGGACAGATATGGCTGGAACCCAATGAAAGAGCAAAAGAAGCAGTGCTTGATGCCATTAACGGCTGGGATCCTTCCGGCAACGCACTTTATTATTTCAATCCGGATACGGCAACCTCCGGATGGATTTGGACAAGACCACAGATTAAAACGATTGGAAAACATATATTCTGCAGTTAGAAAGGTGTGAACACTAATGTATCGTTGGATTACAATTGCATTATTAACAGTAGCCCTTATTTCCGTATCCATCTGGGGCTATTATACAAATCAGCAAAAAAATGATTTATATGTACAGGCAGAAAATGAATATCAAAGATCCTTCCATGAGCTTACCTATCACATGGATGTATTAAATGATCAAATAGCAACTTCCTTAGCAATGAATTCACCGGAAAAATTGTCACCGCAGTTTGTTGATATTTGGCGAATCAGTTCCAATGCGCATGCGAATGCTGGTGAATTGCCAATGGGGCTATTGCCGATTCATAAGACAGAGCAATTTTTATCAGAATTAGGTGATTTCACTTATCAGACAGCGATTCGCAACCTGGATGATGATCCTTTGACAGAGGAAGAAACTGCGCAATTGGAAGAATTCTATCAGCAGTCAGGAGAGATAAGAGATGAGCTTAGGCAGGCGCAGCATCTTTCCTTGAACAATGGAATGAAATGGATGGATGTGGAACAGGCGCTATTAAACACAGACGATGCCAAGGATAACGAGATTGTCAATAGCTTCCAGGCTGTAGAAGATTCTTTTGACAGCTTTACGGAAGGTGCTCCGGAAGACACTTCGATCGGTACAAGAACGAAGGATCATTCCTATAAAAATGTAACAGGTGATGACCTTACAGAAGAAGAGGCGCTAGAGGAGGCGGCAAACATTTTTGGTAAAGAAAATGAACCAGATTGGACAATTACAACATCTGGTGATGGCGCATTAACACCAATGTACAGTATTTCCTATGAGGAAAATGGGGAACGGGGTTATGCAGATTTAACAGTGAAAGGCGGGCATCCGCTTAACTTGCTTGTTTCCAGGGAGATAGGCGAAAAGCAAGTAAGCTTGAATGAAGGCTATGAAATTGCAGCGGACTATCTTTCGGAGCTTGGATTTGATGAAATGGAGCTTTTCCAAAGTAGTGAATACGACCAGATTGGTGTATACTCCTTCCTTTATGAAGATAATGGCGTTCGCGTTTTCTCGGATGCTGTTGAGGTAAAAGTAGCTCTGGATAATGGTGATATTACAGGGCTGACCGCAAATAATTATTTTAAAAATCATGTTGAACGCGATATACCGGATCCTGCTATTACAGAGGAAGAAGCCCGTGATGCAGTGAATCAGGGAGTTACTATCCAAGAGAGTCATTTAGCGATTATTGATGATAGTCAGGGAGAAGAGATGCTCACTTATGAATTTTTAGGAACACGGGATGATGCGACATACAGGATATTTATTAATGCAGAGACAGGAGCAGAAGAAAGAATCGAAAAAATGACAGATGCTGAAATTAATTACGACTCTGTGATATAAGAGAACATTAAAAAATGCCTTCGAAAGTTATCTGTTTCTTTTCGAAGGTGTTTTTCTTTAAATCATGCTGAAAACAGGACTTGTTGAACATTCTGCAGAACCTTGCAACGTGCTAAATAATTTAGGAATATGTTATGATAAGGTAGTACAGAACTTGCTTGACAATTGTCAGGCCTTTTAATGGCAGGAGTGAAGAGAATGGAGAGTATTTCAATTGCAATTGATGGTCCGGCGGCAGCAGGAAAAAGTACTGTTGCTAAACGGATTGCAAAAAAGCTGGGGATTATTTATGTTGATACAGGAGCCATGTATAGAGCGCTTACTTATCAGGCGCTTCAAGAGAAGCTTGATTTGGAAGATGAACAAGCAGTCATGAAAATTTTGAATCAGATCGATATCCGGCTTATGCAGCATGAAGAAGGTCAGCGTGTCTTTATCAATGAAAAGGATGTCAGCGAGGTTATCCGCTATCCGGATGTGACAGCATCTGTTTCTATCATAGCTAAGCATCCATTAGTGCGAAAAAAAATGGTGTCAGCACAGCAAGAGCTTGCTCAGGATCACAGTGTTGTGATGGATGGACGTGATATCGGGTCTCATGTATTGCCAGATGCGGATGTGAAAATATTCCTTATTGCTTCTGTAGAAGAACGGGCAAAACGCCGCTTCGAGGAAAACAAACAGAAAGGCATCCCTACTGATTTACATACACTGGAACAGGAAATTGAGAAGCGGGATCAGCTTGATTCCACCCGTGAAGCATCTCCATTGGTCAAAGCAGAGGATGCGATTGAATTGGATACTACTTCCTTGTCTATTGATGATGTGACAGAAAAAATTCTCGCGATATGCCAGCCATTCATCAAAAAACGCAGCATTCGCTGAGCCTTTTGGGCGAATGCCTCTGTCAAACAGGAAAGTTGATACTTTTTATTTGACAAAGAAAGTGTAAGGAACAGGAGGTGTATCCCATGCTATACCAGTTAGCAAAATTCGTTGTAAGTATTCTTTTTTTCCCATTTTACCGAATTAAGGTAACAGGAAAGCATCATATACCGAAAGAGGGACCGGTTATTATTTGCACGAATCACATTTCTAATCTGGATCCCCCCGTAGTAGGAATTACCGTATCCCGAACTGTTCATTTTATGGCAAAGGAAGAGCTTTTTGAAGGGAATTTCTTAGGGGGATTATTAAGAAGAATTCATGCTTTTCCTGTAAAAAGGGGGCTGGCTGACCGAAATGCGTTAAGAAGCGGCTTAAAAATTTTAGAGGACGGAAAAGTACTTGGTTTATTTCCCGAAGGAACCAGAAGCAAGGATGGTAAACCGGGCAAAGCGTTGCCGGGAGTTGGCTTTTTTGCACTCCGGTCCCAGGCAGAAGTCGTTCCATGTGTGATTATCAGCGACTATAAATTATTTCGCCGAACGAAGGTTGTTTATGGAAAACCAATGGATGTAGCGTCATTTCGAAGCAATAAAGCTTCTGCGAAAGAAATGTCAGAGGGAATTATGGAAGAAATCAGAAATTTATACGAAATTCATAAAAATTAATTGACTTTACTTGACAAATAAAACTAATTATTAGAAGTTATAAGTAGAGTATAATGAATAATCTTTTGGCTATTCGATTGTTTGAATAGGTGAACTGTAACTAGGAGGCTAAGGATATGAGTGAGGAAAATAAAGACCTTCAAGCTTTAGAAGTTGGTGCCACGGTAACGGGGACAGTTGTAAAATTAGAAGAAAAACAAGTTCTTGTTGATATCGGATATAAAACAGAAGGTATTTTACCGATAAGCGAGCTTTCTACGCTTCATGTAGAATCCACAACTGACGTGCTATCTGAAGGAGAAGAAGTGACATTAAAAGTAAAAAAGATTGACGATGATGAAGTAGTATTATCGAAAAAAGCCGTAGATGCAGAGCAATCATGGGAAGAGCTTGAAAGAAAATACGAGCAAGGAGAAGCTTTTGAAACAACCGTTAAGGAAGTTGTTAAAGGCGGACTTGTTGTTGATGTCGGTGTGCGGGGCTTTATCCCTGCATCATTAGTGGAAACATATTATGTGGAGGATTTCAGTGATTATTTAGACCGTACATTAAAAGTGAAAATTACTGATATTGACCGCACACAAAATCGTGTTATTTTATCTCATCGTGCAATTGTTGAGGATGAAGAAAAAGAAAGAAAAGAAAAAGTGCTGCAATCCTTAAATCCCGGCGATGTGATTGAAGGCGTTGTACAACGCATCACAAATTTCGGTGTGTTTGTCGATTTAGGCGGTGTTGATGGACTTGTCCACATCTCACAATTAGCACACGAGCATGTTGAAAAGGCTTCCGATGTTGTTTCTGAAGGAGATAAAATTAACGTGGAAGTAATTTCTGTCGATTTAGACAGCGAGCGTATCTCCTTATCTCATAAAAACACTTTACCTGGACCATGGGCGGATGTAAGTGAAAAGATTAAGCCTGGCTCTACTACAGAAGGTGTTGTAAAGAGATTAGTCAGCTTCGGAGCATTTGTTGAGCTGTTGCCTGGCGTTGAAGGCCTTGTTCATATTTCCCAAATCGCTAACCGTCACATCGGTACGCCACAGGAAGTTCTTGAAATTGGACAAACTGTTACGGTGAAAGTATTGGATGTGAATGAAGAAGAGCAGCGTATCTCTTTAAGCATTAAAGAGCTGGAGCAGGAACAGGAAGAAAAGGAATACAAGCAATACGAAAAATCCGATGATCAGCCGGGCTTCCAGCTTGGTGATGTGATTGGCGATCAGTTGGATAAATATAAATAAAGATACTATTTAAAAAGCTGTGCATGCCTATGTACAGCTTTTTTTATGGATGAAACAAAAAAGAACCTATAAGAGGATGTTCAAAAAGTCCAATGAAGTGACACACCGTGCTACTAAGAACGCCTATGTCATGTGGGCAACATAGAAATCACCACGTCCTGTGGAAGCCCGTTCGTAAAAACACGCCGCCTTGAACTTTCGACGCATAAATGTTTTCGGTAGGGTGAGTAATCTTAGGTCCCAGGACGTTGCGACTTAACGGACTGATCCATTTTATCGAACTTTTTGAACATGTACTATAACAGTTTTCCTGATATTTCACTAAAAAAAAGCCATACTAACACATAAGAAATTGAGGTGGTATGTATGGGAATTGAATCTTATTTAAATGCAATCTTATTTGGCGTTGTTGCAGGAACATTGGCAAGGTTAATCACGTTACGGAGTGATTATAGACAGTATCCTACGTATTTGCATGGCAGAATTATTCACTTATCATTAGGATTTATTGCTGCGTCGCTTGGCGCATTGGCAATCCCGGCACTGCTGGAACTGGAATTTACAGCTGTAACCTTCTTAACATTAGCAGCTACTCAGTTTCGAGATGTGCGAAATATGGAAAGGAATACGTTGACAGAGCTGGATCAATTTGAACTGGTATCCAGAGGAAGCACGTATATTGAAGGTATTGCTATTTCTTTTGAAGGAAGAAACTATCTTGTTATGTTTACAGCCTTTCTAACCTCTCTGGCTTATATTGCATGGGGATGGTTTCCTTCCACCGTCGTCGGCATGCTGTCTATCATTGCCGCTCTCAGCTTTATGAGTGGTTCCACATTAAGAGATATTGTTGAAATAGAAGAATCCGCGATATCCTTCGACGGAGCCGGGTTGTACGTCGATAATATTTATATTATGAATATCGGACTGGAAGAAAGACAGGAAGAAATTTTAAAGTATGGAATGGGATTCATCCTAAAGCCTAAGAATATGAATGTGATTGCCACGATAAGTAATTTAGGGCAGCGGCAGGCTATTTTACATGATGTTTCTGTAACACTGGGTATTTATAAAGATTCAGGGACACCAGCGTTAACTCCTTTGATTAAGCGTGATTTAGATGATGGAAGACTGGGTGTTTTCATTTTACCGCTTGTCCATGATGCAGAACTGGCCAAAAAAGTAATCGGCTCCGTTCCTGTATTAGAAAATGCAATTAAAATGCCTTCCGAAGCCACTTTTTTAAAAGGAGGAAAAAAGTAAATGATTGTCGAAAAAGCAATTTTAGCTGTCATTACAACAAAGGAAGAACAGGTTGGAGGGGGCGCTCCTATTTTTATTTGCACATCACAGGAAGAGCTTGAACTATTTTCAACCAATTTAGAAGCAATTATGGATGGCATTGCCCATCGTTTAAGTGACGAGGTTTATATTATTGTCAAACACTAACGTTATAGGGATATTGAAAATAACTGCTGAGAAGGACACTTAACAGTCATTTTGAACAGATGCTTATATATTTCATTGTGGAACCTTCCTTCTTTTGCTAGAATAAGACTGAGATGCAGTGAGACTGTGTGTTACTGTATCATATAACCTGCTGATATTTTAGAAGGAATTTTGAAAAAAGAGAGGATGTTCCTTGCGTGAGGAAATCTGTAGTAGCGATTGTTGGTAGACCAAATGTAGGAAAATCAACGATCTTTAATCGATTAGTTGGAGAAAGAATTTCCATCGTGGAAGATACACCCGGTGTTACCCGCGATCGTATTTATTCGGAAGCTGAATGGCTAAATCAAACATTTAACATAATAGATACTGGCGGTATTGAAATGGTCGATGAGCCATTATTAAATCAAATGAGGCAGCAGGCTGAAATCGCGATTGATGAAGCGGATGTCATTATTTTTATGCTTAACGGCAGAGAAGGCATCACAGCAGCTGATGAAGAGGTTGCAAAGCTTTTATTCAAGTCAAATAAGCCTGTTGTCTTAGCCGTTAATAAAATGGATAACCCGGATATGCATGAAATGATTTATGAATTTTATGCTTTAGGATTTGGACAGCCATTTCCTATTTCCGGTACACATGGTCTGGGCCTGGGAGATATGCTCGATGAGGTAGTTACACATTTCCCGGCTGATGAGGAAGCGGAAAAGGATGACGATACTATTTATTTCAGCTTAATCGGCCGGCCAAATGTAGGAAAATCATCGCTGGTAAATGCTTTATTAAATGAAAACCGTGTCATCGTAAGTGAGATTGAAGGCACAACAAGAGATGCCATTGATACGAAATTACGCAAGGATGATCAGGATTTTGTCATTATCGATACGGCTGGAATGCGGAAACGTGGAAAAGTTTATGAAAGCACAGAGAAATATAGTGTTCTAAGAGCGTTACGGGCGATTGAGCGCTCGGATGTCGTCTTAGTATTGATTGATGCAGAAACAGGCATCAGAGAGCAGGATAAGAAGGTTGCAGGCTATGCACATGAAGCTGGCCGGGCCATTGTTATTGTTGTGAATAAATGGGATACGGTTGATAGTGATGAAAAAGCAATGCAAGATTTTGAAGCGAAAATTCGGGCACATTTTCAATATTTAGATTATGCACCAATTGTATTTTTGTCTGCGAAAACGAAAAAGCGGCTTCACACGCTGATTCCAATGGTTCAATTAGCCAGTGAAAATCATGCGAAGCGCATACCGACAAATGTCCTTAATGATGTTATTATGGATGCCATCGCCATGAATCCGACACCGACACTGAAAGGGAGAAGGCTGAAAGTGTTATATGCAACACAGGTGGCTGTTAAACCTCCAAGCTTTGTCGTATTTGTAAACGATCCGGAGCTAATGCACTTCTCTTATGAACGATTTTTAGAGAATAAAATTAGAGATGCATTTGATTTTACAGGAACGCCGATAAAATTATTTGCACGACGGAGACAATAGAGGAGCGTGAGGATATGAGGAAGGTAGCAGTTCTTGGTGCAGGAAGCTGGGGAACAGCACTTGCCATTGTTTTAGCTGATAATGGACATGAGGTGCGGTTGTGGGCACACCGGCAGGAGCATGTCGATGAGATTAATCAGACACACCGGAATAAAAAGTATTTGGACGTAGATATTCCTGAAGCTATTACAGCATTTCATGACATGGAAGCAGCAGTAAAAGATACAGATGCTGTAATTATTGTTGTGCCGACAAAAGCAATTCGTGAGGTTTGCCGGCAGCTGGGAAAGTACATTACTTCAAGTACGCAGATTATTCATGCGACAAAAGGAATTGAGCCTGGCACATTAAAGCGTGTATCAGAAATGATTTTTGAGGAAATCCCGGCATTCCCTTATGAGAATATCGTTGTTTTATCGGGACCAAGCCATGCCGAAGAAGTAGCACTGCGCCACCCGACAACGGTATCTGTATCAGCGGTCAATCTGGATAGAGCACGACAAGCACAGGATTTGTTTAACAGTGAAAATTTACGTGTCTACACAAGTGATGATATTTTGGGAATCGAAGTAGGAGGAGCACTTAAAAATATCATAGCCCTAGGTGCCGGCATTTCAGATGGTCTTGGCTATGGGGATAATGCAAAAGCCGCTCTGATTACACGTGGTCTGGCCGAAATTGCCCGTCTTGGTACATCTCTTGGTGCTAATCCATTAAGCTTCTTGGGATTATCTGGTGTCGGTGATTTAATTGTTACCTGTACAAGCGTCCACAGCAGAAACTGGAGAGCAGGAAACCTTTTGGGGAAAGGAATGAGCCTCGATCAGGTTTTAGACGAGATGGGAATGGTGGTAGAGGGTGTCCGTACGGTTAAAGCGGCTCATCAATTCGCTAAAGAACAAGGGGTTGAAATGCCGATCACCAAAGGAATCTATCAAGTGCTTTTTGAAAATAAAAAACCAAAAGACGTTGTGGACGAATTAATGAACCGCTCGAAACGCCAGGAAATAGACGATATCAGTAAGCTCTTAAAAGAGCGTTATTCGGATCAATAACACATAATTTTACTTCTTGCATATACTGTCACGAATGAATTGCAAGGAGGAAATCATGTGAATAATTTTCAAAAAGGTATGTTTGATAAAATACAAAAGAATACAAACATTCGCCCGGAGGAAGTCTATAAAGTAGCTGATTCGGTTAAGCATGCAGATTTTTCAGATGAGAGAACAGTCCGTAATCTTGTCAGACAGCTTTCACAAATGGCGAACAAACCCCTTTCAAAGGAAAAAGAAGATAAAATTGTACAATCCATTGTCAAAAATAAAATGCCCGGAGATATCCATTCGTTAAATAACCTTTTTAAGAAATAGGATATTATATTATCGCAGTGTAACTGGCTTCAGGTCACAAAGGAGCTGCGATACCCCTTCTCGGGTAACCGCAGCTCCGGACCGCCTGAGACAGCAGGCGGAATAAAGTTTTATTTTATAGGCAGTTGAGTATACAGATGTTTAAGATAATGCATAAGATAAATCGCACCAGCATTCAAGGAATAGAGTTGCTGAGGATTTTATTTAGTCAGCCTATGGTAAAGATACCCCCTTTGCCATAGGTTTTTGCATACTCATGAGAAAGGTTCTATTTACGGAAGAACAGCTCTGCCTAAGCGTTTAAATTGTTCAATCTTTCGTCAGTTATCTAAGCGTACACAGCTAATGAGTTATGTTATAATAGCATCTGGTGAAATGTTATTTTGATTGAAATAGGAGTGAGCGCTTTGTCAGTATCTATGTTAATGATGTACATATCCTTTGTAGGGATGTTTTTATTAATCTTAGCAACTGGGTTAATTGTTTGGAGCAGAACAAAGCTGCAAGGCTGGTTTAGTGGTATTATTACATTTTTAGCTTATATAAGTCTTGTCAGCGGAGCTTTAATTATTTTATATGTTACCTTTAGCGGGCCAACAAGGTAGAGAAGGGAGTTTCATGATGAAATATACATATTTAATGACGATACCCTTTATTCTCTTGCTCTTAGGCGGCTGCATGTATCCTCAAAGCGAACGGACAGAAAATCAGATTCCGAATGAAGAGCAGTTAGCTGTTGTTCAGCAGGCAGTTGAAACCTACAGGGAAGAAGAGGGCGGTTTAGTGCCGATACAGACAAAAGATAGCGATACGCATATCTTTGAAAAATATTTAATTGATTTCAGAGTGATGCAGGAGAACGGCTATCTTTCAGAAATACCTGGAAATGCTTTTGAGCAGGGAGGGATATATCAATATACGATTGTCGATCCAGAAGATGATCTTTTAGTCCGGCTTATTGACTTACAAACTACCGAGCAATTACGGAGTGTAAATGTACGGCTAGATGCTTATAGACAGGAGCATACATATCCAGCCTACGGACAGCAAATTACAGATCAGGTATATACAGTAGATTATGAAAAGCTTGGATTAAATGAAGCGCCGACAGTGAAAAGTCCTTTTTCACAAGCTGATTTGCCGATTGTTATGGATTTAGACGGAAGGTTGTATATCGATTATTCTTATGATTTAAACCAAGCATTGGAAGAAGACGATCACAGCTATGAAGAGGGCGAGGATATCCGTTATCTTCTGGTGGATAATTCGCCGTTTGTTCCTGCGTATTCACTGCCATATACAGTGAAAGATGGACAAGCGGTGTTTATGAAAGAGGAGTAAATAGAAAAGCCATGCAGTTTTAATAATAAACTGTGTGGCTTTTTTAGCGTCAAGCATAGTCAATAGGATTTTTTGTCTGAACCTCTTTCATACACCGGGAATTTATAAAATGGTCTGGTTTTGGATAATTATTTATAGATTAAACGGGTGTTTTTTGTTCTATCTAAAAAACAAAACAGAATAAATAGATTCATGACGCATATACATGAGATATAAAGTTTGTTTTATAAAATGCCATCTTTCATTTGTAACTTGCTTAGAGGACCTTTTAAAGCCAGATATGACGTCTGATAAAAATATGTGAAACGAGTCATAATCCAATAGGACAACGTCATAGACTGTTAGTGTCCAACTATTACGGGTGATGTATATCAAAGTACGGAGATCGGGAGGGGATCTTTTGGAAAAAACAGATATTTTTAAGGATATATCGAAACGTACCAATGGCGACATATATCTTGGAATCGTCGGAGCAGTCCGTACGGGAAAGTCCACCTTTATTAAGAAATTCATGGAGTTAGTTGTACTTCCTAATATCGAAAGTGAAAGTGAAAGAGCAAGAGCGCATGATGAATTACCGCAAAGTGCAGCAGGAAAAACAATTATGACGACAGAGCCAAAGTTTGTTCCGAATCAAGCTGTTCAAGTAAATGTAGAAGATGGTTTAGATGTGAATGTCCGCCTTGTTGATTGTGTTGGATATGCTGTGGAAGGTGCAAAAGGGTTTGAGGATGAAAATGGCCCGCGTATGATTCATACGCCATGGTATGAGGATCCTATCCCATTTCATGATGCAGCAGAAATTGGAACCCGTAAAGTGATTCAGGAGCATTCCACAATTGGTGTTGTGGTGACAACAGACGGCACCATTGGAGAAATAGACAGAGAAGACTACATTGAAGCAGAAACTAGAGTTATTGAAGAATTAAAAGAGGTTGGCAAACCATTTATTATGGTGATCAACTCAACAGAACCACACAGCCAGAAGACTTCTCTGCTTCGTGAAGAGCTGATGGAGGAGCATGATATTCCAGTGCTGGCAATGAGCGTGGAAACTATGACAGAACATGATGTGTATAGTGTATTACGGGAAGCCTTGTTTGAATTTCCGGTGCTTGAAGTAAATGTGAATCTGCCTAGCTGGGTCATGGTTTTAAAAGAAAATCACTGGCTTCGTCAAAATTATCAGGAAGCTATTCAAGATACGGTCAAGGATATCAAACGCTTGCGTGATGTCGATCATATCGTTGGTTATTTCAAGGATTATGACTATATTGAGAGAGCTAATCTGGCCGGTATGGAAATGGGGGAAGGGATCGCTGAAATTGATTTACATGCCCCGGATCAATTATATGACCATGTTTTAAAGGAAATCGTTGGAGAAGAAATTCGCGGCAAAGATCATCTATTAGAACTGATGCAAGACTTTGCTTATGCAAAACGGGAATACGATCAAGTAGCAGGAGCATTGCAAATGGTAAAACAAACCGGTTATGGCATTGCTGCACCTACTCTGGAAGACATGCAGCTGGATGAGCCGGAAATCATTCGTCAGGGTTCCAGGTTCGGCGTCCGGTTAAAAGCAGTCGCACCATCTATTCATATGATTCGGGTTGAGGTAGAATCTGAATTCTCTCCAATTATTGGAACAGAGAAGCAAAGTGAAGAACTGGTCCGCTATCTCATGCAGGACTTTGAAGAAGATCCATTATCTATTTGGGAATCTGATATTTTTGGCAGGTCGCTCAGTTCTATCGTCAGAGAAGGCATACAGGCTAAAATCTCTTTGATGCCGGAAAATGCAAGATATAAATTGAAAGATACACTGGAAAGAATTATTAACGAAGGTTCCGGCGGCTTAATTGCTATTATTTTATAAAAGAGGATGCTCAAAAAGAAAATACCCTAGATAAGCAGCTAAATTTATAGCTGTTTATTTTTTGTCTATATAAAAAACCATAAAGAATCTAAGGAAAAAAGTATAAGTGCAACGTTTTTGATAGGATGAGTAATCGCAATCCCAACTAAGTCTGTCACCTAAAAGCTTGGTGACAACCAAGTTTTCTTTAAAGAATAAGAAAGTATATGAAAAATGCTGAGGATAGCCGCTCCAGAAATACACTAGAATCAGCTTCTTTTCTTTGAAAGAAAGCAAATGAAACATATTTCTTCAAAGATGGGAGCGGAGGGAAGTCGACTCCTGCGGGAAAAGCAACAGGTGAAGACCCCGCAGAAAGCGGTCTTCTTTCGAGGAGGCTGAGCGTTGCCCGCGGAAAGCGACTTCCCGTAGCGGACATCTCCTCGGCAAGAACATCAGTATTTTAAAGACCAAGTGATTTTCTTGGTTTTTCTAAAAAATTTTTTCCAAGAACGGCAAAAAAATCTTATAAATACCGTATAGATTTATGGAAAGGTGACAATGCTTGTTGCATAAGAGTTTAGCCTGTTTCTCTTAAGAAAAAGGAAAATTTATGTAAAATCTCAATAAATTCTAGAAAAATCGATGGTTTTTGTTGAATTTTATTTAAAACTCGTTTATTATAAGCCTTGTCATCACATATTTAGGGTGACTATAATGAAACAGACCATGGGATAGGCAATTAACTAGCCTATTTGTCTAATGAACATCCTGGGAGGAGGTGAATGTCATGAATAAAACAGATTTAGTAAATGCTGTGGCTGAAAAAAGTGAACTTTCTAAAAAGGACGCAACAAAAGCTGTGGATGCAGTATTTGATGCAGTCATGGATTCACTGAAAAATGGTGAAAAAGTACAACTAATCGGTTTTGGTAACTTTGAAGTTCGTGAGCGTTCTGCACGTAAAGGACGTAATCCACAAACAGGAGAAGAAATCGAGATTCCTGCAAGCAAAGTTCCTGCTTTCAAACCAGGTAAAGCTCTTAAGGATAGTGTAAAATAATATTTTACATATCCAGAGAGTGCACAAAAGGGAGGGGCACGTTTATGAACGTGTCCCTTTCCTTTTTTTCATATGAATAATCCGTGTGATTCTTTACGGAAAATATGTTATGTAAAATAGACTCATATCAAAAGGAAATTTACATACGAGGAGGGGCAAAGTATGGATGATCAAAATACAAAAGCAGATTATTTCGTTATTAAAGCTCTCGAAGACGGTGTGCATGTTATTGGTTTGACTCGTGGAAGCAATACGAAGTTCCACCATTCTGAAAAGCTGGATCAAGGCGAAATTATGATTGCTCAATTCACAGAGCATACCTCTGCTATTAAGATACGAGGTAAAGCACTTATTCAAACAAGTCATGGTGAAATAGAAAATGGAGCATCAGAAGCGTAGGGAGCTCCTGTCAGCTCCTTATTTAGTGTTTGGAACTGCTGTGGTTATTTTTTCTGAATAAGAAAAATTTATACGAATACTGTATACTTTCTTTATCCCCCAAAAACAGGCTCCGCCCTTAGAGGTGTAGGTTAAAACAATCAAAAAGTCAGCCGTTATTTCCTTGTCCCGCCACGTCATTTTTGTTTGGCTTTTTGAACAACCTCTCCAGACGTATTTTATCACAGTACAGCTGGTTGGGGTCAGGGCAGCTCTTTTCGATAGTACTGCGTCTGCTCGCCTCAATAAAAACCTTTGTGCTTCGGTCCCAGCTGTATTGAAGTTTCACTTTATTCCTTAGGCACAAAAATTCTTGAAATAACCGCACTTATAAAGCATACTATTCTTGAGTTCTGATGATATTGCCCCCTCTGAAGATAGGGACGTTTTAATTTTTTCGAACAAACCTGTACTAGAATGAGTTCTTTCGTTTTTATAACGTTTAAAATGTGCTATAATATCTAGAGCAATGGAAAGGCTGAAAGGATTCAGGTGATAGTGTTGACTACATTTATGACAACAGATAAAGGTTATAGAAAAATACTGGAAAATAAATTGCATGATTCATACATTCATAAGCATTTATCTTATCCAGTTATCGATGAAGAAAAGTGGAATTTATTACTCTTTCTCGTTGAACAACATAAATCATTAAGTCCTTTGCAGCGTGAAAAGTATATTATTTCAACAATGCTTGTTCAAATTGCCTTGGATACACATGATTTTGTCCCCATTAAACAAAATGCTGATACAGAAAGTGAAATGATTGAAAAACAGCTTCAGGTTCTTTCGGGAGACTATTACAGCGGATTGTATTATTTATTGCTTGCAGAAGCAGGTGAAATCCAGTTTATTCAGATACTTGCCAATGCCATTCGTGAAATAAATGAATTAAAAGTGACTTTATACTATGAAGATCAATTACCACTGGAAACATGGCTAAATCTAAAAATGAAATTGAATGCATCCTTATTGGTACATGTTGCAAAATATTTACATGAACCAAATCTAGAGCCCATCATCCAAAATTGGCTGATGTATCGGCGTTTAGATACAGAAGAAGCAATTTATGGCTATTCTTTGCTGCGTACAGAATGGGAAGCACGTAATAATAAAGCAGCTTCTATACCGCTAATTGATGAGAAATTAATCAGGGATTATGAAAAAGCAGTATACCGTGCTATTTCCCAGCTGCCCGCTTCAAGTATGTTTATAGAGCAATTTATCTATTCTCAGGAAACAAATGAACGGAGAACATCAAGACTTTAAAAGGAAGTGTAATGTATTATGAGTTTTTCATCAAAAGAAGAACGTGTCCATCATGTATTTGAAAAAATATATGAAAACTACGACTCGATGAATTCTGTAATTTCGTTTAAACAGCATACATTATGGCGTAAAGATGTCATGAAACGAATGCATGTATCACCCGGTGACAGCGCATTGGACGTATGCTGCGGTACTGGAGATTGGTCCATTTCCTTAGCGAAGGCAGTCGGTTCTGACGGGAAGGTAGTTGGGCTGGATTTCAGTGAAAATATGCTGTCTATCGCTCAGGAAAAAGGAAAACAGGAGCAGCTGGATAGCATCGAATGGATACATGGCAATGCGATGGAACTTCCTTTTGATGATAATCAATTTGATTACGTAACCATTGGATTTGGCTTACGGAATGTCCCTGATTATATGACCGTTTTAAGAGAAATGTACCGTGTTGTCAAACCGGGTGGTATGGTTGTTTGTCTGGAAACTTCGCAGCCTACATTGATCGGCTGGAGGCAACTATATTATTTCTATTTCAGATTCATCATGCCATTATTTGGAAAAGTGTTCGCAAAGAGCTATCAGGAATATTCCTGGCTGCAGGAATCTGCGAAAGACTTTCCAGGCAAAGACCAATTAAAGCAAATGTTCTTTGATGCAGGCTTTAAGCATGTCGATGTCAAAATGTATGCCGGCGGTGGTGCTGCGATGCATATGGGGCATAAATCTTAAATAAAGAATGAATTTACTAGTAAAATAAGGTGACGTACATGAGACTACCAAAGATTTATGGGTTTTTAACGAAAGATATGGACACTATTGAAAAAACATTACAAAAGAGTATTCAAGCTGAACATCCCGTACTTCGAGACGCTTCTACAGCATTATTGAAAGCAGGAGGGAAACGTATTCGTCCTGTTTTTGTTTTGCTTTCATGCCAATTAGGAAATTATGATTTTGAGAAGATACAAAAAGTTGCTGTGACGTTAGAACTCATTCACATGGCAACCCTTGTTCATGATGATGTCATTGATGAAGCAGAGCTCCGCCGCGGCAAGCCGACGACTGCTTCTCAATATGGAAATCGAATTGCGATGTATACAGGAGACTTCATTCTTGCAAGAGCTTTGGAAGAAATAACGAAAATAGCTGATCCAAGAATACATACATTATTATCGAAAACACTTGTTGAAGTATCCATTGGGGAAATTGAGCAAATCCAGTTTAAATATCAATGGGATCAAAATTTGCGTGACTACCTTCGCCGGATAAAGCGGAAAACAGCATTATTGATTGCATGCAGCTGTAAATTAGGTGCGCTTGTCGGCGGGTTAAGTGATCAAGATGCTAATAAACTCTATCGCTACGGTTACAATGTTGGCATGTCTTATCAAATTATTGATGATATTCTCGATTTTACTTCCACAGCAAAAGAACTGGGTAAGCCGGCAGGAAATGATTTATTACAAGGCAATATTACACTACCTGTCCTTTATGCGATGGAGGATAAAGAATTAAGAAATCAACTCACAACATTAATTAACAGCAATCAGGATATTGATGAAAAATCCATGCAGAAGCTAATTGCCTGCCTGAAAAATACAGATTCCATCCAAAGAAGCTACGCAGTCAGTAATCTTTATTTACAAAAAGCATTGAAATCTTTAGATGGGCTGGAAGCATCGCGAGCGAAGAAAAGCCTGCAGGATATTGCCGCATTTATAGGGAAAAGGCGTTCCTGAGCAAATAAAATATTGTTATTTGACTGATAATTTGTTACTATTTTAGAGGTTACAATTTTCAAGGATGCTCAAAATGTCCAATAAAAATGACGCTGCGAATTTCGTTGTTAGCTTGCTTTTGCGGTACTCACGTATTTAAAAGCATACGTTCCGTTACTCAAAACTGCGCTACCTAGAACTTCTTGGTCCTTTTTATCGAACTTTTGAACTCTTATTTTATTATAACTACATATGGATAGGGTGATTGAAATGGAAAGAACTTTTTTAATGATTAAACCAGATGGTGTACAGCGTAATTTAATTGGAGATATTGTTGCGCGCTTTGAACAAAAAGGATTTAAATTAGTCGGCGCTAAACTAATGACCGTATCCGCTGATTTGGCTGAGCAGCATTACGCAGAACATAAGGAGCGCCCGTTCTTCGGTGAACTGGTAGATTTTATTACTTCCAGTCCTGTATTTGCGATGGTATGGGAAGGTGAAAATGTTGTTGCTTCCGCCCGCACAATGATGGGAAAAACCAATCCATCTGAAGCGCTTCCAGGCACAATCCGCGGAGATTATGGTATTAATGTTGGAAAGAATATCATACACGGCTCAGATTCTCTGGAAAGCGCTTCAAGAGAAATCAGTCTGTTTTTTGATGAAAATGAATTTAATTCTTACAATAAACAGAATGAAGCTTGGGTTTATTAAAGTAAAAGCGTTGTAAAAACCTCCGTTAAACATGCGGAGGTTTTTACGTACTACACTATAGAAAAATAAAGGGAAACTTCGTACAGTTTTTTTGATGCGCTGTTCTTGACGATGAGGGAAGTAACCATGTTGATACAGCTGTTGCATCACGATATGGCGTTTTTACCCGTAAGGTACATTATTGAGGGAGGATAACCAATGAGAGATGATTATGATTTAATGAAACAAAAGGTGCATCAATCACTTAAATTAAATTTGGACTTATATAAAGAGGCACAGATGAAACGCCGGATCACCACATTAAGAGATAAGCATGGTTTTAAAAGCTACATAGATTATTTTGCGGCTTGTCAAAAAGACGCTGGGCTGCTGGAGGAATTTACAGAAAAATTAACCATTAATGTTTCTGAGTTTTATCGGAATCCAAATCGCTGGGATGTTCTGCAAAAGAAAATAATTCCAGAATTAACAAAAACGAAAAGGAAGATAACGATTTGGAGCGCTGCCTGTTCTACAGGTGAGGAGCCTTATAGTCTTGCTATGATGCTGGAAGAATATTTTCCAGGGTTAAATTACCAGATTCGGGCAACCGACTTTGATCAGGCCGTTTTAAATGCAGCAAAGCAAGGAAATTATCAGGAGCGTTCTTTAAAAGATTTGCCGGCTGCTTTAAAGAAAAAATATTTCACATCGAATGGTACCATATTTCAAGCCGACCCTTCCTTAAGAAAGCATATCCGTTTTGAGCGGCATAACCTGTTAGAAGACCCTTATCCCAGAGATATTGATTTAATCGTTTGCCGAAACGTGTTAATTTATTTTACGGACGAAGCAAAAAATAATATCTTTCACCATTTTAACAAAGCGTTGACAAAAGGCGGCTGTTTGTTTGTCGGCAGTACCGAACAAATATTTAATGCCGAACAATATGGCTTTTATTTAGAAGATAGCTTTTTTTATCGAAAACAATAAATTTACACTACCCGAAATGCAGTGTAATATGATATAGTAGTTAGAAAACTTTCAACTATTTAAATGGGTAAAGTATATTCACTATTGTCAAAAAAATATGACATGTTTCTGGTAATAGTAATTAAGATTCTTGCTCATTTTTAATAGCTTCATAAAGTAAAGGAGAATGTATAGTGCGTTACTTAACAGCTGGAGAATCACATGGAAAACAATTAACGACAATTATCGAAGGGCTGCCTTCACAAATGGAATTAAAAGCAGAAGACATTAATGAGAGCCTGCGCAGAAGACAAGGCGGTCATGGCAGAGGAAAGAGAATGCAAATTGAAAAGGATACGGTTGATATTACAAGCGGTGTACGCCATGGATACACGCTGGGATCTCCCGTTTCACTCGTCATACATAATGATGATTTTAAGCATTGGACAGATATTATGGGTGCAGATCCTTTGGAAGAAGGAGCTAAGCTGCGCAGAGTCGTAACAAAACCGCGTCCGGGTCATGCAGATTTGAATGGCGGTCTGAAATACGGACACCGTGATATGCGGAATGTATTAGAGCGTTCCTCCGCAAGAGAAACTGGTGCACGAGTTGCAGCAGGTGCAGTAGCAAAATCACTTTTGGAGCAATTAGGTATCTATGTTACCGGATATGTGAAAGAAATCGCAGGTATTCGCGCAGAAGAAAAAAATGATTTAACAGCAAAAGAACGTGCTGAAATTTCCGGCAATTCTCCGGTGATGGTATTAGATCCAAATGTCGAACAGCCGATGATAGAAGCGATTGATGAAGCCAAAAGCATCGGTGATTCTATCGGCGGTGTCTGTGAGGTGTATGTAGAAGGCTTACCAGCCGGGATTGGTTCCTATGTGCATTATGACAGAAAGCTGGATAGTAAAATTGCGGCAAGTGTGATTAGCATCAATGCTTTTAAAGGGGTGGAATTCGGGATTGGATTTGAAGCAGCACGCTTAAATGGCAGTGAAGTGCATGATGAAATTGCCTGGAATGAAGAGGATGGATATTACCGTACAACCAATCGTCTCGGCGGTTTGGAAGGCGGAATGTCAACAGGGATGCCAATCGTTGTACGGGGTGTTATGAAGCCTATTCCAACGCTGATGAAGCGTCCATTGCAAAGCGTAGATATTGAAACGAAAGAGCCTTTTAAAGCGACGGTAGAAAGATCTGATGCTTGTGCAGTTCCCGCTGCTTCTGTTGTGATGGAGCATGTTGTCGCTTTCGAAATAGCAAAAGCTGTTACAGAACAATTTTCAAGTGACCGCTTTCCGCAGTTAAAGCAGGCAATTGACGATTACAGAGAAGAAATCAGGTGCTTCTAAATGAAACAGCTGACTATCCAGTCCAGCCAGCGCAGCTACCCAATTGTGATGGAAGCTGGATTAAGGTTCGACTTAAAAAAATGGTTAAAAAGTGATTACAGCTCTATTTTAATTATAACGGACGAGAAGATAGCTGATAAATACTTGCAGGATGTTACAGAGAGCTTGGGAGATACAGATATCTATACTTATATCGCTCCATCGGGAGAAGCCTCTAAAAGCATCGAGCAGTACTATAAATTACAGACAAAGGCAATTGAAAGTGGTTTGGACCGCAAATCCCTCATCATTGCTTTAGGCGGCGGGGTTATCGGTGATTTGGGAGGATTTGTTGCAGCAACTTTTATGCGCGGTATCGATTATGTACAAATGCCGACGACGATCTTAGCGCATGACAGCAGTGTCGGCGGAAAAGTAGCGATTAACCATGAAGCCGGGAAAAATTTAATTGGCTGCTTTTATCCTCCGGCAGCTGTTTTATATGACACAGAAACCCTGGCATCTTTACCTTACCGCGAAATCCGGAGCGGCTATGCGGAAATTTTAAAAGAAGGATTTATTTCAGATATCCATCTGACGGAAGAATTATTGGCACTTTCTTTAGAGCAAGTTTCCTCTGCACAGCTGGAGAATCATTTGGAGGCCGGTATCAAAGTCAAAGCAAATATTGTTGAAGAAGATGAAAAAGAATCTGGTGTCCGTAAATATTTAAACCTTGGCCATACTCTGGGTCATGCATTCGAAGCCACTCTGGGATATGGGAAGGTAACGCATGGAGAAGCGGTTGCAAACGGGATGTTATTTGCACTTCATGTCAGTGAGGATGTGGCAGGGAAAAAGCTCCCTTTTAATGAGTTGTACAATTGGATGAAAAGAAATGCATATCCTATTATTGACATAGAAGAAGAGAGCATCCCCAAGCTCATTAAAAGTATGAAATCAGATAAAAAGTCAGTTTCCGGCCACATTCAAATGGTATTACTCAATAAAGTTGGTGAGCCGACTGTCAAAAACTTAGATGATTCCTCTGTGGAGGCTTATATCAAAACATATATAGAGAGGATGAACAAGCGGTGACAAGAGGCGTACGAGGTGCTACCACCGTAGAAAATAATAAAGCAAGTGAAATCATTGAACATACAAGAGCATTAGTTCTGGAGATGGCAGAAACAAATAATATTCAGCCGGAAGACGTTTCTCATGCGTTTATTTCAGTAACGAAAGATGTGGACGCAGCATTTCCTGCCAAAGCTTTACGTGAAATTGACGGGTGGAAATATGTCCCTGTCATGTGTATGCAGGAAATAGATGTTCCCGGCAGCCTGCCAAAATGCATCCGGATTATGATGGTTGTGAATACCGATGCAGAACAAAAAGAAGTCAAGCACACATTCCAGAGAGAGGCCGTAAAACTCCGTCCGGATCTTGCAGAAAGAAAGGGTCGTTAAGCAATGAGAAGTAAAGAGGTTTTAAAGCAGCTCAGTCCATATAAACAAGGGAAGCAGACAAAGGATATTCAAAAAGAATTCGGACTTGATTATATTGTTAAATTGGCTTCCAATGAGAACCCTTATGGTTTTTCAGACAAAGTGAAGGAATTATTCCGGGCAAGTGAGCCCGTTTTTAATATTTACCCGGATGGCTATACATCGGAGCTCCGCTATCTGATTAGCGAAAAGTTAAATGTGAATCCGGAATCGCTAATTTTCGGAAGCGGTTCGGAAGAAATCATCCAGATGCTTTGCCGTTCTTATCTTACTATTGGGGATCAGGTTATTATGGCAACACCTACATTCCCGCAATATAAACACTATGCTCTGATTGAAGGGGCGGAGATTGCAGAACACCCGGTAAATGAAGATGGCAGTCATCCCCTTGATAAAATGCTTGAAGCTGTGCAGGATAATACAAAAATTATCTGGATCTGTACACCGAATAATCCAACAGGAATCGCTATTTCCAAAGAGGAACTAGAAAACTTTTTAAACAGATGCCCTTCGGATGTCTTAGTTGTTTTAGATGAGGCATATGTTGAATTTTTACAACCTGAAAAGGATTTAAATGCTGTAGGGCTGTTGGATAAGCACCCCAACCTGATTGTTTTACGGACATTTTCAAAGGCTTACGGCCTGGCGGGTCTCAGAATTGGCTATGGCATAGCAGACCCTTTGATTGTGGAAACCTTAGATAAGGTCCGTGGTCCGTTTAACACAACGTCCGCTGCACAGCAGGCAGCTGTTATTGCCTTTTCAGACCAGGATTTTATTCAGCATACGTATCGGGAAAACAAAAAGGGATTAAAGCAGTTTCAAGCTTTCTTAACTTCTATTGGCTGGGATTATTATGAATCAGAAGCTAATTTCCTGCTTGTGAAAACTCCTAAAAGCGGAATGGATGCTTTTGATTACTTAATTAAGCATGGTTTTATTGTCCGTCCTGGAGAGCTGCTGGGGATTCCCAATACCATCCGTGTCACGATCGGGAAAGAAGAAGATATGAAGATCATGGAGAACATCTTAAAAGATTATCAAGAACAATTAAATTAGGTAAGGTGAACGTATGGATAAGCAACAGATATTAATAGCTGGACTCGGCCTTATTGGCGGGTCCATTGCTAAAGCAATAAAAAAAGAGTCCGAACATTACATAATCGGTTTTGATGTAAACGAAGATGCAATGCATTTTGCTTTGCATCACGGTGTCATTGATGAAGCTGCTACAAACTTTGATGAGGCTGCATTAAAGGCGGACATTATTATTATCTCCGCACCAATTTCAGAAACTATTCAGCTTATTGCCAGACTGGATGATATTCCTTTTACCAAAGACGTCATTGTCTCTGATACGGCATCTGTAAAAGGCTCCGTCCTCATGGCAGCAAATAGCTTGACCAATAAAGCCATCCGTTTCATTGGCGGACATCCGATGGCCGGCTCCCATAAGAAAGGGATTGAGGCAGCCAAAGAACATTTATTTGAAAATGCCATTTATGTTTTATCTCCGCTCGATAGTGCAACAGTGGAAAATGTAGATACGCTAAGAAATGTTTTATCAGCAACGAAAAGTAATTTTGTCGTCTTGCAATCAGATGAACATGACGAGATGACAGGAGTTATTTCCCATTTCCCGCATCTGATTGCATCATCACTTGTGCATCAGGCAAAGAAATGGGAGAAGAAACACGCTTTCCTGCCAAAGCTGGCAGCTGGCGGGTTTCGTGATATTACACGTATTGCTTCCAGTAATCCTGTCATGTGGCAAGATATTTTTTATCATAATCAGTCCAAAATGTCCACGATGCTTGAAGATTGGATCATTGAAATGGAGCAGCTGAAAAAACTGATTGAAGATAATGAAAAAGAAGAAGTCATTACGTATTTGAATAGCGCCAAAAATTATCGCGATGGATTAAATGAAGGAGACCGGGGTGCCATCCCTGCATTTTATGATCTTTATGTAGATATCGCTGATCAGCCGGGAGCTATTGCTGAGGTGGCGCTTATTTTAGCAAATGCGTCATTGAGTATTAAAAACATCGAGATTCTTGAGGTGCGGGAGGGTATCACAGGCGCTCTGCGCTTAAGCTTCTATACAAAAGATGCGCAAGCTGCAGGGCAGAAGGTATTAAAGCAACGCGGATTCGAAACAATGATTCAAGCTTAATGACAAGGAGGAGAACATTGTGTCGCATGTTCAATTTGAATATACTTCACCTAAATTAGAAGGAGATGTTATTGTTCCTGGAGATAAGTCGATATCACATCGCTCTATTATTTTTGGGAGTATTTCACATGGAATTACTAAGATAACCAACTTCCTTGACGGGGAGGATTGTCTCAGAACCATTCATGCTTTCCGTGCAATGGGTGTCCAGATTGAAAAAGATGGAAATACCGTGCTGGTCCATGGTAATGGATTGGAAGGACTGAAAAAGCCAACGAAAGCATTAGATTTTGGTAACTCAGGTACAACAACAAGATTAATGCTGGGTCTTCTATCGGGTCTGCCATTTGAAACGAGTATTTATGGAGATGCATCGCTGACCAAGCGGCCAATGGATCGTGTTGTCACCCCTTTAAGAAAAATGGGGGCAGTGATTGATGGAGATGCGGATGGAAAATTCCTTCCAATCACTGTTCAAGGCGGCACACTGGATGGGATTACCTACCGTCTTCCGGTTAAAAGTGCGCAAGTAAAATCAGCTCTTTTATTAGCAGGTTTACTTGCAGAGGGAGAAACAGTTGTACAGGAAGAGACAGAAACGAGAAATCACACAGAAGTCATGCTTCAGGCTTTTGGGGCGGATTTAAAACAGAATAAAGAAGGAATTGTTGTGACAAACAAAGGGAATTTAACAGCATGTGACGTGGAAGTTCCCGGCGATATTTCTTCTGCTGCCTTCTTCTTAGCTGCTGGAGCCATTGTCCCTGGAAGTGCGATAACTTTAAAAAATGTCGGTTTAAACGAATCCCGTACTGGTATTTTAGACGTTTTGAAGGAAATGGGGGCAGCCATAACAGTTTCTAATGAACGTACCACCGGCGGCGAAAAAATTGGTGATTTAACTATAAAATACACTGCTTTAAAAGGGACAATGATAGAAGGAGATGTTATCCCGCGTCTGATTGATGAAATCCCTATCTTAGCTTTGCTGGCAACACAGGCAGACGGTAAAACCATAATTAAGGATGCAGAAGAGCTGAGAGTAAAAGAAACAGACCGGATTGAAGCTGTTTGTCAAAATCTGCAAGTACTTGGAGCAAATATTACAGCTACTGAGGACGGAATGATTATCGAAGGTCCAACAAAACTAACAGGAGGTAAGATCTCCTCCTATATGGATCATCGAATTGCCATGATGGGTGTCATCGCAGCACTTATATCGGAAGAACCAATTGAAATGGACGAAAAAGACAGCATTAATATATCCTATCCAACATTTTTTGATGATCTGGAAGCAATATTACAGTAAACCCTTTTTTCACTTTATTTTTGTTGGACTTTTGAGTATCCTCTTGTATAAAATTCTAGCTACAGTTCTAGTTATTTGAACTGTAGCTAGCTTTTTTGTATGATAAATTGGAAGTGAAAGAAACACAAAAGAGAGGGGTTCTTTTAAATGAACACCATTCAACAAGCAATAGACTTGGCAGAAAGAAATGAAACAGAAAAAGCATTAGCATTATTAAGCGACTATCAGAAAAACGCTGATGACGATTCCTTGTTTCAAATAGCTGAACTTTACCTGCAGTGGGGATTTCTGATCGAGTCAAGAATAATACTCGAACAATTAATTGAAAAATATCCTGAAGAAACGTCGTTAAAGCTCACCCTATCTGATATTTTTATTGAATCAGAGGAAGATGAATTAGCGATTACGATATTAAATGAAATTCCGGAAGAGGATGAAGGCTATGTGCAGGCGTTAATCCAGCTTGCCGATTTATATCAGGCGCAAGGACTATTTGAAGTTTCCGAGCAAAAACTGCTGGAAGCAAAGCATCTCGCTCCACAAGAGAGCGTTATCGACTTTGCGCTTGGAGAGTTATTCTTTTCTATCGGTGAATATTTAAAGGCTATCACTTATTATGAGCGTGTCATTGCCAAAACCAAAGAGGTCGGGAATGTTTCTATCGAAGACCGGCTCGGTGAAGCACTTGCCGCTGCCGGCGAATATGAGAAAGCACTCCAATTTTACAAAGACGAGGAGGAGCCAGATCCTGAAAAATTATTCAGGCACGGGATGACGGCACATCAAGCCGACCGGGATGACATCGCTATAAATGCCTGGGAGCATGTCCTGGAAATTGATCAGGATTATTATGCTGCCTATACCCAGCTCGCAGGTGTATATAAAGCGCAAGGGATGCTGGAGGAAGCATACAAGACTGTGCAACAAGGCTTAGAAAGAGATTCCTACCAGAAAGAACTCTATTTTCTTGCTGGAGATATTGCGCATCAATTAGGAAGAGACGCGGAAAGTGAAGAGCATGTCAGACAAGCTATTGCTTTGGAACCAGATTATAAAGAAGCTGTCTTATTTTTAATTGGTTTGCTTCAAGCGAAAGAAGCGTTTGATGAAATTGTGGAGCTGATACAAAGCATTCAAAATACCGGTGCAGAGGATGCACTCTATGATTGGGAGCTGGCAAAAGCTAATGTTGAAATAGAATCGTTTGATGATGCATTAAATAGCTACCGGAAAGCATATACTAGTTTACAACATGACAGTGACTTTTTAAAAGAGTATGGCTACTTCCTGACAGAGGAAGGAAGAGTGCAAGAAGCCATTCCGGTCCTGAAAGCATATCTTGACCAGCAGCCTATTGATGAGGATGTGCGTGAGCATGTAGAACGCTTAGAACAGGATTTTGATGTAACGGAATAACCTGCTTCAGAGAGGGGAGAGTGGAGTGCTATCATCTGTAACTGCAAAAGATAAGAAAAAATTCATCCAATGGTTTTTAAATCATTATCGTTTGAAAAAAAGAGAAAGTGTATGGATACTTAATTATTTAGTGAACCATATGGATATTTTAGAACACGTGCATTTTGTTAGAGATGTAAAGTATTGTCCTAGGGGAGTAATGATTTCAAGTCGCTGCTCGGAAAAAATACCGTTTCGATTTTACAAAAATCATTTGGTAACCACAGATGCAGAGAAAACCTTTCATGATATTCGGTTAAACAAACAAGAAGCGTTATTTATCCAATTGAATTTTCATCAGGCGAACCAAAGCTCGTATTATGCTGCTGTATTAGAAGAAAATCCCTTCTTGCCGGATGATTATTATGTAACCAAAGATGATAAGCAGACAACAGCCGAGTTATTGGATCAGCTCTTAATCAATCAAAAACAGGAACAGCTGCGTGAAGAGATTGACGAGGCTCTGGATGCAGGAAATCAAACGAAATTTTTGGAGTTAACGAAGGAATTAGAAAAACTGCTGAATCAATCGTAATGTTGTCAGTTAACCTATTTTTAAAGCAACCTATATTTTTATGGGTTGTTTTTTCATATTATGAAGCATAAATAAAAGCTTTGATTCCGTTTATTTACTTTTTTCTTTCCTATACGTGCAAAAAATTGTTACAATGAAGGCAGGATTTTGAAGGGAGGATTGTTTATGAAATGGACAAATGTTGATTTGCAAAAATATGATCAGGCGAAGGAGTATATTGATACTGTGATTGTGCCGCTGGCTCCTTTTCAAATCGGCGCTCTAGAAGCTTCTGCAAAAAATGCAGACCAGTACGATGTTTTAACGCTTTTTGCAAGAGAGTTGGAAAAAGAATTAATGGGGAGGGTCATGCTTACGCCAATTTATACATACATAACCACTGCAGACAAGGCAGAGGAGGCAGCCAGAATTAATAAATGGACAAGTCATTTTAAAGAACAGCCTTTTAAGCAAGTGCTCTATATCAGTTTTGATCCAACCTGGAGAAAAATGGCCAATGATTTAGAAGGAGAATTTATTTGGCTCCCATCTATCTCTTTAAAAGACGCAGATCCAGCTGCGGTAAAAGGTATGATAAGAGATCAAACCATGCAAACAGCAGAGTTAGTGAAGTCCTTTTGGTAAATCTATGCCGAAATGTTCAAAACATTTACAGTTAACCTAGGATATATATTGACCGAACTAGTAGTTTACGCTATCATTATTAGTGTCCTAGTAATCTGATTTAATCTTAATAATGTCCGTGACTATCTGAACACAGAGGGGGGAAAAAAATGAGTGATGAAAAGCGCGATATATCCCGCAGACAATTTTTAAATTATACGCTTACAGGCGTAGGTGGTTTTATGGCTGCCGGTATGTTAATTTCACCTGTACGGATGGCAATCGATCCTGTATTGAAATCCAATGAAGGCGGGGATTTTGCAAATGTCGGCCTGGAAGTTTCTGAAATTACTTCTGAACCGCAACGTGTCGATTGGAGTATCGACCAGGTAGACGGCTGGTATGAGTCAGAAGTAAATCGCTCAGCCTGGGTATATCGAAATGAAAATGATGAAATTGTAGCCTTTTCCCCGGTTTGTAAACATTTAGGTTGTGTAGTTTCCTGGGAAGGGAACGACGACTATCCAGAGGAATATTTCTGTCCTTGTCATGACGGTCGTTATTACAAGAATGGTGTGAATGTTCCTGGAACACCACCGTTGCAACCGCTTGATGTTTATGAACAGGAAGAAAGAGATGGCATGCTATTCCTGGGTAACATTAAACCACATGAGGAGGCGTAATGAACAATGTTACAAAAGATTTATGATTGGATCGATGATCGCATTGATATTACGCCAATTTGGCGGGATATTGCCGATCATGAGGTTCCGGAGCACGTTAATCCAGCGCATCATTTTTCCGCATTCGTATATTGCTTTGGCGGATTGACATTCTTTGTTGTCGTAATTCAAATTCTGTCTGGTATGTTTTTGACCATGTACTATGTACCGGATATTGAAAATGCCTGGCAGTCTGTATACTACTTACAGACAGAGGTAGCACATGCGCAAATAGTACGTGGTATGCATCACTGGGGTGCAAGTGTTATTATCGTAATGCTATTATTACATACTTTACGGGTGTTTTTCCAAGGGGCATACAAGAAACCGCGTGAGCTTAACTGGATGGTAGGAGTTCTTATCTTCTTTGTTATGCTGGGTCTTGGCTTTACAGGGTACTTACTTCCTTGGGATAACAAAGCATATTTTGCAACTCAGGTTGGATTAGAAATTGCTGAACAGGTACCATTTATCGGCGAAGCATTAAAAACGCTTCTTGCAGGGGATGCTACAATTGTAGGAGCTCAAACCCTGACACGATTCTTTGCAATCCATGTCTTCTTCTTACCAGGAGCGTTGTTTGCATTATTGGCAATTCACTTTATCTTAATCCGTAGACAAGGTATTTCCGGACCACTATAAAAAGGAGGGCAACCAATGCATAAGGGTAAAGGTATGAAATTCGTTGGCGATTCTCGGATCACAGCGGAAAGAACATCAAAAATACCAAAAGATTATTCCGAGTATCCTGGTAGAACAGAAGCGTTTTGGCCCAACTTTTTATTAAAAGAATGGTTGGCTGGGGCAGTTTTCCTTGTAGGGTTTTTATGCTTAGTACTGGCGCATCCGTCTCCGCTTGAAGGAATGGCTGATCCGACAGATGCAGCATATATCCCTTTACCAGACTGGTATTTCTTATTCTTATATGAGTTATTGAAATATCAATTTGCTAGTGGTGATTGGACAGTTTTAGGTATTATTGTTATTCCTGGAATTGCGTTTGGAGCACTATTAATCGCTCCATTTTTGGACAATGGTCCTGGCCGTCGTCCGCGTCAACGTCCAATTGCCGTCGGTATGATGCTTTTAGGTTTGGCATCAACTATTTGGCTGACATACACTTCCGCAGCACATGTTGACTGGGAAGAGCGTTCTGAACAAAATAGACCAATTCCGCCGGGTGAATCCGTTGTTGACCAGGATCATCCTGGATTCGCAGCCTATGAAACGAGCTGCCTAAGCTGTCACGGCGGGGAATTAGAAGGTGGAGCAGGTCCGGCATTAGTCGGAGGAAATGAGCACACCAAAGAAGAATTAATGGACATTGCTGTGAATGGTATCGGCGCAATGCCTTCTGATATCTTCCAGGGATCAGATGAAGAACTGGAGCAATTGGCAGATTTTATCATTGAAACCAACGAAGCAGCAGCAGAATAAAGAATAGGCAGAAGCACCTTTGACCACAATAAGGCAAAGGTGCTTTCTCTATTCATCAACTTGGCAGAAAGGAGCAGATAAAAAGAAAATGCTATCCTACATATTATTAGATAAAAAATTTCTGATCCTGCTTTTCATCATTAATTTCCTGGGTACGATCTATGGATATTATTGGTATGGATCGCAGCTGGCAAGCACTCCGGCAATATTTATTCCCTTTGTTCCGGACAGCCCAACAGCCAGTTTATTCTTTACCATTTTTTTGCTATTTTTCATTTTTGGTAAAAATATTCCCTACATCGAGGCTTTAGCTATTGTTTCTTTGTTCAAATATGGTATGTGGGCCGTCGTTATGAATTTATTAACAATGGCTGTAACCGGAAGCTTAAACGCGGCAGGTTATATGCTAATCGCATCGCATTTAGGAATGGCCATACAAGGTTTACTCTATGCACCGTTTTATAAAATAAAATTACGTCATTTAACGGTTGCAGGAATAGTTGTATTACACAATGAAATTATTGATTATGTTTTTGGGCAAATGCCTATTTATTCTACATTAACAACATATATGAATGAAATTGGCTATTTTACGTTTTGGTTAAGTGTCCTGTCTATTCTGCTTGCTTATTACTTAACGATTTACAGGAAAGAACGAAAGGCGTAAAAGGGGCATGCCAGTCAGGACGCAAAGCTGAATATGATTATTTACAAATGTATTCATGTCAACATTTCATCTATTCTTACTTTTCAGGAGCAGCTGATCGTCATACCAGCTCACTTATTATCATAAACATAGAGTATATATTAAAAGATCAGAGGTGATCTCTATGGGTGAGAAGCTGCTTCGTGTGATGACAATCGGAATCATAGGGATGTTTTGCCATGTGAAAGCTGTTCATGCTGCCTCTATTCCTTCTTCAGACATTTACTACAATAGTTTGGCACCGTCTCCATTTATTGTAGGCGTAATTATTGTGGGCGGTTGCATTATTGCTACATTATCTTATGTAAGCTGGAAAAAATACAAAGGGGAACAAGCAGGTAATAAGTCCCTTCGGAAAAACGACAAATCAGTTGACTAAAATGAAGATACTGACTAAAATTGACCTTAAGATACAGTAATGGAGGTATTTAAAATGGGTGGTTTAGGTGCTTATTTGATTTATTTTGCTATATTAATGATTGTACCATTAATTGCACAGGGAAAAGTAAAAAGCACATATGCGAAGTACTCTAAAAAAGCTACATCTTCCGGTATGACCGGAGCTGATGTCGCACGAAAGATTCTGGACGATAATGGCTTGCACGATGTACAGATTGGAATGGTAAAAGGTACATTAACAGACCATTATGATCCCCGTAAAAAACAAGTGAACCTTTCTGAGGGTAATTACCATGGAAGATCCATGGCTTCTTCTGCCGTAGCGGCACATGAAGTTGGTCATGCGATTCAAGATCAGGAAGATTATGCCTTTTTACGCTTTAGAAGTGCTTTAGTTCCAGTAGCAAACTTTGGCTCTAATATTTCTATGTTCCTTATTATTGCGGGTATGATTATGCAGGCAACAAATATGCTGCTTCTAGGAATTGTATTCTTTGCTGCTGCAGTGCTTTTCCAGGTAGTAACATTGCCGGTGGAGTTTGATGCTTCGAATCGGGCGATGACGCAGTTGATTTCAAGCGGAATTATCCGCAATGATGAAGAACGGGAGACCAAAAAAGTTCTGAATGCCGCCGCAATGACATATGTTGCTGCTGCACTAGTAGCTGTTGCTGAGCTTATCCGCTTCATTCTTATCTATGCGGCAAGCAGAGATTAAGCTGCAAAAAAGATGATCCATTTTTTGGATCATCTTTTTTTATGCCTGAAGTTTTCTTTATATGGCAAAAATCAATCACTTATTGGCTTCTTATTTTCATCCAATGTAAATCCTTCTCCCATCACTTCGTGAACAGTCGTCAAGGACACAAAAGCAGAAGGGTCTGTCTGGTTAATAATACTTTTCATTCGCGGTACTTCATTTCGGGCCACTACACAGTAGAGCACATTTCTCTTCTCCTTAGAAAAGCTCCCCTGACCATTTAAAATAGTCACCCCCCGTTCCATTTTCTCCATAATCTGATTGGCAATTTCTTCATTATGATTGGAGATGATAAAAGCTCCCTTTGCAGCGTATGCGCCTTCCTGGATAAAGTCAATCACCCTTGCACCAATAAATACAGCCAGCAGCGTGTACATCCCCTCTGACAGCTCAAGGAATGTAAGAATAGAAGTTATAATAACAAGAAAATCAAATACGAACATTGCTTTTCCAATACTCCAAGAACTGTATTTGTTAATAATACGGGCAATAATATCCACGCCGCCGGTTGTCCCGCCAAAACGGAAAATGATCCCTAATCCTACACCAATAAATACACCGGCAAATAAAGCAACCAGTGTCATATCATTTTCTAGTCCAATCGGAATTTGGTATATTTGAAATATCCACAGAAAAAGGGAAACAGATAATGTTCCAATTAAGGTATAGACAAACGCATTCCGCCCCAGTATTTTCCACCCAATGAAAAACACAGGAATATTAAGGACAATATTTGTGATTGCCGGATCCATATCCCATAAGAAGAAAAGTAACAGCGTAATCCCTGTAAAACCGCCTTCTCCAAGGTTATGCTGCATATTAAAATGGACAAGACCAAAAGAAAATACGGCTGCCCCTAATAAGATAAATAAGCTATTTTTCACTCGAATCTTCAATTTGCTATTCCTCCTTCGATACAGACCTCACTATCATCTGAAAATAAGCATCAGACGTCTATGTAGTTCCAATTATTTACAATCTGATTTCAGCCAATATCTATTATAGACAATTTAAAATCAAGTAACAATCCGCAAACTGTACCAATTAGTTGTCAAAATCCTTGCTTTTAGCTAACATTAGAGAAGAGAAAAAGTTAAAGAGGTGTCAGCAATGAAGAATACCGACCATACATTAAAAGATGTCCAAAAACGTGTTGATCAATACATATCTCAATTCAAAGAGGGGTACTTTTCGCCGCTTGCTTTAATGGCAAGATTATCTGAGGAAACCGGAGAATTAGCCAGAGAAATTAATCATTATCATGGCGAAAAACCAAAGAAAGCTACTGAAAAAGAAAATACGGTGGAAGAAGAGGTCGGCGATATGATTTTTGTATTGGCCTGTTTAGCCAATTCACTGGACTTTGATTTATCAAATTCCTTTGAGAAATCAATGCAAAAATTTGAGACAAGAGACAAAAATCGCTGGACAAGAAAAGAGGAGGAAGGAAACCATGGCAATTAAAATTATTGTAGCAGGCCCAAGAGGAAGAATGGGAAAAGAAGCGGTTCATATGATTCAAGGAGTAGAGGATTTTGAATTAATTGCTTGTTTAGACCATAAAAATGAAGGGAAGAAATTAAGCGATTTAGAAGGGTTCCCAGCTGATTTTCATGCACCAGTATACACCGACATCGAAAAATGCTTCTCTAAGCAGCAGGCAGACGTATTTGTTGATTTGACGGTGCCTGAAGTTGGCTATAAGCATACCAAAGCAGCCTTAAATCATGGAATTCGTCCGGTAGTAGGTACAACCGGATATACCAATGAACAATTAGAGGAATTAAAACAATTGGCAAGAGAAAAAAAGACTGGCTGTATTATTGCGCCAAACTTTGCCATCGGTGCCGTGTTAATGATGAAATTTGCAAAAATGGCAGCTGCCTACTTCCCGGATGTAGAAATTATCGAGAAGCATCATGATCAAAAACTGGACGCGCCGTCTGGTACTGCTAAGAAAACTGCCGAGCTTATTCAAGAAGCCAGAAAATCTAAAAAACAGGGGCATCCAGATGAGGAAGAAACAATCCAGGGTGTACGCGGCGGGGATTTTGACGGCATGCATATTCACAGTATGCGTCTTCCCGGTTTAGTAGCTCATCAGGAGGTTGTTTTTGGCGGTGCTGGGCAAACATTAACCATTCAGCATGATTCGATGAACAGAGCATCCTTTATGGACGGGGTAAAGGAATGTGTTTACCAGGTGATGGATCTGGATGAGCTTATTTATGGTCTGGAGAACATCTTATAGAGATTGAATTACTCATATACAAGGGGGAGACATCATGAATATCGCATTAATTGCACATGATAAGAAAAAAGAAGATATGGTCAGGTTCACAACAGCTTACACACATATACTGGAGAAACATCAGTTGTATGCTACTGGAACAACGGGAGGCCGCATCATGGAAGCAACCGGACTTTCTGTTCATCGTTTCCGGTCAGGTCCGCTGGGCGGGGATCAGCAAATTGGCAGCATGATTGCTGAGAATAAAATGGATATGGTCATTTTCTTCCGTGACCCGTTAACTGCACAGCCGCATGAACCGGATATCAGTGCGCTAATGCGGTTATGTGATGTCTATCAGATTCCTTTAGCAACAAATATTGCCGGAGGGGAAATCTTTATGCACGGTCTACATCGGGGCGATTTTCAGTGGAGAGAAATTGTAAAGCAAAACGGATGATTCGTATTCCCGTATCAGCTCCTATTCTTCACCAGGAGCTGAATATTGTTGTCAGGAAAGAAGGGGAATTGTGAAAAAAATAGGAATTACATGCTATCCGACGATTGGCGGTTCGGGGGTAATCGCTACAGAATTAGGGAAAAAATTAGCGGAAAAAGGGCATGAAATACACTTTATCACCTCCAGCATGCCCTTTCGCTTAGAAAAGGTATTTGTGAATGTATATTATCATCAAGTGGAGATGAGTCATTATCCAGTGTTTCAATATCCGCCCTATGATTTAGCTTTAGCAGCAAAAATGGCAGAGGTTATTGACCGCGAAAAACTGGATATTCTTCATGTTCACTATGCGATGCCGCATGCTATTTGCGGGATCTTAGCGAGAGATATGGCGAAGCACCCGGTAAAAATTGTCACAACCCTGCATGGTACAGATATTACGATACTAGGTATTGATAACACACTAAAGCCGGTTATCCGTCATGGTATTGAGCGATCTGATGCTGTAACTGCCGTTTCGGAAAGCTTACGCAGGCAGACAGTGGAAATGGTCGATATAAAGAAGGAAATAGACGTTATTTATAACTTTATTAACGAAAAGGAATACTACCCGCAAAAAGGAATAGAGCTGCGTCATCAATTTCGTATTAATCCTGCTGATAAAATCATGATTCATGTATCTAACTTCCGAAAAGTAAAACGGGTTCAAGATATCATAGATACATTTAAAATAGTGAATGAACAGCTCCCTTCTAAATTATTATTAATTGGGGATGGTCCGGAGTATTCCAATATGGTACAGCATGTAAATGAACTGGGGCTAAAAGCAGAAGTACGCTTTCTAGGTAAGCAGAATAATGTCAGTGATATACTGGCAATGGCAGATTTAATGCTGCTGTTGTCTGAAAAAGAAAGCTTTGGGTTAGTATTATTAGAAGCAATGGCTTGCGGTGTACCGGGGATTGGCACAAATGTCGGCGGTATTCCGGAAGTAGTAACGCATCAGAAAACAGGGTTCATTGTCGAGCTTGGAGACGTAAAGCAGGCGGCAGCATATGCAATAGAGCTGCTATCTGATTCTGACAAGCAACAGCAGTTTTCTGAAGCGGTCACGGAGCATGTGCGTACTTATTTCGCATCAGAAAAAATTGTCAATCAATATGAAGCATTATATGACCGCGTTCTTAAAGAAGGGAAGAGGGGTTAGAGGCATGTTACCGTCTGTTTTTCAAAAGGCAGCAAATGTTATATCGATTATAGAAGACTATTCATACGAGGCATACTTCGTTGGCGGCTGTGTACGCGATTATATTATCGGTCGCCCGATCCATGATATAGATATTGCAACCTCTGCTGTCCCTTCCGAAATTCAAAGGATTTTTCCAAAAGTCATTCCCGTCGGACTGGAGCACGGAACAGTCATTGTCCGTTATCAACAGGAATCTTTTGAGGTGACTACTTACCGGACAGAAGGAGTATATACCGATCATCGCCGGCCGGATGAAGTTCATTTTGTCCGCCACATCAAAGAAGATCTCGGACGCAGAGATTTTACCATGAATGCCATAGCGATGAATGCCAAAGGAGAAATCCTTGATCCTTTCGACGGAAGAAAGGATATCGTCAGGGGCCAGATTCAAACGGTCGGAAATGCCAAAGACCGGTTTAATGAGGATGCATTGCGTATTATTCGTGCACTGCGCTTTTCCAGCCAATTAGGCTTTGCCATTGAAGAACAGACGAAAGCAGCGATGAAAAGCTGTAAAGCCCTTATTGATAAACTGGCAGCGGAACGTTTAACTGTTGAATTAGAAAAACTGTGCGCAGGCAATTATTTCGCACAGGCAGTGGATTATATATTTGAATTAGAGCTTGATCATCATTTGCCTATTTTCAAAGAGGAAGCCTGGCAGTTAAAGGAGCTTGCACCTGTTTCATCACTTGCACCTGTTTTTGCCTTTATCGAACTGAACAGTTCTTCCATTACTGTGACAGACTGTATCAAGGCATATAAATGTTCCAACCACTTAAAACAGCAGGCTAATTGTCTGGTAAATGCCTATGATAGCTATAAAAAAAATGGACTGGATGCATGGTTTGTCTATCAGCTGCCAAAAGAGCAATGGGATTTTTTTGTATACTTAGTAAAACAGAAGGATAAGGAAAGCATCGATATAGAAACGATTCGTTCTATAGCAGAGAAACTCCCTATTCTATCTAAAAAAGACCTCTGTGTGAATGGGTACGATTTAATAAATTGGTTTCCCGGACGCCCAAAAGGTAAATGGATAAAGGAGCTCTTAACTGAAATAGAATATCAAATTGTCATGTCTAAACTGGCGAATGAAAAATCGAGAATAAAGGATTGGATACAATGGAATCTACCCGCTCAAAATTAATAAAGCTTTTATCCGAAAAAAAGGATAGCTATATCTCAGGTCAAGCTCTTTCCGAAGCATTAGGCATTTCAAGGAATGCTATCTGGAAGCATATGAAAGATTTAGAGAGAGACGGCTATGTGATTGATGCGAAAAGAAGCCAGGGCTACCGAATTGTTTCATTTCCTGATAAGGTCAGCAGTAATACGATCCGTTGGGGACTGGAAACGAAATGGTTAGGACACCATATTATTCACAGGGAGCGTACATCGTCCACACAATTAATTGGACATAAAGCAGCCCGCGAAAATGCTCCTGATGGTACAATTATTATTGCGGAGGAGCAGACAGCAGGCAGGGGAAGAATGAAAAAGAACTGGTTTTCAGATAAAGAAGGGCTATGGACGACACTTCTTCTCAGACCGCCAATCCCTCCAAATAAAGCTTCCGAGCTGACATTATTGACTGCAGTTGCTTTAAGAGATGCATTGCACCAGCTGACCAGTATTCCAATTGGAATCAAATGGCCCAATGATTTAATAATCGGAGATAAAAAGCTTTGCGGTATTTTAACAGAGATGCAGGGAGAGCAGGATCGGATTGACTATGTTTTAATTGGGATCGGCTTAAACGTGAATCAGGATGAAACAAGTTGGGATGCATCTATTCGAGATATTGCCACCTCATTGACCATAGAGTCAGGAAAAAAGTGGGATAAAAAAGAAGTCGTTCAAACGATGTTAAAGCATTTTGAAAATACGTATGAGCTATATTTAAAGAATGGATTTAAATCTATTAAGTCTCAATGGGAAGAAAATGCCTTTAAAATCGGTGAAAACATTCAAATTAAGACATTTCATGATGCGTGGACAGGACGTTTTCTTGGTATCTCCGATGAAGGGGCTTTAATCGCGGAATCACCAGAAGGCAGTCCGGTAACACTTTACTCTGCGGAAATTACATGGTTTGACCGATAGAGAAGCAAAATAATTAGAAAAATTGGCATTCACCTTGTCTGCCAAAAGAATGGAGGTGGTCTTCTGAGATATGTTGTCATTGATTTAGAAACAACCGGAAACTCCCCGGCAAAATCAGGAAAAATTATTGAAATTGGTATGGTTATCATTGAAAATGAGAAGATAAAGGAAACAAAAACGACTTTATTCAATCCGAACCAGTCCATACCGCCATTTATCTCCAACCTGACAGGTATTGATAATGAAGAAGTAAAGGACGCTCCATTGTTTATGGATAAAGCAGAGAAAATCAGCCAGATTTTGCAGGACAGCTATATTATTGCCCATAATGCAAAATTTGATGTCGGGTTTCTCAACATGGAGTTAACATCCAATGGTTATCCCGAATTAAAAAATCCGGTTCTGGATACGGTGGAACTGTCCAGAATATTATTCCCAAGTATATCAAGCTATAAGTTAAGTCATTTAGCCGAGCACTTTAAGCTGCATCATGATGATCCGCATCGCGCTTTATCTGATGCCTATGTAACAGCAAAGCTGTTTTTTAAGTTAAAAGAGAAATTAGACCATCTCCCGTATGAAACTTTATACAAGCTAAAAAATCTGGAAGACAAATTACAATCAGATTTAGCGGCTATACTTGATAACCGCTTAGAAGAATTAGCGTTTCGGGAGCATCCGGATAAGCAAATAAAACATTATCAGGGACTTGCATTCCGTATATCTGAAAAAGAGACGCAAACACAGGCGCAGATTGATCGTTCGTTTGGAGCATACTTAGATGATATTTACCAGGAACAGGGTGCGCTCTCCAAAGCTTTTTCTTCGTATGAGCCGAGAGAAGGGCAGCGGCACATGTCTGAAATTATATATGATGCCTTCTCTGCTAAAAAACATGCCTTTATTGAAGCGGGTACGGGAACAGGTAAATCATTGGCTTATCTATTGCCCGCTGTTTATCAGGCTATAAACCATCAAGAACGCATAATTATTAGCACGTATACAACACAATTGCAAAGCCAGCTGCTGGAAGAGGAGATTCCTTTATTAAAAAGGGTGATTGACATTCCAGTTCAAGTAGCATTAATGAAGGGGAAAAATCATTATTTAAATCTGGAAAAGTTTCTTTATGAGCTTGATTATGGATCAAAGGATAACTATGATTTTGTTTTAACAAAAGCGATCTTGCTGGTATGGATTACGGAAACAGAGACTGGGGATATTGATGAAATTCAGCTCCCGGCAGGAGGGTATATTTTCTTTCAGAAGGTTTCCGCTGATGTGGAAAAGACAATTGATCCCAAATCACCCTGGTTCCATCACTCCTATTACCAATTAGCCCGACGCCGGGCTCAAAAAGCAGATATTGTTATCACCAACCATGCCTTACTTTGTACAGATATGTTTAATGACTATGCTTTCCTACCAAGTTATCAAAAGGTTCTTATTGATGAAGCGCATCATTTTGAGGAAACAGCTTCACACCATTACGGATTAAAGCTTGATTATATACAGATGCAATTTACATGTAATTATTTAGGAACAGCAGATGAGGAGAAGCAATTTAACACTGTTTTAAAAGCTTCTGACAGAAGACACAGACAGAAGCTGGCAGACAGATGGAATGCAGCTATCAAGGAAGCAAAATACGATATTGATGAACTGTTTCATCATATTGAACGCTTTGTCAGGGCTCAGCAGAAGAATGATAAAGCCACAAGTGATTTAGGCAGAGTGCAATATCGGATCAAACCGCAAACTTATCAGCAGGATGCCTGGCAGCTTGCTCAGGATATGGCTGCACGTTTACGGATGCATTTTCAAAAGCTTTTAGATGTTTTATTTCAATTAATAGACGATGATTCCTTGGATAACGGCGATGAGAAACAATTTCTTGAAAACATCGGTCAAATGCAGGGTATTCTAGAAAAATATATTGAAGATTTAAAAGTGATGTTTCAGGAACAAAATGAAGTAGCATTAATCAAATGGGTAGAGGTTGATTTAAAAGGAAAGCATCATAGTGTGTTTCTCTACAGTGAACCATCTAATATTGCGCCGATATTGGCGAATGAATTTTTCTCTAAAAAGGAAAGTGTTATTTTCACAAGCGCCACGCTAACCATGGGAAGCTCCTTTCAATTCATTAAAGAAAGACTGGGCGTAACAGAACAAGATTTGTTGACAGAGCAAATTGCATCACCATTCCAATATGATAAACAAGTCCAGCTGCTGATACCGACAGATTTTCCGGATATTAGATACGGAAACATCGACGATTTTGTCTATGCTGTTTGTGAAGCGATATTATCCTTAGCGGAGGTGACTTCAGGTAGAATGCTTGTCCTGTTTACTTCCTACGATATGCTGAGAAAAGCAAATGATTTATTAAAGGAAATGATGACAGAGCAGCAATATGTCATTATTGCCCAGGGTGTGACAAGCGGCAGCCGCAGCAGATTAAAGAAAAACTTTCAATCCTATGATCAGGCAATCCTCCTTGGGACAAGTTCTTTCTGGGAGGGTGTAGACATACCTGGAGAAGATTTATCAGCACTTGTGATGGCAAGGCTGCCGTTTCAGCCGCCAAATCATCCTGTTTTTGAAGCAAAATCCCACCAGCTAAAAGAAGAAGGAAAAAATCCGTTTATGGATTTATCCTTGCCGCAAGCAGTTATTAAATTTAAACAAGGATTTGGACGGTTAATCCGTTCCTCCAATGATAGAGGAATTGTATTTATTTGCGATGGCCGAATCAAAACAGCAAAATATGGAAAATACTTTCTGGAGTCTATCCCGGAAGTACCTGTTCACTATGAATCAACCCGTTATTTAATGAGCCACGCAGAAAACTGGTTTCATCAATAAATACATCAAACAGGACCAATTCATATAGAACCAAGACTAAAAAATATTTTTTTGGATTTATCAACAAAACTTGATTGGCCATAAAGTGATTTTTTTACGGTATTTGTTTACAGAAACCTTACATCTAGGTATAGTAAATGATGAAAGAAAGATAATCTGATAAGAAACGGATGGAATCAAATGAGGGAATCAAATAATAGGTGGGTACTATGGACGCTTGTTGTCATTACAATCCTCTTACTTGCAGGGCTGGGTTACAGTATTTATTTGTATCAGGTAATCAATGACAGTCGTACAGCTGGATTTGAAACCACAAAAAATCAAATAGAATCGCAAACCTCTTATCATAATGTCCATTCTATACAGGGCTACTATGGGGAAAATAGCTATCATGTATTCTATGCGAGCAATCAGGACGATGAGGAGCGGCTTATTTTCCTGCCATTAGAAGGAGAAGAACGCGAATTAATTGTGATTGATACAGAAAAAATGATGCGGGAGGAAGCTATCTTAGATGCTTGGTCATCCAGCTGTGATACATGTCGTTTTGCCGATATCCGCCCGGCATATGAAGATGGTCAGGCCTTATGGGAAATTACGTACCATGATAAAGATAACCGTTTTGTCATGGATTACTATTCAATTGACGGTGAGAGCCTGGAAGAAAGATACACGTACAATAAAATGTTTCCATAGGATGAGTGGATTATACGAAAAACGCGTGTCCAGGCAATTTAAACATTTTCTAAAAAATATTAATAGTAGAGGATATTTAGCAAGTATTAATAGGACACATCATAATAAGTGGAGGATTTTAAGATGAAGATAACAATTCAAGATGCACCAAAACATGTAAATGAGGAGGTAACTATTGGCGGCTGGTTAGCTAATAAACGTTCAAGCGGTAAAATTGCCTTTTTACAGCTGCGTGACGGTACAGGCTTTATGCAGGGCGTTGTCGTAAAAAGTGAAGTTCCTGAAGATGTATTCGCAGGAGCAAAGAACCTGACACAGGAAACTTCTTTATATGTTACTGGGAAAATTGTCGAGGATACACGCTCTGATTTCGGTTATGAAATGCAGATTAGTCACCTGGAGGTCATTCATGAAGCCACAGATTACCCGATTACACCTAAAAATCATGGTACAGAATTTTTAATGGATCACCGGCACCTGTGGCTTCGTTCTAAAAAACAGCATGCTGTTATGAAAATTCGTAACGAAATCATCCGTGCTACGTATGAATTCTTTAACACCAACGGCTTTGTAAAGGTAGATCCGCCGATTTTAACCGGATCATCTGCAGAAGGAACAACCGAGCTTTTCCATACAAAATATTTTGATGAAGAAGCATACTTATCACAAAGCGGGCAGCTTTATATGGAAGCAGCAGCCATGGCATTGGGAAAAGTATTTTCTTTCGGTCCTACCTTCCGTGCTGAAAAATCAAAAACGAGAAGACATCTTATTGAATTTTGGATGATTGAGCCGGAAATGGCATTTATGGACCACGAGGACAGCCTGCAGGTACAGGAAAACTATGTCAGCTTTATTGTGCAATCTGTTTTAGAGAATTGTTCTTTAGAGCTTAAAACATTGGAAAGAGATACATCTAAACTCGAAAAAATAAAGGCTCCATTCCCGCGTATCAGCTATGATGAAGCTGTGGAATTTTTAAAAGAAAAAGGCTTCGATGATATTGAATGGGGAGAGGACTTTGGTGCTCCGCATGAAACGGCCATTGCAGAAAGCTATGATAAGCCTGTTTTCATTACAAACTATCCAAAGGATATCAAAGCGTTCTATATGAAGCCGCATCCAGAGCGTTCCGATGTTGTTCTTTGCGCTGATTTAATTGCTCCGGAAGGCTACGGAGAGATTATTGGCGGATCTCAGCGGATTGATGATCTAGCGTTAATGGAAGAGCGCTACAAAGAGCATGGACTTACAGGACCTGCTTATGCATGGTATTTAGAACTGCGTAAATACGGCAGTGTTCCGCACAGTGGATTTGGATTAGGCCTGGAAAGAACGGTAGCCTGGTTATCCGGGGTAGAGCATGTCCGTGAAACAATTCCTTTCCCAAGGCTGTTAAATCGTTTATATCCATAAAGGATGTGTGCCATACGAAACTAAAATACAAAATCTAATTTCATGCGCTTGGAAGCTCCTTATATAGTTATTTTCTTATCCATACGCAAAAGATTACATGATATAAATCCCTTGCTCTTAAGCGAGGGGTTTTTCCTTTCTTCGTAAAGAAAAAATGCTATACTATTATCTGAGGTGCTAGAAATGAATAAAAAAATAAATTTTCAAGATATTATCCGAGATCAAATGCCAGTTTCTAAGAAGCTGCTGTCGACCTATTACAAATTAGGACTTCATGAAACAGAACTTATTTTAATTTTACAGCTTTCCCGTTTTGCGGAGGAAAGGAATTATTTCCCGACACCTTTTGAGCTGGCGCAGTCAGGGAGCTTTTCTGAAGAACAGGCAGCCAACATGCTTCGGAAATTAGTACAGAAAGGGTTTCTGTCGATCGAAAAAAATAACGATGACCTGACTCCAATCAGTGAGTCCTACTCTTTAGAGCCCTTACTGGAAAAATTATATGATGAAGAAGTTACTATGGCTAACAAAGAAGAAGAAAACATAGGAAATATCTTTATTTTATTTGAACAAGAATTCGGCAGACCTTTATCACCATTTGAAATAGAAACCATTAACAGCTGGTTGGATGAAGATGATGTGAAACCATCATTGATTAAAGCAGGGCTGCGCGAATCTGTACTTATGGGCAAATTAAACTTTAAGTATATTGATCGTATTTTAAGAGAGTGGAAGAAAAAGGGGATTCATACGGTACAGGATGCCAGAAAAGCAAGCCAGAAATTTCATCAGGGCAAGACAGAGAATAATACAAATACGCGTCCAAAAAGAGATACGTCCTTTTATTATAATTGGCTGGAAGGAGATTGAGACGATGCTGAATAATACACAAATCAGACAATGTTTAGATGCCATGGCAGAAATGTTTCCAGATGCAGAAGGGGAGCTGGTCCATTCCAACCCTTTTGAATTGGTAATTGCTGTCTTACTTTCTGCACAGTGTACAGACAAATTGGTTAATAAGGTAACAGCAGATTTATTTCAAAAATATAAAACACCAGAGGATTATCTGGCTGTTCCTTTAGAAGAAGTGGAAAATGATATTCGTTCGATCGGCTTATACCGGTCAAAAGCAAAAAATATTCAAAAGCTGTGCCGTACTTTACTTGATGACTATAATGGAGAAGTACCGCAAACGAAAGAAGAGTTAGTTAAACTGGCTGGCGTTGGCAGAAAAACAGCCAATGTTGTGGCTTCCATTGCTTTTAATGAGCCGGCAATTGCTGTTGATACGCATGTTGAACGTGTATCGAAACGGTTAGGGATATGCAGATGGAAAGACAGTGTTATCGAAGTAGAGAATACACTGATGCGTAAAGTTCCGAGGGATGAATGGAGTGTCACACACCATCGAATGATTTTCTTTGGACGTTATCATTGTAAAGCAAGAAATCCCAATTGTCCGGAATGCCCACTATTGGAGCTATGCCGGGAGGGGAAAAAGCGGATGAAGAAAACAGGGTAATGTTTCTTTATCAAAAGTAATTATTTAATAAAAAACAATCCCGACCCAATTTTATGGGGTCGGGATTGTTTTTTATTCCTCTGAGTTATTATTTTCATTGTTGCCATTGTCGGAATTATTCTGAGGTGAAACATCTTCTGAACCTTCATCATCTGGTTCCGAATCAGATTCATTTTCTTGTTGTTGTTCTTCCGAGTTATTATCAGACTGATCCTCTGGTTGCTCACCACTATTATCATCAGAGGAGTCACCGTTATTACCGTTATTACCGTTATTACCATTATTGTCTTCATTTTCATCCGATTCCTCAGGTGTTTCCGAGTCCGAATCAGATTCGTTTTCTTCTTCAGGAGGCTCTTCTTCCTCAGCTTCCTCTTCCTCCTCATCCTCTTCTTCAGGGACCGTCACACTGGTAGATGCAGAAGGACCTTGAACATTGCTGTCTTCTTCACTTATTGGAGTAACAGTAATATTGTATTCGCCTGGAGTAACTCCGCTTATGCTGATACTTTCGGAACCTACTGTATCCGTTTCTCCATTTACACTTACTTCAAAGCTGGCAGATGGTCCATCGTAGCTCCATGAAACATTAATGGCTTCATTCCCATCATATTCAGCCGAAAGGCCAGTTACGCCTGGTATTTCTTCTTCCTCTTCTTCTTCACCGCCAGGTACTTGAACGGTTGTCGTAGCAGGATCACTGGTTAATGAGCCTCTTTCAGCAACAACCTGTATCGTATATTCCGCACCTTCCTCTACACCTGAAATTTCCATAGATGTGTCGCTTGTAGAAGAGAGGGACTGCATACTGCCGCCATCGATACTTGCACTTATATTAAAATTAACATCCTCTTCCGCATCCGTATCATAATTCCAGGATACTTCAATGGAATTATTATCTTCATTATAGCTTGCAGACAGCCCTGTTACAGCATCTAATTCTTCATAGCGCTCAGAAACCTGCGTCGGTTCTGTACCTCTGACAAATAGCTCTGTCACTCTGTTTTCACTCGGTGTACTATCACTTGCCAAGGCAGCCGGGTTTGTTCCTCTTTCCACCGTAACATCTACAACAGAATCAGGACGGGTAAAATCAGCCGTTTCAATTCCTTCAGATAAATGACTCATTGTCTGTCTGAACATTTGCTGGGATAAAGTTGTATCCTGCAATGGAACACGTCTTGTTTTTCTTTCTCCTTCTTCATCTTCATAAACTTCGTAACCGCCCGTCCAGGCTGCAATCGTGTAATTGGTCGTATAGCCGACAAACCAGGCATCCCGGCTTCCTTCCTGACCATCCATCGTCGTTGTTCCGGTTTTTCCGGCAACTTCCAGCCCGGGAATAGCTGCATTGGTACCTGTGCCGGAGCTGACAACTGATTTAAGCATATCTGTTACCATATAAGCTGTGTAATCTTCCATAACCTGTTCTGAATCAGGCGTTAAATCCACTTCACGGCCATCAGAAAATTCTACTCTTGTGACAGCATAAGGCTCTGTATAATTCCCCTCATTACCAAATGCGCTATAAGCTCCCGCCATTTGCAGCGGTGTAACTTCTGTACGTGTTCCGCCAATTGCTTCACGGAGGTCAAGGTAATCTGATTCAAATTCAATACCCAGATTTTCAGCAAATTCTTTGGCATTTTCACGACCGACCTCATCCATTAATTTTACTGCCGGAACGTTTAAAGATTGCTGTAAGGCATATCTCGCAGTGACCCAGCCATTGTAGCTTCTGCTGGCATTTCTTATCGGATTCGAGCCTTCAATTTCATAAGGGCCATCATCATCTAATTGATGGTACGTTGAGATTTGATTATACTCAATTGCCGGTCCATAAGATAAAATTGGTTTTGCTGTTGATCCGGCCTGTGTTATACCTCTTGTGGCGTAATTAAAGCCCGAACCTTCATTATTAAGACTTCCGCCAATTGCTTGAATAGCGCCAGATTGCGTATCTAAAACAACCATCGCCGCCTGCGTATTCTCTGGATAATTAATCGGGTTGGAATCCCCTTCTTCCAGAACGCCTTCTACGTATGGCTGCGCATCTGGGTCAAGGGTTGTATATACTTTTAATCCATCGGAATCAAGGTCAACGTCATCCAATTTTTCGTTAATCTCCGCACGAACCTGTTCAATAAAGGCATCATAAGGTGTTGGATCAGGACGGCTTTCCACTAATAGAGAAGTAACGTCAACATTTCTTGCTTCATCTGCTTCCGCCTGTGTAATTTTGCCGTGACGTACCATTAAATTTAATACCGTATTCATCCGTTCCTGTGTTAACTCCGGATTTTCAAATGGATTATAAGCTGTCGGGCGCTGCGGCAATCCAGCTAAAATGGCAGCTTCCGGCAAGGTAAGGTCATTTAGATCATCTTTGCCAAAATACGTTTCCGCAGCTTGAGCAACGCCATAAGAATGTGCACCATAGAAAATACTGTTTAAATACATTTCCATAATCTCTTCTTTGCTGTATTGCCTTTCCAGCTTCATCGCCATCCACATTTCCTGGACTTTAATACTTATTTTCTTCTCATTACTTAAAAATGCACGCTCTACCACCTGCTGTGTAATGGTACTTGCACCTTCCGACCCGAATCCACTTGTAATATTGGCGCGGACTGCTCCACCGATACGCCTGATATCGATACCGTTGTGGTCAAAAAAGCGGATATCCTCTGTAGCTGTCACAGCATCAATAAGTAAATCCGGCAATTCCTCAAATTTTACTTCTTTTCTTTTTTCATCTGAACTTAAATCAGCAAATTGTTCTCCGTTTTTATCATAAAGTGTGGAAGCAAAAGGGATATTTAATTTTTCTTCATCAATATCTGGTGCTGTTGCAATCCAATAAGCACCAACTGCAACTCCACTTAAAAATAAAATGAAGAATAACAAAAAGATAGATAAAATAATTTTCTTCCAAATAGGTTTTTTCTTTTTCTTCTTTATTTTCTTTCCTTGCTGCTGTCTTCTAGCAGTTCTTGTTTGGCTCGTTTGATCTGCCATTCTCTATACCTCCATATCTATAAATAGAGCTTATCAACAACAGATAAAAAATCAACTTTTTTCTGATATTGAAAGGGAATAAGATAGCCCAATTGTTTAACTTGCTCATAAGAAATTGATTTCCTACCACCATTAAATTGCTCCTGCCAGCAAACAAATAAATCTTTTGCATCGAATAGATAAGTTTCTTCATAAGGCCTAAACCGTAAAATAATAAAGCTGATTCCTCCGTGGTTTATTACTTGCTGCATATGATGCACTTGATGCTCATGAATATTTGCAAGGGGAAAGGATGTTTTATTTTTCGTTTCCTTTGCCTCGAAATCAATGTATTTTCCTTTATAAACGCCGTTATAATCCGTGGTTGATGCTTGCTTAAAGTATGCTTCTGTGATTACTGCAGCACTGCGCTTTGGATAATGGACATTTACAATCTGCACGGGTGTCGGTTTTTTATGAATAACTGCTTGCCCTTGTATTCGATAAAAATCTGTCGTTTCATTTATTTCTTCTTCCAGTGTCATTCCTCTCCTGCTAAAACTTGTTTGCTTTGGTTTTATGGTTAGTGGTTTCCGCTGACCATTCGGGTAATTCATGTTTTCTTGCCTCCTAACACGATATCCTAAATGAAAAACAGCAATATTGATACATTACTGTTTTGGACAGGATAAATATAAAACCAGTACATCATATATTATAATATAAATTCAAGAAGGAAACGAATTATAGCGTACAAAATCTTAAAATATGGACAAAATATGGAGAAATTTAATAAGCTACGTTCATTTGCAGCCTTACATAGTTTACGCATATCCACATCTATTCATAAGGGTTAAAAGTGAAAAAAGAACCTAATTGTATTCCACGGGTAATATAGACTCGCAAAATATAATTAGGTTATCTGTTGAACCTCCATTAAAAGTACGTGTTCGTCAAATTAAGTTGAAGGACGGTTGGGACCTGCTATTTTTTTATCTCTTGTTTTTTCATTATTGTTCTTTTTGTTTGCAGCATTTGTTTTTTGCTGTGCTTTGGATTCCTTCATGAAAGATAACCTCCTTTTTTACGATCTTATTCGTCTGCTCCCGTTCATTTTCGCTACATCAATTATTCAGAGGGAAGCTTCCTTATATAGCTTGTCTAATTTTGCTTAAATCATTACAGATATACACTAGTTTTGTTTAGATTATTCTAGTTTTGTCGAACAGGAAGGAGATAAGGTTCCACTGTGGAATGTATAGCACATCAGGCTAAAAATATGAGCTCGTATAAAAAAATAGGAGGAGAATGGAATATGCTTCTTTCAAAATCAATCATTTCTGAGGAAAATAAAGGATACAGCAAAGAGGATATAGAGAACCAGATAGAGCAGATTCAAGAGCAGTTATGCTTAATTCATCTCAAATTAAAAGCAAAGGTTGACAGTGAAGTATGGGTTCAATTTCAAACAAAAACAAATAATTTGAAACAGACAGAGCTGGAAGTTCAAAGATTAAAGCAACTTTTGTAGCTTCTTCCAAATGTTGTTCATGACTTTTCCATCTATGGTATGTTAAAATTTAACTACAGTTTGCCATTGAAGGATGACGATACAATGAAACTTAGTGAACAAACAGAGAAGTTAAATCGGTATTTAGAAGCATTGCGGAAGCGGTTTGAGACTAGTGAAGCACCAAACGATCGGAAGGACCGTGATTTTTTTAATATGGTAAAAAAAGAGACGGCTCCCATATATGATTTATTAGAAAGCTGGGAGAAAGATGCTTTAGCTGCAGTAAAGGATAGAAAAGCATCTGTTCATCCCAGCCAAATTCAATCAACAAAAGAGAATATGGAATTACTGTTGATGCACAGCTATTATTTGGATGTGAGAAGAAAAAGGTATATAGAATTATATACGTCGATTCGATATGTTTTTGATTTACTATTGGATACAATAACGGACAATTTTTCGGATAAATCCTAGTTGAATCAATCAGGAGATACTCCTTCCCATGCAGAAAATATTTTTACGATTCTGTAATCAGGAAAATTACGGATGCTCCTGCTTTTTTTGTTCCCCAAAAAAGATACTTAAACAAAGAGAAATGCACGAATATGTCGGGAGGAAGACCTATTATGAAAGAAAAATTATTGCAAGAAGCAATCCAAATTAGAGCAAGAGCTTATGTACCTTATTCTGAATTTCCGGTAGGTGCAGCGTTATTAACAGGTTCAGGCAAAATCTATACTGGATGCAATATCGAAAATGCTGCCTACCCATCTACCTGTTGTGCCGAGCGTGTTGCTATTTTTAAGGCTATTTCAGACGGAGAAACAGAATTTACAGAAATGGCTGTTGCAGCAGATACCAAACGTCCGGTACCGCCATGTGGAACATGCAGGCAGGTTATGAGCGAATTTTTTGCTCCTGATATGCCTATTCATTTAACGAATTTAAACAAAGATGTTCAAACACTCACTACAGATCAATTGCTGCCTTTTTCATTTCAGAAGGAAGATATGGAATAAACAGAGCAGGAATAGCTGCTTAGTGTTTCATCTGTTGAATTGCACAATTTTGCTAGAGAGTTTTTAAATTTTAGAAGGAGACTGATATCCAGTTTCCTTTTTTCACTTTAAGAAAAGATAGAGGATTTATGGAGTAAAGTACGACGAACACAATGTCCCTCTATCGACGCTGGTCACACGATGTCACTGTATCTAGTCGATGAAAGTGCAACGATTTTTTATGGGGCGGGTAATCGCAGGCTCCAACTTGATTGTCATCTAAAGGTTTGGTGACAATCAAGTTTTCTAATGTTATAATAGCTTTAATTAATGTATAATAATGTTAAAATAAACACAAATGATGAAAATAGAAAATCAGTATATTTTTAGAGGTGATTTGGTAATGAGTATTGATCGCATTCAACTTAATGGAAAGAAAATTTTAGAAAAAGATTTTAAAACAGGAATTAGAGGTTACTCTCAGGAAGAAGTAGATGAATTTTTAGATATCATTATTCAGGATTACGATAATTTCAAGCAGGAAATTGATCGCTTAAACGAAGAAATTGAAAAATTAAAAAGCAGCCGTCCCACAACGGAAGCGCCGAGAGCTCGTTCCACACAGCAAAACACACAGGTGAATTATGATGTGTTAAAACGTTTATCCAATCTTGAAAAAGCTGTGTTTGGAAAAAGATACGCCGAGTCTGAAGAATAAGAGAGATAGATGATTGATTTGATTTATCTAAAGAATTTTGCTAAAATGTTTTAAGCTGCTTAAATGTCTATGTAATCGCTATGTCCATTTCGGGCATAGAGGAAAGTCCATGCTCACACAGGCTGCGATGCCTGTAGTGTTCGTGCTTGATGAAATCATAAGTCAAGGTAGTTTTTAATAAACTAACGGCAGACGAGCTGTGCTAAGTCGCTTCCTGTGATATGCCAGCTCTCTTGAAAGTGCCACAGTGACGTAGCTAGTGTGGAAACGCGCTAGGTGGAACGAGGTAAACCCCGCGAGTGAGCAACCCAAATAATGGTAGGGGCATCCTTTAGTAGGGAATTGAACCGAACAAGGGACAGCATTTGCTGTAGATAGATGATTACAGCCGGCGTACGAGGTTGACCACCGCCAGCAGTACAATGGAACAAAACATGGCTTATCGGACATTTAAGGGTCATGCTGATGAACAGATTCTATTTCCAATTGAATGAAATAGAATCTTTTTTCTTTTTACGAAACACTATAATAAGACCTGAGAGGAATATAAAAATGAAACAAGTAACTTTAATTGCTACGGCAGCAATGGGACTTGAATCAATTGTTGCAAAAGAAGTAAGAGACTTGGGATACGAAGCAGCTGTAGAAAATGGAAAAGTTATCTTTGATGCGCCAATTTCTGCCATACCCAGATGCAATTTATGGTTAAGAACAGCTGACCGTGTGAAAATTCTTGTTGGTAAATTTCCAGCTAAAACATTTGACGAGTTATTTGAACAGACCAAAGCGCTCCCTTGGGAACATTATATTGATGAAACAGGTCAAATACCTGTATCTGGAAAATCTGTCAAATCAACTTTATATAGTGTGCCCGACTGTCAAGCCATTGTGAAAAAAGCAATTGTAGAACGAATGAAATTAAAATATGGCCTAGTCCATAAGCTTGAAGAATCCGGAGCTCTTTATAAGACAGAAGTTGCTCTATTAAAGGACGAGGCAACGCTGACTATTGACACATCAGGAACAGGTCTGCATAAGCGCGGTTATCGTGTCGGACAGGGGGAAGCTCCATTAAAGGAAACACTGGCAGCAGCACTGGTTCAATTAACAAACTGGAAGCCGGATCAGCCTTTAATCGATCCATTCTGTGGATCTGGTACGATTTTAATTGAAGCTGCTTTTATCGGACAAAATATTGCACCTGGATTTAATCGTGAATTTGCTTCTGAAGCATGGAGTTTAGTGAAACAAAAACACTGGGATGCAGCTTTTGGAGAAGCAGAAGAGCTGGCAAACTATGACCAGCCTTTATCCATCACTGGTTCTGATATCAGCCACCAGATGATTGAAACAGCACAGGCAAATGCCCTGGAAGCCGGACTTGGTGATTTAATCCAGTGGAAGCAGATGCAAATCAGTGACCTCACGATAAAACAAAAAGATGGCTATTTAATCAGTAATCCACCATATGGTGAACGCCTAAGCGATAGAGAAGAAGTAGAGAAGATGTATCAGGATTTAGGAAACATCATGCGCAATCACCCATCCTGGAGTACATACATTATTACAGCTTATGAACAATTTGAAAAAGTATTCGGCAAGCCGGCTACAAAGAAACGCAAGCTGTTTAATGGATTTATACAGACGAATTACTATCAATATTTTGGGAAAAGGGAAGATTAAAAACCTCTCGAAAGCCCATCCAAAAGAAAACATTCATTTTGAAGAAGATCAAAATGAATGTTTTCTTTTGGAATGATAGTTATTTATATAGCTTTTTGATGCTTAATCTTAGCATTGTGTCAGAAAAAGGATTTAAAATCTCTTTTGACAGATATATTTGCTTCTCCTTGTTCAGACTCATGTTTCTGTGCTACCCACTTAAAAAATTCTTTTTCAGCAGCTGTTAATTCTCGATCCAGCCTATATCTAAAACTGCTTTCGAGCTTTTCATATATGTTTTTATTCATAATTATTATGAATTACTTTCCTCCTTTTTAATGCTTCGTAACCTCACTTATTCAAAAAATACATGCTTTTAAATAAATAGAATGGCCATTTCCAGGAGATGATCTGGCAGCGTAGTTCAAATACGCTGTTTTACAAAATACCATCAAATGGAGGAGAGCCCGGCTTAAATCAGGTTCAGGTTTTTTCATACGATTCACCTCTCTTGTAACTTCTTGCCTATATGACTATCATATCGAAAAGAAGCCTTATATACGTTGTCAAATCAAACTTTTCACAATTCGTTCAATTGTTCACAAATAGCTTCATTTAATAATTTTACAAACTTTTTGGTTATAAAAGTTTATGACTTTTCTGTGAACAAACAAATGAAATCATTGACAAGATTTAAGTGAATAAGTGTGAGATATGGAATTTTAGGCAGAAAGAGGGGATTATATCATTTCAGTAAATCGAAACGGATGTATTGGCTGGTAAGAAAACTTGGCAAGCCATGCCGGTTTCTTAAAGCACAAAAAAAAGCAGCCCCCGGCCAGGGTTCTGCTTCTATCTATATAGATATTTAATTTTTAACAACATTTGCAGCTTGTGGACCGCGCTCACCTTGAACGACCTCAAAGGAAACCTGTTGACCTTCTTCTAATGTTTTAAAGCCCTCTTCCTGAATAGCAGAATAGTGTACGAAAATATCATTCCCTTCTTCTAACTGAATAAATCCGTAACCTTTCTCTGCATTAAACCATTTCACTACTCCATTTTCCATGTTAAATTTCCTCCTAAATACTTCCACGTAAAACGCGTGTGATTACACAAAGCAGAAGAACGAATTATGAAAAAAAGGCAGCTTCGGATAGAAGAACGGGATCATACATCATCCACTTCTGTCTATCGAAGCTGCCTTTACATACTAATGATTCCGTCACATCTTCTTTGCTTGTACCCCATATTAGCTTAATTTTTTTTCATAGTCAAGAAAACCTTTCTATTTTTCTATAATAATCAAAAGGTTTTGAATTTAAATATGTTTTTTTCTTTGTTCAGACAGTCTATTTTAATGCTGAGAAGAATCATAGAAAATGAATTTCTGTTATAATAATGATTGTTGACAAGTCTAATTAATAATAGCTGCTGTCATAAAAACATTGCGCCAGCTATATTGTGGATGCTTCAAAATTATTGTGAAGAGAAACCCCTGAATGATGAAAATAATACAAGCTCATACGAAAATGGTGTAACGGAGTTAAAGAATAAAGGAGGATTTTTGATGCAGGGAGAACAAGGTTATTTGGATTTGTGTCGTAAAATATTGGATGTAGGACAAGGTCGGGATGACCGGACAAACACGGGGACATATTCGATTTTTGGTTATCAAATCCGCTTTGATTTACAAAAGGGATTCCCATTGTTAACTACGAAAAAGGTTCCGTTCCGATTAATTGCTACCGAATTATTGTGGTTTATCAAAGGCGATACGAACATACGATATTTATTAGAGCACAATAATAATATTTGGAATGAATGGGCTTTTGAGAAATGGATTAAAAGCCCGGATTATGCAGGCCCTGATATGACAGACTTCGGTATACGAAGTCTGAGGGATACAGCTTTTAAAGAAATATATGAGCAGCAGCTGGAGCTGTTTAAAGAGAAAATCTTAACTGATGATGCTTTCGCTGAAAAGTATGGAGATTTAGGCTCTGTATATGGAAAGCAGTGGCGAAAATGGGAAACATCAAAAGGGGAATCCATCGATCAATTAAAAGAAACGATAGAAGCCATTAAAACCAACCCGAATTCGAGGCGGCATATTGTATCTGCCTGGAACCCGGAGGACATTCCGACGATGGCTCTGCCGCCTTGTCATACGCTGTTTCAATTTTATGTAGCGGATGGGAAATTATCCTGCCAGCTGTATCAGCGCAGTGCAGATGTATTTATTGGCGTTCCTTTTAATATTGCCAGCTATGCGCTCTTAACACATTTAATTGCACATGAATGCGGGCTGGAGGTAGGCGAGTTTGTGCACACCTTTGGAGATGCTCATATCTATTCCAATCATGTTGAACAAGTGAATCAGCAGCTGGAAAGAGACATTCGTGAAATGCCTGTGTTAAAAATAAACACTCCTGGCAAGTCTATTTTTGATATTGACCTATCTGACTTAAAAATCGAAAATTATCATCCACACCCGGCAATCAAAGCACCAATAGCAGTTTAACATACAGAAGAACGGAGGCTACAGCATGATTTCACTATTATTTGCAGCCGGTAAAAATAATGTGATTGGCTATCAGAATAAGATGCCTTGGCATTTGCCGCAGGATTTAAAATTTTTTAAAGAGAAAACAACTGGAAATACAATTATCATGGGAAGAAAAACATTAGACTCTATGAATGGGCCTTTGCCGAAGCGGCGTAATGTCGTATTGACCAGAAATAAAGATTTTACAATGGAAAATGTAGAGACGATTCATGATTTATCTGTCGTAGAGCGTTGGAATGAAGAGCATCCGGAAGTAGAGTATTTCATCATTGGCGGCGGAGATATTTTTAAACAGGCATTGCCTATTGCTGACCGCATGTATATCACAAGAATTGAGGAAGAATTCCCCGGCGATTCATTTGCCCCGGCGTTTGATGAAGCAGCATGGGAGCTTACCAAAGAGGAAAAAGGCATAAAGAACGATAAAAATCCTTACGACTATTCCTTTCTGCAATATGATCGTAAGAATTAACTTGTCTAATGTTTTCTAAACATGCTATGATATGAGAAGAGATTAGGTTCTATAAGAGGACACAATATAAATAAAGAAGGTGTCAATCGATGTTAACGAACATAGGCATTCCAGGACTTGTATTAATCGTGATATTGGCTCTTATTATCTTTGGACCAAACAAGCTGCCGCAAATAGGTAAAGCTGCCGGTCAATCACTGAAGGAATTTAAAAATTCAACACGTGATCTGACGAAGGATGTCACAGATGAAACAAAAGAAGTGAAAGCAATCATGAAAGAAGAAAAAGGCGTTCAGACTCATAGGAGTGATAGATAATGAATATATTTTCAAATATCGGATTTCCCGGGTTAATTTTAATCATTATTGCCGCTTTAATTGTCTTCGGTCCAAATAAACTTCCTGAGATCGGAAAAGCACTTGGAACGACTTTAAAAGAGTTTAAAAATGCAAGTCAGGATATTTTGAATGACAATCCTAAAAAGAAACAGTAATGAATGGCAGAGGTGTAGGGATTATTCCTTGCATCTCTTTTGTGTCATCAGCTTAAAAGGTGGGGTGAACGATGTCTGAATCAGAAGAACATATACCTGGAGAAAAAGAAATGAACGTTGGAGGACATTTAACAGAACTCCGAAATCGTTTAATTGTTACTGCGGTCATATTCTTATTATTTTTTATTATCGGCTTTATCAATGTAAAAAGCATCTATAATTTTTTTATTGATGATATTAATATGCAGCTGACTGTCATCAGTCCGGCTGAAATTATCTGGATCTACTTTTCGATGGCCGGCTTACTTGCCTTTGCCGGCACGATACCAGTTATCGCCTATCAGCTTTGGGCATTTGTCAGCCCTGCTTTGACACCAAAAGAGAAGCGTGTATCGTTAGCATATATACCAGGTTCATTAATTTTATTTGTATTGGGACTTGTATTCGGCTATATTGTGTTTACTAAGTTAATTTTTCCTTTTCTATTATCTTTAAATGATGATATGTTTCATGTCATGTTTACAGTAGAACGTTATTTTGGATTCCTATTAAAGGTAACCATGCCATTTGCCTTTTTATTTGAGCTTCCGGTTATTACGATGTTTTTGACAAGCTTGGGTATATTGACACCAGCATTTATGATAAAAAATCGAAAATACGCCTATTTTATTTTAATTGTCATCGGGGTACTGATTACACCGCCTGATTTTGTTCTGCAAATCGTTGTAGCAATACCGCTAATCATTATTTATGAGCTGAGCATTCAATTATGTAAGGTAGTTTACCGAAAGAAACAAGCACAACATGAAGCCTTTATGAATGAATAAAGTGAAGCTTGATTTAGCGGGCGGGTTTCCTGATAAATCCTAGTTGAACCAATCAGAAGAAGAAGAGACCGTTCTAATTATCGTAGGGGAAATTACGGGATCTGATGCTGTGAAAAAGGAGGGGCACCATGCGTCAATCTTTTTATCAATTCTTATTAACTCATCGGGGAAAGTTAGATCAGGATGATTATTCTGCATTAGCCGATTGGGCATTCTATGATCATCATTTTCCAAAGCATGCTGTAACGTATGATGAAATCAGTGAATATCTTGAATGGAATAGTCCATTCCCTGGTGCATTAACAGCTTTCGATGCGCTTTGGTCAGAATATGAGTGGAAATATAGCAGCTGAATCCAGCTGCTTTTTTCATGGATAAATATTAACAGCCTCTGTGATAAGGTATTATGAAACATAGCATAATCATTTAAACAAACGTTTGATTAGCAGGATCTTGACGTATATCGAAACATTTCGACATTGCCTTAGAGATTTCACCGGTTATTTGTTGATTCCTGCGGTTTCCCGGGAAATGATTTCTTGAATAAGGGGGAATGTCTACACAGTTACATTGCTCCCGCATACGCTATAAGAGATGCAAATGCTTAAATAATATAGATAAGCAAGGGGTAGATAGTGATGGTTTTTCCACCTAGAAATCAAATGCCTCGCTCGCCGCAGCCCCCTTTTCGTAACGGCCATCCTCAATTGAGGGGAATTCCCAGGGAAATAAGAAATTCAAGTGGAGCTGCCGGTGCAAAAGGCGGAACAAGAGGATTATCAAGTTTATTGTCTGGAGGTGCCAGCCAAGGATTAATCCAATCAGGAGGGGCTTCTACACTTTCCAAAACGCTTGGAGGAGTGCAGCAGGTTCTGGGTGTTGTTCAATCAACAGCGCCATTAATTCAAGAGTATGGACCAATGATTAAGAATCTCCCTTCTATGTACCGGATGATGAAAGCCTTTAAAACACTAAGCAAGGAAGATAATGATGAATCAGCTGAAGAAGAGATAGTCCCTGTAAAACATTCAAATTCAAAAATAGAAATGAATGCTCAAAATAATCCGCAGGAAGAAATAGCAGAAGAACACGGGCAAATAAAAGAAAAAGGTATTTCCACGCCAAAATTGTATATTTAAATCAAGCAGTAGGCTTTGAACATTGCAGCAGCCTTTCTGCTTGATTTTTTTTTATAAAAAAGGAAGAATAGGGGGAGAGTATATAGTGACATCAGAGCGATAGGAGGAAAAGATATGTCCCGACAAAAAGAACTTGCCACTTTTGCAGGAGGCTGCTTTTGGTGTATGGTAGAACCGTTTGATGAACGCCCCGGTGTCATCAGCATCTATTCCGGCTATACTGGCGGTCATGTAGAAAATCCGACCTATGAACAGGTTTGTTCAGATACAACAGGTCATGTTGAAGCGGTGCAAATAGAATTTGATCCAAGTATTATGCCATATAAAGAGCTTGTTGAAACATTTTGGCAGCAAATTGACCCGACAGATGCAGGCGGACAATTTAATGACCGTGGCGAATCCTATCAGACAGCTATTTTTTATCACAATCAGGAACAAAAGGAAATAGCAGAGCATTCAAAGGAATTGCTGCAGCAAAGCGGAAAGTTTCAAAAGGATATTGTAACACCGATTCTTCCAGCTAAAACCTTTTATAAGGCAGAGAAAGAGCATCAAGATTACTATAAAAAACGTTCCTTTCACTATAGAATGTATAAGAAAGGCTCTGGCCGGGAAGCGTTTATCAAAGAGAATTGGCAAAATAAACCCACAGAAAAAGAATTAAGAGAAAAACTGACACCGCTGCAATATCATGTCACGCAGGAAAATGGGACAGAGCGTCCGTTTGATAATGAATATTGGAATAATACAGAAGAAGGCATTTATGTTGATATTATTTCCGGAAAGGTTCTTTTCTCATCAAAGGATCAATACGATGCCGGCTGTGGCTGGCCAAGCTTTACAAAACCGGTTGACCCGCAGCAGCTTACCGATGTAGTGGATACTTCTCACGGGATGATTCGCACAGAAGTCCGCAGTAAACAATCAGATTCTCACCTTGGACATGTTTTTGAGGATGGACCGAAAGAGGCAGGCGGATTAAGATATTGTATGAATTCTGCTGCTATGCGTTTTATTCCAAAAAAGGATATGGAAGAAGAAGGCTACGGCAACTTTTTATATTTATTTAAATAGATTAATAATATTATGTAAACAAGAAGAGGAGAATAAATGAATGATTCATAAAGGCTGGGAAAATAGAGAAACCATCAAACAAATTACATGTGTACATGCGGATGCGAAGAAATTTATTGTTGACCGTAAACTTACCCCAGGTAAAGTTTACGATGTAAAAAATGAGACAGAAGAGTTCTACTTTATTATAGACAACAGCGAGCGTATTGCAGGTTTCCGAAAAGACTATTTTGAAGAAAATTAAAGTGGGAAAATATCAGGAAATAAGATTTACTTTTGGAAGAAAGTCTTATTTCCTCTTTACATAAGACGTTTCTTTTTATTTTAAAATGCGTTATAATTATTTAATATGTGAAAGATATTGGTAAAGAGGAGGAGAATCTCGTTGGCTTTTATTATTACATCACCATGTAAAACAGAAAAAGCAGGAGAATGTGTAGAAGTTTGCCCTGTTGATTGTATAGAAGAAGGCGAAGATATGTTCTATATCGACCCGGATATTTGCATCGATTGTGGTGCATGCGAGGCAGTTTGTCCAGTGGAGGCAATCTATATGGAGGATGAAGTGCCTGAAGAAGAAAATGAATATATTTCATTGAATCGGCTATTTTTTGAAAATCGTTAATAATACAAAGACTGCTCACTTACAAAAGCAGTCTTTTTTATGCCTGCCTTTTTATTGGTTTTATTTCTTGTGAGTAATCATGGGGTGAAAAGGAGATACTAGGGAAAACAAGCAAATGCGAGGTGCAATAAATATGAATTCAAAATCAATTTGGCAGGCAGATACTGCATTTCAAAGTTTTCCAAAGCTGCAAGCTTCAAAACAAACAGAGGTCTGCATTGTCGGGGCAGGGATAACGGGAATCACTACAGCGTATTTACTTTCTAAAAAAGGGATAAAGGTTATTTTATTAGAAGCTGACCAGGTACTCAGCGGCGTCACCGGCCACACAACAGCAAAAATAACTGCCCAGCATGGCATGATTTATGCAGAACTAATGGAGACAATGGGCGAGGAAAAAGCAAAACAATATTATCAGGCGATGCAAGAAACAATACATTTTATTCAAGATGAAATCACACAGCATAAAATAGACTGTAATTACGAAAAACAGGATGCTTATCTTTACACAAATGATGAAGCTTATTTGCCGGCATTAGAAAAGGAATCCGAAGCATATAGAGCCTTAGGTATTCAGGGAGAACTTACCTCAGAAATGCCCCTGGAGATCCCTTTTAAGCAAGCATTAAAAATGTCTGAACAAGCACAGTTCCATCCATTAAAATATTTACAGTTTATGCTGGACGAAGCTGTGAAAAACGGAACGGAGGTTTACGAGCAGACCGTTGCTATGGATATAGAATATAATCGGCGCCATACCGTTATTACAAAGGATGAGCATCGTGTGGCATGTGATTATCTGGTTGCTGCGACACACTTTCCTTATATCGATCATCAAGGATTCTACTTTGCCAAAATGTATGCAGAGCAATCTTATCTTGTTGCAGGAAAGCTGGAAGCTGAATACCCGGGCGGGATGTATATTAACGCAGAAGACCCGACTCGTTCTATCCGGTTTGCAACTTTAAATAATAAAGATACCTATCTTCTTGTTGGCGGTGAAAACCATCGTTCCGGAGAAGAGAAGGATGAGAAGCTATGTTATGAAAATCTAAAGGCATTTGCCAAAGACCAGTTTGACATAAATGATATTGCTTATCAATGGTCTGCGCAGGACTTTACCACACTGGATAAAATGCCATACATCGGTCCAATAACAAAGGGAGATCCTTCTATATTGGTTGCCACAGGCTACCGAAAATGGGGAATGACCAATGGCACATTAGCAGCAAGAATTATGGCTGATACAATTACTGAAAAGAATGAAAATCCGTATCAGGCGTTATTTTCTCCAGAACGATTCAACTCCAAGCCAATGTTAAAGAACTTATTCAGCTATAACATGGAGGTTGCTAAGGAATTAATTAAAGGTAAGCTGGATTTCCCTGCATCCAGGGAAATAGATGAATTAGATCTGGATGAAGGCATCGTTACAACGATAAATGGCGAACGTGTTGGTGTCTACAAAGATAAAGAAGATAAATTGCATGCCCTTGATACAACCTGTACTCATCTGGGTTGTGAAGTACACTGGAATGGGGCAGATAAAACATGGGATTGTCCTTGTCACGGATCTCGTTATCATTATGATGGTGAGGTAATGGCAGGACCGGCGAAAGAGCCTTTACGAAAAGTATCCCTGGATGATTAATATTTGAATTAATAAAAAAGGAGCACTGCTTTACGCGAAATGGCTCCTTTTTTATTTTATTTTTTCATTTAAAAATAAACTTAACTTTTAATTCCATTTAGTGTAATATAGATGGATCAAATAAAATAAGATATGAAATAGTCCAATTTTCAGAAAAAGAAGGTGACTTATATTGGAACTCAGTAATATTTTCACAATGATTGTTTCCATTATTGTTTTTATCAATTTATTGCTGGCATTAGGTGTATTATTTTTTGAAAAACGAGACGTAGGCTATACTTGGGCATGGCTATTGGTCTTATTTTTTATACCTATCATAGGGTTTATCGTCTATATCTTTTTAGGCCGGAGTTTAAAGCAAAATAATTTCTACGGATTAACAGAAGTAGAACAAAAGCTGCTTAAAAGTGAAGTAAATACGCAATTAGAAGAACTTGATACAGAGGAACAAAATAAAGTATCGTGGTTAAATCAATATGAAGATCTCATCACCATGAATTTACGCTCTTCGCACGCCATATTATCCGAGGATAATAATATTTTGATATTCAATGACGGCCATCAGAAGTTTAATGCTTTAATTGATGATATCATGGCAGCGAAGCAGGAAATCAATATGCAATATTATATTATCCAGCCTGATAATCTTGGGAAAAGGGTGCGGGATGCACTGATAGCAAAAGCAAAAGAGGGCTTAAAAGTCCGTGTTTTATACGATGAAGTAGGATCTAAGAAATTACCATCTGCTTTTTTTAATGAATTAAAAAAAGCAGGGGGGGAAGTCCGGGTCTTCTTTCCTTCCTTTCTAAAGCTGATTAATTTCCGGATTAATAATAGAAATCATCGAAAGCTTGTAATTATTGATGGTGCGCTTTCTTATATCGGCGGATTTAATGTCGGGGATGAATACTTAGGTAAAAATAAAAAGTTTGGTTATTGGCGCGATACACATTTTAAAATTACCGGGAATGCTGTGAATGATATTCAAGTAAGATTTATTATGGACTGGCATCAGGCCGGAAAGGATAAGACATGGAACTATAAAGAATTTCGTTTCCATTTAGAAAAGCACCATGGAACCAGCCCTGTTCAAATCGTTTCCAGTGGACCGAATTCCGAGACAGAGCATTTAAAGAATATGTATATTAAAATGATTCTGTCAGCGAAAGAAAGTGTCTGTATCCAAACACCATATTTTATACCGGATACAAGCTTTATGGATGCTTGTAAAATGGCACTTTTATCCGGTGTCCAGATTCGGATTATGATTCCCTGCAAGCCTGATCATCCGTTTGTTTACTGGGCAACATGGGCATATGCAGGCGATTTGCTTGAATATGGAGCAGAAATATTACTCTATGAAAATGGATTTCTTCATGCCAAAACAATCGTGGTAGATAAGAAGATTGCTTCTGTTGGAACGATGAATATTGATTCGCGGAGCTTCCGGTTAAATTTTGAGGTCAATGCAATCACCTATGATGAAACGGTTGCTCAAGAATTATACAGCATATTTAAAGAAGACTGTAAATTAACCTCTGAATTAACTCTGGAACGTTATCAAGATCGGTCTTTACTGATTAAATTCAAAGAAGGCATTTCCCGTTTACTTTCACCAATACTATAATAATAAGCCGGGCATGGAATAAAAATGGGCTATGCCCGGCTTATTACTTTAATATCTCACAACAAAAGAGGTATACTCCGGATCTCCATTAAGTCTATTTACATCTACCTCACTTACTTTTGCAAATCGGGAAGGGCCTTTTTTGACATCCTCAAGGAAGCGGTCAATATTTTCGTCTTCTCCATATGCCTCTAAAGAAACAGCACCATCATCTTCATTTTTTACCCAGCCGACGACATCATGACTCATCGCTGCATGCTGTGTGAAATATCGAAATCCGACACCTTGCACACGTCCTTGAATTTTGGCAGATACATACTTCATTTATCATCACCTCTTAGTGGATATAATAGCATAATTTATTTATTATTTTACAGTTAAGTGATATAATATCATAATTAAATATTCTGAAAATAAAAGCCCGAAGAATACTAGTCAAAATATCTAAGATTGGAGCATTTATAAATGGAGGTAAGGATTAAAAATATTAAAATAGATGAGATGGATGCATTTTCATCTATTTTAATAGAAGCTGCTGATTGGTTAAGGAAAACAGGTAAGGAAATGTGGAATATCAATGAACTTTCCAAAGATGCTTTATTAGAAAAGAATACAATGGGTGAAATGTTTATTGGATTTTTAAATGATGAAGCAGCAGGAACAATAATTGTCCAGGAACAGGATCGTATTTTTTGGCCACATGAAAATAACGAAGATGCTTTATATTTACATAAGATTGCGGTTCGCAGGAAGTTTGCTAAAGAAGGTGTGGCTGTAAACATGATAAATTGGGCTAAACAGCGCGCTAAAATACAAATGAAGAAATATGTGAGACTTGATTGTGCGGCTGATCGACCTAATTTATGTCATTTTTATGAGAGCCAGGGATTTCAGCAAGTTGGTGAAAGGACGGTTGGTGATTTTTTTGTAGCTCTTTATGAATATAAGCTTTGACATTAATAATATGGCAGATGAAATTTGTTTTTAAAATCAATTTTGTCTCACTATCCAAAGTATACTTTTATTTTGAAACAAGGTTCCCTTTGCTTGCTTTAACTTCCTATAATAAATATTATGTCTACTCGAAAAAGTTTAAAAAGAAAAAAAGCTTATTTAGAATTGTCTCTTTCTGTTCGCTTTCTTTTTTTAATGGCATTTTTATGCACTTTAATTCCTCTATCTTTTAATTGGTCTATAGGCAATCGTTCTTTTTGAAAAGCTTCGGTATTTTCTCTTTAAATACAATTCTTTATTTTTATATATCCATTCAGAAAATAACTTAATTGTTTTACGACCACTTACATACACGCGAAAATAAGTACCATGTTCTGTGAAATTTGTTTCAAATCCATTTTTCTCAATTTCATTTCTCAGTGAATGCATAAATAATTCAGATCCGCCGACAAAACTGACAAAAAACTTTTCGTATTTAACAAAACCATCTCCATCAAAATAACCTCGAATAAAATGACTCATATATTCTTTAGGGACATATGGAAATTCAATTATACTTGATTTATTAGGTTTGATACTATGAATTTCAATTAAATCTTTCTTAAGTGTTTCGCTATTTATGCTCAGGGTATATACTCCAGTATTTTTATTCTTATAAATTGGTTGATTAGAATCCAATTCATTTTTTATATCCTCTAGAATGTATTTTTCTTTCTGGGATATACTTACAAACTGGGCATCTCTTGCTACAGTCCCATCTGCTATAAAAAATACTAGTATATACGCCATATTGTTTGACCACGTCTTAAAATAATCTTCATTTAGTGTATATTTTCTCTTCCAACTTCCTCGTGGCCTCATTTCAACATTATTATCTTTCAATAGCATTCGAATATATCTCGGTGAAACGTTTGCAATTTTTGCAATTTCAGTTGTACTTTCATCCTTCTGATATAACCTAATTATTTCCTTAGTTTCTAAGGCTCTTTTTCTTAGTCGACTATCCATATTAATACCTCCTTTTCCATAACAGGAACTTATGTTCTTATTATATCATATATACATTAAACAGCAATTAAAGATACTAAATAGTTTTGTTTTCTTAACAGCTTTATCTATTATACCCCTCTTTACTATACGAATTGCTAAAGTAAAGATTCCAGAGATAAATACTTTTTCTTCTTAAAGGATTGCACATATAAACGCAATTAATAAGAACAGTATTGAAAAGACAGCAGGTATTTTTTGAACCTGCTGTCTTTTATTAGTATTTACAACTGTTCCGACGATGTCTTACCTTGCACATGAAGAAGAAGGTAATCAGGTCCACCTGCTTTAGAATCTGTACCTGACATCTTGAATCCGCCAAATGGCTGATAACCAACTATTTGAGAATAATCACGTGGCTAGACTAATGGAAATAGCTTTCATAAAAGTTAAACGCTCTTTTAAGATAATACTTGCAAACAAAACCATGAATGCAGGTGTGGTAGAAGTAATAATAGCCCCCATTTGAGCAGTAGAAAGCATTGTTCCAGTTTCTTGCATAATGATGGAAATAATATATCCAACTACTGCGATACCAAAAATAATGAACCAATAAGTGTATTTCTCATATTTGTACCCTCCGAATTTAATTAGGCTATTTATGCCTTAACGGAGAGAAGGAGCAACTATTTTTATTTCTCTCCATTAAGAACGGGAGAGTGTTGCTGGTACATCATTTTCAAATAGAGGTGCTAAAAACATCTATATCCACTCCTTTGTTAAATAAGTAAATAACGAATTTATCATATCAGACTAAACATATAAATCAAGAGAAATTTATTATATTTATTCTAGGTTGTATCCATTGTCAAAATACGATATTTTTCCACAATCATTATCAATTTATTCGCCATTTCGTAACTTAACAATTAGGTCATCTAACGATTGAAGAGTTAAATTAAACTGATCATTAGGAGCCGGAGTTTGAGCATGTTCACGTGGCAAATAAGCAGTACGGAATCCATGAGATGCTGCAGCGCGTAAATCCCAAGGATGTGTAGAAATGAATATCGTTTTTTGGGGAACAATTCCCAGCATGTCTATAGCCAGCTTATATGCAGCAGGTTCCGGTTTATATGTTTGAGCAAATTGAGTTGATAGAAGTGCATGCCAACGTAATTCTGCGTGGGTACATGCCTCAATAATCTGAGTGAAACCTGAGTTTGTTAACCCAGTAGTAGTAATTAAGGAGCCAAGTTCATTAAGCTGTCGGGATGCTTCTGGCCATGGTCTAAAACGTCTTCCTACAGTTGCTAAACGTTCAAAATCATCTTGATTTAATAAGATATCTCGACTCTCGAGTATAGATTCAAGTAGATGGCGACGGATATCGTCTTCAAGCATCCAAGGTTGTTGTCCACTAGCAATAGCGGCCGGGAACGAGCTTTGTTTTGAGTTCCACTCATAAGCCACATCCTGAGCTGTATGTTCATCAATTCCGCAGTTAATAAATACGTCTGTAATTTCACTTTGAATGGTACCGACACTGTCTAAAAGGGTTCCAACAATATCGAATACTAATGTATTTACCCCGTTGACACTATTTTCTTGATTCTGATTATAACCCATAAATATTCCCCTTCAAAAAATATAAATTTGGTTCAAGGTTAATTTGCCCAGTTTTTAACTTTCAATCCATGAATAAAATTTCAGTATATATTATTTCTCTGTGGAACAGCAAAGAAATTTCTCTAAACGGATCACTTATGCTTTCGATAAAGAATTAATAATAAATTTTGAAATTGATATCTTGATATCGTATTTTTTGGAATCGATGTTTGTGAAACCAACAAGTTAATTGAAATATTCACCCGTCGATTTTGAAGGAAACATTGACGATATTACTAAGGTGGCAACTAGCTCCCCAGGTCCTCCAATTCTGGTAACACGTGTTACTAACGCAGGATTCATAGCTGCTGAACCTACTAAGCCAATCGAAATAACAGATATAACAGGCATTTCTACAAAAAGACCAAATAGTAATTTCCATTTGGCATTACATTAGCTTGAATTGAAATTGGGAAATCTGATATAAAAGCTTTATATAATACTTTTGCAATCTCTTCTTCCGTCATCTCTTCTTTTGCTTCAATTTTTATTGGTTGGTTATTTATTTTTTCTTTCTTGAGAGCTTCTGAATGATCTGACAACATCATCCCTAACCATTTAACAATAACATTCCACTCGAAGCTACTTCTGGGGGATCAAGCAATCGGTGATAAGCCGGATTAAAAATGTAGATGGAAACACCAGGTAATGTTGCACCATTGATTATAATTAGCTATTCACTTGTAACAATATCCTTTCGATTAAACACAATGAAAGCACTTAACAAAAAGATAGCGTAATATATAATTAGAACTATTATAGAGAATGATAAAGAAGTGCCTTCAATCAACACAGACCCACCTTGATATTGCTGTAAATCTGTATGGGCAAAAAGAAGATACTTCGCAAAAGGTTGATCAGCAAAAAAGTGACAATCATATTCCCGCTAAGCATTAGAAACACAGCTAAAGATATAGCGATTGTGCTGCTTTTGAAAATAGTTGATAGGGTAAACGCAAGAGTTGCCATCATAATTAAAGAAACTAATTTATAACTGTAACCCGAAATGATCATTTTGATTGCATTGAATTGACCTGCTTCCCCATTTTGGAAAGCAATAATTTCTGGATTAACCCCTTCGATACCTAATAAAGCAGCTCCGATAATAAGGGAGATAAGCTGTGTCAGAAATGTAAAAAGGAGCAGAGAAAAATACTTTACTGCTAAAATGGTGCTGCGGCTATAAGGTCTAACCATTAAAAGCTTTATCGTCCCCCATTTGTACTTGTCTGATACGATGGTTGCACCGATAATAATAGCAAACAAACTTACTACAACCAGCATGTCAGCATTATCTAATACAAATTGCCAAGCCCCGTAATTCATTGGTTTCATATCATTTGCTAAATAAAACTTGTTTGTTTCAATAACCTCCAGATTAACGTCGGTGATGGTTTGCATTCCAGGCATTCCTGAAAATTCTTCAATCTCCTGTAATAAAGTTTCGTTTTCTTCTTCCAGCTGTACTTTCCAATCTTCTGAGTAATTTGTTTGTGTATTCATTGCCAATACTGCTCCACCTATAATGAAAACAACTGATGATCGGTATTTGCGGCGAAATTGGGGGTAATCCAGAATCTATCGCCTTCTTCCAACAGATTGGTATCGATTATGTTTCTTGTTCCCCATATCGTATTCCGGCTGCTCGTTTAGCTGTAGCGCAAGCAGTATTGAGATAGAACCGAGCAGATGTCGTCATTACTGGCCATGGCTTTCACGCACACGCGCAGGTCTTTGCATATGGCTCTTCTTATAATATATATCTTTTAGAGATAAAGTTAACATAAACAGATACAAGTCTGACTAAATAAAGTTCGGAAAAGAATTCGTTATCTAATGCCAAGCTTTGCCAGTTTTCCGCCCTCCATCCTTTCTTTCTCAAGAGACGGTGGAGGCTTTTTACGTGAAGCCAGCTTCTTAACTGAACCTTTCATAGCCTTCTTCTCATCCAGCTGTCTCACTCTCTGAAACTAGGCTTCACATTGCAAGAACAAAAATAGATTGCTCCTCCCCTCAAATAGAGATTCAATTTACTTTTGATGAGTGTTTCTATATCTACTGTTTGGTTTTTTCTTCGTTCCCCACCCTTTTTGGAATAAGTATAAATTTCTTTCTGGGTGTGGTCAGAAAAAACACCTCTCATTAAGAAAGGTGTTTTAAACAGTTATTACAGAATTAATCCAACTTTTATTCCTCTTCCAATACGCCTAATCGTTCCAGCCAAGCTTCCACATCATCTTGTGAATCCATCGCTTCTTCGTCTTGAACGGTATAATTCTCAAGGATTATACTACCTGAACTCAATTCCGAAATCCGATCAACAGAGCTTCCATCCCCATACCCTGCATTCGTTGAAAAAGCAGCAATTGATTTTCCACTGAGCTCTTCATTATTATCCTCTAAAAAACGGGCAATTGGATTAGCGATGGTCATACTCCAGATGGGATGTCCCAAAAAGATCGTATCATATTGACTTAAATCAGGAATTTTTGTAGCTAATGCCGGAAAATCACCGGATTCCCTTTCTTCATCTGCACGGTCAACCGTATCTTCATAATCGGATGGATAAGGGTTTTCCACCTGTAATTCCAGTACATCCGCACCAGTAAATGATTCAACCTGCTGAGCTACATTCTCTGTATTTCCGCCGCGTGAAAAATAAATAATAATTGAATCTGCATCTTCTGTAAGCATTCGAATAGGTTCTCCATCTGCATTTGTATCTGCACCATCTGATACCGCTCCACGACCATAATTGTTATCATTATCTGTTGGCTTACCGAAATCCACCGTATCATCGGATTCAGCAGTATCATCAACAGGGTTATCAGAATCTGCCGTACCATCAAACCCAGCTGAATAGGCATCGTCATTAGAATCATTCGTATTCAGAGAATCGGCAGAATCCTCATCCGCACTTGAATCCAGATTTTCTTCATCGCTAGAATTTGAACAAGACGCTAAAATGAGTAAAAGCAGAATTGCCAAAGCAATGTTATATTTACTGAACATCATTCTTTTCATATTTTCTTTATTCATGAATCCTCCTTAGTAAAATGATGGTTTCTCCCAATCCGTTCCCGGTTCACTTACGCCGACACTTTTGTCAATAAACTGATCGCTTGTATCAGTTAAAATATCGACAATCAATCGAGCTACAGCTTCTCGAGTAACCTGCGCACCAATGAACTCTTCCCCTTTTTGAGTAAGGCTGTATTTTTCATTACCTTCTTCATTATAAAGCCAGGTTAATCGGAGTAAGGTATAATCTAGGTCCGAATTTTCCACTGCTTCTGCGGAGTCCTTCTGCGCTTGCATTCTTGGACTGCTGCCAATCATTGCCTGATTCCATTCTCCAAAAGCTCCGCAAACTTCATTATAAATTCCTAAAATAGATGCACCAATGAAGCGTTTTACTTGGGATGCTTTCATTGCTTTGATAACGGTTTTTACAGCTTCTGTATTTCCCATATCATTTAGGTAGACTGCGTCTACGCCAGTTAGGACTTCTTTTAATGCTTTTTCATTTAAGAAATCCCCTTCTACGATTTCCTCCCTTGTTTCGACTTTCAAAGTTAAACGTTGATGGGCATTTCTTGCATAGAGCACCAAAGAATTATCCGTTTCCTTTAATAAATTATCACGTAACAGATCTGCTATTTGTCCGGCAGCTCCTAAGATTAATACTTTCATCATTTTTCCGCCTTTCTATTACATACTAAACTTGGTACAGATAGAAGTAGATTGTATTTTTAGAGGAATCACACTTTCTTCTGAATGTTTCAGTAGAAAGTGTGATTCCTCTATCCTGTGGTCATATTAAATATCTAATTTCCGAGTGCTGAGCGATTTTACCATTTCAGGATCGCGGTGGGAGAAGAACAAACTTTCTTTCTGATTTAATGTAGCAACCCTGTCCATGTCTTCTCCGTTTAGTTCAAAATCAAAGATATTAAAGTTCTCTGCCATTCTTTCTTTACGAACAGATTTTGGAATAGCAATTACTTCTCGTTGTGTCAACCAGCGCAATACGACTTGAGCTACAGACTTATTATACTTTTCACCGATGGATACTAATGTCTCATTCTGAAACATATTATTTTTACCTTCCGCAAATGGTCCCCAAGCTTCTATTTGAACATTGTTTTCTTTCATGAATGCTGCATTTTCAATCTGTTGATAAAATGGATGTGTTTCCACTTGGTTGACGGCAGGAGTTACTTCATTTTGGACAATGATATCCATTAAACGATCCTCCTGAAAGTTACTCACGCCGATGGCTCTCACTTTTCCTTCACGATACAATTCTTCCATTGCCCGCCATGAACCGTGTACATCACCATAAGGCTGATGAATTAAATATAAATCTAAATAATCTAACTGTAGTCTTTTCAATGAATTTTCAAATGCTTTCTTGGTAGCTTCATAACCCGTATCCTGTACCCAAAGTTTTGTTGTGATAAATAATTCTTCTCTTGGTACGCTGCTTCGTTTAATTCCTTTCCCAACTGCTGCTTCATTTAAATAAGAAGCAGCGGTATCAATTAAGCGATAGCCTGTATCAATCGCATCGTATACAACCTGTTCACATTCTTCCTCATCCGGAATTTGGAATACACCAAACCCTAAGATTGGCATCTCTACACCATTGTTTAATTTTACATACTGCACCTTTTATTCCTCCTCAACATTAATTATTTCATTATTTACCCACTCAATTTTTTACATACTTTATTAATTACTTACCTACTCTATTTGCGAATTCTGCCGGATAGCGATCTCCTGCAATTTCAATTTTCGAAAGTGCGTCATTTAAATCAGTCAAATCCTGAGTAGTCAGTTCAACCTCTGCTGCTCCAAGATTTTCTTCCAATCGCTCCAACTTCCTTGTACCTGGAATAGGAACAATCCATGGTTTTTGAGCAAGTACCCATGCCAATGCGATTTGAGCCGATGTTACTCCTTTATCCATCGCAATCTTTTCGATTAAATCAATTAACACCTGATTCGCTTCTATATTCTCTGGTTTAAAACGTGGAACAATGCTTCGGAAATCAGTGTCACCGAATGTTGCATGCTTATCTATTTTACCGGTTAGAAATCCTTTTCCTAATGGACTGAACGGAACAAAACCAATCCCTAATTCTTCAAGGACTGGAAACAACTCTTCTTCAGGAGTTCGCCACATCATGGAATACTCACTTTGAATGGCTGTGAGCGGATGAACCTGATGCGCCCGCCGAATTGTTTGAACGCCAGCTTCCGAAAGCCCCCAATACTTTACTTTTCCCTCTTTGATTAAGTCTTGTACTACTCCAGCAACTTCTTCAATCGGTACTTCAGGATCTACACGATGCTGATAGTAAAGATCAATCGTATCGATTTGCAGACGTTTGAGCGATCCTTCTACCGATTGTTTAATTTGATCTGGTCTGCTATTTAGTATCTGGTTGCCATTTTCCATTTGGATACCAAATTTAGTCGCAATTGCTACCTTTCCTTTATATGGAGCAAGTGCTTCTCCTACTAACTCTTCATTGATATATGGGCCATACACCTCGGCTGTATCGAAGAAAGTAACCCCTCGATCAATTGCCTCATGGATGAGTGAAATCATCTCTTTCTTATTTGAAGCCGGGCCGTAACCATGACTCATTCCCATGCAGCCAAGTCCAATAGCAGAAACTTCCAAATCACTTTTTCCTAATTGACGTTTTTGCATTAGAAAATGCCTTCTTTCTTTGATTATTAATAACACCTCAGTTTCAAATCATTTATATTCCATTAATTATTCGTTTCATTATTTTTTAATGCATTAAACCATGCATCATCTACTGGATCAAACCATTCTGTTTCTCCAGGTGTAATGGCTAGATGAACAAACCAACTATCATTAGTAGCGCCATGCCAATGTTTTACGTGGGGAGGGATGTTCACTACATCTCCTGATGTAAGTAATTTGGCAGCTTTTCCTTCTTCTTGGTACCACCCTTGACCACCTGTAACTAATAGTACTTGCCCCACATTATGAGAGTGCCAATTATTACGAGATTTTGGAGCAAAGGTTACATTTCCAATTCGAGCGTTAAGTGGAGTTTTATCCATAAATATCATTTGTAAATAGGCGTCTCCGATAAAATTTGCTTCTACTTTTTCTCCCAAAGGGAAAATTGTACTCTTGCTTAATTCTTCGTATGCCATATTTATCCTCTACTTTCTTTCATCTTTTTAGATTTCTTTTGCGATGTTAAATGCTGACCATGCCTTGGGCCAACCAGTATAAAAAGCTAAATGAGTTATCAGCTCCACAATTTCCTCTTTCAATACACCATTTTGTTTAGCAAGTTTCATATGAGATTTCAATTGAGGAAAAGCTCCCTGAGTTAGCAGACTTGAGCAAGTAATCATACTTCGATCACGTGGGGATGGCTCCTTCCTCTCTAGACCATACTTCATCGAATAAAACATCATCATTAAGTTCAGCAAACTTTGGAGCAAATTCACCTAACCGATCACGTCCTGTTGTTTGCTTTTTCCCCATTTGCTATCCTCTCCTTTATTCTCTTTTTTTATTTACATCATATAATGTAAAACTTAAAATGAATTTAAGTACAAAAAGAAGTAAAGCCTATTTTGAGATGTTTAAAAGGTTATTATTTAACCATAAATACATTATGCAACATATGGGAAAGTAACAGGTAGCCTATTCCTTTCAAATGATTGCCTAATCCTTTCATAATTATTTGCATTGCAGAGAAATAGCCATTTCAATGCTATTATTTATAATGAACGAAATAGGAAGGAGTTTTCTTATGTCAGAACATATTAATAGGAAACAGAATATAATTGCTAACATTATCGAGCGTTATTCCACACAAGATGGCACACATAGAACGGCTATTCCATCTTTATTTTTCACACGTTTATCTAAAACGAGTGGACCTAATTACGGGACTTACAACACATCTTTATGTTTCATCGCCCAAGGTGTAAAGGAAGTATTGTTAGTAGAAGATCGCTTTATATACAGCCCAGAAGATTACCTGATTGCTTCTGTTGATTTACCAGCTAGTGTTAAAGTTGTAGAAGCCTCTCCTGATATTCCTTACCTGGCTCTTAAAATTGAATTTACACCAAGTGACATTTTAGAAGTATTACGTGAATTCCAAATGGGATCTAGTAAAAAGAAAAAAGCTGAACGGGGTATGTATGTTAACAAAATAGAAGCCCCTTTGTTAGATGCAATCAGCCGTTTAGTTCACTTGCTGGATACCCCGGAGGACATCCCGATACTTGCTCCGTTAATTACAAAAGAAATCATCTACAGAGTACTGCAAGGAAATCATGGAGAGTCACTCAGACAATTAGCCTTAGAAGGAAGCTCTACGCATCAAATTAATCATGCGATTAAACATATGATGCATAACTATACCAACGCTTTTAAAATCGAGAAACTTGCAGAAATAGCAAATATGAGTGTATCGTCTTTCCATCGACACTTTAAAGAAGTAACTGGCATGAGTCCAATCCAATTCCAAAAACAACTCCGCTTACAGGAAGCTCGAAATTTATTATTATCTGAGTCAGCGGATGCAGCAGATGTTGCATTTCGTGTAGGGTACGAAAGTCCTTCCCAATTTAGCCGGGAATATGTTCGTATGTTTGGATTACCACCAAAAGAAGATATACAACGTTTGAAGGTAACATAAACAATTTACACCCTCCTAAGTTCATCAAAAAAGTGCATAAGCCAAATTAAGGTTCATGCACTTCTTTGATGAACTTTTTCTACTTGTTAACCAGTAGGGGAAAAACTAAGCATTTGCTGATTAGTTACTCTTATATAAACGAATACTTATTAACTCATGGCATTACCGCATTATACAGTATCTTTCAGACTACGATTTCATGCCAAAACATAAGTGAGAATAGACCATATTTTTAAATTAATTTATTCCTTGAAAATACTACAGATTATTAGAATATAGAGAGAACTAATCCGTTTACGTTCGGTTACTTCTCTCTTGTACTGGAAAGTATCACCATTGTAATTTGTTTAAAAAAGATAAAATGTCAGCTTGAATCTCTTCTTGATCCTCACCTAATGTCATTAAATGTCTCGAATTAGGATATCCCTTTACATTTTTATTTTCTGAAGATACATTTTGATAGAGATAATCAGCACTTTCTTTATATAAAGTTTCATCTAATTCACCATACAGAATACGTATAGGCTTCTGAATTTCAGGCAATTCTCTCATTGTTAAGTCAATGTATTCTTTAAACAGCAATAAACTACTAAACGAAGATGCTTTTATATAATCCAACTCATCAGATATTTGCTGCTTACCTTTTCCTTCTAATTGTTTATAAGTTAGTGCATATTTCAGAACACGGCTTTTTAACGCATCAACATCTCTTTTATAAGGAACAGACATCGTAACTATTCCATTAACATTTAATTTTTGACCTGCTTTTAGAGCAAAAATTCCTCCTAATGATACCCCAATAACCGCAATAGTTTGGTACCCCTCCTTCTTTAAAAACTGATAACCTCCTTCTACAGTTTTCCACCAATCACTAGGATTTGTAAGAAGTAATTGTTCGCCAGATAATCCATGACCTTCAAGTAATGGAGCAAAACAGGTATAATTTTCTTGTTTTAGGAATCTGCCTAATTTTTTCACATCCACTGTATTGCTAGTAAAGGAATGCAATAGTAAAACTGCATTTCTCCCACTTTTTAAGAAGAAAGACTTTGGTTGAACCACTTTCCCCATTTATTCTCACCCCTTTTAATTTATTAGAATTTCTTTAGTTATGCTTGTAATCACTATATTTCTCTTTAGATGTTCAAAGTTATTATAATGATACCAAAAGTTTATGAGTTTTTACTGTAAATAGTTGTGGAACTAATTATCTGAATTTAATGTACTTCAAAAATTCTCTCGTTGGATTCATGCTAACTTTAGTATTCTATCTATAATCATAATCCGTATTGTGATAGGAACTCTTTACTTCATTATGTAGATATTAACTTAAAAATGATTCCAATCATCAAAAAACGATGACCAGAACCATTTTTAAGTTAATTTTGACTATTTATATCCTAGCCTCAGCTATTTTAGTTTTATCTGCTTTTATTATTAAAATGATGGATCCCTCTATTGTTTTCTAATTGATCCTCAATCACTCCACTTTGATAGCTTTCATTCAATTGATTTTGTACTGCTTGAATGCCTTTGTTATCTTCAAAAAATTGATTTTTCTTGTTTTTATTTTTTTTACTCATTGCTAACACCTCCTTATCCTTTAGTATGCGCAAAAAAATGTAGCAACCTTACGATAAATACTTCCAAATGAAGGTTGATAAATTTACTATTTGGATAAAAAGAATTCTCAATTAAGGCATGGTTAATATTTCAATGCTTTTTACTTATTCCCTTACATACTTTATCATCTTTTCCATATTTTGATTTTTACTTACATAGTGATAATCTGAAAATGGACATCCTATTTCACGTATTCTGTCCACAACATTTCCAATTGTAAATGCAGTCGGATTCAGATCTTTATTTACTTCGTGCCAGTAAAGAGGTGCAGAAACCGTGCCTTCCTTTGTTATTCTTGGAGAATAGGGTGCAATTAATGTTTTATCTTTACTGTGCTGCATATAGTCAATGTATAAACGTTCTTTTCTATTTTTCTTTAACCGTTCGGTAGTAAAATCATTGTGGTATGATTTTTCCAAAGTTTTTGCAATAGCTTCTGTAAATATAGAGGTTTCATCATATGTCATACTGCCTTCCTTTATAGGAATATAAATTTGCAAACCTTTCTTTCCAGAAGTTTTTATGAAGGAAACAAGTTCTAAATCGTCTAATATTTGCTTCAATAATTTCGCTGCTTTTACCGCAAGAGAAAAGTATTCCTGACCTGGTGGATCAAGATCAAAAACAATTTCTAAAGGAGTCGTATGACCAATTTTTTGAAAAGGTATATGGTATTCGATAGAGCCATGATTTGCCAGCCATACTAATCCTTCTATATTATTACATACTATATCATCATCTTTCGTGTCATTAGCTGATAAAAAATCCGGTGCATATTCAGGAAGACTTTTTTGAAAAAATGATTCTTTATCTATCCCATCCGGGCAGCGAATAATCGTTAAAGCCCTTTGTTTTAAAAACGGCAGCATCCAAGGAGATATTTCTCTTATATAAATTAGGAGGTCCTTCTTCATATAAACATCAGGCCATAAATATTTATTCGTATTTGAGACTTCGATTGGTAATTGAGCCATATCCAGTTGTAAATTATCCAGTGTACATTCTGTGTAAGGTGTATTGGGAGTAATCCTCTTAAAACTAGGCTCCCTTAACTCGTTTCCATATATATCCAATGAGTTAATCGTACTGGTTATGGCAGGCGGCAGTTGATATATTCCCCTGACAAAATCCCCCTGCTCTTTAAAAAGTTTTTTTACAGTTTCTGCTGAATCTTTTGATAAGCCATGCTGGCACGTTCCAATTTTTATTAGATTATTGTTATCAAGTACATTTATTGAAAAATATTCATTGCTTGGGTTATATTCTGTTAATATTCCCTGAATCACTCTCCAATTTTTTATCTTAAACCAGTCATGGTGATTTTTCTCCTTTTGATAAGTGCTATCTTTTCGCTTTGCAATGATTCCTTCACACTTAAATGCTGTAACAACCTTTTGGATTTCTTCCATAGATGTAAATGCTTCTACACATTTTAAAACTTTATTATCAGTAATTGGCTCCAAAGCTTGATGCAGCATTTCTTTTCGCAGGAGCAAATTATCCTGATGCAGCTTTTTCCCTTTTATTTCAGTGATATCAAATGCCATGAATGTTGCTGGTCTTCTGTTTGAATGCTCCTCTACCCTTTTACTACTTTGCATTCTTCCACGAGTTTGTATTTGAGCAAAATTAGCCTGATAACGATGATTTAAAATAGCAAGCTCACCGTCTATATTTATTGGCAGCTTATTTTTAAAGTAATCATAATTTTCTTCACACCATTTGATGATCTCCGGAAAATTCCTTGAAATATTATGGTCGTTTTTGCTTATTAAAGCAATATTTTTATTATCATACATTCTTAATTCGCAGCGAAAACCATCATATTTAACCTCATACAGCCATTCATCGCCCTTTGGAATGTCCTCCCTCTCTATTGGTTTCATCCAATCCATACATCATCACCTCTAATAATAGGTTGCCTAGTTTTAATTGATTTACTACATTTGTATAAAAATTACGCAAATCAGCAAAATAAATTCAAAAAGGAGTGTCGGATATGCACACAATGTGGAAAGGAACCATCAGCTTCGGCCTGGTCAATATCCCTGTAAAGATGCATGCTGCAACCGAAAATAAAGACATTAAACTGCGGCAGCTGCATAAAAAATGTAAAACACCTATAAAGTACGAAAAGACTTGTCCAAATTGCGATGAAGACGTGAAAAGTGAAGATATCGTTAAAGCATTTGAATATGCCAAAAATAAATTTGTAATATTGGATGAAGAAGAGCTTGAGGCATTAAAGAAAGAACAGGAAGATAAAGCTGTAGAAATAATTGACTTTGTTCAGCTTGAAGAAATTGATCCTGTTTACTTTGAAAAAAGTTATTATTTATCACCTAATGATGGCGGTTCAAAAGCATATGCCTTATTACGGGAGGCTTTAACGGACTCCGGGAAAATAGGAATCGCCAAAATGATGATTCGTTCCAAAGAACAGCTTGCGATTATACGTGTTTATAAAAATGCCATAGTAGTTGAGACAATCCATTACCCTGATGAGGTAAGGGCTGTTAGTGACGTTCCCAATGTGCCTGATCAAGAGAAGATTGGGCAAAAGGAATTGGATACTGCTAAGCTTCTTATTGATCAATTGACTACTAAATTTGAGCCTGAGAAGTATAAGGATGATTATCGAACAGCGCTTATGGAATTAATTGAAGCTAAGAAAAACAACGAAGAAGTTGAAATTGGCAGGGAGACTAAGGAGAAGCCGGATAATGTGGTGAGCCTTATGGATGCCCTTCAAGAATCTCTGAATCGAGCAAAAAGTAATAAGCCAACATCCACGAAGCCGAAAACGACTGCAAAAAAGTCTGCCAAAACCAAGTCTTCTGCAAAAAAGAAAAAAGCTACATCATAAAATAAATGGAACCTCTGGCATCCAAGCGAGAGGTTTTTATATCTTTAATATTCAAATATCGATAAAAACAACCGGGCTGTATGGCAACCAGTTCCATTAGTAAATATCATTATCTTACCTTAAAAGTACCTTCCTCTTATAAAAGAGCAGGAATCTCTATCAAGTCTCTATATGTTGGTTGAGGGGTAACACAATGAGTAATCTGATTAATTCACAGAACAATTTGATAGAGAAACCTCTTCCTTTAATGATAATGATAATCATTATCATTAAAGATGTCAATACCTAATTACAATATTATTTATTTTAATAAATGTATTTATTACAATTTCACGGGAATTATTATTCAATATTGACAAATATATCCTCAATGTTTGGAATTTCTTCAATCACTCCATTTTCTTTTAACCAATCTGCTGTTTCTTCCCATGAAGCTTTTTCCTGTGAACCAAAGCCTTGCTCTGATTTCATTTTTGGCAATAAAATAGATAAGCTCTCTGCTTCTATTTCTTTTTCTAAAGGAAAGTTTACTTCATCCTGATAATCAAGCAGGAATTCTAGCGCTTCCTCCTCATTCTCAATCATGAAATCATACCCTTTACGTGCAGCCCGCCAAAACGCTTCAATATTCTCCTGTTCTTTCTCCCATGTCTCATCACTGGTTACAGCGACAATTTCATAAAAATCAGGCACCCCATAGTCTACTGGATTAATAAAATCAACGGTATAGCCTTCGCTGCGTAAAACTGGCACTTCATGATTTACATACATACCACTTACTGCATCAACCTGTTCGGAAATAAGCGAAGAACCTAATTCAAATTCTACATTTATCATATCCACTTTTTCGTAATCTCCACCGTCATATTCGACCATTGTTTTAACAATTGCTTCATTAACAGGAATTCCAGGGTAGCCTACCCGCTTCCCTTCTAATTCTTTTGGTGAATTTATCGGATCATCGGATCGGTAAACAATGCGATTTAACGGCTCCCGGACAATAGCAGCAACGGACTTAACAGGAATATCTTCATTTGCTCTTGCTGCAATCACATCGGGCTGGTAATATAACCCCATTGTCACATTACCTGAAGCTGCAAGGGTCAGAGGATCTGTTGGATTTGCTGGAAATTGGATATCAACATCGATTCCTTCTTCTTCAAAATAGCCTTTCTCTTCTGCTACATATAGATAACTATGTACAGCATTCGGATACCAGTCAAGCATAATAGAAACAGTGTTTGTTTCGTTTGCATTTTTATTATCCTCTGTTATTGCTTCTTCATTTCCACAAGCGCTTAAAATCATAAAACCCATTAGAATACGAACTATTACCGATAATTTATTCATACTAAGATCTTCTCCATTTCAATATAAATTTTTCTAACAAAACAACGGAAGTAAATAATAAAATTCCAATTAGAGAGAGAACAACAATGGGAGCAAAGACACCCGCTCCATTAAATTGTGTCATCATCCGCCGGCTGAAATAGCCTAAACCTGCCTGGGCCCCGAGCCATTCTCCAATTGCAGATCCAATCACACTCATTGGTACGGCTACTTTTAACCCCGAAAAGAAAGAAGGTAGTGCAGATGGGACTTCTAACTTGAAAAAAAGCTGTCTTTTTGATGCACCAAGTGTTTGAAATAACTCTTTCAGCTCTTTACTTGCTGATCGAAAACCATCGAATGTACTGACGGTGATAGGAAAAAAAGTAATAATAATTGTGACGATAACTTTACTCCAGATGGAATATCCGAACCAAAGTACAAAAATAGGCGCCAGTGCAATAATAGGAATGGTTTGTGATGTTATTAAAACAGGATAAATGGCTTGCTCTAATGTTTTGGATATATTCATACTGGTCGCTAAGATAATTCCAAGTACCAATGAAATCCCAAGGCCAATTGCAATAACAGCAAGTGTAATAGGAAGATGGTGCAGCAAGAGCTCTGCTTTCAGCTCCCATATCTTCATCGCAATTTCAGCTGGTGCCGGTAAAATAAACGATGTATCGACAAATCGTGCTCCTGCTTCCCATATAAATAAAAATATCGTGATTAAAATAATGGAATAAAGATAATTTTTCATTGATTACACCCTCATCCGAAACTGCTCCAGCAGATTATTTTTTAGCTCTGCCACTTCTTTTTTGTCTAAATCGTGTTGTCGTCTTGGCCGTTCTAAAGGCACTTCGATTTCTTTTAATGTTGTAAAGGGGGTTTCGGTAATAACAAAAATGCGGTCAGACAAAAATAATGCTTCTGAAATATCGTGTGTTATAAACAAAATAGTTGATTGCTGCTGCTCCCATTGTTCCAATAACCATTCCTGCATAAATAGCTTCGTCATCGCATCCAGAGCTGAAAAAGGTTCATCCAGCAATAACACATTAGAACCGGATAAAGTGGCTCTTAAGAAGGAAACACGTTGACGCATCCCACCGGATAATTCATGTGGGTACTTATCCTCGTATCCTTTTAACCCAAATGCCTCCAGTAAGTTTTGAACAGTTCCTCTATCGAGATGATTTTCTTTTTGCAGCTCTAACGGAAGAGCTGCATTTTGGAGAACAGTCCGCCATGGCATTAATAAATCCTGTTGGGGCATATATCCAACTTTTCCCGGACGATCGGCTACTTGTTTTTCATTTAAATAGATAGATCCTCCAGTCCGTTCTTCCAGCCCAACAATAAGACGAAAGATTGTCGACTTTCCTGACCCGCTTGCCCCGATAATACTTACGAATCCACCATCCGCCACAGAAAGATTCATATTTTTTAAAATGGGAATTTCCCCTGCAGCATTTCTATAATGAAAATCAACGTTTTTAAATTGAAGTGCTAGTTTTTTATTTTGTTCTCCGTTCATTAGTTTTCACCCTCTTTCTAATAAAAAGTGTAATTTTATTTCTTAGCCGCATTCATTAACTGATGGAATATGTAATCCTCCTCCCAAATAAAAAATACCCCGGACACGAAGCCCAGGGTACATGAATTTCCTCATTATAATAGAAATTACTTTGTATGTTCCCTACGCTGGTCTCAACCAGATCAGGTTCTAAGGGTCTATATCTTACGGATAGTATCTCAACCAGCAACACTGGTCCCCCTACACTCACTCTTATTAAATTGGCAGCTCTTACTACTTGAACCTACTGTAAGAGCATTAAAAAACCCATTCAACAAATATTGATGAATGGGAAATGAATACATAACTAGATTATTACCTACTTAAGTAAGTCATCACTTCCCTACGCCAGTGTTAACTAGATCAGGTTCTAAGAGTCAAGTTTCCTTTCTCAGCGATAAAAATCGCTCCCCTAGTGATAATTAAAATATGAAATTTTTGATTCAATAAATTACCTATTAATGTGAGTTCAAAATGTACAATGAATTTTATAACATTATTTTTATCGGCATCCTTTATAACCGGACTGTATAACTTTTGCTTTTAAAACAAATACTCTATACTATAGTACGCTATAAAAAGGAAGTAAAATACTTAAAGCTTATTTAAGCATACATTATTTGAAAATGCAAATCATTCTGGATAAAAATGCTATCATAATTAGGCTAGAGAATTCCCAAAGGCATCAAAATAAGACCAATAGGATAGAGTACATCCACCAGAACTTTAAAATTGACAACATCAGATAGTTCAGTTAGTGAGCTGTAAATTCCATCAAGAATAATTACCTTGGAGGGCTCTTTCGTGACAAAAGACGATGACAACCGATTTTCAGAAAAAAGGAGAAAGGATGATATTGAACGTTCTCTCCTGCCAGAAGTGGTAACAATACCTCCCTGCGCATACGCTGCCAGTCAATACACCTGCGACACTTCAGCTCTGATGTATAACTGTCCCATTCATCGTCAGAAATCGTTGCTGCAAAGAATTCATCACACTGAATGACAGTTGCTCCCATGTGTGAAGCAACGTCAGCAGCTAATGTAGATTTTCCTGCACCGCTCCCTCCGTCCAGGGATACTACCAAAGGATTGGTTCGTCCTTTCAGACGTGCTTTTATAGCAGAAACTATTTGCTGTGCAGCTGCCTTTGTTATTTGGCTGTTTTTCACGATTATCACTCCTCTTGATCCGATAGAAATATTTATCAGGAAAATCATAAATTATTCTGCCGCTTGTCACTTCTAAAAGAGCTTCACGGAATTCTTTTTCTGCCAGTTTCCGTTGTAAATCAGAAACATATCCTGCTAACATATAACGGCTTCACCTCATAATATTTTAACCATTTCCGTTCAAGCCATAATAGAAGACCTTCAAATCTTTCAAATGGCTCTTTACAATATTGGGAGATAATCTTCATATTAGAATCAACTATTACAAAAGAAGTGCAGGTCTTTTCCTCCTTCAAAAACCACTACCTGTCAAAATACTTATACATTATAACATAATTAAATTTGACTACATCACGTTTTCTACAAAATTACACAGTTGCAAAATAATAAAATAAATAACTTTTCCATCCAACAAAAATGAGCTCTCAAATAAATGAAAATGCTTTAAAAACGAACTAATTATTCACTCGATACGAGAGGATATGTTATATAAAATAATGCGAGAAGATTTATCTGGATAAAGATAGATCTTCTCGCATTTCTTTTTATTATCTATTCAAAATCAGCATGTCTTTCAAACATACTATCTGTAGTTTCTCCGAATCGATTCATTAAGGCAAGTACAATTGCATCATATGTTAACATACTAATTTGTTCATAAGCTGAGCCCATTGGCTGAATAGATATTATATCACTTAAACCAGATACTTTTGGGGAAACTCCAGGTAATTGAACAACAATATCCGCAACTTGAGCAATGGTTGAATCTGAATTCATTGTCAATAAAGATACTTCCACATTATTAGTCTCTTTTGCCTTTTTTGCTAAAGAAACTAAGCTATTCGTTTCTCCTGATCCCGAATTTATAATTACTAAATCTCCTTGCTTCGAGTGCGGACTTGTAATATCCCCCACCACGCTAACCGAAAAACCCAGGTGCAAAAGACGGTTAGCAAATCCTTGAATCATAACACCTGATCGTCCTGCGCCGGCAAGATAAATATGGTTTGCTTTGATAATTGATTCAACAAAATACGTTAGTTGTTCATTATCTACAAACTTCAAATTAGAAGTTAATTCAGAAACTATATCTGTTAAATACTGTTTAGGCTTCATCTTAATCTCCACTCCTATTGATATTCCGTTAACGATTCCTGCAATTTAGTTATTTGGCCACCAATGTTTTCCGAATTAAAAATATAGCCTCCAGATACAAAGAGATCTGCTCCAGCTTTCGCACAATCTTTTATCGTATTATCATCTATTTTTCCATCGACTTCAATTTGATAATGGTATCCGCATTCTTTTCTTAATTGATTTAATTGGACTATTTTTTCAAGCGTTTCTGAAATAAAATGTGTATTATTCGTACCTGGATTAATAATCATAACTAAAACTTGATCCAAAAATCCCAAAACAGGCTTTATTAATTCCACTGAGGTTGCAGGATTAATTGCTATTCCAACTTTAACACCTTTCAGATTTCCCTAAATGAAGCAGCCGATTTCCAAATGAACGAATTGCCAAACCAGAGCGTCCAGCTCCTGTTATAAAAATACGTTTACTATTATAAAGCGTTTCAATGATTTCGGCTATATCATTGAAATCAATCTCTGACATACTCTGGCTGATTTCATTTAGAATTTCCTGCATATATCCTAATGTTTTTGTCATTCTGATACACGCTCACCTTCTGGATACATAATTACTTTTCCAAAAGTCTCCAATTTCTCCGCTAATTTTTCAAAAATTTCAGGTCCATCTTGAAGATCAACACGATGTGTAATCATTTTTTCCGTATTTAAACGTTTATTATTCATAAAATGCACCGTAGTATGCCATTCTTTACCGGGAAAAGGAGCAGAAACACAGCTCCAGGAGCCCCATACAGTTAGTTCACTGCGAAGGATTTTTTCAAAGTAAAAGCGTTCCATCGAAATATCTGCATAAGGGATTCCCAAGAACAGAACGCCCCCACCTTTTTTTGCATACCCAAATACAGTCGCTGCCGTAATGGGACTCCCTGCTGCCTCCACGACAATATCTGCATTCATGCCACCTGTATATTTACTAACCTTATCTAATACGTCTTCATGAAGAGAATTAATGGTGTAGTCTGCACCTAATGATTTCGCTGTTTCCAGCTTTTGATCATCAATGTCAATCGCAATCACTTTTTTTGCACCAAATATTTTTGCCCATTGTACCGCAAATAGTCCAATCGTTCCTCCAGCACCGGTGATCACAACATCATCACCGGCTGTCAGTTTTGTCTGATAGTAGCCGTGCAATACAACTGTTGAGGGCTCTACCATTGCTGCTGCATCAAAATCTAATTCTTTTGGTACTTTCACAACATTTCTTGACGGTAACGTGATATATTCTGCGAATCCACCCGGCTCTATAGCGCCAATTGCCTGTAATGAATCTGCACGAGCCGGCTGACCAGCTTTATAATAATCATCATCCTCGTCAATCAATGCAGGGCAACCTGCAATATGATCGCCAACCTGAACATTAGTAACATTTATACCAACAGCTTCAACTACTCCTGAAAATTCATGCCCCCAAATTTGGCCTGGGCTATGGGGTTCCAGTTTTGTATATCTTGAAGTATCTGAACCACATATACCACATGCTTTAACCTGAATCAGTACATCATCCTCTGATTGAATAACAGGTTCCTCTGCATCTTCAAATCGGATATCTCTATTTCCATAAAGCTTCAATGCTTTCATGTCAGTTCAACTCCTTTTCTTCTTCCAACCGTTTTAATTGAGTAAAGTTTTTTTGGTTGTCAGCAAATAGATAAGATCCAATGACTATCATTGATGCTCCTGTACCAATACATTTTTTCGCTATGGTATCATTTACAGAGCCATCTACTTCAATATCTATATTTCGGGCACCGATTAATTCTTTTACTTCTTTAATTCTATCAATGGTCTCTTCTATAAATTTCTGATTTGGGCGTCCAGGGTTAATAGACATTAAAAGGACATAATCTACTGTGTTTAATAATGGCTTAATAAGCGTTGTATCAGTCCCCGGGTTAAGAACCACACCTGCTTTCCGCCCGCTCTTTTTTATCTCTTCCAGAACAAAGCGGATATGTGGTGTTGATTCCATATGGACAGAAATCATTTCTACTCCTATTTCAATTAATTCAGTTATCTTCTGCTCTGGTTCTTCTACCATAAGATGTACATCTAATTCCATATTTACTGCTTGCTTCACATGTTTAATCTGTTCGGTACCAAATGCGATATGCGGAACGAACTGACCATCCATCATGTCCACATGCAGTTTCTTAAATCCTTCTGCTTCTAAATCTTTACATGTTTGCTGCAAATTCATAATATTTGCAGCAAATAAAGAAGGTAAAATCTCAGGCATTTTTCAAAATCCTTTCATTAATTAAATTTTAAATCGTGCTAAACCAATAAATAAACAAATTCCAAAGTGTAGAAAAAGTTACATCTGTACCCAATCCTTCTAAACCGACACCAGCACTATTCAACATTTCTGTTGCTCCTGGAGCTACAAATCCAGCTAAGTAAAATGTAATAATACAAAATACTACAGTGGATGTAATGGAGCGGAACAGGTTTCCTTTACTAGCCATGGCACACATAACAGATATATATGTGACAGACATTAACAAACCGATAGGGAAAAATTGTACGCCAGGTAAAATAATCGCAAATAACATAACTAACGGAATAGAAATAACCGTTGTTGTAATTGTTGTTGGATCACCTAAACCTAAAGCAATATCCATCCCAACGTTTAACTTTGAGTCCTTTCCCATCTTCTTTACCATAAAATTTTTGGCAGCTTTTCCAATTGGAGATAGGCCATCCATCATGACGCCGACCATCTTCGGCATCAATACCATAACTCCGGCAATTCCAATTGCCATCGTAATCACTTCCGGCATGGAGCGCTTGGTAATTAAGCCCAGTATCAAACCTACAATAAATCCAATAATTGCAGGATCACCAATTACGCCTAATTTACGGTTCAGTTTATCTAAAGAAAGATTCCATTTATTCACTCCTGGAATTAAGTCAATCACTTTATTCACAGCCCAAGCAATCGGATAACCCCAAGCTGAATAAATAATCGTTGTATTGGTTGTACCTTCTAAACCAAAATACTTCTGCCATTTTGGAGCAATCCAGTCACCAACAAACAGGGCGATTATAGACATTAACAGGGTTACAACAAGGCCCATCCAAAAGCTTCCAAACAGAAAGTAAACTAAAGCCCCTGGAATTAAGAAGTGCATATAATTCCAGATATCTACGTTTAATGTTTTTGTCCATTTCAAACGAACAAGTAATAGGTTGGCTAATAACCCCAACGGAATGGAAAGAGCTGCAAAAGGAGCGACCCATGAGGCAGCACCAACTGCCGGCCAACCAATATCTGCAATCGTAAATCCAGATCCTAGATCAGCATAATAACTTACTGCAGGCTCTAAAGAAGTGTTTAATAAATCAACTACCAATGTCAGTCCTAAGAAACCGATACCTACTAATAGCCCTGATTTGATGGCGTTCCCAATTTTCATCCGGAATACAATTCCAAGAATCGTTATAATAATTGGTAATATAGCAGTAGCACCCATTTCGGTAATCGTTCTGACAATATTATATAAAGTCTCCATATTGATTACCTTCCTTTACCTATAATGATTTTAATAGTTCAGCTAATTTCTCTTTTAATTCATCCTCATTCATACCAGTTACAAATCCCATAATATTTAAATGAGGTTTTTCATCTGTTTCATAATTATTAGTTGTTAACACAATATCTACTTGATCAATAATATTAGGCAATTCCGTCATACTCGTTTTGATAATTTTATAATCAGAAATGTTTTCTTCCTCCAGTACTTCTTTCACTGCATCAGCAGCTATCGTTGATGTTGCAATCCCGCTTCCACAAGCTACAGCAATATTAATTTTTGACATATTAAATTCCTCCTAATGGTTTTATATTAATGTTTGTAATTCTTTTCCCATTTTTATTTGTTCCATGGTTTCTTTATTTTGAATAATTCCCATAAGCTGACGCAAAGCAGTTAAGTGAAGATCACTGCTTCCAAAGCCTAAAATAAATAATGTATCGACAGTTAATGTCTCTTCCGGATTGTCCATCCGATTCATTACAATTGGATTTTTCAATGTAACGACAGAGATAAAATCTTTTTTCACAAATTCTGCACCACCGTGTGGAATTGCTGCTGCATATCCTTCTAACTGCAAGCCTGTCGGATAATCCTTCTCCCGAATCAGTAATGCTTTTTCAAATTCCTTACTGGCAAAGTCCAACTCGACCAGCTTATTACTGATGATGGCAAGTACATCTTTGAAACTTTTACATTCTATATTTTTAAATACAAGATTGCTTTCTAAATATTCTTTTAACACATCTTCACCCTTCCAACTTCTTCAAATTATTCTAAAGAGTAGTGTTTCAACAATTTTGCTATTTCCTTTTGATCTCGTGCTGCAATCAATCGATTTAAACGCTCTTCGTCTTTTGCAATTGAAGTTAATTGATTTAAAGCACGTAAATGTTGTTTATTATCCCAGGATGCCAAGACAACAAATAAATGAATAGAAAATCCGAATAGATCAACTGGTTCTTCTAGGCGTAACAGGCTCATCCCTGTTTCATTTACTCCGTCTGCAGAATTAGCATGAGGTAACGCTAAACGCTTGGAGAGAACAACATAAGGACCATAATGGTTCATATTTTCAATCATTTTATTTACATAGTTTTCATTAATAAATTGATTCTTTATTAACGGATTGGCTGCAACCTCAACCGCTTCTTTCCAGTCTCTCACAGTATGCTGCAACTGAATTCTGCCTAAAGGTATTAAGTCACTTAAAGAAGGTTTTCTTTCACTTTCAATTGCTAAAGGGACTTGTAAATATTTTTTAAATTCTTCTCTTAATCCCTCTTCATCATGTATATCTGCATAATGCTTCACAATGTCTACAACAGCATCCATTGAATACGAATTTCCTGATTTATTTTCTTTAGTTAATCGGTTTATTTTTTTTAACAGCAGTTCCTTATCTTTGTTATCCAAAATAGGGTTCACAACTAAGACAGGAATTTCATCTTCCGCAAGTGGAACAGTTGAAACGATAAAATCCACTGATTTAGCATATTGCTGATAGTCTCTTAAAGACTTTGTCGCAACAATGTCCACTTCAGTTAATAAACCTTCTAACTGAGATTCCAAAATTTTTGAAGTCCCTATCCCGCTTGTGCAAACAATTAAAATTCGTAACCGATTTTGATTGAGAACAATCCCTTCTCGTCTAAGCCATCCTCCAAAATGCATTGCAATAAAAGCGATTTCATTCTCTCCAATCGAGTTTTGAACAAATTTTTCAAAATGGTGAATCACCATTTTTGTCAAATGGTAAACTTCAGGATAATTTTTCATAACAGATGTATGAAGCTTGGTATCAATTTTTATATCATACTTGGAACGATAATAAGCCGGTTTTAAATGAACGATTAAGTTTTGGATCATTTTATCCTTTTCTGTAAATTCAATCGCAGCATGTAACTGAAAATCAGCTATCATTGCTTCAATAACTGCCTCTAACTGCTTTAATTTACTTCTATCATCATAAGAAGGAATTTCATAATTGACTTTTGCACTTAATAAATATCTGGCAAGAAAATAGATTTCTGCTTTTGGAATAAAAAATTGATATTGTTCCATCAACTCCTGACATAGCTTTGTAACTCCTTTAAAGGCTTCTGTCGAACTGATTACACTTTCTTCAACTGGATCGATATCTACATATTTTTTATTTTCCATCCTTTTCATGAATAAATAAATCCATATTACTAAATCTGCAAAAATGTCATCCGTAAATTCTAAATGCTGACTAGCTTCATAAGTATGCAGACCCTTTTTTATTTGAAGCAATCGATTTAAATCAAATAATTGGTATGCCTCTAAGTTATCCTTCCCTCCTTCCCCTTCTTGATTGGACTCATTAATGATGCTATGCCATCCATTTAACGGAATAATAAAAGGGAGATAATAAAATAATGCATTTCTGATTCGAGCTTCCTCTCCAAGAGGAAGATATCCTTCGTAGCGTTCAGATATAATTTCAATGTGAAACGTTTTCAATTCTTTTTTCAACTTTTTAACATCTTCAAGAATTGTATTTCGGCTCACTTCAAAGAGTTTTTGATAGTCCTCCAAGTACATGGGGTTATCATATGTTGTCATATAGAGATAAATCCATGCTTTTCTCTCATTTGGAGAATATTCATAATAAGGATAATCGGAAACACCTATTTCTAATTTCAATTGCTCTTTAAGAGAGGAATCTAAAAATAAACCCTTCTCACGTATCTGCCCAATTTCTTTAAAACCGTTTTCTTTTAACCAATCATTCGTTCTGGCTAAATCATTATAAATTGTGCTCCGAGATACATTGAAGCTATTAGCGAGTTCATTTATAGCCAAGTATCCATCTGAATGAATTAATTGATTCAGCAAAGCTAAAATTCTTTGATTCAACACATAACACCACCTAAAAAACATAATAAAATGATTTGTATTATGTTCTATTTGCATTATAGATAACTCTAGTAGTCAAAATAAGACCAAATTCTTAACAAAGCTAATTACAAAGTTGTACCTGCATGAAAATATTATTAAATATCTCCTTTTTAGTTTCAGATGTTACTAATGACTTCGATACTCTTAAAACAATCACATTAAAAGATATTACAAAAGGAAATTCTTTATATTTCATTATAGTTAACATTCCTTCAAATACGTTTTATAGCAACTACTTATATTATCAAATACTAAAGTAATTCATGAAAAAAGTTCTCTTGTGTAGCTTGTTTTGTTTCATATCACCCATTTTCTAAAATTATTTTTGCGAGTTTTTGAAGGTGAATAACTTGTTTCATATGATTATAGCGATACCGATAAAAAACAACAGTGCGGCTAACTGTCAATCTACAGACAATAGAAAAGACATATGGAATGGGATAAAGAAATGTAGCCATAACCCAAATAATCGAAAGAATACAAATTGAAAAACGAGGGGAACACCTTTTCTCGAATGCGTTTCTCTCGTTTTTTGAAAGCTTTCATATCTATTTGTCCTTATCTGGTGGAATTTTTGCTGGCTTATCTCCTACTTGTGTTGCTTTTCCCTTTAATACTAAGTCATCTATTATCGTTCCAACTGTTGCGTAAAAATATCTTATTGACTATGTAAATAAGTATCAAATGCACTTACTTACACAGTCAGCAAAAGCATTTTTCCATTATAATATATAAGGTGCTACTGCAATTCCTTCTAATTTTTCATCATGTTTGCCATTTCTTTATACGACAAGGGGGTTTGTAACGACTGTGCAACAGATTCACCTTGCATAATATCTGTGCCCACTTCATTCAATTTGGCATATACTACTCGAAAGAGACCAGAGCCACAGCTTAATCGATTAATACCAATTTGAGAAAGTGTTGCTATAGATGGCGTGCCAGGTCCAGCTAAGAGATTGATTGGACTGGCTATTCCTTTTCTAAGCCTTTGAATCGTTTTTTCATCCTCTACACCAGGAATGAAAATACAATCTGCGCCTGCCTCACGATATGCCTTTGCTCGTTCCATTGTTGCTTGCAATCTTTCCTTTTCATGACCAATAAGCCTCCAAAAAAGATCAATACGGGCATTAACGAATATTGGAATCTTCAACGAGCGAGCCAATTCTTTTATGGCTACAATTTTTTCTACTTGTAAATTCAAAGGATAAATAGCTTTTTTATCGTCAACGACTCCATCTTCGAGATTTATACCGACACATCCAACGGAAATTGCCTGATGGACGGTTTTCAGCACCTCAGGTATTGTCTTTCCATATCCAGCCTCTAAATCAACACTTATGGGTATTGGAACAGAATTGGCAATACCTGCAACGGATTCCAACATTTCTTTTCGGGAAATTTTTTGCCCGTCTTTATAGCCCAGAGAAGCAGCAATACCAGCACTAGTTGTACCGATTGCCTTAAAACCACAGGAAGCAAGTATTTTGGAACTGGCTACATCCCAAGCATTAGGCAGTACAAAGGTGCTGCTGGACATATGCATTTGGCGGAATGCTTTCTCCTTTTCGATATATGCCTGTAAATCTTTCATAAAATCCACTCTCCTAAATTTTTTATTCTTTTTGATTGTAAATCAATTAAGTTTCCATTATCATCGAAATATGGAATGCATATAGGAGTGAGATAAATGCTTATCAACCCAAATCCAAATATTGCTGAAGTTGCTGCGCTTTTAAGTGAACCGTCAAGGGCGATTATTTTAACCACTCTGCTGGATGGACGATTTCATACAGCAGGAGAGCTGGCCCGTATGGCCGCCATTCAACCACAAACTGCCAGCCATCACTTGACGAAGCTGGAGCAAAATAATCTAATTACAATGGAAAAGCATGGACGTTATCGATATTATCAATTAGTTAATGAGGATATTGCACAGATCATTGAAGGTTTTTTAACCATTTCCCGGCCTGCCGAGATACGTTCTTTTTCACAATCTAAACAAGCAAAAGCGTTACAAAGAGCTCGAACTTGCTATGATCACCTGGCTGGAAATTTAGGAGTTATGGTGACCGAAGCGATGGTTCAAGCTGATTACTTGGATAAAACAGATAAAGATTTTATTGTAACCGAGCATGGCGAACGATTTTTTTATGACTTTGGTCTTGATTTGTCATCAATAAAAAAGAAACGAAGAGCTTTTTCCAGAATGTGTTTAGACTGGAGTGAACGAAAACACCATTTAGCAGGAGCTTTAGGTTGTGCTTTTACAACACAACTTTTTGAATTAGGATGGATTGAACGCGTACCCTCTATTCGAGCAGTAGAAGTAACACAAAAGGGCGCAGCTGGATTTAAAAAATACTTGTCACTTGATGTGTAAACGAATATAAAAGTAAAACAAATTTGCGTTTCATTTAGTTCATTTTCCACCATTCCATCTGTTATTTCTAATTAAACACCAAAAGATTTTATGTATTTCATTTCCTATCGCACGGAAATAGCATTAGCATTACGATCAACACTTTCAATTAAATAAAGAGAATACGTCATAAGCATATCAAACCTGCTATTAGTGTGATGCTTTTCTAAGTTCACTCCCTTCTTCATTTAGTTGGTGATATATTTGGAGTCCTTGATTCAAAATAGCACTATATGTCTCCACTTAATTTCTTTCCTTTGAGGTGCATAGAACAATCTATTTTTTAAATCGTAATGATTACTATTATAATACAAATTAAGTTTCTGCTGGATGATACGATTGTTTCAATTTAGACTGGGAAAATAAAAAATATTTTCTCTAACAAAACTAGCTTAAAATTTCGATGACCTTGTCACTCACCCTATCAAAGAAAGGAGAAAATTCATACATGACAACCAATTCATGGGATAAACGTTTTAATAAACAGGAGTATATATACGGAAAAGAACCAAATGTCTTTATTCAATCTATGCTGCACAAACACCCTAGTTGTGATGTACTAACCATCGCAGAAGGAGAAGGTCGCAACGCAGTATATGCTGCAGAATTAGGGCACAGTGTTACTGCTTGGGATTATTCATCTGTCGGTTTAGATAAATTGCATCAATTTGCCGGTTCAAGAAACGTTAAGGTTAAAACGGAATTAGTTGATTTAACTCAAAAAATTGCTTTCAAAGAAGATCAATGGGATATGGTTATAAGTGTTTTTGGTCATATTGGAGATGCTCCTGTTCGTCAATATTTAATGGATGGAATCAAAAAAATACTGCGCCCTGGTGGAGTCTATATTATGGAAGTTTACTCCGGTCGTCAGCTTCCTTATCGAAGTGGTGGCGGAAAAGATATTCGCCTTTTGTACACCCCATTTGAAGTACTTCATATTTTTGCAGATGGGGAAATCAAGCATTTTTATTATGGGGAAGTCGAGCGTCATGAGGGAAAGTTACATAATGGCTTAGGTCATGTCATTCAACTCGTAGCTTATAAACCTCATTAATTGGCATTCTGTTTATAAGGCTTGTCTTTATAATGAATGTTAATCTTCATATTAAGAAGACAAAAAGACACAAATGTAACTGCTAAATTAAATCAGATCAAATAGACAAGTATGTAAAATATCTATGTTCAAGTGCCATCACTACTTCCTTGAATCAAGGTAGTAGTGATGGTTTTATTTTATAGAGTAAAAACTTACATTAACAATGCTATTTTTCCTGTTCATCCTGATTTATTTGTCTGTGCTCTATTCAAGATTAGCATGTTTTCCATACATCTTATTTGAATCTAAGCCTTTTTTCTCCATACAACGCAGGATTAAAGCATCGTAAAATAACAACGTCGATTGTTCAAAAAGGGAGCCCATGGGCTGAATCGTATTATAGTTACCTTCAGACTGATCCTTCGTTACTCCTGGTAATTCAATCGTAATATCAGCCAGCTTGCCAATGGTTGATTGAGGAGAAATGGTTACAGCTGCAACTACTCCTCCTAAGCTTTTCGCTTTTTCAGCAATGGCACCTAACGTTTTTGTTTCCCCTGATCCTGATCCGATAACTAATAGATCACCCTTCTCCAAGTTAGCTGTTACGGTTTCACCAACGGCATACGCATCAATACCCATATGCATCATTCGCATGACAAAGGATTTTGCCATGAATCCGGATCTTCCAGCACCAGCTACAAAGACTTTCTTGGATTCTAAAATCTGATCTACTAATTTCTCTGTTTCTGAATCAGAAATAAGCGCAGCTGTTTGACTTAGTTCTTGAACGATTTTGGCTAAATATTGGGTTGTCTTCATCATGACATTACCCTTGTTTAATTAATTCTTTCATTTCGCTGGCAGTGGCTTTTTTATCTTCTTTACTTGTAATTCCTCCACCAACGATAACTAAATCCGGCTGATGTTTAATGACTTCAGCAAGTGATTCTAATTTGATCCCGCCTGCAATAGCAGTTTTCGCATTCTTTACAACGCCCTTAATTGTGTGTAAATCCTCAAATGAATTTTGCCCTACAGCTTGCAGATCATATCCTGTATGAACGCAGATATAATCAGCACCAAGTTCATCCAGCTCTTTTGCGCGGGCTGCGATATCTTTTACAGCAATCATATCCACAAGGATTTGTTTGCCTTGCTTTTTCGCCTCTTCTACAGCCCCTTTAATGGACTCATCTTCTGCTGCACCAAGAATTGTGATGATGTCAGCACCTGCAGCAGCTGCTTGGCTTACCTCGTAGCCAGCCGCATCCATAATTTTCAAGTCTGCTAATACAGTTAAGTCAGGAAATGCTGCCTTTACTTCTTTAACTGCTTTTAGGCCTTCATTAATGACGACAGGGGTTCCAATCTCTACCACATCGACATACTCTTCTACCTCTTTTACTAATTCAATTGCTCCCGGAATATCGACAAGATCTAACGCTAATTGTAATTTCATTATCTTCGCTCCCTTTCAAGTTTTTTGATTTTATTGTGCTAAACGATTTTTATAAGTCAAGCTTGCATGTTTCCGCTTGAAACCCTATTTACTCATCAGCATGTCATCAAGTATACTGAGTATATCCCAAAATGAGAAGTACGCACTTTTACCCCATATAGTGCTAAAAAGTATACTATTGGATGAAATAAAGCGGAGGTGAAGGAAATGCCAAATTTAGGAGAGAAAACATTTAATTGTGAAAAGGAATTAACACTTGCAGTCATTGGCGGAAAGTGGAAAATGTTAATTTTGTGGCATCTGGGCAAGGAAGGGACAAAACGTTTTGGTGAACTAAAGGCGCTGATGCCCGGCATTACCCAAAGAATGCTTGTTAATCAATTACGCGAGCTAGAAGACCATTTAATTGTCCATCGTGAAGTGTATCCAGTTGTTCCGCCCAAAGTTGAGTATTCACTTACAGAGCACGGCGAAAGGCTTTTACCGATTTTAGATGCGATGTATGAATGGGGCAAGGATTATATTGAGAATGTTTTAGAAAAAGAAACAGCGGATCAGTCCGTTATGAATTAAACAGCTCCCTTTTCACGGGCTATGAGCAAGCTGTTTTGTTTACTGGCAGCCCATCAATAGAAATATATGGTATAGCCTTGAACGGTAATTTTCACATCCGTTCAAGGCTTTTTATTTTATTTTGACAGTATTATTTTTTATAGTCTGTTCTCTCCATGTAACTATTTGCAAATAAAGGGCGTACTTTTGTCAATTAGACAATGTAAGTGGATGAAAACGATTAATTATTGAGAAACCCTTTTTTCTCATAAATACTTATCGCTTTTTTATTACCAGATAAAACTTCTAAACATAAAAAATTTTTTTCATTTCTTTAGCAACGTTCTCGACATATTGCATAAATGTTGAGCCAGCGCCCAGACCTTTGTATTGATTTAAAATATATACTCGTTCCATATTTAACATAGGAGCAGTTGAAAAGGCAGCAATATATGCCTCTCTCCAATTTTTTAAACTTTGTACTTGCCCTGAAGTCAGGTTTAGGCGCTATTATAGTAGTGTATTCAAAAATAAATGTCAAATAGACCAAAGGAGATACACAATGAAAAAAGATTTAAATATTACTCAAGAGTGGGATAAAGTTTTTCCAAAAAGTGATGAAGTCAATCATCGTAAGGTAACTTTTCCTAACCGTTACGGCATAACATTAGTTGCTGATTTATATGAGCCAAAAAACATGGAAGGGAAACTTTCAGCAATTGCTGTATCCGGACCGTTTGGGGCAGTTAAAGAGCAATCATCAGGGCTATATGCTCAAACAATGGCGGAAAGGGGATTTTTAACTATTGCCTTCGACCTGTTGCATCTCCCGATATTAATACAGAAGATTTCCAGGCAGCTGTAGATTTCTTATCTACTCAGGATATTGTCGATCCTGAAAAAATTGGAATTATTGGAATCTGTGGCTGGGGTGGAATGGCTTTAAACGCTGCAGCTATTGATACAAGAATCAAAGCTACAGTCACATCTACAATGTATGATATGTCCCGTGTGAATGCAGAAGGATATTTTAACGCGATGGATGAAGATGCTCGATATGAAGCGCGAAAAAGCTTAAATGCACAAAGAATTGTGGATTTTAAAAATGGAGACTACGCGAGAGCCGGGGGAGTTGTTGATCCACTTCCAGAAGATGCACCACAATTCGTAAAAGATTATTATGATTACTATAAAACAGATCGCGGGTATCACAAAAGATCATTAAATTCAAATGATGGGTGGAATATTACTTTATCATTATCATTTATGAATATGCCCATTTTACAATACAGCAACGAAATTCGTAATGCCGTTTTTATGATTCATGGTGAAAAAGCACATTCTTGTTATTTTAGTCAGGATGCATTTAAGAAATTGAAAGGTGATAATAAAGAACTTAAGATTATTCCTGATGCATCTCATACTGACTTGTATGATAAGGCAGAAATCATCCCGTTTGATGAGATAACAGAATTTTTCACAAAAAATATGAATTAGTAATTGATCTCCATAAGATTAGTCGTGAATTTGGGGAATTCTACACCTCCTCTTGAGGATATCACCTAAACTCTATTATATAATTTACAATGATAAGCAGCATGTCTCTGATTAAATTTCCATTACTACTGTATACTAAACCTATCATGGAATATATTAAGTTTATTGGCTTAGAGCATTTGAATCAGGAATACAATAGCTATTCCGCAATCAAAATACCAAATCACTCTAATAATAAGTGATCTGGTATTTTTTTGCTCAATATCTTCATACCGGTGATATAAGAGAAATCTTTTCTAAATTTACAAATAAAGTGTCCGTTTTCATTTCTTCTGCTTTAATAATTTGTGCGGCCGGACCATAACAATGAAATTTGAACCTTAAAATCGACAACATCAGATAGTTCAGGCAGCGAGGTGTAAATTCTGTCAAGAAACAATTACCATTGAAGGCTCTTTCGTTACTAAGGATGTTTTTAAAGCAACTCTCTTATATGCTCTCTATATTACCTCCTCGCTTCCTCATGCCTTTCTTTGTACAAATTCTTACGTTTTCTTATATATTCTCTATGTAGCTCTTTCATCTTTTCATTATATTCTTTGTACATCTCTTTCGCTTTCTCATTGTATTCAGAATCAACAGTACTTTTAATTGTTTTTGCACACACTCCATATTTCTTTGCCAAATTCTTCATTGTTACATCTCTATTCGAATATTCTTTTCTAATATTTTCCTTATCTTCTGGCGACAGCTTTACGCTTCTATCAAGATTCAACTTTCCGCAAGCAGCAAGTAACATAAACAACAAAATGAGTACAATCACTTTCAAATTTTTAAAAATAAAAATCCCCCCACTAAAAGCTTATTCTGCCTATAACGTAACACAAAATTAATATTGAAAAAACTAAAATCTACAGGGATATTCATTATAAAGTTACTTTCTACTATTGTTTATATGATGTTATCCTTAAATAGTAACCATCCGGATCTATCATACGAAAATCGGTCATCCCCCAAGACTGGCGTTTAAGTGGGGATTCCACTGGATAATTTTTTTCCTGGACATTCCGATATAACTGTTCGATATTATCAGAAAACAAGATAATCTCCGCACCCTTACCTTTGGGTTTAAGCCCTCCGCCACTTCTAAAATAATGGTTTTCTTCAAGAATATCATCTGCAGTCAGCAATAAAGAGAAATTCCCCTTTTTAATGATTGCTCCAGCCTCACTTTTTCTTGTGAATGTAAGGCCAAGGATTTCCTCATAGAATAATATCGATTTTTGCAGATTTTCAACAAATAATTCCAGACGAAAATCCATTACCTCTCTCCCCTTTCATCTTACTTTATAATTAAAGCTTACGATTTCATCCGTTCCCACTCTATTACTCCAATAACTTCTTCTGTATTTTAATTTTACACTGTTTTCTCATCTCCTTCATTATTTTTCGTATTAAATGAATTGAACTGCAGATCTTAGGCAATATATTCTTCTGAATAGACTTCAGGCACTCGCTTTGATCAATAATTTTGTTTGTATAATTAGAGATTCCCTGTTTTTTGAACTACTTTTACTATACTGGCTCCAATCTAATCAATAATTGGTTTCGTCTTATTCAACTAAAAATCTCAATATAAAACCCGCCCGGGGCTTTAACATAGAATGTCCAACGATGAGCTCTTTTTGGGGGCTTCACATCAAATCCATCTTTCTTCAGGTGTCGATTGATCTCATTTACCTGTTCTTCGCTCTCCTGCTCAAAACCAATATGAAATGAATTAGGATAGCTCACCTGCTTACCTTTCGTCAAAGCAAGTAATAATCTGTCCTCGTCTACCAGAATAGCAAATGTATCCTTATGAATACTTCTAGTTTGAAGGTTAAAATATTTCTCCAAGAACGCCCGAGTTTCATGAACATCAGTGACCGTAAGATTAATATGGTTTAGTTTCATAGTTTACACTCCCTCATACGAATGATTCATCCAATGTAAGAACAATTTTTCCGTGGCCATGGCCAGCCTCTACCACTCTATGAGCTTCAGAAGCTTGGTACAGCGGGAAGGATTGTGATATAACGATACGAAGTCGACCTTGTTCGTACAAGTGAGTAAGCTCAGACAGCCTGGATATACTTCGCTGACTTCGAATTGGAGTAGTTCCCAAAGATTCGGAAAGGTCAAAAGAAACAATGGTACCAATCCTTTTTTTGTCCTGGACAAGCTCTACAGAAGCCCGCAGTGCATCTTCACCTGCTGCGTCCAAGGCCGCATCAATTCCTCCCGGGGCAATTTTGCGAATTTGTTCAACAAGTCCCTTTCCATATAAAACCGGAGCAGCTCCTAATGATTTTAAATAGTCATGGTTCCGCAAACTAGCAGTACCAATAACATTTGCTCCCCATGCTTTGGCTAATTGAACAGCAAATGTGCCAACTCCTCCTGCGGCTGCGTGGATAAGGACAGTATCCCCTTTACCAATTCCAAGCTCCCTTAATGCAGTATGCGCCGTTTGTCCTGAAGCGGTGAGTACCCCAGCTTCTTCCCATGGCATCATTTGAGGTTTTCTAACAATTTGAGAGGTTGGGACAACCACGTATTCAGCATAGCTTGATAGAAGTGACCAGCCAATCACTTCACTGCCAATATAATAGTCTTCTACTTCCTCGCCAATCATGTCAATCACACCAGAAAATTCATTTCCAAGTATTTGAGGATATTGAATTTCCACTCCAGGTTGAGTAAATCCATATCCGCGGATTGCGCAGTCAATAGGCTGTACTCCGGCTGCTTTTACCTTTACCCGGACTTGACCATTTTTTGGAATGGGGTTTTCGAAATCCATTATTTGCAAAACATCAGGAGGTCCTGGTGAATGAAATGCTGCTGCTTTCATATTTCTCATCTCCCCTTAGGATATATTGTAAAAACCATTGTTCGAATGAAGATCTACTGAAAAGCTATGACGATCGCTGCTGTGACTTTGCGTAACTTTACTCATATTTTCCCCACCCATGTGTAACATTTCTTAATCTAAGTGGCATTGTCTTCTGACAATATTCATTATATAATCATGTAAAAATAATAAAAAATACATCTTTTGCTATACTTCCATATACTCAATGTAATGATTAAGGAGGGAAAGTGGATGGAACTGCTGCAACTTAAATATTTTTTAACGGTGGCAAGATTAGAACATATGACCCGTGCTGCCGAGGAACTTCATATCGCTCAGCCTGCTTTAAGCAGAACAATTCAGCGATTAGAAGAGGACTTGGGGGTTCCATTATTCGATCGTAAACCGCGTCAAATTCGTTTGAATCCATATGGAAAAGCTTTTGAAGCAAAAGCAAAAGCTGCAATTCATTTGCTTGAAGAAGGACGCCGGGAAGTAGAGGATTTATCAGGCTTAAAACAAGGTCGGCTCCATTTAGCACTTATGAATATGGAGCAGGTCAAAGAACCATTACAAAACTTTTTATCTGAATATCAAGACATTAATATACAAATATACCAATTTTCCACTGAGGATTTCAAAAATCTGAAAAAAACCCAGGAAATTGATTTTCATTTAACTTCACTGCCAATTCAACTGGAAGGATATAGCGAAATTCCATTGATTCGCGAAAAGCTCTATCTTGCAGTCCCACACGAACATAAATATGCAGACAGAGAATCGATTCATCTCAATGATGTATCAGAGGAACCTTTTGTTGGTTATAAAGAAAATTCACCTTTACGGATGATGAATGATGAACTATGCCGGCAAGCTGGATTTCGTCCAAAAATGGTATGTGAAACGGAGGAACCGGCAAGTATCGCTGATTTAGTGCGTTCTGGATTTGGGATTGCTATTGTTGGCGGCTGTAAAAGCGGAGAAGAGCTGAACTTAGTAAAAATACCGATCGAGGATCCAACAGGTGAGCGGATTTTTCGAATAGCCTGGCAGGAAAATCGTTATTTATCAAAAGCGGCGATTGCATTTCGAGAATTTATCGTTAATCATTTTAAAGAGGAAGCAGCGGCAGGTATTGAAGTTAGAAAGGCTTTGATGCTGCGTTAATGGATAACAATAAAAAGAATGCAAAAAGTATTTTAATAGCTGGTTCATATTTTAAACCATTTTCATACATCCTGTTCCTTATATAAGGAACAGGACGAATGAAAATGGTTCATTATTTGAACCGTCTATCTTCTTCAGCGCCCCTTCGAAAGAACATCCTGCTTCCTATGTTCGCGGAATATCATATTTCTAGTGGTAAATATATCCAATATAGCCAAGGGATAAATCTTCTCTTTATTTCATGACAATAGAAAGGGTGTAAAATCTGTCTCTTCTATTGTCTTTCGCGGGAAAATAAGATACAATTAATGTTTTATTTTTACTATGTGTACATAATTAATATCTAAACAAATTATTTCGCTTCATTTTCATACGCTCATTCATGAAATTATTTAGTCAAGCTTTTTTCTTTGTTTTTACAATTGTTTTACTGAAGATTGTAGTCTCCTCGCATGGAACACTACCTTCGCAAATGTGAATATATGCTGGCAAACAATTATTTCTAGTTATTTTCACAACGGTTCCTCTTATCAAATTTATTTCAGTTTTTTAGAACGTTTATGAAGATAATGATCCGAATATTATATATACCTTTCTCTGAGTATCATAAATTGATTTAGTATATTCTCCTATAGGAATATAATTGATAGTGAAATATCATAATGACTGGTATGCAATTTATACCAAATTTCGAGCATCCTATTCCTTTTATAAGGAATAGGATGCTCTGATTTCGGTACATTTTTTATACCGTGTATCCCGACAGCTTTGATCACTTATGCGATAATCTCCACTGCCTAATCAAACACTATTCATGTAGCGTCTTTTTTCCATTCTGTATTTTCTTCTTCATCTTCTGTATTGGATGCATCTTCAGATGAGTTATCATCATCTGTAGCAGTATTCGTAGTGTCATCTATTTCCTCCAGCAATGGAAAAATAGAAATAACCCGGTCTGTTTCATTCACAAGCTTGAATGCTTCTACCTGAAAATCAAGTACAGCTAACTGAAGAACCTGGTCAAAATCTTCACGCTCTTGTTGTGACGCTTCTGCTTCGTCATTGATATGGTTAACAATCGCTTGATTTCCAACAATCATTGCTTCTTCGATTTCCAAACCCTCGTAAATTCCAGAGTAGTAATCTCTTTCCTTGTTTTCAGCGCAGCTTCAGATATACAATAAAGCCACCTATTAATAGAAGTATGACAGCTATCAATAATATTACATTTGTATTTGGTTTTTCCCCATTATCCCCGTCATTGTTTATACCGTAAACTACTGCACCGTGAGTTTGTAAATATTGGATAGCCTCATCACTAATAGGATTACCCGCTAACCGGATATGCAATTCGGACAATGGCAAACCTTGAAATGCATCGACATCTGAAAGTTTATTATTTTCTAAATGTAAACGTTCAAGGCTTTCTAATCCCTCCAATGCTGTAATGTCAGTTAATTGATTGTTACTTAAATACAGCCTCGTCAAATTTTCCAGCCCCGACAAACTCGTAATATCTGTAATTAGATTATTATTTAAATCCAGAAAATTTAAGCTGCTTAGTTCTTCTAATGCTGTAATGTCTGCAATTTGATTATTTGCTAAACTAAGCTCTTCCAGGTTCTTTAGCTCTGACAAGCTCGTAATGTTATTGATTTCATTACCATCCAGCTCTAGGTATAGTAAATTCTCCAGTCTTGCCAAAGATGTAATATCTCTGATGTTATTATTACTTAAAATTAAAATTTTTAAATTCTCTAAGCCGGCTAACAATGTTATATCCTCGATATCGGCTTCCAACAATCTTAGTTCTTCTAAATTTTCTGCATATTGCAGTCCTTCCAATGATGTTAATTCTCCCTCAAAATATAAACTTGTTAATCCGGCAATATCTGCCTCTGTTATTGTCTGTCCTGTAAGATCCTCAAGATTTAGGTTGTGAGCAATTTCTTGTGCTAATCGATCATCTTCAAAATAAATTTCAGATAATTCATGGCTCTCTTCAGCGTGAATGATTTGCATCGGTATCATCAAAATAGTAAGGAGCACCGCAATCAAAGAGAAAGAAGTTCTTTTACAATTTTTCAACACAATATAACCTCCAAATGTGTAAATTAAGGAATCCATGCTGCTGATTTCAATACTTAATTATACCATTCATTCTGAGGGTTTCCGGGAGAAAATTTATCTTCATTGATAACCAGCTATAGAATCACGCTCCGTTTTTTTGATTAGCACGTCAATCTAAATATAAATACGGCAATCGAAAGTTTTGGCGTCGAGAGTACTATGTATATGCAGATACAGTGTGCAGAAATAAAAAGAAAATCCAAGAATATATTCGGAATCAGCTAAGAGAAGACTAAATGGGAGACCAATTAAATCATTTTAGGAAGCTCACTCTTTATGGAATATCAAACTAATCTATCAGGAAACAAGCAGTCTATTGAAATCAATCGCTTCATTGACTGCTCAAACCAGATGATGTAAAGAAAGTTTAGCCAGTGCTTGCTTCTCTTGGGACCAGCAGACATAGCTTTAAGAGTATGCTTCATGAAAAATAATTTCAAATTAAAAATTTATGCATATGAAAACCCATTTTGAGCAATTCTCAAAATGGGTTCTTTATGTTAATTTTAAATTCCATCTTTCACACACTTTTTTCAAAGCCAATGAAAATCTTTCGACTTCATAAAGAGATAAATATCACACCAATAGAATATAATATTCACTCCATACTTATTGCTTCATCCACATCGGTTCTAACATATTTCCATCAATATCAGATACCTCTAAGCCATACATTTGTTCTTCCGGCATCCCCATGTCGACATGGTAAGCATCGCCGCCATTTGCTTTCGCTAATCGCCCGAATTCTTTAACCGCCTCTGCGCTCTCCATGCTAAAACAGATTAAGGCAGCATTTTCTTTTTGTGTATCAGCAATCTTTTTATCTTTGAGGAATTGCTGATAAAAAGCATGTTCTAACAGCATAATATAAAAATTTTCGTCCCAAACCATACAGCTTGCATGGGCATCAGAGAAGTCATCGTTCTTCGTAAATCCTAGCTTCTCGTAAAAAACAGTGGCATCAGCAACATTTTTGACTGGAAAGTTAACAAAAATCATTGTACTCATTAAAAACGCCTCCTTTTCATTAGTTTACTATAAGCGGGCAAAAAAAGCTTCTTTTCGATTGCTCAAATTTCTTTCTTTTATTTAACAAATTCTTAGGGAAAGCCCTTTTCTCATCTTCTTTTCCAAATTTAATAAGGCTTCTTGATTTTTTCTGGCATGATTTCCACTGCATCTTATAGTGGATATTTAACTAATATTGATATTCCTTGCTTAATAGGTAAAAATACATTAAAATGACCATAGGTCAAAATTGACTTATGGTCAAATAAAGGAGGTTTATTCATGTCACAAAGAATGGATAAAATATTTCATGATAGAAATACTACCATTCTAAATAATGCAGAGACATTATTTAGATTAAAAGGTTTCGATAAAGTAACTATGAATGACATAGCGAAGGAATCTGATGTTGCCAAGGGCACTTTATATTTGCATTTTAAATCAAAGGAGGAATTACTTTTTAATATTTTGATACCTAAATTAGAAGAATTTAATGACAAAGTGGAACTTATTGATAAAAAAGAAGATCTTACAAGCGATAAAATCAAAAAAATAATCACCTATGGATTTGATAGTGACTTTTTTGATTTTACTAAGAACCATTTTCTTTATATGCATCAATTATTTAATGTACAATACCATGATGAATTAAATGCAATTATTGATAAGGTCATAAAGAATTTTTCTCTAATCATACAAAATGGAAAAGAAAAAAAAGAGGTAAACTCTTCTTTGCCTAATAACTATTTATCCCATCAATTGATGCACGTTTTTGATCCTCAAATTTATTTTAGTTTAGTTGAAATTGAAAAAAATACAAAAGAAAGTTTTGTACGTAACACGATTACTTTTTACTTAAATGTATTACATGTGGCTAATAAAGGAGACTAATAGTATGGATTTAAAATTAAAAAATAAAAAAGCACTTATTACCGGGTCAACGAAAGGAATAGGAAAGGCGATAGCTTATGAACTTGCAAAAGAAGGTGTGGATGTTTTAGTCAACGGCAGAAGCAATGAGGAAGCAGAAATTGTTGTTCATGACATAAAGCAAAAATATCCAGAAACTAATCCTCAAAATGCTTTTGGTAATCTATTGAACAAGGATGATAGAGAAAATATCTGCAATAATCATCCTGATGTAGATATTCTTGTGAATAATTTAGGCGTATACGAAATGATGAACTATGAAGAAATCACTGATGAAGTCTGGAAAAAATATTTCGATACCAATTTCCTCGTTGCTGATAATATGTCCAGATTTTATTTAGAAAAAATGCAAAGTAGAAATTTTGGCAGAATTATTTTTATTGCCAGCGAAGAAGCTGTTATGCCTTCAGGAAATATGCCACAGTATGCTGTGACTAAATCAATGATTTTATCTTTATCTAAATCATTATCCCTTTTAACCAAAGGCAAAGAAGTGACAATTAATACTATTATGCCCGGGCCCACATTATCAGAGAATGTTGAAAATATACTCAAAGATATGAACGATACCTCCAAATCTTTCGAACAAATTGAAAAAGACTTTGTATTGTCTAATTTACCTGATTCATATATTGAAAGGTTTATCCGTCCTTTTGAGATAGGACGAATGGTAGCATTTTTAAGCAGCCCATACTCCGGAGCTATGAAAGGTACAGCAGTTCGAATGGATGGTGGTTTAATACCTGCTATTTATTAATTCAACAGTAAAAGGAGCAGCATTACACTGCTCCTTTTATTGTTGATTTTCCAGACGTTATTTTAATAATAAAAGCGAATCAATTCATCACAGCGTTAATGAAGGAAATACGCCAATTACGCTTAAGAAAAAGCAAAGAGTTAGATTTGTTGATTAAAAAGCTGTTTTACTCCCCAGATTCAGCAAAACGTTTGATTCTGTCACCTATTTCATCGCGAACCCGTTGAAATACAGCCCATTTTTCAACTTCATTTCCTTGAGCTTTGGCCGGGTCATCAAATCCCCAATGATCGCGTTTTACTTGCGGCGGTGTCATTGGACATTTATCTGCAGCATCCCCACATAAAGTTACTACAAAGTCCGCATTGTTTAAGATTTCCGGGTCAATAATATCGGATGTCTGGTTAGAAATATCAATATCAGCTTCATGCATTGCTTTTACTGCATTTGGATTTAAGCCATGCGCCTCAATGCCTGCACTTTTAACCGTCCATGTATCTCCAAGATATTTTTTCGCCCAGCCTTCAGCCATCTGGCTTCTACAAGAGTTTCCGGTACATAAGAAATAAATTGTTTTTTTAGACATCATCATTCTCCTTTTTAAAATAGAATCAGTGTCAGATATAGACCTGCCAATGTAATCAATAAGATGGGGAGGGTTAAAATAATACCTGTTTTAAAATACGTTCCCCATGCAATCTTAACGCCTTTTTGTGATAATACATAGAGCCATACTAATGTTGCCAAAGAACCAATCGGTGTAATTTTGGGCCCTAAATCTGAGCCGACGACATTTGCATAAATAAGAGCCTCGCGTAACACACCAGATGTGTTTGTTTCCGCAATGGCTAATGCATCTATCATCACTGTGGGCATATTATTCATAATGGATGATAGAAAAGCAGCAATGAATCCCATGCCAACCGTTGCAACAAATAACCCTTGATCAGCAACTGTTTGGATCATACCTGCTAATGCAGATGTCAGTCCGGCATTTCCCAACCCATAGACCACCACATACATGCCGATAGAGAAGAATACAATATTCCATGGTGCTCCTTTAACAACTGCTTTTGTATTAACAGCCGGACTGCGCCTTGCCATGATGATAAAGCAAGTCGCAATGATTCCAGCGATAAAAGAAACCGGTACGTTGATAAATTCGCTCATAAAGTAGCCAATGACTAATAAACTGAGCACAAACCATGATAGATGAAACATTTTCAGGTCCTTAATCGCTTCACCTGGATGTTTTAGTTTCGACACATCATAATTTTTAGGTATATTTTTCCGAAAATAAATGAATAATACCGAAATCGTTGCAGCTAATGAAAATAAATTGGGAATAATCATTCTGGACGCATATTCAACGAATCCAATACCAAAGAAATCGGCTGAAACGATATTAACTAAGTTACTAACGATAAATGGCAGTGATGTTGTATCAGCGATAAACCCGCTCGCCATGATAAATGGAAAAATCATTTTTTCTTTGAAATTCAAATGGCGTACCATCGCAAGTACAATTGGTGTCAGAATTAATGCTGCACCATCATTCGCAAATAAAGCTGCGACAATCGCACCTAAAATGCTGATATATATAAACATTTTTATTCCATGCCCTTTTGCTATCCTTGCCATATGTAATGCTGCCCATTCAAATAATCCAATTTCATCTAATACTAATGAAATAAGGATGATGGCGACAAATGATAATGTGGCATTCCACGTGATGCCAATGACTTCAAGTACATCACTAAACCCCACTACTCCTGCAAATAAAGCTATAACAGCTCCTCCCATGGCAGACCAGCCAATATTTAAATTCTTCGGCTGCCAAATGACAAGAACCAGGGTTAATACAAATATGAAAATTGCAAGTATAAGCATTGCTGACAAAATAAGACCTCCAAACCTAACAACAAGAAATGCGTGTACCTTTTTCTTCCAGTTCTTTTAATTTATCATCTTGATCCGGTAATTGATCCAAAATCGGTTTGATGAATGAATAATATTCACTCTTATTATTAATCGAATAAAATATCCATTGTCCCTTTCTTTCTTCCTTCACTAATCCTAAATCTTTCAGTTTGCGTAAATGCTGGCTGATGGATGGTTGGCTGGATTGAAATATTTGAACGAACTCACAAACACAGCAAGTTTGTTCATCCATTAGCTTCAGCATAGTCAGCCTGGTTTTATCACCGAGTAATTTTAATATGACAGCAGCTTTTTCTATTTCCATCTTTGTTTGCTGCATGTAAATCCTCCCCTTTTTAGTCAAATATCAATATAAGTATATAGTTATTTGCTTATATATGCAAATGGAAAATTTAGTTCCAGCTTTTCTTACTATTCTTTCGATTTCTGCTAAGCTTCGGTAAAGTACAAAAAAAGAGAAAGTAACTAATACTTCCCCTTGTATCCCATGCCAATCACGATATTTTCGCTAAGACATAGTCGCTTGTTTATTCCCATCAGGAGTAACGAAATGAACATTTTCTATGTTAACAAAAAGCTATAGCCAAACCCCAAACCGGTCTGTCCTCAATGATTATGACATCATGCTCCATGAAATTTCTCATTTTTTTATCCGTAATAATCGTAAACTGTTTAACGTTACAAGTAATGTTGCTCCTATGTCAGCAAATATTGCTATCCATAATGTTAACCAGCCGGGGACAACTAACCATAATGCAACAGCTTTTATTCCCAGCGAGAAGGTAATATTTTGTTTGATAATGGTCAGTGCTTTTCGGCTTAATTGAATGGTGTATGGCAGCTTATTTAGATCATCAGACATCAGAGCGATATCCGCTGTTTCTAATGCTGTGTCCGTTCCTGCACCACCCATTGCCACTCCTGCTGTAGAAGCTGCCAGTGCGGGAGCGTCATTGACACCATCCCCAACCATTGCTACATGTTGATGCGTTCCTCGAAATTCTTTGATGAACGCCAGCTTATCTGCTGGCAGTAAATCCGCTTCAACATTCGTAACACCAATTTGCTGTCCAATAGCTTTCGCTGTTCGTTGATTATCGCCTGTCAGCATGACGGTTTCTATTCCATGACGATTTAATTGGCTGATGACTGCTTTAGAGGATTCCCTTATTTCATCCGCTACGGCAATAAGAGCAAGGATTTCTGTTGCTGTTCCTAAGACCATGACCGTTTTTCCTGCAGCTTGTAAATCGTCCACTATTACTTTCTGATCACTTTTTATTTGCTGATGCAGCGCTTCAAAAAAGCTTGGACTTCCTACATAATAGATTTCGTTATTTACGCTTGCTTTGATACCTTTTCCTGTCATCGATTGAAAGGCCTCCACAGATATATCATTGAAAGGTAATCCTTTTTCTTCAGCCTTTTTGATAATAGCTGAAGCAAGAGGGTGCTGTGATCCTTTTTCCATTGCTGCTGTAAGGCTGATTAATTCATCTTCGTTTCCAAGAAACGTGACAATATCAGTGACAGCCGGAATTCCTTTTGTTAATGTTCCTGTTTTATCAAAAGCAATGGCTTTCAGTTTTCCGATCTCTTCTAAATAAACACCGCCTTTTATTAACACACCATTCTTGGCAGCGTTCCCTATCGCAGTAACGACAGCAACTGGGGTTGAAATAACCAAAGCACAGGGACAGCCGACTACGAGAACAGCTAACCCCTGATAAATCCATGTACTCCAATCTTCACTGAAAAATATTGGTGGAATAACCGCAATGAACATAGCTAACATCACAATAGCCGGGGTATAATATTTTGCGAATTTGTCAACGAATGCCTGAGAAGGTGCACGCTCTGCCTGAGCTTCTTCCACAAGATGAATGATTTTTGAAAGTGTGGTATCTTCCACCCGTCTGGTTACCCGAACCTCCAGTAAGCCCTCTTCATTTAATGTCCCGGCAAATACCTCATCATTGATTGTTTTCGTAACAGGGACACTTTCACCTGTGATAGCAGCCTGATTTAATGTGGAAGCCCCTTTGATAACCGTTCCATCCATTGCTAATTTCTGCCCTGGCTTTACAATCATTATATCTCCAATTTGAATATCCTCTACATGGATACGTATTTCTTCATTTTCCCGACGAATCAGTGCTTCTTTTGGTGCAATATCCATTAACGATTCAATGGATTGACGGGCTTTATCCATGGAGTAACGCTCCAGTGCTTCACTAATCGCAAAAAGGATAACAACCGCTGCTCCTTCCACCCACTCGCCGATGATTGCTGCACCGATAATTGCAATGGTCATCAGTGTATTCATATCGAATTGTAGTCTGCTCAGGTTTCTAAGACCTTTGATAAAAAGCGTATAACCGCCGATTAAAATAGATGCACCATATCCAATTGTTGAAAGCAAATGTCCTTCCCCTGATTGTTTTCCTAAAACCCAACCAGTCACAAGTAATATTACAGCAATATAAGCCTTTATGTTTTCTTTGTGTTTCCAAAAAGGCTTATGCTCTATTTTTTGTTCTTTTTCATCCCGAACCTTTAAATTTTCGAAGGCTCCTGCTTTTTCTAATTCCTCAAGGCTTGTTTGTCCTTTAACATAAACCTTGGATGCTCCAAAGTTTACTTTAGCATCCTCCACCCCTTGTAATCTCTTCACATTATTTTCAAATATATTTGCACAGCTTGCACAACTGAACCCTTGCACACGGTAGGCTTTCATTTCTTCCTTCATGAATGATTCAGACATTTACCTTCTCTTCTTTCTGATCAGTTAATGTCATCGAAATTAATTGTTTAATGAGTTCATTATCGAGTGAATAAAAAGCAAGCTTCCCTTCTTTTCTATACTTCACAACCTCTTGTTTGTGCAGTGTTCGTAAATGGTGGGAGGCTGTTGCAACAGAGGAACCAATAATATTGGCGATGTCACAGACACATAATTCCTCGTCTACACATAGTGCGTAGGAGATTTTTGCTCTATTTTCATCTGCGAGCACTTTAAATAACTGAGAAACGAGCGAAAAATCTTCTTTTTGTAATTCCGCCTGGATTCGATTGACTTTTTCCTCGTCATAGCAATAAATTTCACACGTATCTTTCGTTGCCATTTATATCACTCCACATTCATTCAAATATGTATTTGATTGTATAATACCTTAATTTCTATTTTCATTCAAGGATGTATTTGATTGTATAATACCTTAATTTCTATTTTCATTCAAGGATATATTTGAATAATTGTAATTTCAAAATTATCATATTGGCAAAGATGAGTATGATGTATTCTGTCTTCTCCGTCGATTTTCTATTTGATAGAATTCATTTGGCTGTTAAAGACAGGTGTACATTTAACCCTTTAAACAACTTTTGGTGTAGCTTATCACTTATTTTTCCAACAAAAAGCAGGGGTTACCCTGCTTAATATCTTTCACAATCCTTATTTGCACATTTATAGTAATATTTCTTTTTATTCTTGCTCCATAATCTTATTTCTTTCCCCTTTCCACAGAAAGAGCAAGTTCTTTTTATTGATTGAAGTGTCTCATTATATAATATCTCTCCAAATTCTTCACTAAAATAACGAGGGAGCAAATTATACAAATCCCTGCGATCAATCAATATTATTTTGTCATCTTCCTGTTCTGCGATAGCTGGCTTTGAAAAATAATGAGAGGTGATAAATAAACCTTTCTCATACTCCTCTGATAATACGTTCGCTTTAAAAGCAAGTACATCTTGTTTAGTTATAATACCGGTATTTACTTTTGGATTCCAAGCTTTGCATTGTACAGCAAGCACCTTTTTTTGTCCTTTAAAACCAATAATATCAATCCCTTTATCATTAACACCATCAATAATTTGGTGCTTGTAGCCCATTTTAGATAAAAGCTGTCCTATTAGAAAATTAAAATCAGCTGAGGAACATTCGTCTACATTTTTAATAATTTCAAGGAGTTTATTATCTAGTTTCACTTGATTATTTAAATTCAATTGCTCTTTTAAATCCGATTCTTTTTTCAAAAAACTAAATACCATCTGCTTCACTCCTAACTTATTCTGTATTCCTTTACGGTATATAACTCCCTATAAGTCTGGACTTCCATATTTGACCATCTCTATTATCCTAATTATAGACAATAAACGATAATTTTTGTAGTCAAAAATCCTAAATTTCCGATAATCTAAAGAAATAATAAATTTCTGTATCTGCATTTATCTTATATTTATTCAATAAATGTCATTTTCTAATAGCACTTTTATCAATAACTATAAAATTCAAAAAAACCAATTGACTATAAAATAATCAATTGGTTTTCCTGTCAGGAGCTTTTTTTGTGTATTCTTTATCAGCCCGTATTCATTAACCCTGCAGCCACTCCATTGATGGTCAGCAACACCTCTGTCACCAGCTCATCAGAAGGATCTGCTGTTTCTCTCAGTTTATGGATTAAATCCACCTGAAGGAAATTAAGCGGGTCAACATATGGATTACGAAGATGAACAGACTCCCGTATATTCGGCGTGTGGCTAAGCAGCTCTTCATTGCCGGAAATTTGCAGCAATGCTTTTTTGGTCCGCTCATATTCATCGATAATGTCTTCAGATATCCGTTTCGCTACATCAGGATCTTCCACTAATGCTAAATATTCCTTCGCCGTTTGCATATCTGCTTTCATCAGTGCCATTTGTAAATTATTAATCGTCACTTGGAAGAAAGGCCATTTTTTATACATTGTTTGCAGCGTTTCTAAATGACTGTCATCTTCCTCAATAAAAGCTTGCAGGCCTGTTCCGGCTGCATACCAGGCAGGCAGCATATATCTGGATTGTGTCCACGCAAATACCCAGGGAATCGCCCGCAAGTCTTCAAATTGCTGGCTGTTTTTTCTGCTCATTGGCCGTGATCCGATATTTAAAGCGCCTAATTCCGTTAATGGTGTTCCCTGATGGAAAAACGTCAGAAAATCCGGGTCGCCAAACACAAGCGATTGATATTTTTTCAGTGATTTTTCTGAAATAGCTTCCATTGCCTGTTCCCATTCTTTTTGGCGCAATTCCTCTTGATTCGGTGTATTGGAAACCTTGGCAGATCTGATAAATAAAGCAGAGGCTGCCTGTTCCAGATTCCGGTAAGCAATATCTTCAAGCAGATATCTGGAAGAAAGCACTTCTCCCTGTTCCGTGATCTTTACACCATCCTCTAACGTCTCTGCCGGCTGGGAGAGAATGCTGGTACTCAACGAACCGCCTCCCCGGCCAAGTGAGCCGCCGCGACCATGGAAAAATTTCAGACGGATATGGTATTGCCTTGCTATATTATGGATTTCCTCCTGCGCTTTAAACAGGTTCCAGTTGGCGCTTAACGTACCGCCATCTTTGCTTCCGTCTGAATAGCCGAGCATGATTTCCTGATGATCCTTACGTGCTTCCAGCTGTTTACGGTATACTTCTGTTTCAAATAAGGTCTTCATAATAGCCGGTCCTGCGATTAAGTCATCAATGGTTTCCAGTAGTGGAGCGACATCGAGATCACTTTCCACTGTGCCATCTGGATAAAGGCGATAAAGCCCCGTTTCTTTAGCGAGCACTAAAACTTCTAAAAGATCACTTGGTGATTCCGACATGCTGATTAAATAGACTTCAATCGCACGTTTACCAAACTCTTCATGCGCTTTTTTAATCGTTCGGAAGACATTTAAAATCTTTTGCGTTTCTTCGGAATAACCGCCATCGAAAAGCAACAGAGGTCTTGGATCATTCAGTGCTTCACACAATATTTTCTGTTTGTCTTCCTCGGTAAGAGCAGTATAGTCATCGGTAAGGCGAGCGGCTGTTAAAATCTCATGGACAGCTGCTTCATGTTCTCCACTGTGGTTTCGTATATCCAGCGTCGCTAAGTGGAAACCAAATATCTCTGCTTGCCGGATGACCTTCCGGATCGCTTTCAACTTTTTCGTCTCTGGCAAATGTGCCTCTGCACTTTCCCTGATTTCCTTAAGGTCATGAACCAGCTCGTCCGCATGACGATAACCATGAGATGTTTTCCCCGTTTCACGCAGTCGCTTTAGAATAATGGCAAATTTACGTCGATATACTTCCGATTTGATCGGCCATCTGTTGTTCTCATCTAAATATTTATTTTCTTCTTTTTCCATTCTGTCAATAAATTGCTGATTGATCGATATACGATCGCTCGATTGACTAAATCGCCTCATCAGCTCAACAATGGAGGCTTCATATTTCTTTAAAATTAATTCCCGCTGCATCTCCAATGTCTTCCAAGTAATTTCCGGTGTTACATTTGGGTTGCCATCCCGGTCTCCTCCAATCCAGGAGCCGAAACGGATAAAATTCGGTACCTGCCAGTCCTCCCCTGGAATTTGTTCCTGCAGCTGTGTTTCCAGCTCCTGAAAAATATTAGGTAATGTTTCAAATAATGTTTGATCAAAATAATAAAGACCGTTTTTCACTTCATCCAATACTTTTGGTTTTCTTTGCCGCAGCTCATTGGTGTGCCATAAAGCGGTAACCTCATTAAACAGACTCTCTTCAACATCTTCTTTCTCTCTTTGGGTGGTCAGCGGGTTATCTAACTTTTGCAGATGTGCCGATATCCGTTTCTGTATTTCCAACACGGTCCGCTTCGTCGCTTCTGTCGGATGCGCAGTTATAATCAGTTCAATAGATAATTCATCAAGCATTTCCTGAATTATATCATTTTTTAGATTTTTTTGTTTCACTTTATGGACTGCTCTTTCAATCGAAAAAGATTGACTGACTCCCTCTTCCAGTAAGTACTGACGTTTGCGCCTGATTCGATGATTTTGTTCCGCAATATTTATTAAATAAAAATAAATAGAAAAAGCGCGGATTACTTGCTGACGCAAAGGCGGCTTTAAATCGCTGATTTCCTTTTTTAAGGCATGATATGTATCTTCATCAAATGTTTTACGGATACTTTTCGTCATTTCCCGAATCGACTCAACCTTATCAAATAGTTCTTTACCGCCATGCAGCAGTAAAACTTCTCCTAATATATTCCCAAGCATATTAACATCATTTCGCAATAAAGCGTGTTTATCTGTTGTTGCTGTCATTCTATTTTCTCTCCTTTTCCACATAGCGTAAGATTATCATATCATTCTTTGTTAATTTTGACCCATCTCTTGTTCGGAAGTCAGGATTTTCCAGCCAAGTAACCTGCGATTATTTTTTTGAAACAACAGGGTTTCCTTTCTATTTTGAAGCATTTCTATGAAAACAGCAATTTTTTTGTCACTTTTATTGTGAATTTCAGCTATTGAACCTTGCTCCTTCTAATTCCCATTTAAAAAAATATAAAACATAGAAGCGTTGAACAGCCGCAAAAAAAGACTAAGAGAAATTCTCTTAGCTGACCTGTTTCAGGTATAAAATGAGGCAAATATTTTATTTCAAAAATGTACTCGGCATCACAACAAGAACGACCTCTCCACGGGCACAGAGAAGATTATTCGCATATATTTCTGTATGAACTTTCCACCTTTTTGGATGGATTTCCCCCACCGTTCCAATTGCTTTTAACGGAACATCCTGCGGCGTCGGTTTAAGGAATTCCACATGGAGACTTGCAGTGACAAATCTGGGCGGCACGGAGCCGTCACCGATTTCATGCCCATTCTTCCTGTGTAAGGCGAGCGCGGCAGATCCTGATCCATGACAATCCATTAACGAAGCTATCAGTCCGCCATAAATAAAACCCGGTATTCCCATATACTTTGATTCCGGTGTAAAGATTGTAACTGTCTTATCACCCTGCCAGCCCGTTCGAAGGTGATGACCGTCTTTATTTAACCGGCCACACCCGTAACACCAGGCAAAATCATCGGGATAGATATCTTGTATTGCTTTTTCAATGCTTTCCTCCATCATTCATCCTCCTTGTATTATCCGCTTTAGTAAATTCAATGTCATATAAGCGAGCGTTTGATCATATTGTACGTACTTTAAATATATACAAGTTCTTCCTGGAGTACAACTCTGCCTTGATAACGCTGGTCAGATAAAGGAAACTGCAGTCAGTTCCAAATAAGCGCTTTAATCTTGTAATTATTGTTTCAGAAACAACATTTTTGAAAAGCGAAAGGATTTACTTATCGTACATCTTTTTTACGCTTTCTTTCATTTCTGGTTTGATTTCGATTTTAGATCGTATAGATTTTGCTTTCTCTTCAGCTTCCTCTATGTCTTTTGCCAAGTTTAATTCAAGTAAAGTACCAATTGCTACTGTACCAGTACGATTTCTCCCCGCAGAACAGTGGAAAAACACATTTTTATCTTCATTATATGCTTTAGTAACACTATCAATAGCCTTTTTTACAGATTCATCTTGATTTTCGGTATCATCAAGGATAGGTTGGTGAATCGTTAGATGCTTTGAATCATTATTCAACTTATTCGTTTCAGATACTGGATGAGGGTGAACCATTCCGCACTGTTAATTCTAAGAATAGAAAGGTTTTATTTTCTAACTCTCATAGAAGCTCCCTTTATTTTCTCTAGGTATTAGACAAAAAGAAGTTGATAAGGTTACGCATCAACTGTAAAATATCCCCTTCCACAATATGGCCCTAAAATAAAATTGAGCGCTAAATCCTTGTTCCAGATTTGCGCCCGTTAACGGAACAACACTTTATCGTTATTTTCGAAATTATAAAACGCTAACTCTCGAAAAATAGGTTTCAGACTGGTCAACCGCTACCATGTAAAATTTTTTTATTTGTTGAATTTTTTATTTAATACGTGTCATTACAAAATTATAGCCGCCTGGCCATTCCCAAGCACCGCTTAAGGTATTGCCATCTTCACTAAAAGTCGCTCTCGAGAATGCTGGAGAACCTTTTGGACCGCCCCAGATTGTTAACGTATCACCGTCCATTTCATATGTATAGTCAAGCGTATCCCCACTATCGGTATAGGATCGTGACGTAATAGTTTCATTCGGTTTATCAGCCCCAAATGGCTTCTCGCAACCAATGATTTCAAGCGCTTTATGCATAACGCCATTCTGCTCAATTAGACCGTGCTGCATAAGGAAAAAGCCACCTTCCATCCACTCGAAAGTTGCTTCACCGTTAGCACCTCCTGATATCTTCCACGTACCAACCATACGCTCAAGTGCCTTCATCCCCGGAAGAACTGATTCGTTGACTGCATTTTTCATAGTATTACTCCCTTCTTACGTTTTCTTAATTATATCACTTATGACGACTCATGATTTCTTCTCGATTGCTCAAAAACCGTTCTTTTATTCCATTAAATGGCCCTTTAATGGAATAAGTAAATCAAAGTTTTTAAACAACTTTATTGTGACTTAAACGACTTTATTTGTAATTAAAGAACTATATTGTTACTCAACAAAAGCACTTGTTACCAGCTCACAGCTTGGATTAATCTCCTGTACTTTTCATCCTTATCCCCTCCCCAGTTACGGAAAAGTTGATTGTTCTCAATACTTCGCGCCACTAATTGTTATATCTAGTCGATGTAAATAATATACAAGAATAATTTTGTAAACGATCACTTTCACTTTGAGGAGATTTATTGGCTGCTATTAAACATCATTACAACATTTTTCAGAAGAAGAATCACGTGCCATTTTTCCGGATGTCATCGTACAACGATGTATCGTTCATTTGATTCGTAATTCCATCGAATACGTTCCCAGTAAGGATTATAAAACATTTACCAAAGCGTTAAAGAAAGTCTACGGGGCACAAGCCTCAGGCTTGCCTAAGTGCTTTCGAATCCTTTCAGCAACAATGAGCTGCCTATCCAGGAGCTATTGACGTTTGGATAAGAAACTTCCACCATGTCGAACAGCTTTATGATTATGGAAGTGCCGTTCGTAAAGTTATGTACACAACCAACGCTGTAGAAAGTATCCATTCCAGCTTCAGAAAAGTAACCAAAAAAGGAGCATCCCTCAACAAGAACGCTCGCCTTAATAAAGGAGGATGCTAAAGTGAAACCTAACAAACTTACCTCAGGATCTAATTTGTTGTGGGAGTCAAGCCGTATGATGTTACCTGAACATAAAGAGGTACTTCAACGTCATAAAAAGGAGTTAAACAAAAGAATAAAACCTATTCTTGATGAACAGCAAGTTGAATTATTTTCACAGAGTATTGCTGAGGCAATGAAACAAAATAAAAAAGTTAAAATCCAAATTTCCCAGCAATATATCAAGATAGCTATATTGCTGGGAAGGTACAGAAAATATCACCCGAACGTGATAAAGTACAAATAAAATCCAAAGACAATAACGAGTGGATTTATTCCGATGAAATTTTAGATATTTCTCTTCATTAAATTGATGAGACATCGAATTAATCGATGTCTCATCATCCAATGATTGATTCATAAATTCTGAGGTATCTACACCAAGTATATGTAGTTTACGGAGCGGCTGACATTACTTAATCCATATCTTTTTTTAAGTTCCGGTGACGCTGCAAGAACAATGCTGCCCGGACGATCCGGATCACCAACTACCGCCAGCAAAGCCTTCATCGGGTTGAACCCGAGCCGCACCGCTTCTACACTGGCATAAAAAGAACGTATATCGATGCAAAGCACATCATGACGGGGATATTTCGAATAATCCATGTTAACCACCTCACTAAAAGAACGTTCGTTCCTATTCTATGTCGAAACAGTTCACAATAACAGTGGTAAATGTTAACAGTACATATGTTCCTGTTTTTGTGGTAATATAGAACAAACGTTTCTAAAAGGAGTGATATTCTTATGAAATGGTTACATGCAATGATCGCTGAAAAAGGAATATTCGAAATGATTTATCTTGCTGCGGATCAAAGGGTGACACAACGTTTTATCAGAGTGATTGAGGTACATGAAAAGGATATCCTGGCCTACTGTTATTACCGCAAGCAGCTAAGGCTATTTAAATTAGAAAATATATTATCCATACAAAAAGTGAACAGGAGGGCAGGTGCATGACAAATGACCGCGGATCAAAAAAATGGACGGCAATGATGCTCCCTGAACATGTTGCGCTGTTAAAAGAAGTTAAAAAGGAATACTATCATGAAGCTAAACCGATATTGGACGAACAGCAATTAGAGGAGATTCATTTAAAGCTGATGCTTGCGCAAAAAGATTCCCTTCCTGTGCAAGTAAAATACTTTACAGATGGAAAATCTGTTCATATCAAAGGATATATCCATGCGATTAATTATATAAGCAAATACATTATCATCAATGAGGTAAGATTGGAATCAAGTGAGATCATTGATGTTGAAATCGGATAATGGCTGTTTATTAATTTACACCAGATTCCCATCGAAGCTGAGACAAAAGTGGTTTCATCTGGCAAAATCCGGCCATAGCATGTGCAAATGCCCGCTCTGGAAATATACTTCGCTTCTGCGGGCTTGTCCTCAGCCTCCTCTAAAGAAAACAAACAATAAATCAATGACAGGTTGTTATATGCACATCTAAAATCTAAAAGAGCTCAGGTTATATCATATAACATAAGCTCTTGTCTCTGTATAATTCATTATTGCTTTTCATCATCTTCCACAACAATATAAGGCCGCATCATATCATAATCTTCATGCTCTAAAATATGACAGTGCCACACAAATTCTCCGCTATATGGCGCAAATTTGGCAATGACTCTGGTTATGTTAGCAGCAGGTACCTCGATAGTATCTTTCCAGCCGCGGTTATTTGCCGCTGGTGCTTCAGGCGATCCTGTAAATATAATTTTTCCATCTATATTATATTGTTCCAGATCGAATGGCTGATGATCCAGCACCTGGAATTGGACAAGATGAATGTGTATTGGATGAGAGAAACTGGTTGTATTGGTGAAAGCCCAAATCTCTGTTGCTCCAAGACGTGGATTCTCTGTAACCGGATCATGCCAATGCTTCTTGTTTAGAAGCAATAAAGGACGGTCAAATTCATCAGAGTCTCCAACTAATTTTAAATAGCGAATCACAGAAATGCTATTTTGTTTTAACGAAGGAATAACAGATAAAGCTGCAGGCAAAAGGCTTCTATCTTTATCTTTTAATGGCTTTGTAACGCGAAACTGCATAATACTCCCCGTATCATCATTGGGATCAGCGTTTGGTCCTAAATCGTTTTTTAATACAATGGACTGACCAGCTGCTTTTGAAAAATCAATAATGACATCGATTCGTTCTGCCGGTTGGAAGCGGATTGTTTCCATTTCGACGGTATTTCTGAGAAGTCCTCCATCGGAACCAATTTGCTGGAATAATATATTGGAGTCCAGCTGTAGCCGGTAGGATCTTGTATTCGAAGCATTCAAAATCCGGAAACGATACTTTCTTGGTTCCACCTCCAAGTATGGCCATACCTTCCCGTTAACTAATATCGTATCCCCAGTAAAGGCAGGCAGAATAGAAGGATGCGGCAGATTCTCGGCTGCATCATCAGGCTGTACCGGATAAAACAATGACCCATCCGCATGAAAGCTTCGGTCTGTAATCATCAGTGGAATCTCATAATCTCCGGATGGCAGGTTTAATAATTTCTCCTGCTTATCCCGAAGAACATACATACCCGCAAGCCCGGCATACACATTCAATCGTGTAATTCCCATCGCATGATCATGATACCAAAACAGACTTCCACGCTGATGATTCGGGTATGTGAACGTTTTTCTTGAGAAGACAGGTCCGGTTTCCTGGAAATTATTTGTGTACCACGCTTCCGGATGTCCATCACTGTCCGGCTTCGTTTCTATACCATGTAAATGTACAACAGTGCGTACAGCGGGAAGCTGGTCAAGTCCATGGATCGATACATCAACAGGAAGCAGATGTTTATTGGGCAGTTGGTTAAGCCATGTCACGTGAACTGGCTCATCACGAAGTGCTTCAATCATTGGTCCGGGAAACTGGCCATTATATCCCCATAAGGTGGTTGCTGGTAAATCACGATGCAGCTTCTTCCTGAATTGCTTCATCGTCATTTCATAATGAGCTCCGTCCTTTGTTTTTTTGTAAGGCTTTAAAACCTCGATGCCTGGAAGCGGATCAACAAACTTTTCTAGCTTACGTCGCATTCGTATTCACCCCATTTCTTTCCTAAGATTAGTAAATGTAACTGGAAGCAGAAAGTGCAAGGCTAATGCCCTCTATAAACGAAATTAATTATAGGGACAAGCACCATAATGAAAGTAAAATATGCGATATGGCTTTGGGTCATTTTTTCATCTTAATGATTGATTGCTTCTAAAAATCCATTTAGGCGCAAAAAAATAGAACAGAAAAAAACTGCTCGGAAAATAAATTTTAAGGCGGTGTTCATGTGAAAATGTGCCTGTATTGCTTAAACACTTCAAATAAAATATTTATACGATGCCCCGCTCTTGTAAAGCTAATTAGTTTCTTTTATCATACCAATCCATGATATTCATCCATTCTACATTTCTGATTTCCTCCAGTGTACAATTGGTAAAGCGTTCATCTTTTAAAATGAAGTAGATCCGATTTTCAACATAACCGGATACTTTACATGCTACATCCTTATAATAGTTCCCATTTCTCATCACATTCGCTTGAATTAAAATGGGCGACCCGGTTACAAACGCCTTGTATAGCACCATTGCAATTTCTGCTTCTGTCATCTCTTCTTTTGCTTCAATGTCTATCAGCTGGTCATTCATTTCTTCTTTTTTGAGTGCTTCGGAATGGTCACTTAGCATCATCCCTAACCATTTAACAATCCCTCGGTCCTTATAACCGAATTGTTCAGGTGTAATTCGTGTAATCGATATTTTTTCCATTTCACTCTTCCTTTCCGGAGCGATGACCTCCAAGCAATTTCGCACGATACCTTGCCATGCCGCCTTCAAGTAAACTGGAGGCGTGCAGCAGTGAAGTATAACCATATTTTCTTCTGACCAGATCAATAGCCACATCCAGCTCTTCATGTTCTGCCGTTACTTCCACCGGCTCAAACAAATCCAGCTGCAATGACTGCTTTGCTTGAAGGCTCCCAAAGGTAATGTTAATAATTCTTACAGGTGCATTTTCCTGATAATATTTATGAAAGATAAGCAGCATATACTCCTTTAGTCTTTTGGATGAATCCGTTGCTTCAATCTTCATCTGATGATTAAATCCACCCTGTGCTTTATTCCTGGAATATCCAATTGCCAGCTTTACTACTCCAGTTATTAAATGGTTCTTTCTTAATCTCGCTGTATTCTCATCCGTCATTTCCCGGATAACTGTCTCAATGTCATATTTCACCGTATAATCTCTGGTTAATATCTGGTTTCTGCTGAATGATGTACTTTTAGGCATATACGTATCCGATAAAACTGTCCGGTCGATTCCATGTGCATGAAAAAAGAGCTGTTCTCCAATCACACCAAATTTTTTCTTTAGGAGGTGAATATCATATTGAGCCAAATCATACATATTCCGAATCCCGATTCGATGAAGATTTGCTTCCATTTTTTGTCCTATTCCCCAAAAAGACACTAACGATTTTATTTTCCATAATTTACGCGGTACATCTTCATACCGCCACGCACCCATAAAACGATTTTGTTCATCGCGTTTTGCCTGGTGATCAAGTGCTAATTTGGCTAAAAGCGGGTTATCTCCTATTCCCACAGTCAACACTAAGCCTAACTCATTCCATACATCCATCTGGATTTTCTTCGCTATATCATGTGCGCTGCCAAAAAGTTTATGCGATTTAGACACATCCATAAACGATTCATCGATCGAATAAACAAGCAAATCCTCCGCTGCTACATAACGTTTAAAGATACGTAATATTTCTAAATTTTTTTCTAAATACAATGCCATACGAGGTTCAACAATTTCTATCTTTGCGTTAAGCGGGATCTCGTAGATTCTTGTTCCAGTTTTAATTCCATATTCTTTTTTTACCAGAGGGGACGAGGCTAAAACTAAGCCCCCTTGATTATCCGGTTTTGATACAACCGCGATCCGTGATTTTAAAGGATGCTGCTTACGCTCAGCAGCTTCTACGCTTGCAAAAAAAGATTTTACATCAATACACATAATATCCCGACGCGGTTCATTAGAATAATCCATCATCATAATATTTTTCATCGTACTCTCTCCTAATACGAATATATGTTTGTTTTTTTCAATTATACGAACTTACATTCGCATAGTCAAGATGAATACGATCAAATAGGTGTGTTAATATATGGAAAGTGAAAATGGTACGAACAGTGTGCGCGTTTCATTAACAATGGCAAATTTGTCTAAGACCGCAATGAAGTCGGTTGGTAAATGCAGGAGCAAACGTACGCCCTCCGAATTCGGTAAATAGGATATATTTTTGCTAATCCAAAATAGATTATGTTTATTCATTTATTTTTTATATAAACGACTTGAAAATGTAAAATGATAGGGTTATTATAAACACATTGAAAACCCTTTCAAGAAAAAATCCTGAATGATCCACAATCTGTTACAGCAAACTTAATCCACAGCAGATTATCAGATCGAAAGGAAATCTATTGAACAGTAATCAGAAAGGAGCATACGTATATGCCCAATAGTCCCGCAAATTATTTAACGATAGAAGAAATAATAGCTTTACCAACATTTCAGGATGTTGCCATCAGTGAGGATGGACAGCGCGTGGCTTATGTAAGACAAGCAGCTGACTGGGACAAAAATACATACCCTCAGCATGTCTGGGTTTATGATAAACATATCGATAAAAGCTATCCTATAACGATTGGTGAAAACGAAAGCATGCAGCCGTGCTGGTCACCAGATGGACAAATTCTTGCATTTCTCAGCCCGGCTTGTAAAGGAGACAAAAAAACAAAGCAGATTTTTATCCAGACTGACCAGGAAACAACAGCAATACAGCTTTCTCATGCCGATCATAGTATCGATCATTTTAAATGGGCTCCAAACGGAAAAGGTCTCTTTTACATCGCAAAGCGTCCTGAATCAGAAAAATTGAAACGCCGCAGTGAAATGTACGGTGAGTTTTCCTATATGGATCAAGATTTTCATTATAATGCATTGTACTTTCTGGATCTTGATAAAGCGAAACAAAATGCCAAAGTACTTGACAAGCTTCCAAAAGATTTAAGGAAAGCAGCGGATGAAAACGATAAAGATAACAAGGATAAAGTAAGTACACCATTGACAGAATCAATGAACAGGCAGATTTATCATTATGATATTTCACCGGACAGCGGGAAGATTATCTTCAATTCCGCCCCTACTCCCAGATTAACTGATATATTAAATCAGGAAACCTACTTGTTGGATCTGAAAACCAATGAATGTGTGAAATTAGATATTACCCCTTTGCAAGCAGGACCTGTTCTATTTTCCTATGATGGATCAAAAATTTGCTACAGTCGTTACAGGAAGGAAAAAATATCCACAAACATTATACTCGAAATCTATGATTTAAAATCAAAACAGACCAAACAGCCTGTGCTAGACATAGATGAAAATGTTTTCCCTGTTCGCTGGACTGAAAATGGTATTCTTGTTACCTGGCAGGAAAGAACCAATTACACCACCGGACTTATCACAGAAGATGGCACTTTAACACCACTTGCAGATCCAGTTGACATCGTAATCACTTCTCCGGTTATTACGTCGGATGGCAAGCATACTGCATATGTTAAAGCAACTTCACAAGCAGCTGCTGAAGTATATCTTGATAATAACCGGCTGACCAAACAATATCAGCTTTATGAAGGAAAAACGAAGAGTAAAAAGGAAATCATTTCCTGGCAAACAGAAGACGGACTGGAAATTGAAGGCGTATTATCAAAACCGGCAGATTACGATGCTGCGAAAATCTATCCGCTTGTGCTCGCTGTTCATGGCGGACCAACAGGCACATCAATAGCAACCCCGACTACAAATAGATATCAGCCAATCGAACAATTTGTAGAGAAAGGGTTTCTTGTTCTGGAGCCTAATTACAGAGGCAGTGCAGGCTATGGAGAAGCCTTTCGTACGGCAAATCTCCGAAAATTGGGGCTGGGAGACTATGAAGATATTATTTCCGGAGTCAACTTTTTGGTTGACAGTAAGATAGCAGACCCGGAAAAGATCGGTATTCTGGGCTGGAGTCAGGGCGGCTATATATCTGCCTTTTGTGCGACATACAGCAACCGGTTTAAGGCCATTTCAGTTGGAGCCGGTATTTCCAACTGGATGACCTACTATGTCAATACGGACATTACTCATTTTACGCGCTATTATTTAGGAGATACACCATGGAATGATGAGGAAATCTATCGAAAGACATCTCCTATGACTTATATTAATAATGCTTCAACGCCAACTTTGATTCAGCATGGTGAAAAGGATCCCCGGGTTCCTGTTCCAAATGCCTATGAACTCTATCGCGGCTTGAAGGATGTCGGTATAGAAACAGAGCTGGTCATTTTCAAAGACATGCTGCATGGTACAGACAAGCCAGGCATCCATCGTGCCATTCTCAAACAAAATCTGGATTGGTTCGCTCATCATATTTTAGAAGAACAACTGGATGAAGACCGGGTATATTAATCTTTTCATTCATTATAAAGCAAACACTTCCCAATGATAGAATAAAATCGAGTAGAGGGAAAAGCTAAATAACTTTTCGCCCCTCTCACACCACCGTACGTCAGACTGTCTAACAAATATTTAGATTTTAGAACTTGAACGTATTATTTCTTCAATTTACTTGTAAACTTACTGAAATTGAAAATTTTTAAAGGGGTTTGGTATTGGCTAAGCTACTAGTAGCTTTACAATTTCCGAAACCCTTTTGATTTTTGTTAACCTTTTAAAGTTATAGGCAACACCAATTAGAGCTGCCTCCGCGTTTACAGAGTCCAGCCCTTAGCTATGACAAATTTTTAGCAATCGAGAAGAAGCCCTTAGCAATTGTGTGTGATAAACTTAAGAAAACAAAGAAAAGGGGATTATTTATATGACAATGAACGACAAAACCCAAGATCCACAGCAACTACCCAGTCCTGGTCCCGAGCACAAACTTCTAGAGATATTTGTCGGTAAGTGGAATACGGAAGGGCTAATTAAAGCTACTTCATCCAGCCCTGCAGGCAGACTAAATGCAGTGGACACTTACGAATGGCTACCTGGGGGGTTTTTCCTTATTCATAAAGTGGATGGATATATGGGTAATGAAGAGGTTAAAACCACGGAGGTCATCGGCTATGATTCTTCGAAACAGGCGTATTTCACACGTTCTTTTGACAATCAAGGAAACGCAGGTGCTTACCTGGCAAATTTACGAGATCGTCTTTGGACGATTAATGGTGAATTGGAACGCTTTACGGGCGAATTCAGCAGTGATGGTAACACCATAAAGGGAAAATGGGAATTATTAAGTGACGGTTCTAATTGGCAACCTTGGATGGATATCAAGTTAACTAAAGAAAAATAGTCAGGATATTCTATTATGTAGATTTAGGAACCTAAGTATCAATGTTTCAAACCATTTTTAATCGATATTTTTTATTAAAACGACAACATAGAGATTGTTAATCGATCTTCAATTAAAGGGCGCAATTGTGTAACTATGTGGTCAAAAAATGATCAAACTTTTTATAAAATCGGTATACCATTTCATGAACAGAAAACCTGTTTTGATCAATCTTTTTTTCAAAACGAGGCTGGGACAAAACCCGGTAAAAACAGAA